>NZ_CP036282.1:1200000-2400000 GCF_006974105.1 Rhodoferax aquaticus
CGATCATTTCTTTTGCCCCACTAAGCACCGCGACCTCATCGCCCTGCACATCGCATTTTAAGAAGTCGACTCTCCGTGACTGAGGTTCAAGTTCAAAGTACCAATGATCTAGAGTTTCAATAGGAACGGTAATCTTTCGTGTATTTTGCGCAAATGGTGTCATCGAGACACCAGAATTTACATAATCTTCCGTCATGAAAAAATCGGTTGTTCCACGTCTATTGCCAACGGCAAAGTTAATAATTGACACATTGCCTAGTGTCGCGGTGTTGCCGTGCAAAATAGGGATGACTTCAGGAGATGCTTCGACAGCAAATACATGTCCCGCTTCTCCAACCCATTGGGAGGCAAGCGTGGAAAAATAGCCAATATTTGCTCCAATGTCCAAAAATGTATCTCCAGGTCGGAGATATTTTTTTACATAACTGGTAGTCAGTGGTTCGAATGCATTGTAGATTTTTGCAAGTCTATCCGGCACTTCTATAAACAATTGATCGGAAATTTCTATTTTCATAGTTATTCTGTTTTGTTGGAGGATCAGGGCTCAAGCGTTTTGGGTTGGTTGAATTAAGGAGTTGTAGAGAGCGCTGATATGGTCTAGCGCTTTACTGGTACAAAATACATAATTGTTTCTGTCCAGCTTTCGGTGTAGTGGCGTAAAAATACACTGTATTCAGGCCAGCAATCCAGTACGAAATCGAGCGTCTTCCAAATATCAGATGGGGCGTGGTAGACAGCTATCGCTAATTTGGGATGGCATTTCTTTATATGCCAAGAAGCACCTTTGAGTGCATTTAATTCCCAGCCTTCCAAATCCATTTTGATAAATGTGGCCTCATCGTCCAGGTAGGAATCAATAGTAGTCACCTCGATGGAGGCATCGCCATCCGCCGATATCAAACTGCCTGAGCCCAAATTGGATTTAAAGTGCAATGTGCCTGCCTTGTCGGATACGCCTTTTTCAATGAATTCAACAGAACGAAATGCTGCCAGTCTACTTTTGGCTAGCTGCATGTTTTCATGTGAAGGTTCAAACAATATTACCCTTCTATAATTTGGATACTTCAGGCAAAACAACTCTGTGGTTTCGCCGTCGAATCCACCCGCATCCACAAACACTTCATCGTCAATATTTAGGAAGTCTTCAAAGTATTGCTCTTTAGGTCGATATGTGTAGCCAGGTAGGGCTGAAGAATCGCCCGTAAGTCGGTACATCAGAACATCATTAAATACTTTTTGTGACTCTGAGTCTGCCAATCGTTCATAAACTGTCTGCCATTTCCCTGCGTGAATCGCCATATCTGCTCTCGTTTGCGCGACAAAGTCGGGCAACGGTACTCGGTCTGGCAAGACCTTGCATAAGTCAGCGTATGACAGAATGTTTTTAATCCCAGAACTTTCAATACGGCGCATTGCAGTGGCTGGTCGTGAATTGGATACGCAATTTACAACGATTGAATCCTTCGCAACTTCATCTAATTTAAATACAGGCTTGCCTCTCCACGTTGTGCCAACTGGAGCATAGTCGTCAATAAATCCGTCCGAAGCAATCAACGCACTTAGCTGGCTTGATGACTCATTACGCCCGAAGAAATAGAGCGCTTGCTTACGGTTTTCAGAAATCAACGACAACACCAAAGTTCGAGTTTTTTCATCAACTGTCTGGCCGTAGTTGTTAATGACATTGTTAAAGTCAAGCATGCCTATTTCCAATCACTGTTGAAATATTGTTTTCGATTTGCTCAAACTTCGAGTTAAGTTATTGCCTGAGGCATAGTACTGTTCGAGCCAGACAAAAATACGTCCATAGACTTTGCTGGTAAATGTTGGCGCCAACGGTGCCACATCTTTCGGAAACCCACCCAAGCCCGATGGCCAGTGAAGTCGGTTTTTCCGGCCGCCGTCAGTGCGGGTACACCCATCCAAAGCGCATGAACTGTGCTGGTCCCTGCTATATAAGGCACGGGGTCTAGACGCCTATCTATCGCATGGTCGGGACGCACGTACGCCAAGGTTTCACGTCGCGCGACAAATAGGAGTCGGGCCTTGGGGTTGCTGCCTTGCGCAAACCCCTGCACCCTCTGATCGATAGAGCCTTCCTGCCCATCCGCGTCACCTATGCGAAGTAATGAAGTCGGCGCATCTATCCATAAACGTGACCACAACGCCACGGTGCTTGGGGACATTTTCTCGGTGAATTGCGTCTGCACCGGATGCCCTGCTGGGATCAGAAGGGGGCGCGTGACGTAGATTTCAGGAACCATATGGAGGGGCTGACTGGGGTCGCGTCAACAGGCTCACGCATCAAACGACTCGGCAGGTAGACCGGCACACCAGCGCTTCCACATGGTCCTGAACGCGCGCGAAATACCATCGACCATGCGTTGTTGCTGCACTTGGGCTTCTTGGTGGAGTCTTACCTTTTCCGCCAAACTAGCGCGCACCGCAGCGAGTTCATGGAGGTGTTCGCTCCAGTAAACGCCCTTTTCTACAAAATGCTGCTCATTGTCTGCCGCGAATTGCTCGCAACCGTAATGGGTCAGTATGCAAAGGCCCAATCTGCGAGTGAGTGTGTCACCAAACAAGGTGAGCGTAGGCACACCCATGTGCAAGGCATGGTAGGTGGTGGTGCCCCCACCGTAGGGCGTAGTGTCTAGGCAAAAATCTACTTCTTGGTGCAAGGCCAGATAGCCTTGAATGTCCCGGCGAGGCTCGAGTCGCAGCCGTTGCCGATCAATGCCAAGCGATTCAAACGACGCGATGAGTCGGAGGTCAACGCCGTCATCGAAATTGACATCGCCTACCAAGAGTCGCGCGCTTGGCAATGCATGCAAAAGCTTTGCCCACAGTGCCACGGACTCCGGGGTAATTTTCCCGATGCGATTGAAGCTGCCAAGGGTCAATCCCCCATTGCGAAGCGCAGGCAAGGGCCCAGGATCAGGTAGCCCCGCCTCGGGTTGGATGAGGCCACAAGTGGGCAACCGTACAAGCTTTTCTGTGAATTGCTGCTCAATCGGGCTCTCGGGCGGGCACAAGACCTTGTCCACCAAGTAGTAGTCCATGCCAGTCAAACCCGTCGTGCCTGGATACCCAATCCAGCTGACCTGCACTGGTGCTGGCTTGCGCGCAAAGGCCAACAGTCGGTTGAACCGCGTGTGCCCTGACAGATCCACCAAGATATCCACTTGGTCTGCGAGGATGGTTGCCGCGAGCGCTTCATCAGACATACCGGCAACGTGATTCCACTGCGCAAAGTGGCCGCGTATTTGCGTGGTCACCTCATCGACGGTAGCCAGCGTGTAGTAGGCGATCAGTGTCAGTGATGTGTCCTTCGCTAAACGCTCGAACATCGGCAGTATGAACTTGGCTACGACATGCGTACGAAAGTCTGGCGAGACAAATCCGACCCGAATCACGCGCTGAGGGTTGCGGTCGTTGGCGTGCTTCGGCCAACTCTTGCGCAAAGGCGCCTCAAACACCTCTCCAAAGCGGCGGTGTTCTTCAAAGAGTTGCTGTGCCCCCACCGTAGCGTTGTGGCTTAGGCAGAAAAGCAAGTTCATGTGCGCTAGGGCGTCTTGAGGATCAATGCGCAATGCGCTGCGAAATGCGTCTTCAGCCTCCTGTAGCTTTCCCTGTATCGTGAGCACGCCGCCAAGGTTGTATTGATTCTCCGCGACGGTAGGTGCCAAGGCAACCGCACGACGCAGGCATGCATCGGCACCCTTGCCCCCACGACCTTGGAACAGGGCCAAACCAAAGAGCTCCCAACAAAAGTTGTCCATGGGGCACTTAAAAAGCAAATCAAGTGCTAACGCCTCAAGCGCTTGGAATTTCTCTTGGGCGAGTAGCTGTGTCGCTGCGGCTTGCTCGTGCATTTTGGTCTTGCTCGCGCGCAGGGCTTGGTACCTTTTGTCTGCTTTGCGTTTCAGGCTGGACGCGGCGTAAACGCCGCCAGCGGACTTTGACACTTCCATAGCCTCGGACAGATCGAGCAGGAGAGGAATGAGGGCTGTGGCGTATCCCGGTTTGTCAGGGGAGTCGTTCAAGACCGTCCATGCCTGCAGCAAGCACTGTGATTGGATAAGGGCATCTGCCAAATCCAAACGGAAAGACATGGACTCTGGACATAGCGCAAGTGCCTTTTTCAATAGCAGTACGCCTTGCTCTGGCTGCTTGGCATGCACGGCGAGTAGACCCAAGCGGTGATGTGCTTGGGCGTGCTCTGGGTCTTCTTGCAAGATGGTGCGGTAAAACTCTTCGGCCTCCACCAACATGCCAGCCCGGTGGTAAGACTCCCCGTGCTCTAACGCCGTTTGAAGCACCCGCTCCCGCGCGGCTCGCAGCGCATCATCGATGTGGCTAGGCACGCTCGGTAGTTCTTGCGCCACGTAAGAGCCTATTGGAGCTGACTGCATGGAGAGCATAGAAGTAGTGCTTGAGCCTAAATGTGTTCTCCGCAGAATACCCCCTATGAACTTGCCTTGCTGTGGGGAAAGCCCTGTCTTTAGGCCGCTTTTCTGGGGAGTCCACGGGCCGGAGATTTAGCCCTTTATCGGTTTGATGGGCGTAATGGCATACGCACACCGCTGTCCCCCAGCCAGCACATGGTCTACACGCTCTACTTGGGCTTGTGGGCCCAGTGCGGTGCGAAAGACGGCGAGTTCTGAGCGACAAAAGCCTTGGCACTCTTTGGCTGCGGCGCAGATCGGGCAGTGGTTTTCTACGAGCAAGAAGCCACCGTCGGGCAGCACCTCGGCGTGGGCCATATAGCCTTCTTCCTCGCGCACCTGGGCCAGAGCCTCCACACGCTCGGCCAAGGTGCTGGTGCCCTGCATGCGCTGCGCGTAACTTGCCTCGCTGGCTTTTTCACGGGCGCTGATCAGTTGATCTAGGCCCGCTTCGCCGAATAGCGAGCGCACTTGGGCGATGAGCTGCAAGGTGAGGTCACTGTGGCGGTCAGGAAAGCGGGCGTGGCCCGCGTCGGTGAGCATCCAGTAGCGCGCAGGGCGGCCCACTTTGTCGGCACGGTCTTCGGCTTGCAACAGGCCTTTGTCTTGCCACGTTTCCAAGTGGCGCCGAGCGCCCATGGAGGTGAGGTTTAAGGCCAGCGCTAGCTGTTGGGCGGTAGCGGGGCCCCGGGTTTTGATTAAAAACAGTATGTGCTCAGCTGTGTTCATGGTCGCACCATAGCCGAGTTGTGGGTCACGGTGTGGGGGGCTTTGTCTATGGTCTTGTTCCACTGCGCGATGCGCCAGGCTGACCAAGCCCCCAAGACCGCGCCCAAGAGCAAAACCCAGCGGGTGTCAAACAAGGTAAGTACCGCGCCTGCCATGGCCATCAAGATGTTGGCAATGCAAAACGTGGTGGACAGCAAACCCATCACCGCCCCTTGCCCTAAGTGGCCAAAGCGCTCTGCGCACCACGCCGGCATGATGGCGTTGTAAAACGCATTGGGAACGGCAAACGCCACAATGGCTACCAAGCCCACCTGCGGCGAACCCAGCCCGACGGCCGCTACACAACTGGCTGTCAGCACAGCCCAGCGGCTGGCCTGCAGCAGAGGCACTTTGGGTTCATTGCGCCCGGCCACGGTGCTGGCCAAGGTCATGGCGCCGCACAGGGCCGCGGTGGTCCACGCAATGGCGGCGGCGTCAAACTTCCAAGTCTCCACCAGCCATAGCGGGTAAAACTCATAAAAAGCAGTAATGCCACAGGTGTAGGCCAGGTGCACGATGAACAAGGTGCGCAGTGGCGCGTGGCTCAGCAGCCGCAGCGAGTTTTCATGCTTGACCACCTGCCACCAACCCGTGTGGCACATGCTGGGCGCTTGGGGCGCAATGGCAATAGCGGCGATGCTGGCGGTTACCAAGAGCGCAGCCACAGCCACCCAAAATGGCACGGTGACACCAAAGGGCAAAGTGAGTCCCGCCAGCAAGGGGCCGGCCAGCCAGCCCATGTAAAACGCGCTATTGAGCCAAGCCATGGCCCGCACGCGCAGGCTGCCTTCGAGTTGCTCGGCAAGCATGGCACGCGCCACGCTGCCATTGCCCTCCATGAGGCCTGTGACAAAGCGCGCCACGATAAACAGCGGGTAAGACTGCATCAGCAGCGCGGCAGCGGTCACCGCGTGGCCCAAGGCCGCCGCCAGTGCGGTACCCAGCAGTACAGGGCGCCTGCCGTAGCGGTCTGACAAAGGGCCTAAAAGTGCTGAGCCAATGAGCAAGCCCAAGGGGTTAATGGCCAGTGCCACGCTGAACAGCAGCTTGGGCGGCAAGCCCAAATAGTGGTTGAAGTTGTTGTTGGCCTCTGCCGCGAACAGCGGCGGCAAGATGGGGTAGGGCAGCGCCGCTCCCACGGTGGAGAACAAAGCCACCATGCAGGCGGCCATGATGAGCAGGGTGGTCTTGAGGGGCGTGCGTTCCATGGTGGCTGCATTTGTAAACTTTATTGATTACAAATGTAGCCGAAAACTCAATAAGTAAATTATTTAAATTACTTATGTGCCCCATAGTCAGCGCGGCGGGACCCTGCCCGACTCGTCAGACAACACAATTTCCACCCGCCGGTTGCGTTGGCGTTGAGGTGCGGTGTCGTTGGCAGCCACGGGATAAGCCTCGCCATAACCCTTGGCGTCAATGCGCCCTGCAGGTATGCCCAAGTTTTGCAGGGCTTCCATGACCGCGTTGGCGCGCCGCTCAGACAGCTCTTGGTTGTGCGCGCTGCTGCCTGTGCTGTCGGCAAAGCCCTCAATCAACACCCTGCGCTGCGGGTTTTCTTGCAAGATGTTCGCCAACTTTTGGGCGGTGCGTATGCCGTCGCCATTGAGGCGGGCGAGATCGGTGCCGAACAGCACATCGCTCAAGGTAATGACAAAGCCGCGCTCGGTCTTTTGCGCGGCCAAGGCGGCCAGCTGACGCTCTAGCAAGGCGTTTCTGTCCAGGGCGTTTTGGGCTTGGTTTTGGGCGGCGGCACTTGCGTCCAGGGCCTGTTGGGTGTCAAGGCGGGCCCGATCGGCCCGCGCCTGGGCGATGGCCGCATCAGCCTTGGCCTGGTCGGCTTCTACCGTACGTTGTTGCAGCAGCACTTGGTCACGCACTTTGCTGGCGTTGGCGACTTGGGCTTCGGCAGCCTTTTGGCTGGCAAGGGCTTGGGCAATGCCAATTCTTTGCTTGGCCAGGTAGGCCAGTTTGTCGATGTCTTCGGCGCTCGCCCTATCCATCGCGGCGGTGTTGGCCTGCGAGAGTGCGTCACTGGCAAGCTTCATCTCCAGTGGGGCGTAGGTCGCCACGTCCGGGTTGGCAACTGCGACCCGGTAGTCCATACGGGTTTGCTCCAGCAGGGTGGTGTTGTTGGGCAAGCTGCTGCACGCACCTAAGAACGCGGCCAGTGCGAGCGCGATGGGGGCCAACCGGGTCGTCAGATGGCGGGGAAGTGGGGGTGTTTTCATTGGAGTAGTCTCAAAAATGGTGGAGGGCGATGTGGGGGCCTAGCGTTGGCAAAGGCACTGGGGACCTACTTGTTGTTGCGCTCAATCTCTTCGCGCAGTACGCGTATGTCGTCTTGCAGCGCCGCTGCGGCGGCTTGTGCCTTGGTGGAGTTGGCCTTGCTTTGGGCGAGCTTGGCGTCGGCCTGGGCTTGGGCGGCTAGGTCTACCGCCATGGCGTAGTCTTTGGCGGCCAGGGCTTGGTTGGCGCGCGCCAGCTTTTCACGCGCGGTGCGCATTTCGTCGGGGGCGTATTGCGCACCGCCTGCAGTTGCTGCGTTATCTACGGCGGCTTTGGACACGGCCACGTCAGCGGTGGCGGGCGTCTTTAGGCTGCTGCAGGCGGCCAAGGCCAGGCACAGTGCGCCTGCGGTGAGCCGGCATGCGCGCAGGGTACTTGGGCTGAGGTGAAACATGGGGGCTCCTAGTGAAGTGGGGAATACGGGCGGAGGCATCACAGCCGTCCCATCAGGATGAAGACGAGTAAAACCACTGGGACCACGCCCAAGCCGCCGCTGGGGCCGTAGCCCCAAGCTTGGCTGTGCTGCCAACTGGGCAAAGCCCCAATCAGCATCAAGACCAGAATGATTAAAAGAATGCTGCCCAAACTCATGGTGTGCTCCTTGGCCTAAGGGGCCCGCGGGTTGATAAGGGTGGGAGCTTGCGCTGTGACGCGCACAGGGTCGGTGCGGTGCAACACCCACGCGGTGAACCTGACGCGCAGGTAGGCACCTGTTGCGTCAGCAGTTCCGACACCGCGCGTGCACAAAGGGGCAGCGCATACCTGCGGCCCATGGGTGCGACAGAGTGAATAGGCCGCTTGCGCCTAAGCCATAAGCGTCGGTAGCTATGTAAATAATAGCAACCGGCGTTGGTGGTGGTTTTCAAAATATGAATGAAATATATTTGCGACAATTCCACCACTTTTTTAGCAAGCCCTTTGCACTGCCTATGACCTACGCGTTCACTCCTAGCTTTCAAACGCCCTATGAGTTGGGCAATGGCAACCAAACCACCACCTGGGCGCAGTGCATTGCGTTTTACGAGGGCTTGGCGCAGCAGTTTCCGCAGGTGCTGCAGCTCACACAGATTGGCACCACCAACAGTGGGCGTCCGCTGCACGCTGGGGTGGTCACAGCGGATGGCATGTTTGACCGTTCCACCTTAAAAGCCCTTGGGCGGCCGGTCTACTTCAACAACAACGGCATCCACCCCGGCGAGCCTGAGGGCATAGACGCGTGCATGGCGCTGGTGCGCGACTTTTGCCTGCAGCCAGAGCGCTTGGCGGCGCTGGGGCGCACCGTGTTCTTGTTCATTCCCGCCTACGGCGTAGACGGCATGCACAACCGCAACAAGCGCTCGCGCACTGACCAGGTGGGGCCTGAGAGTTTTGGCTTTCGTGGCAATGGGCGCAACCTGGACCTCAACCGCGACTTCATCAAGGCCGACAGCCTAGAGGCCCAAGCCTTTTGCCGCTTCTTTACCGCGTGGGACCCCGATGTCATGGTGGACACCCACACCTCCAATGGCGCGGACTACAGCTACACCATGACGTTGATCCACACGCAAAGCGACAAGCTGGGCGACGTGCTGGGCCCGTATCTGCGCGAGACCATGCTCCCTGCCATTTACGAAGGCATGGAGCAGCGGGGCTGGCCCACCTGCCCCTATGTCAACCCGGTGCATGACTCGCCTGACAAAGGCATCCAGCATTCCTTGGAGGTGCCGCGTTTTTCTACCGGTTACGCCGCCTTGCACCACACCGTGGGCTTTATGACTGAGACCCACATGCTCAAGACGTTCGCCCAACGTTATGACTCCATGCGTGCTTTGGTGGAGACGGTGCTGGCCTATACCGTGAGCCACGGTCCGGCCCTACAAGCCCTGCGCGCTGCCGCTAAGGCAGACGCTGCGCGCTGCAGCCAATGGCCCGTGCTGTGGCGCATTGACTACGAGCGGCCTTCGCAAGTGCCCTTCAAAGGATTCAAGGCGGTCTACAGCCCCAGCAAGTTGGGTAACTACACCCGGCTGTCGTATGACCGCAGCCAGCCTTGGGAGCACGACATTACGTTTTTCAACCGATGCACCCCTGAGGTGCTGGTAGACACGCCCAAGGCCTACGTCATTCCCCAAGCCTGGCGCGAGGTGATTGAACGGCTGCAATGGAACGGGGTGGTGACGGAACGCCTAGCGCAGGACCAAGTACGCCGGGTGGGTGTGTACCGCATAGCCCATGTGCAAACGCGGGCCAGACCTTACGAAGGCCATATGTTCCACGATGGAGTCACCGTGACCACCCACATGGAAGACGTGCAGTTGTATGCCGGTGACTACCTGGTGCCCCTGAACCAAGCGCAAGCCCGCTTTGCCGTAGAAACCTTAGAGCCGCAGGCCCATGACAGCTTTTTCCGGTGGGGCTTTTTCAACAGCGTGCTGGAGAAGAAAGAAGCGTTTTCCGACTACGTGTTTGAAGACACGGCGTGGGACATGCTACAAGCCGAGCCGCTGCTGGCTGCGCAGTTTGAAGACTGGAAAGACCAGCACCCCCAAGACGTGTCGGACCCTCAGAAAGTCTTGCAGTTCATCTTTGCCAACGGCAAGCGTTTCCACGAGCCGGAGTGGATGCGCTACCCCGTATTCGGTTGGGTGGATTAAGGCGCGTGCATGCGCTTTGCAAACTCAAAGCTTTGGGGTGTGTTGGCGAATCACGCTGGCTAAGGTTTGCACCAAGGGCTGCATGTGCGCGGCATCTACTTGGGCGTAGCCCAAGACCAAGCCATTCCATTGCGCAGGAACGCCGTCGCTGGTCGCATGGCTGCTTAAGGCTGGGGCAGCCACGCCAGCACGCAGTGCCGCAAGACTGACTTGGGCCGCCGCGGTGCGCGGGTCTTTAAAGCATAGGGCCAAATGCATGCCCGCACTCTCGCCGTGGATGGTGCAGACATCGTCTAGGTGCTGGTGCAGTGCCGTTAGCAATGCGTTGCGTCTGGCGCGGTACACCCGCCGCATGCGCCGCAGGTGCAGGTTCAACTGGCCACTGCGCATGAACTCTGCAAGCACCATTTGCTCGGCGGTGCGTCCCCGCAAGCTGGCATGGGCCACCAACTGCGACACTGCGCCTGCCAAGTTTGGGGGGGTTACCACATAGCCCACCCTGAGGGCTGGAAACAGCATCTTGCTAAACGTTCCGAGGTACAGCACCGGCGCGCCTTGCGTCAGGCCTTGCATGGCGGGCAGCGGGGGGCCTTCGTGGCGGAACTCCGCGTCGTAGTCGTCTTCTATGACCAAAGCGCCTACTTGGCTTGCGTGGGTCAGCAAGGCCACGCGTCGTTGCATGCTGAGCACACCGCCTGTGGGGTATTGGTGCGCAGGGGTGACGTAAATGAGCTTGGGTGGGCGCGCGGCCCAGTCTTGGGCCCTTGGGGCAATGCCTTCTGCGTCCACCGGAATGCCCACCGCATGTAAGCCCGCATTGCGAAACGCCGTCAGGGCACCTCCATAGCCCGGGTTCTCTATCCACACGGTGTCTCCCTCGTCCGCAAAGGCACGCGCGCACAGCTCCAAGCTGCTTTGGGTGCCGTCGGTGATAAACACTTGTTGCGCGTCGCAACGCGCACCGCGTGAGGCCCGTAAGTGGTCGGCAATGGCGGCGCGCAGGCCAGGTTCGCCCAGTGGGTCACCATAGCCCAGTTGCGCCGGGCCCAGTTGGCGCCATATGCGCTCGCTAGTGCGACGCCAAGCCAAGGTAGAGAACTCGGCCAGCGAGGGGACGCCAGGCGCAAAAGCCCCGGCTAAATCGGATGCAAGCGGCAGGGCATGCTGGGCGCGTGCACGCCGCGATAGCCCGGCCGCAGGCGGGCTTGCCGCACGCGCGTCGAGCGCCGCGCGCATGGGTAAAGCATTGACTACCGTGCCGGTGCGGTCGCTGTGTACCAAGCCTTCTGTGACTAGTTGGTTGTACGCATACAAGACGGTGTTGCGTGCCATTCGCAATTCGAGCGCTATTGAGCGGCTAGGTGGCAGACGTGTACCCGCCGCCAAGGTGCCATTGAGAATGGCCGTGCGTAAACCTATGTGCAGACGCCTCTGGGCAGAGCCTTGTGCAGGTGCATAGGTGGCTAGCAAAACGGAAAGGTCCATAACTGGGCGTGTTTGTGATCTCTGGTTCTAAAAAAAATCCCGATTGTGGCTCTAAAAAAGGAGCCGCATGTATCTACATTGCGGGCTCCTTTCACTTTTTTTGATAACGCCCACCATGACCGAAACCACCCACATTGCACCTGCATCAGACGTGCCAATGGCCCCTAGCGACCGCACGCGGGTGCGCCGGGTGGCTGAAAACGCTCGCTATGACGCGGCAACGTTGTACGCAATCGTTGACGCGGCCTATGTGTGCCATCTTGCGTTCGCCGATGAGAAAGGTACCCATTGCATTCCGATGGCGTGTTGGCGTGAAGGGGAGCATTTGTACATCCATGCTTCCAATGGCAGTCGCTTGATGAAGCACCTCTGCAAGGGCACGCAAGTGTGTATCACCATCACCCATATCGATGGCTTGGTCTTGGCGCGTTCGGCCTTCAACCATTCGATGAACTACCGCTCGGCCATGGTGTATGGCCAGTTTGAGCGCGTCGAGAGTGATGCCGCCAAGCGCGCATCTTTGGAGGCTTTCATGGACAAACTGGCGGTGGGCCGGCAAGCCGAAATACGTGCGGGGAATGACAAAGAGTATGCGGCAACCACGGTGTTGCGCATTGCGCTGACCGAGGCCGCTTGCAAGGTGCGCGAAGGAGGCGCTGTGGATGATGCCGACGATATGGGCAGCACAGCGTGGGTTGGGGTGCTACCTATCGCCAGTCAGCGTTTAGCCCCCCAGCCAGACCCACTGTGCACCGCACCCACCCCGCAGTATGTGCAAGACTGGGCTGGAGCGTAGCAAACGGGCTTAGAAGCCCAAGTCGGCCAGCATGGCGTCTACATCGTTTTGGGCCATGCGAATGCTGCCGACGGCGCCCGGGCCAGCCAGCTCTTCTTCCTTTTTGAGGGACGCGATTTTGCCTTCAGGCGCGCCACTGATGAGCAGCTTGATCAGGTCCGTCTCGGTGCGCTCGATCAAGGTGGCCACTTTCTTGATGAGCTGCCCGGTCAGGTCTTGAAAGTCTTGCGCCATCATGATTTCAGACAGGGCGGCACTGGTGGCCTGCGTGCGGAACTGGGTGTCTGACAGAAACGCTTGGGTTTGCTGCACCAAAGCTTGCATCTCGGGACTCAAGCCATGGGTCTGCACGCCCTCCCATTGCTTGGCTAAAGCTTTGGCGGAGGCTTCCATGTTTTGCTGCAAAGGGGAGGCCTCATCGACCTTGTTGAGCACCGTATTGGCGGCACGCTCGGTCATGGTGGCTACGTGCAAGAGACGTTCACGCGCGGAAGGAAACTCGTTAGACGCATCGGCCAAGGCGTTGTCTGCACCTACCCATGTGAGGGCATCGTGGAGCGCACGCACTACGTGGCCTAGGCCTTCGTACATCAGAGAGTTGGTGGAGTCAACGCCGTTGGCGGCTGCGGAGGATGTGTTGTCTGTCATAAGTCTCTTCTTTTTCGGCTACCAGATGAGAAAACTTGAAAGCCGAACATACCTCATTCATCCCCCGTATGGAAACTTTGTCGTAGCCGGGTAGCCTTAGCTGTCCCAGTCGCCCCCTCCCGCGTCATTGCTGGCAAACGAGGCACCGTCATCCCAAGAACTGCTGTCGTTGACGCCAAACCCTGGTCCCCCCATGTCACGGTTGATATGGGGTGCCGCAAAGTCATTGTTGGCAAAGCTGTTGTCTTGGGGGGGGTGCGTTTCGCCACTGCCCATCAGCCGGCTGCCTATGGCCTCAGCAGCCATGACCCCTGCGCCCACCGCCAAGCCAGCGGCCAGCCCGCCCATCACCTTGCCACCCAGTCCGCTGCTGGGGGCTTGGCCGTAGGCGTTGGGGGCGTAGCCCGCTGGGCTGTAGGGCGGTGCCACGCCATTGCCCAAGGTCCCTTGGCCAAAGGTTTGTGGACCGAGCAAGCTCGCGCTAGGGTCTTGCTGTGCAGCGCTGGCTGCGGGTTTGCGCTTTTTTCCTAAGGTGTAAATGGCAAACGCAAGCAGACCGCTGCCCGCCAGTATGGCCAAGGCCCATGGGAAGGGGGTTGCGGCAGCGGGTGCCGGTGCAGTGCGCGTTGCAGCTGCGGGGCCCGGGCTAGCTGCCAACTGTGCCCTAAGCGCTTGCACCGCCTCCGGCTTGGCAAACGTCAAGCCGGGAGCCAACTTTTCAGCGGTGGCAAGAGACTCACGCGCTTGCGCGGCTCGCCCTTGTCGAGCCTGCAGCTCAGCTTGCACAAAATGGGCTTTGGCGCTGTTGGGGTGGGCCACCAGCACCTGCTGCATCATGGTTTGGGCTTTGTCTAGCTGCCCGCTTTGGGCCGTTTCATAGACCTGGTTGAGGCTGGGCTCTGCCTGGGCTATTGCACCCAGTGAAAAAGCCGCAAGCGCCAGCGTGCTGAGCCATTTTGCGGTGCGTGTGCCACCTGAGAAACTGAACATGAAAAGCTTCCTTTGCCATCAATAGACTTACCGGCCGTACATGTGGGTGTTTGTGGCGATTGCAAGCAAGAGGTTCAGGGCTTTACTTCGTGTTTACAAAAGGTACAGGGGACCGCTAAAACTGCGCTGACGTGGGCGCTGAGACGGTGTAAGGTGTGGCGATTTCAGCCGACCAAGCCTTACAACCCACAACGCAGGTGCTCTGTATGCCACGCATTTTCACAAGCTACTTTTCTTTCCTTGCCTCCGCGAGGCGGCTATTGGCCATGGCCGTGGCCATCGCCGCTGCAGCTCTTTGGGCGCCCAGCGCGGGCTTGGCCCAGACCACCGCAAGCCCCGCTGCGGCCACCGCAAAGGCCGTGTTTGCGGGCGGATGCTTTTGGTGTGTGGAATCTGATTTCGACAAGGTACCAGGGGTACTGAGCACCACCTCAGGCTACACCGGGGGGAGGACTGCCAACCCTAGCTACGAACAGGTGTCTAGCCACAGCACGGGGCATGCGGAAGCCGTTGAAGTGCTGTTTGACCCAGCAAAAGTGAGCTACCAGCAACTCGTGGAGTACTACTGGCGAACTATTGATCCCACCACCAAAGATCAGCAGTTCTGCGACCGGGGCAGTCCGTACCGTACCGCCATCTTTGCGCAAAATGCAGAGCAACTGCGGATTGCAACCGCTTCACGCGCTGCGCTTGACAAGAGCAAACCGTTCAAAGAACCCGTCGTGACCGATGTGGTGATGGGCGGCGCCTTTTACCCCGCAGAGGAATACCACCAAGACTATTACAAGAAGAACCCGCTGCGCTACAAGTACTACCGCACGAGCTGTGGTCGGGATGCGCGCCTGCAACAACTGTGGGGCGACAAAGCGGCGCATTGAGGCACCGCGGAGACAGAGCACACGACCTCCCGCGCGCACAATGGGGTTTTGGCCCTCAGTGTTTGATTGGCCCATGTGAAGGAGCGTTATGTTTAACTTTGATTTCCACAACCCAACCCATATCGCTTTTGGCAAAGGTCGAGTGGCCGACCTCGCCAAGCTGGTGCCCGCAAGCGCCAAGGTTTTGATCTTGGTGGGGGGCGCCAGTGCCGAGAAGACGGGCACGTTGGCCGAGGTACGCTCGGCTTTGGGCGAACGTGCCCACAGCACGTTTGCGGGTATTGAGCCCAACCCTGGTTTTGATACGGCCATGCAGGCCGTGAATCAGATTCGTTCTGAGGGTTTTGATTTTCTGTTGGCTGTGGGCGGTGGTTCGGTTATTGACGCCACCAAGTTCATTGCGGCGGCGGTGCCCTTTGAGGGTGACCCGTGGACTATTTTGCTCAAGGGTGGCCGAAACATCCAAAGCGCCTTGCCCTTTGGTGCCGTACTGACCTTGCCAGCCACCGGTTCTGAGATGAACAACGGCGGCGTGATTACGCGGCGAGATATGGGTGCCAAGCTGCCGTTTCGCAGCTCCCACGTGTTCCCCCGGTTTGCAGTGCTAGACCCCACCAAAACTTACACATTGCCGGTGCAGCAGTTGGCCAACGGCGTGGTCGATGCCTTCGTGCACACGGTGGAGCAGTATTTGACCTATCCGTCCCATGCACCCGTGCAAGACCGTTTTGCGGAGGGGCTGTTGCAAACCTTGGTGGAGGTGGGGCCTCGTCTGTTGGACGCCAAAGAGCCGGTGTACGACGACCGCGCGACGCTGATGTGGGCCGCAACGCTGGCGCTCAACGGTCTCATTGGGGCTGGGGTGCCCCAAGACTGGTCCACCCACATGATCGGGCATGAACTCACCGCGTTGCACAACATTGACCATGCCCGCACCTTGGCCATCGTGTTGCCAGCCATGTTGCACGAGCGGCGGGTGCAAAAACGCGACAAGCTCTTGCAGTATGGCCAGCGCGTGTGGGGCATTCGGTCTGGGACTGAGGATGAACGCATTGCAGCCGCCATTGAGAATACCCGCACCTTTTTCGAGCACATGGGCATTCCAACCCGCTTGAGGGACTATGGCTTAGACGCCAGCGTGGTGAGTGCCGTGGTTGCCCAACTGGAGTCACACGGCATGACCCAGCTCGGTGAGCACCGGGACATTGATTTGGCGGTAAGCCGACGGGTGCTGGAAGCGGCTTTGTAGGTCTCTGTGCCTTGACTCACGGGGCCTCGGCCCCATGAGCAACCGAGCTTAACGCCTCACCTTGCCGTCCTCGGTCAGCAATGTCATTTCTACAAACGTAGAGCCGCTGTTCTTTTGGGAGTTAAAGTCAAAGGCCATGCCGCCTACGTTGTAGGGTTGCATGGTTTGAACTGCAGTGATAAAGCTCTCTCGGGTGAGTGCTTTGCCCGCGCGTCGCACGGCTTCGGTGAACACCTTGGCTGCCACAAACCCTTCCATGCTGGAGTAATTGGGGCCAGTTGCGACCAAACCTGCGGCTTGCATGGCGCCTAGGTACTCTGCCGCAATGACCGTCCCCGATGAGTAGGGGTAGGGCATGACCTGGCTCACCACCACACCGCGCGCCACGGTGCCGAGTTCGTCACTCAAGGCTTGGGTGCCCACGAAGGACAGGTTGTAAAAATTGCCGCTATAGCCTGCCCTGCGCGCCAAGCGGATAAAGGTGGCACAGGCACGGTAAGAGCCCACTTGCACGATGGCTTCGGGGTTTTTGTCCAAAATTTCTTTAAGCGCTGCTGCCACATCGTTGGAGTTGCGTTCGACGGTGCCAGTGGCTACAGGCTTCAAGTTCAGCGGTGCCAAAGCACGGACAACCCCCTCCAAACCGGTTTGGCCGTAGCTATCGTTTTGGTAGAAGACAGCAAACTTTTTGATGCCCACGGAGGTGGACTGCTTGATGATGGCGGCGGTTTCGTCATAGTACGAAGCTCGCAAGTTCACCACGTAGCGATTAACGGGGTCACGCAGCGTTTGTGCGCCAGTCAGCGGTGCAAACAGCGGTACTTTGGCCTCGGTCGCCAGAGGCAGTGCCGCCATGCTGGTGGCGGTGCCCACATAGCCAAACAAAGCAAACACGCCCTCACTGATGAACTGGCGCGTGTTGTTGGCGCATTTTTCAGGGTCGTATGCGTCGTCTAGGCGCTTGATTTCAATCGTGCGGCCGTTGACCCCGCCTTTGGCATTCAGGGCTTCAAAGTACAGGCGTGCACCTTGGTTGTACTGCACTCCCAGTTGCTCAGAAGGGCCGCTAAAAGGGGCAGACTGGCCTAGAACAATACCCTTGTCGGCTTGGGCAAAGGCCCACGGGCTGAGGCTGAGTGAAGCGAGGCTGGTGAGTAACTGGCGGCGTTGGATCATCGTGCGTACAAAACTAAGGGCAAAGAGGGTGCGCCGAGTGTGAGCTATACGTGCACCCACGTTAGTTCGGGTTTACCCTGTGTTTGAGAAGCGCGCCTAGGACACCTAAGCGCTGGAGATATGCTCGCCGACCTCGTGCTTTTGCCCTCAACGGCGCACCTTGGTTGTACTGCAAGCCCAGTTGCCCAGAGGGGCACCATGCGAATGGAGTAACACCTGCGCCGCCGATACCAGCAAGAATGTGACGAGGTTGAATCATGGCCCGATCAAAATGAATTAGTCGAATGTTGTTCACACTGGCGCTGTGTCTTGCCGGGGTTTTCTCGCGAACTAGGTAGAAGTCCTGAGTCCTCGGCGGCACGCTACGCGTTTAACTGCTTCGCAAGTACTGTGCCTACTTGATTGCGCTGCAGTTGGCTCCAACTAAGCAGCTTGGTGGGCACGCCTACGCGTACACCTCAAACGCACACTAGCAAAGGAAAACCCGTTTATGACCCGCATGCCCACGTACTTCATCTCCCACGGCGGTGGACCCTGGCCCTACATGGAAGACATGCGTGCCCGTATGCGCGTTTTGGAGGAGGCACTGCAAGACATGCCTCGGCAAGTAGGCACCACGCCCAGCGCAGTGCTGGTGATCTCCGGCCATTGGGAGGAGGCTGACTTTGCCGTCATGTCCCATGCCAAGCCACCCATGGTGTATGACTACTCTGGCTTTCCAGCGCATACCTACGAAGTGGTGTACCCAGCGCCGGGCGCGCCGGCACTGGCGCAGCGCATCGAGAGCTTGATTCACGCCGCTGGACTGCCTAGCCATTTGGATCCGCACCGGGGGTTTGACCACGGCACCTTTGCGCCTCTGGTGGTGATGTATCCCGACGCCCAGGTCCCCGTTCTGCAAGTTGCATTGAAGGCAGGCTTAGACCCCGCCATCCACATCGCCTTGGGGCGTGCATTGGCCCCCCTGCGTGACGAAGGGGTCTTGATCGTCGGCAGTGGCCAGAGCTACCACAACCTGCGCATGTTTGGCCCCCAAGCCAGACAGCCCTCCAACGCCTTTGACGCATGGTTGCAAGACACCTTGCTCCATAGCTCGCCAGAACAGCGCGAAGCGCGCTTGGTCAACTGGGCGCAAGCGCCTTCGGCCCGGATGGCCCACCCCCGCGAGGAGCACCTGCTTCCCTTGATGGTGGCCTTGGGGGCCGCCGCTGGCGACGCAGCCACCTGCGTGTACCACGAAGAGGGCATCTTTGGAGGTGTGACTGCATCGAGTTTTCGATTTGATGCTGCGGCGACTTAAGTCCAAAGGCAAATATGCGGTTTCCGCCTATGGATAAAGCCTGAGCAGCTATCAATAAAGTAGCAATTGGCGTTGCTTGGTAGACGCCTGCGGTCCGGGTCTCTATACTCGCCCCATCGGCCCGCATCGCATGTAGCAAGTGTTGTGTTTGTTGAGCGAAGTGCACGCTTCGCATCGCAACCCCTTCTACAAGGACCCTGCTATGTCGGGTTACCACTGCAAACACGAAACCCACAGGCTGGGTGACTCCAACTTTCATATTCGCTCACTGCTAGACAAAATGCAGTACGACGATGCTGACGGGGCGGCCGAGGCGGCCGGTATTTCGTCTGCGGCGTGGCCCTTGTTCGGGTTGGTCTGGCCCTCTGCCCGCATGCTGGCCAACGCCATGCAAACCCAAGACCTCGTCAACAAGCGCGTGCTAGAAATTGGCTGCGGCTTGGGCTTGGCCAGTATGGTGATCCACAAGCGGCTGGGTGATGTGACCGCCAGTGATTGCCACCCCTTGAGCGATGCATTTTTGCAAGAGAACGCCCGTTTGAATGGCCTGCCTCCCATGAAGTACCAGACCGGGCACTGGGAGCGTGAAAACCTGGGCTTGGGCCTGTTTAACCTGATTATTGCAAGCGATGTGCTGTACGAGCGCCAGCAGCCGGACACCTTGTCGGGCTTTATTGACCTGCACTCAAGTCCGCAGGTCGATGTGATCGTGTTGGACCCTGACCGTGGCAACCGCAATGGCTTTTGCCGCAAGATGCAAGAGCGGGGCTACGTGCTGGACATGCAGCGCGCGGGCCTGCACCAAAACACGGGTGAGGCCTACAAAGGCCACTTTTTGAACTTCCGCAGGGGCTACATCTAAACCTCTCAGGTGTGTGCCATCGGCGTTTGCAAGGAGATTCGTCGAATTTGCTATGCAGCCACGCGCTTCTTCACCATAATTTGCCAACGCCTGCCGAGCACCCATGCGGGGACCGGTGCCCACCTTAGCTTTGCAAAGGACGTTGATGCAGTCAGCCGCAATTCCCGCAAACGAAGCCGCCCGCTTGGCCACACTGAAAGGCTTGGACGTCTTAGACACCGGGCCTGAAGAGGAGTTTGATGCGCTCATCAAAGTGGCTTCCTTGGTGTGTGGTGTGCCCATCTCGCTGATCAGCTTGGTCGACACGGAGCGCCAATGGTTCAAGGCCAACATTGGACTACCCGGTGTGTCAGAGACCCCGCGTGATCTTGCCTTTTGTGCGCACGCCATCTTGGGGGATGAGGTGTTTGAAGTCCCTGACGCGCTGCAAGACCCCCGCTTTGCCGACAACCCCTTGGTGGCATCGCAGCCCGACATCCGCTTTTACGCAGGTGCGCCCATTCTCATGACCGATGGCCAACGCATTGGCACCTTGTGTGTGATTGACCGTCAGGCGCGTGCCTTGTCGGATGCCCAGCGCGAAATACTTCGCTGCTTGGCACTAGCAGCCGCCCAAGCTTTAGAAGGACGCCGGGCGATGCGCGTGTCGCAAGCCGCATTGGCTGCGTTGGCAGAGAGTGAAGGGCGTATGCGCGCCCTGCACGACAGCTCGCCTATGGGCATTTACCACGCCAATGTCCGCGGAGAATGCACCTACACCAATCCCCATTGGCAGTCCATTTACGGCCTATCGGGCGAGCAGAGTTTGGGCCACCAGTGGCTGACGGTGGTGCATCCAGATGACTTGGCGCAAGTGCGTCAGGCCATGCGAACCGCTGCGGTGGACCAAGAAATCTATACGGTGGACTACCGTGTGCTGCGGCCCGATGGAACGGTGCGCTATGTGACGACCTTGGCCAGAACTGTCAACGATGAGGCGGGGAGCCGCATCGGCTACGTAGGCACGGTGCAAGACATTACCGAACGCCATGAGCGTGATGAAGCCTTGCGCAAGACCCAGTCCATGCTCAACCGCACGGCCATGGTCGCAGGGACGGGCGGCTGGGAAGTGGACTTGCAAGAAGGCAGCATCTTCTGGTCTGAGCAGACCTGCCTTATCCATGGTGTGGAGCCCGGATACCAGCCGACGATGGAAGAAGCCACCGCGTTTTACCCCCCGGGCGCTAGGGAACAGGTGGAGCACGCAGTCCAAGTGGCTATGCAAGGTGGTCCTGGCTTTGACCTGGAACTGCCTTTTGTTCCGCGGGGTCAGCCCAGCATTTGGGTGCGTGCGGTAGGGCAGGTCGAGTTTGTCAATGGCCAGCCGGTGCGACTGGTGGGCGCTTTCCAAGACGTCACGCAGGCCCGCGCAGCCCGCTTGGCTTTGGCGCAGGCCCAAGAGCGTGTGCGCTTGGCCACGACCAGCGGGGGCATTGGCATTTGGGACCTGGATCTGGTCACGGGTGAGTTGCTATGGGATGCGCAACTGAGCGCCCTGTACGGATTGGATTTCGCTCCACGCCGCGCGGACTATGCACTATGGGCAGGTTTGGTGCACCCTGAAGACGTTTCTCAAGCCGACGCCTTGATACAAGAGAGCCTTCAAACGGGGAAACTCTTCAACCATGAGTTTCGTGTGGTGTGGCCCGATACCACGGTGCACCACCTGAAGGCTTTTGGGCGGGTCCAAATGGATGAGTACGGCAAAGCCGTGAGCATGGTGGGCACCAATTGGGATGTGACTGAGGCAGCGCAGTACGCCCAGTCCTTGCAAGAAGCGCGCGACAAGGCTGAAGTGGCGAGTCAGAGCAAGAGCCAGTTTTTGGCCAATATGAGCCACGAAATTCGCACCCCCATGAATGCCATCTTGGGCATGCTGAGCTTGGTACAGCGCACCGAGCTGGACGCCCAGCAGCTGGACTACGTGCGCAAAACCGAAGGTGCAGCCAAGTCACTCTTGGGCCTGCTCAATGACATATTGGATTTTTCGAAGGTGGATGCCGGCAAGATGAGCTTGGAGCTTAGACCCATGCGGCCTGAGCAACTCTTGAGAGACTTGGCCGTAGTGCTTTCGGGTAATACGGGCAAGAAGGATGTGGAGATCGTCTTTGACATTGACCCTGCTTTGCCCGAGGTGCTGGTGGCAGACGCTCTGCGCTTGCAGCAAGTTCTGACCAACTTAGGCGGCAACGCCATGAAATTCACCGCTGCAGGCAGTGTGGTGGTCTCAGTGCAAGTGGTGCCCAGCCTCGCGAATGCGGCACAAGCGATGGCCGCTGAGCGGGTGCGCATAGAGTTTGCGGTGGAAGACAGTGGCATTGGCATTGCACCAGAGCACCAAGCGCATATTTTTAGTGCTTTCTCTCAAGCGGAAGCGTCCACCACGCGGCGGTTTGGTGGGACGGGGCTGGGGCTGGCCATATCGCAGCGCATGGTGGATTTGATGGGGGGCACCCTGCAGGTGCGCAGTGCTTTGGGGCAAGGTAGCCGCTTTTCGTTTGAAGTGGAGTTTGCAGTGCCCGCCCAAGTACCTGATGAACTTGTGCTCCCTGCGCGGCAGTCCATGGAGGCACGCCGCGTGTTGCTCGTAGATGACAACACCTTGGCACGGCGCAGTGTGGCCAAAACCATGCGTTCCTGGGGCTGGGAAGTGGATGAGGCCGAGAGCGGCATCCATGCCTTGGCCTTGACGCAGCAGACCGGCGCAGCCGCTGTTGAGTATGCATTGCTGTTGGTGGATTGGCATTTGCCGGGCATGGACGGTTGGGAGCTTGTGCGCCAGTTGCGCGGCCAAGTCGCGGGCCAAAGGGGCAAAGGGCCTACCTTCCTCATGCTGTCTGCACAAGGGCGTGACCACCTGGCGCAACGCACCCTTGATGAGCAAAAAATGATCCATGGCTTGCTAGCCAAGCCGCTGACGGAGTCCCTATTGTGGGAGGCTATTGCCGATGCCTCCACGGGCCAAACCCGCATGCGCCAAGCCGTGCGTGCCGGCAGCAGTGCGCGCCAGTTGCAGGGCATGCGCATTTTGGTGGTGGAAGACAACCTGCTGAACCAGCAGGTGGCCGAAGAGCTGCTCACGGCCCAAGGTGCTCTGGTTTCTTTGGCAGGGAATGGTCAGTTGGGGGTGGAAGCGGTGCTGAGCGCCGAGCCGCAGTTTGATGTGGTGCTGATGGATGTGCAGATGCCCGTTTTAGATGGCTACGACGCAACCCGGGCCATTCGCCAGCATGCGCAGTGGACGAGCCTTCCCATTGTGGCCATGACCGCCAATGCCATGGACAGTGACCGCCAAGCCTGTATAGACGCTGGCATGAACGCCCACATCGGCAAGCCTTTTGACATGGGCCATTTGGTGCACACGCTGATTCAGTTAACCGGGTTTGTGGCCCAGCCCGCCGCCGCGGTGGTGTCCTTACCGGCACAAGGTCACGCAGAAACTGCCAATGGCAACTTAACCGAGGTCGATGGCGTAGACCTGGCACCCGCCATTGCGCGTATGGGCGGCTTGCGTGGGCTGTACGTGCGCACAGCACGTGATTTTTCTGCAGAGCTGGCTGACGTGGCCCAGACGCTACGTCAGCACGTGCACAGCCACGCGTTTGTGCAGGCTTCCATGCTGTTGCACACCCTCAAAGGCAACGCAGGTACCTTGGGCCTTCGCGATTTGGCCCAGATAGCGGGGCAGTGGGAAACCCATAGCCAAAGCATGCGCGCGGCGGACGACTTTTTACCTGCCCAGTGGCTGGAGCTAGATGCTACGTTGGCGCGAGCAGCAGGGCAGTTACGTCAAGCTATTGAACTGCTTGAGCCGGCCGCATCTCTAGCAGCTATGCCCGCACAGCCCGATGGGCAGACGTCTGCGCAAGTCGCATTGCAAGACCTGCAGGCTTTGTTGTTGAAGGAAGACTATGCGGTGCTAGAGCGCTACGCAGAGTTAAGGCAGCAGTTGTCTTCGTTGAGCCCACAGACCCAAGATGCCCTTGCGCAAGCCCTGCAAGACCTTGACTTTGGGCAAGCCTTGGCAGTGTGTGAATCTGCTTTGGCATAAGTGCTTGGTTTCAAGGTCACATCAGGCCCTTGCGCCCGATGGATAAGCGTATCCAGCTATTCAACTAATAGCGCTCCGGCACAATGATTTCGTCCGGCACCGGGTGGCGAATGTAGTCGTCGTGCCGTACGCGGGCTGGGAGTTGCACTGGCGGGTGCTCGACCTCGGTGTACGGAATTTGCTCCAGCAAGTGGTGGATGCAGTTCAGGCGCGCCGCCTTTTTGTCTACGGCTTGCACCACCCACCATGGCGCTTCAGGAATGTGGGTGCGCTCCAACATGACCTCTTTAGCTTTGGTGTACTCCTCCCAGCGCACACGCGACTCCAGGTCCATGGGGCTGAGCTTCCACTGCTTGAGCGGGTCGTGAATGCGGCCTAAAAAGCGCGAATGCTGCTCTTCGTCGGTGATGGAGAACCAGTATTTGATGAGCTGAATGCCCGAGCGTGCCAGCATTTTTTCGAACTCGGGCACGGTGCGGAAGAACTCTTCGTACTCATCGTCCGTGCAAAAGCCCATGACACGTTCTACGCCCGCGCGGTTGTACCAGCTGCGGTCAAACAGCACGATTTCTCCGGCCGCTGGCAGGTGCGAGATATAGCGTTGAAAGTACCACTGCGTGCGCTCGCGGTCATTGGGTGCAGGCAACGCGGCCACGCGGGCCACGCGGGGGTTGAGCCGCTGGGTGATGCGTTTAATCACCCCGCCCTTGCCAGCGGCGTCACGCCCTTCAAACAAGATGACCACTTTGTGGCGGCTGCGCACCACCCAGTCTTGGAGCTTGACCAACTCGCCCTGCAGGCGAAACAGCTCTTGGAAGTAGCGTCGGCGCGCGGCTTTGTCTTCGTCGGTCTGCGCCTCAGTTTGCTGGCCCGAGAGGGCTTCCATGGTGCCGTCGTCTAGCTCCATTTCCAGCTCTTCGTCGTAGCTGTCCATGATGTCGCGGCGAATGCGGCGAACCATCTCTTCGGTATGTTGGGGGGAATCAAAACTCATGGTGAAAGCGGGTGTGTGTGCCCGTTACTTAGCAAAAACCAAACTGCTAGCTTGCCTTGCAAACATGACATGCGCATGACAAAGTAGTGACGTCAATGTCTTGCAGTACTGCCCTTGAACTGCTGCCTATGCCTTGTTTCTTGCGGCCATTGCCATAAAAGCTGCTGCGGGAGAGGATGGCGCTGGTGCCTTGGGTGGAGCGGCCGTTCGCGTAGGGACAAAGGCCAAGTCGAGTTGGGAGTCGTCATCGTCACTGTCCACTTTGGGCGGCGGTGCGCGGCGACCTGTGCGCAGGGTGAGTCCACCCGCTTGGCGTTTTTTCTCGCCCAACGACAGCTTGGCACTGCCCGAGCGGATGCGCAACTCTTGCACTTGGGCTTCTAGCTTGGTGGCATCTTCAATCTTGGCGCGGTGCCGATAAATCATTTGCATGGCGTTGTCGATGAGCCGCGCGCTCAAGGTTTCAGTGCCGAACACAATCAGGTTGGTGACGGCTGCCGTGGCCTTGCCCGCCAAGCTCAGTGAGACCGCGGTTTCTGCGTACTCCAAAACTTTCACTTGGCAGGCCCGAATGCGCTCCGCGTAGGGTGGGTGTGCCTGTGCGCTGCTGGCCAGTAGCTCGGTTAAGGCCCGGGTGTTGCAAAAGCGCAGGCCCAGCTGGTCGATTACGGGTTCAATGTCATCAAGTTGTATCGCTTGCCGAGCCAAATGCGCCATCAACGCCAGCAGGTTGTTGGCAGATTCAAAGTCAAAGTCCATGTCTTTGACCGTAGCCCCCATAGCACGTACCGCTTCTACAGACAGGGCAAACTGGCTGTCTTGGATCAGGCTCAGGGTCGTGACGATGCGGGCGAGTCGGCGTTGTCGGGGGTCATCCGGGTTCTTTTCAATCAGGCGCTCAAAGTCGTCCACACAGCGCAGCAAGCCTTTGCGGTCTGTGCTCTCTAGCCGCGTAAAGGCCAGTAGCACCAGGGTCTGACAGTCAAACATCTTGGACTCTAGGCCCATGCGCGTGGTGCGGTCTAACAGGCGCTCTGCCTCTTCATGGTCGCCCGCGTAGTAGCACATCATGGCCAAGTTTTGCAGCCGGGTGATGGAGCCCGGTGTCATGCTGGCGGCCATGCGGTAGGTCTCTAGGGACTGGTCAAACCTGCCGAGTTCAAAGTGCGCGCGCCCCATGACGTCATAGGCATCGGCGTAGTTCGGTTCGCTGCTGATCAGGTTTTCTAGCGTGTGGGTGGCCTGGGTGAGCTGGCCCGCGTCCAGCTGCGCACGGGCAATACCTAGCCGCGCCCATGGGAGCGTCTTGGCTGCCACCACCGCCTTGTAAAGAGTTTGCGCGTCATTGGTGCGGTCCAGGCGCAGCAGTAACTCGGCACCCACTCGGGCGGCATACAGCCAAAACATGCCTTTGCTCTCAAACCGCGCCAGACACAGTTCAGCGGCTTGGTTGAAGTCCTCAGCCTCGATGGCATCGAAGATCTCTTTGAATGATTTTTTGCGAATGCGCGCTTGGCGCAGGCGTTCCGCCAAATGGGTGGCTTTGTGGGGTTTGAGCAAGTAGCCATCCAAGGCCGACTCTGCCGCTTCGGCTACCCGTGCATAGGTGGCCTCACCGGTGATCATGATGAAGATGGTGGAGAAGGGCAGCAGCTGGTTGCGGCGCAAGTCGTCGAGCAGGTCTTGGCCTGAGCGGTCGTCGCCATGAAAATTGAGTTCGCACAGCACGAAGTCAAAGCTTCGAAACTCCAACTGACGCCGTGCATCGGACGCCCGGGCTGCTTGGGCCACTTTGCCGACGCCAAAGTCCCGCAACTGAGAGATCAGGATAGAGCGAGACGTGGGGTTCCCATCCACCACCAAGGCAGAGCAACTGGAGAGGTCTTCGTCAAACTGCATCATCCGCCCATTGCCATGGAGCCCCCGTGTCGTGCGCGATGCACAGATTCGGTGCAATTTCTCATGGAAGACCTTGCACCAACCGTGTACCGCTATTACATCGGCAAAAGGCTAACTAGACAATAGGCCGCTTGGGCTTGCTTTTGTTACAAGCTGTGTACGCCATGGACGCACAGCATGGTTACTCGCCCTGTGAACTGCGGTGCGCCCAGGCGGTAGTGTTCTTCTCAATGAAGCTAAAGAGCTCGTACATGGCCATAGCCATTGCACCAATGACCACGAGGCCCGCAAAGGCCAAGGGCATGCGCTGTGACGAGCCTGCCGACTGCATCAGGTAGCCAATGCCAGAGTCGCCAGCGGTCATTTCGGCCAATACGGTACCTACAAAAGCCAAGGTAATCGCAATCTTGAGTGAGCCAAAAAAGTAAGGCATGGAACGGGGCAGGCCCACTTTGACCAAGACATCCCAGCGCTTTGCCCCTAGCACGCGCAGCACGTCCTCCAGCTCTGGCTCTAGTGTCGCCAAGCCAGTGGCCATGTTCACGGTGATCGGGAAAAACGAGATCAAAAACGCCGTCAAAATCCCCGGCCCCACGCCGATGCCAAACCACACGATCAAGATCGGCACGATGGCTGCTTTGGGCACCGCATTGAAAGCGACCAAGAGCGGAAACACTGCGGCATACGCCAAGCGCGAGGAGCCCACCAAAAAGCCCAGCATCACCCCCACCACAATGGACAAGCCAAAACCGATCATCGTGACCCAAAACGTCTTCCATGCCGCTTGGCCTATGGGGCTGGCGAACTCGATGAGTGACTGCGTGATCGCCCAGGGGGATGGAAACAAGTACTCAGGTATCGCAAACACGGCGCACACCAGTTGCCAAAGCAGCAGCAGTAGGAGGGCTAGAGCCACGGGTGCCCAACGGTACAAGGTGGTGGTGCTCATACGCTCATCGCCTTTTGTCTGACTGCGCCAATATGGCTGCGAAGTTCATGCACGATGTCGGTGAACTCCGCGGTATAGGTGAGCTCTAGGTCACGCGGACGGGGCAGGTCGATTTCTTTGCGCACGATGAAGCGCCCTGGGCTTTTGCCCATGACGTACACCGTGTCGGCCAAAAACACCGACTCTCGCAAGTCATGGGTGACCAAGATGACGTTGAATTGCTGCTCTGTCCACAGGTCGCGCAGAATGCACCACAGTTCTTCGCGGGTAAATGCGTCCAACGCGCCAAAGGGCTCGTCCAGCAACAGCATTTTGGGCTGGTGGATCAAGGCGCGGCAAATGCTGGCACGCTGTTGCATGCCGCCTGACAGTTGCCACGGGAATTTGTCCTCGTAGCCCGCCAGGCCTACTTTTTGTAAGAGTGTGCGCGCCCGCGCTTCAAACTCTGCGCGCTTGGCTTTGAACTGTTGTTTGAACGGTTCCACAATCTCTAAGGGCAGCAGCACGTTGTCGACCGTGGTACGCCAAGGCAGCAAAGAGGGTGCTTGAAATGCCATGCCAGAGATCTTGAGGGGACCCGTGACCGGCGCGCCGTCGATGCGAATCTGCCCTTTGGAGGGCATTTTCAAACCTGTAGCTAGCTTCATGAAGGTGGACTTGCCACAGCCCGAGGGGCCCACGATGGCAATGAACTCGCCTTTGCGGACCTTCAGGTCTATGGCCTCCACCGCATACTGCGACTGCGCTAACAACTGTGCGTTGTAGGCGAGCCAAACGTCTTGAAAGTCAACAAAGTAGGCTTCGGAGGGGGTAGGCACGGCCTGCATGCGCGTCTTACTTCTTGTTGGGCAAAATGTTGAGTTCGGCCGTTGTGGGCAAAAAGCTGCCGTTCCACACCGTGTCTGGGTTCACCCGGGTTTTGGTGTTGAATGCATCAGACACTTGGCTTGCCATGAGCGACATGCGCGGTGGCCGAATTTGCCCAAAACCTTCCGTGCGGGCGTCTGCCGTGTTGACTGCGGTGTCAATGGCGAGTTTGAGACGGCGGGTCTCTAAATCCACATTGATAATGCCGTCACGTTGGCGCACGAACTCAATCGTAGCGTCTGGCTTGGCCAGTACTTCCTTCATGCCTTTGGCAAAAGCCTGCAGAAAGGCTTTAACGGCTGCTGGGTTTTCCTTCAAAAGTTTGGGGGTCGCGATGATCACGTTGCCGTAGAGCTTGACGCCGTTGTCCGCGTAGGGAAACAGCAGCACCTCATCCGCTTTGACGCCGCGCGCCTCGAGGTTCAGCAGCGATGTGAACGTAAAACCGGTGATGGCTTCCACATCTCCACGCGCCAACATGGTTTCTCGCAAAGGGGGATCCATAGCGGTCCACTGCACGTTGCTGATGTTGTTGGCCTTGGCGAAGATGGGGAATGCGCGGCGGCCCGCATCAAATACGGGCGCGCCGAACTTTTTGCCACTGAGGTCCGCAATCGTTTTGATGCCTGATTTTTTCAGCACCATCACCGAGGCGGGGGTGCTGTTGTAGACCATCATGATGGCGACCGGTTTGTTGGGTGCGTCCGGGTTGTTGGCATGGAATTCCATGAGCGAGCCCATATCGGCAAAACCCATGTCGTAGGTGCCAGACGCTACCCGCGTGACCGTG
Source organism: Rhodoferax aquaticus (assembly GCF_006974105.1). Lineage (NCBI taxonomy): Bacteria > Pseudomonadati > Pseudomonadota > Betaproteobacteria > Burkholderiales > Comamonadaceae > Rhodoferax > Rhodoferax aquaticus. The sequence goes on from NZ_CP036282.1 coordinate 1,229,112, forward strand.
CCACCCGATCCGTTGCCAGCATCTACCGTGACATCCAGCTTGGCGTCTTTGAAGTAGCCCTTGGCTAAGGGAGTCAAAAAGAAAGCGGCAGGGCCTTCAAATCGCCAATCGAGCTGAAACTTGATGGGCGTATTTTGCGCAAATGCGCTGCCGAGCGTGAGGGCAAACAAGCCCGTGATGGCGCTTTTGAGAAGGTGACGTTTGTGCATGCGGACTCCAAATAGGCAAGGTGAACAACTATTCACCTCAAAGCAAGAAGAGTGCCCATTGTTGGGCCATGCACACAGCGGTGGTCTGAGGTTTTACCCTTGGAATGGGTGGGTGGCTTTCCAGTGTCGCGCGATGTCGACCCGGCGGCAGACCCACACCTTGTCGTGCTGCGCGATATGGTCCAAAAAGCGCTGCAGCGCGGTGATACGTCCAGGGCGGCCTAACAGGCGGCAGTGCATGCCAATGCTCATCATGGCCGGTTGCTCTGCGCCTTCCGCATACAGCACATCAAAGGTGTCTTTGATGTATTGGTAAAACGGGTCCGCATGCGAGTAGCCCTGGGGCAAGGCAAAGCGCATGTCGTTGCAGTCCAAGGTATAGGGCACGATGAGTTGGGGCACCACATTGCCATCGGTTTTTTGGACCTTCATCCAAAACGGCAAATCGTCGCCGTAGTAGTCGCTGTCGTACTCAAAACCCCCAAAGTCAGCCACCAAGCGGCGAGTGCGTGGGCTGTCGCGCCCGGTGTACCAGCCTAGTGCACGTTCACCGGTCATGCGCTGGATGATGTCCATGCCTTTTTGCATGTGCTCGCGCTCTTGCGCTTCGTCCATGTTTTGGTAGTGGATCCAGCGCCAGCCGTGGCAGGCAATTTCATGGCCGAGTTCTTTAAAAGCGGCAGTGAGTTCTGGGTGGCGCTCTAAGGCCATGCCCACACCAAAGACAGTGAGGGGGAGTTGGCGCTTTTCAAACTCGCGCAAGATGCGCCACACGCCTGCGCGTGAGCCGTATTCGTAAATGCCTTCCATGCTGATATGGCGCTCAGGGTAGCTGGCAGGGTTGAACATCTCTGACAAGAATTGTTCAGACCCCGCGTCGCCGTGCAGCACGCTGTTCTCGCCGCCTTCCTCGTAGTTCAGTACGAATTGCACTGCCACACGGGCTTGGCCCGGCCATTGGGCATGCGGAGGCTTCTTGCCATAGCCAATGAGGTCACGTGGGTAGGGCAGGGTGCTGTCGTAGGTGCTCATAGTGGTTCAGGGTTTGAGTGTGAGGTCGGCTTCCACATGGCTTAAGTGCGCATCCATGAGGCTTAGCGCCAAGGCTTCGTCCTTGGCCTCCAGCGCTTTGACGATGTCCATGTGTTCTTCGTGGGAGTGCGCAGCAGAGCTGGAAGACTGGTACATCAGCGTGATCAGCGCGCAGCGTGAAATCAAGTCGTTGAGCATTTGCGCCAGCACCTCGTTGCCCATGAGTTGCGCCATGCGCACATGAAAGTCGCCTAAAAGTGTGGTGCGCCCAGGCACGTCCCCTCGGCGCACGGCGATTTCTTCTTGGGCAACGTGCTCTTTCAAAGCCTTGATGTGGGCGGGCGTCGCGGTCGCTATGAAGCTACGTGTCATGCCTGCCTCCAGCATGCGGCGCACCGTGAACACTTGTTTGGCTTCTTCTGCAGAGGGGGACGCAACAAATGCGCCGCGCGCAGGCTCCATGCGGATGAGCCGGTGCTGTGACAACTGGAACAAGGCTTGTCGCACCAAGGTGCGGGACACCCCAAATTGGTCGGCCAGCTTCTGCTCCGACAGTTTTTCACCGGCGTGCAAACGGTGTTCAACAATAGCGCGGGTCAGCGCTTCGACAATGACACTGGTAGTGGTGGAGTCCATTGCGTGATGATAGCGACAAAAGTTAAAGTGTATACACTTCTTGTCGCTGCACGCTCATGCGAAAACCCTAGGGTGAGAGCGCAAGCTTGAGGGGTGTGCACCCGGGAAAACCGGGTGCAGAGAAGACGATCAGGCCAATACTTTTTGCAACTCGCCGCTTTCGTACATTTCCATCATGATGTCGGAGCCACCAATGAACTCGCCCTTGATGTAGAGCTGGGGAATGGTCGGCCAGCTGCTGTAGTCTTTGATGCCAGCGCGAATTTCTGCGTCTTCCAGCACGTTCACAGTCTTGATGGACTTAGGCTCCACGCCGCACGCCTTCAAGATTTGTACCGCACGGCCAGAAAAGCCGCACTGTGGAAAGCTGGCAGTGCCCTTCATGAACAGCAAAATTTCATTGGACTTGACGAGTTCGTCGATGCGTTGTTGGGTGTCACTCATGGTGGATTTCCTAAAGGTCTAAAAATAGTGAGCGCAGCGCAAGCCTTGCTGTCCTCGGATTATTTCACTATCCCGAACTGCATGCGACTCTGCCATACGCCAACCTTGGCTTTGCATCGGGTTTAGTGCGCGATGGTGTGCCTGTCGAAGCAGGAAATCAAGGCACTTTGGGGTTGCTAGACTTTTTAAGTTGCCAATTTTTATAGAAATAAGCAATTATCTGCCAATAATTTGCTATTTATTGGCTAATGCGCAATCCGATTGCCGAGCCTTGGACTTACGATATCTCCACGAGCAAAAGTGTGCTCAATTGAGGAGATTCCCGTGTTGTCCAATCCCGCTACCAAATACCGCGCCTTCCCCGCCATTGATTTGCCCAACCGCCAATGGCCCACGCGCTCCATCACCCAGCCGCCCATCTGGATGAGCACGGACCTGCGGGATGGCAACCAATCCCTGTTCGAGCCCATGAATGCGGAGCGCAAGTTGCGTATGTTCCGCACGCTGCTGCAGGTCGGCTTCAAGGAAATCGAGGTCGGCTTCCCCAGCGCCTCGCAAACCGACTTTGACTTTGTGCGTGAGTTGATCGTCGGCGGCCATGTGCCCGAGGACGTGACCATCGAAGTGCTCACCCAGTCCCGCGAGCCCTTGATCCGCCGCACCATCGAGTCGCTCAAGGGCGCGCGCCGCGCCATCGTGCACGTCTACAACGCCACGGCTCCCGTGTTCCGCGAGGTGGTGTTCGGCATGAGCAAGCCTGAAGTCAAAGAGTTGGCTGTGTCTTCGGTGCGCCTGATCAAAGAAATCACCGCCACCATGCCCGAGACCGAATGGGTGCTGCAGTACAGCCCCGAGGTGTTCACCAGCACCGAGCTCGAATTTGCCTGCGAAGTGTGTGACGCCGTCACGGCCGAGTGGGGCGCGACACCCTCCAACAAGGTGATCCTTAACTTGCCCGCCACCGTGGAGGTGTCCACCCCCAACATCTATGCCGACCAGATCGAGTGGATGCACACCCACTTGGCCCGCCGCGACAGCGTCATTGTGAGCCTGCACCCGCACAACGACCGGGGCACTGGCGTGGCGGCGGCTGAGTTGGGGCTCATGGCGGGTGCCGACCGGGTCGAAGGCTGCCTGTTCGGCAATGGTGAACGCACGGGCAACGTAGACCTCGTCACCCTCGCCCTCAATCTGTACACCCAGGGCGTGAGCCCTGGCCTCGATTTCTCTGACATCAATGCGATTGCCCGCACCGTCGAGCATTGCAACCAGTTGCCCATCCACCCACGCCACCCGTATGTGGGTGACCTGGTGTTCACCGCGTTCAGTGGCTCCCACCAGGATGCCATCAAGAAAGGCTTTGCTGCCCAAAAGGCGGCCGGCCCGGATGCGATGTGGAATGTGCCTTACATGCCCATAGACCCTGCCGACGTGGGCCGCAGCTACGACTCGGTGATCCGCGTGAACAGCCAGTCCGGCAAGGGCGGCGTGGCCTATTTGATGGAAGCCGAGTTTGGTGTGGTCATGCCGCGTCGCCTGCAGGTGGAGTTTTCGGGCGAAGTGCAAAACTACACCGACAGCCATGGCGGCGAAATGAGCGCGCAAGACATTTGGAACCTGTTTGACGCCACCTACCTGAACGCCGCTGATGCCAAAGTGCGTTATGTGGAGCACCACCTGTTTGACCACCCCGGCCAGACCGGAAAAGCCCATGTGCAGGGCATCCGCATCGGCGTGGAGGTGGACGGTCAGCCCATGCTCTTAAGTGGTGAAGGCAATGGCCCCATCGACGCGGCCGTGCATGCCCTGCAGACGATTGGCGTGAAGGTGCAGGTGCGCAGCTATGAGGAGCGCAGCACCAAAGCCAGCACGGATGCCGGTGATGCCCAAGCCTGCGCCTTCCTGGAGCTGGTCGCCACCCACGGCGACACCGGCAAGGGCGGCGAGCGCTTCGGTGTGGGCATGGACACCAACATCGTGACCGCCTCGGTCAAGGCCCTGATCAGCGGTGTGAACCGCCTGGGCCTGGTGGACGTGGATGCGGCAGAGCCTGTTGCGGCCTAAATGCGTGGTAAGCAGGAGGCAGCGGGCCGGCTAGGTTCGCTCGCTTTGCAGCTGCGCTTCGAGGTCTTGGCAGGCGAGCAAGGCCCTTGGAAAGTCCAGGTCCGCCATCGCTGCGTCGAGTTTCGCGAATCGAGTTGTACCCTGGCCATGGGTCAGCGTCATCAAATGCGCATGGGTTTCCATGGCCTGCATGTCATCCTGCATGAGCTGACCGTGCAGTTGCTGCAAGGCTTCAAGCAGTTGTGGCGCTATGGTGTCTGCTGCCACCTTTGTTTCGGCATCCAAACTCCAGCTACGCAGCACGTCTTGCAATGCCTGCGAGGTGTCCGCAATGCATGCTTGCATCTCGGAGACGCTCGCGCGTAAGGCGTGCGTCGCTTGGGCTTTGTCTTCGTGTGTGCTTTCTGGTTGGGCTGCTGCTTTCGCTCGTTGCTCGGCGGTTTTGGCCAGTGCCATCATGCCCATGGCGCCCACTGTGGCGGACAAACCCTTGTGGGTATGCAAAACCCGGGTGAGCGAAAACCAATCGTCTGCGGCTAAGTGCGCCTCGACTAAAGCGGGCAATCGATGCAATTCTTTCAAGTAACTGCAGACGGTGTCTGCATAGAGGTCTTTGAGTCCTGCCATACGTGCCAAGGCTTGGTCGATGTCGAGGTTCGCGCCCGCAGGGGTGCTAGGAGGCTGCTTTGCGGGCAGCTCTGGCTGTGCAAGTGCAGCGCCTGGCGGGTGGGTGTGCTCCAGCAGCAGTTGCACCAGTTGAGGCAGATCAAAGGGCTTGCCAAGGTGAGCATTCATGCCGGCAGCTAAACAGGCGTCGCGGTCAGAATGCATTGCGTTAGCGGTCATAGCAATGATAGGCAAAGCTGCATACCCGGGAAGTTGCCGTATCACTCGGGTGGCCTCAAAGCCATCCATGACGGGCATTTGCAAATCCATCAGCACTGCGTCAAAAGGTGCGCTTGCATGCTTGACTGCGTCTACCCCTTGCTGACCGTCTGAGGCAACTTGTACGTGAGCACCTTGGGTGGCCAGCAGTTCTTGAGCCACTTGTTGGTTGATCACATTGTCTTCCACCAGAAGTATGCGCATGCCCGCAAGGCGTGTGCCTCCTGGGCGCGCTGCGCGTGGTGTTTGCCGAATCGCCACGCGTCCCGTTTGTGCTGCTAAGACCGTGTCGCGCAGCATGGCGGTGGTGATGGGCTTCACCAAGAATGCATGCAGCATGGCTTGCTCTGCGGCACTGCGTTGGGCCAAGCGGTCTCGCCGATGGGCGCTCACCATGATGACGGTGCAGCGCGTGGCAGCGCCATGGGTAGCGTGGTTGGGATCGTGCAAGAGGTGCTTAAGTGTCTCCCACCCGTCCATCGTCGGCATTTCCCAATCCACAAGCAGTAAGTCATGGCGAGCTAGCCCTTGCTGCTTGCGCGCCTGTGCCAACTGCAGTGCCGCTTGGCCGCTGGCCGCCACATCGACTTGGCATCCCAAACTGGCCGCCATCGCTGCCAGTATGGTCTGCGCTTCGGGGTTGTCATCTACCACCAGTGCAGTGCTAGGCATTTGAGCTGGGTTAGCCAGTCGGGCTGCTTGCACCTCTGTCGCAGATGTGGCCGGGGCGATGGCAGGCGCAATTGGCAACCTGATTTCAAAAGAAAACAAGCTGCCCCGCCCTGCGCTGCTTTGCAGCGCAAGCTCACCGTGCATCATGCGCACCAAACGTTTGCAGATCGACAAGCCAAGGCCTGTGCCACCAAAACGTCGGGTGGTCGATGCCTCCGCCTGGGAGAAGTCGCTAAAAATGTGGGCTTGATGTTCGGGTGCAATGCCAATCCCACTGTCTTCCACCGCCCAATTCAGCGTGGCGTGGGTGGTGTCCAGTTGAGCCACGCGCAGCCGGATCACCACTTGCCCTTGCGCCGTGAACTTGATGGCGTTGCCCCCCAAGTTGATCAGTATCTGCTGCAGCCGTAACGCGTCTCCCACCAAACACGGCGGTAGCTGCGGATCCACGTCAAACAAAACCTCGATGGGTTTGTCTCCTATGTTTGCGGAGTAGATGACCGCCAGGTCGCGCAAAAGTTTTTCAACCTCAAAGGGCTGCGGGTCCAGTTCAAGCTTGCCCGCTTCGATCTTGGAAAAATCCAAGATGTCATTGAGCAGCCCTAGCAGCGACTTTGCAGCCCCTTCTGCTTTGCTTGCATAGTCCAGCTGACGGCCATCTAAGTCGGTGGCATGTAACAGCGCCAGCATGCCCAAGATGGCGTTCATGGGGGTGCGAATTTCGTGGCTCATATTGGCCAAAAACTGGCTCTTCGATTGGGATGCCGACTGCGCTGCCTCGGTGGCTTGCAGCAGTTCAGTGATGTCGATGCGAAAGCCAGCCGTATGCCCGTCAGGCAGCTTGCGCTCTACTACCCTGAAGCTTCTGCCATCGGTATGGCGTTGCACCAATGCGTGCCCACTTGAGCGGTGGGCCGTCAATCGGCGGTCAATCCATTCCTCCATGGAGGTGCCTGCAAAGTTGTATTGCCCGACCTGGGCGCCGTGGCGCAAGACTTCTTCAAACGGCATGCCTGGCTGCACCTCAAAACCAGGGCTGGAATACAGGGTGCGGTACTTCTCGTTGCAAAACACCAAGCGGTCGTCGGGGCTGTAAATGACAAACGCCTCGTCAATGGCGTCGATGGCACCGCGCAAACGCTGGCTGCTGCGTTCCAGCTCAGCTTCAAAAAGTTTTGCGGGGGTGATATCCCAGTTCGCCCCAACGATGCGCCACGGTGAGCCATTGGCGTCCACTTGCACCACGGCCCGGGCATGCAAATAGTGGATGCTGCCATCTTTCCAAATGACGCGGTACTCAACATCAAACACCTTGGGGCCCGCTATGGCGTGCACAGTGGCGGCTTCAGCCATGGCGTAGTCGTCGGGGTGCATGCTGCTCAGCCAAGTGGCATGCGCGTCTCGCCCGTCGGGTGGCTCGCCGGTGAACAGGTGAAACACCTGTGCGTCCCACACCGTGACCTTGGTCTGTAGATGGTGCTCCCAGATGCCGATACCGCAGGCTTCGGTCGCCAAGTTAAGGCGTTCGGCCAGTTCTTGTCGGGCGGCGGCCAACTGGCGACTTTGCTCTGTTTCGAGCGCAAGTTCTTGCTTGCCTGTGTTGAGCGCACGCTCTCGGTCAGCCAGCCGGTCCAAGAGCGCATTGAAGCCGGTCAGCAATTGGCCAATTTCATCGGGCCGCACAATCTGAAAAGGCTGTACCGCCAAGCCGTGTGTACTTTGGCTTGCAAGTTGGGCGGAGGCGCGCACCAGCGGCGCCAGTTGGCGTCTCAGCACCCACCATGTGCATGCACTTGCCAAACCACTCAGCAGCAAGGCCAGCCATAAGACTCGCCGTTGCAAGTTGTCTATGGGTGCAAATGCTTCGGCTATCGGTAAGTTGACGGCCAAATACCACTGTGCAGAAGGAATACGCTTGGCAGCAGTCAAAACTGGTGTGCCCAGTTGATTGACCATGGTTCCAAAACCTTCGTGTCCGCCTACAAAACGGTCAATCAGTGGGTCTGTGCCCAAAGGACGCATCACCAACTGCTTATTGGTCGCGGTCACAATGATGCGGTGCTTTGGGTCCACCAACAAAAAACCTCCGCCTTCGCCGTAATGGTTCTGCGTGATCTTGTCTAAAAAGCTAGGCTTTCCCAGATTGACCACGCCCATGAGCGCGCCCATGATGTTGCCGCTGGCGCTGCGTACGGGTACCGCCATAACGATGACGGGTGCCTTGAGTTGCTTGCCAATGACCGGCTCGCCGACGGACGACTTCCCTTCGTTGATAGCAGCCATGACGAAGGGGCGGTCTGCATAGCTAACACCCGCGCGCTTGGCGTCTAGAGGCACAGACGCTAGAGCTGTCGCCTCTGTGTTGGTTGCAAATGTCCCACCATTGAACATGGATTGGAATAACACCTGCTGTTCCAAATACGTCTGTAGAGCCGCTGGCTTGGCCATAGCTGCAGGTGTGATGCCCTCGGCCACCAGCTCCAGCGCAGCCAAGCGCTCACCGATCTCTTGGTCGACCTGTTGAGCCACGAAGCCGGCCACGGTCAGTTGGCGCTGCCCCAGCTCGCGCTCCAAGTCTTGGCGCAAAACGCTGCCGCTCACCAGAGCCAAGCTCCACACACTTGCCAAAAACACCAGCAAGGTCAACAAAGTGACCCGGTTGCTGACAGAGCTCCACGCACGATATGCTTTTTGCATGCTTGACCTTGCCCTTTTGAAGACCGTGATGCGCTTGCGCAGATCCCCTACTAGCAACTGTTGAGGGGCAGCAAGTCACTATGCGCGCAATTCTGAAAGCAGTTTAGCGGGGTAGTGCAGGTTTGGATAGCCTTGTCTTTGGCTCAGCGGCGGCCTGCGATGCCCACCATGCAGTGCGGCGGTACAAACCCTCTCACCCGGTGTTACTGACTGGGATGACGCACTTGCTTCTTGCACGAATGGCCGAGTGCAAGCCGTTTAAGCCGGTGTGTGGGGTGCTTTCTTTTCGCCATGCAAGCGCTTTACAAAGGCGTGCAGCATTTTTTTGCTTTTCAAGCCTTCTTCAAGTAGCAGGCCTTGAGCATGAAGCTGCCGCCGTCCATCTTGCAATCCACCTCGTGGTCGCCGCCCACCAGACGGATGCTTTTCACCTTGGTGCCCTGTTTGAGCACGGTGGAGCTGCCTTTGACTTTCAGGTCTTTGATCAGCACGACCGCATCCCCATCCTGCAGCACCTGGCCATTGGAGTCCTTGACCACCGCGCTGTCTTCATCTTCCGCTGCGGCCGCCGCTTGAGGCCATTCAAAACCGCAGTCGGCGCACACAAAGTTGTCGCCGTCGGGGTAAGTGTTTTCCAACGTGCATTGCGGGCAGGCGGGCGTAGAGGACATGTGTACTTTCTTGTTGCTATGAATTCAGGAGCTGCGTGCGCAATACTCGTGTGCGCTAGCGGCTTATTTACTAGGAAATTAGTGCCGGCCACCTGCCGCCGCTGCAGCGCTCTATGCCTGCGAGGTCGCGGCGGCTCTGCACGTCGCAGAAGCCCGCAGCAGCCAAGAGGCCGCGCACATCAGCCGCTTGGTCATACCCGTGCTCCAGCAGCAGCCAGCCTCCAGCAAGTAGGCGATCTGGAGCCTGCTGGATGATGGCTCTGATATCGTCCAGCCCGTCGGCGCCGGCGGTCAGTGCCTGCCGGGGTTCAAATCGCAGTGCGGGCATGTGTTCGTCGTCTTCGCGGATGTAGGGCGGGTTGGACACGATCACCTGAAATCGCCCCTGTGTACCGCTGAGCCAAGAGCCTTGGCTGAATGCCACCTCCAGCTTTAGCCGCTTCGCATTGGCCTGCGCTACGGCCAAAGCAGCGTGGCTGAAGTCCACCGCTTCCACCTGCAATGCGGGCCGGGTGGCCTTGAGTGCCAGCGCAATCGCACCACTGCCGGTGCCTAGGTCCACCACCCGGACATCGGGCGTGGGTTCTAGCAGCTCCAGCGCCCACTCCACCAGCGTCTCGGTATCAGGGCGGGGCACCAGCACATCGGCAGTGAGCTCTAGGTTCAGCCCGTAGAACTCTTTGTGACCCACGAGGTAGGCAATGGGTTCGCCTGCAACACGCCGCAGCGCAGCGGCTTCCAGCGTAGCCCATTGCGTTGGTGGCAAGGTATCCGCATCGTGGGCGAGCAGCCACGCGCGGTCATGCGGTGCGCGGCCCAGCAGGTGCAAGAGCAGCAGCTGCGCATCGAGCCGATCCAGCCCGAGGGCAATACAGTGCTGCAAGGCTTGCGCGATGGTCATGGTGTTAATTCGCAACGTTAGAAAAGTTGGGGCGGCAGTAGGTTTTGCGCAGCTAAAGGAGGAGCCCGCAAAGCGGGCGGGGGACACGGAGCAAAACATGCTGCTGTCCCAACGCTCCACCAAAGAAACGCTTAGTTCAGATTGCTCTCCAACGCAGCCAACTGCTGCGCAGCTTCGTAAGCCTGCAGCGCATCCACCACATCCCCCATATCGCCTTCCATCACGCGGTCAAGCTTGTACAAGGTGAGGTTGATGCGGTGGTCCGTCAGACGCCCTTGCGGGAAGTTGTAAGTGCGGATGCGGTCGCTGCGGTCGCCACTGCCCACCAAGCTCTTACGCTCGGCTGCATCTTTGGCGGCGCGCTCTGAGCGTTCCTTCTCGTGGATACGGGCGGTCAGCACTTTCAGGGCCTGGGCCTTGTTGCTGTGCTGGCTGCGGCCGTCTTGGCATTCGGCCACGATGCCGGTGGGAATGTGCGTGATACGCACCGCAGAGTCGGTCTTGTTGATGTGCTGACCACCTGCGCCGCTCGCGCGGTAGGTGTCGATGCGCAAGTCAGACGGGTTGATTTTGGCGGCTTCCACTTCGTCTTGCTCGGCCAACACCGCAATCGTGCAGGCGCTGGTGTGGATGCGGCCTTGCGTTTCGGTCAGCGGCACGCGCTGCACGCGGTGGCCCCCACTTTCAAACTTGAGCATGCCATAGGCACCGCAGCTGCCGCTGCTGGTTTGCACCGAGCCTTCCATGCGCAGCACGACTTCTTTGTAGCCACCCAGTTCGCTTTCCGACGCGTTCATGATCTCGGTTTTGAAACCCATCGCATCACAGTAGCGGGTGTACATGCGCGCGAGGTCGGCCGCAAACAAGGCGGACTCGTCACCGCCGGTGCCCGCGCGGATTTCCACAAACGCAGGGCGCTGGTCATCAGGGTCTTTGGGCAGCAGCATGCGTTGCAGCTCTGTTTCGAGTTGGGCCATTTCCGTGGTGGCACCATCAATCTCTTCTTGCGCCATGGCCAGCATGTCTTCGTCACCCGCAGCGTCGTTCATCATCTCTTGGCCCGTGGCCAAGTCAGCCTCGCGCTGCTGGAAGCGCGCCCAACGGGTGGCCACGGCTGCTACGTCGGTGTGTTCGCGTGAGAGTTTGAGGAACTGCGCCATGTCTTTCATGATGTCCTCGCGGGACAGCAAGAATTCGAGCTCGCCTTGGCGATCGGCGTAGCGACTGAGTTGTTGGCGGAGAAACGGTTTCATATCAATGCAATCTGGAGTACGGATAACGCAAAGCCGGTGAGGCCCTGCCTAGAACGGAAAAATGTGGCTGCTAAAGCCGTCCTCTCGCCGATGGCGCGAGAGGCGTGGGGGTATGGCGTGGCTGTCAGCGCAGCTAACGCGCCCGCAGGGCTGCGCCGCCCCAGGCCAACGCAAGACCCTTCAAGGTGCGAAGGCTGCGCGCCGTCCATGAAGGTGTGGACACCATCATTTGCGCAAGAAAAAGTGTTGCACCGCTGCGGTGGCACGCTCACGTGCTTGGCTGTCTGCACCCCGCAACTCAGCCATGGCGCCATGCAGCATTTTTTGGGTGAGGCCGCGTGACAAGGCCTCCAGCACGGTGTCTATGTCTTCACCCTTGGCCAGCAGCTTGCGGGCGCGTGCGAGTTCTGCGGCGCGCCATTGGTCAGCTTGTTGGTGCACCTGTTGGATGAGTGTGACCACGCCATTGACGGGGTCGCGCTGGTCCACCCAGTGCATAAAGCTTTGCACACCGGCGTCCACAATGGCCTCGGCCTGCGCCACGGCCGCTTGGCGGTTGGCTTGCGCGGTTTGCACTACGCCAGCGAGATCGTCCACGGTGTATAGATACACGTCTTGCAGAGCTTTGACTTCTGGCTCGATATCACGGGGCACCGCCAAATCCACCATGAAGATGGGGCGGTGCTTGCGCCGCTTGACCGCGCGCTCGACTGCGCCCAAGCCAATGATGGGCAGGGTGCTGGCGGTGCAGCTGATGACCGCATCAAACTCATGCAAGCGCTCGGGCAGGTCGGCCAAGCGCATGACTTCAGCGCCAAAGCGGCCAGCGAGTTTTTCACCACGCTCTAAGCTGCGGTTGGCAATGGCGATGGCTTGCGGGTTTTTAGCGGCGAAGTGGGTTGCGCATAGCTCAATCATTTCCCCCGCGCCCACACACAAGACCTTGACCTTGCCCAAGTCTTCAAACAATTGGCCTGCCAAGCGCACGGCGGCGGCGGCCATGCTGATGGAGTGCGCGCCAATTTCGGTGGAGCTGCGCACCTCTTTGGCTACAGAGAAGGAGCGTTGAAACAGCTGCGACAGTGTGCTGCCCAAGGCACCTGCGGCTTCGGCAGCGCGCACGGCGTCTTTCATTTGCCCCAAGATTTGTGGCTCGCCCAGCACCATGGAGTCCAAGCCGCTGGCCACCCTGAAGGCGTGGCGCGCAGCGACATCGTCTTGCATGGTGTAGGAGTGGGCCCGAAGCAGTGCAGGGGACACGCCGCCACATTGGGCCAGCCAGTCGAGCGTGTGCTCAAGTTCAGGCTGATCGCCCGCGCAATAGATTTCGGTTCGGTTGCAGGTGGAGACCAGCGCCGCCTCGGGCTGGCGCGCCAAAGATGCCCGCAGGGCATGCAGTGTGGGTTCGATTTGGTCGATGGCGAACGCGAACCGGCCCCGCAAGTCGAGCGGTGCGGTGGTGTGGTTAATGCCTAATGCCCAGACTGCCATATTTGTTCGGTATCCCCGATTATAAAATCACCGCCATCTTCTACCAACGTCGGGGCCTTGCGCCTCGGGAAAAGCGCAGTTTTATGGGTCCACTGGACTTGATCAATCACCTGGTGAACTTCGCGGCGGCTCCCGCTTTTGTAGCTTTAGTGCTGGTAGTGCTCTCGCCTTTTTTGATGCGAAAAGTGGCCTCTGCGCCCACCCTGTATGCGCAAGTAGCTATGAATTTAGGAGTTGGTGTGTTGGCCATGCTGCTGGGGTTTTGGTTTTTTGGGCGCGACGCCAAGATGGCTAGCTATGGCTTTATGTTGGTGGCTATGGCGAGTTGCCAATGGTTCATGTTGGGCGGCGTCCGCGCGGGTAAGTAGGTTTTTTTTACGAGAGTCTTCATGTTTAAACACCACGTGATGTGCTTTGGCGACTCTATGTCGTGGGGCATTGTTCCCGGCTCTCGCAATCGCCATGCCTTTGAAAAGCGTTGGCCCGGCATTTTGCAAGGCCTGCTGGGGCCAGAAGTGCGGGTGATTGAAGAGTGCCTGAACGGTCGCACAACGGCGTGGAATGACCCTTTTCGCCCCAACCGCCTAGGCCGTGACGCTTTATTGCCTTTGCTGCAGTCGCACGCACCCTTGGATCTTGTGATTGTGTTTTTGGGAACCAACGATTTGCAAGCCATGTACAACGTGGGGGCCTACGAGTCCAGCCTGGGTGCCAATGCCTTGGTGGACGTGATCCAAAACAGCCGCATTGAGCCCATGACACAAGCGCCTCAGGTGTTGTTGGTGGCGCCGCCTTTGGTCGTGAACCCGTGCGGCACCATGCGAGAAAAATTCAGAGGTGCGGCAGAGGAGTCACTAGGCTTTGCCCAGTGGTACCAGCGCGTAGCGCTAGACCGCGGCTGCGCATTTTTTGATGCGGCCACGGTGATCACCCCCAGTGCGACGGATGGTGTGCACCTGGATGAGCCCCAACACCAACAGTTCGCTCAGGCGGTGCAGCCTGTAGTGGCGCGCCTGTTAGGGCTTAGGGCTTAGTGGGCGTCTACTTGCGAAGCTTCAGACTGGGCTGAACAGATCCACCCGGTCGGTGATGATGCCGTCGGTGTTCAGGTCTATCAAACGCTGCGCCGAGGGTTCGTCGTTGACGGTGTAGCTCAAGGTACGCATACCGGCCGCCTTCGCTTGGGTGACTGTGCTGGTGTCCCAGAGCTTGTGGTTGCACACAATGGCGTGGCAGCCCAAGCGCAAGGCGGTTTCTAGCCAGCCGCTCCATAGCTCATCCAGCAGCAAGCCGCGTGGCAGCTCGGGTTGGGTGGCTTGTGCGCCTTCCAGTGCTTCAGGGTCAAAGGACGTTAGCAAAGGGGGCACGGCTTGGCCTGCCCACAGGCGGGCGGCGTGTTGCGCCACCACTTCACCGGTGTGGCGCTCGGTGCCGGGCGTGGGCTTGATTTCAATGTTCAAAAAGTAGCTGTTGCGGATGCAGTAGGTGGCAATGGCTTCTAGCGTTGGTATGGTCTCGCCCGCATAGGCGCGGCTGTGCCAGCTGCCTGCATCGAGCTGGCTGAGTGCGTTCCAAGTGTGCTTGCCTGCAATGGCTGTAGCTTCGTTTGCTGCGTTTTTTATAGCTGCTTGCGCAGTATCTATGGGCGCAGAGGCCTCTTTTTGCTCTGGGTGGTTGCTTTGTGTGGTGCGTGTGAGGGTGGCGTCGTGCAACAGGAAGGGCACGCCGTCGCTGCTGAGCTTGACGTCGCATTCAAACATGCGGTAGCCGTGGCTCGCGCCTAAGCGAAACGCGGCCAAGGTGTTCTCGGGGGCGAGTTTGCCGGCGCCACGGTGGGCTACCCAGCGGGGGTAGGGCCAGGTCGGCAGGTCGTCATAGACGGGGGAATGGCTCATACGGTCTCCAAGCGACGCCCGGTGTTGGCGTCAAAGTGGTGAATTTTGGCGGGGCGGGGGGTGACGTGCAAGGTGGCGCCAATGGCGGGCACGGCTGCGGACTCTTCGGTGCGGATGATGACCACCTCACCGTCGTTGCCTTGGGTATGCGTCCAGCGGCCATAGATCAAGCGCTCGGCACCCAGCATTTCAACGGCTTCCACGGCCAGCGACCAGCCGTTCGGTGTGATGTCCAAGTGCTCTGGGCGCACGCCGGTGATGACGCCTGCTTTGGCATCGGGTGCGTTTTTGAGCAGGTTCATCGGCGGTGAGCCGATAAAGCTGGCCACAAAGGTGGTGGCCGGGCGGGTGTAGACCTCTTCGGGGGTGCCGAATTGTTCCATCACGCCGCCGTTCATCACGATCATGCGCTGGGCCAGCGTCATGGCCTCTACTTGGTCGTGCGTGACGAAAAGGCTGGTGATGCCCAGTTCGCGGTGCAGTTTCTGGATTTCTAGGCGGGTTTGGGCGCGCAGCTTGGCGTCCAAGTTGGACAACGGCTCGTCGAACAAGAACACCTGGGGCTGGCGCACGATGGCGCGGCCCATGGCCACGCGCTGACGTTGGCCGCCAGACAAGGCCTTGGGCTTGCGGTCTAGGTAGGCGCCCAGCTCCAAAATTTTCGCAGCCTTGTCCACGCGCGTTTTGATTTCGGCTTCAGGCACTTTCGCGATTTTGAGTCCGTAGGCCATGTTGTCGAACACGCTCATGTGGGGGTACAGCGCGTAGTTTTGGAACACCATGGCGATGTCGCGCTCGGAGGGTTCTAGGTCGTTGACCACGCGGTTGCCAATGCTGATGGTGCCGTCGCTGATTTCCTCCAAGCCCGCCACCATGCGCAAGAGTGTGGACTTGCCGCAGCCGCTGGGGCCGACGATGACGATGAATTCACCGTCTTTGATTTGCGCGTTCACGCCGTGGATGACTTGGTTGGCGGTCTTGCCGGTGCCGTAGCGCTTGATAACGTTTTTGAGTTCGATGGAAGCCATAAATCAATGTGTTCTGTGTTGAAGGAGTTCAGCCAATGAGCGCTGGGCGCGGGCTTACTTTTCGGTGTCTACCAGGCCTTTGACAAACCACTTTTGCATGAGTACAACGATCAATGCAGGTGGCAACATGGCCAGCACGGCGGTGGCCATCACCACGTTCCATTCAGAGACGGATTCACCGGTGCCAATCATTTGCTTAATGCCCACGACGATGGGGTACATGTCTTCGCTGGTAGCAGCAATCAAGGGCCATAGGTATTGGTTCCAGCCGTAGATGAACTGGATCACGAACAGGGCCGCAATACTGGTCACAGACAGTGGCACCAAGATGTCGATGAAAAAGCGCATAGGCCCGGCACCGTCTACGCGCGCAGCTTCCACTAGCTCGTCAGGCACCGTCAAGAAAAACTGGCGGAACAAAAACGTGGCAGTGGCTGAGGCGATGAGCGGTACCGACAATCCAGCAAAACTGTTGATCATCCCTAAGTCGGCTACCACTTGGTACGTGGGACCGATGCGCACCTCGACCGGCAGCATCAGCGTGATGAAGATGGCCCAGAAACATAGCTGGCGCAGAGGGAACCTAAAGTACACCACGGCAAACGCCGACAGCAGTGAAATACTGATCTTGCCGATGGTGATGATCATGGTGATTACAAAGCTCACCCAAATCATGCGTGCCACAGGCGTAGAGGTCAGCGAACTGCTGGAGCCACGCAGGGCCGTTTGGTAACTCTCCCAAAAATTGCTACCCGGCCACAGCGGCATGGGTGACTGCATGATCTCTTGGGGGGTGTGGGTGGATGCCACAAAAGCAAGATAGATGGGGAAGGCGACTATGAGCGCGCCAACAATCATGATGGCATGGGCCAGTATGCCAAGGGTGGTGCGGCGCTCAACCATGCTGGCCTCCCGCAAGGTTAGAAGTTAGCGTTAAGGCACTCATGCGTACTGCACTTTCTTTTCAACATAACGGAATTGCACAACGGTCAGGGCTATCACAATGACCATCAAAACGACGGACTGTGCGGCAGCGCCGCCAAAGTCCATGCCTCTAAATCCATCGAAGTACACGCGGTAGACCAGCGTAGAAGTGGCTTTGCCTGGGCCTCCTTGTGTGGTGGCGTCAATGATGGCAAAGGTGTCAAAAAAGGCATAGACCATGTTGATGACCAACAAGAAAAAGGTGGTCGGTGCCAAGAGGGGCAATTGGATGGTCCAGAACCGGCGCCACGGACGGGCACCGTCAATGGCAGCGGCCTCAATGAGGGCTTTCGGAATCGAGTTCAAGCCCGCCAAAAAGAACAAGAAGTTGTAGGAAATTTGTTTCCATACGGCGGCCATGACGACCAAAGCCATGGCGTGGTTGCTGTTAAGCAGGTGGTTCCAGTCAAAGCCGATTTTGTGCAGAGCGTAAGTGACCACGCCGATGGAGGACGAAAACATAAATGCCCAGAGCAAGCCTGACACCACGGGTGCCACCGCGTAAGGCAGTATCAGAATCGTCTTGTAAAAGGTTGCGCCTTTGACGACCCGGTCCGCAAACACCGCGAGCAGCAAAGCGATGCTCAAACCAAGCACGGTGACCAGCGCTGAGAAGATGACCGTGGTTTGGAATGACGCGAGGTACGTGGCGTCATTCCACAGGGCTTTGAAGTTGTCCAAACCTACCCAAGTCACGGACGTGCCAAAGGCGTCTTGCTGTTGCAGCGATTGCACCAAAGCCTGACCCGCAGGCCAGAAGAAGAAGATTCCTACGACGGCGAGCTGGGGAGCCAATAGCAACCAAGGCAGCCAGTTGGAACGAAAAAATACGCGTTTTTCCATAGTGGACCGTTCAATGACACAACCCGCCTGTAGTGCTACAGGCGGGTTGTCAGGGTTAAGCGAGCCGTGAGGGCTTTTTACTTGTTCGCAGCTTGGAACTTGGCTAGCAATTCATTTCCACGGCTGACCGCGCTGTCCAAGGCTTCTTTGGCAGTCTTTTTGCCAGTCCAAATTTGTTCGGTTTCTTCGTCCACGATCGCGCGGATTTGAACAAAGTTACCCAAGCGCACGCCACGTGACTTGTCCGTCGTTTTGCGAATCATTTGGTTGACTGGCACCTCGGTTCCAGGGTTCTTTTTGTAGAAGCCCGATTTTTCAGTCAACTCAAATGCAGCCATGGTGATGGGCAAGTAGCCGGTGCGTTGGTGGCTGGCGGCTTGTACTTGAGGGCTGGACAAGTAGCTAAAGAACTGCGCAACACCCTTGTAGTTGGCGGCTGGTTTGCCGCTCATCACCCACAAGCTGGCGCCACCCAAGATGGTGTTTTGCGGAGCGCCGGGCACATCAGGGTAGTAGGGCAGAGTGGATTCGGCAAACTGGAACTTTGCGTCACGCTTGATGGTCGCGTAGCTGCCAGAAGAACCTACAAACATGGCGCATTCGCCAGAAATAAAGGAAGAGGATGCTTTTCCAGCGCGGCCTTTGTACACAAACAAGCCTTGCTTGGACATATTGGCCAAGTTCTCAAAATGGCGGACGTGCAGCGGGGAGTTGAACTCCAAGCGTGCATCCAAACCACCAAAGCCGTTGAACTTGCTGGCGTAGCTGACGTTGTGCCATGTGGAGAAGCTCTCTACTTGGGCCCACGTCATCCACGAGGTGGTGAAGGGACAGGTACTGCCGTTGGTTTTGAGTTTGGCAGCTGCCAAGACCACTTCGGGCCATGATGTAGGCGCTTTTTCAGGGTCCAGGCCCGCTGCCTTGAACGCGTCCTTGTTGTAATAGAACACGGTGGTGGAGCTGTTAAACGGCATGGACATCATTTGGCCGTTAGGTGCAGTGTAGTAACCCGACACGGCTGAAATGTAGGACTTGGGGTCAAACTTGACGCCGCCTTCTTTCATGACTTCAGCCACGGGCTTGATTGCGCCCTTGGAGTACATCATGGTGGCGGTACCTACTTCGAACACTTGCAAAATGTCCGGCGCGTTGTTGGCACGGTAGGCTGCAATGCCTGCGGCCATCGATTGGTCGTACTCGCCTTTGTACGTGGGAATCACTTTGTATTCGCTTTGGGAGGCATTGAAGTCTTTGGCCAAATCGTTGACCCAGTCGTTCAAGGCGCCATCCATGGAGTGCCACCATTGGATTTCGGTGGCTGCTTGGGCGGGGAGGGCAAAGGCCGCTGCGGTGACGGCCGCAATAGCGAGCGCAGTTCGCGTGAAGGTCATGTGGTGTTCCTGAGTGGGATGGATCGGCGATCGTATTTGTTTTATATGTCAATTATGTTTCAGAAAAGTTGCGGACTTGCCTGGATGCGACGGGTTTGGCCGGTTCTAAGGGCATACCACTAAGGCGTGGGCGGGTTTGCTGCACTGCGGTACCATCTCAACCCCGCACGCACCGCGCCTGAAAGCGGCTTTTCCGCTGCAACTTTAGAAATCGATGAACGCCCCCACACCGCTCTATCACCTTCTGCCTGAAACAGCCGCTGCGCACCCTGTGCACGAACGCATCCGCGAAATTCCGTACAACTACACGTCTTTCTCTGACCGGGAAATCGTGATCCGTTTGCTCGGATCCCATAGCTGGGAGCTGTTGAACCAGCTGCGTGGCGAGCGCCAGACCGGTCGCTCCGCCCGCATGCTCTACGAAGTGCTGGGCGATGTGTGGGTGGTGCAACGCAACCCCTACCTGCAGGACGACCTGCTGGACAACCCCAAGCGCCGCGGCCAGTTGGTGGATGCTTTGAATCACCGCCTCTCTGAGGTGGAAAAGCGCCGCACCCCAGAGGCCGACCCCGAGCGGGACGCCATGGTCGGCCAATTGCTGGTGGCGGCCCGCGCAGCCGTCAAAGCGTTTGACGCCGCCTTTGTGGAAGTGGCAACCCTGCGCAAGAAGACCCAGAAGCTGCTCTACAAGCTCACCGCCAAAGACAACGTCAAGTTTGATGGCCTCAGCCGCGTGAGCCATGTGACCGACGCGACCGACTGGCGCGTGGAGTATCCCTTTGTGGTGCTGTGCCCGGACTCTGAAGAAGAGATGGCCGGTCTGGTGAAGGGCTGTATTGAGCTGGGTCTGACCATCATTCCCCGTGGAGGCGGCACCGGCTACACCGGCGGCGCGATTCCGCTGACCTGGAAGAGCGTGGTCATCAACACCGAAAAGCTCGAAGCCATGACCGAGGTGGAGATGAAACGCCTCCCCGGTCTGGACCGCGACGTGGCCACGGTGTGGTCGGAAGCCGGTGTGGTCACCCAGCGGGTGGCCGATGCCGCAGAGCGCGGCGGCTATGTGTTTGCGGTGGACCCCACCTCTGCCGAAGCCTCGTGTATTGGCGGCAACATCGCCATGAATGCGGGTGGCAAAAAAGCGGTGCTCTGGGGCACGGCCCTGGACAACCTCGCCAGCTGGCGCATGGTGACGCCGCAGGCCGAGTGGCTGGAAGTGACCCGTATCAACCACAACATGGGCAAGATCCATGACGTGGACGTGGCCAGCTTTGAGCTGCAGTATTACAAGGCAGATGGCAAAACGCCCATCCGCAAAGAGCGCTTGGACATTCCCGGCACCACCTTCCGCAAAGAAGGCCTGGGCAAAGACGTCACCGACAAGTTCCTGAGCGGCTTGCCCGGCATCCAGAAAGAGGGCACCGATGGCCTGATCACCAGCGCGCGCTGGGTGGTCCACAAGATGCCTGCGCACACCCGCACGGTGTGCCTCGAGTTCTTTGGCAATGCCAAGGACGCGGTGCCCAGCATTGTGGATATCAAAGATTTCATGTTCGCCGAGCAAAAGCGCAGCGGCGTGTTGTTGGCCGGCCTGGAGCACTTGGACGATCGCTACCTGAAAGCGGTGGGCTATGCCACCAAGAGCAAGCGCGGTGGCTTCCCGAAGATGGTGTTGTTCGGCGACATCGCTAGTGACAACGCCGACGATGTGGCCCGCGTCACCAGCGAAGTGGTGCGCCTGGCCAACGGCCGCAGCGGCGAAGGCTTTGTAGCCATCAGCCCCGAGGCCCGTAAGAAATTCTGGCTGGACCGCAAGCGCACCGCTGCCATCAGCAAGCACACCAACGCCTTCAAGATCAACGAAGACGTGGTGATTCCGCTGCCCCGCATGGCGGAGTACACCGACGGGATTGAGCGCATCAACATTGAGCTGAGCCTGCAGAACAAGCTGGCCCTGTGTGACGCACTGACCGCTTTCTTTGAGCGCAGTGACCTGCCTTTGGGCAAGACCGATGACGCCAACGACATTCCATCGGCCGAGCTGCTGGAAGACCGTGTGGGCCAGGCGCTAGACCTGGTGGCGCAAGTGCGCGGCCAGTGGCAGGGTTGGCTGGACGGGGTGGAAACCCTGTTCCCCCAACTGCAGGACCACAGCCTGCGCGCCAGTTGGAAGACCCAGCTGCGTGCACCGCTGCAAGCCATCTTCACCGGCGCGGCGTTTGACGCCATCCTGGCTGAGTGCACCGCTATTCACAAGCGTGTGCTCAAAGGCCGTGTCTGGGTAGCGCTGCACATGCATGCCGGCGACGGCAATGTGCACACCAACATCCCCGTCAACAGCGATGACTACGACATGCTGCAGTCCGCCCACGGAGCGGTCAAACGCATCATGGCGCTGGCCCGCAGCTTGGACGGCGTGATCTCCGGCGAGCACGGCATCGGCATCACCAAGCTGGAGTTTTTGAGCGAAGCCGAGCTGGCGCCCTTCATTGCCTACAAGGCCAAGGTAGATCCCGAAGGCCGCTTCAACAAAGGCAAATTGCTACGGAATCAGGAGCTTCCTGCGCAGCCTGGAAGCGGGTTCGCACCGCATTTGACTGCGGATGGCTCCACCATCTACGCGGACTTGACCAATGCCTACACGCCCTCGTTCGGGCTGATGGGGCATGAGTCCTTGATCATGCAGCAAAGCGATATTGGCGCGATTGCCGATTCGGTGAAAGACTGCCTGCGCTGCGGCAAGTGCAAACCGGTGTGCGCCACCCACGTGCCGCGCGCCAACCTGCTGTACAGCCCGCGCAACAAAATTCTGGCAACTTCGTTGCTGGTTGAGGCCTTTCTTTATGAGGAGCAAACCCGCCGTGGCATCAGCGTGAAGCACTGGGAAGAGTTTGAAGACGTGGCCGACCACTGCACCGTCTGCCACAAGTGCGAATCGCCCTGCCCGGTGAAGATCGATTTTGGTGACGTGACCATGAACATGCGCAACCTGTTGCGCAAGATGGGGCAGAAGTCCTTCCGCCCCGGCAATGCGGCGGCCATGTTCTTCTTGAACGCTACCAATCCTGAGACCATCAAGCTGATGCGCGCGGCCATGGTGGGAGTCGGTTTCAAGGCGCAGCGCTTGGCCAACCAGGTCTTGCGTTTGGCGGCCAAGAAACAAACTGCCAAACCGCCGGCAACGGTGGGGCGAGCGCCGATCAAAGAGCAGGTGATCCACTTCATCAACAAAAAGATGCCCGGAGGCCTGCCCAAGAAAACTGCGCGCGCGCTGCTGGACATCGAAGACTCCGATTACGTGCCCATCATCCGTAATCCGAAGTCGACTACTTCAGAAACCGAGGCGGTGTTTTACTTCCCGGGCTGCGGCTCAGAGCGGCTGTTTAGCCAGGTGGGCTTGGCCACGCAGGCCATGCTCTGGCATGCCGGGGTGCAAACCGTGTTGCCACCGGGCTATCTGTGCTGCGGTTACCCCCAGCGCGGATCCGGTCAGGCGGACAAGGCCGAGAAAATCATCACCGACAACCGGGTGCTGTTCCACCGTGTGGCCAATACCCTGAACTACCTGGACATCAAGACGGTGGTGGTGAGCTGCGGTACCTGTTACGACCAGTTGCAGGGCTACGAGTTCGACAAGATATTCCCCGGCAGCCGCATCATCGACATCCACGAGTACCTGCTGGAGAAGGGCATCACCTTGGTTCCGGAGGGTGGTGCGGGCGCCGGTTATCTGTACCACGACCCCTGCCACAGCCCCATGAAGCTGCAAGACCCGATGAAAACGGTCAAAGCGCTTGTGGGTGACGCGGTCTTGAAGAATGACCGCTGCTGCGGCGAGTCCGGCACGCTGGGCGTGACCCGCCCCGACATTTCCACCCAAATTCGCTTCCGCAAGGAAGAAGAGTTGCGCAAGGGAGAAACCGCTTTGCGTGCCCTGACTGCGCCCGAGGGGCAGTCGCCCAAGGCGGAAGGGAACGTGAAGATATTGACCAGCTGCCCGAGCTGCTTGCAAGGCCTGAGCCGCTACGGCAACGACCTGAACAACGGCTTGTTAGAGGCCGACTACATCGTGGTCGAAATGGCCAACCAGATTCTGGGTAAAGAATGGCTGCCCGAGTATGTGCAAACCGCCAACGCGGGTGGTATAGAACGCGTGCTGGTGTGACGTTTCTGCCAAATACACGCAAAGATGCAAGATTAGCCAACCTCAACTCCCCAGCTGAGTCATTCCCCTACGCCAAGGCTCCGGGGTTTCGCTTTCTGGGGATGACGTGATGTTGAGAAAACCGTTGAATAGCCACAGTAAGCGAGTCATAGGTAGGCCCCGCCGCGCTCTGTGTATAGCGGCTGACGTTGCGTGCCTTTTTCTGACCGCCTTCTCCAGCCCTAAGGGTGGCGGTGCCGTCCACGGCCACGCCACGTTTGACATCCACCAGCCATCGCAACCAGCCTGTTCATCCACCCTCGTCGATACCGCGGGCTTTACTGCGTTGGTGTGGTGGGCGGTACCGTGCCTAGTGGCAGCGGCGATGTTGTTTCCAAAGTGGGAGATGATCGGGTGCATGTCAATCTAGTGGCACGGTTCTAGGCCAGTAGCAGGCCCCGTAGCGGGCCGACCAATGTTCGTAGATTCAGTTCAAGCAAATAGTGAGAAGCAAATGGCAGGTTTAAGCAACGGTTCCCCAAGCCCACAGGCACTGACGGTGCACGGTGAGTCGCGAGTCTTGGAAATCGCGTTTTCCGATGGAGCGGTGTTTCGGCTTCCTTTTGAACTCATGCGTGTGTATTCGCCCTCCGCGGAAGTGCAAGGCCACGGTGTCGGTCAGGAGGTGCTGCAAAGCGGCAAACGCCATGTCACTGTGGACGCGTTGGAGCCGGTGGGAAACTATGCGGTGCAGCCACGGTTTTCGGACGGGCATGACTCAGGCATCTTTTCTTGGGACTACTTGTATTTCTTGGGCTCGCAGCAAGCGCGATTGTGGTCTGACTATGAAGCACGCTTGCTTGCCGCAGGGCGTGACCGTGATGCCCCAATGCCCATGAAGATGTCGAGTGGCTGTGCAAGCCATTGAGGTGATTTTGCTATACAAAACATAGCTGCTCGCGCATAGTCTATGGGCGGAAGCACTGTTTTACCTAGCAGACTAAAATACAAACATGACCACCACACATTTTGGATTTCAATCGGTTGATGAGGCTGAAAAAGCGCGCCAAGTGCGCGGTGTTTTTGACTCTGTGGCCCCTAAATATGACCTCATGAACGACCTGATGTCGGGAGGGCTCCATCGGCTGTGGAAGGCCTATACCGTGCAGGTTGCCAACCTGCAAGAAGGCGATAGGGCCTTGGACATCGCGGGGGGGACCGGTGACTTGGCTTTGGCGTTCTCTAAAAAAGTGGGGGAGTCAGGGCAGGTGGTGCACACCGACATCAATGAGGCGATGCTGAGCACAGGCCGCAACCGTCTTTTAGACGCGGGCGTTGTGCTCCCCACCATGGTGTGCGATGCGGAAAAGCTGCCGTTTGGCGACAACTACTTCGACGTGGTGAGCGTGGCATTCGGCTTACGCAATATGACCCATAAAGACGTAGCCCTTGCTGAGATGAATCGCGTGCTAAAGCCTGGGGGCAAATTGCTGGTGCTTGAGTTTTCCAAAGTCGCACCTCCACTGCGCAAACTGTACGACTGGTATTCCTTCAAGGTCTTGCCGCGTTTGGGTAAGGCAGTAGCGGGTGACGATGCAAGCTACCGATACTTGGCGGAGTCTATTCGTATGCACCCTGACCAAGCCGAGCTAAAGGCCCTAATGCACAAAGGTGGATTTGGTCATGTGGACTATCACAACATGTCTGGCGGTGTGGTGGCTTTACATGTTGGAATTAAGTGCTAGTGCTTGCTGTAACGCATGCAACGCCCACTTTGGGTGACGGGTTTTGGGAGTAATTATGAGAATTTGGACATTGGTGTTGGCGATCACTTTGGGTTTGACGGGCTTGAATGCAGAAGCCGCCAAGCGTATGGGAAGTGGTCGCTCCGTAGGGCAGCAGTCAAGTAATGTGACCCAACGCGAGGCTGTACGCCCCCCGCCGACTGCTCCTGCCCAGAATGCAAGCAACGCGGCGGCTAAACCAGCGACTGCCGCACCTCCAGCAGCACAGCCTGCTGCGCCCAAACGACCTTGGGGTGCCATGTTGGGTGGTTTGGCTGCGGGACTGGGCTTAGCTTGGCTGGCCAGTTCCTTGGGGCTGGGGGGTATGGCCTCCATGGTCGGGCAATTCCTCCTGTTTGCGCTGTTGGCCTTTGGGGTCATGGCCGCTATCGGATGGTTTATGCGCAAGCGCAAACCTGAGGCCAATGTGGCCTCTGCGTCTAGCCCATTTGCTTTTCAAGGTGCGGGGGCCACCCCTGTGGTGCCCGCGCAGCCCTATCGGCCTGAGAATGTTGGCAACGATGCGTCTGCCCGTCCTTGGGAGCGCAGCAGCATGGCATTTGAAGCAACGCCAAGCTCCAGTGGTGGTTCCATGATCGGTTCTGCATTGATGGGTAGTCAAACTTGGGGCGTGCCCGAGGGATTTGACAGCGTCGGTTTCTTGAAGGCAGCAAAGACTAACTTTGTAACCCTGCAATCAGCCTGGGATCGGTCTGACATTCCAGCCTTGCGCGCCATGATGACCGACGGTATGTTGCGCGAGATTCAGTCCCAGTTGGCAGAGCGAGAAGCCCATACGGGTGGAAGCGCCAACCAAACCGAAGTGGTCATGATTGAGGCTAGCTTATTGGGCATTGAAGAGTTAGCCACTGAATATATGGCCAGCGTTGAGTTCACCGGCATGATTCGGGAGGATGTATCTGCAGGCCCTAACCCGTTCCGCGAAGTTTGGAATATGACCAAACCCAAAGCTGGCGGTGGGTGGTTGGTGGCGGGTGTGCAGGCATTGCAATAGACGGCGGTCTTCACCGAGCTTGCATTCAGGGAATAATAGGGGACTATGGCAACACAGTCCCCTTTTTCATTGCTGGAGGGATTCCTCCAAAACTTCAACCTACCTACGGAGCCACCTGCGTGGGTGATTGAGGAGTCGCACCGGCGTGTGGTGCTGTTGATCAACCATGTGCTGATGCAAGAGCCCGCTGCAATGGAGCGACTCGTGCGCCAAAAGGGTCGCGTGGTCCTGACGCAGTGGCGCGGTTTTTCTTTCAAAGTGAGCATCACACCCGCAGGCCTGCTGGATTTGGCAGATGCGCAGACCAGCGCTGACTTGACCTTGGTGCTTACCGAAGAATCCCCTTTTGCGATTGCACAGGCCCTGATGCAAGGCAATAAGCCCGCGGTGCGTGTGGAGGGAGATGTGCAATTGGCGGCAGAGATCAACTGGCTTGTCGACAATGTGCGCTGGGACTTGGAGGAAGACTTGGCACGCATCATGGGCGATGCACCTGCCCATACGCTGGTCCAAGCAGCGCGTTCCTTTGCCCAAGCTTTGCAACGCTTTGCGGGCCAAGGTGTTCGGGGGCATACCTCCGGGTCTACTGAATGACGCGCTTTTCGCGGGGCGTATTTATTCTTTGGGTGTTTTGGCGCCATGGTTTGGATGCCTTACTGCTTACGAGTTTGCAGCGTCCGTGGCTGCAGCGACTGGTTCCTTGGCTTCGACTCGGGCGCAATCTAAGTGCACCCAGAGGTCAACGCATTCGCGAAGCGCTTGAAGCCCTTGGCCCCATTTTTGTAAAGCTCGGCCAGGTGCTGTCGACACGGCGGGACTTGATGCCCGTTGACATTGCGGATGAGCTGGCATTGCTGCAAGACAGAGTGCCCCCGTTTGATTCATCGCTTGCCATTGCCTCGATTGAGCAAGCTTTGCGCAGACCCCTGCATGAGATCTTTGTTTCTTTTGACCATGAGCCTGTAGCCAGTGCGTCTATTGCACAAGTGCATTTTGCGGTTCTCAAAGATCGACATGGTGTCTTGCGCGACGTTGCCGTGAAGGTCCTGCGTCCCGGCATGCTTGCGGCCATCGAAAAAGACCTGGCGCTTATGCGCCTGATGGCGGGTTGGCTAGAAAGGCTCTCAGCGGATGGCAAACGCCTCAAGCCACGTGAAGTGGTTGCAGAGTTTGACAAGTATCTGCATGACGAGTTGGATTTGGTGCGCGAAGCATCCAGTGCGGCCCAATTGCGGCGCAACATGGAAGGGCTGGATCTTGTGTTGATCCCGGAGATGCTGTGGGATTACTGCACGACGGATGTCTTGGTGATGCAGCGTATGACGGGAGTGCCCATCAGCCAAATTGATAAGCTGCGGGAGGCCGGGGTTGATATTCCTAAGCTCGCCCGGGATGGCGTCACCATTTTCTTTACACAGGTCTTTCGCGACGGCTTTTTCCATGGCGATATGCACCCGGGCAACATTCAGGTGAGCTTAGCCCCTGAGACGTTTGGGCGATTTATCTCGCTCGACTTTGGCATCGTCGGCACGCTCACTGAAGTGGACAAAGAGTATTTGGCCCACAACTTCGCTGCTTTTTTTCGGCGCGACTACAAGCGTGTGGCGGAGTTGCATATTGAGTCGGGTTGGGTGCCCCACGATACCCGTGTGGATGAGCTGGAGGCAGCCATTCGTGCCGTATGTGAACCTTATTTTGATAGGCCCCTGAAGGAGATTTCACTCGGCATGGTCCTGATGCGATTGTTTCAGACCTCACGCCGCTTCCATGTTGAAATTCAGCCACAACTGGTGCTGCTGCAAAAAACCTTGCTGAATATTGAGGGGCTGGGTCGGCAACTGGACCCTAACCTCGACCTATGGGCGACAGCCAAGCCATTTTTAGAAAAATGGATGATGGACCAAGTAGGCCCTCAAAAGCTGTTCGACCAACTCAAGGAACATGCGCCCCGCTATGCAAAGCTGTTGCCTGAGTTGCCCACTTTGTTGCAAAACTATTTGCGCGATGGCGCAAGGGACCATTCAAGGCTTTTGGTCGAGCTACTGATAGAGCAAAAACGCACTAATAGCTTGTTGCAAAGCCTTGTCTCTGCCGTGATTGGGTTCGCATTGGGTATGGTTCTGATGCAATTCATTGTCAGAGTCGGCTTGTTTTAGGCTGCCCTCTATAATTAAAGGCTTTGCAACTAGAAGTTAGACCACCTACGCCATGCCTATATACGCCTACAAATGCGACTCCTGCGGGTTTGCCAAAGACGTGTTGCAGAAAATGTCGGACTCTCCATTGGAAGTATGCCCTTCTTGTTCGCAGCCAGCCTTTAAAAAGCAAGTGACTGCTGCCGGTTTCCAGTTAAAAGGGTCTGGTTGGTATGTGACTGACTTTAAAGGGGGTAACGCTGGCTCTTCAGCGGCATCTGCGCCCGCGAAAGACGACACAGCAGTCGCCCCAGCCACTGACGTCGCAAAGCCTGCTAGCGTGGAGTCAACACCAGCAGCGTCTCCCTCAGTCGCCGCCCCAGCAACTGTTGTATCCAGCTAATCGTTAGCGCCAGTCCTTACGGGTCAACATCGTGCCTATTAAAAAATACCTCCTCACCGGACTCATGGTCTGGCTGCCTTTGGCCATCACTTTGTGGGTCTTGCTGTGGCTGGTCGGCTTACTAGATGCGGTGTTTGCTAGCTTCTTGAATGGGTTGTCCGCAGTCACACCAGAGAGCTTAGGTCCAAGGT
Organism: Rhodoferax aquaticus; assembly: GCF_006974105.1. Classification (NCBI taxonomy): domain Bacteria; kingdom Pseudomonadati; phylum Pseudomonadota; class Betaproteobacteria; order Burkholderiales; family Comamonadaceae; genus Rhodoferax; species Rhodoferax aquaticus. Next base: position 1,257,880 of record NZ_CP036282.1, read on the forward strand.
TGGAGCGGTTGCACGCCATACCGGGGTTGGGTGTGGTCTTGGTTTTTTCCGCAATGTTGGTGACCGGTGCACTGGTGTCCAACGTGGCTGGCCGTTGGTGGGTCAAACAGTGGGATCGGTTGTTTACCAACATTCCCATTGTGAAGTCGATTTACAACAGCGTCAAAAAGGTGTCCGACACCCTGTTTTCAAGCAATGGCAATGCGTTTAGAACCGCTTTGTTGGTGCAGTACCCTCGGCAAGGTAGTTGGACGGTCGCATTTCAAACGGGTTCACCCAGTGGGGAAGTTGCTTCTCACTTGGGTGCTGATTTTGTCAGTGTCTACGTGCCCACAACGCCTAACCCAACGAGCGGTTTCTTTTTGATGTTACCCAAGGCGGATGTCATAGAGCTCGACATGAGCGTGGATGAAGCGCTGACCTACGTCATTTCTATGGGGTCGGTAGCCCCTGGTGCGCAAGCGTCGAAAATACCAGTTTCCCAGTAATCTGTATCCATGAATCCCGCCGCCAGCTTGGCGGCGTTTAGAAAGCAAGCTATGGCCATGCGCTCTCACTATTGCGGTCTTGTGACCGAAGCCCTCTTGGGCGAAACAGTTTCTCTTTGCGGTTGGGTCAACCGCCGCCGTGACCATGGTGGGGTCATTTTTGTCGACGTGCGTGACCGTGAAGGCTATGTGCAAGTAGTGTGCGACCCAGACCGTGCCGAGACCTTTAAAGTAGCCGAAAGTTTGCGCAACGAGTTTTGCGTGCAAATCAAAGGTGTGGTTCGCGCCCGCCCTGAAGGCACCGTCAATGACAACCTCAAGAGTGGCAAGATTGAAGTGTTGTGCCACGAGTTGATTGTGCTCAACCCGTCTATCACACCTCCGTTCCAGATTGACGAAGAAAACCTGTCTGAGACCACCCGTTTGACCCACCGTGTGTTGGACCTGCGTCGTCCTTACATGCAGAACAACCTGATGCTGCGCTACAAGGTGTCCATGGAAGTGCGTAAGTTCTTGGATGCCAATGGTTTTGTGGATGTGGAAACTCCCATGCTTACCAAGTCCACGCCCGAAGGCGCGCGTGACTATTTGGTTCCAAGCCGCGTGCACGACGGCCAGTTCTTTGCATTGCCCCAATCCCCTCAATTGTTCAAACAATTGTTGATGGTGGCAGGGTTTGATCGCTACTACCAAATCGTCAAGTGCTTCCGTGACGAAGACTTGCGCGCAGACCGTCAGCCTGAGTTCACCCAGATCGATATCGAAACTTCGTTCTTGAGCGAAGAAGAAATCCGTGCCATGTTCCAAGGCATGATCACCACGGTCTTCAAGAACACCATCAATGTGGACCTGGGCGAGTTCCCCGTCATGACCTACCAAGAAGCTATGCACCGCTATGGTTCAGATAAGCCTGACTTGCGTGTGAAGTTGGAATTTACCGAAGTTACCGACGTCATGGCGGATGTGGACTTCAAGGTGTTCTCTGGCGCTGCGACCATGAAAAATGGCCGCGTGGTGGCCTTGCGCGTGCCTGGTGGTTCCAGTGAAGTCGGTGGCATCAGCCGTGGCGAAATCGACGCTTACACCGAGTTTGTCAAAATCTATGGTGCTAAGGGCTTGGCTTACATTCGCGTGAATGACTTGTCCAAAGGCCGCGATGGCCTGCAGAGTCCTATCGTTAAAAACATCCATGACAAGGCATTGCAAGCTGTGTTGGAGCGCTCGGGTGCGCAAAACGGCGACTTGATTTTCTTTGGAGCAGACAAGGCCAAGATCGTGAACGATGCGATTGGTGCGTTGCGTATCAAGATCGGTCACAGCGAGTTCGGTAAGAAGAACGGTTTGTTCGAAAAAGCATGGCGTCCGATGTGGGTGGTGGACTTCCCGATGTTCGAATACGATGAAGAGGCGGAACGTTACACCGCAACCCACCATCCGTTTACCGCGCCCAAAGACGGCCACGAGGATTGGATGGTTACCGCCCCCGAGAAGTGCATCTCCAAGGGCTACGACATGGTGCTCAATGGGTGGGAAATGGGCGGCGGCTCCGTGCGTATCCATCGTGCAGACGTGCAGCAAAAAGTATTTGACGCCCTGAAGATCACGCCTGAAGAAGCGCAACTTAAATTTGGTTTCTTGTTGGATGCTTTGCAGTACGGCGCACCTCCGCACGGTGGCTTGGCCTTTGGCTTGGACCGCATCGTGACGCTGATGACGGGCGCAGAGTCCATTCGCGACGTCATTGCCTTCCCCAAGACCCAGCGTGCACAGTGTTTGCTCACACAAGCGCCAAGCCCTGTGGACGAAAAACAGTTGCGCGAATTGCACATTCGCCTGCGTAACGTTGATCTGGCCCAAAAAGCCTAAACGACGGTTTCATGCACAATGAAAGGGCGCCATGTGAGCGCCCTTTTTTGTGTCCACACCATTCAAAATACCCCAATCTGTTCTAGTCGTTATCTACACGTCTAAGCTGAACGTGTTGCTGATTCGCCGTGCCGATGTGCCTGCAGGCATGCCACCTTTCTGGCAATCGGTGACTGGTAGCAAAGACCATACGACGGATTCATGGCTGGAAACCGCAGCGCGAGAGGTGTGGGAAGAAACTGGCATCGACTGCCGAGTTGGTAGTGCGTTGGCCACGGCTTTGCGTGACTGGGAGCTGGAAAACATCTACAGCATTTACCCCAGGTGGCTGCACCGTTATGCACCGGGCGTGAGCCATAACACCGAGCGCGTGTTCGGGCTCCAAGTGCCCATTGGCACTTCCGTGCAGATCAATCCCAGAGAGCACACCCACTACCAGTGGGTGCCATACCAAGAGGCTGCTGACAGCTGTTTCTCTGCATCCAATGCCGAAGCCATTTTGATGCTGCCCCGGTTTGCTAACTTAGACCTAGCAGCCATAGGAGAAGACGAATGAGTGTGGTCAGAGTGGCGAGCTACAACATCCACAAAGGCGTTCAAGGTTTGGGACCCGTGCGCCGTCTAGAGATCCATAACCTCGGGCATGCGGTGGAACAGTTCGATGCCGACGTTGTGTGCCTGCAAGAGGTCCGAAAACTGCACCGGCGCGAAGCTGAATATTTTCCCCATTGGCCAGAGCAGCCGCAAGCCGATTTTTTGGCACCTCTAGGCTATGAGGCGGTCTACCGTACCAATGCCCATACCCGCCATGGTGAGCACGGCAATGCAATGTTGACCCGCTGGCCCGTGGTGCGCCACCAGCATGAGGACATGTCGGACCACCGCTTTGAGCAGCGTGGCCTCTTGCACACGGAAGTGCTGCTGCATGGGCAAGCCGTGCACATTGTGGTGGTGCATCTGGGCCTGATTCGCTCAAGCCGGGTGCGGCAGCTTGCCCAACTGGTCCGCTTTATTGAGCGTGAAATTCCCGCGCGCGAACCCGTGCTGGTGGCAGGTGACTTCAATGACGGACGTGCGTTACTGAATCGGCATTTGGGTGCAATTGGTATGCATTCGTTCGAAGGGCTTTCGGAGCCGACGTTTCCGTCGCGCCTGCCCTTGTTGCAGCTAGACCATGTGTTTGCACGGGGCATGCTGCCTTTGCGCCTAGAGGTGCCGCGCGGGCGCATTTGGCGCCAAATGTCGGACCACTTGCCACTGATTGCCGAGTTTGACCTCCCCGATATCACTCCATGACCATGCCCCAGCTAACTTCTGGCCATGAAATCACGTTGCTACGCAATGGGGAGCAGTTCTTTCCCGCACTGATCAGCGCGATTGATGCCAGTGTCGACGAGGTGCGCCTAGAAACCTACATCTTTCACTTTGACCGCTCTGGCGAGTCCGTGGCGCATGCCTTGGTGTGTGCAGCGCAGCGCGGGGCGCGTGTCTACCTGGTGATGGATGGCATTGGTAGCCCACCTGTTCCACCCCAGTGGGTGCAGACGTTTGCCCAGGCGGGCGTGTCATGGCAATGCTTTTCTCCGCTGGGCAGACTGGGCTTGCTGGTGCCCGTGCGCTGGCGTCGCCTGCATCGCAAGTTGTGCGTCGTTGACGGGCGTGTGGCATTTTGTGGTGGCATCAATATCTTGGATGACCGATGGGATATGCACCAAGGCGCTTTGGAATCGCCTCGCCTGGATTTCGCGGTGCAAGTGAAGGGCCCCTTGGTCCGTGAGATTCACCAGGCCATGCTGCAGTTTTGGACTCGCTTGCAAGCCACCAAGGCAATTGAGCATCTGGCGTTCGAGCAGGCACGCCAAACCCTCAAGCAAGGCAAAGTGGCTGTCTTGCCTGACGCTGCTGCTCACAAGCACGACATGGGCTTGCGCGCTGCTTTCTTGGTACGTGACAACGTGCGCAATCGCACGCGCATTGAGCGGGCGTATTGCAAAGCCATAGCGGATGCGCGTGAAGAGGTTCTGATTGCCAACGCCTACTTCTTACCTGGGCGCAAGCTAAGGCATGCCTTGATGCATGCCGCCCAGCGTGGGGTGTCGGTGCGTTTGCTCTTGCAAGGCCGCTATGAGAGCTTTTTGCAGTTTCATGCATACAGGCCGGTGTATGGCAAGTTGCTGGCGGCGGGCGTTGAAATTTTTGAGTACAAGCTAGGATTTCTGCATGCCAAAGTGGCCGTCATTGACCGCGAGTGGGCGACGGTTGGTTCTTCTAATCTGGACCCTTTGAGCTTGCTCTTGGCCCGCGAAGCCAATGTAGTGGTCGAGAGCAGGCCCTTTGCCAGCCAATTGCGCACCGAATTGCTCCATGAGCTGCAAACCCATGCTAGCCCATTGGTTGCGCAGACCCATGCCCAACGGCCTTGGACCCAACGTTGCTTGGACCACCTCGCCTTCGCGGCTGTGCGTTGTTTTTTGTTCTTAACGGAAAATCGCTATTAAATAGATAGCTGACTACGCATATGTGGTGCGCGCCATGGGCTAAAAACCCTTTTGGTAAAAGGCTGGTACCATGAACGCATGTCCACGAAGAAACAAAGAGTTATGAACCCATCTGATGGTGAAGAGGGGACGCCGGTCTCCGTCAAAATTCGCGAACGGCTTATGGCTTCCCGCAAGCGATTCAATGCCAATGACAACATTGCAGAATTCATTGAGCCAGGCGAACTAGAACGTTTGCTTGACGAGGTGGAAGACAAAATGAAAGGCGTGTTGTCCAGCTTGGTGATCGATACAGAGCGCGACCATAACACCGACAACACGGCCCGCCGTGTCGCCAAGATGTACATCAACGAGGTGTTTCGTGGCCGCTACGTGCCGTCACCTAGCATCACCGAGTTTCCCAACGCCGAGCATCTCAATGAGCTCATGATTGTGGGCCCGATCACCGTGCGCAGCGCGTGCAGCCACCATTTTTGCCCTGTGATCGGCAAGATTTGGATTGGTGTCATGCCTAACGAGCACACCAACGTCATTGGCCTGAGCAAGTACGCACGCTTGGCCGAATGGGTGATGGGCCGCCCCCAAATCCAAGAAGAGGCCGTCGTCCAGTTGGCCGATTTGATCCAAGAGAAAACACAGCCGGATGGTTTAGCCATCGTCATGGAAGCCAGCCACTATTGCATGGCGTGGCGTGGTGTCAAAGATATGGACAGCAAAATGATCAACTCGGTCATGCGTGGCGTTTTCTTGAAAGACCCCAATTTGCGTCGCGAGTTTTTGTCTCTCATTCCTCGAAAGGGTTGATGCCATGCTGGTACGTTTGCTCTATGCGAGCCGGGCGATTGATCCCCGGCCAGAAGCCATTGAAGATATCTTGGCCAAATCCCGCCTTTCCAACCCGACCTGCGGCATTACGGGCATCTTGTGTTACGGCGGAGGCATCTTCCTCCAAGCTATAGAAGGCGGGCGCATGGCGGTGAGCGACTTGTATGGCCACATACAGCGCGATCCACGCCACAAAGACGTTTTGCTGCTGCATTACGAGGAGATCTTGGAGCGCCGCTTTGGTGGATGGACCATGGGCCAAGTCAATATGTCCAAGATCAACACCAGCATCTTGTTGAAGTATTCCGAGAAGCCTGAGTTGGACCCGTACGCTGTATCGGGCCAAGTGTCTTTGGCCTTGCTCGAAGAGTTGATGGCCACAGCTTCCATTATTGGACGCTCCTAAGGCGGCTAGAGGGTGCCCGGTTCCGCGCTGGCCTTAGTTCTATTGGCCGGGATTATTCATGCCAGCTGGAACATAGCGGCGAAGAAGGCAGCAGGCGACGCACGGTTTGCCTGTTTTACCTCTCTGGTCATGATGGTGGTCTGGGCGCCCCTTGGTTTATGGCTGGCGCTGGAGCAAGTGCCCCACTGGGACGCCCATGCCTGGGGTCTTGTCGCTATCAGTGGGGTACTGCACCTTGCCTACTACGTGGTGCTGCTGCGCGGCTACCGCAAGGCCGATTTAACGGTGGTTTACCCATTAGCCCGTGGCTCCGGACCTCTGCTCAGTTGTTTGGTTGCGGTGTTCTTTTTGGGGGAACACATCTCGGCTTTAGGCGCTGTGGGCGTCGGTGGTGTGGTGCTCGGAGTGTTTTTGGTGGCTGGCGGCCCTAAGTTATGGAGCCAAGCCCAAGATGCACAGCAAAAGCTTCGCGTCGCCAAGGGCGTACGCTACGGCCTGTTGACAGGGATGTTCATTGCCAGCTACACCGTGGTGGACGGGTATGCCGTGAAGGTGTTGCTTCTGTCGCCCATATTGGTGGATTACATGGGCAATTTTGTGCGCGTTGCTATTCTTTCGCCCCAGCTCTTGCGCAATAGGCCTGCTGCCCGGGCCCTTTGGCAACGCCAATGGAAATACGCCGTGTTGGTAGGAACGATCAGCCCCGTCTCTTATGTGCTGGTGTTGTATGCGATGCAAGTAGCACCATTGAGCCATGTTGCGCCCGCCCGAGAGGTATCGATGTTGTTTGCCGCATTATTGGGTGGGCATCTGTTGGACGAGGGTGATCGCCTAGCACGTGTCATGGGCGCAGGTCTCATTGCCTGTGGCGTTGCGGCGCTGGCCTTGGGGTAAAGCAACATGGTTACCTTGCTTGGTTGCGACTTTTCTAGTAGCCCTTCCGCGCGAAAGCAAATCGTCCTGGCATATGGGCAGCTAGACAAGTCACGCGTTCAGTTGTTGAAGATTGAGCGGTTTAGTTCGCTGGCAGCATGGAGCGCTGCTTTGCAGGCCCAAACGCACTGGGTGGGTGGGTTTGATTTACCCTTTGGCCTACCTCGAGAGCTGGTTGAAGCCTTGGGCTGGCCCCGCACTTGGCGCGAGTGCATGCAGTGGTACGCAAGACTGTCGCGTGAACAAATTCGCACCGAGTTCAAAGCGTTTTGCGATGCAAGGCCAGCGGGAAGTAAATTCGCCCACCGAGCAACGGACGGTTTGGCTGGGTCGAGTTCTTCGATGAAATGGGTCAACCCACCGGTGGCATACATGATGCATGCCGGCGTGCCTGCGCTGCTGGCGCTAGGGGCCAGCTTTCCTGGACTACATAGCGGCACCACACTAAAGCCAGCGCGCGTGGCATTGGAAGCCTATCCTGGCATGCTTGCGCGTGAAGTGCTTGGGCGAACCAGCTACAAGAGTGACGATAAATCAAAGCACACCACGGAGCGACTGATTGCACGCAAAGACCTGATCAATGCGCTGGAGTTAGGACTAACGCGGCTGAACTTAAGGCTACGTCTGAGCCACGCACAACGCGATGCCTTGGTGGCAGATGCCAGCGGTGACGCATTGGATGCTGTGCTGTGCCTGGTGCAAGCCGCTTGGGCGCAAACGCAATACGCCAATGGCCATCCTAACTATGGTCTGCCATCGACCATGGATACCCTAGAAGGCTGGATTGTTAGTGCCTGATCAGTGGGGGGGCAGCAATGAGCGCCCGTCGACGCGGTTTAGTTGGCCGGTTTACGAACCATCACGGTTTCTTCAAACCGCATAGCCAGCTGGGCAATGGCCATCGCGGCTGGGCAGCCAGGCGTACTTTGCATCATCAACTGCCTGCGCATAATGGCTTGCCGCACCGATTGGTCTGCAGGGATGTCGCCCATGTGAATCAAGCGTATGGGCTTGGCGGGGTCGGTGCTGACAAACCGGTCTAGTACTTGTTGTAGCTGTGTTGTGATGGCACGGCCATCGCCCATGCGTGCGGCTTGGTTGACCACCATCCGGATCGTGCTGCGTTTTTGCTGGCCGACCAAGACTTTGATCGTGGCATAAGCATCGGTCAACGAGGTGGGCTCTGGCGTGGCAACCACTATCACTTCAGATGCCAATGACACAGCGAACAGCACCACATCCGAGATGCCAGCACCTGTGTCCAGCAGCACGATGTCGTAGTGGGGAACCAGCCCGCTCATGATGCGCAAAAAATCGTCGCGCACTTCGGTGGTGAGCCGCGAGTACTCCACCATGCCCGAGCCTGCCAGCAACACAGAAAAACCACCAGGCGCCTTGATGATGGCTTCCTCAATTTTTGCCTTGCCGGTAAACACATCGTGCAGGGTGATCTTGGGGTACAGATTCAGCACCACGTCTAGGTTGGCCAAACCGAGGTCAGCATCCAGTACCAGCACCCGGTGTCCGCGCTTGGCGAGCGCCGCTGCTAGGTTGGCGGATACAAAGGTCTTGCCCACGCCACCTTTGCCACTCGTAATGGCCATGACCTTGCCCAGCGGCTTGAGGGGCACCAATTCTTTGGGCTCGTCGGCCCCGCCTGGAGTTAGAACATCTGCCATTAATTCACCCTCTGCATAGAGCCCGGGGCGTTAGCACTCGGTAATTCACTAGGTACGTTTTCAACCCACGCAGGATCTCCCTGCGTGAGGTGACCAAAAAGCAAGCTTTTTTCCTCTGCACTGACAAAAATTTCTTGTTGGTGATCCAGAAAGACGCGGTTGCGACCTTCCGTCTTGGCTTTGTAAAGTTGCACATCGGCACGCTCTGTCCATAGCGCTGCGGTAGATCGTACCCATTCAGGTGCGTAGGCGCCGCCAATACTCACTGTGACTTTGATCATGACACCGGGAGAAATTTGAATACGCAGTGCTTCAATGGCCTCGCGAATACGTTGAGCCACCATGGAGCCAAACGAGGTGCGGCAATTCGGCAGCACGACCGCAAACTCTTCTCCGCCATAACGTGCGACGGTGTCCATCGGCCGCACACAGCTTTCTAGTGCCTTTGCCACGCACTGTAGAACTTGGTCTCCAGCGGGATGGCCATAGGTATCGTTGACTTTCTTGAAGTGGTCGATGTCCAACATGAGCAACAGAGCGGGCTCCCCTGAGCGCGCAACAACTTCGATAGCACGGTCTTGAACTGCCAAGAATTGGCGCCGATTGGCCAAACCCGTGAGCGGATCTTTCAGCGAAAGCTCGCACAACCCATCAATAATGCCCTGCAGGTATTCAAGAGCGGAAGTGTCGGGGTTCGCCAGAGCTGAGGCCATTTCTCTGTCTAGCAACGCCCGAGCGCCATCCAACTGCAAATCACGCAATGAGATGCTGGGAGTTTGGGAGTGGGTGGGCACGATAAGGTTCAAGCAGTTGCGATCAAAGTCTAACAGGAACACCTTCTATCTTGGGCCCTTACGCTACATCTTGCAGTGACAAATAGTAAGGCAATGGACCTCTTTTTTACGCATTGAATTGGTGTGCGGGTTGGACGCCGCTTTTGCGCCGATCAATTCCCTGAGAAGGTCCGCACAGAGTCGTTGGCCGCGCCTTCAATTAGGATCAATCTCAACCACACACCTCGCACATCCTGTTGCGCGGAATATGCAACGCGTGCCACTCCATATGCTTAGCGTTGAGCATCAGTAGTTTGCCGCTCAACAAATCCCCGACTCGTGTGATGACCTTGAGCGCTTCGGCTGCTTGTGTCGCGCCAACAATCCCAACCAATGGTGCAAAGACCCCCATCGTCGCGCATTGGGCTTCTTCTGGTGGTGTGTCTTGCGGGTAGATGCATGCGTAGCAGGGGCTTCGCTCGTTACGTGCATCAAAAGTAGTGATTTGCCCATCGAATTGCACTGCAGCACCCGAAACTAAAGGGATTTTGTGCTTCACGCAAGCCTCGTTGATGGCTTGTCGGGTTGTGAAGTTGTCACAGCAGTCCAGAACGACATCAGCCTGAGGAACCAAGGCATCCAACAGTGTTGTATCGGCACGTTGCGTATGCGTGCGAACCATCGTATTGGGGTTGAGTGCACTCAAGCATGCGTGCGCAGAGCTTACTTTGGACGTGCCGACGCTTGCCGTGTGGTGGGCAATCTGGCGTTGCAGATTGGTCAGGTCAACGGTGTCGTGATCCACCAAAGTAATGGTTCCTACGCCAGCGCACGCAAGGTACATGGCTGCAGGTGAGCCTAGCCCCCCAGCGCCAATGACTAGGGCATGGCTAGCCAAGATGCGCTCCTGGCCTTCAATACCGATCTCGTTGAGCAGGATATGCCGCGAGTAACGCAGCAGTTCGTCGTCCTGCATGATGGGCCTAGTTGTCCTTCTTCTCTTCCTTGCGTTCTACAAGCGTCTTGCTCACCAGCACAGGTTTTCCCTTGAGTTGGTTGAGTGCTTGGGTCAACTGAAAATCTTTGTCTGAACCAAACTCTGGCGGGCGACGCTCAGCGACTGGTTTTTTCATCTCATCTTCTAGGCGTTTCAGTGCTTCTTCGCGGGCTTTTTCGTGTGCAGGATCTTTGACTTCTTCTCCTTGTCCACTAGCCAGATGCTTCTCTAAGTCTGCCTCGCGCGTGCGCAATGCGGCAAAGGGACTGCCTTCAGGCGTTTCGTCCACCATCACGTCGGGAATAATCCCTTTGGCCTGAATGGATTTTCCACTCGGCGTGTAGTAGCGTGCCGTGGTAATTTTTAAGCCAGTTGTTGGGCAGCTGTCCAAGCTATAGCGTGCATCTAGGCAACGCAGCGTTTGGACGGAACCTTTGCCAAATGTTTGACTGCCCATCAGTTTTCCACGGTTGTGGTCTTGCAAAGCGCCCGCCACAATTTCACTGGCGGAGGCCGACCCCTCATTGACCAACACAACCAGAGGTACCTTTTTAATGCCCGGTGGCAAAGACTTGAGGGGGTCAGACCCACTGCGTCGGCGGTAGTCTTGCGGAGTTGCCTTAAGCACCTGTTTGCTTTCAGGTGTTTGTCCATTAGTCGACACCACGGTGACGTTTTCTGGAAGGAAGGCCGCGGAAACCGCAACCGCTGCGTCCAACAATCCACCTGGGTCATTGCGCAAGTCCAATACCAAACCTTTCATGTTTGGGTCTTGGGTATACATCTCGTTGAGCTTGGCCGCAAAGTCATCCACTGTGCGCTCTTGGAACTGGCTGATACGAATCCAACCGTAGCCCGGCTCTACCACCTTGCCTCGAACTGACTTTTGCTTGATCTCTTCACGCACAATGGTCACGGGGAAGGTGCGATTTTCTTCCTTGCGGAATATGGTCAGCAAAACCTTGGTATCAGGCTCGCCGCGCATGCGCTTAACAGCCTCGTTCAGGGTCAAGCCCTTGACCGCAGTGTCGTCAATCTTGGTGATCAGGTCATTGGGCTTTAGCCCAGCGCGAAAAGCAGGGGAGCCTTCAATGGGCGATACCACCTTCACCAAGCCGTCCTCTTGGGTGATCTCAATTCCCACGCCAACAAACTTGCCAGCGGTTCCTTCTTTGAATTCTTTCAAAGATTTTTTGTCGAAATACTGAGAATGGGGATCTAAGCTGGACACCATGCCAGAGATGGCATCGGTGATCATTTTTTTCTCATCGACGGGCTCAACGTAATCGCTCTTGATCATGCCGAACACCGCTGCAAGCTGCTGCAGCTCTTCAAGCGGCAGCGGTTCGAGAGTGCCGCGGGCAACGGTTTGCAATGAAACCGTAGTGAGTGCGCCTGCCAAAGCGCCCAAGGCAATCCAACCGGTGATCTTTAGTTTGTGACCCATAAATTATCCTGTGCGTCGGCAATATACACCTTGGAGGGACGCATTCGTGGCAAGTTCCCCGCGAATAGTGCCTTAACTGGCGTATTGGCGGGATTTAGGGCGCAATTTAGGCTTTGCCTTGGGATGCCACGGCCGCAGCCGCTTGTGCCGCAGCCTCCGCGTCGCCTAGGTAGTAGTGACGGATAGGACCCAATTGGGCATCCAGCTCGTACACCAAGGGAATGCCGTTGGGGATGTTGAGGCCCACAATGTCGTCGTCAGAGATATTGTCAAGGTACTTCACTAGAGCGCGAATGGAGTTGCCATGGGCCGCGACCACAATACGCTTACCTGCCAAAATGGCTGGGGCCATCGATTCGTTCCAAAACGGCATGACGCGCGCTACGGTGTCTTTCAGACATTCGGTCAGCGGCACTTGGTCTGCCTGAAGCTTGGCATAACGCAGGTCGCCACGCTCGCAGCGGGGATCTGTGGCTTCCAGCGCGGGCGGCGGCGTGTCATAGCTGCGGCGCCATACCAACACCTGCTCGTCGCCGTATTTCTTGGCTGTATCGCCTTTGTTGAGGCCTTGTAGTGCCCCGTAATGGCGCTCATTGAGGCGCCAGCTATGTACGACCGGTAGCCAAGTACGGTCCATCTCGTCCAGGCAGTGCCACAGGGTGCGGGTCGCGCGCTTGAGCACGCTGGTGTACGCCACGTCAAACTCATAGCCGTCGGCCTTCAGCAAACGCCCCGCGTTTTTGGCTTGGTCAATACCGGTCGCCGTTAAATCAACGTCAGTCCATCCGGTGAAGCGGTTTTCCAAATTCCAAGTGGATTCGCCGTGGCGAACAAGAACTAGTTTGTACATGGCAGTGAACTCAGTGCGGGCGTTTGTGCCGAGAGCGGCGAAAGAATAGTTCTGCATTCTAAAATGCGAGACTGGCGTTTATGCCGCCGTTGCGTAACTAACAAGGAACAAAGTGAAATTTATTATCGATAACTGGATGCTGATTGCGATCGCCATCGCCTCGGGCTCTATGCTTTTGTGGCCTGTCTTGCAAGGGGCTGCAGTGTCAGGCGTGAGCCCTGACGGCGCTGTTCGCTTGATGAACCACGAAAAAGCCGTCGTCATTGACATCCGAGAGTCGTCAGAATTCGCCGCCGGTCACATTGGTGCCGCCAAGAGCGTTCCGCTCGCGGACCTTGAAGCGAAGTTAGGCGGAACTGTGAAGAACAAAAACCTACCGCTGATCTTGGTATGCCAATCCGGTACCACCTCAGCCCGCGCAGTCTCTCTGGCCAAAAAGCTGGGTTACGAGCAGGCGCAGTCTTTGGCTGGGGGATTGGCTGCTTGGAAAACAGCCAGCTTGCCCGTTGAAAAGTCCTGATTGCACACCAAGTAGCAAAAAAAGGAACTCTATGCAAGCCGTCAAGATGTACACCACAGCCGTTTGCCCCTACTGCGTGCAAGCCAAGCGCATTCTCAAATCCAAGGGCGTAGACCACATCGAGGAAATTCGCATCGATGCGGACCCCGCCCAGCGCATGAAAATGATGGAAGTGACGGGTCGGCGCACCGTGCCACAGATTTTTATTGGCGACACCCATGTAGGTGGGTGCGATGACCTAATGGCCTTGGACAGCCAAGGCGGCTTGGTGCCTCTGCTTCAAAGCGCTTGAATGCTGCAGTGCAGCTCCCAGCGGGCACTGACAAGCCTGACATAATTCCTGCGTTTTACCTTACCAGCCCGTTCGCTGTGTGCGTGACGGGCTTTGTTTTACTTTGAAAGACTTTTCCCATGGCTGATCAAGATCCCGTATTCCAAATCCAACGCGTGTACCTCAAAGAAGCGTCTTTGGAGCAACCGAACTCACCAGGCATTTTGTTGGAGCAAGAGCAGCCTGCTGTGGACATTCAATTGGGTGTTGAAGGCACGCCGGTCGCTGAGGGAATTTTTGAAGTGTGTGTCACTGCGACCGTGCAGACAAAAATCAAAGACAAAACCGTGTTCTTGGTGGAAGCAAAGCAAGCCGGTATTTTTGAGATTCGTAACTTGCCACAAGAGCAATTGGGACAGATCTTGGGCATCGCTTGTCCGCAAATTGTGTATCCCTACTTGCGCGGCAACGTGGCTGACCTGATCCAGCGCGGCGGCTTCCCGCCGGTGCACCTGTCAGAAATCAACTTCCAGGCCATGTACGAGCAACAGCAAGCAGATGCAGCCGCAGCAGCGGGAAGCTTGCCACAGTAGCTTGAAGCAAAACATGCTCAGGCGCTCTTGGGTATTGCACATTTAGCTATGAAAATCATAGTGTTGGGTGCCGGGGCATGGGGTACCGCCTTGGCGGTGAGCGCTTGCACCAATGCCCGCGTCGGGCATGAGGTCACACTCTGGGCCAGGGATGCTGGGCAGATTGACGCTATGTCTCACCAAGGTGTAAATGCGCGGTACTTGCCAACTGTCGAGTTGCCTTCGAATTTGTCATTGAGTGCGGCCCCGTTGGCGCTGCTTGGACAAGATCTGCTGGGTTACGACTTGGTGGTGCTGGCCTGTCCCATGGCGGGCTTGCGGGGGCTTCTTTCCCAAGTGAATGGTGTGAAAGCGCCGGTCGCCTGGCTGTGCAAAGGTTTTGAGTCTGGGTCCGCTGCGGCAGACGGACTCATGGGCCATGAGATTCTGTCGCAAGTTGCCCCGGGTCTAGCTGCGGGAGTGTTGAGTGGGCCTAGCTTTGCGCTTGAAGTGGCCCAATCCAAACCTACGGCTTTGGTGGCAGCCAGTTCTGACCTAAGGGTTCGGGACACCTTGGTCGCTGCGTTTCACAGCGCTAGTCTGCGGGTCTATGCCAATGATGATGTCGTGGGCGTCGAAGTGGGGGGCGGGGTGAAAAACGTACTGGCGATTGCCACTGGCCTATGTGATGGCTTGAACCTCGGGCTTAATGCGCGCGCAGCGCTGATCACCCGTGGTCTGGCAGAGATGACGCGCTTAGGCGTGGCTCTGGGAGCCCGCGCGGAGACGTTTATGGGCTTAAGTGGCTTAGGCGATTTGGTGCTAACCGCTACAGGCGATTTATCGCGCAACCGACGTGTGGGTTTTGCTTTGTCTCAAGGCCAAACCTTAGCGCAGGCCGTCGCGTCTTTGGGTCATGTGGCGGAGGGGGTCTACAGCGCGCGTACTGTTGTTCAGCGCGCCCGCACTTTGGGTGTAGAGATGCCGATCTCTCAATGTGTTGTAGATCTGCTGGATGGAAAAATTGGGGCAACCCAAGCGGTGACCCAATTGATGGGGCGTGGTCCCGCTGCAGAGGGGCTTTAAGCGTAATGCCCGACAGGGCAAGGCAGCCCTTCAAGTGCTGCCTTGCCTCTTCGAACCATTACCCAGCTTGGACTTTGTTGGCGATGTAGGCCATTGCTTCTTCCACTTGGTCTACCAAGATGAGGCAGAGTTCGCCTTCTTGGAGCGCATCCATCGCGGTGTCAATCGCAACAAACTCGCCGCGTATCTCCACCACGTGCTGGGTGCGTTTCGCGTTGGCGAGACCTTGGCGCAGCAGCGCTATCACTTCGCCGTCTTGCCGGCCGCGCTGGCATTGGTCTTCAAACAACACCACGCTGTCAAATGCATCGCCTAGGATTTCGGTTTGCTGGCGGATGTCTTGGTCGCGCCGGTCACCCGCGCCACTGATGACGACGGTGCGCTTTTTCGCAGCCATGGCTTCTACCGCACTCACCAGGGCCAACATGGCATCTGGGTTATGCCCATAGTCTGCAATCACGGTAGCGCCGCGGTGGGCAAACATGTTAAATCGCCCCAAAGCATTGTCGTTGTCGTTAGAGAAGTTGGCCAAACCTTGGCGAATCGTCTCCCACGGTACATTCAAGGCCCAAGCAGCCGCTACGGAGGCCATGACGTTTTCAACTTGGAAGCCAATGGCTCCACCCATGGTGACAGGTATGTCCGCCAAAGGGATGGTCTGCAGCACCTCTTTGTTGGAGGCGAAAAGGTGCCCGTTTTCGATGTAGACCACGCCATGCCCTTGCGCACGATGCGTGGTCATCACCGGATTGAACTTGTCTGCCGCAAAGAAAATGACCTCGCCTTTGCACTTGCCTGCCATGGTTGCCACGATAGGGTCGGCGGCGTTGAGCACCGCAGTTCCCGTGCTTCCTAGGTTTTGCACAATGACACGCTTAAGCACCGCGAGCTCATTGACCGTGGTGATGTAGTTCAGCCCCAGATGGTCTCCGCTCCCAATATTGGTGACCACCGCCACGTCGCAGCGGTCAAACGCCAGACCTTCTCTCAAAATGCCGCCGCGTGCCGTTTCCAAGACCGCTGCATCTACATCTGGATGTAGCAAGACACTGCGCGCGCTCTTGGGGCCGCTGCAATCCCCAGTGTCGATGCAGTCTGACCCTACATAGACGCCGTCGGTGTTGGTCATGCCAACACACAGCCCTTGCTGAGCCAATAGGTGTGAAATCAGGCGCACCGTAGTAGTTTTGCCGTTCGTACCCGTGACAGCCACCACCGGAATGCGCCCCGTGTCTCCGTTTTTGAACAACGTGGAAATAATGGCTTCGCCCACAGCACGGCCTTTGCCAAAGGATGGGGCCAAATGCATGCGCAAGCCCGGGGCGGCATTGACTTCCACAATGCCACCGCCCAGTTCTTCTATCGGGCGCAAGATGCTGTCGCAGACCAAGTCCACGCCACAAATGTCCAAGCCAACCATGTGGGCCGCAGCCACCGCGCGCGCAGCGACATCGGGATGCACATCGTCCGTAACATCGGTGGCTGAGCCCCCGGTCGACAAGTTGGCGTTGTTGCGTAGGTTCACGCGCTGGCCCTTGGCAGGCACATCGTCGGCTCCGAAGCCCTGTGCGCGCAAGCACCCGTGCGCTATTTCATCAAACCTGATTTTGGTGAGCGACGTGGAGTGTCCCGAGCCTCTGCGTGGGTCTAGGTTCACTTGGTCTACCAGTTGCGCGATGGTGTGCACCCCGTCCCCCACCACCTTCGGAGGGTCGCGTCGCGCTGCGGCGACCAGTTTGTCGCCGACCACCAGCAGTCGAAAGTCATTGCCAAGCATGTACTTTTCGACCAACACATCGTCGCGAAACTCGGTGGCCACTGCATACGCTTTGAGCAGCTGCTCTTTGTCCGTGATGTTGACGGTGACGCCCTTGCCTTGGTTTCCGTCGAGTGGTTTGACGACGACGGGAAGCCCGATTTCTTGGGCTGCTGCCCATGCGTCTTCCGGGTCACTGACAGCACGCCCTTGCGGGACGGGAACTCCTGCCGCTGCCAGTAGTTTCTTGGTCAGTTCTTTGTCTTGGGCAATGGCCTCTGCAATGGCGCTCGTGCGGTCAATTTCCGCAGCTTGGATACGCCTTTGCTTGCTGCCCCAGCCAAAACGCACCATGCTGCCTTCGGTCATGCGGCTGTAGGGAATGCCGCGTGCCACTGCCGCGTTGACAATGCACCCGGTGCTCGGTCCAAGGCGAACATCTTCGTCCAAGTCACGCAGCTGCGCCAGCGCGTTCGCCAGGTCAAAGGGTGTGTTGTCGAGTGCGCTTTGGCACAGGGCTTGCGCAAGCTCCATAGCGAGCTTGCCGACTTCTTCTTCGGAGTACTCCACCACCACTTGGTAGACATCCGCGTCCACGGTTTGTGTGGTGCAGCTAAAAGTGACGGGGCAGCCTGCTTGGGCTTGTAGGCCCAGTGCTGCATGCTCGAGAACGTGGGCGAGGGTGATTCGGTCGTTATGGCCCGTCGGTTGAAAGGCGTTGATCTCTGGAAACCGAGCCCGCAGACGTGCCTCAAACCCGGGGATGAGGTTGATGTCTCGCTCCTGTGCATTGCATGAGACAACGGACTGGATGGCCGTGTGGTGGCTCCAAAGATTGGGGCCGCGCAAAGCTCTGATGCGTGTAACTTCCATGGTGGTATCAGTAAGGGTTTTTCTTGGGGTTGGACTCGAACGTGCGAAGACCCGCGCCAATCAATTCAGGAGAGATGTTCAGGGCCCAAGCGGCGGCAACTGCTGCCATGACCATCTCGGGTTGCGATGCCTTGGCTGGCTTCAGGCTTGCCAAAGGCATGGATGCGATGTCCTCTTGGCCGTGCGCCAACACGATGGCGTCGTCGCGCAGGAAAACCGTGCGCTCGCCGACTTTGCGGTGTGCCAACACATGGGGGTTGGATGCATCGTTGCAGTAGAAAATGACCTTGCCATCGCACAACTCCGCCAGTTCGACGGCCTGTGCATCAGCGGCATTGAGTACCGCGGTGCCGCTGGGCAGCACCACGTCAACCTGTGTGCGCACCACTTTATAGGTTTGTTCTGCGTCCAGCACATCAAATGCCTGCAACTCAGGCTGCCAAGTGACATCTGTCACCACGCCAACCGCACATTTGTCGTAGGCCAGGCCTTCGGCCAAGATGGCGGTGCTTGGGTTTTCAAACACTGCAGCCTGCACGGACCGGTTGATCAGTATGCGTTGACCCGCCTCCCAGTGCGCGCAGTCTTTGGCCATCACCTGGCGGCTGTCAAGGTAGAGTCCCTCGCTGCAAGCCAAGCCTACGTGCTTGCCACTGATGTGGACCAACCACGCCACTAGTCGCGCAATGCGTCCCGTGTTGTGGGTGCCCGTAATGCCAACAATAGGAATGCGACCATCTTTTTCTTCTGCAAACAAATGGTCGACGATGGCTTTGCCGACTGGCCGCTCAATGCCGACTGCCGGCTTGATGTGCGCCAGCAATCCGGGACTCGCGTTGACTTCAATGACGGCACCGCGCTGAGACTTCAAGGCTTGTGAGCAGTCTTCTAGCACCATGTCAACGCCAGCAATGTCTAGGCCCACCACGCGGGCGGCCAACGCGGCGGCTGCGGCAACCGTGGGGTGCAGGGTATCTGTCACGTCATAGGCCACATTGCCATTGCGCTGGATTAGCACCTTTTGCCCAAGGGCAGGGACAGATTCTGGCGTCAACCCCACACGTTCGAGTTCGAGCAGCACTTCTGCGGTGTTGCTAGGAACAATGATGTTGAGCGGAAAGTCCTCGCCGATGCCGCGCATGGGATTGCTGTTGACCTGCAAATCCGCGAGTTGGTCGATATTGGAGACTCCGTCACCTTCAACCCAGCATGCGTCACCCCGAGCAGCGGCGACAACCCGCTTGCCAACTACCAATAGGCGGTGTTCGTTGCCTTGAATAAATTTTTCAACGATGACGCTACCGCCGCCTTTGCGGTGTGCCAGGTGGTACGCAGCTTCTACGTCGGTTTGCGTTTGCAGGTCTAGGGACACCCCTCGACCATGGTTACCGTCATAGGGCTTAACGACCACAGGCACGCCTATCTCTTGCGCGGCTTCCCATGCAGCTTGTGCGCTCCTGACCAGTTGACCTTCAGGTACAGGGACGCCGCAGGCTTGGAGCAAAGACTTGGTCAAATCTTTGTCCGAGGCAATTTCTTCTGCAATGGCACTGGTTTGGTCTGTCTCTGCAGTCCAGATGCGGCGTTGCGCAATGCCGTAACCTAGCTGCACCAAGTTCCCTTCGGTGAGCCGGATCGAGGGAATGCGTCGGTCCGTGGCCGCATTGACGATGCTGGAGGTGCTGGGCCCTAAACACAGTGAATCAACGCTTTCTCGCAACTCTGCCAACCGCGCCTGCAAGTCAATCTCGGTGTCGTTGATGGCCGCCATCACCACATCTCGGGCCAGGTAGAGGGCTGCGGTACCTACTTTTTCATGGCGTGTTCTGAACGCAATTTTGTAGATGCCGCGTTGGGATGTTTGGCGCGCTTTGCCGAATCCGGTGCGCATGCCTGCCATGTTCTGCAACTCTAGGCTCACATGCTCCATGATGTGCGCGGCCCAAGTGCCTTCTTGCAGGCGCTGCAAAAAGCCACCGCGAACCCCTGGGCTGCAGTGGTGCTCGATCAAACCCGGCAAGAAAGCCGTTAGCCGATCGTAAAACCCCGGAAGGGTGTTAGACGGGTAATCTTCTAACTCACCAATGTCGACCCAAGCTTCAATGACGGGGCGATATGTCCAAATATTGGGGCCCCGTAAGTGCGTGACCCGAAGAATTTCGATATTTTTCTTGGCTATCATGGCTAAATGTGGCTTGGGCAGTCCACCAGTATTGCGCTGCCCGCGTTGTGTATTCTCGCTTACCCTGAGCGTTAAGGCCCTGTTTTTAGACCCTAAAGCGCGTATTTGCTCGCTTAGTCGCCTTTTTTTGGTGCATTCTTTGTGAATGCCAACGTAAATACTCTTTGCGCGATGGATAACCCTAGACCTTTCCCCATGAATCCTGAAGCCCAAGCCCTCAGTGCCTTGCCCGGCGATTTGGCTGCCCTTTGGCGCGACGACATACAAAAACAGCTTCAACCCCAAGAAAACGTATTAGCTGCGCTGGAGGTTGACCTAGACGCGCACTTGCACTTTGTGAAAGGTCTGGTGGTACTGACCAACTTGCGTCTGCTGTCGCGGGTGGGGGATGCGGTGCAATGGTCTGAATGGTCGCTACAAGATGGTTTAGAGCTGCGTCACCATGACCATGCAGGCGTGGGGCATCTTGACTTGGTGAGCGCCAGTGCGCGCTTGGGAACTTGGCGTTTCACCCTGGGACAAAACCTGCATGCGGTCCGCTTGGCGGACCAGTTTGAAGCGCATTTGCACAGTTTGGTCAATGGCAAACCCTTGGCAAATGTCCTGCAAAACGTATGTCCTAGCTGTAAGGCCCCGCTAGAGCCTGACCAAGAAGAGTGCCCGGTGTGTACCAAAGTGGTACACACGCCACCGTCCACCTGGACCCTACTGCGGCTGTGGCGCTTTGCCAAACCCTACCGAGGGCAGCTGGCCTTGGGTTTTGTGCTCATGCTCCTCGGTACTGCGGCGAGCCAAGTCCCGCCCTACTTGACCATACCGCTGGTCGACAATGTGCTCATACCGTACCAAAACGGTAAACACATCGAGCCCAGCACCATTGCGTGGTATTTGTCAGGCCTGTTGGGTGCCGGCTTATTGGCCTGGGTCTTGAGTTGGGCCAAAACCTACATCTTGGCCTTAGCCTCTGAGCGCATCGCCGCAGATCTGCGCACCACCACCTATGAGCACTTGTTGAAGTTGTCGCTGGAGTACTTCGGTGGCAAACGCACAGGGGATTTGCTCTCCCGGGTGGGCAGTGAAAGTGACCGCATTGCGGTCTACCTGTCTTTGCACCTGACCGACTTTGCCAGTGATGTGGTCATGATCGTGATGACGGCCGTCATCTTGTTTTCGATGAACCCTTACCTGGCGCTTATCACGCTGGTCCCCTTGCCCTTCATCGGTTGGATGATCCATTTTGTGCGTTACCGCTTGCGCACAGGGTTTGAGAAGATAGACCGGGTGTGGGGCGAGGTCACCAATGTGCTGGCCGACACCATCCCGGGCATTCGCGTAGTCAAGGCCTTTGCCCAAGAGCAGCGAGAAGCCAAGCGTTTCCGCGAAGCCAATCGCCACAACCTCATGGTCAATGACCGCATCAACAAGATTTGGTCTTTGTTTTCGCCCAGTGTGTCGTTGCTCACGGAGATCGGCCTGCTGGTAGTGTGGGGCTTTGGCATATGGCAAGTCTCCAAAGGCGAGATCACGGTGGGGATGTTGCTGGCTGCTATTGCCTACATTGGCCGTTTCTACGGGCGCTTGGACTCGATGAGCCGCATCGTCTCGGTTACCCAAAAATCAGCGTCGGCTGCTAAGCGCATTTTTGACATTCTGGACCACGTGTCCAGCGTGCCTGAGCCGGTTAAACCGGTGCCGATGGGCAAGGTCGAAGGGCGTATTGAAGTGCGCGAAGTGGGCTTTCGCTACGGTAACCGCGAGGTCAATCGCGGCATTAGTTTGAACATTGCACCTGGCGAGATGATTGGTTTGGTGGGCCACAGCGGCTCGGGCAAGAGCACGCTGGTTAACCTCATTTGCCGCTTTTACGACGTGGCCGAGGGGGCGATTTTGGTGGACGGCGTCGATATTCGGTCCTATGCCATTTCTGACTACCGCCAGAACATCGGCTTGGTGCTGCAAGAGCCGTTTTTGTTCTTTGGCACTATTGCGGACAACATCGCCTATGGCAAACCAGACGCCACGCGCGCAGAGATCATTGCCGCTGCGCGCGCTGCGCATGCGCACGAGTTCATCTTGCGCTTACCCCAAGGCTATGACTCCATGGTGGGCGAGCGGGGCCAAGGCTTGTCGGGCGGTGAGCGCCAGCGCATTTCCATCGCACGCGCGCTGCTGATAGACCCGCGCATTTTGATTCTGGACGAAGCCACCTCGTCCGTGGACTCTGAAACCGAGAAAGAGATCCAAAAAGCGCTTGAAAACTTGGTACAAGGCCGCACCACCATTGCCATCGCTCATCGCTTGTCTACCTTGCACCGTGCCGACCGACTGGTGGTCTTGGACCGTGGCAAAGTGGTTGAGGAAGGTACCCACGATGCACTGATGGCTGCAGAGGGCGCCTACTTCAATTTGTACCAAGCCCAAGCCAGAAACAATCTCTTGGAGGACGCAGCATGAGCGCGCTAACCACCATCACCGCCACCTCGTTCACATTGGCGCGCAACGCCTATGGCGCGCTGGAGCTCACCGACGCACAGGGCCAAGTGTTTCAGAACGTGGTGCCGGTGCGGGCGTTTCCTATTCAAGCGCCCGAAGACGGCATTTCCCTCGTGAGTACCGATGGGCATGAAGTGGGCTGGATTGACCAGCTCTCGGATGTGGCCGAGCCCACGCAAACCCTGGTGAGAGACGCTTTGTGCACCCGCGAGTTCATGCCGGTATTGCAGCGCATTGCGTCAGTGTCGAGTTTCTCCACGCCGTGCACTTGGACCGTGCAAACCGACCGTGGAAATACCGAATTTGTGCTGCGGGGTGACGAAGACATTCGTCGGCTGGGCAAAGACAATGCGCTGCTCATCGCCGACGTGCACGGCATCCAATACTTGGTGCGAGACCAGTTTGCTTTGGATGCGCACAGCAAGCGCATCTTGGACCGATTCTTGTAAACACAGCAAAGGGGCCCATGGCCCCTTTGTTACGTGGTGGCTAGACTCCGCAAGTTCTCAGACTTCCATGTTGTCGATCAACCGCGTTGTCCCTAGGCGCGCTGCGGCCAGCACGACCATGGCATCGCCTTCGCGGGGCACTTGCAGGTCGGCCTGACGGCGAATGGCCACATAGTCCGGCAGCCAGCCTGCACCACGCAGTGCGTTCATGCCTTGGGACTCTAAAGTGCTCAGGTCGGTGGTACCGGCTTGCAGCGCAACCACAATTTTTTTGAGCGTTTGCGACAAGAGCAAGGCTTCCTCTCGCTGCGTGGGGCTCAGGTAGCCGTTGCGGCTGGACAAGGCCAAACCTGCCTCATTGCGCTGGGTCTCCCCGCCAACCACGTCCACAGGCAAGGCAAACTGCTTCACCATATTGCGGATCACCATGAGCTGTTGGTAATCTTTCTTGCCAAACAGCGCGGTGCGGGCCTGTGTGCAAGCCAGCAGTTTCATCACCACCGTGCACACCCCAATGAAAAAACCGGGTCGAAAGTGGCCTTCCAAAATGTCTGCCAGCTCGGTGGGCGGGTGCATCTTGAACGTTTGGGGCTGGGGGTACAACTCCGCCTCTTTGGGCGCGAACACAATGTCGCAGCCAGCCGCCTCTAGTTGGGCGCAATCGGCCTCCAAGGTTCGGGGGTAGGTGTCAAAGTCTTCATGCGGCGCAAACTGCAGGCGATTCACAAAGATGGTGGAAATGGTGACATCGCCCAGCGGTTTGGCTTGGCGCACCAGTGCCAAGTGGCCTGCATGCAAGTTGCCCATGGTGGGCACCACGGCCGGGTGGCGGTATTGGGTGAGGGCCTCGCGAAGCTCGGCGATGGTGTGAATCAGTTGCATAAGAAGAGTGGGGGAGTTACCAAGCGTGCACCAAGTCGTCCGGGAATTGGCCGCCCTTGACCGCCGCTACATAGGCCTCAAAAGCACCACGGATGCTGGGTGCATCGTCCATAAAGTTGCGCACAAACTTGGGGTTTTTGCCCAAGTTCAGCCCTAGCATGTCGTGCATCACCAGCACTTGGCCTGCCGTGCCCTTGCCGGCACCAATGCCAATCGTTGCGCATTGCGTGAGTTCTGTGGTGAGCTCTGTGGCCAAAGGGGCGGGCACCATTTCCAGCACCAGCATCGAGGCACCGGCATCTTGCAGGGCGCGTGCTTCTTTTTTCAACGTGTCTGCACTGGCTTGGGTTTTGCCTTGGACCCGGTAGCCCCCCAAAGAGTGCACGGTTTGGGGCGTGAGGCCCAAGTGGGCGCACACCGGTATTCCGCGCTCTACCAAAAAATGCACGGTTTCAGTCGTCCAGCCGCCACCTTCGAGTTTGACCATGTGCGCGCCGGCTTGCATGAGGACAGCGGCGCTGCGCATGGCCTGTTCTCTGGACTCTTGGTATGAGGCAAACGGCAGGTCGCCAATGAGCCATGCCGTACCTTGGGCGCGGCGCAGGCCACGTGACACCATTTCGGTGTGGTAGCGCATGTGCTCCAAGCTCACGCCCACCGTGCTGTGCAGGCCTTGGCAGACCATGCCCAAGGAGTCGCCTACCAAGATGCTTTCTACGCCCGCAGCGTCTGCCACGGCGGCAAAGGTGGCGTCGTAGGCGGTCAGCATGGTGATTTTTTCGCCACGCAAACGCATCTCTAGCAACCGCGGCAAGCTAATGGGCTTGCGGCTGGGCATGGGGGAGGCGGGGGGCAGGGTGCCGTAGGGCGTGGCATGCAGCGCTGCTGCCTGAGAGTCGTTGGTTAGTGCCATGGCTTTTTAGGTTCCATCAACAAAGAAACGGGGGGGAGGGCTGCAGCGCCAAAACCGCTTGGTGCGCAGCGCCAGTCACTTGAATTGGGGCGAATACTAACCCCAGTTGCAATGCGCCTAGCTGAGATAGTGGATTAGGTGGTGGAGTACGCAAGCCGCACGTAAATCGGGGCAAAAGCTTCGGCTTGGGTAATTTCAATCAAGGTTTCCTTGGCCAGTTCCAACAAAGCGATAAAGGTCACCACCAGCACAGGGGTGCCGCTGCGGGGGTCAAACAATTCTTCAAATCCGACAAAACGGCGGCCTTGCAGCTTCTTCAGGACAATGCTCATGTGCTCGCGCACCGACAGCTCTTCGCGGGTGATTTTGTGGTGTTGTACCAGCTTGGCCCGCTTGAGAATGTCGCGCCAGGCTTCGCGCAAGTCGTCCGCGTTCACGTCAGGAAAGCGGGGCTGCAAGGCTTGTTCCATGTACACCTCAGCCTTGAGAAAGTCCCGCCCGTGCTGCGGAATGGCGTTGAGGCGGGCAGCAGCCAGTTTTATTTGCTCATATTCGATCAAGCGGCGTACCAGTTCGGCCCGTGGGTCCTCTGCCTCTTGGCCATCCGCCGTTTTTTTAGGCGGCAGCAGCATGCGTGACTTGATTTCAATCAGCATGGCCGCCATAAGCAAGTATTCGGCCGCCAATTCCAAATTGCGCTTGCGGATCTGCTCCACGTACACCAAGTACTGCTTGGTCACGCTGAGCATGGGGATGTCCAAAATATTGAAGTTCTGCTTGCGAATCAGATACAGCAGCAAGTCCAGCGGCCCTTCAAACGCCTCCAAAAACACTTCCAGCGCATCCGGCGGGATGTACAAATCTTGGGGCATGGCAAACAGCGGTTCACCATACAGACGAGCCACTGCCACATGGTCCACCACCTCGGGCATGCTGGAGAGGGATGCGGGCGCGTCAGCGCCGCTGCTGGCAGACTCTTGCGTCATACGGGTGCTATTAAATGAATAGCTGCTTGCGCAATAGCTACGGGCGCTAGAGGCAAGAAATGCGCTTATTTGCCAGCGGTTTGGTACACGTAGGGCTGTTGAGCCACATCGCCGGAGCGCATGTCTTTGATGCCGTTGCGGTCCAGCTGTTTGTCCCACAACAAGGCGCGGCCTGCGAGTTGCTCCGCTTCCAAGGTGGGTTTAGCGACCTTCAGTTGGTCAATAAACTGGGTGGCTTCAGATTTGTAGTCGGCGCGGCGGAAAATATTCATGGGTTAACCTCTTTGGCGCATTTTAGCGGCCCCGGGGCGATGTCAAGCCCCGCAGCCCCCACTGTTAGACAATGGCAACCTTGAACCGTCACCCCGTATTTGGAACTATGACCTATTTTGACTTTTCAGCTTCTGCCATTGCCGCGCTGGCCCAAGCGGATGTGGCCCACGCATTGCGTGAAGACGTGGGCACTGGCGACTTGACCGCTGCACTCATTGACCCCCGCCGCCGTGTGCGGGCCCGCATCCTCGCCCGCGAGGGAGCCGTCATCTGCGGCGAACCATGGGCCAATGCGGCGGTGTCGGCCCTCGACCCCAGCGCGGCCATGATTTGGCATGTGCGTGAAGGCCAGCGCTGCCACGTAGACCAAGTGGTGGTCGAGTTTGAAGGCAATGCCCAAGCCTTGTTGACGGCCGAACGCACGGCGCTTAACTTTTTGCAGCTGCTGAGCGCAGTGGCCACCAAAACCGCTGCGTATGTGGCGGCGGTCCAATCCGTCCCCGGCAACCGCGCGCACATCGTTGATACCCGCAAAACCCTGCCTGGCCTGCGCTTGGCCCAAAAGTACGCGGTGACTGCGGGTGGTGGCACCAACCACCGCATCGGCCTCTTTGATGCGGTGCTCATTAAAGAGAACCACATTGCGGCCGCAGGGGGTGTCACGGCGGCCCTGCAACGCGCCCATGCTGCTGCGGCGCATGCCAAGTTTGTTGAGATCGAGGTCGAGACGCTGGCGCAGTTGCAAGAAGCGCTAAACGCTGGAGCCAAGATGGTGCTCTTGGACAATATGCCCCTGCCTATGCTGCGCGAGGCTGTGGCGATGAACGCCAGCCGCGCGATTCTGGAAGTCTCGGGCGGCGTAAGCATGGACACGGTGCGCGACATTGCCGCCACGGGTGTGGACCGCATCTCCATCGGCGCGCTGACCAAAGACGTCAAAGCCACCGACTTCTCTATGCGATGTGAGGACCTGTAATGTCTGCATCCGATGTCATCGACGTTGAATACGAGCAACCGGCTTGCTCCACCCAACACGCCTGGGCCCGTGTGCCCGTGGAGCCCACCCCGGCTGAGCGCGCCGCGCTCAAAGACAAGATCAAACGGCTGCTCAAGGAAAAGAACGCCGTCATGGTGTCGCACTACTATGTGCACCCCGACCTGCAAGACCTGGCCGAAGAAACCGGCGGCCTGGTGAGCGATTCCCTAGAGATGGCCCGTTTTGGCCGCGACCACAGCGCCCAAACCCTGGTGGTATCGGGCGTGAAGTTCATGGGCGAGACCAGCAAAATTTTGTCGCCCCACAAGACGGTGTTGATGCCTGATCTGGACGCCACCTGTTCGCTGGACTTGGGCTGCCCTATTCAAGAATTCAACGCGTTGTGTGATGCCCACCCCGACCGCACGGTAGTGGTCTACGCCAACACCAGCGCTGCAGTTAAAGCGCGTGCCGACTGGCTGGTCACCAGCAGCTGCGCGCTGGACATCGTGCGCGCGCTCAAAGACAAGGGCCAGAAGATTCTGTGGGCGCCTGACAAGCACCTGGGCGGCTACATCCAGCGTGAGACCGGTGCCGACATGGTCTTCTGGGAGGGGGCCTGCATCGTGCACGACGAGTTCAAGGCCTTTGAGCTGGAAGCGCTGATCAAAGAGCACCCCCAAGCCAAAGTGCTGGTGCACCCCGAGTCGCCCCAAGACGTGGTGGCATTGGCGCATGCCGTGGGGTCGACGAGCGCCATCTTGAAGGCGGCGCAGACCCTGGATGCCGACACCTTCATCGTGGCTACCGACAACGGCATGCTGCACAAGCTGCGCACGCTCAACCCCGGCAAGACCTTTATTGAAGCCCCCACCGCCGGCAACAGTGCCACCTGCAAAAGCTGCGCCCACTGCCCGTGGATGGCCATGAACGGCCTAGCGGGTGTGGCGCGAGTGTTAGAACATGGCTTGAATGAAGTCCATGTAGATGCCCGCCTCATCGACCGTGCGCGTTTGCCGATCGACCGCATGCTGGCGTTCACTGCGGCGCTGAAAAACGGGCAGCCTGTAGGGGGCTTGATTCCCCACATCGGAGCGGCCTGACTTCCTTCTTGGACTTGCTTCCAAGAGCTAAATAGCTGTTTGCGCTCGTAGAATAAGCGCAGGCAGCTATCTATTTTGTAGTGGCTGCTCCGCAGAACTACCCTCAGCTCCTGGCTGTGGACCGCACCTAGCGGCTCCACCACTCCCCGTGATTTACCCTTTAATTTCCCATTGAATATTTGTTTCTTCTGTGTTTGAATGACACAGGTCAATGTGGTACGCCTCAGTGTGTATCTGCATTGACCCTGACTTCTTACGAATTCAAAGGGGGACTTTGTGCAATCAGACATGCAGTTATGCAGCAGTATTGTGATGGGCCGATGGGCGCTGGGTCCTAGGCGCGCTGGCTTGGGCGCGCGACCTTCTGCGCGTGGCGGCTCCCTTGTCTCTTTGGCAGCTACGCCTGCCAATGCCGTGTTCAGCCCTGTTTCTAGTCCCTAGTCGTACAAAGCGGCAGCCCAGCCATGCCTTGGCCTTCGAATGTTTGCGTTGAGCGCGCGCCAAGCCAAGTGGCGCACTTAGTTCAAAGAGACCCGTATCCACACCGTTTAGGAGTTGAAGCATGAGTCAGACTACCCCCTCATTTTTGTCCCAGTTGTTCAGTGGTGCCCAGTTGGCGGAGCAAGCGGCGGCCATCGATGGCTTGCAGCGCAAGCTGGCCCAAAAAGAGGCTGAGCTGGCAACAGCACAAGCCAAAAGCAGCAGCCTAGCGCAGCAGCTGAAAGCCGCACAAGTCTTGAGCAACGCCTTAGAAGTGGTCACGGGCAACGTGATGATTGCGGACGCTGGCAACAACGTGGTGTTCATGAACAAGTCGGTCAGCGGCATGCTGTCGACTGCAGAGAGCGACATCCGCAAAGACTTGCCGAACTTCAGCACCGCCACGGTGTTAGGTTCCAATATCGATATCTTTCACAAAAATCCGGCGCATCAGCGCGACATGCTGGGGCGTTTGCGTGAAACCTACCGCACCCAAATCAACGTAGGTGGCCGCGTGTTTGGCTTGGTCGCCACCCCCATCGTCGACAAAGAAGGCGTGCGCCAGGGCACGGTGGTGGAGTGGTCGGACCGCACCGCCGAAATTGCAGCGCGCAATGCAGAACTCAAGGCCGCGGCTGAAAACACCCGCATCAAAAACGCGCTAGACAAGTGCAGCACCAATGTGATGATTGCGGACGACAGCAACCACATCATCTACATGAATGAAACTGTGGCTGCCATGATGCAGGGCAATGAGGCCGAGCTACGCAAGAGCTTGCCTAACTTCAACGCCAAGAAGCTCATCGGCGAGAGCATCGATGTGTTCCACAAGAACCCGGCCCACCAGCGCGGCATGTTGTCCGCTCTCAGCAGCACCTACAAGACACAAATCCAGGTGGGCAGCCTGACCTTTGGGCTCATTGCCAACCCCATCATTGACGCCGAAGGCAAACGGGTGGGCACCGTGGTGGAATGGGCCGACAAAACGGTAGAGCTGGCCGCCCGCGAGGCAGAGCTCAAGCTGGCTGCAGAGAACACGCGCATCAAAAACGCGCTCGACAAGTGCAGCACCAACGTGATGATTGCCGACGACAGCAACCACATCATTTACATGAACGAAACCGTGGCTGCCATGATGAAAGGCAACGAGGCCGAGCTGCGCAAGAGCCTTCCGCAGTTTGACGCGAACAAACTCATTGGTGCCAATATTGATGTGTTCCACAAGAACCCTGCGCACCAGCGCGGCATGTTGGCCAGCCTGAGCAGCACCTACAAAACGCAAATCCAGGTGGGCAGCCTGTACTTCGGCCTGATTGCCAACCCCATCATTGATGCGGCGGGCAAGCGTGTTGGTACGGTGGTGGAGTGGGCAGACCGCACTGCTGAGATCAAGGCACGTGATGTGGAACTCAAGCTCATGGCAGAGAACACCCGCATCAAGAATGCGCTGGACAAGTGCACCACCAATGTGATGATTGCCGACGCGATGAACCACATCGTCTACATGAACGAAACCGTCACCACCATGATGCAGCGCAATGAGTCCGAATTGCGCAAGAGCCTGCCGCAGTTTGACTCGCGCAAGCTCATGGGTGAAAACATTGATGTGTTCCACAAAAACCCAGCGCACCAGCGCGGCATGCTCGCCAGCCTGAGCAGTACCTACAAAACCCAAATCAAAGTGGGCAACTTGTACTTTGGTTTGATAGCTAACCCCATTTTGGATGCCCAAGGCGTGCGCGTGGGCACGGTGGTGGAGTGGGCTGACCGCACCGCTGAAGTGGGTGTGGAGAATGAGGTGGCCGCCATTGTGGAGGGCGCCACCCACGGAGACTTTGGCAGGCGGTTGAGCACCGAGGGCAAAACCGGCTTCTTTGCCTCACTCTCCAGCGGTATGAACCAGTTGCTAGACACCAGCGAAAACGGACTCAACGACGTGGCCGATGTGTTGGAAGCCTTTGCCCAAGGCGACCTCACCAAACGCATAGAGCGCGACTACGAAGGCCTGTTTGGCAAGGTGAAAGACAGCGCCAACTCCACCGCCGACAACCTCATGCGTGTCATGGGTGAGGTGCGTGCCGCGGCGGACGCGCTGACCGGCGCTGCCAACCAAGTGAGTTCCACCGCCCAGTCGCTCTCCCAAGCTGCGTCAGAACAAGCCAGCAGCGTGGAAGAAACCACTGCCAGCATGGATGCTATGTCAGCCTCCATCAACCAAAACAGCGACAACGCCAAGGTCACTGACGGCATGGCCACCAAAGCCAGCAAAGAGGCGACCGAGGGCGGCAGTGCGGTGAGCCAAACCGTCACCGCCATGAACCAAATTGCGGCCAAGATCGGTATCGTGGACGACATCGCCTACCAAACCAACTTGCTGGCGCTGAACGCAGCCATCGAGGCCGCCAGGGCTGGCGAGCACGGCAAGGGTTTTGCCGTGGTGGCCGCTGAGGTGCGCAAACTGGCCGAACGCAGCCAAGAGGCCGCCAAAGAGATTGGTGACCTGGCCACCAACAGCGTGGCCACCGCGCAGCGGGCCGGTAAGCTGCTCGACGAAATTGTGCCCAGCATTCAAAAAACCAGCGAGCTGGTGCAAGAGATTGCGGCCGCAAGTTCAGAGCAAAGCGAGTCGGTGGTGCAAATTGGCGGTGCCATGACGCAATTGTCCAAGGCCACGCAACAAAACGCGTCGGCCTCCGAAGAGTTGGCCGCTACCAGCGAAGAGTTGTCTGGGCAGGCAGAGCAATTGCAGCAAAGCATTGCCTTCTTCAATATTGGGGACGACATGCCGGCCAAGGTACGCAGCCGCCACGAACCCGTGGCCCACGACCGCAGGGCCGTTGCCCCGCGTTTGGGTGCACCTGCCAAAGCACCTACCGCGCGCGGTGCTGGCGGCAACTTCAAACCTTATTGAGCGCCGCAGGCGACCAGGAGCTAACCGATGTCCATGATCCAAATCATTTACCTGAGCGACCTGGCCAACCACGCGGAGGCCGAGCTAGAGCCCATCCATGCTTCGGCCGTTAAGCACAACAGAGCCAACGGTGTGACAGGCATGCTGCTCTATACCAAAGGCCGCTTCATGCAGGTGATTGAAGGGCCGGCTGAGGCTGTGCGTGTTACCTATTCGCGTATCGCGCTAGACAAGCGCCATCACAATATTCAGCTCATGGCGGAAGAGAAGATCACGCAGCGCCACTTCGCCAAGTGGAGCATGGGCATGCGCTTGGTGGGTGACGAAGACTTGGCCGAGTACCCACAGTACGAGCCTTACTTTAAGTTTGGCTTTGATGTAGCCGCCATTCGCGCCCGCCCTGGCATGGCTCTGGCCATGCTGCAGGCCTTTGGCCGCAGTGCCCTAGACTCTGCGTAGCCACCCAATGCTTGCCTGCGCCGCCTAGGGGGCGCTGGGCATTGCTTGCCTATTCCTCACGGTAACTAGTCTGTGCTGGAGTTAGGCCCAGAGGGCGGCGCGCCTTGCTTGGCCTTGTCTATCAGCTGCCTCAGCGTTTCTGCCAAGTCTTCATCTCCCGCATGCAGTGTCTCAAAGGCCAGGTCTTTCATGGCCAAAGACAGGTTGGTGAGCGTGTCGCGCATCTCGATCAAGCTCGCCACCAAGCGGTCTAGGTCGGCTTTGTTGATGGGCTCGGGCATATAGCATGCAACCGTTCAACATTTGCCCGCGATGCGCAACACGGCTACCCCAGCTCAATAAGGTTTGAAGTTGCCGCCACCGCCGCGCACTGGGGCCGGGCGCAGGGGGGCGCTCAACAAGGGCGTGGCGCCCCTGCGCTCGCGCACCGGCGCTTCTAGTCGGCCACGCGTAGGCACGGCCTCTTGCCCAATGTTGAAGAAGGCAATGCTGTCTTGCAACTGGCCAGCTTGGCCTGAGAGCTCTTCACTCGTGGCAGCCAACTCTTCGGAGGCCGACGCATTTTGCTGCGTGGCCTTGGACAACTGCGTCATGGCGCCGCCAATTTGCACTACCGACTCGCTTTGCTCTGTGCTGGCGGCGGCAATCTCTTGCACCAGCTCGCTGGTCTTTTGGATGCTAGGCACGATCTCGCCCAGCAGCCTGCCTGCCCGCTCGGCGGTGGCCACGCTGTTGCTGGCCAGGTCGCCAATCTCTTTGGCCGCCTCTTGGCTGCGCTCGGCCAGCTTACGCACCTCAGCGGCCACCACGGCAAAGCCTTTGCCGTGCTCGCCCGCGCGGGCGGCTTCAATGGCGGCGTTCAGCGCCAGCAAATTGGTTTGGTAGGCAATGTCGTCCACGATGCTAATCTTGGCGGCAATCTGTTTCATAGCTTGCACCGTCTCGGTGACTGCGGTGCCACCCTCGGTGGCCTCTCTGCTGGCCTTGGTGGCCATGCCGTCGGTCACCTTGGCGTTGTCGCTGTTTTGGTTGATAGAGGCTGACATGCTCTCCATGCTGCCCGAGGTTTCTTCCACACTGCTGGCCTGCTCAGACGCCGCTTGCGAGAGCGATTGCGCGGTGGCATTCACCTGGTTGGCAGCTCCGGTCAGCGCGTCCGCAGCGGCGCGCACTTCGCCCATCACCCGTGTCAGGTTCTCGGCCGTGGCGTTGGCGCTGTCTTTCACTTGGCCATACAAGCCTTGGTAGTCGCGCTCGATGCGGGCGGTGAGGTCTCCCTCCGAGAAGCTTTGCAGCAAGCGGGCGATGTCGCTCAGGCCCACTTGGCTGGTTTCCATCAGCTGGTTCATGCCGGTCGTCAAGCCCGCAAAGAAGCCGGTTTTCCCCTCGGTGCTCAGGCGCGCGCTGAAGTCGCCAGCGGCTGCAGCTTGCACAACGCCAGCGACTTCGCTCTCCACCGCCACTTCGGCCGTGCGGTCAAACCACTCCACCACCGTGCCAATGCGCTTGCCGCTCGCGTCGGTGATGGGGTTGGCGCTCAAGCCAAAGGTGAGACGGCCCACCGTGATTTGGGTACGGTGCGTGGTGGTGAGGGCGGCCAGCATGTTGCGCTGGTGGGCGGGGTTTTTGTGAAACACATCGATGTTTTGGCCAATGAGGTTGCGCGCGGTGAACTGCGGCAATACCTTGCGCAACTCGGCCTCATTGCGCTGCATCATGTCCATGACCGTGTCGTTCATGAAGATGATGGTGTTGCTGGTGTCGGCAATCATCACATTGGTGCTGGCTTTGTTCAGGGCTTGCACCACGCGCTGGTTGGCCACTGCCGCATGCGTGGCTTTTTCCATGCTGTCGCGCGCGGCGTTCACTGCGTCAGTCACTTTGCGTTTTTCGCCGGGCAACTCAGGCATGGCTTCGTCAAACTTGCCTTGCACGTAGTCGCTCACCAAACCAAGCGCTTTGAACTTCACGTCGACGTGCGCTTTGACCATCGCATTGGTGCTGGTGGCCAGTTCGCCAAACGCGCCGGGTAATTGGCTGGCGTCGATGTAGTGGCCAATGACACCGGCCTCGTGCTGCCGCGCCATCTCGCTTTGGGCCTTCTGAAAACCTTGCAGCGTGACTTGCATGTGGCCCATGGCTTGTAACAACTTGCCGCCTTCGTCGGTGGTTTCCGCCACGATGGGGCGACTCAGGTCCCCGCGCGCCAAGGTGTTAGCGGCTTCAAGGGCAGTGCCTATGGGCCGGGTAATGCTGCGGCTGATCAAGAACCCAAGCGCCGTAGCCAGTGCCACGGCAATTGCCGCCGTGTAGATCATGGTGGTGCGGCTAGATGCGTAAGCGGTTTGGGCTGCAGCCGTGGCCTCGTCGTTGAGTCTGGCTTCCAAGTCCGCGAGTTGGCCAAGTTCTAGGCGCCATTCTTTCTGCTTGGGTTCGCCGTTGGCCTGCAGCAGCTTGGCGGCCTCCGCATCCTTGTTTTGCATGGCCAGCTCAATCACGGGGCCTAAAGCCGCCCGTCCGATGGTTTTTTGCTCCTTGATTTTGTCGAACAGCTTGCGCTCTGCGTCGGTGGTGCTATCTTCAGCTGCGAACATTTTGCCCAGTGCATCTTCAGCCGCGTCGTAATTGGCCCGCGCCTTTTTTAAGTCTGCTATCAAAGTTTCGCGGTAAACCGGGTCACTGGACAGAATCAGGTCACGCGCCGCAATATTCACTTGGTTGACCGAGATGCGCATGGTGACCGCATGCGCTAGTTCCGCATTGTTGACTTTGGTAATGTCTTCCAGGCGCCCCTCAATCTCTGCCATTTTGGAGAGACCAAAAATGACCATGCCGACCAAGGTTGCGACCATCAGGCCAATCAGCAGGGCCAGTCGCACCGCGATTTTGAGATTGCTGAGAGCTTTCATAAGTTTCCTCACGTAAATAACTGCAGGCTGGTGATTGATTCTGTGTGCTCAATAGGGTTTGAAGTTGCCGCCGCCCCCACGCACCGCTGTGGGGATGAGGGGAGGCGCAAGGCGGGGGCTACCCGTGCGCCGCTCCGCTTGTCGTTCGCGCTGGGCGTGGCGGTTACCTACCAAGGGCGTGTCGCCCCCCAGCTTGAAGTAGGCCACGCTCTGCTGCAGTTGTTCTGCCTGGCCACTGAGCTCTTCACTGGTGGCGGCCAACTCTTCAGAGGCCGAGGCATTTTGTTGGGTGGCCTTGGTTAGCTGCCCCATGGCCCCGCCAATTTGCACCACCGACTCACTTTGTTCAGCGCTAGCGGCTGCAATGTCTTGCACCAGCTCGCTGGTTCTTTGGATGCTGGGCACGATTTCACCCAAGAGCTTGCCTGCGCGCTCGGCGGTGGCCACGCTGTTGCTGGCCAGGTCGCCAATCTCTTTGGCCGCCTCTTGGCTGCGCTCGGCCAGTTTGCGCACTTCCGCGGCCACCACCGCAAAACCCTTGCCATGCTCACCCGCACGTGCCGCTTCAATGGCGGCGTTGAGTGCCAGCAAGTTGGTTTGGTAAGCAATGTCGTCCACGATGCCAATCTTGGCGGCTATCTGCTTCATGGCTTGCACGGTGTCGGTCACGGCTTTGCCGCCTTCGGTGGCTTCTCGGTTGGTTTTGGTGGCCATGCCTTCGGTGACCTTGGCGTTGTCACTGTTTTGGTTGATCGAGGCGGACATGCGGTCCATGCTGCTGGATGTTTCTTCGACACTGCTGGCTTGTTCTGAAGCCGCTTGTGAGAGCGATTGCGCCGTGGCACTTACTTGGTTGGCTGCACCGGTAAGCGCGTCAGCCGCGGCACGCACCTCGCCCATCACCCGTGCCAAGTTCTCGGCTGTGGAGTTGGCGCTGTCTTTCACTTGGCCAAACAGGCCGGCGTACTCACGGTCTATGCGTTGGGTGAGGTCACCTTTGGCAAAGGCGTCCAGCAGGTCGGCAATGTCGCCCAAGCCTTGCTCGCTGGTGGCCATGAGCTGGTTCATACCCCCAAACAGGGCTGCAAAGAAGCCCGTGCGCCCCTCAAGCGCCAGGCGCTGTGAGAAGTCTCCCTGGGCCGCCGCGTTGACCAAGCCAGACACTTGGTTTTCTGCCGCAATTTCGTCGGTGCGGTCTACCCAGTGGGTCACACGCCCAATATGCGCGCCTGCACCGTCCACAATGGGTTTGGACAGCATGCGCAGGCTACGGCCTTGCACCAGCACATCGGTGCTGGCATCGGTTTGTAGTGCGGTACTGAGTTTGGCAGCGGTGCTGGTGTCTCTGAACAGGTCGCTGACTGGGCGGCCATAGCGGCTTTCGTTGGTCTCGCTGGAGTCACTGAGGCGCTGCAATAAGGCATGCGCAGCGGGCGTTCCGTGCACCAGCAGGCCTTGTGCATTCGACACAGTCACCGCCTCAGGCAGGCTGTCGAGTGCGCTGCGAATGCGCAGGTTGGCGCGCGCTGCAGTGGCCGCGGTTTTGAGTGCCAGCTGCACGGCGTCAATGGCTTCGCTGATACGCGCCTCTTGCCCGGGCAAACGGTCCATCGGCGTGTCTAACTTGCCTGCGGCGTAGTCACTCACCACCGCAACAATTTTGGCCTTGGTGGCAATGTGGCCGCTGGCCAGTGCATTGATGGACTCGCCCATAGACTGGTAAGAGCCCGCCAGCCCGTCCAGCGGCATGCGGTAGTCCACCATGCCTTGGCTGTGGTTGCGGCCGGTTTCTATTTGCGCCGCCTCAAAGGCGCGCAGCGTGGTTTGCATGCGCTGTAGCGCTTGCATGAGTTGGCCCGCTTCGTCAGCACCGCTGGCCGCAATGTCACGCGTGAGGTCGCCCACCGCCACCGCATTGGCCACGTCGAGCGCCCGGGCCAAAGGCCGTGTGATGCTGCGTATCAGGTAGAGCCCAAAACCGATACAAAAGAGCGTTGCGGCAAGCACTGCTGCAATGGTCATGTTGCGCGCGGTTTGCGCCTTGGCAAACGAGGCGTCAAAGTTGGCTTGTGACTCTTTGATGTTGATAACTTTGAGCGCACGCAGCACCGGGGCCACTTGGTCCCACAGGGTGCCCATGTTTTCTGAGGCCAGAGCCGCGCGGGCGGGGCTCTTGTCTTGCAGGGCTTGTATGACGGGCTTGAGCCCTTGGTCTACAAACGCGGTGCGCTTGGCAAAGTATTCGTCTGCTAGCTTGTTGGCCTCTTCGCTGTGGGGTATGGCCTTGTAAGCTTTCCAAGTTTCGGTGATGCGCTGGATGTTGCTGCCGACTTGCTTGAGCGACTTTTCTACGTTGTCGGGTGAGGGGTTGCTAATGCCGCGCAGCAGCAAGAGCTGGTTTTCTTCCATCAGGGCTTCTATGGTGCCCAGCTGCTCCGTGGGTACCAAATGCTCTTGGTGTGTTTTTCGCAGTGCTTCGTTGGCTTGCCCCAGCGTGCTAATACCGAAGACCCCCAGTAAAACTAGGGCGGTCACCAAGACCCCCAGCAAGATGCTGAGTTTGGTGCCAATTTTGAGGTCATTGAGGTTCATTTGCAGCTGCTCTGGTTGACAAGAGGGAAGTCGGAGGCGGCCGTGCAGCGCACCGCGGTGTGTTGAGCGAGCCGCTTTTAGTTAAAAGTAGCCCAGTCGGCGGTGGTGCGTGAAATCAGCCGCCCAGCTCTGACAGCAAGGACATGCATCGCGTGAAACGTTCTTTTTGAATGCCGCCCGCAAGTTTGAGGGCTAGCTCTTCTTTACCGCCCAGAATGGCGGGTACCAGCTCGGTTTCGCGGGTTTTCTTGAATGCAGCCCAGGTTTCATTGAGTTCTTTGAACTGGGCCTCTTTGCCAGCGGGGGCCTTGAGCTTGGCCAGCGCTGCGCTGGCGGAATTGGCGGTGTCTTTCACCAAGGCTTGTTGGTCTGGGCCGCGCTTTTCTTTGGTAGTGGCCATCACCACCAGCGACTCGCGTGCTGCGGTCATTTTGGTCCGTAAGTCGGCAAAGCTATTGGCGTGGGCCGCGCCCAGATGGCTCATGCTGAGCAGTGCGAGGCCTAATGATGCTATCCAGTTCTTCATGGCTTGGTCCTTGAGAGTGGTTGAAACGCCCACCAGCCAGATGCGCAGAACACTCAGTTCAACCCCGCAAACCACCCTGCCACTGAGTGAAAACCACGATGCACCAACTGACGCCAAGTCACTATAGCACCGGGCTCAAATGCGCGCAATTGCGCTGAAATAGACCGCTTTTATGGTCATTTTGTGCACCCAATCGCACTGCGCTGTGCGAATGGGGCTTAGCCATGGGGGCTGTGCCTGAGCACGGGGCAAGTCAGCCCTGTGCAGGCCTATACGTGCACTTGTCACCAATGGAATGGCGCTCTACGGTGACGGCTGACAAATTTGGCAATATGGGTTTGAGGCGCTTGTAAATGTAGGCGCACAGGTTTTCGAGAGTGGGGGTGCCCAGGTCGGGCACTTCGTCCAAAAAATGGTGGTCTAGCGACTCGCGCAGCACCGCCACTTCGCGGCGGATAAAGCCCAAGTCCATCACCATGCCGGAGGCATTGGCCTCGCCTTGCACAAACACTTCGGCGTGGTAGGTGTGGCCATGCACGCGGCGGCTGCCTTCGGCCTCAATCTCGCGTTGCAGGGTGTGGGCGGCGTCAAAAAAGAAACGCTGGCTGATCTCAAACATTATCGAATTCCAATGGTTTTATGGGTTTGCACGCCCAAGCGCCACTGCGGATGGGCCTGGCAGTAGGCAATGGCTTGGGCGGTATGGTCGGCGCGCAGCGGGCTGTCCATGGGCTGCAGGTAGAAGTGCTCAAACGCCAAGCCGGTGAAGCGCGCGGGGTCTACGCCTTTTTGTGGGAACACCAGCTTGAGTTCACTGCCGCTGGTTTGGGCCAGCGGCGCATCGCTTTTGGGGCTCACGCAGATCCAGTCCAAGCCCTCGGGGGCGGCAATGGTGCCGTTGGTTTCTACCGCGATAAAGAAGCCACGCGCATGCAGGGCTTGGGTGAGTGCTACGTCTACTTGCAGCAAGGGCTCGCCGCCGGTCAGCACCACCATGCGGTAGCTGGGGCCAGTGGGTCCCCATGCGGCAGCCACAGCGTCGGCCAGTGCGTCCGCCGTGGCGAACTTGCCGCCGCCGGTGCCGTCGGTGCCTACAAAGTCAGTGTCGCAAAACTGGCAGACGGCGCTGCTGCGGTCTTCTTCGCGGCCGCTCCACAGGTTGCAGCCCGCAAAGCGGCAAAACACGGCGGCGCGGCCTTGTTGGGCGCCTTCACCTTGCAGGGTGTAAAAAATTTCTTTGACGGAATACGCCATGGTGTGCCTTGAATAAGGGGGCCCAAGGTGGGCAACCCCCCATTTTCGCAGCATTGCTCGGTGGCCGGTAGAGTGCAGACTTGGAAAACCGCATATAGCGCCTATATCCAGAACTCCATATACAGACTCTTTATGACCACTCCCTCTGCACTTGCCGCTTTTCCTATCACCCACAAATGGCCTGCCCAGCACCCTGAGCGCTTGCAGCTGTACTCCCTGCCCACGCCGAATGGCGTGAAGGTTTCCATTGCACTGGAAGAACTGGGTCTGCCTTATGAGGCGCACTTGGTGAGCTTTCAAACCAATGACCAGCTGACACCTGCGTACCTGTCGCTCAACCCCAACAACAAGATCCCCGCCATCATCGACCCCCAGGGGCCAGACGGGCAGCCATTGGCCTTGTTTGAGTCCGGCGCCATATTGATGTACTTGGCCGAGAAAACCGGCCAGCTGCTGCCCGCCAGCGCGGCAGGCCGCTATGAAACCTTGCAGTGGCTGATGTTCCAAATGGGCGGC
The DNA here is from genome assembly GCF_006974105.1 of Rhodoferax aquaticus. NCBI lineage: Bacteria > Pseudomonadati > Pseudomonadota > Betaproteobacteria > Burkholderiales > Comamonadaceae > Rhodoferax > Rhodoferax aquaticus. The sequence goes on from NZ_CP036282.1 coordinate 1,297,624, forward strand.
ATAGGCCCCATGTTTGGGCAGCTGGGCTTCTTCCACAAGTTTGCGGGCAAAGACTATGAAGACAAGCGCCCACGCGACCGCTACGTGGCCGAGACCAAGCGCCTGCTGGCGGTGCTGAACCAACGCTTAGTGGGCCGGCAGTGGGTCATGGGCGACACCTACACAGTGGCCGACATTGCCATCTTCCCGTGGGTGCGCGGCTTGCTGGGCTTTTACGAGGCGGGTGACTTGGTGGGTATGGCTGACTTTCCCGAAGTGACGCGCGTGCTGGCTGCCTTTGTAGCCCGCCCAGCGGTGCAGCGTGGGCTTGCTATACCGAGTGCGGCCTGAGACTAAGGCGAAAAGTGTTGTCTGTGCCCATGGAATAAGCGCAAGTAGCTACAAATTGTGTAGCAATGCTTAGGGGCCGGTGCGCCGAGTCGCGGCTGCGGGTTCTAGCAAATGCGCGGTAGCGGCTCACCGCTGAGCCAGTCCACCACGCGCCGGCCACCAAAACGGGTACTCATTTGCACAAAGTGGTGGGGGTCTGCGGTGACCACGCCAATCTGGCTGGCTGCATGGCCCAGGGGGTGTGCCTGCATGGCGGCCAAGACGCTGGCCGCATGGGGGGCGTCGACCACGGCCACCAGCTTGCCTTCGTTGGCGATGTACAAGGGGTCTAGGCCCAGCAGCTCGCAGGCACCGGCCACTTGGGGCAGCACGGCAATGGCGTCTTCTTGCAGGTGCATGCCCACGGCCGACTGGCGGGTAATTTCGTTGAGGGTGGTGGCCAAGCCGCCGCGTGTGGGGTCACGCAGCGTGCGCACTGCGCCGTTGGGGGCCGCAGCCAGCATGGCTGCTACCAGCGTGTGCAGCGCGGCGCTGTCAGACACCAGCGTGGTGCCAAAGGCCAAGGACTCTCGCTGTGACAGCACCGCCATGCCGTGCTCCCCAATGCTGCCCGAGAGCAGCACCACGTCGCCCGGTTTGGCGTTGGCACCGCTGATGTGGCAGTCCAGCGGCACCACGCCAATGCCGGTGGTGCTGATGTACACGCCGTCCCCTTTGCCGCGCTCCACCACCTTGGTGTCGCCTGTGACCACGGGCACGCCCGCCTCGCGCGAGGCGTGCGCCATAGAGGCCACGATGCGCTGCAGGTCAGCCAGCGCAAAGCCTTCTTCCAGCACAAAGCTGGCGCTCAAGTACAAAGGGCGTGCGCCTAGCATGGCCACGTCGTTGAGGGTGCCGTGCACCGACAAGCTGCCGATGTCGCCGCCGGGGAAAAACAGCGGCGAGATCACATGGGCATCGGTCGCCATGACCAGCCGGTGGCCCGCCGGAATGTCGAGCAAAGCGCCGTCATTGCCTTGGCGCAGGTAGGGGTTGTCCAAGGCCTGCACAAACAGTTCTTCAATCAGCTGCGCGGCCTGTCGGCCACCGGCACCATGGTTCATATCGATGCGGCCCCGTTTGAAATCCAAGGGGCGCTGGTAGCTGGCTTTGGCGGTGGTGTTCATGGGTGGGTGACTAGCGGGATATCCCGGAAACGGCCATAGGTGTAGTGGGCGGCGCATGAGCCCTCGCTGGACACCATGCACGAGCCCATGGGGTTGTCTGGGGTGCACACGGTGGCGAAGAGTTTGCAGTCGGTCGGGCGCTTCACGCCGCGCAAGATGGCCCCGCAGTCGCATTGCTTGTGGTCGGGCACGCGCAAGTAGGGCAGGGTGAACTTTTTCTCGGCGTCCCACGCGGCGTATGCAGGGCGAATTTGCAAGGCACTGTGGGCCACCTCACCCAGGCCGCGCCACTCAAAGCTGTCACGCAGCTCAAACACTTGCTCGCAGACCGCTTGCGCGGCGCGGTTGCCTTCGCGGGTGACGACACGGGTGAATTGGTTTTCCACCTCAGCGCGGCCGGTGTTAACTTGGCGCACCAGCATCAGGATGGACTGCATCACGTCCAGCGGCTCAAAGCCTGAGATCACCACGGGCTTGTTGAACTGCGTGGCAAACGGCTCGTAGGGTGCGCTGCCGATGATGATGCTCACATGCGCGGGGCCTACAAACCCGTCCAGCGGCAAGGTGCCCCACTCGGCCACCTCAGGCGAGGTGAGGATGTGCCCGATGGCGCTGGGCGTGAGCACATGGCAGCACAGCACGCTGAAGTTGGGCAAGTTTTCGCGCTGCGCCTGCTGAATGACCAGCGCGGTTGGGGGCGTGGTGGTCTCAAAGCCTATGGCCAGAAACACGACCTCGCGGCTGGGGTTGTTGCGGGCTATCTGCAGCACATCGGCCGGTGAATACACCATACGAATGTCGGCCCCCCGTGCCTTGGCTTTTTGCATGGACAAGCCTGCAGAGGCGGGCACCCGCAGCACGTCGCCGTAGGTGCAAACAATGGCTGTGTGCTCCAGGGCCAGCGCAATGGCCATGTCAATGCGCCCGATGGGCAGCACACACACGGGGCAGCCCGGCCCATGCACCATGCGCACGTTGGCGGGCAGCAAGTCCACAATGCCGTAGCGCGCCAGGGCATGGGTGTGGCCACCACAAAACTCCATGAAGTTGTATTGCCGCTCGGGCTTGGCCTCTGCGGCGATGGTGGCTGCCAGGCCACGGGCCAAGTCGCCGTTGCGGTACGCGTCAATGTGCTTCATGCTGCGCCAGTTCTGCAAACAAGGCCAAGGTGGCGCGGGCTTCGTCTTCGTCTAGCAGGCCAATGGCGTGGCCGACATGCACGATGACGTAGTCGCCTAGCTGCGCCTCGGGCGCCAGCGCTACCGAGATAGTTTTGAGTACACCGCCCAACTCGACCTCGGCCATGCTGTCGTCGAGAAGCCGGGTGATGCGGGCCGGTAGTGCCAAGCACATGCTTAGTTCTCCAGTGTCAAAGGGGCATGCGCTGCAACCCAGGCCTGGCCCAAAGCCAGGCCCTCGTCGCCGCAGCTTGCGTATTGCGGGCTGTGCACCGCCAAACCGGCAGTGCTTAGCAAGGCTGTCAGTGTGTTGCGCAGGAGCGCATTGGCAAAGCAGCCGCCACCCAAGGCCACATGCTGCAGCCTGTGCTGCTGGGCCAAGGCCGCAGCGCGTTGTGCCAGCCAGTGGGCCAGTCCCAGATGAAACTGCGCCGCACCCTGTGCCTGTGCGTCGCGGCCTTGAGAGGCCAGAGCGCACAGGTCAACCATCCAGTGGTCAAGGTGTGGCGATGCAAAATTGTGGTCAAAACTGGGGTTTGCGCCCATCCAGTCTCGCGCAAGCGCTTCCAATTGCATAGCAGCTTGGGCTTCGTGTGTTTGGTAGGGGCACAGCCCAAGTGCACCTGCGGCGGCATCAAACCAACGCCCGGCGCTGCTGCTGGGCGGGCAGCGACTGCCCTTGTCCAGCATTTGCAATACCCCGGCGATTTTCTCTTGGCCTACGCTGCTCGCAAACTGGCGCAGGGAGAGTGCGCCTTGGCCTGCTTGATGTAACGCTGCGGTGGTCATGCGCCAAGGTTCGCGCGCTGCGGCATCGCCTCCAGGCGCTTTGAGCACAGGCAAGTGGTCTAGCCGTTCGCAGCGCAAGCCGTCTGCGGCTGCGCGCATGTGCAGCAACTCGCCGCCCCAGGCCGCACCGTCGTGGCCCATGCCATAGCCATCCAAGGCAATGCCCAGCACGGCAGCTTGCAGGCCTGCTTCGGCGGCTGTGGCGGCGGTGTGGGCGTGGTGGTGTTGCACGGGGGCGCTGGGCACTTGCAGCCGCTCGGCCCATGTGCTGGCGAGCTGGGTGCTGTAAAAGTCGGGGTGCAAATCATGCGCCACCGCGTGCAGCGGGCCTGTGGCCAGTGCCGCCAAGGCTTCAGCAGACGCCGCTAGCGCGGCGCGTGCCGAGGGGTTCTCCAAATCACCATGCAGAGGCGACCAATGGACCACTGCGCCATCGACCAAGCAGGCGCGGTTTTTCAAATAGGCACCCAGCGCCAGCACCCGGCGTGGCGCGGGGCGTTCTAGTTGCTGGGTGTGTGCGTGCGGACTCACCCGAGTCAGGCCGAGAGCAGCCAGTTTTGCCAAGCTTGCATGCCAGCGCCAGTGGTGGCGCTGAGTTGGATGACGGCGATGCCCGGGTTCACGCGGCGGGCGTAGGCAATGCACTGGTCCACATTGAAGTTGAGATGTGGCAGCAGGTCGGTCTTGTTGATCACCATCAGGCTGGCGGCGGCAAACATGTCGGGGTATTTGAGCGGCTTGTCTTCGCCCTCGGTGACTGACAAGATCACCACTTTGGCGGTCTCCCCCAAGTCCCACAAGGCCGGGCAGACCAGGTTGCCTACGTTCTCAATAAACAGCAGCGACTGCGCTTCGTCACCCTGCGAATGGTGGTGGTGGTGATGGCCATGGTGCTCCTCATGGGCGTGGTGGTGGCCGTGCAGATCGAGGTGGGCAAAGGCATCGCTGACCATGCGGGCGTCCAGATGGCAGCCTTTGCCGGTGTTGACCTGAATGGCCTGCGCGCCGGTGGCGCGTATGCGGTCTGCGTCCAGGCTGGTTTGCTGGTCGCCTTCAATCACCGCCAATGGCAGTGTGGGCACTTGGGCTTGCAGCCGCTGGATGGTGGCGCACAAGAGCGTGGTCTTGCCTGAGCCGGGGCTGGACACCAGGTTAAACGCCCGCACCCCATGGGCCTGAAAATGCGCGCGGTTGTGGTCGGCCAGCCGCTGGTTGCTGCCCAGCACGTCAGCCTCCATCTTGATCAGGCGTTCTTGGGACAGGCCTTCTACCGACACACCGGCAAGCCCTTGCCCGTAATGCAAATGGCGGGCTTCGGCCACAAGGGGTGCTGGCTTGTCGAGGGTGGGCGGGGTATTGCAGCCGCAAACAACACACATGGTGGTGATCCTTTGGGTCGGGAGTTAGGTGTCGCGCACGATCAGGTCTAGCACCTTCAGGGCATGGCCGCTGACCGGGCGCAGTGGGTAATTTTGGCACCGTGGGCAGGGGTCCATGCGCTGTTGCATGGGAACTTCGGTGGCGCAGTGGCTGCACCAGCCTATGGCTTGGGGCTCGTCAATGGTGATGGCGGCCTGCGCTAAGCAGGTGCCACCGACCATGCTCTCTAAAGCAAACCGCAAAGCCCCCACTTCAATCCCCGCCAAGCTGCCCGCCTCCAGCCGCAGGCGGGCTACCTCGGTGAAGTGCTCGCGCTGGGCAGCGGCTTCCACCATGGCCACAATTTCCTGGGCCAGTGTGACTTCATGCATGGTCAATCCACTGGGCGGCCCAAGCCTGTGCATGCGCCAAATGCGCCAGTGCTTGGGCGGTGGGTGCTTCGCCCAAGCCAAAGTGGTCGGCCCGTATGGCCAGCTGGGTGCAGGGTGGGGGTGGGGTGCCCTGCAACTGGGTGTACACATGCAGCAAGGCCTGGGGTGACATGGCGTGCGTGCTGTAGCTGGCGTCTTGGGCGGGAGCCACTGGCAGTGCCTCAAACGGGGCTTGGGCGGCTACGCTGGCGTCTATAAACAGCACCCGTTCACGCCCCACCAAGTCCAGCGCATGCTCCACCTGGAGCTGGTAGTCGTCTAAAAACTCTACGCGGGTGTCGTGGGCAAATGCGGCGCGCAAATGGTTGATACAAAGTGGGCCCAGCGCGTCGTCGCCCCGGCTCAGGTTGCCCCAGCCAAATACCAGCAGCGGTGCGGGGCCTGCCGTGCTCATGCGGCCAAGCCCGTGGGGCGGCTGAGGTCGTGCACCATGTCACCGGAGTGGGACTTGATGATGCGGTCTAGCAACTCGCCGGTGGGGCCTACCAAGGCCACATCCAAGGGCATTTGCCCCAGCGCATGGGTGGCGCACGAGAGGCAGGGGTCGTAAGCCCGTATCGCCACTTCAATGTGGTTAAGCAAGCCTTCGGTCAGCGCTTTGCCATCTAGGTGCTCGCGGGCGACCGAGCGCACGGCTTCGTTCATGGCCTGGTTGTTGTGGGTGGTCGACACAATCAGGTTGCACATGCTGACCAGGTCGTCGTCGCCCACCTCGTAGTGGTGAATGAGCGTGCCGCGCGGGGCTTCAATGATGCCGACACCGCCGCGCTGGCGCGGGCCGCTGGCCATCAAGTCGCCCGTGAGAATTTCGGGGTCATCGAGCAGATCGCGTATGACTTCCATGCAGTGCAGCACTTCAATCATGCGGGCCCAGTGGTAGGCCAGTGCGCCATGGATGACATCGCCTTGGCCCCAGTCCATGAACTCACGGCGCTCGCGTTCGGCCAAGGGGCTGGGAATGAAGTCGCAGTTTTGGATGCGGGCCAAAGGCCCCACTTTGTACCAACCCAACTCAGGCCCCAAGGCCTTCAGGTAGGGGAACTTCATATAGGTCCAGGGTTTGACCTCTTCTTCAATCAGGTCCAGGTAGCGTTGGTCGCTGGCGCCATCCAAGATGATGCGGCCGCTGGCATCGCGTGCGCGCAGCACGCCGTCGTACAAGTCCAAGGCGCCATCGGCGCGCACCAAGGACAGCATGTTGGAGCGAAAGCTGCCAAAGCGCTGGTACAGCGCGGGGTTTTGGGCATGGAGCTGCTTGGCAATGTTGACCGCGTCTTGGGCCCATTCCACCATTTGCTGTGCGTCGGCCAAGAGCATGGCCCGGTCCGCCATGCTCACATGCTTGTTCACCCCGCCCGGTACCGAGCCGGTGCCGTGTACGCGTTTGCCAGCGGTGACGCGTATCACTTCTTGGCCAAACTTGCGCAGCAAAATGCCTTTTTTGGCGATGTCGGGGTGGGCCTGGGCCACGCCTACGATGTTGCGGTGGTTGACCTCCGAGTCAAAACCAAACAGCAAGTCGGGCGAGGAGAGGTGAAAGAAGTGCAAAGCATGCGACTGCATGACCTGGCCGTAGTGCATGAGCCGGCGAATCTTGGTGGCCGTGGGGGTGACGGGCATGGCTCCCACCACCCGGTCCAGTGCTTTGGAGGCCGCCAAGTGGTGTGATACCGGGCAGATGCCGCACAGGCGCTGCACCATGACCGGGACTTCCCAAAATGGGCGACCTTCAATAAAGGACTCAAAGCCACGAAACTCCACAATGTGCAAGCGCACTTGCTGCACCCGGTTGTCAGCATCGAGGAGCAGCGTGACTTTGCCGTGGCCTTCTACGCGCGATACCGGGTCAATCGCGACGCGACGCAAGCCTTGGGCAATGTCGGCAGGCGCAGTTTCTAAGGGTGAGGTCATGGTGGTTCAGTCGTAATGCATCAGGCCATGGCCCAGCTGCGGGGTGCGTCCGGCCATGAGGTCGGTGAGGAACTTCCAAATGGCATCTGCCGACGGCGGACACCCGGGTAAAAAGTAGTCCACATGCACGACTTCGTGAATCGGGTGGACCTGGTTGAGCGGCAGGGGGAGCTCGGGATCATTCGGGATGGCACTGCCCGCGCGCAGGCCGGTGCGCGAGCCATACACATTGTTGAGGATGGTGCCCAAATTCAGGTGGTTGCGCTGGGCAGGCAGGCCGCCATTGATGGCACAGGCCCCCACGGCTACCAGTGTTTTGCAGTGCGCCCGGAACTCGCGCAGCACCACCACGTTTTCGGCATTGCACAGGCCACCCTCGATCAGCCCAATGTCGCAATGGCCAATCTCTTTGATGTCGGTGAGCGGGGAGCGGTCAAACTCCACCAACTCAATGAGTTGCAGCAGGCGTTCGTCGATGTCCAGAAACGACATATGGCAGCCAAAGCAGCCTGCCAGGGACACGGTGGCCAGTTTGAGTTTGCGCGGGCCGTGCGGCATGACGGGTGGAATCATGGGGTGTCGTCCTGCGCAGTTTCAGAGATGGGCGCTGCGTCATAACGGCGCTCGCCAATGGGTACGGAGAAGCCCTGGCGCTTGTGCAAGATCACGCCCACAGGGCATACCGCAGCGGCATGGTCGCCGCTGGCCATAGACGTGTCGGCCAGCTTGCCGCTAGGGCTGTTGACCAGCAAATGGGTGCCTATGCCGTGCCCCCCAATGGCGAACACGTTCTTGTGGTCTACCTCGCGGCTGGCACGCACGCACAGCTCACACACAATGCAGCGGTTGAAGTCCAGCAGCAGCTCAGGGTGGCTGGCGTCTACGGGCCTGTCGGGGTAGAACTCTTCAAAGTGTGGGCCTTCCATGCCCACCTCATAGGCGGTGGCTTGGAGCTTGCAGTTGCCGCTTTTTTCGCAGCTGGGGCAAAAATGGTTGCCTTCGACAAACAGCATTTGCAGCAGGGTTTTGCGCTGCGCGTTCAGCTCTCCGGTTTTGTTTTCCACGGTCTGGCCCGGTGCCGCTAGCGTGGTGCAGGCAGCACTTGCGCGGCCATTGACCTTGACAGTGCAAATGCGGCAAGAACCATGGGCGGCAAACTCGGGGCTCCAACACAGATGCGGGATGAAGTGGCCTGCATGGTGGGCCGCTTGGATCAGCGTTTCACCGGGCTGAAACGGCACGTTTTGTCCATCCAGTACAAAGCACGGGGGCGCGTCGCGGGTCGCGGCGGGTGGGGGCAGAGGGACCTGTGTCACGCGGGTTTCTCCATGTGGGCTGCGGCGTCGTCCCGGCCGGTTACGGCGCGGGCGATGGACAGTTCGGCGTCCAGATCAAAGGCGGGCTCAAAATGCAGCGATTGCAAATGCTGCTCAAACGTGGGGCGGAACTTGGCCACGGTGTCGCGCAAGGGGTTGCACGCACTGGCACCCAAACCGCAGTGGGTGGTGGTGTGCAGCAGCTTGTCAAGTTCGTTCAGCACATCGAGGTCGTGGCGCGAGCCGCGGCCTGCGGCGAGCTTGTCCATGCGTTTGACCACCAGTGCGGTGCCCACGCGGCAGGGGGTGCAAAAGCCGCAGCTCTCGTGCGCAAAGAACTGGGCGAAATTGCGGGCCACCGAAAACATGTCGCGGCTGCGGTCAAACACCATGAACGCCCCTGCCGTGGGCACGTCTTCAAAGCCCATGCGCCTGCCAAATTCCGAGGCCGAGACACACAGGCCCGACGGACCCCCCACTTGCACAGCCTGGGTGTTGCGTGCGCCACAGTCTTCCAAAATGCGGCCGATGCGGGTGCCAAACGGGTACTCGTACAGGCCGGGTCGCTCGCAGTCACCCGAGACGCTGTGAATTTTGGTGCCCGTGGAGGCGGTGGTGCCTATGCCGGCCCACCAAGCCCCCCCGTGCTGCGCAATCTGCTGGGCTGCGCAAAAGGTTTCCACATTGTTGACGGCGGTGGGGTGGCCCATATAGCCATGCTCCACCGGGAAGGGCGGGCGTATGCGGGGTGTGCCGCGCTTGCCTTCTAAGGACTCAATCAGGGCGGACTCTTCGCCGCACACATAGGCACCCGCGCCGAGGTGAATCTCAATGTCAAAGTCGAAGCCGGGGTGGCCCACAATGTTGTTGCCCAGCAAGCCTTGCGCGCGGCGACGGGCCAAAACGGCTTGCAGGCCCTCTAGCAGGTAGCGGTACTCGCCACGCAGGTAGACAAAGCCTCTGCGCGCGCCCATGACCCACGCCGCAATGGCCATGCCTTCAAACACCGCGTCGGCATGGCTGCGCAGCAATACCCGGTCTTTGAAGGTGCCGGGCTCACCCTCGTCGGCATTGCACACCACGATGTGCTCGGTGCCGGGGGCCTTGCGGCATAACGCCCACTTCAAACCCGTGGCAAAACCAGCGCCGCCACGCCCGCGCAAGTTGGCCTGCGTGATTTCTTGCAGCATGCCTTCCGGGCCGCGCGCTACGGCGGCAGCCAGCGCTAGGCCGGGAGCCAGCGCGGGGCCTAGCAGTACGTCGGCTCTGCGCACCTGGTCTTGGGTGTCAAACCACGCGCTAGGCCAGTCGGTGACCGGAACCTGCGCTTCCACCAAGCGTGCCATCTCTGCGACGCGGGCGCTGTCGAGCTGGGTGAGCACCTGGTGGTGGTTGATCAAGAGGGCGGGGCCTTGGTCGCAGTGGCCGGTGCATGAGGCAGTGGCCACGCTGACACGGCCATCGGCCCGGGTCTGGCCCGGGGCTACGCCTAGGCGTTGGCATAGATCGGCCATCAACTCCCGGCTGCCAAGCATGTGGTCGGTGATGTTGTCGCTAAACAGAATGCGGTAGTCACCCACGGGGCGGGTGTGAAAGAAGCGGTAAAAACCCGTCACCCCTTGCACATGGGCCAGCGTGACACCCAAACCGCTGGCAAGCTCCTGCAGCGCGGCTGGAGGTAGCCACCCTAGGGCGGCTTGTAGCTCGCGCAGCATTTGTACCAAGGCACTGGGCGCGTGGTGGTGGCGCGCCAATAGTTCTCTTACTTTGGCGGACGCTGGCGAGCTTGGGTGTGTGGATAGCAGCATGGTGTGAATCTCCCACCTAAGGCTATCGCGTTGGGCCAACCGTGGTTTGACTTAGGTCAACCTTGCTGCGCCCCGGCGCAGCGTGTTCCCGGCCCGTAACTGGGCGTGCGCTACAGCGGCGTCAAGGTGGTGGGCACGGCGGCGTCCAACAGCGCGGGATAGTCGCGGCTGAAGTGCAGGCCACGGCTCTCGTGGCGGGCTTGGGCGCTTTTGACAATCAGGTCGGCTACTTGCACCAAGTTGCGCAGCTCTAGCAAGTCGCGGCTCACATGGAAGTGGGCGTAGAACTCATCAATCTCGGCTTGCAGCAGCGCAATGCGGTGGCCTGCGCGCTCTAGCCGTTTGTTGGTGCGCACAATGCCCACATAGTCCCACATAAAGCGGCGCAACTCGTCCCAGTTGTGGGAGATGACCACGCTCTCGTCGGCATCGGTGACGCGGCTGTCGTCCCACACCGGCACGGTTTGCACCGTGGCGCTGCCCGTGGTTGTTAGGTTATTTGCTATGACTTGTGTAGCTGCTCGCGCAAACACCATGCACTCTAGCAAGGAGTTAGACGCCAAACGGTTGGCACCATGCAAGCCGCTGCAGGCGGTTTCGCCAATGGCGTACAGGCCGGCCACATCGGTGCGCCCTTGCAAGTCAGCCAGCACCCCGCCACAGGTGTAGTGCGCGGCAGGCACCACGGGGATGGGCTGCTTAGACATGTCGATGCCCAGCTCCAAGCAGCGGGCATAAATGTTGGGAAAGTGCTCTTGGATAAAGCTCAGCGGCTGGTGGCTGATGTCCAGGTACACACAGTCAAAGCCGCCTTTTTTCATCTCAAAGTCAATGGCGCGGGCCACCACGTCACGCGGGGCCAGCTCGGCGCGCGGGTCGTGCGCGGGCATAAAGCGCGTGCCATCGGGCAGCAGCAAACGCCCGCCTTCGCCACGCACCGCTTCGCTGATCAAAAAGCTCTTGGCATGCGGGTGGTAGAGGCAAGTGGGGTGAAACTGGATGAACTCCATGTTTTGCACCCGGCAGCCTGCGCGCCACGCTGCGGCAATGCCGTCGCCGGTGGCGGTGTCGGGGTTGGTGGTGTAGAGGTAGACCTTGCCAGCGCCGCCACAGGCCAAGAGCGTGTGCGGCGCTTGGAAGGTGACGACTTCGTCGGTGGTGTTGTCTAGCGCGTACAGGCCTAAGCAGCGCGTGGGCGCATCGGGCTCCAGGCCCAGCTTGGTGGTGGTGATGAGGTCCACCAGCGTGTGGTTTTCAAACAGGGTGATGTTGGCGCTGTTTTGCAGCTGCTCAATCAGCGTGTGTTGCACGGCCGCGCCTGTGGCGTCGGTGGCATGCACGATGCGCCGGGCGCTGTGGCCGCCTTCGCGGGTGAGGTGCAGCTCGCCGTCTTCACGCGAGAACGGCACGCCCAGCTTTTGCAGCCAGGCAATGGCTTGCGGCGCTTGCTCCACCACCAGCTGCGTGGCGGCCAAGTCGCACAGGCCCGCACCGGCCACCAAGGTGTCGTCAATGTGGGCGGCAAAGCTGTCGGACTTGTCCCACACCGCGGCAATGCCACCTTGCGCCCAGCCGCTAGAGCCTTCGCGCACAGCGCTCTTGGTGATGATGGCAATGCGTGTGGTCGCCGGCAGGAGTAAGGCGGCGCTTAGACCCGCCAAGCCGCTGCCAACAATGACAACATCAAATACGAAAGTAGGGGTGCGGGACGCAGTTGCGTTCATGGCCAATCCGGGAGGAGGTAAAAAAAGGTGGGGCGAACGGTTCGCACAGTGGACTAAGAGCGCGTCTGGGCGTTAAGGCCTAAGCCTTGGACCAACGCTCAGTCGCGTCTGTCCAGAGGGGGCGCAGGGTCAAGACCAGCAATGCCAATGCCAGTGGCACCGTGGTCACATAGCCTACATGTTTGAACCCGGTGGCACCTAGCATGGCACCGATAAAAAATGCCGCAATCAGCGTGGACTGCAGGCGCAGTTTGTCGGGGTTGCTTTGCACCGGGGGATGGATTGCGGATGTGTTGATGTACACCATCTTGCCCAATTCAATGCCCAGGTCGGTCACCAAGCCGGTGATGTGGGTGGTGCGAATTTCCGAACGCGATATCTTGCTGATCACCGCGTTTTGCAAGCCCATGATGAAGCACAACAGCACCACGGTGAGCGGCACAAACAAATGCGCGGCTAGGTTGATGGCGCTGCCGAACAGCAGTAAGAGCGCAGCTTCCACCAACAAGGGCAGGCCGTAGGCGCTGTGGAGTTGGTGTTGCAGGCCCCAGTTCACCAGTAAGGTGGTAGCTATGGCTCCCAAGACAAAGGCGCACAACATGGCAGCCCCTGCCAAGGCAATGGACACATTGCCGAGTACCAGCGAGTCCGCAATGCTGGAGACCACACCGGTCATGTGCGAGGTGTATTGACCCACAGCCAAAAAGCCGCCTGCGTTGGCCGCCCCGGCCACAAACGCCAAAGTCATGCCGAGGCGCGCATTGGTGTGAGGGGTGCGCTCAACATCAACCCAGCCACGGATCAAAGGGATCATTGCGGTGCCGGGCTGTGTGCAGGGCTCAGTGAATGCGCATGCCGGGCTGCGCGCCGGGCCAGGGGTTGAGGATGTAGATGCCGGGGTTGGTGCCCTCATCTGCATGGCTGGCCGCCATGACCATGCCTTCGCTGATGCCGAACTTCATCTTGCGTGGTGCCAAGTTGGCTACCAGCACGGTGAGCTGGCCTACCAAGGCTTCGGGTTGGTACATGCTGGCGATGCCGCTGAACACATTGCGCGTGGTGGGCTGGCCCTCGGCGTTCTTCTCGCCCACATCGAGGGTGAGACGCAGCAGCTTGGTGGAGCCTTCCACCGCTTCGCAGTTCACAATTTTGGCAATGCGCAGGTCGATCTTGGCGAAGTCGTCAATGCTGATGGTGGGCGCCAAGGCCTCGCCACCGGGGGCGTTGGGGTCGGCGGGAATGGCTGCGGGCGCTGCTTTTGCTGCTTTTTTAGGAGCTGCTTGCGCAATATCCACGGGCGCAGGAGCCTCTTTGGGCTCGAAAAGTGCGTCGAGTTGCTCGGGGGTGACGCGTTGCATCAGGTGTTGGTAGGGTTGGATGGCTTGTACATCGCCAGCCACATTCCACTGCTGCATGTCCACGCCCACAAAGCCTTGCACCGCTTGCGCCAAGCCGGGCAGCACGGGCGAGAGGTAGCGTGTGAGTGTGGCGAAGGTGTTGATGAGCACCGAGCACACCTGGTGCAGCGCCTGGTTGTTGGCCACGTCCTTGGCCAAGTCCCAAGGCTTGTTCTGGTCCACATACGCATTCACCTTGTCGGCCAGCAGCATGATCTCGCGGGTGGCTTTGCCGTATTCGCGGGCTTCGTACATCTGGGCGAGTGCATCGCTGGCGCCACGCACTTCGGCCAGTAGGGTTGCGCCGGTGGTGCCGAAATCGTTGGTCAACTTGCCATCAAAGCGTTTGGTCAGAAAGCCCGCCGCACGCGAAGCAATGTTCACGTATTTGCCAATCAGGTCGCTGTTTACCCGCGCCATGAAGTCGTCGGCGTTGAAGTCGATGTCTTCATTGCGCGCGCTCAGCTTGGCCGCCAGGTAGTAGCGCAGCCACTCGGCGTTCATGCCTAAGCTCAGGTACTTGAGCGGGTCCAGGCCGGTGCCGCGGCTCTTGCTCATTTTCTCGCCGTTGTTCACCGTCAGGAAGCCGTGCACGAACACGTTGTTGGGCGTCTTGCGGCCGCTGAACTTCAGCATGGCGGGCCAGAACAGGGTGTGGAAAGTGACGATGTCTTTGCCAATGAAGTGGTACTGCTCGGTGTCAGCGGCGGCGATGTACTCGTCAAAGCTACGCGTGTCGCCGTGCTTGGCCTTGGGGCCGCCTTTGTCAAACCAGTTCTTGAGAGATGCTAGGTAGCCCACAGGCGCGTCCAGCCACACATAGAAGTACTTGCCTGGCGCGTCGGGAATCTCGATGCCGAAGTAGGGCGCGTCGCGCGAAATGTCCCAGTCGCCCAGGCCTTCGCTGGTGGTGCCGTCCGGGTTGGTGCGCACGCTGAACCATTCCTTGATCTTGTTGGCCACTTCGGGCTGCAGCCGTGGCTTGCCGCTTTCATCGGGGCCTTGCGTCCATTTCTCCAGAAACTCCACGCAGCGCGGGTCAGACAACTTGAAGAAGTAGTGCTCAGAGTTTTTGAGTTCGGGCTTGGCGCCGGAGAGTGCCGAGAAGGGGTTGATCAGGTCAGTAGGCGCGTAGACCGAGCCGCACACCTCGCAGTTGTCGCCGTACTGGTCTTTGGCGTGGCACTTGGGGCACTCGCCTTTGATGTAGCGGTCGGGCAAGAACATGTTCTTCTCGGGGTCGAAGAACTGCTCGATGGTGCGCACTTCAATCAGGCTGCCATCGGCGCGGTCGCGCAAGTCGCGGTAGATCTGGCGGGCCAGCTCGGTGTTTTCGGGCGAGTGGGTGCTGTGCCAGTTGTCAAAGCTGATGTGAAAGCCGTCCAGGTACTGCTTGCGGCCTGCAGCGATGTTGGCCACGAACTGCTCTGGCGTTACTCCGGCCTTCTCGGCTGCAATCATGATGGGCGCGCCGTGCGTGTCGTCCGCACCACAGAAGTTCACCGCGTTGCCCTGCATGCGCTGGAACCGCACCCAGATGTCGGCCTGGATGTATTCCATGATGTGACCGATGTGGAAGTTGCCGTTGGCGTAGGGGAGGGCGGTGGTGACGAAGAGTTGGCGTGGCATGGGGCAAAGTGCTTTCAAGAGACAGCCCCGATTTTAGTCCGGTCCCCCGCCCAGCCTCCGTAGGCCGATGCGCGGCCCTTGGGTGGCCTGCACCACGCTGTGCAAAGCGCCTTAGGCTTTGCGGGCTGATTGCACAAACACAGGGGCAAACGCCTTGGCTTGGATGTCTTGCAATGTGGGTGAGTGACCCGCCCACAGCACGAGCACGCTGCCGGGCAGGGACAAACTGGTCTCTAGCGAGCGGCACAGGTCGTAGCGGCTTTGGTCGTCCATGCCTGGTAGCTCCAAAAAGCAGGTGTAGCAGCGTCGCTGCGGGAACTCACGCAGACGCTTGCAGACCAGCCAAGCGCGGCTGATGGTAGGGATGCGTTGGAGGTCGTCACGCAGCTCCGAGACTTCATAGCTATTGAGGTCATGGGCCGCAATGCTTTGGAAAAAATCGCTGCCCATGTGTTCTTGCCAGGCGCGTTCTTCGGCTTCTTCGCTGGTTTTGAGGCGCGCACGCCACGTTTTCAGCGCAGGCGCTACATCTTGGTTAGCCCGCAGCGCTATCTCTAGCGTGTGGGTGGCTTCTTTGCTGGCCCACCAACGGTGCGTCATGCTGGCTTCAAACAACTGCTCCAAGTAGCTGAGGCGTGCGTCCACTGCATCGCTAGGCAGCGTGTGGATCAGCCCGCGCAAAGCCCCTCCATGGCTGGGAGACAGGCGTAATGCCCGCTCGTAGAAGACTTGCACATTCGCCGTGGGGTCTAAGCGGCGTTGCAACTGCGCGAGCTCCACCAGCTCGTCGGCACTGTTGCGCTGCACGCTGGCCATGAGGGTTTGGGCACGTTCCCGCATGCGGCCCAAGTAGGCATGGTGTTGCGACCACGCGTGCCGGTTGTCTTTGCGCCATTGCCGATCCAGCTCGCTGATCCAGTGGTCCGCCTTGGGCCCCAGCAGTTTGATCGCGCGGTTGGAGGACCACGCTGGGAGTTGCGGTGTTTGGTGCAGGGCATGCAGGCGGTCGCGCAAGACCGGGTGCGTGTCGTCAATGTCACTGAGCCTGCGCATGGCTTCTTGCAAGGCTTGCGCGGCAAACGTCGGCTCTGGTGGCACGGTCAAAAGCTTGGCCATTTCTTTGAAGGGGCCGACGGGCGTGGAACTGCTATTGGCTTGTAACCAGTGCCGACGCCAAAACTCGGTGCGCAGCCAGGCACCTTTGACTTCAATCTCGACCAAGGACGCGCCCATGATGTCTTTGCTCAGCAGCTTGGCCGCAATGCGGTCTGCCTCGTACTCGTCTTGCCGCGCCAAGGCAAAGGTGCGCGCATTGAAGCGCGGAAAATACCAGCGAAAGAAACCGTGGGAGAGCAGCGTTGCAAAGTTCCCGCTGGCTCCCATGGCGTTGTGCAGTTTGAACCAGGTGATGCGGGTTCGGTAGATCCATGCGCCCAGCACGCCGTGCCCCCCGCGTAAATGACCGTACTCGTGCGCCAATACGGCCAACAAACGCGACCGGTCCAATGCAAACATGAGCGGTAGCCCAATGGTCAGGTAGTTGCGTGCGCCGCCAAACAGCCCAAAGCGTGGAATCTGGGTGATGCTGGCGTTGAAGGCATCGTCCAGAATCACTTTGTCGATGGCGGGGCCTTTGATACGTTTGCGAATTTTGGCCAAGGCTTCGAATAACAAGGGCGCATCGTCGGCTGTGATTTCAATGCCGCTCGGGGCTTCGAGGCGCAGCCACAAGGCACGCAAGCTTGACCACAGCAAGCCTGCAGCAGCGATGGTCAACCAAATGCGCCCACCATTGACATGCCCTGTTTTCCAATCACTCGCAAGCCACCACAGCGCTGCGGCGGCAATGAGAACGCATCCAATCACCCAGGCATAGCCCACAAACGCGAACATGGCCACGCCACGTCGGTAGGCTTGGCTGTCTTCAGCGCTGGCATGTTCGCTGAGTCTTACGAGGTGAATGAAGTCCGCGCGTTCCACGTTGTTTCCATCTTGTAAAAAAATGTAATTGGAACATGGCAAAACCCCCGGTTCGGCCGAATGCGCAGACTTTTTTTGCGGTGAAGCGCAGCGGTGTTTTCACCGCAAGGGTTGCGCGGTGAGGCAGGCTTTCAGCGCAGACGCAAAGGGTCCATGCGGCGCTCTACAGGCGGCTCTGGGACATGGTCTTGGGCGTTTGAAACGGCCAATGGGTCGGTCCAGCCAAAGAAGGCCAGCACCTGAGCGCGCATGGCTTGGGTGTCGGCATAGCCCAGGCGCATGAGTTCGGTGGTGTAGTTGGATTCAAACAGCAAGTAGCTGGCCAGCGCTGCACCTTTTACGTCCGCTTTGGCTGAGGACACACCAACTGCACCGAGCATGGTGCGCACCGCATGGGGCAAGTCCCCCACATGGCGGGCAGCCACCGCGTCCAAGCGTTGGCTGGGCGCAATCACCAGCAACTCGATGGGGCGCAGCGCGCTGGAGAGCCGGGCATGCTCTGGAACGAGTTTGATGGTTTGGTTGATGCGCTGCACACGCTCCACGTCCACCGCCAAAGCATCCAAAAATATGTTGGAGAGCGCATGGCCGGCGATTTGCGCAATCGACGGGTAAGTGCTTGTGGTGTGCAAGTGGGCTTCGCTCTTGGGTTCGTGCATGCGGCCTGCGCCCACCACGACTATCTTGTCTGCTCCCAAATGAATAGCGGCTGCCACCGGCGCACTCTGGCGCATGGAGCCATCACCAAAGTATTCGGTGTTGCCATTGATGTGCAGGTCGGTGGCGGGAAACACAAACGGAATGGCGCTGGAGGCCAATAAGTGTGCGTGGGTGATACGGTCCCGCACTGCAAAACGCTGCATGCGGGTCCACGGCATGATGCGACGGTCGCCTTGAAAAAAAGTGACGTGGTCGCCAGAGCTGTAACTGGAGGCCGTGACCGCCAAGGCGCGCAATGCGCCTTTGCGAATGAGAAAGGGGAGCCGCTCCAGCGGCACCAGTTTGTCGAGCAGCTCTTTGAGCGGCGCGTTGTCCAAAAGAGATCTGGGCTTGAGTCTGCGCCATTTGGCCACCAGCCAACCAAACGACAGCAAGGTGATCCAGGTCGCCCCGGAGCGCAGCATGCTGATATGGTCTGCCCGGTACACGTCTTGGGCTTGGAAGTTGCGCCACGTATGGGCGATTTGCCGCACCGCGCCGTCAAAGTCGTCAGCCCCGCAGGCTAAGGCCGACGCGTTGATGGCTCCGGCAGAGGTGCCGGTGATGATGGGAAAGGGATTGGGACCTTCTCCTTGGCCGCACGCTTTGCGTAGATCGGCAATGGCCTCTAACACACCGACCTGGTAGGCCGCGCGTGCGCCACCGCCTGTCAGTAGCAATCCTACGGTGCTAGGAAGTGGCGATTCGTTTGGCATAGCGCTCATTATGGTGATTCGTAAGCACTTGTAAACCAGCGATAAAACGGTGTCAACCCGCAGCGGCCTGGGGCATACGCGTCAGAGTCCCTGCGGTGGATGCGGCTCAGGGAGGTTCGCTAGACTTGGGGTATCTAGGAGTAAGTTATGGACGTGTCAGATAAAAGCATCATGGACGCCTTGCAGGGCGTGGTAGACCCCAACACCGGCAAAGACTTTGTCAGCAGCAAATGCATCAAAAACCTGCGCATTCAGGGCAGCGCAGTGCAGTTTGACTTGGAGCTGCCCTACCCGGCCAAGAGCCAAGTGCCTGCCTTTGAGGACGCATTGCGTTCGGCCGCCTTATCGGTAGCGGGGGTGGGCCAAGTCGCCATCACTGCGCGGCTTAACGTGGCTGCACACGCGGTGCAGCGCGGCGTGCAGTTGCTGCCCGGTGTAAAGAACATCGTGGCCGTGGCCTCTGGCAAAGGGGGCGTGGGCAAAAGCACTACCGCGGCCAACTTGGCCTTGGCGCTGGCCGCTGAGGGCGCGCGCGTAGGCTTGTTGGATGCTGACATTTATGGCCCCAGCGTTCCCATGTTGATGGGGATCAGCGGGCGGCCGGAGTCAGAAGATGGCAAAACCATGGAGCCCATGGAGAACTACGGCGTGCAAGTCATGTCCATCGGTTTCTTGGTGGCGCAAGACGAGGCCATGATCTGGCGCGGCCCCATGGCCACGCAAGCCCTGGAGCAGCTCTTGCGCCAAACTGCGTGGAAAGACTTGGACTACCTGATTGTCGACATGCCGCCAGGCACAGGGGATATTCAGCTCACCTTGTCGCAAAAGGTGCCTATGACGGGTGCCGTGGTGGTCACCACCCCCCAAGACATTGCCCTGCTAGATGCGCGTAAAGGCATCCGCATGTTTGAGAAGGTCGGCGTGCCGATTTTGGGCATCGTGGAGAACATGGCGGTTCATATCTGCACCCAGTGCGGCCACGCAGAGCATATCTTTGGGGCCGATGGTGGCAAACATATGGCGGCTCAGTACAACACCGATTACTTGGGTGCCTTACCCTTGGCCATGCAAATCCGCGTGGAGGCCGATGGTGGTAAGCCCACGGTGGTGGCTGACCCAGACGGCGAAGTGGCGGCAATCTACAAGGCCATTGCGCGTCGTGTGGCTTTGGGTGTGGCGGCCAAAAACAAAGACTATTCCTCCAAGTTTCCGACCATCAGCATCAGCAAGAACACCTGAGTGCCAGCAAGCTAGGCGTGCGCTTGCCGGCTGAGGCTGACAGGGTGGAACTGGTCCATCGCAGTGAGGTGATATGACTGAGCAGAAGATTGAAGAATACAAGGGTCCCGCCGGTGGGTGGGGTGCCTTGCGCAGCGTGGGCAAGGCGCTTCTCAAACAAGAGATTCCGATCCTGGGCGCAAAGACGCTGCTATCGGCCAACCAACCCGATGGCTTTGACTGCCCCGGCTGTGCTTGGCCTGACCGCAACCATGCATCCACGTTTGAGTTTTGTGAAAACGGTGCCAAAGCCGTGGCTGCGGAGGCCACAGCGCGCCGCGTGACTGCGGAGTTCTTTGCGGGCCAGACCGTGACTGCGCTTGCCGCACACAGTGATTTCTATCTGGAGGACCAGGGGCGCCTCACCGAGCCCATGGTCTATGACGCCGCCACGGATCACTACAAAGCCATCACGTGGGACGATGCATTTGCACTGATTGCCAAGCATCTCAATGGCTTGCCGGACCCGAACCAGGCGATTTTTTACACCTCGGGCCGCGCCAGTAACGAGGCCGCATTTTTGTACCAGTTGTTTGTGCGTGAATATGGCACCAACAACTTCCCGGATTGCTCCAATATGTGCCACGAGCCCAGCGGCAGTGGTATGCGCGAGAGCGTGGGCGTCGGCAAGGGCACGGTCACACTGCAAGACTTTGAGCAGGCAGACGCTATCTTTGTTTTTGGCCAGAACCCGGGTACCAATCACCCGCGTATGTTGGGCGAACTGCGCCAAGCGGCGAAGCGCGGAGCGCGCATCGTGAGCGTGAACCCCCTGCGCGAGCGCGGACTGGAGCGTTTTGCAGACCCCCAAAACAAGCTAGAAATGGCAACAGGGGGTGGAACCGCTATCAGCACCCATTACTTTCAGCTGGACATAGGCGGCGATTTTGCGTTTGTCAAAGGCATGATGAAGCACTTGGTCGAGTTGCAAGACCAAGGGCTGGATGTGCTGGATACGACCTTTATTTCTGAGCACACCCTAGGCTTTGATGCGCTGCTCAACGATTTGCGCGCAGAGTCTTGGAGTCTCTTGGAAGCCGAATCGGGCTTGGGCGTGGCGCACATGCGCGCGGCGGCCGATGTGTACCGCGAGGCCAAGAGCGTGATTGCGTGCTGGGGCATGGGCATTACCCAGCACCAGAATTCGGTGGCCACGATTCAGATGATTACCAACTTGCTATTGATGCGTGGAAACATCGGCCGTGCGGGTGCTGGCTTGTGCCCTGTGCGCGGTCACAGCAATGTGCAGGGCGACCGCACCATGGGTATTTGGGAAGTTCCGCCGGTCGCGCTATTGGATAGTCTGAAAAGGGTATTCGACTTTGAGCCACCGCGTGCGCAGGGTTTCAACACGGTGGAGTCGATTCAGGCCATGTTGGATGGGCGGGGCAAAGTTTTTTTCGCGCTGGGTGGAAATTTTGCAGCGGCAACGCCAGACACCGTGCAGACGTGGAAGGCGCTGCGCAACTGCGACTTGACGGTGCATGTGACCACCAAGCTCAATCGCAGCCATATCGTGCACGGCAAAGAGGCCTTGATTCTTCCCTGCCTAGGGCGAACCGAAATCGACATGCAAGCCTGTGGCCCGCAAGGCGTGACGGTGGAGGATTCCATGAGCATGGTGCACCTGTCGATGGGCATCAATCCGCCGGCATCCGCCATGCTGCTGTCGGAGCCTGCAATCGTGGCCCGGCTCGCTGCGGCCACGCTGGCGGGGCGCAGCAAAACGCCGTGGTTGTGGATGGTGGAAGACTACCAACGCATACGCGACAAGATCGAGGCGGTTTTCCCTGACTTCAAAGACTTCAATGCGCGTATTCGGGTGCCCGGGGGCTTTCGCTTGCGCAATACCGCGAGCGAGCGCGTGTGGGCCACGCCATCGCAAAAGGCAGTGTTCAAGACGCATGCAGTCCCTACGGATACACCGCTGCGGCGGGCCAGGGCGCGCAAAGGCGATGCCATCGTATTTGCGCTGATGACCACACGCTCCCACGACCAGTACAACACCACCATTTATGGAAATGACGACAGGTACCGCGGTGTGTACGGGCAGCGCCGGGTGGTGATGGCCAATGCGCAAGACATCCGGGCCCTGGGATTCAAGAGCGGGGATTGGATTGACTTTCAGACCGTGTGGGACGATGGCCAAGAGCGCACTGCCCGTGGTTTCAAGTTAGTCGAATACAACATCCCACGCGGATGCGTGGCCGCCTACTACCCCGAGACCAATCCGTTGGTGCCCCTGTCTGCAGTGGCGGCTAATGCAGGCACCCCGACTTCCAAGTGCATTCCGGTGCTCATGCTTCCGCATAAGTCGCCAGTGGCGATGGGCGTATGAGTGTTGACCTTGCCCACACCCTGCTGTTGGAGTTAGCGCAGCAGCAAGCGCCTGTTTCTGTTCCACGGCTGGGCAAGCGCTTTGGGCAGGGCGCAAGCAGCATCATGCGCACGCTCACGCTGCTGGGCGATGCAACGCTGGGCACCCAGGCGGGTCCTGGCTGGGTGCGGCTAGAACTCCAAGACGAGCGTTGGATGGCCTCACTCACTGAAGCGGGGCGCGCCCATGTCGCACAGTTCGAGCACGGGTGAGCCATGGGCGCACACCTTGCCGGCGGCTGTGTCCGCCCGCAGCGTTGTGCGCGTGCCCCAAGGGCTGGTGCAGACCGATACGCTGGCCGCCGAACTGCCGGTGGCCTTGGTCTTTAACGGAATATCGCACGCGGTCATGATGGCCACACCGCAGGACTTGGAGGCCTTCGCGCTGGGCTTTGCGCTGAGCGAAGGGATTTTGGACTCGCCCAGCCAATGCTTTGGCATGGAGGTGCTGCGATCAGAGAGTTGTGGCCAGCCTGCGGTGGAAGTGCACCTAGAGATCGCCGCTGCCTGCTTTGTGCGCTTGAAAGCACAGCGTCGCAGCATGGCCGGGCGCACCGGCTGCGGGGTGTGCGGGCTGGACAGCTTGCAGGCATTGGATTTGAGTCCTCCGGCCATGCCTGACCAGCCTTGGGCGCGCCGTGTGCAGCCGCAGGAAATTTTTGACGCCATTCGTGCCATGTTGCCCTTGCAGCAACTCAATGCCCTGTGTGGTTCGCTACACGCCGCTGCATGGGTGGGTGCTGACGGGCAGTTGGCCCTGGTGATGGAAGACGTAGGCCGCCACAATGCCTTGGACAAGGTGCTGGGAGCCTTGGCCCAGCAGGGCCGCCCGTATGAGTCGGGTTGGATGCTGATGAGCAGTCGCGCCAGCCATGAGCTGGTGCGCAAGTGTGTGCGCTTGCGGGTGCCTATGCTGGCCACCATTTCGGCCCCCACGGATTTGGCCGTGGCCATGGCGCAGCGCGCTGGTTTGCACTTGTGGGGTTTGTGCCGCGCGCCGCGTGCGGTGCTGTACACCCCGGCGCAAGACCCGACAGCGCCGTAGCGCGTTGGCGGCGGTGCGCGACCGCCGCAATGTGCTCGCCTAAAAGCCCCAAACTTGCGCCGTACAAGCCCCGTTGCCCTGCACCTGTTTGCCGCAAGGGTGCTAAGGTAGCGACATGAACCTCTCTTTCTGGCGCCTTGGCTGGCGCACTCTTTGGCGCGATCTGCGCTCCGGTGATCTGCGTTTGGTCATTGTGGCGGTCACCCTCGCGGTGTCTGCCGTCACGGCGGTAGGGTTTTTTGCCGATCGACTCAAAGGCGGCTTAGAGCGCGATGCGCGGCAACTCTTGGGCGGCGACGCGGTGGTGTCCAGTGATAACCCCACTCCCGCAGATTTGGTAGACAAGGCCAAGGCCTTGGGGCTGGACATGGTGCAGACCCAAACCTTCCCTACCATGGCGCGGGCGAGCGACAGCCAAGGTGGCGCAGCCAAGTTGGTGGGCCTGAAAGTGGTGGAAGCCGGCTACCCCTTGCGCGGCAATTTGCGCATTGCGTCTAAAGACGGCCAAGCCGATGCGCCCACGCGGGAAATTCCAGCGCCCGGGCAGGCCTGGGTGGACGCGCCACTGTTGGATGCCTTGGGTTTGAAAGTTGGCGACACCTTGCTTTTGGGGGACAGCCAGTTGGTGATTGGGGCGGTCATCGTCATTGAGCCTGACCGAGGGGCTGGGTTCATGAACTTTGCACCCCGTGTGATGATTCAAAAGGGCGATTTGGCTGCCACCAAACTGGTGCAGCCCGCCAGTCGGATTACGTACCGGATGGCGGTTGCAGGGGCGGATTTGCCGGTTAAGGAGTACGTGCGTTGGGCGGACGCTCGGCTCAAGGCGGATGTGGCGCAAGCTGAGCGGGTGCTGCGTGGGGTGCGGGTGGAGTCGCTACAAAGCGGGCGCCCAGAGATGAGCCAAACCCTGGATCGCGCCAACAAGTTCTTGAGCCTGGTGGCCTTGCTAGCCGCCTTGTTAAGTGCGGTGGCTGTGGCGCTGGCTGCTAGGGCGTTTGCCGCCAGCCATTTGGACGATTGCGCTATGTTGCGGGTACTGGGCTTGAGCCAGCGCACCATTGCGGCGAGTTATGCCTACGAATTTGCCTTGGTCGGTGTGGTGGCCAGTGCGATGGGCGTCGCCATTGGCTATGGCGTGCACTACCTCTTTGTCATGTTGCTGGCGGGCTTGGTGGATGCGGCGCTCCCCGCGGCTACGCTCTGGCCTGCGCTATTGGGAATGGGCATGGGCTTGACCCTACTCTTTGCCTTTGGCTTGCCACCGGTGCTGCAGCTGGCCCAAGTGCCGCCCTTGCGTGTGATTCGCCGGGATGTGGGCAACCTGCGCCCCGCGTCAGCAGGCGTGTTGGCCTTGGGGGTGCTGGGCTTTGCGGCCTTGCTATTGGCCGTTAGCAGTGATTTGACCTTGGGCTTGATTGCGGTGGGGGGCTTTGCCGTGGCGGTGCTGGTGTTTGCTGGCTTGAGTTGGTGTGCGGTGAAGCTGTTGCGGCGCAGCGTGAATGAGTCCACGGCCCCCCGCTGGTTGGTACTGGCCACCCGCCAGATGTCGGCGCGGCCCGCCTACACCGTGGTGCAGGTGAGTGCCTTGTCGGTGGGGCTTTTGGCTTTGGTGCTGCTGGTGCTGCTGCGCACGGATTTGATCAGCAGCTGGCGCAAGGCCACCCCGCCGGATGCGCCCAACCGCTTCGTCATTAACGTGATGCCTGAGCAGTCGGACGCTTTTCAAAAAGCCTTGAACGGTGCGGGTGTGAGCAAGTTTGATTGGTACCCCATGATTCGGGGGCGCTTGATTGCGGTCAACGGCCAAAACGTCAATCCGGACAGCTACAGCGATGACCGCGCCAAACGCCTGATTGACCGCGAGTTCAACCTCTCGCACAGTGCGGCCAAGCCCGCCAACAACGACATCATCGCCGGTCGCTGGGCGGAGGAAGAGGAGGGTGCCGTCAGTGTGGAGGAAGGCATTGCGAAGACCCTTAACCTCAAGTTGGGCGACAGTGTTCGCTTTGACATAGGGGGCATGCAAACCGAGTCCAAGATTACCTCCCTGCGCAAGGTGGACTGGGGCTCTATGCGTGCCAACTTCTTTGTGATGTACCCGGTGTCTGTCCTCAAGGACGTGCCTAGTACCTATATGGGGGCGTTTAAGGCGCCAGAGCTTGCGGGTTTTGACAATGCCTTGGTGCGCCAGTTCCCCAACATCACCAATGTAGATATGAGCAGCACCATCAACCAAATACAGCGTGTGCTGGACCAGGTGATCCGTGCGGTGGAGTTCTTGTTTGGATTCACCTTGGCTGCAGGGCTTGTGGTTTTGTTTGCTGCGGTCACTGCTACCCGCGAAGACCGTGCCCGGGAGTTTGCCATCATGCGTGCGGTGGGCGCGCAAAACAGCCTGTTGCGGCAGGTTCAGCGGGCCGAGTTAGCCGGCGTTGGGCTGCTTGCGGGGGGTCTCGCTTCGCTGGTTGCCAGTGTGGTGGGTTGGGCCTTGGCACATTACGTGTTCGAGTTTGAGTGGGTGGTGTCCTTGTGGGTGCCCCTGCTGGGCGCGATAGCTGGTGCTGTGCTGGCTTTGGCTGCAGGTTGGTGGGGCCTGCGCGATGTGCTGCGCCGCCCCGTGGTTGAAACCCTGCGCCGGGCATCGAGTTAAGGTACCCGCATGACACGCAGGGGCACACTTCGGTATTGCGGTATTGCGGTATTGCGTTTAAGCGCCCTGCCCAATTCCAGCTTGCCATAAGCTGATGCACGCGCAGCGGCGCAGACATCGCAGGCCGTGCGCGAACTGGACTTGCCCACCCCCCATAATGGCGCGTCTATTTGCCATTACCCATGTTCCATGTTCAATAAGCTGTTTCGCAAGTCAGTCTCTGACGACACCCGCACCCACTTAAGTGCCGTGGAGCGGCAAGCAGCGGGCGGCTTTCCCACCTTGACCATGGCGGCGGAATTACTGGCTGCGCCTTCGGCCATGATGCAGCTGGACTTGAAGGAAGCGCGTGTCGTAGTGCGCTATATGCGCCCCCAGCAAATCGCGGAGGGTACCGTCTTTATCAAAGAAGGCGACGAAGCCAACACCGGTTTTATGGTGCTGGTGTTGGATGGGGAAGTGACCGTGGAAAGCATTGTGGTCAGCCGTGTTTCACCGATTACCGTGACCGTCTTGGGCCCTGGCAGTATCCACGGCGACGTGGGACTTATGGATGGTCTGCCGCGCTCGGCGTCGTGCACCGCTAGCACTGACTTGAGCTGTGCAGTGTTAACCCGCGACAGCTTGATGCAACTGCTCAAGGATGAACCCCGCATCTGTGCCAAGCTAATGATGGCAATTTCCATCCGTATGGGGGAGCGTCTGCGGGACAACACAGACAAGCTCAAAAAGTATGTGCAGCTCACCAAAACCATGCAGCAGGAAATTGACCACTTGTTGCCTACCTAAACCGTGACAGCCAACAGCCTGAGCCGCAGACTGTCAGGGCATGTGTCCCGCGCTGGCGGGGTGGCCTTGGTGCTGTGTGTGTGCTTGGGATGCTGGATGGTGTGGCTGTTGGAGCCTTTGGCGCTACAAAGCCTGCGCTTGGCACAGTTTGACCAGTTCCAGCGTTGGTACCCCCGCAGCCAAACCAGTGCTTTGGTGCGAGTAATCGATATTGACGAAGCCAGCCTGAAAGCCTATGGCCAATGGCCTTGGCCTCGTACCCGCTTGGTGGGGTTGATCGAGAAGCTGCAGCGCGCGGGTGTGCAAGTGATCGGCTTTGATGTACTGCTGGCTGAGCCCGATCGCACCTCCCCTTTGGCGATGGCTCAGCTATGGGGCAGGCCTGAAACGACTGCCTTGCTAAGCAGCTTGCCTGACCACGACACCCTTTTGGCTGAGAGTCTGCGACAGGCTTCCGTGGTGTTGGGCGCCAGTTTGTCTCGCAGTGGCCAAGGCTTTCCGGTTGAGATGCCGCGGCCAGTGCTGCCCTTTAGCATCGTGAACACAGGAAATGCACCGGGACAGATAGATTTTTTGGGCTATGACGAAGGTGTGTGGCCCCTTCCGGCGCTGGCAGCTGCAGCCAGCGGACTAGGGGCTTTGAACTTTTCCGCCGATGGGGATGGGGTGGTGCGCCGCATCCCTTTGTTGACCCGCTTGAATGCTGCGGTTGTGCCCTCCCTAACCGCAGAAATGCTGCGGGTCTCGATGGGCCAGCGCAACTACCTGTTGCGCAGCCAGGATGCAGCGCTGCAAGAACTGCGCATCGGTGAGCAGCGTATCCCCAGTTCAGAGAGCGGAGAAATGTGGCTGCACTATGCCCCGGAGGTCGCAGCGCACACCGTGTCGGCCGCACAGGTGCTGCAAGGGCGTTTGCCCGAAGGCGCGTTGAAGGGCACCTTGGTGGTGGTTGGCAGTTCTGCCGCAGGCTTGCTGGATTTGCGCGTGAACCCCATGGGAGCGCTGATGCCCGGTGTGCAAGCCCATGCGCAAGCCCTGGACCAATTGCTCTTGGGTTATGACTTGCAGCGCCCTGGATGGGCCACCGCCGCAGAGGCCTTGTTCCTCTTTGTTGGGGCTTTGGCGGCAGGTGTGGTCGCTTTGAAGTCGACCGCCCGCCGCGCGACGGTGTTTGCCTTGGGTTTGTGGGCCTTGCTTGCGCTTGCCGCGTGGGGGGCGTTCGTGCATGGCCACTTGCTGTTGGATGTGGTGAACCCCGCGCTGGCGATTGCGCTAAGTTTCAGTGTGGGCAGCGCGGTGCACCACTTTGTCAGTGAGCGCGAGCAACGCTGGTTGCGCAAGGCGTTTTCACGCTACGTGTCGCCTAACCGCGTGGCGCATTTGGTGGCCCATCCAGAGCAACTGCACTTGGGGGGACAGCGCCAGATTTGCAGCTTTATCTTCACGGACTTGGTCGACTTTACGCGCATGATGGAGCAAGGCGAGCCGACCCAAGCCGTGTCGCTGCTTAACGCCTACTTGGACGGCATGTTGGCCATCGTGTTCAAGCACGAAGGCACGTTAGACCGTATCGTGGGGGACGCTATTGCAGTCCTCTTTTCTGCCCCCTTGCCACAGCTGGACCATCGCCGGCGTGCTTTGGATTGCGCACTGGAGATGGACCGCTTTGCCACCCACTATGCGGCCCAGCTGCATGCCAAAGGCTTGGCTTGGGGTGCTACCCGTATTGGCGTGCATTGTGGTGAAGTGATTGTGGGCAATTTCGGTGGCACTACGCTCTTTGATTACCGCGCTTTGGGTGACCCGGTCAATACGGCCGCACGGTTGGAGAGTGTCAACAAGCATCTGGGTACCCGCGTGTGTGTGTCCCAAGCCCTGTTAGACGGTTGTGGTGCGGTGCCCGTGCGCTTGGTGGGTCAACTGGTGTTGAAGGGTAAAAGTGTGCCTCTGTCCGTGTGTGAGCCTTGGGCTACGGTGGAGCTTAATCAATGCGCCCCCCTCGCAGCCTATGCCCAAGCGATGGCAAGCCTGCAAACCGGGGCGGACTACAACTTGGAGCAGGCCCGCAGTCAGTTTGCCGCGCTGCATATGGCTTACCCAGAGGATGCATTGGTAGCGCTCCACCACCACCGATTGCTGCAAGGCGCGGTGGATGATGTGATTGTGTTAGCAGCAAAGTAGCACTTGCGTGTCCCCCGTCCAAAACAAAGGGCCCATTGGGGCCCTTTGTTTTGGACGGGGGACTGGGCTTAGCGCAGCGTAATTTCGACCCGACGGTTGCGCGGTTCTGGGGTGTCGTCAGGGGTTGGCACCAGCAAGTTGCGCTCGCCGTGGGACTCTACGCTGATGACGGCATCCTTCAAGCCTAGCTGGCGCAACTGTTCGGCAATCGCGTTCGCACGTTTCAGGGCCAAGGCTTCGTTGGCATCTGCAGCACCTTGCGTGTCAGAGTGCCCGATGACCGAGAGATCCAAGGATTTTCGGCTGCTTGCGCGTGCCAGAATTTCCGGCAGCAAGGCTTTGGACTGTGCGGTCAACTCTGAGCCGCCCACTTCAAAGTAGAGCAAAAAGCGCTCAGGCAGTGGGGGGCGGGCCGCCATGGCGGCGCCAAAGTCGCGTTGCAAGTCTTCTGATTTGACCGCGAACGGTGGGGCTGATCCATCGAGCTTGGCGCCGGACTGACCTTCGGTGAGCAGCTGTTCCCCTGCCTTGCCTTGCACTACGACCTTGCCGACCGTCCCATCGGGACTGGGCAGCAAGACCACGTATGAGCCGGGGCCTGCGCAGCCGGTCAGCAGCGCAGCGCCAAGCAGCACCATCGCCACCAGGCTTGTTTTTAGGGGGTGCTTCATTGCGCTTCCTCCACACGGGCTACAAATTGGGTACCGCGCACACCAATGATTCCCGCAGGTGTTTTGACACTCACGGCTTCGGGGCGGAGCTTGGCAATGACGCCTGATATGTAGTTCAGCGTGCCTTTGATCAAGCTCACGTCTAAGCGCAGGCTGTTTTGGGCGGGTGCATAGAGATACTCGTCTACCGTGAGTTCAGTGGTAGGTCCAAATGACATGACCGTGTTGTCTTTAAAGGTAACGCCCAAGGACGACTCTTTCTCTGTCTTTAGGCGGCTGCCCATGAGGATGGCAGTGCCCGGCTCAGCCTTCACGCGCGCACCTTGCGTGCTTACCCACGCCTCGCCGGTCACGGTTTTGACATAGCCCACAGGTTCCGGTGCGGCCTGTTGGGCCTGAGACAGAATGGGCGCAAGCGCAAGGGCGACAAGGCCCAACGCACGCCATAGTGGTCGGTGGATTTGCATACTTGCAATTACTCCCAAAATTTGGATCATGGATCTTGCTTGGCTAGGGCTATTGCAGCGCAGGCGGCAGCGCCAAGCAACGCATAGTATCGTCTAAGCTTTGCGACCTATCGCTGTAGTTACCCTTACGTACCCTTCAAAAAAAATCTCATGGATGATGAAAACACGCAGCAGCGAAGCGCCTTCGATTGGATTGGTGGCGAAGCACCCATTCGCACGGTTGTGGACCGTTTTTATGACCTGATGGAGTTGGAACCTCGATTCCTGGCCTTGCGCGCCGTCCACGGGTCCACTCTGGACGATGCCCGCGACAAGCTGTTTTGGTTTTTGTGCGGCTGGATGGGCGGTCCGCAGCACTATGTGGAGCGTTTTGGCCATCCGCGCTTGCGGGCGCGCCACTTGCCTTTCAAAATCGGCATTTTGGAGCGCGACCAATGGCTCGCCTGTATGGACCAAGCCATGGCCGATGCGCAACTAGATACGGATTTGCGCACGCGACTGAACGCGTCGTTTTTTCAAACCGCGGATTGGATGCGCAACCAAGGCGTCTAGCACCCATTGCGAAATGTGTAGGCTAGTTGCGTTTGGGCTGCAGCAGCACCATGAGCGCGCCCGCACCACCGTGTGCGCGCGGCGCTTGCACAAAGGCGATGACCTCTGACTTTTGTACCAACCAACGGTGGACCTTGTCTTTGAGTACCGGCGTCTTGCCGGGTGAACCAAGCCCCTTGCCGTGCACTACACGCACGCAGCGAATGCCATGCTTGTGGGCCTCGCGAATAAATGCACCCAACGCTTCGCGGGCATCGTCGCTGCGCAAACCATGCAAATCGACTTGGCGTTGAATGCTCCAAATGCCTCTGCGCAGTTTTTGCACCACATCTTGGCCGACGCCGGGGCGGCGAAAGCTCAAGTGCTCGTCCGTGTCCAGCAGGGTGCTCACATCTACTTCATCGCTCAAGGCCTCTTGCAGGGCTGCGGCCTCGTCTAACTGCAGTTGCTTGGGCTCAGGGGCCGGTGGTTTCGGCTTGAGGTTGGCGACCGGCTTGCTGTGCAAGCGCGTCACCTGGCCCGCAGCCGCTTGAAACAGGTTGCGCTGAGCCGCCAGCTTTTTGGCCGCAGCCGCTTCTAGCGCTGCGGCTTCTGCCTCACGCTTGGCCTGGGCCGCAAGCTCTTTCTTGACCAGCTTGAGGTCTGCCAGTGAAGCGACGCGCAGGGCCCTTTCTTTCATAGCAAACCGTGCTCCGCCATCGACAAGGCGTGTCCGGGCCCGACGATGATGTGGTCTAGCACCCGCACATCCACCAAAGCCAAGGCGGCTTTGAGCGTTTGCGTGAGCGCCTCGTCGGCACGGCTGGGCTGCACGATGCCGCTGGGGTGGTTGTGCGCCAGCACCACGGCGGCCGCGCTGTGGTGCAGCGCGCGGATAAGCACCTCGCGCGGGTACACACTGGTTTGCGTGAGCGTGCCGCGAAACAGCTCTTCCATGGCCAGCAACCTGTTCTGGCTGTCCAGAAACAGCACGGCAAACACCTCATGTCCTTTGGCGGCCAGGTGCAGCTGCAGGTAGTGTTTCACGGCCTGCGGGTCGGTAAATACCTCGCGCTCTTGCAGGCGCTGGGCCATGGCGCGGCGGGCAAGTTCGAGCACCGCCACAATCTCGGCCCGCTTGGCAGGCCCCAAGCCTTTGACGCGCTTGAGGTCATCTGCCGTGGCATGCAGCAAGCCCGAGATGCCGCCAAAACCGCCCTGGCGCTCATCAGTATTGCGTGAGGTGCTATTGTTTTTGAGTTGCAACAGTTCCTCGGCCATCTGCAACACGCCTTTTCCCGCTATGCCGGTGCGTAACAAAATGGCCAACAACTCCGCGTCACTGAGCGCACCAGGGCCACGTGCGAGCAACTTCTCGCGCGGTTGGGCTTCTAGGGGGAGGTCTTTGAGGGGCATGGGCTAAGGCTTGGCAGGCAGGGCGAGTTGTCCTAGCGAGACGAGGTTTGTGCATTTGCAGCGTCAGCCGCATCCAGCCGGTCCAGCACGGCTAGCGCCTTTTGCACGTCCCCCGTGGCAGCCATAGCGCGGAAATGGTTCTCGGTGTCCCAGGCAGACAGCGCATGGGCGCTGAGCTGCTCCACCAGCTTATTCATCGAGAGGCCCCGGCTTTGCGCAAGCGTCTTGAGTCGCTGGGCTGTGTCGTCGGGCAGTCGTATCGTCAAAGTGCTCATGTCCATTCCTCCAAACATTGCGCGGGTGTGAGTACCCGCAGCCTATCTAAACGCAATTCACCTCCGCGCAAGTCCCGCAAATTATGGGTGACGATGGCCTGCGCCCCACCTGCTAGGGCCAGCTCTATCAAATGGTTGTCCGCCTCATCGGGCAAATTGGGTCGCCAACCGTAATACACCGTCACCCAGCGCCCTTGGCGCGCCAACGCGGCCAGCACGTCGCGCCGCTCCTGCGCCGTGGTGGTATCACCCCACACCGGGCGTTCTAGCAAGTCGTGGTACTCCATCCACAGGGCATTGCCGAACAAAGGCTGCAAGTTCCCCCCCAAAGCCCTGCGCAACACCGCCCTCGATGCCCCGCCCCCAGAGCGCAGGCCCGCGACAAACACGTTGGTATCGATAACGACTGGGATCATGATGACAGCATAGGTGCTGTCACTGCTTTGTGCAAGTTGGGTATGGCATTCACCGCATGGCTGTGGGTGCTTGACGACATGCATGTCTCTGGTGAATGCTGTTTGTTACCTCAGTATTCCTTTACGTGCATTGCCTAGTGGGGCATTGCAACATGTGCGTCGCCCAGCCCAAACTTTACAACCCCCGCCACGCGCAACGCACACCGCTGTGCCGACTGTGGGCATGACTACTGCATCGCCTTCTCTTGCAAGGGCCGGGGAGTCTACCCCTCAGGCAACCCCCAGCGTTTGGTGGAGACTGCGGCGCAACTGAGCGATCACGTTTTTCCCAGCCTGCCGGTGCGCCAGTGGGTACTTCGTGGCATGCTTTATGCGGTTGCCCTGATGTATCGCGCATACTGTTTGGATAACTGTTAACACATCGAGTCGTAAGCGGCGGCAAACGGCCTTCGGTCCCAGTTGAATGTTAGCTATCACTCAGTAACAAGGAAGGAAACAGAAATGCGGAACTCAACCCTCAGAGTGGGTTATGCGCTTCTTGTGTTTTTTTTGTTGAGCCTGCAGGTGGCAGTGGCCCAAGTCCGCCCCTTCCATTTTGCAGGGGACGAAGACGAAGCCCCCTTCGGATTTCGTAACGAGAAAAAGGAGTTTGTGGGTATCTATGTTGATATCTTGCAAGAGGCGTTCAATCGCATGAATGTCAAATACCTCATCAAAGGCTATCCGTGGGCCAGAGCGCAAATGCTAGTGGAGCATGGGGGCGCGGACGCCATGATTACCGTGGCTACACCTACCCGCGAGCTCATAGCAGTCGCCAACACCGAAGCCCTTGCGACCCATCAGTGGGTTGCGTTCGCCAAAAGCGACAGTGCCAAGTTTCAACAAATCATGAGCGCGAAGACACTCGACGAGTTGAAGGGTTTGAAGGTGCTTGACTATTTGGGCGATGGTTGGGGCGAGAAAAACCTTGCAGGGTTTGATGTCGATCGCGGTGGAAATTTCTCGCAAGTGTTGCTAAAGCTTGCTGCGCAACGTGGGGATGTTTTTGTTCAGATGCAGCTACCAACGCAATATGTGCTCAATGAACTTAAAGCAGCGAACCCGGGCAATGATGGCCTTGCCAAAGTTGTGGCAGCGACCAACGTATTGGACTCCAAAAAGTTCTATCTGCTGGTCAGCAAAAAATCACCCTATGTCGCGATGCTGCCTCAAGTTGACAAAACTATTGCGGGAATGCGGGCCGATGGGACGATTCAGAAGATCCATGACAAGTACGTAAAGTGAGGTCGCAACGTCGACCCTGTTAGCCCCTTGTTAGGTAGTTGCTTTCCAAGCATCTTTGGCCCGCTTGAGCTTGTCGGCGGTAACGCGCAGCCAGCCAGCTATGCCGCAAAAACCGCCCTGGCGCCCGTCGGTACTGCATGAGGCGCTATTGTTTTTGAGTTGCAGCCGTTCTTCGGCCATCTGCAACACGCCCTTGTCCGCAATGCCGGTGCGCAACAAAATGGCCAACAACTCTGCATCTCAGATGCGTACTAGGGCCACGTGCGAGCAATTTTTCGCGCGGTTGGGCTTCTAGGGGGAGGTCTTGCAGAGCTATCAAGGTCAGGGCTGTGGTGGGCGAGTTGCAGGCGTCCGGGGCATCTAGGGCAGGTTTTGCCAAGGCTTTTCGTGGCTTTCTACAATAGGGCCCAGTTTATCGGGACTTTTATGACATCTACGCTTGCCCGTGTTCAACCGGGCTCCTTTCTCACGCTGCACTACCGCTTGGGTGGCCCTGCGGGCGACATCATCAATACATTTGACGGCAAGCCTGCCACCCTGACCCTGGGCACGGGCGAGCTGTCACCCGCAGTGGAGAATTGTTTGATGGGCATGGAGGAGGGCGCGCGCAGCACGTTTGAGCTGCCGCCCGGCGCTGCATTTGGCGAGCGCAACCCCGACATGCAGCAATGGCTGGCGCGCAAGGTGCTCACGCAAATGGGCGACCCGCTGGAGACCTACAACGTGGGCGATGTGGTGCAATTCCCCACGCCCGATGGCCAAGGCCAGTTTGCGGGTGTGGTGCTGCAACTGCGGGGCGAAGGGGCAGAGCGGGCCGTGTTGTTCGACTTCAACCACCCCTTGGCGGGCCAAGCCGTGACCTTTGAAGTTCAATTGATTGGTGTGCTATGACTGCTGTGATACTGCCGCAAGAAATTATTTTGGCCGAGCCGCGCGGCTTTTGTGCTGGCGTGGACCGCGCCATCGAGATCGTGGAAAGAGCATTGGCCAAGTTCGGCCGGCCCATCTACGTGCGCCACGAAATCGTGCACAACACCTATGTGGTGAACGACCTCAAAGAGCGCGGCGCCATCTTCATCGAAGAGCTGGACGATGTGCCACCGGGCGCCACGCTGGTGTTCTCGGCCCACGGTGTGAGCCAGGCTATCCAGCGCGAGGCGGAGCGCCGGGGTTTCCAGATATTTGATGCCACCTGCCCGTTGGTGACCAAGGTTCACGTGGAAGTGGCCAAGCTGCACAAAGAGGGCTTTGAATTCATCATGATCGGCCACAAGGGCCACCCCGAGGTGGAGGGCACCATGGGCCAGCTCGATAGCGGCATCCATTTGGTGGAAGACGTGGCTGACGTCGCGCACATCCAGCCGAGCCAGACCGAAAAGCTGGCCGTGGTGACCCAAACCACCTTGAGCGTGGATGACGCGGCAGACATCACGGCCGCCGTGGTGGCGCGCTTTCCGCTGATCAAAAAGCCCAAGATGCAAGACATTTGCTACGCCACCCAGAACCGCCAAGACGCGGTGAAGGTGATGAGCCCGCAGGTAGACATCGTGATCGTGGTGGGTAGCCCCACCAGCTCCAACAGCAACCGCCTGCGCGAAGTGGCTAAGAAACTGGGCACCGAGAGTTATATGGTGGACCATGCGGATGAGCTAAAAGCCGAGTGGTTTGAAGGTCGATCCCGGGTGGGCCTGACGGCGGGAGCCTCGGCCCCTGAGATCTTGGTGAAGGCCGTGATCGACCGCATCAAAGCCTTGGGCGCTGTGTCGGTCCGCAAGATGGACGGCATTGAGGAAACCGTAAAATTTCCGCTACCCAAAGGCTTGCGGATCGACCAAGCCAGCGAATAACGCGTGGCAAGCTGCTATATGTTTTGTAGCTGCTTGCGCAATAAAATAGGGCGCTAGAGGCCTATTTACCCCTGAAACCAAAGAATACCAATCGCCATGTTAGACATTACCCTATTGCGCAAAGACCTGGGCACTGTGATTGCCCGTTTGGAGAGCCGCAAGACGCCTCAGGCCTTTTTGAATGTGGATGCATTTACCGCCCTGGAGTCAGAGCGCAAGACCATCCAAACGCGCACCGAAGAGCTGCAATCCAAGCGCAACACCGTGAGCAAGCAAATTGGCATGCTCAAAGGCAAGGGCCTACACGCCGAAGCCGATGCCGCGATGGCGGAAGTGGCGGGCTTGAAAGCCGAGCTGGAGGCTTCTGCCGCCCGGTTGGACGCCATTCAAGGCGACATGGAATCCATGCTGCTGGCCGTGCCTAACTTGCCCCACGCGTCCGTGCCGGTAGGCAGTGACGAGACGGGCAATGTGGTGGTGCGCAGCTGGAGCCCCGACGGCAAAGGCCCCAAGGCGTTTGACTTTCCGGTCAAAGACCATGTGGACGTGGGCGAACCTCTGGGGCTGGACTTTGACATGGGCGTCAAGCTCACAGGTTCTCGCTTTACGGTGATGCAAGGGCAAATGGCCCGCCTGCACCGCGCTTTGAGCGCCTTCATGCTCGACGTGCAAACCCAAGAGCACGGCTACCAAGAGTGCTACACCCCTTACATCGTCAACGCAGACACTTTGCGCGGCACGGGCCAACTGCCCAAGTTTGAAGAAGACCTCTTTGCCGCCAATAAAGGTGGCCAAGACGGTGGGCCTGACGCCAGCGCAGAAGCCAACGCTGCGCTCTACCTGATTCCCACCAGCGAAGTAACGCTGACCAACTTTGTGCGCGATGTGGTGACCCCTGAGGCCGATTTGCCCATCAAGCTCACGGCGCACACGCCATGCTTCCGCTCTGAAGCGGGCTCCTATGGCCGCGACACCCGTGGTTTGATTCGCCAGCACCAGTTTGACAAGGTGGAAATGGTGCAAATCGTGCATCCCGAAAAGAGCTACGAAGCCTTGGACGCCATGGTCACCCACGCGGAAGCGATTTTGCAAAAACTGGGCTTGCCCTACCGCGTCATGAGCCTGTGCACGGGCGACATGGGCTTTGGTGCCGCCAAGACCTTTGACTTGGAAGTGTGGCTACCCGCGCAAAATACCTACCGTGAAATTAGCTCGGTCTCCAATATGGAAGCCTTCCAAGCACGTCGTCTGCAAGCGCGGTTCAAAAACGCCCAAGGCAAGAACGAACTGGTGCACACCCTGAACGGCTCTGGCCTGGCGGTGGGGCGCACTTTGGTCGCGGTGCTAGAGAACTACCAAAACGCCGATGGCTCGGTCACCGTGCCTGAAGTCTTGCGCCCATACATGGGCGGAATGGCGGCCCTCAAGGCCTGATAGAATCCACGCTTCGTTTCGACCGACGCGAATTCAGGAGAAGTGGCAGAGTGGTCGAATGTACTTGACTCGAAATCAAGCGTAGGGGCGACCCTACCGAGGGTTCGAATCCCTCCTTCTCCGCCAAATGCAAGCCCCATGTGATTCATTCACTTGGGGCTTTTTGCTGTGTGGCGCTAAGCGGATGTTTAGTACTGCCCCTCACTCAGCGTGTGCAGCTGGAACTGCCCGCTCTTGTGCCATAACCATGTTTCGGTGTACGTGACGTTGCCTAAGCGCACAGGTGCTGGGAATGGGGCAGACTTGCGGACCATTTGCTCGATCTCAGCCATCACTTCGGGGGCGTGCGATGGAGCTCGCATCCAGCGCACGTTGCTGACGTTGCCGCGCGCATCGATGTCAACTTGCGTGACACCTACGGCATAGAGCAGTGGAGGCATTTTCCCCTTGTAGATCCTGCCCTGGTAGTTCTGGTAGAGGTGGTTGGCCACTTCCGAGCGGAACTGCAGAATGCTGTTGGCAGTCGAGGGTGGGCCACTTGGCACGCTAGGGCGGCTGGGCTTGACCGGTTCCGCTGGCGGCGGCTCAGGCGTGGGGGCCACAGGGGCTGGGGGCGGTGCAGGCGGCTCTGGGCGTGTGGCGCATCCACTGGCCAGTACCAAAAGGGCAGAGGCCAGGGCGGCACGCCATTGCGGCAAAGACCCGTATCGGTTTTTGCTTGGTTCTGGCTTCAAACCGGCGGGCAAGGTGGGTAAAGTCATTCAGAGGTTCCGTCCAACTGTGTGTTTAAAGGCATACTGTGCCCGGATTTTGCCGTGGCTCCAAGCCATAGCCGCAGTGTAAAAGGTAAGCCGAGGTAAACACCGTGCGTTTGATTTCTGAATTCTTAGACCGCCTGCGCACAGAAGACGCAGTGCTCATCACGGTGGCCTCCAGCCGTGGCTCGGTGCCCCGAGAGGCGGGCACGTGGATGGCGGTCTTTGCCGATACCTTGGTCGCAACCGTAGGGGGCGGGCATTTGGAGTTGGATGCCATTGCCCACGCCCGCACACTGCTTGCGCAAGTGCCCCGCCCACACGATACGGCAGAAAATTTGGTGCGCTATGCCTTGGGCCCCAGCCTAGGGCAGTGTTGTGGTGGCGAGGTGCATTTGCGCTTTGAGCGTGTCTGCGCAAGCGCTAGCGCCGCGCTGGCGCAGCGCTTGGCGGACCACTTGGTACCCGTGGCTTTGTTTGGTGGCGGGCACGTAGGCAAGGCCTTGGTGCAGGTCTTGGGCCAGTTGCCCATGGCGGTGCATTGGATTGACAGCCGTGACGAGATTTTTCCTGCCGCGGTGCCTGCCCATGTGCGCACCGAACACAGCGAGCCCGTGCAGGCGGCAGTGGCTGATCTGGCCCCTGGTTCGCGGGTGCTGATCATGAGCTTTAGCCATGCCGAAGACCTGAGCATCGTGGCGGACTGTCTGGCCCGCCAACGCGCGCAGGGGGACTTGCCCTACATCGGCCTGATTGGTAGCAAGACCAAGTGGGCGACTTTTCGCAAGCGGCTAGAAGCACGTGGCTTTACCCCCGCAGAGCTAGACCATGTCACCTGCCCGATTGGTGTGCCTGGCATTCAGGACAAGCGGCCCGAAATCATTGCCATTGCAGTAGCTGCGCAGCTGCTGCAGGTCGGGCCTGACTAGGGTAAACACGGGGGCGCTTTAGAGTTGTAGTCAGGCGCGAATGCTTGGGTTTTAGACAAAAACTGTATACACTTTGGCCATCGGTCGCAGCGGAGCTGGGGTGCCCAAAGGTGCATCTGTGTTCGTGGCCTAAATACTGCTTACAGCGCCCGCAGTGGTGAGCAGGATGCAATACATGCGGGCATTTTGGCCCGCACCTTTGGGGTTGAAATTATGGAAAGTTATCTGCTGGACTGGGCCAACCTGCTGCTGCGCTGGGTCCACGTCATCACTGCCATCGCTTGGATTGGCTCCTCGTTCTATTTTGTGTTTTTGGACAGCAGCCTCACGCCGCCCGAAGACCCCGACCTCAAGCGCCAAGGCGTGAGCGGCGAGTTGTGGGCCGTGCATGGTGGTGGCTTTTACCACCCGGTGAAGTTCTTGGGCGCTCCCCCGCAGTTACCCAAACATTTGCATTGGTTTTATTGGGAGAGCTATAGCACCTGGTTAACCGGCTTCTCCTTGTTCACAGTGTCCTACCTCTGGAGCGCGGGGACGTATTTGATCGACAAGTCGGTCATGGACTGGGCGCCTTCTTCTGCCATCGTGGTGGCCTTGGCATTCTTGGTGGTGTTTTGGCTGGCGTATGACGGCATTTGCCGCGTGTTCGGGCAGCGCAAAAATGGCGACGCAATAGTGGGTGCGCTGGTTGCCTTGCTGGTGTGCGTGGCGGCTTGGTTGGCTTGCCACTGGTTTGCGGGGCGCGCAGCCTTCTTGCTGATTGGCGCGATGATTGCCACCAGCATGAGTGCCAATGTGTTCTTCTGGATCATCCCCGGCCAAAAAACGGTGGTAGCCGACATCAAGGCGGGCAATCCGATTGACCCCATCCACGGCAAGCGCGGCAAGCAGCGCAGCGTGCACAACACCTACTTCACCTTGCCGGTGTTGTTTGCGATGCTGAGCAACCACTACAGCTTTACCTACAGCCATCCGCACAACTGGCTGGTGTTGATTTTGATGATGTTCGCGGGCGCGGCCATTCGCCAGTTCTTCGTCATGCGCCATGGCTTCAAGCTTGGCCGCAACGGCCACCCTTGGCCTTACGCGGCAGTGGGTGTGGTGGCCATTGTGGCGGTGATTGTGTGGCTCAAGCCTGAGCCTGTAGCTCCCAGTGCATCTGCTACTAATTCAGTAGCTGTAAGTGCAGCTTCCACGGGTGCTGCAGGCCAAATTGGCTACAAAGAACTGCAACCCGTGCTGGCACAGCGTTGCTATATGTGCCATGGTGAGGCGGTGCAAATGAAGAATGTGCGCTTGGATTCGCCGCAGGCTTTGGCCAGCCACGCACAAGCGGTGTACCAGCAGGTGGTGGTGACCAAAATCATGCCGATGAACAATGCCACCGGCATCACGGACGCAGAGCGCACCTTGGTCAAACAATGGTTTGAATCAGGCGCGTCCGTGAACTAGGCGTTCGCGCTTTTTGCAGCGGCGGCCTGCCGACTAAAGCGCAGGCTCTCTAGGGTGTACACCACCAAGGCCCCCCAAATGAAGACAAAGCCGACCAAGCGGCTGCTTTGGATGGGCTCGTGAAACACCAACATGCTCAGCACAAACAAGATGCTGGGCGAGGCGTATTGCAAGATGCCCACGGTGGTCATGGGTATGCGGCGCGCACCTGCAGCAAACAACAGCAAAGGAATGGCCGTGAGCGGCCCCGCCACCATGAGCCAGGCGTTGGTGCCCCAGTCGCCTTGCAGCAGCACACTGTTGCCCTGCGCCACACCCATGCCCATGTAGACCAAGGCAATCGGTGTGAGCATCATGGTCTCTAGCGTTAGACCCTCCAAGGGGCCCAGCACTGCCACCTTGCGCAGCAGGCCATAGACCCCAAAGGTTAGCGCCAGCAACAACGCAATCCAAGGAAGGCGGCCGCCTTGGATGGTGAGCCACAGCACACCAACTGTCGCAATGCCTACCGCCACCCACTGGCCCCTACGCGGCCGCTCTTTGAGCACCATAAACGCCAAGGCCACGTTGACCAGAGGCAAGATGAAGTAGCCTAGGCTGGCGTCTTGCACATGCTGGTTTTGCACCGCCCACACGTAAATGAGCCAGTTGCTAGAGAGCAGCAAGGCCGAGACGGCAAACGCTGCTAGCACCTTGGGCTGACGTGCCAAGTCGCGCATCCATGCCCAGCGTTTGAGTACCAGCAAAAGCAACATCACAAACAAGAGTGACCACACCGTGCGGTGCATCACCACTTCCAATGCGGGCACATGGGAGAGCTGCTTAAAGTACAGCGGAAACAAGCCCCAAATCATGTAGGCCAGCAGGGAGTAAACAATTCCGATATTCATCAATTTCTTTCTTGCATGCGAAAGCGCGGTAGCGCCAACATCGGCGCGAGACGCCGGTCGGGTCGCTGTGGCTATTGTCCGCTAGGTATTTGTCATTTAGCCACGCGGTGGCGTTGCGCCGCGGGCGATCAAAGCTTCCGCCATTTGCACTGCGTTGAGCGCAGCGCCCTTGCGCACATTGTCTGCTACCACCCAGAGGTTGATACAGTTGGGCGCACTGGGGTCATTGCGTATGCGGGACACATACACGGCGTCTTGGCCCGCTGCGTCTAACTGCGTGGCGTAGCCGCCCAACCGGGGCTCGTCTACCACCACGATACCGGGAGCGGTGCGCAAAATCTCGCGCGCCATCTCGGCGTCCATGGGGCGCTCAAACTCCACGTTGATCGCCTCGGCGTGCCCCACGGTCACCGGTACGCGCACGCATGTGGCCGACACAGCAAGGTTTGGCAAACCCAGAATGCGGCGAGTCTCCACTTCCATCTTCCACTCTTCTTTGGTGCGCCCATCGTCCAAGAACACGTCGATGTGGGGCACCACATTGAAGGCAATCGGCTTGTCTGTTGCCTGCAGGGTGGCAGCGTTGGATTGGCTTTTCAGTGTCTGAATGTCTGTCACGCCAGCTTGGACTTCTGCATGCAGCCTGTCCAGAACTTTGCGCCCCCCACCTGAGGCCGCTTGGTAGGTAGACACCACAATACGACGAATACCTGCGACATCGTGCAAAGGCTTGAGTGCCACCACCATTTGGATGGTGGAACAGTTGGCCACCGGCAATATGCCAGTGGCGCGCCATTCGGGCCTATCAAGTTCTGCAGCGTTAACTTCGGGCACCACCAGGGGTACATCCGGGGCCATGCGAAACGCGGACGAGTTGTCGATGACGATGCAGCCTGCAGCTGCGGCTCCTGGGCTGAGCTCGCGCGAGTTGGCAGCGCCGGTGGACAAAAACAAGAAATCGGTTTGAGAAAAATCAAATGAGGCCAAGTCTTGCACGGGCACGTCGTCGCCTTTAAACCGCACACTGCGCCCCGCAGCTACGGATGCGGCCGACGCCAAGGGCACAAACGAGGCAACAGGGAAGTTGCGCTGCTCTAGCATTCTGACCATTTCCTGGCCTACGTTGCCGGTGGCTCCACCGACTGCTACTGCATATGACATGACAAACGCCTAGAAAAAAGAGTTGTGTAGATGGGTACGCAAACCACCACGGTTGGCAGCCTGAGTGCTGCCGCTGTGGTCTGCTGATTGGTTGTCCAATGTAGGTGCTAGCGGCGCATTGACCTAGGCGCTCAGCAGGCGATATGCTGTACGCATGACGCACAGCTCGCTCCAAAAACTTCCGCCCATAGATAGCCTGTTGGCGGGTCTAATGGCCCATAAAACAGGTTCTTTCTCTGCCGCAGCGCTAGAACTGGGGGTGACCCACGCGGCCATCAGTCGGCGGGTGGATGTGTTGGAGAATTGGGCTGGCCAGAAGATTTTTCAACGCCAAGCCAGAGGGGTGCTGGTCAATGAGGTAGGGCAGCGCATCTTGGCGCGCATCGAGCATGCCCTCGCGCAATTGGATTCGTTAGCAGGTAGCGCAGAGCGCCAGACCAGTGTGCCAGAGGTGCGCATTTCGGTCACGCCGTCGTTTGCCCGGTACTGGCTCATTCCACGCCTGGTACACATTGAAGACACGCCGGCGCGCTTGCGCATGCAGGTGCAAACCGATTGGCGCCATGCGGACTTGGTGAACGGTGAAACCGACTTGGTGGTGCGTTATGGCTTGGGCAACTGGGGCATTGGTGTGGAGCAAAAAATGTTCAATGAAACGCTTTGCCCCGTGGTGTCTGCGCGACTGCTGACGTCCGGAATAGCTGGCAATGCGCAAGCGGTGGCCAAGTTGCCTCTGCTGCATGTGGCGGACAGCGCAGGTTGGCGTGCCTGGGCCAAGCGCTACGTGCCGCGCTGGCGACAAAAAGAGGCGGATCGCAGCTTTTCCGACTATGGCCAATGCCTAGAGGCTGCGCAGCATGGCCTCGGGGTCGCCTTGTGGAACCGCGCGATGCACGGCCCACAAAGCCTAGGCGAGGGCCTCGTGGTGTTGGAGGGTTTTGATGTGCCTAACCCACTCGCCCACTATTTGATTCGCAGGCACGCGCCATTGGACGCACCCCCCAACGTCGCCGCGCAGCGCCTTTTAGCTTTGTGTGCAGAGGGCGCTTAGCGCTGTACCGACGTCCCAATGTGTCCTATATTTGTACCCGCGTGCCCAATTCAACGACACAGTTGTTGGGCAACTTAAAGAAGCCAGCGACACTGCCCGAGTTGCGGGCCATCAGCGCAAAGAACGACTCACGCCAGTGTCCCATGCCATGGCCTTTGGTGGGCACCACGATTTCTCGGCTTAAGAAGTAAGAGGTCTCAAAGAGGTTAATCGACAGCCCTTGTGCTTTGCACAGCTCCAGTGCTTTGGGTACATCTGGGGTGTTCTTGAAGCCGTAGTTGATTTGTACTTTCCAGAACCCTGGAACCAACGCTTCTAGTTGAACCCGCTCGTCAAAGGCAATCCAAGGCACGTCGTGAAAGACGACCGTCACAATGAGATTGCGCTCATGCAGCACCTGGTTGTGCTTGAGGTTGTGCATCAAGGCCTGGGGCACGGTGCTGGGGTTGGCCACAGCGTAGACCGCGGTACGTGACACCCGATGGATGCTGTCGTGCGACAACGCGGTGATGAACGGCAAGAGTTGGGGGTCGTCTTGGCGGATGCTTTCAATCAACAGCTCACGGCCTCGGCGCCATGTAGCCATGATGGTGAATATGCCCAAACCCAGCACCAGGGGGAACCAGCCACCTTGGAAGAATTTGAGCGAACAGGCAATCACCAAAAATCCATCCAAGGTCAGGAATACGGTGGTCGCCACGATGGCGACGGGTAAGGGCAGTTTCCATCCTTGGCGGATGACAAAAAAGGTCAGCAGCGTGGTGATCAACATGGTGATGGTGACCGCTATACCGTACGCAGCGGCCATCGCAGAAGAGCTGCCAAAACCCACCATGGCAAGCAGAACCGCCACCAACAAGACCCAGTTGACTTCAGGCATGTAAATCTGGCCCGCCTCTTTGGCCGAAGTGAAATGCACCGCCATTCTGGGGAGTAGCCCGAGTTGCACCGCTTGCTTTGTCATGGAAAAGGCGCCAGATATCACGGCTTGCGATGCAATGACCGTAGCCAGCGTGGCCAGCACGACGGCGGGCAGCAGCAAAGCTGGGGGGAACAGGTAGAAGAAGGGGTTGTCGACCGCTTCAGGCTGGCGCATGAGCAAAGCGCCTTGGCCCATGTAATTCAGAGCCAATGCAGGCAATACAAATGTCGTCCACGCGAACTGAATAGGGCGCTTACCGAAATGTCCCATATCGGCGTACAAGGCCTCAGCGCCCGTAAGCGCCAGCACGATGGAGCCGACCACTACAAACACGTGCCACCCTTGTTGGCTCAAGAAACGTACTGCGTGCCAAGGGTTGAGTGCGGTCAGAATGACGGGCTCTTGCATGATTTGGTTGATGCCAGCGACCGCCAGCACCACAAACCACACGCCAATGACGGGGCCAAATATCTTGCCGACCACCGCTGTGCCAAAGCGTTGCATCGCAAACAGACTGATCAGCACTGCCGCGCAGATGGGCAACACGTAAGGTTTAAACGCCGGCGTTACCACTTCCAAGCCCTCGACCGCACTGAGC
Source organism: Rhodoferax aquaticus (assembly GCF_006974105.1). Classification (NCBI taxonomy): domain Bacteria; kingdom Pseudomonadati; phylum Pseudomonadota; class Betaproteobacteria; order Burkholderiales; family Comamonadaceae; genus Rhodoferax; species Rhodoferax aquaticus. The sequence goes on from NZ_CP036282.1 coordinate 1,342,499, forward strand.
ACGGAGATTGCCGGGGTGATCACACTATCACCATAAAACAGTGCTGCTCCGAATACGCCTAAGAGCAAAAGCGCAGTGCGGCGCTTGCCGGTATCACCTGCCGCCTTGGCAGCCAAGGCCGTCAGCGCCATGATGCCGCCTTCCCCCCGGTTGTCGGCCCGCAAGATGAGCAGCACGTATTTCAGGGTCACCACCATCATCAGACCCCAGAAAATGACCGATACCGCGCCAATCAAGTTGGCCGGGTCTAGGTTGATGTGGCTGCTGGGTCCAAAGACCTCTTTCATGGTGTACAGAGGGCTGGTGCCAATGTCACCGTACACCACTCCTAAGGCACCCAGGGTGAGGGCTGCCATGCTTTCTCTGTGACTATGCTTTGCCATACGTTCTAACGGTTGTTACACACACCCTCACTGTGCCAAGGGTCGCGTTAGGAACGCATAAGTGCCCCGCCCAGAAGTGTTAGTGGGTTGCAAGTAGGTAGCCTACGCCCGTCTCCGTCAAAAGGTGACGCGGCTCAGCGGGTGTTGCTTCGATCTTGGCGCGCAGTTGGCCCATATACAAGCGCAGGTAATGGGTGTGCTCGGTGTACTCAGTCCCCCACACGTCCGCAAGGAGTTGGTGATGGGTGACCACGCGTCCAGCGCTGCGCACCAGCCTTGCCAAAAGCTTGAATTCGGTGGGTGTCAAATGAATAGTTTGCCCTTGGGCCTGTACTTGGCGAAGTGCTAGGTCTATGGATAAATCATCAACCACATGGTGGGTAACGGCGGCGGCTAGGCTGGTACCTCGATGCCGCAAGGCCACACGCATGCGGGCCAAAAGCTCCGCAACACTATATGGCTTGGTGAGGTAATCGTCCGCACCCGCGTCCAGGAGTTCTATCTTTTGGGTCTCTTGGTGTCGAGCCGACACCACGACGATAGGCAGGTTCGAGCGTTTGCGCACTTCACGAAGCAAGGCAATACCGTCCCCATCGGGCAGCCCTAAATCGAGCACGATCAAATCAGGCAGCGCATGTTGCACCATGGCGCGTGCCTCGCTGAGTGAGACCGCCGTTTGGATGTCAAAGCCTTCTAGACTGAGGCTGGTTTGCATCAGCGAGCGTATTTCCCGGTCGTCTTCGACCACCAAGACCTGCAGACTCATACAAGCGTCTCCTCCGCCATCTCTGGCGCGATACCCAGTGGCATGGTGAATACAAAGGTGTTGCCGGTGTGGGCCCTGCGTCGCAAGCCCAAGGTGCCACCATGCGCTTGGGCAATAGCCTTGCACAGTGCAAGCCCCAAGCCCGTGCCGCGCTGGCCCGATTGGTCATTGCGCGAGTAAGGCTCAAAGATAGCCTGGTACTTTTCTGGGGGAATGCACGGGCCTCGGTCTTTCACCAAAAGCACCAAGTTGCCTGCATCGGCTGCCACCACGAGTTCAATGGTTTGGTCGCTGTACTTCAGCGCGTTTTCCAATAAGTTGGAGATGAGTTGCGCTAGCAGCACCGCATCGGCCTGTACCAAGGGGATACCGGGGGCAACCGTGCAGTGGATGCGGCGCGTGGTGTCTTGTGCGCGAATGCGTGTGAGCACTGCGCCCACCACTTCCTCCATAGACTGCCAGTCTTTGCGAATGGCCTTGGGTGCATTTTCGAGCTGGAGTAGCTGCAGCGTGTTTTCTGACACTTGGTTGAGGTAACGGGCTTCCCTCACGATGGCTTCTAGCAAGCGGTCTTTTCCAGCTTGTGAGAGTTTGTGGTACTGCGTTTGCAAGGCACTGGCCGAACCTACCAAAGCCGCTAAAGGGGTGCGCAGGTCATGTGAAATAGCCGCGACATACGTGCTTTGTATTTGTTGTCGGTCAGCCTGGGTCTTTGCTTGCAGCAGTGTGGTCTGCATTTGCAGCCTATGTAGCGCCTGTGCGATCAAGGCGCACAGGGCTTGCGCATGCGCGCGGCCAGGTGAATCTGCTGCTAAGGCGGGAGCTATACGCGCAGCGCCTTGCAGTGTCTCGTGCGCAAACAGAGGTATGAACCAAGCGTCCAACCCGGGCCAGCGACCCGTTCCCGGGCCAAGCACGGCCTTTTCGCGCATACAGCAGCGCAAACCGTCCATGTCATGGACGCTTATTTCGCTGGGAATTGCAAGCTCACCTTGCTCAGTGCAAACCAAGAGGGTATTGGTGCCTGTAAATGCTTGGTCAAGCGAACGGATACCCTCTGCAATCACCTCCTCTTGGCTCTCGGTGTTCGACAGCACTTGCGCAAGCGTTTGAAGTTGCAGCGCCCGAGTCTCGTTTATGCGTGCTGCAAACGTCTCATCACGTAGCTTGGCTACTAGATGGTTGACCAGCAAGGCTACTAGCAACATGGCGCCCACGGTCAGTAAATGGTCGTGGCTGGCCACCTCGAAGGTCCAACGTGGCGGTACAAAGAAGAAATTGAACGCACCTACCGCACCCACAGCACAAGCGACGGACTGTTCCCAGCGCAGCGCGTAGGCTGCGAACACTACCGCCAACACGTACACCATGGCCTGGTTCGTCAATGAGGTGTGGGTGTCTGCTAAGAAACCTATGGCTGTCGCACCTCCCAAAATGAGCAGAGCTGCGAGCCAGCGCTGTGTGTTTAAAGAGATTAAGCGGGAAGTACTCATTGGCGTTTGCATCGTGCGCAAAGCGTAGCACTTGGCGCGTTAGGATCGCATCAGGACGCAGGCCTGATGCACCCCAGGCCCCCCGCAGTTAACGCTGTACCGTCGCCAAACGCACGGCCAAGCCAACGAACACCACGCTGGCCACGCGGTTGAGCACTTGCTGCGCTTTGGTGGAGCTTTGCAGCAAACGGCCAAAGCTGGCGGCAAAGAAGGCAATGCTGCCAAAAGTGCACAAGGTTGCGGCAATGAACAAGCCGCCCAGCGCCAAAATTTGCAATGCCACATCGCCTTGTGCAGGGTTGGCAAACTGGGGCAAAAACGCCAAGAAAAAGATGGCGACTTTGGGGTTGGTGATGTTCATCACCACACCGCGCAGGTAGGTTTGGCGGTCCGTTAAGGCACCTGATGACTGGGCGCTCAACGGGCCCACGGGTGCCTTCCATGCTTGCCAAGCCAGGTACACCAAGTAAGCCGCGCCGCACAGCTTGAGCACCGTAAACGCGCTGCTAGACGCCGCAAACAGCGCGGCCAGTCCCAGCGCTACCGCCGCCGTGTGCAACAGCAAGCCGGTGCACAAGCCCAGCACCACCACAAACCCCGCGCGCTTGCCGTGCACCGCAGAGTGCAAGAGCACAAACACATTGTCTGGTCCGGGCGTGAGGCCGAGTACGACAGAGGTGGCGAAGAAGGTCAGGGCGATGTCTAAAGTGGGCATGGCGGATTTGCTTACTGTGATGGGGTCGCCATTATGGAGGGCGGCGCTTTGGAGGGAAGCGTTGCCCCGCTCTCACCGGAGCCCGTCGTCACCGGCTGTGGAGGCTCCTGGGCTCAAGCCTTTGCCACTTCGTGCGCGCCCATGATCTCCAAAGCACGCACCAAGGCAGAGTGATCTAGCCCTGCCATGTCATGGGCGGCACACACTTGCATGAGCTGGGCAGCGCCTGCCGTCTGTGGCAAGGCCAGGCCCATGGCCTTGGCACCGCTTAAGGCCAGGTTGAGATCCTTTTGGTGCAGGCTGATGCGAAAGCCCGGGTTGAAGGTGCGCTTGACCATGCGCTCGCCATGCACTTCCAGAATACGCGATGCGGCAAAACCCCCCATGAGCGCCTGGCGCACCTTGGCGGGGTCGGCACCGGCCTTGCTGGCGAACAGTAGGGCCTCGCCCACCGCCGCAATGTTCAGCGCCACGATGATCTGGTTGGCCACCTTGCAGGTCTGTCCATCTCCGTTGCCACCCACCAGGGTGATGTTTTTGCCCATCAGCTGCAGCAGGGGCAGCACGGCATTGAACGTGGCTTCTTGTGCACCCACCATGATGGTCAGGCTGGCAGCCTTGGCACCCACTTCGCCGCCAGAGACCGGGGCATCCATGTACTGACACGCCAGCGCATTGATCTTGGCTGCAAAGGCTTTGGTCTCCATGGGCGAGATGGAGCTCATGTCCACCACCGTTTTGCCAGCGCTCAAACCACCTGCCACGCCGTTGGCGCCAAAGAGCACCAGCTCCACATCTGGCGTGTCGGGCAGCATGAGAAAAATGATGTCGGCTTTTTGCGCCACCTCTTTGGCGCTGGCGCAGGCATGACCGCCAGCCTCTAGCAACTGGGCCGGTACTGCGCCGCGTGTGTTCAAGTAAACAGTGTGCCCAGCGGCAAGGAGGTGGCCCGCCATAGGCGCGCCCATGATGCCAAGTCCGATAAATCCGAGAGTAGTCATAGTGTTGGAGTGAAAAAGTGTGAAAGAAATAGTTCAACCGAAGTGATGGGGTGGCAGTGCGTTCTGCGAAGGTCAAGGAGGAGCCCGCAGGGCGGGGGACACGCAGCAGAACGCGCTGCCGCCCAGTCTCCTTACCGCCAAAAGTGGTTAACTAAGGTACCGGTCCCGCAAAGCCTGCGTAGCATTGCGAAACACCCCCAGGTCGCTGCCTACCGCCACAAAGGTCGCGCCCATGTCCATGTAGCGGCGCGCATCCGCTTCGACAGGCGCCAGAATGCCGGTGGGCTTGCCTTGCGCCTTGGCCTGGGCGAACACGCTGGCAATCGCTTCTTGCACTTCGGGATGGTTGGCATTGCCCAGATGCCCGTAACCGGCCGCCAGGTCGGAGGGGCCTACAAAAATGCAGTCCACACCCGGCACAGCAGCAATCTCTGCCGTGGCGGCCACCGCTTGGCGGCTCTCAATCTGAACGGCTACGCACATGTGTTGGTTGGCCTCCTGAAAGTAGTTAGCCACCGTGCCATAGCGGTTGCTGCGCTGGGCCACCGACACACCACGCATGCCCTCGGGCGGGTAACGGGTGGCGGCAACGGCCTGGCGTGCTTCGTCTGCAGATTCCACGAAGGGCACCAGAAAGTTGTAAAAGCCGGCGTCCAGCAGGCGCTTGATCTCAATGGCGTTATTGCTAGTGGGGCGAACGAACGGCGCACTTACGCTGTCTTTGAGTGCCATCAACTGCGGAACAAAGGTAATCACATCATTGGGGGAATGTTCGCCGTCCAGCAAAATCCAGTCAAAACCAGCCACGCCCAGAACCTCGGCGGTGATGGGGCTGGCCAAGGATGCCCAGCAGCCGATCAGTCGTTTGCCTGCCAGCAGATCGATTTTGAATTGATTGGGAAAGGGGCGGTAAGGGGTGGGGTAGGTCATGGTGGAGCCTTGGATCAATCGATGGAGTGAGGGCGCAATCCGTGCGGTTCAGGTAATGGGGGCGGGGTTGAACAACACCAGTGCGTTGTGCAGCTTCCAGTGTTCAGCCCAGGTTTTTTTGCGGCCGCTGGCCACTTCCAACATCAGGTGGAACAGCTCCCAGCCCACGTCGGCAATGCTGGCGTTTCCATCGGCGATGGTTCCTGCGTTCACGTCCATGAGGTCGTGCCAGCGGCGGGCCAGATCGGTGCGGGTCGCCACCTTGATGACGGGAACTTCGGCCAGCCCGTAAGGGGTGCCGCGACCCGTGGTAAACACATGCAGGTTCATGCCGGCGGCCAGCTGCAAAGTGCCGCAAATAAAGTCGCTGGCCGGAGTGGCGGCGTAGTGCAAGCCTTTGTGCTGCAGCTTTTCGCCGGGCGACAGCACACCGCTGATAGGCGCGGTGCCAGACTTGATGATGGAGCCCATGGCTTTCTCCACAATGTTGGAGAGGCCGCCGGCCTTGTTGCCGGGGGTCGTGTTGGCACTGCGGTCCGCCTGGCCACGGCCCAGGTAGGCGTCGTACCAGGCCATCTCGCGGGCCATGGCGTCGGCAATCTCAGGGGTGGTGGCGCGGGCGGTCATTTGCTCAATGGCGTCTCGTACTTCGGTAGTTTCCGAAAACATCACGGTGGCACCGGCGCGCACCAGCAGGTCAGTGCAAAAGCCCACGGCCGGGTTGGCGGTCACGCCAGAGAATGCGTCGCTGCCGCCGCACTGCACGCCAACGACCAGCTCGCTGGCAGGAATGGTTTCGCGGCGGCGGGCGTTCAGGCGCTCCAGGTGGGGTACCGCAGACGCCAGCACCGAATCAATCATGCTCATGAAGCCCACATGCTGTTCGGCTTGCAGGCACACCACATCGAGTTCAGGCGTGTTGTGGGGGGTATTTTGGCCACTTGCGGCCGTGCCTATTGCGTGAGCAGCTACTGTTTGTATAGCAATACTGCCTGCCGGGAACAAGCGCTCGGGTTGCAGCTTTTCGCAGCCCAAGCTCACCACCATCACTTCGCCCCCAAAGTTGGGGTTCTTGGAGATGTTGCGCAGCGTGCGGATGGGGATGATGGCATCGGGTGCGTCAATGGCCACACCGCAGCCATAGGCGTGCTCCAGGCCAATCACGTCATCTACGTGCGGGTAACGCGGCAGCAATTCCGCCTTGATGCGCTGCACCGCAAAGTCCACCACACCGGCTACGCACTGCACGGTGGTGGTAATGGCCAGAATATTGCGCGTGCCCACCGAGCCATCGGCGTTGCGGTAGCCCTCGAAGGTGTAGCCCTCCAGCGGCTCGGCATTCCACGCCGGGGCGGTGGACTTTGGCAGCTCGGACAGCGAGCGCGCTTCAGGCATATGCAGCAGACGCTCGTGCACCCAGCTGCCTGCTGGTATGTCGTTCTGCGCATAGCCAATGGCCACGTTGTAGCGCAGCACGGCAGCACCTTTGGCAATCGCCGCTAGTGCCACCTTGTGGCCTTGCGGCACGCGGTCCACCAGTATCAGTCCATCGGGTAGCACGGTTCCGGCGGCCAGACCACCATCGTTGGCCACGATGGCGACGTTGTCGGCCGCATGCATGCGGATGGTGAGAGGCGCTGCCATATTGCTTAGTGACCCAAGACCATCGTGGGCAGCCACAAAGAGAACGCTGGCACGTAGGTGACCAACATCATGCAGGCCAGCAAGGCGCCGTAGAACGGCAGGATGGAGCGCATGACTTCACCCACGGAGATACCGCCTATTGCGCACCCTACGGCTTGCGTGGTACCCACCGGAGGGGTGTTGAGGCCCAGCGCGCAATTGATCAGAATCACCACGCCGAACTGGGTGGGGTCCATGCCGAACTTTTGCGCAATGGGCAGAAAGATGGGCGTGCAGATCAGCAGGGTGGGGGCCATGTCCAGGAAAGTGCCCAGCACGAACAAGGCGATGTTGATCATCAGGAAAATCATCCAGGGGTTCTGGGTCACCGTGCTCATCAACTCACCGGTGCGCTCGGGCACTTCGTACATGGCAAGGAAGTAGCCGAATGCATTTGAGATGCCGATCAGGAACAGCACCACACCCGTGGTCTTGCACGCCTTGGCGCACGACTTGATGAAGTCATTCCAAGACAGCGAGCGGTAAGCTACTGCGGTGATCAGCAGAGCCCACAGCACGGCAGTCGCTGCCGACTCGGTGGCGGTGAACACGCCCGACAAGATGCCCACCAGGATGATTCCCACAATCAGCAAGCCCGGCAGCGCAGCGACAAAGCTATTGAAAACCTCTCCCCAGCCTTGGAAGGCACCCCGTGTCGGGTACCCGCGTTGGATGGCCACGCCGTAGGCTGCGAGCAGGTTCAAGCCGGTCAGCAGCAGGGCGGGTACCACGCAGGCCAAGATCATTCCAAGCACACTCACCGACGCAATGCCAGCGGTGGCCAGTGTGTAAAGAATCAGGTTGTGGCTGGTCGGCATCAGTGCACCCACCAGGGAGGCGTGGGTGGTCACGTTCACCGCGTAGTCGGTGTCGTAGCCCTCCTTTTTCATCAGGGGAATCATGACCGAGCCCATGGCGGACACGTCGGCCACCGGTGATCCGGCCACACCGCCGAACAAGGTACATCCCAATACGTTGGACATGCCCAAACCACCACGCACGTGGCCCACCAGGCTGTTGGCAAAGCGCACGATGCGCTGGGCAATGCCGCCATGCAGCATTAGTTCACCGGCAAACACGAAGAAGGGAATCGCCAGAAAGGAGAACACCTGCATGCCCCCCACCATCTTCTGGAACACCACGGCGACCGGTAAGCCGGCAGCAATGATGGTAGCCACCGATGACAGGCCCACGGCAAAGCCCACAGGCACGCCGATCAGCAACAGCAAGCCGAAGCTCACACCCAAAATAGTCAGTTCCATGACGGCACCACTTCCTTGCCCTGCACGAGGGCAATCACATGTTCAATCGTAAAGAGCACCACCAACACGCCGGCGATGATGAGGGGTACGTAGTCCATGCTGGAGGGAATGGGCAGCATGGGCTTCTGGTCGTTCCACTTCAGGGCGGCCCAGATATAGCCGTTGTAGGCCATCAGCGCGCCGAAAATGCCCACAAGCACATGGATCACGATTTCCAGCTTCAAACGCAGGCTGTCGGGGAGCAAGCTGATGATGGAATCCATGCCGATGTGGCCCGCGTCGCGCACGCCCACGGCCACGCCCAGCGCGGTGATGTAGAGCACAAGCAGCAGGGCCAAAGCCTCGGCCCAGGTGGGCGTGTCGTTGAACACATAGCGCCCGATGACCTGGTATTGCACGCAGGCGATCAACACGATGAGGCCCGCCACCGCAAGCATCAGACTGAGCTTGGACAGGGTGGCACAGAAGCGGGTGTACATAAAAGCTCCAGTGAAAAATGGACGCCTCCCGGCGCTGTGCCAGGAGGTCGCGAGGTCGCCGCTTACTTCGTGTCTTGCACGGCCTTCACCAAGCGCTTGAGGTCAGGGGTATTGGCAAACTTGTCGTACACCGGGCCCATGACGTCCTGGAAGGACTTTTTGTCCACTTCCACAATCTCTGTGCCGGCGGCTTTCACCATCTCAAACTCTTTCTTCTCGTAGGCAGCCCAGGCTTGGCGGTTGAAGGCGATAGACGCCTTGGCGGCCGCGCGCACTTGGTCTTGCTCGCCCTTAGGCAGCTTGTCCCATGAGATTTTGGAGAACAAGAGCACCTCAGGCGCCATGGAGTGCTCGGTCTTGTTGTAGTACTTCGCGGCCTCAAAATGGCGGAAGCCGGAGCCGTAAGACGGGTAGTTGTTCTCAGCCGCGTCTACCAAGCCCGTCTTCAGGGCTGTGAGCACTTCGCCAGCGGGCATGGGGGTGGGGTTGGCACCCATGGCACCGGCCACGGCCACCCACAGGTCGGACTGTTGCACGCGGATTTTCATGCCCTTGGTGTCGGCAACGGACTTCACGGGTTTCTTGCTGTAAATGGAGCGTGAGCCGGAGTCGTAGTAAGCCAGCAGCACAAAGCCTGCGGCTTCACAGTCCTTGGCGATTTCTTCCCCAATCGGGCCGTCCAGCACTTTGTGCAAATGTTCTACCGAGCGGAACAAGAAAGGCAGCACCGGGATGTTGGTCTTGGCACACACCGAGTTCATAGGGCTGATGTTGACGCGCACCATGTCCAGCGCGCCGATCTTCACCTGGTCGATGGTTTCTTTCTCGGTGCCTAAAGCGCCCTTGTTGAACACTTTGATGCTGTGCTTGCCGCCCGAGGTCTTCTTGAGCTCTTCACTCATGAATTTGACGGCGGTCACGGTGGGGTAGTCGTCCGAGTTGTGGATGTCGGCAGACTTGAATTCGGTAGCGTGGGCTGCCAAGCTCAATGCGGCCACTGCAGCGGCCAAGACGGTGGGTACGAGTTTCATGCGTGTCTCCTCTAGGGGAATAGTTGATTTAACGGACGGGAAAACGGGAAAACAGTGGTTCGGGCAGGCCCTGTACGCCGGGCTCTAGCACCAGCAGGGCACCGTCGAGCGAAGCGTCGAATCCTTGGGTGGGCGCTGCGGGTTGCAGAGATGTCACAAACAGGTGGCGTAGCTCTGGACCACCGAACGCGCATTTGGTGGGTTTGCTCATGGGCAGCGCAATGGATTGCAGCAACTCGCCTTGCGGGCTGAATTGGTGGAGCTGGCCCGCGTCAATGCCGCAAATCCAGTAGCAACCGTCAGCATCCACGGCCGCACCATCCGGGCGTCCCGGGTGCTCTGCCATGTTGACCCACTCCACCTGAGGGCCCCAGCTTCCATCGGTGCCATTGAAGCTGTGCTGCCAAATCTTCAGGCGCGTGGGGTGTGAGTCAGACAGATAGGCGGTGTTGCCCTCAGGGCTAAATGCCATTCCGTTGGGCGTGATGTAGCCCTGCAGCAATGGGCCACGCAAGCCGTTTTCGTCAAAACAGTAAATGCCACCTGCGGGGCTTGCCAAGCGCATGTCTTGCACCATGGTGCCCGCCCAGAAGCGGCCTTGCGCGTCGCAGCGGCCGTCGTTGAAGCGCATATTGGCTTGGGGGTGTGCAACCGTTGCCAAGCGCGTGACCTGTGCTGTTGGCGCATCGGTGAGGGCCAGTTCAAAGATCCCCGATTCCATGGCGGCAATCACCGTGCCCCGGGTGCTCATCGCGATACAGCCCACACGCTCGGGGACGCTCCAACTGGCCTGTTGGCGACTCGCCCAATCGAGGCGATGGATGCGCTGGCCTTCAATGTCTACCCAAAACAACGCTTGGGTCGCCACATGCCACACAGGGCACTCGCCCACTGTGTCGCGGGTGGTGCTGGCAAGGTGCCAAGGGGTTGATGTTGGATTCACCCGGTGCCTCAAGACTTCTTGGGCTGGGCCAAATGCGCGGTCATGGGCTCGCCCTGAAACAGGAAGCCGCCGCCTTGGTAAATGACCGCCGGGTCTGTGACATCGGGTTCTGGCGTGCGTGCATACACGGCTTCGCGAAACGGCGTAGAGCTGTCTTGTGGAACAAAGCCCACATGGCGTGCGGCGGCGTTGTCGTACCAAGCGACCGCGTTGTCGGATACGCCAAAGATGGCGGTGTGCCCGAGCACCGGCGTGGTCAGGCAGGCGGTGACCAAGCGGTGCAAGTCGTCAAAGCTGAGCCAGCTCGCCAGCATGCGGCGGTCGCGTGGCTCCGCAAAGGAGGAGCCGATGCGCAGGCACGCGGTTTCAATGCCATAGCGGTCAAAGTACATGCGCGAGAGGTCTTCACCAAAGGCTTTGCTCACGCCGTACAGACTGTCAGGGCGGGCAGGGTGGTTGAGGGTGATGGTCTCGCTTTGCTTGTAAAAACCCGTGACATGGTTAGAACTGGCGAACACCACGCGCTTTACCCCATGCTTGCGTGCGGCTTCGTATAAGTTGTACACACCCAGAATGTTGGCCTGCAGGATGGGCTCAAACGGTCCTTCGACCGACATGCCGCCAAAGTGCACGATGGCCTGCACGCCGTCTACAGCGGCGTCTACTTGTTGCGCATTGGCCAAATCCGCCAGCATCATCTCTTCGCCTGCACGGGCAGGGCCAAAATCTTGGCGGTCAGAGAGGCGCAACACCTCGCAATTGGCCTTCAAACGGTCCCGCATGGCTGTGCCCAAGCCGCCTGCGGCACCGGTCATTAGCAAAGTGTGGTGTACTTTAATTGTCATGAAAATGAGAGTTTAATGGTCAGTCATACGTTGTCTGATGTGTTAGATTGTGCCCAGTGTTGAGACCGCGTCAAGGATTTTTCTATGGACCTAGTGCAAACCCCTAGGATGCCGAGTGCATCTGCTGCAATGGCTGAAAAGCACGAGGAAGTACGCCCACGGCGGGCCAAAGGCCTGGTCAATGAAGTTGTGGAGAGCCTGGCGCTCAGTATTCGAGAAGGCGGCATCAAGCCTGGCGACAAACTGCCCACGGAGACAGAAATCATGGGGCGTTTTGATGTCAGCCGCACCGTGGTGCGCGAGGCTATTTCCCGCTTGCAAGCCAACCGTTTGGTGGAAACGCGGCATGGCGTTGGCACCTTTGCGCTGCTGCCTCCCAGTAGTACGAATTTTCAAATCGCAGATGTGGACTTTGCCACCGTCGCCGACGTCATTGCCCTGCTGGAACTGCGTATTTCACTGGAAACCGAGGCGGCTGGCCTTGCCGCGCAGCGCCGCACCGAGGCCAACTTGCAGGCCATGCAATCCATGCTGGATGCGTTCCAAAAATCCATTGAAGAAGACTCGGATGCCGTGCCTTCTGACTTCAGCTTTCACATGGAAGTTGCCAAGGCCACAGGCAACCGCCACTTTGCGGATTTGATGACCTACCTGGGTACCATGATCATTCCGCGCACGCGCATCAACACCGCCAGCAGCGCGCCGGAAGGGCGCCTGGCCTACTTGCGGCGCGTGCATGGTGAGCACGAATACATCTTCAACGCCATCCGCAACCAAGATGCAGATGCCGCCCGCGCGGCCATGCGCACCCACTTGGCCAACAGCAAAGACCGGTTGAGAAAGTCGCAGGCTGACGCGGTTTAGTTGTATGATGACTGATCTGTAGGGGCGCCACCCATCCTTCCATTCCGAGCGCCCCGCAATGGAGATTGACCATGACTTCGTCTGAAAACCCCTCTGTGCGCGGCGCCCCTGTGGTGACTGCTCTGCGCGTCATTCCGGTTGCCGGCCATGACGGCATGCTGATGAACCTGAGCGGTGCCCACGCACCGTTTTTTACCCGCAACATCGTCATCCTGACCGACAGCAGCGGCAACACCGGTGTGGGCGAAGTGCCCGGCGGCGAGAAGATCCGCCAGACGCTGGAAGATGCTGCCTCCTTGGTGGTGGGCCAGTCGATTGGCAACTACAACGCCATCCTCAACCGCATGCGCGAAGCCTTTGCCGCCCGCGATAGCGAGGGGCGTGGCCTGCAGACCTTTGACCTGCGCGTGGCGATTCATGCGGTCACCGCGGTGGAAAGTGCCTTGCTCGATTTGCTGGGCAAATTCCTGGGCGTGCCGGTGGCGGCCTTGTTGGGTGACGGCCAACAGCGCAGCAGCGTCGCGGTGCTGGGCTACCTGTTCTATGTGGGCGACCGCCAGAAGACTGACTTGCCCTACATCAGCGAGCCGGATCAGGCAGATGACTGGAAGCGCCTGCGCCACGAGAAAGCCATGGACGCCGACGGCGTGGTGCGTTTGGCCGAGGCCGCTTTTGCGCGCTACGGCTTTCAGGATTTCAAGCTCAAGGGCGGTGTGCTGCGCGGCGAAGAAGAGGTGGAGGCCATCCGCGCCCTGCATGCCCGCTTCCCCCAAGCCCGCATCACCCTGGACCCGAACGGCGGTTGGCTGTTGAATGACGCGGTGCGCCTGTGCCGTGACCTGCATGGCGTGATGGCCTACGCCGAAGACCCCTGCGGTGCCGAAGGCGTGTTTTCCGGCCGCGAAGTCGTGGCTGAGTTCCGCCGCGCCACCGGCCTGCCCACTGCCACCAACATGATTGCCACCGACTGGCGCGAGCTGGCGCATTCGCTGGCCTTGCAGTCGGTGGACATTCCCTTGGCTGACCCGCATTTCTGGACCATGCAGGGCTCGGTGCGCGTGGCGCAGGTCTGCCAGACCTGGGGCCTGACCTGGGGCTCGCATTCCAACAACCACTTTGACGTGTCGCTGGCCATGTTCACCCATGTCGCGGCCGCTGCACCCGGCAAGGTCACAGCCATTGACACCCATTGGATCTGGCAGGACGGCCAGCGCCTGACCACAGACCCGCTGCAGATTGTGGGCGGCCAAATTGCGGTGCCCACCACGCCCGGTTTGGGTGTGGAGTTGGACATGGTTGAAGTGGAAAAAGCCCACCAGCTCTACCTCCAGCACGGCTTGGGCGCACGCAACGACGCGATGGCCATGCAGTACCTGATCCCCGGCTGGAAGTTCGATCCCAAGCGCCCCTGCCTGGTACGCTAAGTTGTTTCTTATGCCTATAGTTATTTAACTAAATTGGCCTCTAGCGCCCATGCATGTTGCGCAAGATGCTCCCATTTTAGGAGCGTCTGCGTTATTGCTGCCTGCTGGCCTAGATTACGCCGCCGCTTGCGCCAGTTGCATCGCCATGGCGTTGTGCCGCTCCATCAGCGGCCCCAGGTCCACGGTGGCCAGCTGGCCTTGGCGCACTACTATTTTGCCGTTCACGACCGTATAGTCCGCCTGCGGGCTGGCGCACAGCAGCAGGCTGCCAATGGGGTCGTGAACCGCGCCACCGGCAAAGCTCAGGGTGTTCAGGTCAAACAGCACCAGGTCCGCACACATGCCCACCGCCAAGTGCCCAATGTCGCTGCGGCCCAGCACTTGGGCCCCGCCGCGGGTGGCCACGCTGAGCACATCGCGTGCGGTCATCTCTGCTGGGCCCAGGTCGCAACCAAAAAAGGTTTTGCGTTCGCCGTTGGCCAGCAGGCGGGTTTCTGGTGGCTGCATGGCACGGCCCACGCGGGCCAGCAACATGGCTTGGCGTGCCTCGTTGACCATATGGGCCGCGTCGTTGCTGGCGCTGCCGTCTACGCCCAAACCCACAGGTACGCCGGCATTGAGCATGCGGCGAATCGGCGCGATACCACTGGCCAGGCGCATATTGCTGCAAGGGCAGTGCGCCACGCCGGTGCGGGTGGCGGCAAACAGGCTGATGCCTTCGTCGTCGAGCTTCACGCAGTGGGCGTGCCACACATCGCTGCCCAGCCAGCCCAGGTCTTGGGCGTATTGCGTGGGCGTGCAGTTGAACTTCTCACGGCTGTAGGCCAGGTCGTGGTCGTTTTCGGCCAAGTGGGTGTGCAAGCGCGCACCGTAGCGGCGGGCCAGCAGGGCCGATTCGCGCATCAGGTCTTGGCTCACGCTAAAGGGCGAGCAGGGTGCCACCGCCACGTTGACCATGCTGCCGTGGTCCGTGGTGTGAAAGGTTTCAATCAGGCGCTGCGTGTCTTTGAGGATGAAGGCTTCGTCTTCCACCACGCGGTCCGGGGGCAGGCCCCCTTTGCTTTGGCCCACGCTCATGCTGCCGCGCGTAGCCACAAAGCGCATACCGATGTCTTGGGCGGCGTGAATGCTGTCGTCCAACTTCACGCCGTTGGGGTAGATGTAGAGGTGGTCGCTGCTGGTGGTGCAGCCCGAGAGCAGCAGCTCTGCCATAGCAATTTGGGTGCTCACATGCACCATCTCTGGCGTGAGGCCCGCCCAGATGGGGTACAGGCCGCGCAGCCAACCAAACAGCTCTGCGTTTTGCACACTGGGGATGGCGCGCGTCAGGCTCTGGTACATATGGTGGTGGGTATTCACCAAGCCCGGTGTGACCAAGTGGCCACTGGCGTCAATCACCTCATCGGCTTGCAAGGCTCCTTGCGGCAGGCCGCTGCTGGGGCCTATGTACTCGATGCGGTGGTCCCGAATCAGAATGCTGGCGTCGCGCAGCTCGGTGGCAAGCGTAGGGTCAGCGTGGTCAAACGTGGCGACGCAGCGGGCCTTGTGAATCAGGAGAGTTGTCATTTTTGTCTTTGTCAAAATGCCAAAATGTGCATACACTGATTGTATACAAAACATAATTTATAACCAACCATGACAAACCCTTCCAACCCCACGTCCGTCGCTTTGGAAGCGCCATGTGCCGATCCCCAGACCGATCCCCAAGGCTTTTTGGCCTATTTGTACGGCGTGGCAGTGCAGCGGGCTTTGCCTGCGCAACATACTGCCAGCTATTTGCCCCAACCACCAGCTAAAGGGGGGCGCACGGTGGTGCTGGGCGCTGGCAAAGCGGGCGGCGCCATGGCCCATGCATTGGATGCCGCTTGGCCGCAAGACCAGCCCTTGGAGGGTTTGGTGGTTACACGCTACGAGCACACGCCGCCGCGCAGCGCAAACTTGCCGCCCTGTCGCATTGAAGTGGTGGAGGCCGCCCACCCTGTGCCCGACGCTGCAGGCTTGGCCGCCGCCCAGCGCATCTTGGAAATTGCGCGCGGCCTGACTGAAAACGATTTGGTGATTTGCCTGATCTCTGGCGGCGGCTCTTCCTTACTCACGCTGCCCGCGCAGTGGGAGGGCGGCGGCGTGTCTTTGGAAGACAAACAACGCATCAACAAGGCCCTGCTCGCCAGCGGCGCCACCATCCAAGAGATGAACTGCGTGCGCAAGCACCTCTCAGGCATCAAGGGTGGGCGCTTGGCAGCAGCCTGCGCCCCGGCCCGGGTGGTCACACTGCTGATTAGCGATGTTCCGGGTGACGAGCCTGACGTCATTGCCAGCGGCCCCACCGTGCCTGACCCCAGCACCTGCGCCCAAGCGCTGGCCATATTGCAGCGCTACGGCATTGCGATAGACGAGGCCTTGGCACAGCAACTCCGCAGTGGCGCCTTGGAAACTCCCAAGCCCGGCGACGCGGTGTTTGCTGGCCACGAAGTTCACATGATGGCAACACCTGCGCAGTCGCTGCAAGCCGCCGCGCAGGCCGCGCGCGCTGCGGGCGTGCAGGCCTATGTGCTGAGCGACGAGATAGAAGGTGAGTCGCGCGAGGTGGGCAAGGTACACGCGGCTTTGGCGAGGTCAGTGGCCCGCAGCGGGCAGCCTTTTGCCAAACCGTGTGTGATCTTGAGCGGCGGCGAAACTACAGTCACCTTGCGCCCACGCGCGCCGGGTGCCGCCAAGGGGCGGGGCGGGCGCGCAGGCGAGTTCTGTATGGGGCTGGCCCAAGCGCTGCAAGGCCAGCCGGGTGTGTGGGCCTTGGCGGCGGATACGGACGGCATTGACGGCGTGGAAGACAACGCAGGCGCATTTGTCACGCCCACCACCTTGCAGCAAGCGCAAGCCAAGGGCATGAAGCTAGATGACTACCTAGACCGCAACGATGCCTATGGTTACTTCGACCCCTTGGGCGCTTTGTTTATCACCGGCCCGACCTTTACAAACGTGAATGATTTCAGGGCCATTTTGGTGCTCTGATGCGCTGAGTTTGCGCCGCATCAAGGCTGGGCCGTGCTCCGAGGCAGGGCCTGCGTGAAGTTTGATCTCTATCAAAACAAGCGCCGTGCCTGCACGGCACAGTGCGGGGCATGTTGGTACGAAGCCTTACTCCGCCTGTTTTTGCAGACCTCGAGCGTTACGCCGCTGGCGCGGTTTTGCAGCGCCGTGGCGAGGCGCAGCAGCATGCCGTCTATGTGGTGTCGGGGCGGGTGGCGCTTGGCGTACTACCTACCGTGCGCGCTGCCAATAACCCAGACGTTCCCGCAAGCTTGGAGCACCAACTTGGCACGGTGGATGGCCCTGCGTGGCTCGACGCAAGTCAAGCCCTGCTGTCTCTGCCCAGCGCCGTAGATGCGGTAGCGCTGGGGCCGGTGATGCTGCGCCGTGTGGCCTTGGCAGACTTCCACGCGACCCTCGCCAGTGATGGCCCACCTCTGCGTGGCGTGCTGGGTGACCTGGTGAATTCACACCGGCAGCAGCTTGAGATGGCAGTGAGTCGCTTGGCCAAAGACGCGGAAGCCCGCTGCGCTGAATGGCTGCTGCGCAACGCCAGTGAAACGGCACAAGGGGACTGTGCAGTGCAACTGCAACTGCGCAAGCGCGCTATTGCGGCGCAACTCGGCATTGCGCCTGAGACCTTGTCGCGCGCGCTGCGCCACCTCAGGGAGCGCCGCCTCATCAGCGGCTCTGGGCGTGTGCTGAATTTGGTGGACCCACCTGGCCTGCGCAGGCTCGCGGGGCTGTAGTCCGCGCTACCCGCTGGGGCAGAGCGACCACAGGGACTAGCGACCTTTGTGGTGCATTGGCTGCACCAGCGCTCTAGGGTGAGCCTTGCTATTGACGCCACTGCCGCTTGGCCTAATGATGTGTGCACCCTTTACCCCGTATGACGCCATTGCGCCCCTTACTGAATGAGCCTGAGCCCCGAACCTGCCGACCACTCTGACGATGCCTTGCAGGCTGCCCCCGTCCCACTAGAGCCCTTGCCAGAGCTGCCGCCTGCAGACGCCAGCGCCGAAGCCACCAAAACCACGTTCCCATTTGAGGCCATGAACCTGAAGGTGGGCGACCGCTTGCAGGCCCAGCCGCCTACCAAGTTGTCCGTCGAGCGCTGCGCCGTGCGTCTGATTGGCTATGTGCCTGATGTGAGCATGTTGGTCACCACGCCCGCCACTGCCAATGCCGTGCGCTTGCAGCTCATCGAGGGCGACCAGTTGGTCATGCGGGTGTTTTCTAGCCAAAACGCCTTTGGCTTTGCGTGCGATGTGCAGCGGGTGTGCAAGCTGCCGTACCCCTACTTGCACATCACCTTTCCCAAGGAAGTGCAGGGCACCGTGATCCGCAAGGCGCCACGCGTCAAAACCAAAATCATTGCCAAGGTCAACACCGAGAAAGAAGGCGGCCATGATTTGCCCGGTGTGATCTCCAACCTCAGCGCCAACGGTGCTTTGCTAGACGCCCGGCGCAACTTGGCAGTACCCGGTGACAGCATTCGCCTGTCGTTCAAACTCAAGCTGCACAACATTGAAGCCCATCTGTCGCTGGTGGCCACCGTGCGTGCCGTGTTTGGTGACGAGGTGCTGAACCAAGGCGGCTCATCGCTGGCGCACTTTGGCTTGGAGTTCAACAATTTGGCCGCTAATGACCAAATGATTCTGCAGAGCATGGTCTACCAGCAGATGATTGAGCGGCCCCAATCTTTGGTCTGACTCAGACTCCGGCGTTCAAGCCTCGCAGCGCTGGCGTAAAAACTGTCCGGCTACAAACAAGTCACGCTCAATGGCCCGCCGCGCCGCCGCGCCATTGCGGGTTTCTAGGGCACGCACCAAGTCCACATGCGCATCGTTGAGCACATGGCTAGCTTGCGGGTCTTCAAACAGTTGGTTGGACAGCGGCCCAACTTTGAGCCACACGGTTTCAATCAGGTCCATCAGGGTGGGGGAGCCTGCGGCTTGGTACAGCCGCACATGGAAGTCTTCATTGGCGTCTAGGTAGCCTTTGGCGTCCCCCGCCTTCAGTGCTGCTTCCATCTCGCTTAGCAGCGCCTGCAGGGCAGAGCGGTCGGCATCGCTGGCGCGCAGGGCACCGCGCTCTGCCGCTTCACCCTCCAAGAGCAAGCGGTTTTGCAGCACATCGTCAAACTCAGCCCGCGTGAGTTTGGGCACAGCTACACCCCGGTTAGGGCTGTAGCTGAGTGCGCCTTCGGCCGCCAACCGCTGCAGCGCCGCGCGTACGGGCATGACGCCAATGCCTAAGTCTGCAGCGACGTCCCGAATCTTGAGCCGCTCGCCGGGCAAAAACTTGCCCACCGTGATCCACTGGCGCAGCGTGGCGTAGGTAGTGTGCTCTTGGTTGGTGGTGGCGGGCTGGCTCATGGGGGTCAAACAGGGTAAGGCTTTAAGGTGCAGTTAGCTTGGCCAGCACATCGTTAAACGCGCTCAGCAGGCTGTGCACATCGGCCATGGTGGTGGCGGGGCTTGCCAGCAGCATATTGTGAAACGGCGTGATCATCACACCGCGGTTGAGCAGCGCAAGGTGAATCAGTTGCTCTAGCTCGGAGTCCAGCATGTGTTCCGCCTGCGTGCCGTTACGCGGTGGCTGCGCCGCAAACTGAAACTCGCAGCGCGCACCTACCTGCGTCACGCACCAGGGCAGGCTGTGGCGGGCAATGCTGGCGCGCAAGCCCTCTGCCATGGCGCCCGCCAGTTGCAGCATGTGGGCAAAGGCAGTGTCGGTAGCTACCTCGCCCAAGGTAGCGCGCATGGCGGCCATGGCCAGCATATTGGCGGTGAGCGTGGTGCCTATGCCCGAGTGGCCGGGCGGCGCATCGCGCTTGGCTTGCATCGCGCGCTGGGCCAGCTCTGCGCTAAAGCCGTACACCGCGCAGGGCACACCACCACCTATGGGCTTGCCGAACACCAAGGCATCGGGCTTCAGGCCGTGGGTGGCTGCATAGCCGCCGGGGCCGCTGCTCAGGGTGTGGGTCTCGTCCAAGATCAGCATGGCGCCATGTTGGCGTATGAGGGCTTGCGCGGCCTCCCAATACCCGGGCTCGGGGAGCACCATGCCAATGTTGGTCATCACCGGCTCGGCCAGCACACAGGCAATGTCGCCAGCCGCCAGCGCTGCCTCTAGCGCGGCCAGGTCGTTGAACTCCACCACCACGGTGTATTGGGTGAGGTCTTGCACCTGGCCTAGCAAGCTGTCGCGTTGCTGCGGCTTGCCGCCGACCAAGTCCACAAACACGTCATCCACCGTGCCGTGGTAGCAGCCGTTAAACACCAGCAACTTTTTGCGCCCGGTGGCGGCGCGCACCCAGCGCAGCAAGAAGCGGTTGGCGTCGCTGGCGGTCATGGCGCTTTGCCACATGGGCAGGCCAAAACGGCGGGCTAGCTCTGCGCCTACCCAAGCCGCATCGGCCGTGGCCAGCATGGTGGTGCAGCCCTTGGCCATTTGGGTTTGCACCGCGTGCACCACCGGGGCGGGCGCGTGGCCAAACATGGCGCCGGTGTCGCCCAGGCAAAAATCCACGCGGGTGTGGCCGTCTACATCGGTGACCAAGGCACCGTGGGCATGGGCTACGTGCAAGGCAAAGGGGGTGGACCAGTCGTTCATCCAGTGCAGCGGCACACCAAACAGCCAGTGCGGTGCAGCCTGCGCCGCCAAGGCTTGTGAGCGTGGGTTGTTGGCAACGAAGTGGGCGCGTTCGCGCTCGGCCATGCGCTGCAAGTTGGCGTCAGAAAGCCCGTTGCGGGTAGCAGTGTGTGACATGGTGGTGCTCCTTAAACCAACAGCAACAAATGCTCACGCTCCCACGAGCTGATGACGCGGTTGTAGGTGGCGTATTCCAGCTCCTTAACCGCGCAAAACGCCGTGGTGAACTCAGGCCACAGCACCGAGGACAAGGCATCGCATTGGCGCATGCGCGTGATGGCGTCTTGCAGGTGGTTGGGCAGCTCGTAATCCAAGTTCCAAGCACTGCTGTCCATGGGGTCTGAGGGTTTGATTTTTTCCATCATGCCCAGGTAGCCACAGGCCAGCGTGGCCGCCATGGCTAGGTAGGGGTTCACATCCACACCGGGCACGCGGTTTTCAACCCGTCGCGCTTGCGGTGATGACTTGGGTATGCGTATGCCGCAGGTGCGGTTGTCGTGGCCCCACTGCACATTGATGGGCGCCGACATAAAGCGCGATAGCCGCCGGTATGAGTTCACATAGGGCGCCAGCATGGGCATGACCTGGGGCACATACTTTTGCAGCCCGCCAATGTAGTGGGCAAAGTGCGCGCTAGCCGAGCCATCGGCCAGGCTGAAGATGTTGTCGCCGGTGTGCGCATCCACAATGCTTTGGTGAATGTGCATGGCACTGCCGGGCTCGCGCTCCATGGGCTTGGCCATGAAGGTCGCAAAAATGCCGTGGCGCAGCGCCGTTTCACGCACTGTGCGCTTGAACAAAAACACCCGGTCGGCCAAATCCATAGGGTCGCCATGCGAGAAGTTAATCTCCATCTGGCCCGCACCCGCTTCGTGAATCAGCGTCTCCACTCCCAAGCGGTGCACGCCGCAAAACTGCGACAGCTCCATAAAAAACGGGTCAAAGTCATTCACCGCGTCAATGGAGTACGACTGCCGCCCCGCCTCGGGCTTGCCTGTGCGGCCCAAGGGCGGCTGCAGTGGCTCGTGCGGGTTTTGTTGGCGGGCCACCAGGTAAAACTCCATCTCAGGCGCCACCACCGGGCGCCAGCCTTGCGCCTCGTACAAAGACACCACATGGCGCAGCACCGCGCGCGGCGACAGGTGCACCGGCGAGCCATCGAATTCTTGGCAATCGTGAATCACCACGGCCACGGGCTCCGCCGCCCAAGGCACGATGCGCACCGTGCTCACATCGGGCATACACACCATGTCGGGGTCCGTCTCGCCCACAAACGGGCCGTTGTCCGGCTGCTGGCCGTTCACGGTGTTGAGCAGCACGCTCTTGGGCAGGCGCATCTCGCCCGCTTGCAAAAACAGGTCCTTAGGCAAGATCTTGCCCCGCGCAATCCCCGTCATATCGGGTATCACGCACTCCACCTCATGGATACGGTTGTCGCTCAAAAACTGGGTAATGCTGTCGCTCATGGCTATGGCCGGTGGTTAAATTGGCCGCAATGGTATTTGTGATCACAAATTAAGTCAAATGATGAATATTTGCTTCATTTTGCAAATTTGTGATCATTTTTAGCCATTCGAAAGAGCTGGGGTCAATCTCGTGCCTGCGCTTGTTTGTGGTTGGGTGCTATATAAGTAATAGCTGTATGCGCAATACCCATGGGCGCTAAAGGCTGAAATGGCCATTTCCTTCATTTGTGGCAAATAGGTGCTGAACACTGACTGAAGAACTGCCAAAAGTTGCCCCAGTAATTGCCAATGCCCTGCAAACTTTTTCAGTCTATTTTTAATGTACGTCGCTGATCGGTGTTCCCCGCGACGTCGGAAGGTTGTGCACTAAGTGATTGCGGCAATCATCAAGCTGGGGAGCACAGTTGCGAGTATCGGCAAATGGCTGTTGGGGCGCTAGTTAGCGTTGTACAACAGATAGAGTTAGGCTTCGCATTTGCAGCATTCTCTGAACTTGGGCTGGTCCGTCCAATTTGAATCTCACTTGGCTAGGGGCGAGCTTTTGCATCCGCGGGTCTCGGTTGATCTGCCAGAATATCGATATCCATTTAACAAAGTCGAAAGATAGATAAAGTGAGGTTGCAAGCCACTTTATGGAGGGGTTGATGACCAGAATATCGAGCATCAGCCAGTTTATGGAGTACCACTGGTGCTCTGGGTATTACGTTAGCCACCTTAATGCACACACCACAAGACATCGAGCGGTTGCTCAACCAGGGCGAAAGCCCTTCAGTTGAGTTCAGGGTCAGTACGCCATTTCCCGAGAGTCTGTCGCGTCTGATATCAGGGTTCGCAAACACGATTGGCGGCACTTTGATCGTTGGCATAAGAGAGCCAAACACAATCATCGGAACAGACATAGCGCGTTTTGAGAAGTTTGTTCAAAAGACCAAGGAGCGGCTAAACGGAAAAGTCGAGCTTTCTTATTACTCGATAGAGCTGGGAGGAAAGCTCCTTGGTGTTCTAGAGGTAAAGAAATCCAAGATCCCAATTGCCTCCCCAGAAGGCTACTTTCGCCGAGTCGGTGATAAAGAGGTTCCGCTCGATGCAAATCAAATTGTGGAACTCATGTCTTCGGTTCCCGATCATGCCGACGCCATTGCTTCTCTCAGCAAAACGATAGCTGAACAGTCCGCTGAGTTCGGCAAGCTCAGAGAGTCGTTCGAAAAGGCCAATTCTTGGAAGCGCAAGGCCTTATATGCAGTTCTTGGTGCTGCCGCGACCGCAGTGGTAAAGCTTGTTCTTGCGGCGTTCGGGCTCGCAGGTGGCTAATCCATCATTCAAACGGACTGCCTTCGGCAGTCGCTGAATTCCAACGTTCGTCTACACCAAATGCAGCACCGCCGGTTGCTTGGCTTAATTGTTGTAGCTACAATTAAGAATGCGAATTGAGTTCGACCCAGCCAAAGACGCGTCCAATCAAGAGAAGCATGGCCTGTCACTTGCTGTGGCATCGGCGCTTGACTGGGAGCACGCTCTGGTGTGGGTTGATGATCGGTATGAATATGGTGAGTTGCGCATGATCGCTCTCGCACCGGATACGGGAATTCTGTACTACGTGGCGTTTGTGGATCGTGATGATGCCCGCAGGATCATCAGTTTGCGCAAGGCCAATCGACGTGAGGTGAAGCACTATGTCAAAAGTACCTAAACGGCCAGCGGTTGTCATGCCGACCGTGGCTGAAGACAAAGCCATTACGGTTGCTGCCAAGGCCGACCCAGATGCACAACCCCTAACCCCGAAGCAGTTGCAGGCCATGGTTCCGCTCAAGGCGGTGCGCGGTAGGCCCAAATCTGACAACAAGAAGTTGCTTGTCTCTGTCCGGTACAGCCCCGAGGTTGTGGCGTACTTCAAGTCAACAGGCGAAGGTTGGCAGTCGCGCATGGATGGCGTGTTGCAGCAGTACGTTGCCCGTCATTCGCGCAGGGCATGACGCCGAACCAGTCGATGGCGTCGCATCGCAACGGCGGGCCGCTTCAGGCCCCCATTTCATTGGGGGCCGTCAGTGCACATCCGCTGCTAGCGGCTCAGCTTAGGAGTTGGGCAGAACAGTCCACACCCATTCAGCTCCGCCGTTCAGAAGTCTCGATCTTCGTCAAACCATGACCGTATTCAAGCAACAGTTGCTTCAGTTGCTCGCCTCTGTAGAGGGCGTGACAGTTGAGCCATCCCCGGTTGCAGGGGGCGCTGCCCTTTTCTTCCGAGGGAGGGAGTTCGCACACTTCCACCATGACAACGAGCTCGACCTGCGCCTAACAAAGAAGGTCATTTCGTCCTTGGAGCTGTCACACCCTGTAGGGTCAGTACATCACCCGCTGCGGGCTGCAGGTTCACCGTGGATCGAAGTACGCTTCAACTCAGAGCGCGAGGTCCAGCGTGCAGCTGAATTGGTTGTGCTGGCGGTCGCACAGCTGTAGCCGACAGAATCCGTTGGACATGAACACGAGTTCACCCACCAGGCTTCACATGCGGCCTATCAGCTTGCATGTCGCCCACCTGCAGCAGCAGGTCGCCGCTTCGCGGCGCTAGGTGCAGCGGGCGCTGGGTCAGGGTGTTCAGCTGTCAAGTCTCTTCTTCGTAGCTTTTTGAAGGCAATTGAAAAAAAGGCCCATCACCTCTCGCAGGTGATGGGCCTAAGGCTTCGTCAACCCAAACTGTTGTCAGTTCATAGTCTTGCTCGTATCAAACGGCCAAAGCTTTCAACACGTTTTCAGCAGTAGCAGGTGCGGTGAGTTGCACGGGGGCTTGGCCGCCTTTGGCGTGGGCTACGGCGTCGCGCAGGGCTTCAAACACGCTGATGGCCAGCATGAATGGGGGCTCGCCCACGGCTTTGGAGCCAAATACGTTGTCTTCTGGGTTTGGCTCATGCCACAGGTCTACCTTGAAGTGCGCGGGCACGTCACCGGCGGTGGGGATTTTGTAGGTGCTGGGCGCGTGGGTCGCTAGGTAGCCCTTGTCGTTCCACACCAGTTGTTCGGTGGTGAGCCAGCCCATGCCTTGCACAAACGCACCTTCGATTTGGCCCACGTCCAGCCCGGGGTTGATGGAGCGGCCCACGTCATGCAGGATGTCCACCTTGAGCACTTTGCTCTCGCCAGTCAGGGTGTCGATAGCCACTTCGGTGCAGGCGGCGCCATAGGCAAAGTAGTAAAACGGGCGCCCGCTCAGGGTTACTTTGTCGTAATGAATTTTGGGTGTGCGGTAGAAGCCATCGCTCCACAGCTGAATGCGGTTGGCATAGGCTTGTTTCACCACATCGTCAAAGCTGCGCGTGAGCTTGGGCGACATGATGTTGCCGCCTGCAAAGCGCACCGCACCTGCGCCGCAGCCGTCCAGCCCACTCACAAAGGCAGCCAAGTTGTCGCGCACATGGCGCGCTGCAAACTGGGCGGCGCGGCCGTTGAGGTCGGTACCGGCCGATGCGGCGGTGGCGGACGCGTTGGGGATCTTGCTGGTGTCGCTAGCGGTGCACAGTACGCGCGAGAAGGGTACGCCCAGTTCGTCGGCCACGATTTGAGCCACCTTGGTGTGCAGGCCCTGGCCCATTTCGCTGCCGCCGTGGTTCACCTGCACGCTGCCGTCGGTGTACACATGCACCAGCGCACCGGCTTGGTTAAACAGCGTGGCAGTGAAGGAGATACCAAACTTGACCGGCGTGAGCGCGATGCCACGCTTGATGATGGGGCTGGTCTTGTTCCAAGCCGAAATAGCCTGTTTGCGCCGTCGGTACTGCGCAGAATGCTCTAGTTGTGATAGCAATGGCTGCAGGATGTTGTCTTCCACCCGCATGCCGTAGTGGGTGGTGTTGCGCGTCTTTAGCTCATAGAGGTTGCGCATACGCACATCCATGGGGTCCAGGCCCAGATGGCGGGCAATGTCACCCATGATGCTTTCAATCACGATCACGCCTTGTGGGCCGCCAAAGCCGCGAAACGCGGTGTGGCTCTGCGTATTGAGCTTGCAGCGGAATGAGGCGATGTCTACGTCTTCTAAGAAGTAGGCGTTGTCGCTGTGGAAGATGGCGCGGTCTGCCACGGGGCCCGACAAGTCGGCGCTAAAGCCGCAGTTGGCCGCCATCATGAGTTTCAGGCCCGACAGGCGCCCGGTGTCGTCAAAGCCCACGGTGTATTCGTAGGCAAAGGGGTGGCGCTTGCCGGTGACCATGAAGTCGTCGTCACGGTCCAGACGCAGCTTGACGGGGCGGCGCAGCTTGTTGGCCGCAATGGCCGCCCACACGGCCAAGTGGCCTGCCTGGGTTTCTTTGCCACCAAAGCCGCCGCCCATGCGGCGGCACTCCACCTTCACGGCGTGGTTGTCAATGCCCAAGGCGTGGCTCACCCAGTGCTGCACTTCACCGGGGTGCTGCGTGCTGGAGTACACCCACCATTGGTTTTGTTCCAGCGGCAGCACGTAGGCCACCTGGCCTTCGAGGTAAAAGTGCTCTTGGCCGCCCACTTCTAGCGTGCCGCTCAGCGTGTGCTTGGCCTTGGACAAAGCCGCTTGGGCGTCACCCCGCTTCACGTACACCGGGGGCAGCACAAAGCTCTTGGCGGCCAGGGCGTCTTTGACGGTGAGGATGGCGGGCAGGGCTTCGATATGGAGTTTGACCTTGCGCGCGGCACGGCGTGCTTGCATCACGGTGTCGGCCACCACCACGCCAATGACTTGGCCGATGTGCTGCACGGTGTCGATGGCAAACACGGGCTCGTCACCCGCAAACGCGGCCAACATGGGGTCGCCGGGAATGTCGCGCGACAAGACCACAGCGCGCACGCCAGGCATGGCCAAGGCGGCGTTGCTGTCCACACCGAGCAACTTGCCATGGGCCACGGTGGACAAAATGGGCGCGGCGTGCAAAGTGCCGCGCACTTCGGGCATGTCGTCAATGTAGGTGGCGGCACCGGCTACTTGGGCGCGGGCACTTTCGTGGGCGCGGGTAACGCCTGCTGCGGGGCCTGTGTCAGTGGGGGCGGTGTGGGTGTGTTTGCTCATGCCGCTTCTCCTTCCAGGGGCAGGCTGTGTAAATCGATTTGCTGCAAGCCTTGGCTTTCCAGCCAGAAGCGCTGCAAGAGGTTGCCCAGCACCTGCGTGCGGTAGGCGGCACTGGCGCGCACATCGCTAATGGGTGTGAACTCGGCACGCAGCACGGCCATGGCGGCTTGCACGGTGGCTGGTGTCCAAGGCTGGCCTAGTAGCGCAGCCTGTGTTTTACGGGCACGCACCGGGGTGGCGGCCACACCGCCTGCACCGATGGAGGCCGACGTGACCACACCGTTGTCAATCTGCAGGTTGATAGCGAGACACACGGCAGAGATGTCGTCTTCAAAGCGCTTGGAAATTTTGTAGACCGCAGACTTTTCGCCAGCGGTGGCTTTGGGCACTTTGATCCACGCCAGCACTTCGTCGGGCGCCATGACGTTTTTACGGTAGCTGATGTACAGGTCTTCTAGTGGCATTTCGCGGTGGACCACTTTGCCCTTGCGGTAGGCCATGAGCACCACGTTGGCTTGCAGCGCAATCAAGAGCGGCATGGAGTCGCCAATGGGCGAACCATTGGCCACATTGCCTCCTAGCGTGCCCGAGTTGCGCACGGGCAAGCCGGCAAAACGGTGGGCAAAGCTTGTGAGCTGCGGCCGGTCGGCCACCAAGGCGGCGAACGCGTCGGTCAGCGTGGCGGCAGCGCCTATGGCGATGTGGTGGGGGTAGTCTTCAATGCGGCGCAACTCGGCCACTTGGGTGGTGTCTAGCACGCGCGGAAACTGCATGTGCATTTTGGTGATCCACAGCCCCACATCGGTGCACCCGGCCACCAACTGGGCATCGGGGAACTGCGCGCGCGCTTGCAGCAAGCCCAGCAGTGTTTGCGGTGACTGATAGGTGGAATTGGCCTCTGGCGCCCGTGGTTCTTGGGCGAGTAGCTCTAAATTCAATAGCAATTCGGCCTCGTTGACTTGCGCCAATGGCAAGGCTTGCATGGCTTGGGTGGCGTCCAAAATAGGGCGGTAGCCGGTGCAGCGGCACAGGTTGCCAGAGAGGGCGGCTTGTGCTTCTTCACGGCTGATGGCTTGGCCCTTGCACGTTTTGTTTTGGTACATACCAAACATGCTCATCACAAAGCCCGGGGTGCAAAAGCCGCACTGCGAGCCGTGGCACTCCACCATGGCCTCTTGGGCAGGGTGCAAGCTGCCATCGTCTTGGGCGAGGTCTTCTACCGTCCACAAGGCCATGCCGTCGATAGAGTGCGCTAAGCGAATGCAGCTATTGACTGCGCTGTATTTCACTTGCTCGCCATCGGCTTGGCCAAGCACCACGGTGCAGGCGCCACAGTCGCCTTCACCGCAGCCTTCTTTGGTGCCGGTGCAGTGCATGTCTTCACGCAAAACTTCGAGCAAAGTGCGGTTGGGTTCTATGCCGTTGAGGGTGACGACTTCGCCACCTCGGATGAATCGCAAAGGTTGAGTGTTCATTCTTAAATTCCTTGAGCGCGAGGGTAAATCGGCGCGCTACGCCAACCCATACGCATTAGCATATGGCCAAAATTCAAGGACCAGTATGAGAGACCAATCGCTTTTCGACAAGATAGACCTCCACTTGATTAAGGTTCTGCATACTGTGTTAACTGAACGAAGCGTATCGCGAGCGGCTATCCGACTGGGCATGCACCAGCCGGCGGTCAGCGCATCGCTCAAACGGTTGCGCGACTACGCGGGTGACCCACTCTTGGTCCGCTCCGGCACAGGCATGGTGCCCACCGAAGCGGGCTTGCGCATGCTAGAGCCCAGTGCCAGCATTTTGCGTGCCGCACAGATGCTGTTTTCAGATGCGCGGGGCTTTGAGCCTGGCACGTCGCGCATTACGTTTCGCATTGGTGCGAGCGACTATTTAGACCCCCTGTTTTTGCCGCACTTGGTGGCGCAAATCAAAGCGCAAGCACCGTTTGCTGAGCTAGAAATTCACCCCCTATCGGCCGCGTCTGACTACCGCGCGCAATTGGCACAAGGCGATGTGGATGTGGTGATTGGCAACTGGACCACGCCACCGCAAGACTTTCACTTGAGCCGCTTGTTTAGTGATGAGGTGGTGTGTCTGGTGTCCGACAAGCACCCCGCCGCGCGCCGTGGCTGGGACATTAACGCGTGGCTAGAGGCCGAGCACATTGCCCCGGCAGCTACGCACCCCGGCGCCAAAGGGGTGATCGACGAGCATTTGGCAAGCCTTGGCATGCAGCGCAACATCGTGGCGCGCTGCCCTTACTTTGGCCTGATCCCCAGCATGGTGGCATCAACCTTGCTGGTGATGACCACCGGGCGTCAGTATTGCGAGCGTTTTGTAGACACGCTCCCAGTGAAGATTCTTCCCTGCCCAATTGCGTTCCCGCAGTTGATGTACTACCAGCTGTGGCATGAAAGAACCCACACCTCAAGCGCCAGCCGTTGGCTGCGCGAGAGAGTAAAGTCAGTTGCTGCAGCGCTTTGACACGAGTGAGACAAAAAAAAGATGACCATCCCCAGACTTCAATTAACCGGCATCACCAAAGCCTACCCGGCGGTGATTGCCAATAGCGAGGTTTCGCTCACAGTGATGCCGGGGGAAACCCATGCGGTGCTCGGCGAAAACGGCGCCGGCAAATCCACCCTGATGAAGATCATCTATGGCTCCATCAAGCCAGATGCTGGTCAGATCATGGTCAATGGCAAAGCGGTCAATATCCGCAACCCCAAGGAAGCGCGGGCCTTGGGCATCAGCATGGTGTTTCAGCATTTCAACCTGTTTGACACCATGACGGTGGCTGAAAACGTGTGGCTGGGTTTGGACAAGAGCGAGAGCTTGGTGCAGGTGACGGCCAGCATCACCGCCAAAGCAGCGGAATACGGCTTGGACATTGATCCCGCGCGCCCTGTGCACACCTTGAGCGTGGGGGAAATGCAGCGGGTAGAAATCATTCGCGCACTCTTGACCAACCCCAAGGTGCTGATTTTGGATGAGCCCACCTCGGTGCTCACACCGCAGGCCGTGGAGAAGCTGTTTGTGGTGCTCAAAAAGCTGGCCTCTGAAGGCTGCAGCATTTTGTACATCAGCCACAAGCTGCATGAAATTCGCGAGCTCTGCAATGCCTGCACGGTGCTGCGCGGCGGCAAGGTGACAGGGGTTTGCAACCCCTCACAAGAGTCCAACGCATCGCTCTCACGCATGATGATTGGCGCTGAGCCGCCACAGTTGGAACACCGCGCACAAGCGGCCGGAAAGCCTGTTTTGACGCTCAAGTCTTTGAGCTTGCCGCGTGAAGACCAGTTTGGCGTGGACCTGGATGGCATCCACTTGCAAGTGCGCGCGGGTGAAGTGGTGGGCATCGCTGGCGTTTCGGGCAACGGCCAAAAAGAGTTGCTCTACGCACTGTCTGGCGAAGACTGCCGCGCGCCCAAAGGCAGCGTGAGCATGGAAGGCATTGATGTATCTGGCATGCACCCCGGTGGGCGGCGCAAGCTGGGCTTGCACTTTGTGCCTGAAGAGCGCTTGGGGCGCGGCGCAGTGCCGTCCCTGAGCTTGGCAGACAACCTGCTGCTGACGCGCACCGAGTCTATTTCTATGCCGCGCTTTGCGGGTGGCTGGATTCGCGTGAAGCAGTTGGAGGAGCATGCGGCGCGCATCATCCAAGGCTACAACGTGAAGGCCGGTGGGCCGCACGCCGTGGCGCGCTCTTTGTCGGGCGGCAATTTGCAAAAGTTCATTGTGGGCCGCGAGATTGACGCCAAGCCCAAGCTGTTTATCGTGTCGCAACCCACCTGGGGCGTGGATGTGGGCGCTGCTGCGCAAATTCGCGGTGAAATCTTGGCCCTGCGCGACGCAGGCTGCGCCGTGCTGGTGGTCAGTGAAGAACTGGACGAGCTGTTTGAGGTGAGCGACCGCATGCATGTGATTGCGCGCGGGCGGCTGTCGCCGTCGGTGGCTGTGGCAGATGCAACAGTGGAAAAAATCGGTGAATGGATGAGCGGCTTGTGGCAACAGCCTACCGCGGTAGGAGCACAACATGGCTAAGCGACAACTCAAACTGGAGGCGCGTCCTCAGCCCTCTAAGGCGTGGAGCTACGGCTCGCCTTTGCTGGCCCTGGTGTTCACGGTGATCATTGGTGTGGTCTTGTTTGTCATCTTGGGCAAAGACCCGGTGCGTGGCTTGCAAGTGTTTTTCTGGGACCCCATTAAAAATGGCTATGCGCTGGGCGAGCTGATGGTGAAGGCCATTCCGCTGCTCATCATCGCGCTGGGCTTGGCGGTGTGCTTTCGCTCGAATGTGTGGAACATTGGTGCGGAAGGGCAATATGTGCTGGGGGCGATTGCCGCCAGTGGTGTCGCCTTGATGGCAGACCAGTCCACGGGCAAATGGATTGTGGTGCCCATCGTGCTGGCCGGTGTTTTGGGTGGCATGTTTTGGGCGGGTATCACCGCGTTTTTGCGTGACAAGTTCAACGCCAATGAAATTTTGGTGAGCTTGATGCTGGTGTATGTGGCCATTCAGGTGCTGAGTTTCATGGTCTTTGGCCCCTGGAAAGACCCGAACGGGTACAACTTTCCCCAGACCAAAAACTTTGATTTGGTCACCCGTATCCCGCGCTTGTTTGAGGGCTCACGGGTCAGTATCGGATTGATATTTGCCTTGGTCGGTGTCGCCGGTATCTGGGTA
This sequence comes from Rhodoferax aquaticus, assembly GCF_006974105.1. NCBI lineage: Bacteria > Pseudomonadati > Pseudomonadota > Betaproteobacteria > Burkholderiales > Comamonadaceae > Rhodoferax > Rhodoferax aquaticus. The sequence continues at coordinate 1,374,190 of NZ_CP036282.1, forward strand.
TTCCTGTTTCGCACCCGCGCTGGGTTCGCGCAGCAAGTCGGCGGCTTGGCCCCTGCGGCCTCGCGCTATGCGGGCTTTTCGTCACGCCGAGCATTGTGGACGGCGCTGTTGATCTCAGGGGGGATGGCGGGCTTGGCCGGTGCGCTGGAAGTGGCCGGTCCTATTGGACAGCTCACGCCCTACGTGCCCGCAGGCTACGGCTTTGCGGCCATTATCGTGGCCTATGTGGGGCGCTTGCACCCTGTAGGCATGGTGTTTTCCGCCGTGCTGATGAGCATGTTTTACATCGGTGGTGAGTTGGCGCAGTCTCGCTTGGGCCTGCCGCGTTCCCTTACTGGGGTGTTCCAAGGTTTGTTGTTGTTCTCATTGCTAGCGTGCGACACGCTGGTGAACTACCGGCTGAAATTTGCCGTCGTTGGAGGTAAGAAATAATGGAATCCTACGCACTGCTGATTGCAGCCACTCTGAACGCTGGGACGGTGTTGGCGATTGCCTCCCTCGGGCTTTTGATCAACGAAAAGGCGGGCATTGTGAACTTGGGCGCCGAGGGCATGATGCTCTGTGCCGCGATTGCCGGATTTGCCACCGTGGTGGCTACGGGGAGCGACGTAATGGGCTTTGCCGCGGGCATGGCTGCGGGTGCTTTCATGGCAGCTATTTTTGGCGGGCTGGTCATCTGGCTCAACACCAACCAGTACGCCACGGGCTTGGCGCTGAGTTTGTTTGGGGCGGGTTTCTCTGCGTTTGCAGGTATTGCCTATGTGCAGGCCAAGATGCCTGAGCGCCAGCAGTTCGCGGTGCCTTATCTCTCAGACATTCCGTTTGTGGGGTCTGCGCTCTTTCGCCAACATCCGCTGGTGTACCTCACGGTGGTTTTTGCCGCGGCCCTGATTTGGTTTTTGTACCGCACACGTGCAGGTCTTATTTTGCGCAGCGTGGGCGAGAGCCCTGAGTCTGCCCATGCCTTGGGCTACCCGGTGCGCCGCATTCGCTTGGCTGCGGTAGTGACGGGCGGTGCCTTGTGTGGCTTGGCCGGTGCCTATATCTCAGTGATCTACACCCCTCTGTGGGTGGAGGGTATGGTGGCTGGCAAGGGCTGGATTGCCTTGGCCTTGACTACGTTTGCAACGTGGCGCCCGGCACGGGTATTGCTAGGTGCTTACCTCTTTGGTGGTGTGACGATGCTGCAGTTTCATCTGCAAGGAGTGGGGGTCGAAGTGCCCAGCCAGTTCTTGAGCATGCTGCCCTATCTTGCGACCATAGTGGTGCTGGCCTTGATATCACGTAATCCACGGTGGATTCGTATTAATATGCCAGCAGCAATTGGAAAACCGTTTTATCCAGGCTCTTGATTTCTTTTTACGCGCTCTTTTATTAACGAAGGAAATGACATGACAGATTTGCAGAAACGTTCATTGCTCAAAATTGCAGCACTGACCGCCGTGGCCGGTGCCGCGCTGGTAGGTTGCGGCAAGAAGGAAGAGCCGGCTCCTGCTCCCGCGCCAGCGCCGGCAGCGGCCGCACCTGCGCCTAAGCCAGAACCCTTGAAGATTGCGTTTGCCTACATCGGCCCAGTCGGTGACGGTGGTTGGACATTTGCACACGACAACGGCCGCAAAGCTATTGAAGCCGAGTTCGGTGACAAAGTGGTCACCAAGTTCGTGGAAAACGTGCCTGAGTCTGCGGATGCTGAGCGCGTGATCCGTGAGTTGGCCAGTGACGGCAACAAGCTGATTTTCGGCACCACCTTTGGCTACATGGAACCCATGTTGAAAGTCGCCGCTGACAACAAGGGCGTGAACTTCCAACACGCAACCGGCTACAAAACAGCGGACAACTTGAGCACCTATGACAGCCGCACCTACGAAGGCGCGTACATGGCGGGTGTGATTGCTGGCAAGATGACCAAGTCCAATGTGTTGGGCGTGGTGGCTTCCGTGCCAATTCCTGAAGTGATCCGTAACATCAACAGCTTCACCTTGGGTGCACAAAGCAGCAACCCCAAGATCAAGACCAAAGTGGTATGGGTGAACGAATGGTTTAACCCACCAAAAGAAACAGAAGCAGCTACCTCTTTGATCAACGGCGGCGCGGACGTGCTGTTCCAAAACACGGACTCTCCAGCCGTGTTGAAAACAGCCCAAGAAAAAGGCAAGCGCGCCTTTGGTTGGGACTCTGACATGACCGCCTACGGTCCTAAAGCCCACTTGGCGTCTGCTGTCATCAACTGGGGTCCTTACTACATCAAGACCACGAAAGACGCTTTGGAAGGTAAGAACGCATCTTCACAAAGCTGGTGGGGTGTGAAAGAAGGCGCGATTGATATCGTGTCTATCGCCGAAGACGTGCCTGCTGAAACCAAGGCCAAGGTGGACACCGTCAAGGCAGGCCTGAAAGACGGCAGCTTCGTGATCTGGAAGGGCCCTATCGTGGACAACACTGGCAAAGAGCAAATTGCTAAAGATGCCGTGGCCGACGACAAGTTCTTGGGCGGTCTGAGCTTCTACGTCAAGGGCGTGGAAGGCAAGATCCCAGGCGCTAAGTAAAGCCTCGTGAGTTGAATGAGGGCCGCTCTAGAGCGGCCCTTTTTGTTTGGAGAATTCTATGAACTACCCCCTTGTTTCTCAAGATCGTTTGCCTGAACTGCTGCGCCGTATGCCCAAGGCAGAACTGCATATGCACATTGAAGGCTCCCTTGAGCCTGAGCTGATGTTTGCCTTGGCAGCACGTAATAGCGTGCAGCTGGCCTACCCTAATGTGCAGGCGCTGCGTGACGCCTATGTCTTCAACAACTTGCAAGAGTTTTTGGACATTTACCACGCTGGCACCATGGTGCTGAAAACCGAGCAAGACTTTTATGACATGACCTGCGCCTACCTCGCACGCGCCCAGGCAGACAACGTCTTGCACACCGAGATTTTCTTTGACACCCAGACCCACACGGGGCATGGGCTGAGTGCTGCCACGGTGATCAATGGTCTGCACCGCGCGTGCGCAGACGCGCCCGCCAAATTCGGCATGACGGCTTCGCTGATCTTGTGCTTCTTGCGCCACTTGAGCGAAGAAGAGGCGTTTGCCTGCCTCGAAGAGGCACTCCCCATGCGCGACAAAATCGTGGGCATTGGTCTGGCTTCCAGTGAGCTGGGCCACCCCCCCGAGAAGTTTGCCAAAGTGTTTGCCCGTGCGCGCGAATTGGGTTTCCGTTTGGTGGCCCATGCGGGGGAAGAGGGGCCCGCGTCCTACATCTGGAGCGCGCTCGATGTGCTCAAGGTTGAGCGCATTGACCACGGCGTGCAAGCCTTCACCGACCCGGCCTTGATGCAGCGCCTAGTGCAAGACAAAATACCACTGACGGTGTGCCCGCTCTCCAACCTGAAGCTGCGCGTGTACCCAACGCTGGCCCAGCACAACTTAGGCAAGCTGTTAGATGCAGGCATTGTGGCTACTGTGAATTCAGACGACCCAGCGTACTTTGGGGGCTACCTCAACGAGAACTTCACGCAAACCTTTGCCGCCCTGGGTTTGAACTCGCAGCATGCCTACCAGACCGCGCTCAATAGCTTTAACGCCAGCTTCATCGACGCCAGCCTGCGGCAAAAGTATGTGCAACGGCTGGACGAGGTGTTTGAAACCTTTGCCTGAGCCGCGCACTGTGGTTGCCGATAGGTACTACCCATTGCGCAGATGCTCACCCATGGTGGCGCTGGGATAGTGCCTATTCGCTGGGCTGTATAAGGCCCGCTTTGTTCCCCGTTTAAGCTTGCGCCCATGAATTCTTACCGCGCCTCTCTCCTCTGGTTTGCTCCGTTTGACGGAGTGGCAGCTCAAGCCCTGTATGAGCAAGATGGCCTCTTGGTCGTGGGGCCGGATGCGCAGGGCCGCCAAGTGGTGCAAGCCATTGGCGCGTGGGCCACGTTGGCGCCGGTGTACGCCCATGTGCCTGTGACGCACTTCCCGGGGCGCATCATCGCACCGGGGTTTGTGGACTTGCATGTGCACTTTCCACAAACCAATGTGATCGGTTCGCCCGCCAGTGGCCTGTTGCCTTGGCTGGAAAACTACACATTCCCAGAGGAAAAAAGGTTTGAGTCGCCCGAATACAGTGCGCAAGCCGCTTCTTTTTTTATAGCAGAACTGCTGCGCAATGGGGTGACTACGGCGCTTACGTTTGCGACCTCGCACGCCCAGTCGGTGGATGCCTTGTTTGCCGAGGCGCAGACACAAAAGATGCGCATGATCACCGGGCTGTGCCTCATGGACCGCCACGCGCCAGCCGATTTGCTCAACCGCGCATCCCCTGATGGCAAGTTTGACGCTGCCGAACACAGCGTGCTGGAGTCCGAGGCGCTGATTAACAAATGGCACGGCATAGACCGCTTGGGCTATGCCATCACACCACGCTTTGCCCCCACCAGCACCGACGCGCAGATGCAAGGTGCCGGTGACTTGGCGGCGCGCTATCCCGATGTATGGATTCAGTCCCATGTGGCTGAAAACAAAGATGAGATTGCCTGGGCGCGCCAACTGTTTCCCAAGTCACGCAGCTACCTGGCGACCTATGCCGACTTTGGGCTGATGCGCGAGCGTGCGGTCTACGCGCACTGCATCCACTTTGACGATGACGACCGCGCCTTGATGCGCGATACGGGCGCCGCAGCGGCAGTGAGCCCGACCAGCAATCTGTTTTTGGGCAGCGGCTTTTTTGACTACGCCGGTGCCGACCGCGTGGGCTTTCAGTACGGCTTGGCCAGCGATGTGGGAGGTGGCACCAGCTTCAGCCCCTTTCACACCATGCTCGGTGCCTACTATGTGGGCCGTGAAGGGCAGACCAAGCAAGGGCTGTCCTTATCACCCCAGGCCTTGTGGTGGCAGCACACGGCGGGCGCTGCCCGTGCTTTGGGCTTAGGCGGTCAAGCGGGGGCTGCTGCGGTGGGTAACTTGTTGCCCGGCTGTGAAGCCGACTTTGTGGTGCTCAACCCTCAGGCCACGCCGCTGTTGGCGCGCAAGACCGCCATTGCGTCCAACTTGGATGAACTCTTGTTTGCCATGATCGTGCTGGGGGATGACCGTTTGATTGAAAAAACGGTCATTTCGCAGGCCATTTAGGCCTCTGCCGCCCATGGGGCTTGCGTAGGTAGCTATTTATTTTATAGCGCTTGGGCTCGGCTATGCCTGCAGGCTGCTTGCTTACAATCGAACTAACTTAGGAGATTGACCCCATGAGCATCAAGAGCGACAAATGGATACGCCGCATGGCTGAGACCACCGGCATGATCGAGCCCTTTGAGCCCGGCCAAATCCGTGAGCGCGAGGGCCACAAAATCATTAGCTATGGCACCAGCAGCTATGGCTACGACATCCGCTGTGCGCCCGAATTCAAGGTGTTTACCAACATCCACAGCACCGTGGTGGACCCCAAAAACTTTGATGAAAAGAGCTTTGTCGACTTCCAGGGCGACAGCTGCATCATTCCCCCCAACAGCTTTGCCTTGGCTCGCACGGTGGAGTACTTCCGCATTCCCCGCAACGTGCTGACCATTTGCCTAGGTAAAAGCACCTATGCCCGTTGCGGCATCATCGTGAATGTCACCCCGTTTGAGCCTGAGTGGGAAGGGTATGTGACCTTGGAGTTTTCCAACACCACGCCGCTACCTGCCAAAATCTATGCGGGTGAGGGCTGCGCGCAAGTGCTGTTCTTTGAGAGCGATGAGGTGTGTGAAGTCTCTTACAAAGACCGCGGTGGCAAGTACCAAGGCCAGCACGGCGTGACCTTGCCCAAAGCCTAGACGGTTCGGCTAACCGTTAAACGGGCCATTGCGCCATCGCGCGCTTGAGGGCGTCAAAGCACCGTGGGTCTATGGCCGTGCCCACGGTTTTTTCCATCATTTCCAATGCCTGCGGTATGGGGATCGCACCCCGGTATGGCCGCTCGGCGGTGATCGCGTCAAAAATGTCAGCAGTCGTGATGATGCGAGTTTCCATTGCAATGTCTGGGGCTTTGAGTCCACGTGGGTAACCTCCACCGTCTAGCCGCTCATGGTGGGCGCCTGCAATGCGTGCCAGCTCCTTGAACGCGTGGATGCGCGACAAAATGGCCTCTGTCAAAGCTGCATGCTCACGCACGGCGGCCCACTCTTGCGCGTTGAGCTGCCCAGCCTTGTCTAACACGCTGTTGCTCACCCCTAGTTTGCCCACATCGTGCAAGAGGGCGCCGCGCTTAAGCCAGCGGCGACGCTCCATGTCCAAGCCCATGGCCTCTGCGATGAGGTCGGTATAGAGCGCCACGCGCGCACTGTGTCCACTGGTGTAGGGGCTCTTGGAGTCCACCACCTGTCCAAACGCCGTGGCAATGTCGTCCAAGTAGTCGTCATCCAAGGGGACTTCGTAGCGGCCAGGCTCTAGGGAGTGGACTTGTTTTTCTAAGTCGTCGGAGGCCAGCGCTTGCCAAAACGCAGAGCGCCCGGCCAAAATTTCCACAACCCCTACGTGGCTAGGATCAAACCATTGCCCTGAGCGGTTGCGCACTTCATCGAGGGCCGCGCCGACGCCGTCGGCGGTGTGAAAAACGTCGATGACTTGGGCCAGTAGTGCGATCCTCGAATACACCGGTATGGCGTCTGCCTGCAGTCCAATGGGCTTGCCTTGGCCATTCCAATGCTCATCGAGGTTGTAAATGCCGTCGGCCACACCTTCTGAAAAACGCAGCAAGCGCGCGATCTCGGCGCCGCGTTGGCAACGTGTCTGAATCAATTCCCGCGAGATTTCGGGCCCATCTCGAAAGATATGCAGCACGCTTTTAAAGCGCTCAGCCAGCCCGGCTTTCAAACCCGTGTGCTGCAACACAAAGCGCACCACCTGGGGCAGGCTGTCGCCAACAGCCTTGAAGTCGCGCTTGAAGTTCAGGTCGTCCGTGAGGTAGAGCTCACAAATGCGCGCAGCGTTGCTACTACAGCCCAAGTCCTTGAGCAAGAGCGTGTAGTAGAGCTCCCACAGCTGCAATTCTGAGAGGCCCAGCTCCTTGCCGATATGCATGCCAATCCAGCAGCAGCGCACACAGTGGCCTTGCGGTTGTCCCTCAGTGATATCCAGCGCGTGGCTCAAGGCACTGATGAGCTCTGACAGCTTCAGTCCGTCGGAAATCGGGCTGAACGAAGTGGGGCTGGGCATCGGCATCGTTGCATTCTAGGCACGCCCGTGGCCCTTGTCACGGTGCGTGAGATCGACCTTTTGGTCCGAGTGGAGGATAATACGGGTTTGCCCCAGTTCTTTGGGGTCGATCAGCTATCGGATTGATAGCATTTTTTCCTTGCTATGAATGACCGATTTGACATCTGCTGTTACCCCTGAATTGAACGCTGACACCCTGCCCATGGCCTTTGCCCAGCTGCAGCTGTCTGCCCCCTTGGCCCGCGCTGTGGCTGAAATGGGCTATGAGACCATGACGCCTATCCAGGCGCAGGCAATTCCGGTGGTTTTGCAAGGCCGCGATGTGATGGGCGCCGCCCAGACAGGCACCGGCAAAACAGCGGCTTTCTCTCTGCCTCTGCTGCAACGCATGTTGCGCCACGAAAACGCGTCCACTTCTCCAGCCCGCCATCCTGTGCGCGCCTTAGTGTTGTTACCCACCCGCGAATTGGCGGACCAAGTCGCCCAGCAAATCAAGCTGTACGCCAAGTACACCAACTTGCGCAGTGCCGTGGTGTTTGGCGGCATGGACATGAAGCCCCAAACCTTGGAGCTCAAGGCGGGGGTGGAAGTGCTGGTGGCAACACCTGGCCGTTTGCTGGACCATATTGAAGCCAAATCCGCCGTATTGAACCAAGTGGAATACGTGGTGCTGGACGAGGCGGACCGCATGCTGGACATCGGATTCTTGCCAGACTTGCAGCGCATCCTGTCTTACTTGCCCAAACAGCGCACCACCTTGCTGTTTTCCGCCACATTCTCTCCAGAGATCAAGCGCTTGGCGGGGAGCTACTTGCAAAACCCGGTGACCATTGAAGTCGCGCGCTCCAATGCCACGGCATCCACTGTGGAGCAGCATTTCTACAGCGTGAACGAAGACAACAAGCGCCACGCTCTGCACCAAATATTGCGCAAGCACAGCATCAAGCAGGCGTTTGTTTTTGTAAACAGCAAGCTCGGATGCGCACGCCTGGCGCGCTCTTTGGAGCACGAAGGCCTGCGCACCGCGGCCTTGCATGGCGATAAGAGCCAGGACGAACGCCTGAAAGCGCTGGACGCGTTCAAAAAAGGCGAGGTAGACCTGTTGGTGTGTACGGACGTGGCTGCGCGCGGCTTGGACATCAAAGACGTGCCTGCCGTGTTTAATTTCGACTTGCCTTTCAACGCTGAAGACTATGTGCACCGCATTGGTCGTACGGGCCGCGCAGGTGCGTCGGGCTTGGCTGTCAGCTTTGTGGGCGGCAACAACGATGCGCGCTTGGCGGGCGATATCGAGAAGTTGATCAAGACCAAGATTGATCTTGAGGCGTTTGAGTTTGACGAAGACACGCCAGACATTCGCAAGCAAGGCCGTATCAACGACGGTCGCCGCATGTATGCCGAGGGTGCGCAAGACGATTCACGTCGCCGCAACCACAGTGGCTCTGTGCGTGATGTGGCACAAGAAGGCCAATTTGCGCGCCAAGAGCGTGTAGGGCGTCGTGAGTTTGCCCGCCCATCAGCGCCACGCGACCCGTTTTTTGACAAGCCCTACGAACCAGCAGCGGCCACCGAGCAAACCAGTTCGCCGTCATGGGAAGCATCGGCCCGTCCTGCCGCACGGGGTGTGTCAGCCAATATCAAGCACAAAGTCAAGGTCGCTGCGCTCTTCAAAGCCAGTTGATCAGTGCGCTAACCCAATCCCTATGGGACTGGTGTTTTGCCTTGGTGCTTGAGGCCTAGCCAGGCTTTTGGGCTTGTTCGCAGCGCTGTTGTACCAAACTGGGAGCCGCTTCAGGGGTTTCGAGTTTGAGTGCACTGAGGCAGCCGCCCCAGACGCAGCCGGTGTCTAGGGCATAAACGTCCTTGCGTGCAAGTAAGCCCAAAGTAGACCAGTGCCCAAAGGCCACGATGTCTTGGGCAGTTTGGCGGTTCGGGGCATCAAACCAAGGCATATAGCCTGCAGGGGCGCTGTCGGCTCCATCTGTGGTTTTGAAGTCCATTTGGCCGCTGGCTGTGCAAAAACGCATGCGGGTCAATGTGTTGACGATCAATCGCGAGCGGTCCATGCCGGTGAGGGCGTCGCTCCAGACATCGGGTTGATTGCCGTACATGGCATGGAAAAATTCGCCAGCCTCGGGCGAGCGGAGAATGGTTTCAACTTCCGCCGCCAATGCTATTGTTTTTGCAGCGCTCCACGCAGGTTGTACGCCGGCATGGACCATGAGCAGTGTCTTTTTTCCCCACGCCAATTCCAGTGCCAAGTGTTGCTGACGCAGCCACTCCAGCATGGGCGCACGGTCTGGCGCATGCAATATGCCATCTAAGGTGTCCTTGCGGTGTGCCGGACGCACCCCATAGGACACCGCTAACAGGTGGAGGTCGTGGTTGCCTAACAGGCACTGCGCACTGACGCCGTAGCCCATGAGCCGTCTCAAAACGCCTGCCGAGTCCGGGCCACGGTTGACCAGGTCACCCAAGAGGTAGAGCGTGTCACGGCTTGGCGAAAACGCCACGGTGTCTAAGAGCCCTTGCAAGGCAGTGTTGCAGCCTTGTACATCGCCGATAAGGTAAAGTGCCATGGTGTTTATTCTCGCTGAGCCTACATGGACATTTTGTTGATTATTTTGCTGACTCTTCTCAATGGCGCCTTTGCCATGTCGGAGTTGGCGCTCACCGCCAGCCGCAAGGTGCGCTTGCAGACCATGGTGGAGGTGGGTGACAAGGGGGCGAAAGCCGCATTGGCATTGCTAGACAATCCCACGCAGTTTTTGTCAACGGTCCAGGTGGGAATTACTTCCATTGGTATGCTCAATGCCATTGTGGGCGAAGCGGCATTTAGTGACGGAGTGGCTGCGTGGCTGCAAGCCACCTTGCAAATCTCTGCAAAAGCTTCTGAGATTTCTGCGACCGCGTTTGTGGTGACCTGTATCACCTTTGTCACCATCCTGTTTGGTGAGTTAGTGCCAAAGCGTATTGGTCAACTTTACCCTGAGGCCGTAGCGCGTCTGATGTCGCGGCCCATGACTTGGGTTGCTATTGGAGCGAAACCCTTTGTGCGCCTTTTGTCTGTCGCTACGGTAGCCATACTGAAACTGCTGCGCATCGACACAAGCGACAACCGAGCCGTGACAGAGGCCGAGATTACGGCCAGTTTGGAGGAGGGCGTTGACGCCGGAATCATTGAAGAGCATGAACACCAGATGGTGCGCAATGTATTCCATTTGGATGACAGACCGCTGACCTCCATGATGCTGCCACGCTCTGATATTGAGTGGTTGGACGCTAACCTCTCGGTGGCCCAGTGCCTGCTGAAAGTGAGCACGGCGGGGGACAAAGGCAGCCACTCTTGGTACCCCGTCTGCAGGGGGTCCTTGGACGATGTGATTGGTCAGATCAGTGTGGGGCGTTTGTTATCCCTCCGAACGGACGAGCACTCCAGCATCCTGTCTCAGGTGGAACCAGCGGTGTTCGTCCCGGAAACGTTGAGTGGTATGGAGCTGATTGAGCAGTTTCGGGTCAAGGCGGCGCGCATGGTGTTTGTGGTGGACGAGTATGGCGTGGTGCAAGGCTTGCTTACTCCGCACGATTTGCTTGAGGCCATTACCGGAGAGTTACATCCTTCCCCTCAAACACAAGCGTGGGCGACCGCGCTGGTTGATGGCTCGTGGGTGCTGGATGGTCTTATGCCGGTCGGTGAGTTGAAGGCCCGTTTAGATATTGACGAAGACCTACCGCAAGAAGACCGAGGGCGTTACAACACCTTGGCTGGGTTGCTCATGTCTGTTTCTGGACACATGCCCATGGTTGGCGAGGTGGTCATCTGTGCCCACTGGCGTTTTGAAGTGACGGAGTTGGAAGGGCGGCGCATTGAAAAAGTCCTTGCCCGCCGAACCATCTAGAGCGAACGGGCAAAGTCCTTACATCCTCCCTGTGAGTCGATACACCGCGATACCGAGGTACTCGTGCAAAATGATGTCCCAAGCCGGTGGCCCCTTGGCGATGGAGTAGTCCAACCAGTCCGCGGCTGGCTTTGACTGGTAATCCACAGGGTAGGCTGTAACGTTCCATCCGGCCTTTTTAAAAGTGGCCATGGAGCGTGGCATGTGGGTTGCAGACGTCACCAGTAACCACCGTTGCCGAATGTCTACATTGGGCATATTGGCGCTAAATGCCGCGTTTTCGTGTGTGTTGCGGGACTTAGATTCATACTCAATGCGAGCATCCGCCAAGCCCATGGTGGTATAGAAGACGCGGGCCCGCTCTGCTTCGCTTGGGCCTGAGCCCATGAGCGTTCCCTCGCCGCCCGTATAAATCACACGCAGGTGCGGGTTGCGGTGAATCAATGCCACGGCAGTCGTGAGTCGCTCACCACTCGCTGCTAAGAGGGGCTGTAGATGTGCTTGTTGTAGCTCTCCAGACTCCGTTGCACCACCCAAAACCACAACGCCTACATACGCGCTCAGGTCCGCCTTGGGGTCCATTTCTTCGTACTGGCTTTCTAGGTAGTAGCCTAGTCGATCACGGGGATAACTCCAGCCGATGAGCAGCAGCACAAGTGATGCGGCCACCCATAGCCGGCGTGCGCGCATGGGGTGTGAGCGTATAAACCACAAACCTGCAAGCATCAAAGCAAGCACGTACCAAAGCGGCTGAGTCACAACGTCCAAGATCTTTGATGCAACAAACATTGCAAGATCCCCTGCGGTCTATTCGCAGTTTCTAAAGCTACGAGCTTGGCATTCCTTGGCCAGTGTTCTGGCCTGTGCAAGTTGCAGTTCACTCATTTTGCTGGCGACCACGCCACGGTTTTTTAGCGCATTGGCATTGCTGGAGAGCGCCCCCAAGTTAAACCACATGTGCGCGCGAACCACGTCCTTTGGGACACCTTGGCCGTTGTCATACATCACACCCAAGTTAGTCAGGGCGCTGGCGTTGCCTTGTGCTGCCGCTTGACGGAACCAGCGAAGCGCTTGGCCGTAATCTTGGGTAACACCCAACCCTTCAAGGTACAAGGCTGCCAAATTGAGTTGGGCACGCAGATGGCCTTGCAGAGCCGCTTTTTCGTACCACAGGGCAGCCTCGGCGTAGTCCTGAATAGCACCTCGTCCGACATCGTGCGTCACGCCCACTGCATACTGTGCAACGGCATCACCCTGTTGAGCGGCCAGGCGGTACCATTTCGCGGCCTCTAGCGGGTCTTGAACAACTCCTTTGCCAGCGTCGTACATGCCGCCTAGGTTGACCTGTGCTTGGGCAGAACCTTGTGCTGCCGCTAAGCGGTACCACTTCACGGCTTCCATGGGGTTAGCTACGACGCCACGACCATCCTCATGCATAGTGCCAAGGTTGGTTTGCGCCAGAGCGCTGCCTTGGCTGGCTGCCAAGCGGTACCACTTGGCGGCCTCGGCATAGTCCTGCATGAGCCCTCGACCCGCGTCCAGCATCACTCCTAGGTTGGCTTGCGCGCTTTTGTCTCCTTGGGCTGCCGCTAACCGGTACCATTTGACGGCTTCTTGCGCATCAGGCGCGACACCACGGCCCGTGTCTAAGGCAAAGCCCAGGCCTGCTTGCCCCAAAGCATTGCCTTGGGCCGCAGCTTGGCGAAACCAGCGCAGCGCTTCTATGGGGTCTTTGGGTGCACCTAAGCCACCGTCTACCAACACGCCTAAATGCGCTTGCGCAACCGCATTGCCTTGGTTGGCTGCCTGTCGCAACCATTTAGTTGCCTCAGCATAGTCTTGCGGTACGCCTTTGCCAGTGGCAGCCATCACACCCAAGTTGGCCTGCGCATTGGCATTGCCCTTGGCTGCAGCCATACGGAACCAACTGGCCGACTCAGTTAAATCAAGCGGTGCTTTTTGCCCTTCCTTGTAGAGCATGCCCAAGGTGTTTTGCGCATTGACATCGCCCTGCAGGGCGGCTTTTTTGTACCACTTGACGACATCGTCGGGGTCGCCACTCGTTACCAAGCCTTTGTCATACAGAAGCGCCAAGCTACTTTGTGCAAAGGCGTTGCCTTGCTCTGCTGCACGTTCAAACCATTTCACCGCTTCTGCTTGGTCCTGTTCTACGCCTTGCCCCAGGCTGTACATCGCGCCCAGGTTTGCCTGCGCCACTGCCAAGCCCTGCACCGCTGCACGGCGGTACCATTTGACGGCTTCTCCAAAATCTTGTGCGACACCGCGGCCGTTGTCAAATAGCACGCCAAGGTTCACCTGCGCGTTTGCGTTGTTTTGCGCGGCGGCTAGCCGGTACCACTTGACGGCTTCCACCAGATTTTTGCCAACACCTTGACCATTTTCAAACATGAGGCCCAAGTTGAATTGACCCAATGCGTCCCCTTGGTCTGCCGCTGAGCGATAGCCCTTTACTGCTGTTTCAAAATCACCGCGTATATACGCTTCGCGCGCGTCGTCCAAAGGGCCGGAAAATGCCGTTGGAGCGTTCAAAACAGTCGCCAAAACAGTGGCCAAGAGTGCGAGCTTGGAAGTTAACTTGTGCATTGCGCGTAGGCTTTTGGGGTAACGAAGAGGTTCTAGGCTAGAGCGTAATTATGGGGCTTAGGCATAGGGCACCTCAGGACTGCACCAGAATCAATTTCACCTGCTGGTGAGTGAGAGCACTCGATTGCGTGTGTTGATGCGCCGCGCGTACCTGTGGAGCTGGGCGACCATGCCTTACCGGCCTAGCAACTTGATAGGCTCCTACTTGTGCGCCATGCCTTTTGAGCCTTTGCATGGCGTAGAGATTCACAACTAGGGCGCATGCGCTAACTGCGCAGTCCTCGGCCTGCTTAAGGTTTGATCGTCAATTCGTCGTGAATCGCATGCACGCCGTCCGCAGCCCGGGCAATGCGCAGCGCCTCATCGATCTGCGTTTGGGTGTCTAGTACACCTATCAAGCGCACATCGCCCTTGAGCGTTACTACGGCAATTTCAAAGCTCTTTAGAGCAGCGCTTTGATGCAAGGCCGTTTTCACGTGCTCGGTGACATCCACGTCAGACACATTGCCTGCAGCGGTGTTTGTTGCTGGAAGCGCTATTCTTGGCTCTGGCGGCTTGCCACATCCGGCTAGCATTTGAGCCGTAGCGAAGAAGGTGCTTAACAAAACTTGGCGGCTGAATTTCGGCATCACATTGGGTCTCCCTGAAAGGTGCCACCGTGTTGGACGGCAACCCGGTCAGCATCGCGGAGGGCAGCAGGATTGTCGGTGCGCTGACCCACACTGGCAGACTTGCGCCGCTGCGCTGGAGGCGGAAGTTTTGAAGTGATCGCCGTGAAAAAGCCCGCTGACCTTGCGATCATCGGGCTTCAAAAATTGGTGCCGCTTAACGGAATCGAACTGTTGACCTTCTCCTTACGAAGGAGCTGCTCTACCAACTGAGCTAAAGCGGCACTAAGCCTTCAATTATACCGAGCTAAGTGCTGCTGGCTGGGGCCGCCTTACGCTTCGTTGTGGTAACGGGTGACGCGTTCGACCTCGTTTTTGGAGCCCAATACAACGCTTACGCGTTGGTGCAGTTTTTCGGGTTGGATGTCCAAAATGCGGGTGCGCGCGTTGGTGGCCGCGCCGCCTGCTTGCTCGATGAGCCAGCCCATGGGGTTGGCTTCGTACATCAGGCGCAGCTTGCCTGGCTTGTCGGGCTCGCGCTTGTCCCAGGGGTACATAAAGATGCCGCCGCGCGTGAGAATGCGGTGCACGTCGGCCACCATGCTGGCAATCCAGCGCATGTTGAAGTCTTTGCCGCGTGGGCCTTCCACGCCTGCCAAGCATTCGTCCACATAGCGTTTGATGGGCGCATCCCAGTGGCGCATATTGCTCATGTTGATGGCAAATTCTTTGGTGTCTTCCGGCACCTTGACGTTTTCTTGCGTCAGGATGAACGAGCCTTGTTCGCGGTCTAGGGTGAACATGGCGACTCCGTCTCCCACGGTCAGCACCAAGGTGGTTTGCGGGCCGTACACGCAGTAGCCTGCAGCCACTTGCTTGCAGCCGGCTTGCAAGAAATCTTGCTCCGACACGCCCGCACCTTCGGGTTTTTTCAACACGCTAAAGATGGTGCCGATGCTCACGTTCACGTCGATGTTGCTGGAACCGTCCAAAGGGTCGAAAAGCAGCAAGTACTCGCCTTGCGGGTAGCGGTTGGGCACCACGTAGATGCCTTCCATTTCCTCGCTGGCCATGGCGGCCAAGTGGCCGCCCCACTCATTGGCTTCGATCAGCACTTCGTTGGCAATGATGTCCAACATTTTCTGCATCTCGCCTTGCACGTTTTCGCTCTCGGCGCTGCCCAGCACACCTCCGAGCGCACCTTTGTTGACGGAGCGACTGATGCTTTTGCAAGCGCGAGCCACCACTTCCAACAACAGGCGTAGCTGCGCGGGGATGTGGCCATCCACCCGCTGCTGCTCTACCAAGTAGCGCGTTAAGGAAATCTTTGAAGACATCACAAACTCCTGAAATGAAAAATCAGTCGGCCAATGCGCGGTCTACCACCTCGCGTACGTCATTGCTGAGGTCCGCTTTGGCCGCGACCCGCACCAAGGCTTCACGCGCGGCGCTGCGGTAGGGTTCGGCCAGCTTTTTCCATCGGTCCATGGCGCGCGCCAAGCGTGCTGCCACTTGGGGGTTGATGGCGTCGAGCTCCATCACGCGCTCGCTCCAGAAGACATAGCCTGCGGCGTCCGCACGGTGAAAGCCGCCAGGGTTGCCACTGCAGTAGCTAAAGATCACGCTGCGGGCGCGGTTGGGGTTGCGGATGTTGAAGTCAGGGTGGCTGAGTAACTGGCGGACCGCGGGCAACACTTGGCCCCCACGATCGCTGGTCCCAGCTTGCAGCGCAAACCACTTGTCTAGCACCAAGGCTTCGTCCTTGAACATGGCGTGGAAGCTCGCCAGTGCGGGCGCTGCCAAGGCATGGCCGCTGCCCACCAAGGCTTGCAGGGCGTTGAAGCGGTCTGTCATATTGCCCGCATCTTTGAAGCGCTGCAGCACCTTGCCCGGCCACACGGGGTCGCCGGACGCAGTGGCTGCCAGGCACAGGTAGCTCAGTGCCATGCCCGCCAAGGCGCGGCGGCCTGAGGACAGTGGGTCTGGACGGTAGGCGCCATTGTCTTTGTGGGTGGCGTAGGCCCATTCCCAATCCGCTTGCAAGGCGGTGGCCAGTTGCAAGCGCATGCCTTCGCGCACGCTGTGAATGCGCTGCGGGTCTACCACGTCGAGCTGTTCAGCGATGTAAGTCTCTGAAGGCAGGGTGAGCACCAGCTCTTTGAATGCCGCGTCCAGCGTGGGGTGGCGCAGCACCTCGCGCATGGCGGCGATGTAAGCATCATTTAGGCCATTTACGCCCGTGGAATCTGCGTGAGCAGCTATTGAATGTATAGCGCTTTGCAAAGCCAGGCGTTGACCCGCTTCCCAGCGGTTGAACGGGTCTGGGTCGTTGGCCAAGAGGGTGAGCAGTTCAGCGTCGCTGTAGTCGTAGTCCAGCACCACAGGTGCCGAGAAGCCGCGCAAGATGGATGGCACAGGTGCCTCTGCCACGTTCACAAAGGTGATGGACTGCGTGGCTTGCGTCAACACCAGCAGGTGGCTGTCAGCACCCGCCACGCTACCGTCTTGCAGTGCTAGAGGCAGAGCATTGCCGCTGGCGGCGCCCAGCAAACCGATGCTGACGGGAATGACAAACGGGGCTTTCTCGGCTTGGCCGGGCGTCGGTGCGCAGCTTTGGCTGAAATGAAGCGTGTAAGTTTGCGCTGCAGCGTCAAATTCGCCGCGCGCCGCCACGCGGGGGGTGCCTGCTTGGCTGTACCAGCGCTTGAACTGGGGCAGGTGTTGCGCCAGTGCGGAGCCGAGGTTGGCATCTGCAATGCTTTGCGCAAAGTCGTCGCAGGTGACGGCTTGGCCGTCAAAGCGCTCGAAGTACAGCTTCATGCCTTGCTCAAAGCCCTTGCGACTCGTGAGGGTCTGCATCATGCGCACGACCTCGGCACCTTTTTCGTAAATGGTGACGGTATAGAAGTTATTGATTTCAATGTAGCTGTCGGGCCGCACCGGGTGCGCCATGGGGCCTGCGTCTTCGGGGAACTGGGCGGTGCGCAGCACGCGCACGTCTTCAATGCGTTTGACCGCACGGGCACTGGCATCTGCGCACAGGTCTTGGCTGAACTCTTGGTCGCGGAACACGGTCAGGCCTTCTTTCAGGCTCAGCTGGAACCAGTCGCGGCATGTGATGCGGTTGCCCGTCCAGTTGTGGAAATACTCATGCCCCACCACGCTCTCGATGTTGGCGTAGTCCACATCGGTAGCAGTGGCCTGGTTCGCCAACACGTACTTGGTGTTGAAAATGTTCAGGCCCTTGTTCTCCATGGCACCCATGTTGAAGTCGCTGGTGGCCACAATCATGAAGCGCTCCAGATCCAGCGGCAGGTTAAAGCGCGCTTCGTCCCAGGCCACAGATGCCATCAGGCTGTTCATGGCGTGCTCGGTCTTGTCCAGGTCGCCGGGGCGCACATAGACCTGTAGCAAATGGTCCGTGCCCGCGCGGCTGGTAATGCGCTGCTCGCGTGCGACCAATTGACCCGCGACCAAGGCAAACAAGTAGCAAGGTTTTTTGTGCGGGTCTACCCACTTCGCGAAGTGGCGGCCGTCTTCTAGGTCACCGCTGTCCACCAAGTTGCCGTTGGAGAGCAACACGGGGTATTTGGCTTTGTCTGCGCGCAGGGTGACGGTGTAGCTGGCCATCACGTCCGGGCGGTCCAAGAAGTAAGTGATGCGTCTAAAGCCTTCGGCCTCACATTGGGTAAAGAAGGAATCGTTGCTCACATACAGACCCGACAGCGCCGTGTTTTTGCTGGGGTTGCAGGTGGTGAAAATTTCCAACGCAATGGGGTCGCTGCCTTCGGGCAGGTTTTCCAGCACCAAATGGTTGCCGTCCATCTTGAAGGTGGCGCCTTGGCCGTTGACCAAGACGCGCGCCAAGTTCAGTTCCTCGCCCACCAAGCGCAGGGCTTGCACCGGCACATCCGGGTTGCGGCACAAGGTCATCTTATTGAGCACGCGGCTTTTGACAGGGTCTAGGTCAAAACTCAGGTCTACGGTGTCAATCCAGAATGCAGGTGCGGTGTAGTCCGCTCGCAAGACGGTGGTAGCGGGGCCGTGGCCCTCACGCAGTTGCAACATAGGTTTTCTCCAGAAATTTAGATTCAATCAATGCGCTGAAATCGGGTGCATAGGCCAACACATGCGGCCCCGCCAGTTCGCGGGCGCTATGGCTAGTGCCAATGCCAACGGCCTGCATGCCTGCGCGGCGCGCCGCCTCAATACCCAAGGGCGCATCTTCAAACACCACGCATTGTGCAGGCGATACACCCAAACGGCGAGCAGCTTCCAAAAAGATCGCAGGCTCGGGCTTACCAGGCAAACCTTCGTCGCCCCGAACGATGACGCTGGGCGCGTGGGCCATGCGCAAGTGGCTGAAGGCAAAGTCTACGTTGTGGCGGTCACCCGCCGTGCCCACCCCGATCGCCAAGCCCATTGCGCGGGCTTGCTCGGCAAAGGCACTAAAGCCCGCCACCTCCGCAAACTGCGGGCCAAACAAGGACCGGTACAGGGCTTCTTTTTCTTCAATGAAGGCCAGCGCATGTGCTTCAGGAATGTCCGCCTGAAACAGCTCGCGCATGCACTCCACGCCGTTGCGCCCGGTGGTGCGGCGCATCAGGTCGTCGATATCGACTTCCAGCCCTTGGCTGCGCGCAAACTCCGCCCAAGTGCGCCGGTGCGTTGGCATGGAGTCGATCATGGTGCCATCCATGTCGAAAATCAGAGCGGACAAGCGCATTACACGCCTTGCTTGAGGGACGCTTGGATGAAGATGTCCAGATCGCCGTCCAGCACCTTTTGCGTGGCTGACACTTCGACGTTCGTGCGCAAGTCTTTGATGCGGCTGTTGTCCAGCACATAGGAGCGGATTTGGTGGCCCCAGCCTACGTCGGTCTTGGTGTCTTCCAGCTTTTGCTGGGCTTCTTGCTGCTTGCGCAACTCAAAGTCATACAAGCGGCTGCGCAAGCGCTTCCACGCCACGTCGCGGTTGCTGTGCTGGCTTCGACCGTCTTGGCACTGCACCACAATGCCCGTGGGGATGTGGGTCAAACGCACGGCGGAGTCGGTCTTGTTGATGTGCTGACCACCCGCACCACTGGCGCGGAAAGTGTCGGTTCGCACATCAGAGGGGTTGATTTCGATCTCAATGGAGTCGTCAATCTCGGGGTACACAAAGATGGACGCAAATGAGGTGTGGCGACCGCCCGACGAGTCAAACGGGCTCTTGCGCACCAAGCGGTGCACACCGGTCTCGGTGCGCAGCAGGCCAAAGGCATATTCGCCTTCGATCTTGATGGTGGCGCCTTTGATGCCTGCGGTGTCGCCAGCGGTTTCGTCTTCCACAATGGTTTTAAATCCCTTGCGTTCTGCGTACTTGAGGTACTGGCGCAGCAGCATGCTGGCCCAGTCGCATGCCTCGGTACCACCAGCACCGGCTTGGATGTCCAAGAAGCAGTTCAGCGGGTCTGCCGGGTTGTTGAACATGCGGCGGAATTCCAGCCCTTCGATGATGGTGGCCAGTTTGGCGCCTTCACCTTCGATGGTGAGCAAGCCAGCTTCGTCGCCGTCTTCCTTGGACATCTCATACAGCTCGGAGTTGTCCGCCAATTCACGAGAGAGGTCGTCCAGGGTGACGACCACGCTGTCGAGGGCTTTCTTCTCTTTGCCCAGTTCTTGGGCGCGTTTGGGGTCGTTCCAAACGGTGGGATCTTCTAGGGATGCGTTAACCGTGCGCAGGCGCTCTGACTTAGCAGCGTAGTCAAAGATACCCCCGTAACTCGAGCGTGCGTGCGCTCAAGTCGTTGAGTTGGGAGCCAATGAGGTTGATGCGTTCGATATCCATGGGGTGTCCTGACGGTGGTGCGTGTAGTTAACCCGCTATTTTAGTTGCCACCTGCTGTACTGAGGGCTTGACTCTCAAACGTCACGATATGGTCGACCTCTGGGCGTATGCCGATCCACTCGCCGATGCGGTGGTTGTGGTGGCTCGGGACGTGGGCCAGCACGGTTTCGCCCGTGAGCAGTTGCAGGCTGTAGAGGAACTCATTGCCCCGAAAGGCTTTGGTCAGAATCTTCGCTTTGACCGGTGCGGCGTCGTCATGCACGATGTCGTCGGCCCGCAGCAAGATGTCACAGGGGCCGAGCGCCAGGCGGTCTTGTTCCTGTTGGTGGATTCCATGTAAAGCGCCCAAGGGCGTCACCACATGCTTGTGGGGCACGCCATGTTCCTCGTGCAGTTCCACATGCGCTGGCGTGAACACGCCATGGCCTATGAAATCCGCAACAAAGCGCGTTGCCGGGCGGTGGTACAGGGTGTAGGCGTCCGCCCATTGGTGCAACTGCCCTTGCTGCATAACGCCAATGCGGTCGCCAATGGCAAACGCCTCCAACTGGTCATGGGTGACAAACAGGGCGGTGGCTCCGGCGGCCTTAAGAATAGTGCGCAGCTCTTGGGCCAAGCGTTCCCGCAGGTCCACATCCAAGTTGGAAAAGGGCTCGTCTAGCAGCAGCAGCTTTGGCTTGGGGGCCAGTGCCCGTGCAAGTGCCACGCGTTGCTGTTGACCACCCGATAGCTCGTGCGGATAGCGGCTGGCATGGCTTTGCAAGCCCACCAATTGCAGCACTTCCAGAATGCGGGCCTGGCGCTGGGGCTTGCTCCATGCGTGAATGCCAAAGCCTATGTTTTGGTCTACGGTCATGTGCGGAAACAGCGCGTAGTCTTGGAACACCATGCCCATTTCGCGCTGCTCTGCGGGCAGTGCGTGCTGGGCACTGCTGACGGTAATGCCATTGAGTCTGATATGGCCACTGTGCGTGGACTCCAATCCAGCAATGGCGCGCAGCAGGGTGGTCTTGCCGCAACCAGAGGGGCCAATGAGTACACCTATCTCGCCCACCTTGAGGCCAAAACTCACGGCGTCCACCGCAGGTGGCAGGGATGCGCGGTAGCGCACACTAAGGGCTTCAAGTTCTAAGTACATGCCTGAAATTGTAGGTACTTACAATTCTCATTCGCAGTCTGAGGGCTTGGCCCCGTTCATCTCTTGAGGTCTTTGCCAGCCGTGTTTCTAGCCGTGCCCACTGTTTCATCATTTGTCCAAGGTTTTGGTTTTCGCAAGGTGCTCTCTGCCGTGCCTTTGCTGCTGATGGGGGCATTGGTGGCCTTGCCCGTGGTGTCTTTGGCTATTGCGGTGTTTCGCCAAGATGCGGTCAGTGCCTCCTTGTTGCGTGAAATGGCGGGTTCGGTATTGCCCCAGTACGGGCTGACGACCGTGGTGCTCAGCGTATGCGTAGCCCTTGGCGTGGCGTTGGTGGGGGTGCTGAGTGCCTGCGCCGTGGCGTTGTTTGACTTCAAGGGGCGGCGGGTCTGGGAGTGGGCCTTGCTCCTGCCCTTGGCCATACCGTCTTACGTGGTTGCTTATGCGTACACCGACTTTTTGCAGTTCAGTGGCCCCGCGCAGACCTGGATGCGCCACGCGTTTGGCCTAGAGGGCCGCCTTTTGCCAGAAGTGCGTAGCTTGGGCGGTGCGGTCGCGGTGTTTGTGTTTACCTTGTATCCCTATGTCTACCTGCTGGTGCGTGTGGCATTGCTCAGCCGTGCTGCGCATTTGATGGAAGCCGCCAAGCTCATGGGCGCCTCCTTGCGCCGGCGCATCGTGACGATTGCGCTTCCACTGGCGCGCCCTTCCTTGGTGGCAGGCACGGCCTTGGCCTTGATGGAGACGCTGGCGGACTACGGAGTTTCTAGCTACTTTGGCATCCAAACCTTTACGGCTGGCATCTACAAAGCGTGGTTGGTGCTAGACAGCCCCATTGCAGCGGCCCAGCTGGCTACGGTGCTGTTGGTGGTCATGGCCTTGCTGCTGACTGCGGAGTCCCATGCCCGCAAGCGCTTGCGCTTTGTGGACGCCAAGGCACGCTTGTCGCAAGCGCAGCCCGTCGTGTTGGCGGGAGCGCGGGCCGCTTGGGCCACGCTGGTGTGTGCTGTGCCCGTGCTTCTAGGCTTCGTTTTGCCCGTGCTGTGTATGCTGCGCCCGCTGTTGCAAGCCTGGGGCAGTGAGGAAAGCCCCTTACCCTGGGCCAGTTTTGTAGGGTGGAGTTGGAATAGTTTTCAGCTCGCTAGCGGTACGGCCATCTTGACCACGGCCATCGCCCTGGGCTTGGCGTTTGCCCAGCGCCGTGTGCCCAACGCCTTGACCCGCGGCGTGGTCAAGGTCGCGGGTATGGGCTATGCCATTCCGGGTGCGGTGGTGGTGGTGGGTTTACTCATACCTGTAGCGTGGGTGCAGCACACCTGGCCCGCGTGGGGCGTGGGTTACTGGATCAGCACCACCGTGCTGGGGGTGGTGTGGGCGTATGTGGTGCGTTTTTGTGCCGTGGCTTTGCAGTCGGTGCAAAGTGGCTATGCCCAAGTACCGGTGAGCTTGGACGAAACAGCGCGCATGCAGGGCGTAGGGGGCTGGCGGCTGTGGTCGCGGGTGCATATGCCCTTGCTCATGCGCAGCAGCGTGGTCGCTGGCTTGTTGGTGTTTGTGGACGTGATGAAGGAGCTGCCCGCCACCTTGGTGCTACGCCCCTTTGACCATGACACCTTGGCGGTGGTGACCTTCCAACTGGCCAAAGACGAGCGCTTGGGCGAGGCGGCCTTGCCTGCGTTGATGCTCGTCTTGGTCGGGTTGATCCCGGTGATTTTGCTCAGCCGTACCCTCAATAAAAAAATGGTCTGAATACACCGAGGTATTCAGACCATCTACCGCTCAACGGTAGGGATTTGTCAGACGACTAGGCTTATTTGTAGCCCACGCGGTCCAGCATTTGCTGGACTTTCACTTGGTTCATACCGACCACGCTGACCGGAATAGTTTCAGACTTGAAACCACCCCCTGACAGACTTTCCAACGCAGGGTTGCTGATCTTCACGCCTTTGGCCGTGGGCCACTCGTTATTGCCGTTGGCAAAGTAGTCTTGGGCTTGCGCACCGGCCAAGAATTCCAAAAACTGCTGGGCGTAGACCGCATTCTTGGTGTTCTTGGCAATCGCTCCGCCTGCAATGTTGACATGGGTGCCCCAACTCGTCTGGTTGGGGAACACAACGCCCACCTTGTCCATCACGGCGCGGTCTTCGGGCTTGTCGCTGCGCATCAAGCGCGCCAGATAGTAGGTGTTGGTGAGGGCCACGCCACATTCACCCGAGGCAGTGGCTTTGATTTGGTCGGTATCACCACCCACCGGGTTGCGGGCCATGTTGGCCACCAAGCCTTTGAGCCACGTTTCAGTGGCTGCGCTGCCTAAGTGTTCATTCATGGCACCGAACAGGCTTAAGTTGTAGGGGTGCGAGCCCGAGCGGGTGCACAGCTGACCTTTGAGTTTGGCATCCGCCAGCTTTTCATAGGTGTCTACGCTGTCCTTGGCAATGCGTGCCTTGTTGTACACCACGACCCGTGCGCGCGTGCTAAATCCATACCAGTAGGTACCTTCTGCCGTTGCTTTGCCGCGCAAGTTGCTAGGGATCGTGTCGTCCAGCAGCTTGGAGCGCACGGGGGCAAACAAGCCGTCTACTTCTGCGCGCCATAGGCGCGATGCATCTACCAGTAGCACCACGTCAGCAGGGGATGCCGTGCCTTCGGCTTTGAGCCGCTGCAAGATGCCTGCATCGTCCGCATCTACCCGCTTGATTTGGATGCCGGTGGCTTGCGTGAAGGCTCCGTAGAGCTGGGCATCGCCTGCATAGTGGCGGGCGGAATAGATATTGAGCACCTTTTCTTGCGCCATGGCCGAGGGCATGGCAACGGAGCCAAGCAGGGCGCATGCAAGCGCGAGCTTGCTAAAAAGTGGTTGTGACATGGGAGCGACTTCCTTATCTGATTGCTAATGGTAATGAGAAACGTTCTTATTCTAGAAAAATGACAATGAACCCTAGACCTTGCAGGGTTATGGTTGCTGCCACGCCAGGCGCTGGTGCGAAGTGAGTCGTTTGAGTGCAGGGGCCATAGCGTCTTTACAGTGGCCCGTCAGAGGCTTGGGTGCTGTGGGCATAGCACTTGGAAGTGCCAGACAAAGCCTGTTTTAGGAGCGCGGATGTGACATCCTTTCCTTGGACCTTGATAGGTTTGCTTTTATGCAACTGCGCTGCGGCACAGACGGTGTCGCTGGTGTCTGGTGACGACTATGCTCCGTATGCCGACAGCAAATTGCCACACGGCGGGCCGCCCCTCACCCTGACGCCGCTCTACCTGCTGGCCTCCGTGTGCGGGTCCAACACGCTTAGGCGATAAACGATTCAATCATCGCGGCCAGCACCTCCGGCTGGTCGTGGTGCATCATGTGGCCGGCATCTTCAATGCGGCCAATTTGCACGTTGGGCACCGACTTCATGCGCTCGTGGTACTGGGCCAGGGTGAACTTGCCTTTCCACCACATCTCCAAGCTGTTGTCAGAGGCTTCCACGGCCAGCACTGGCATGCTGATGCGCTGGTAAATGGCCAGCACTTCTTCCACCCGGTACAGCTGCGCGTTGCTGATCTTGTGCGCTGCTTGGCCCAAGATGCTCCAGGTGCCATCCGCATTTTCTTGTGCCCAGTGGGTGGCGAGCCAGTTGGCTTTGTCAGCGCCCAAGCGGGGGTTGGTTTTCATGAGCCGGCGGGCCACGCCAGCGGCGGAGTCATAGCTCTTGAGTTCCATCTCCCCTTGGTGCAGTTTTTTAAGCTCATTCATCCATTGCGCATAGCGGGCGGGGGCTTGGTCGGGCGTGGTGGCAGGCATGCCAAAGCCCTCAAGGTTGACGAGTCGGCGAATGCGCTCGGGGCGCACGCCCGCGTAAATCATCACCACATTGCCGCCCAGGCTGTGGCCCACCAAATTCACTTGCTGCTGGGGCGCGTAGTGGTCCAGCAAAAAGTCCAGGTCGGCCAAATAGTCGGGGAACCAGTAGTTGTCCACCGGGCCAGAACTGGTCTTGCCGTAGCCACGCCAGTCGGGCGCAATGATGTAGTGGTCTTGCGCAAACGCGTCCACCACAAACTGATAACTGGCGGCCACGTCCATCCAACCGTGCACCATCACCAACGGTGTTTTGTGGGGGGCTGGTTCACCCCACACCTGCACATGGTAGGTAAGGTTACGTATGGGGACAAACTCGCTGCGGGCAATCTTTTTAACTTGGTACATTCGGCCCATCATAAGGAAGACATTCATGCCCGTCAGTCAAGCCAGTGACAAAGCCGCTCCCGTTTCCAGTAGCCAATGGCCCGCCGCCTATGCGCGTTTACACCAGCAGTTTGCTTGGCACGTTCCCCGGCATTTCAATATGGCGCAAGCCTGCAGCGCGCGCTGGGCGGCTGCACCAGGTGCTAGCAAAAGAATAGCTGTCTGCGCTTATTCCACGGGCGCAAAGGCCCAAAACTACTCGTACGCCGAGCTCCAAAGCCAAGCCAACCGCTTGTCCAACGTGCTGGTGGGCTTGGGTGTGCAGCGTGGGGACCGGGTGGCCATCGTGATGCCACAGTGTTTTGAAACGGCAGTGGCCTATATGGCGGTGTTGCAGATGGGCGCGGTGGCCATGCCCTTGTCCATGCTGTTTGGCCCCGAGGCTTTGGAGTTTCGCCTGCACAACAGCGAAGCCGTGGTCGCCATTTGCGACGCCACCAACTTGGATGCATTGGCCACCGCACGCGCGGCGTGCCCGGCATTAAAAAGTGTCATCGGGGTGGGGCCTGCATCTGCCACGCAGCAGGGAGGCACGCTCAACTTTGCCAAGGCCTTGGCCCAAGCTCCGGCGCAGTTCGACCTGGTCAACACCTTGGCCGACGAGCCAGCGGTGCTCATCTACACCAGCGGCACCACGGGCAACCCCAAGGGGGCGCTCATACCGCACCGCGCGCTCATTGGCAACCTGTCTGGCTTTGTGTGCAGCCAAAACTGGTTTGGGTTTGACCCGTTTGGCACGGCACCACAAGGGGCCTTGCCTACGGGTTCGAAGGCTGTTTTTTGGAGCCCTGCAGACTGGGCGTGGACCGGCGGGCTCATGGATGCGCTGCTGCCCACGCTGTACTTTGGCCGCCCCATCGTGGCCTACAACGGCCGCTTCAGCCCACAAACTGCCTTGGAGTTGATGGGCCAATGCCAGGTGACGCACACCTTTTTGTTCCCCACAGCGCTCAAGGCGATGATGAAAGCCTACCCCGGCAGCGCACGCCGCACCGTGCAGGCGCAGTTTGGCCTACGGCTAGAGGCCATGATGAGCGCCGGTGAGGCAGTGGGCGACGCCGTATTTGGCTACTGCCAAGCGCAGCTGGGCGTCACACCCAACGAAATGTTTGGCCAGACGGAGGTGAACTACATCGTGGGCAACTGCGCCCGCTTGTGGGCCCCCAAGCCCGGCAGCATGGGCATGGGCTACCCCGGCCACCGCGTGGCGGTGATTGACGAGGCTGGCAAGGAGTGCCCCGTGGGCGTGCCCGGTGACGTGGCGCTCAACCGGTTCGATGTGCACGGCCACCCTGACCCCATCTTCTTTCTGGGCTACTGGAAAAACCCCAGCGCCACGGCAGAGAAATACACGGGCGACTGGTGCCGCACGGGCGACTTGGCTGTGCGAGATGCAGAGGGCTACCTCTGGTACCAAGGGCGCTCGGACGACATTTTCAAGGCCGCAGGCTACCGCATTGGCCCTGGCGAAATCGAGAACTGCTTGGTCAAACACCCTGCCGTGGCCAACGCAGCGGTAGTGCCCAAGCCCGACCGAGACCGCGGTGCGCTGGTCAAGGCGTATGTGGTGATTGCTCCTGATTTTATAGCTGCTTGCGCAGACGGAACGGGCGCTAGAGCCCAATTGGAGGCTCAGCTGACTGCCGAGCTGCAAACCCATGTCAAAGGCTTGCTAGCGCCTTATGAATACCCCAAAGAAATTGAGTTTGTAGACGCCTTGCCCATGACCACCACCGGCAAAGTGCAGCGCCGTGTGTTGCGCTTACAAGAGGAGGCCCGTTTTGCGGCTGCCTAAGTTTGCCCAAGCCACCTTGGTGCGGCGCATTGGGTGGCTGGTGCTGCTGAAGTGGGCAGCCTTCCCAGTGGCACCTGCGGTGGCGTTGCTGGGTACCAAAGGCTTTGCCTGGTTGGCTGTGGCCTTGGGCTGCGTGCTATTGCGCACAGCGGTCTACCAGTGGGAGCAAAGTCTGCGCCGCCAGTTTGTGCGCGAAGCCCCCATGCCGCGCTACCTAGGCGCCAAGCTGCGCGCGCAGTATCCCCAGCTGAGCCAGCGTGACACCGAGTTGGTGCTGCGGGGCTTGCGCCAGTTTTTCATGGCGCACCTGCGCAGCAAAAACGCCTTTGTGGCCATGCCCTCACAGGTGGCCGATGCCGCGTGGCATGAGTTCATCTTGCACACCCGTGCCTATGAGCAGTGGTGCAAATATGCCTTTGGCCGCCTCTTGCACCACACCCCCGCCGAAGTGCTGGGCCGTGACCCCAAGCGCAACGACGGCCTGCGCCGCAGCTGGTTTTGGGCCTGCAAAGAAGAAAGCATCAACCCCCGCGCCCCTAGTCGCCTGCCCTTGCTGTTTGCCCTGGACGCCAAGTTCGCCATCCCCGGCGGCTTTAGCTACGTGCCAGACTGCAAAGCCATCGACAAGCAAGCCGGTGCCGACACCTATTGCGGCACCAGCTTTGGAGAAGGCGGGGGGAGCGGCTGTGGTGGCGATGGCGCCAGCGGCGACGGTTTTTCCTTTGGAGGCTCCGACAGCGATGGCGGTAGTGACGGCGGCGGCTGTGGAGGGGGATGCGGTGGTGGGGATTGAGCCGTGGCAGTGCGTTACGCCAAAAATGCCTGCCCGCCTTGTTTCGAACTGACGGCTAAGCCGCTTGCTGATGTTGGGCTAGTTCCTGCAGTTTGAGGTTCATTTGGCCTGTGGACAAGATTTCGCATCCACCGGTCTCGACTGGTCTGCCAGAATATCCGTATCCATTTAACAAAGTGGAAAACTAGTCAAAGTGCGGCTGCAAGCCACTTTCCGGAGGATGTGATGACCAGAATATCGAGCACCAGCCATTTTGTAGAGCACTTATTGTTGCTCCGGACATTACGTTAGAAGTTCAAGTTGGCTGGTGCATTAACGCCAATTAAGGTATAGTTTCTATACTATGAACTCCTTCGAATTTGACACCGCAAAGAGCGAATCTAATCGCGCGAAACACGGTATCGATTTCGTCGAAGCGCAAGGTCTCTGGAATGACCCGATGCTGCTGGAAATCCCGGCAAAAACGGATGATGAGCCGCGGTATCTGGTGATAGGGCTAATTGATGGGAAGCATTGGTCGGCCGTCATTACCTACCGCGGGGCCAATGTCCGATTGATATCCGTGCGACGTGCACGCACAGAAGAGGTGGCACTTTATGAAAGCTAAAAAGTTCGAGCAACAGTTTGATGAGGACGTCGACGTTATGGCTTCTTTGGACTTGTCCAAGGCCAAACGCGTGCTGCAAGAGCAGAAGCGAGTGAATGTCGATTTTCCAACATGGATGATTGACTCGCTAGACCGCGAAGCTAACAAACTAGGGGTTACACGGCAGTCTGTTATCAAAGTCTGGCTGGCCGAGCGCCTTGAGGCGACCGCTTCTAACTTGCCGTTCCAACGGACGCGCGCAGGTGCGGCGCACCGCTGAACTTCACGTTAGACAGCATGGACGCCATATTTCTCGCCCACGTGGAAGCCCTCAGGCCGAAGCTCGATGCACTCTTGGCTATGCAGCCCGTAAAGCCGTCGCTTCTTCCGAAGGACATGCCGAAGGCGGGCGTGTACCTATTCTCTGAGGGCGGCGAGTACCTGTATGTAGGCCGTAGCAATGACATC
The DNA here is from genome assembly GCF_006974105.1 of Rhodoferax aquaticus. Taxonomy (NCBI): domain Bacteria; kingdom Pseudomonadati; phylum Pseudomonadota; class Betaproteobacteria; order Burkholderiales; family Comamonadaceae; genus Rhodoferax; species Rhodoferax aquaticus. Next base: position 1,403,303 of record NZ_CP036282.1, read on the forward strand.
CGCGGGAGAATCGGAAGGCATTCACTACCCGGAGCAACGCATCGCATGGCTGCGTTCGCATTTCGTCTTGCGCGTCACGCCACCGGTCGACTTCACGCCACATACAAGCGCGGGGAGGGTTCCCGCGCCGCACTCATGCTCGAACCTGAGTTCGCACATGCTTTCCTGAAGTCAAAAGCGAGAATTCGTGAAATGGAGTTGAGGTTTGTCGAAGAAGCCGATCCAGTAAGACAGGCGCTCCTTGAGGTTTACGTCGCCCTCGCCGTAAAGGCTAAACACAATGATTTCGATAATCACTGAGCTGCTGTCTAATAGGGTGCTCTTCGCGGACACGCAGCGTCAGACCGCCGCTTCGCGGCGTGTGCTGCGTGCCGTACAGCGCCGACGTTAAAACTGCTTTTTCTACGGCTGCTTTGGAGTGCTGCGAAAGTTTGCAATCTGCTCAAAGCCGATTTGCGGTTTGGGCCTTGAATCCCTTCAGCCCACTTGATCCCCTTACTTTGCCTTTACGCTTTTTCGATTCGTAGTGATCCGGAAAATAATGCAAATGCGATGGATTGGCAAGGAAGCCTTCCCCGAAAAAGGCGTATGCCGCCGCCGTCTAAACCGCCCAAGGGCATTGCAGGCCGCCGTGCTGGGTTTTCGATGGCACGCTACGATGCATCCATCGTTCCCACAATCGTCTTTTTTACAACTCATGAAACACATTCAACTCGGCTCCAGCGACCTGTCTGTTACCCCCATTTGCCTAGGCACTATGACCTTTGGCGAGCAGGTGGATGAGTCCTTGGCCCACCGCATCTTGGACCGCTCTTTGGAGCGCGGCGTTAACTTCATCGACACGGCTGAGATGTATGCCGTGCCGCCCCGCGCGGAGACCTTCACGCTGACTGAGCAAATCATTGGTCGTTGGTTTGCCAAAACGCCTGGTGCGCGCGAAAAGCTGGTGGTGGCGACCAAAGTGGCAGGCCCCTCGCGCGGCATGCCCTGGGTGCGTGGTGGCAGTGCGGATTTAACCGGCGCAGACATCATTGCTGCGTGTGACGCCAGCCTCAAGCGTTTGAACACAGACGTCATTGATCTCTACCAAATCCACTGGCCCGCCCGCAATGTGCCCATGTTTGGGAGCTTGTACTTTGACCCCAGCAAAGACGCCGCAGTCACCCCCATCTTGGAGCAACTGCAGGCGCTGCAAACCTTGGTACAGGCGGGCAAGGTGCGCGCGGTGGGCCTGTCCAACGAGACGCCGTATGGTGTGAGCGAGTTTGTTCGCTTGGCCGAACAGCATGGCCTGCCACGCATTGCCACGGTGCAAAACGCCTACTGCCTGATCAACCGCACGGTGGAAAACGGTTTGGATGAGACCATGTACCGCCATGGCGTGTCGCTCTTGGGATATTCGCCGTTGGGCTTTGGCCTACTTACAGGCAAGTACGACGCCTCGGGCCTCACCGGCCCCGATGCACCTGCGCAGGCGCGTATCGCAAAGTTTGAGAGCACCCGCAAACAACGCTGGGGCCGTGCCGAAGCCCTGGATGCCGCGCGCCGCTACAACGCGCTGGCCCGCGCCAATGGCTTGACCCCCACGCAAATGGCCTTGGCGTTTTGCTACACCAAGTGGCAAGTGGCCAGCACCATCATTGGTGTGACCTCGGTGGCGCAACTGGATGAAGATTTGGACGCGTGGGGCACTACTTTGTCGCCTGAAGTGCTCAAGGCCATTGACGCCATCCGCTGGGAAAATCGCGACCCTGCGACCTAATCGCTTGCGGCAGTCTCTACCGAGAGCATTCGCCTTTGGCTAGCGCAAAAGCGAGCATGGGCGCACTGAAAAGGCCCAGGTTGCCGCCATAAAACTCGCCTTTGGCGCAGTCTCCGCGGCCCGCGCTCTTGATGCCTTGCTCTAAGCGTGCAGCTGCGCTCAGTGGACTGCTGCTTTGGGCGCCTAGGTCTTGGGCGGCGCGCTCGGCCAAGGTGGTTTGTCTGGCCGAAGTTTTGGCAGCTTGGCGCATGACATCGCCCGCTAGTGGGAAAGGCTTTGGCGACTCGCCAGCTTCTGCTTGTGCCTCGGTGGAGGGCGCAGTTGGCGCTGCTGTGTCGGATGCTGCACGCGGGGTTTGGGCTGCACTTGCCGCTTGTTGACTTGCGCTGTGGGTGCGCTGGCTCCTTGTATGTGCCGCAGGGCCTAGCGGCGGCGTTTCTTTGGCTTTGGCGGCTGGTGGGGGTGTGCGCTCTGGCGCATCCACAAACCGAAACACCGTGCGTGGCGCATCTTGCTCGGTTGCGGGCGTCCACATTTGGGCTGGTCCAAGCCACAGCAAGGCCGCCGCATGCAAGAGCAGGGCGACCAGCAGGGCTGCGGTGAATGGGCTGTTGCGACGGATGGACAGGGGAAGGTGCAACGTTTGCAATGGCGGTCTGGGGAATGGTGAACGTAAACTCCCCACCATAGCCTACGAACCTTAAGGTATGAAAAAGACTGCGCACATCAGCGAAACCCCCGCCACCGCTTTGCTCAAGGCCCACAAAGTGGTGTTTACCGAGCACCCGTATGAGTATTTGGAGCATGGAGGGGCGCAGCACAGCGCCGAGGTGCTGGGGTTTGATCCCTTTGCCGTGGTGAAGACTTTGATCATGCAAGACCAAGATGCCAAGCCCTTGGTTGTGCTGATGCACGGTAACCGCACGGTGTCTACCAAGAACCTGGCGCGCCAAATCGGTGCCAAGTCGGTGGAGCCTTGCTTGCCCGAAGTGGCCAACCGCCACAGCGGCTACCAAGTGGGGGGCACATCACCCTTTGCCACCCGCAAGACCATGCCTGTTTTTGTGGAGTCCAGTGTTTTAGAGCTTCCCAAAATTCTGATCAACGGCGGGCGCAAGGGCTACTTGGTGGGCATTGCGCCGCAGGTGTGTGTGGACCTCTTGGGTGCTAAGCCCGTGCAATGCGCTTTGGAGTAGGGCGCGCGGCGCTGCCGGTCTTGTAGGGCTTGGGGAAGACCCGCATCCACGGGCTGGCAAAATACCTGCAATGGTGCCCGTGTGGTGGCGCTGCAGGAGAGAGTTTTGGACGCTTTGCAACCCTATTTGCCCTTTTTGGCCACCGTGGCCGCGTACTTGCTGGGGTCTTTGTCATTTGCCGTAATCGTGAGCCGTGTCATGGGCTTGAACGACCCACGCACGTTTGGCAGCAAGAACCCAGGCGCCACCAACGTGCTGCGCTCGGGCAGCAAAGCCGCCGCCATCATCACGTTGGCTTTGGATGCGGCCAAAGGCTGGTTGCCCGTGGTGTTGGTGCGTTGGTTTGGCAAGCCCTATGGTCTGGAAGACGGCACCTTGGCCTTGGTGGGGCTGGCCGCGTTTGTGGGGCATTTGTACCCCGTGTTCTTCAAGTTTGAAGGCGGTAAAGGCGTGGCTACTGCGCTGGGCGTGCTGTTGGGCTTGAGCGGTGTGCTGGGCTTGGCTACTTTGCTGACCTGGGTGGTGATTGCGTATTTTTTCCGCTATTCGTCCTTGGCGTCGCTGGTGGCGGCCTTGTTTGCCCCGGTGTACTACGTGTTTGGTGACGGTGTGGCGTGGTACATGCGCACAGAGGTGCTAGTGGCTATTTCGGTCATGTCATTGCTGCTGGTCTACCGTCACGCTGAAAACATTGGCCGCTTGGCCAAGGGCACCGAGTCGCGCCTTGGGAAGAAGAAGTCTGCCTAAAACGATTGGGTGGCCTTGGCCCCCATTTTCAGTATCAAAAAGTGGTTGGGCCTGGCCCTCACCGACGAGGCGGCCAAGGCCAGCTTGATTCTGGGCTTGTATTGGGCGGTGTTGTGCAAACGGGGTTCCCGCAAGGGTTCACCCCGTGCGTTGCTCACTATGGCTACATACGGGTGCTTGGGGTCGGTGCTGCGGCGCACCACCACCGCAATTTCGTTGTTCTCCAAGCGCACATAGGTGCCTGGCGGGCACAGACCAATGGCCCGCACCATGGCGTGGCCTATGTCTTCGGCCTTGGCCGCGCCGCTGCCCAGTATGGAGCGCACCGACTCGGTGGCACTGCGCCCCGCACGGGATGCGCGGGGGCTGATCATGGCGGCATACCGGTCTACCAACTTCAGTATCCGTGTGAGCTTGGCCGCAGGGGGGGCGGATCGCGGGTCTAACTTGTCAATGGCGTCGGTGTGGTGAGCCGACACAATGTCTAACCAACTGTCGTCTGAGACTCCCAAGTTGGTGAGCATCATGGCTCCCTTGACGGCGTGCATGCGAATGACGTCTTGCTGCTCAGGGCTTGGTTTTTCGGGCTGATTAGCCAAGGTGTCTTGCAGGCCCGTCATCGCGATGTTCATGGTGAGGGCCGCGCGCACCAAGCTGTCTCGCTCGCGTGCTTGCAAGCCCACATCTGCGGCTATCAAGTGGCACAAGACAGCGCATACCAAGGCGTGCGAAGCGCTGTAGCCCACAGGGGAGTTGCTGGCCAGTTGAAACAATAGGTACAAGCCTACATCCGGGTCACGCAATAGCAGACCCTGCATCCAACGGTCGTACTGCACGACCCGGTGTGCAAACTCTTGGGTGCTACTGGGGTTGCCCAAGATAACGCCCAGACCTGACTCGAGGTCAGACCATTGGGCTAGCAAGTCTTCGTAATCGTTGTCAGTGTTCACAAGCACAGTGCACGTTAGTACTGCTTCTCGAGCACCATTTTGTCGTTGGTGCGGGTCATATTAAAGCGAGTTAGAAAACTATTGCCAAGCAAGACGAAGGGCATTTCCGCAGCATTCACCACGGCATCCACACCGTAGACCACGACATCCCCTACTTGGACTGAAGTCAGCTTGATGCGCCACCCTGTAATCACACCGTTGGCGGTACTCATTTGTACGACTTGGCCGCTACGAAAGTTCAAGCCCATGCGTTCAGCGTCGCGCTGGCTGATGGAGACGACGGTCGCCCCAGTATCCACCATGAATTGCGCGGCCTTGCCGTTGATTTGGCCCTGCGTCATGAAATGCCCGCCGCTGCTTGCGCTCAACACTACCCGCGCACCCCCCACAGAGCTTGGGATGCTTCCGCCCACGCTGCTAGGGGCATCGCCTACCCGCATCGCTTGGCGCTTGCCAGCGATCTCTACCACGGCGTGATCACCTTCGGTAGAGATCACTTTGACCCCCAGAAACGTTTCGCCCACAGCCACCCCTTTTGGGGGGCTGCCGTCGACGATGAGCAAGGCTTTAGAGCCCAGCATGCCTGCAAGCGCGACCGTTTGGGCGTGCCCGTTGGCGCCTAGCGCTACAAGGCACAAGGCAAACCCATGGGCAAGAGTGCGGGGTATGCGCATTAGTCGCGAAAGTTGTCGAAGCTCAGCGGCATGTCGGGAATCTCTTTGCGAATCAGCGCCATAGTCGCCTGCAGATCGTCCCGTTTGGCCCCTGTGACACGCACTTTGCCATCGTTAATGGCCGCCTGCACCTTGAGCTTGCTGTCTTTGATGTGGCGTTGGATTTTTTTGGCCAACTCAGCTTCAATGCCACTGCGCACTTTGATGATGCGTTTGACTTTGTCACCGCCGATCTTTTGCACATCGCCAATGTCTAGGAAGCGCACGTCCACGTTGGCCTTTGTGAGCTTGGCACGCAGCACGTCTTCAATCTGGGTCAGCTGGAAGTCTGCATTGCCGATCAGCGTGATTTCTTTGTCTTTGAGCTCGATGGAGGCCGGTGTGCCTTTGAAGTCAAAGCGGTTGGCAATTTCTTTGGCGGTGTTTTCTACGCCATGTTTCACGTCCACCATGTTGGGGTCGCAAACTGTGTCAAAAGTAGGCATTTTTTAGTACTGGGTTGTCTTGCACGCCTTGTATCGGTCCAAGGCAGGGCATTTGAAGGAGGCTAGGCCACGACCGAGATGGCCGTCGCACCATCAGTTAAGGTCTGGTCAGTGCGACAATCCTGCCATGTTAGTCGAGAAAAACGTTCCCCTCCAAGCTTTTAACTCCTTTGGCGTAGTCGCCAAAGCCCATGCTTTAGCACGTATCGCAAGCGAAGATGATGTCATCGCGCTGATGGCTGCATCTGCCTGGGGTGAGGGTGGGTTGTTTGTATTAGGCGGTGGCAGCAATATTGTGCTTACCGGTGACGTGAAGCCCCTAGTGCTCAAGGTCGAAATCAAAGGCCGTGCGTTGGTAGATGAGAGCCCCAAGCATTTCATCGTAGAAGCGGGTGCCGGTGAAAACTGGCACGATTTCGTTGCGTGGACCTTGGCCCAAGGGTATCCGGGGCTGGAGAACATGGCCTTGATTCCGGGTACGGTGGGCGCTGCGCCCGTGCAAAACGTCGGGGCTTATGGCGTCGAGTTGCAAGACCGTTTTGAGTCTTTGGACGCCATGGATCTGTACACGGGTCAGGTCTTTACGCTGAACGCAGCGCAGTGTGCTTTTGGTTACCGCGATTCAGTATTTAAGCATGGTGGGCCGATAGACACTAACTCGCCAGCCAACGCCGGGCATTTGGCGCTAGGACTCAAAAACAGAGCCTTGATACTGCGCGTTCGATTCGCTCTGCCCAAAGTGTGGAAGCCTGTACTGGGCTATGCAGATATTGAAAAGAAAATGCTGGAACACGGCTGCGACGCACCTACCGCACAGCAGTTGTTTGACTGGGTGTGCGAGGTGCGCCAAGCCAAGCTGCCTGATCCCAAGCGCATTGGCAATGCCGGGAGCTTCTTTAAAAACCCAACGGTCAGTGCAGAGCAGTGCGCTGACATCATTGCCCGCGACCCGAAAGTGGTCCACTACCGGTTGACAGATGGATCGGTCAAGCTCGCGGCAGGGTGGTTGATTGATTCCTGTGGTTGGCGCGGCAAGTCGGTGGGCCAAGCGGGCGTCTATGAGAAGCAGGCGCTGGTGCTGGTGAATCGTGGTGGTGCGACTGGGGGTGAAGTCATGACGCTAGCCAAGTCGATACAGACCAGTGTCTATGAGCGCTTTGGCATTATGTTGGAGCCAGAACCAGTGGTTTTGTAGTGCAGCACTTAGTTAGGCAGCGTGATGTACTTCTGCATGGTCTCTCGAAACAGCGCTGCATTGACTGGTTTTGACAAAAAGTCGGTGGCGCCGGCGTCTAATGACTGTTGGCGCGCCTCGTTCATGACATCTGCGGTCATGACGATGATTGGCACCTGACCCTTCGGGCTCGGCATGGCACGTATACCGCGGGTTGCGGTCAAGCCATCCATCACAGGCATGTTGATGTCCATGAGCACCAGGTCAAAGTCCGCACCCTCCATTTTTTCGAGCGACTGCTGTCCGTCGTCGCAAAACGTGGCGTTGCAATTGAATCGCTTCAGCAAGGCCCCCATCAGTTTTTGATTAACTGGGTGATCCTCCACAACCAACACGCGTGGTTGCTGTGAATCTAGGGTCTGGACGAGAGTGGAGGAGGCTGGTGGTGTAAGGGCCGCAGCTGGGGCAGGCGGCTTGGTCTGCGCACTTTGGGCTGCTGGTACTGCGGGGGCCTGTCGTTCTGTGGCAGGTGCTGCGATGGAGACTAGGGGCAAGGTTAATGTGAACGTGGAGCCTTGACCAACAGTGCTTGTTACCGTTATGTCGCCCCCCATATTGCGGGCCAAGGTGCGTGATATCTCTAAGCCCAAGCCGCTGCCGGAGTACTTGCGATTGGCGTTATCGTCAATTTGCTGGAAGCGTTGGAATAGCTTGTTCAGGCCCTGCGCAGACATGCCAATGCCGGTATCTGTTACTGCGCATGAGAAGTCGAACTGCCCCGGCCGGTTAGTGCTTGGCGCACTGGAGACGGCTAAAGTGATCGAACCACGTTCCGTGAACTTGATCGCGTTATTGATCAGATTGAACAGAATCTGCTTGACCCGCTTGCTGTCAGTATTGACCCACTGCGGCATAGATTCGGGGCGGGTGACGTGGAATTGGAGCTTTTTTGCATGCGCTTGGGTCTGCATCAGCGCGTCGACTTCGTCCAGAAGTTGTGGCAAGCACACCGCCGCTGGGCTGATGGCCATCTTGCCAGCCTCCAGCGCGGAGACATCCAAAATGTCGTTGAGCACGGACAGCAAATGCTCACCCGAAGATTGCGCCACTTTGATGTAGTCAGCCTGTTGGCTAGACAGAGGGGTTTCTTCCAACAGCCCTAACATGCCCAACATGCCATTGAAGGGCGTGCGCAATTCGTGGCTCATATTGGACAGAAATTGACTCTTACTTCGGTTAGCACTCTCGGCCAAAACGTTTGCCTCGCGCAGCTCGTGGGTGAGCTTTTCCAGTGCAAGGCGTTCTTGTTCTTGCCGCTTGTGGCGCACAAAGATGGCTGCCGCCGCTCCTAGCAGCATCATGAGTTGGGCGAGAGTCAGTGCAATGACCTTGTTGCTTTGTGCGAGTAATGCTCCGTTTTGCGCAGTGAGTTGGTTGGATACCAAGTTGCTGGCTTTTGCAGCCAACTCTTGGACATCAACGCCCATGCTATTGAGCGGCTCTTGCAGGCTACGTAAGTCAGAGATTTGGAGCGGCGATTTCGCAAAAATGGGATCAGCTAAGCGCACAAAGCTGTTGAGTTGCTCCATAGCCTTGTCGTAAATCGGCAGGTCATGCATAAGGCCGCCGGTAGGCCCGTCGCGCACCAAGGCAATGCGACTCACAAAAATGTCATATCGCAAAACCAAGTTGTCGAGATCCGGTGCCGCTTTGCCATTGACGGCAACATCCAGCATGTGCCTTAAGCGCAGGTATTCACGATCTAGCTGAAAAGCCACATAGGAGAGGGCATCGACCTGTTCTGCCTGGCTTTTGCGAATAGCAGCACCTTGGTTAATTTGAAGCACCAAGAGAGCTGCCATGGCACAGGCCATCACCGCAGTGACTAGCGACAGCCAAAGCAAGTAGCGTCGGCTGTCTTTGCGGGGCGACATACGCCGCTACTGCACGTCAATCGACTTAAGTTGCCATGCCGAGCGCTCGTAGTAGGTATTGTTTTGAAGCTCTTGCTTTGTGTCGTAGGGGTACACAATAAACAGTGGTCCTTTGGTGCGCACCGGGATGGGCTCCCCATTCATTTTGTGGGCCAGCAACATGTCGTATTTGGTGGCGTCTTGAACGGGAATGTCCGTCTTAAAGTCGTTCAAAGCAGCTGCCTTGAGCGTGGTACCACTGGCCTTGGCAGCAGCCAAGACGTCACGCAACAATGGGCCTGTGAACTTGATGGGCTGCTTGTCCCAAGGGGTTTGGGTGGTGTACGTGCGTTGCGGGAGTTTTTCCAACATGTCCAAGTCGAACTCGGCATTGGCGCCCGCATTTTTTTCTCCCACTTTGCCGGAGATGGTCAGAATGACTTTTCCCTTGGCCGGCGGTAGGGCTGCTGCAGGCAGCATTGCACCGACTAAGGCGGCGGCAAAACTGGCTTGGATGAGCTGACGAAAAAGATGTTTCACTAGTCACTCCCAAAGTAACGATGGAGTGACTAGTTTCTCGATTGCTAGAGCGAAGTCAAGGCTTTTTTGCAGTCAGACGGAGCAACTCGCTGCCCATGCTGTTTGCCAGTAAACCTGTGTTGGCGTAGACACCCAGTTTGGCGCGGGTGTCTACGATGTCTAGGTTGCGCATGGTCAGCTGGCCAATGCGGTCCAAGGGGCTGAATGGCGCATCTTCCACCTTTTCCATGGACAAACGCTCGGGAGCGTAGGTCAGGTTGGGGCTTTCTGTGTTGAGCAAGGAGTAGTCATTGCCGCGGCGCAGCTCCAAGGTCACTTCGCCCGTAATCGCACTGGCCACCCAGCGCTGCGCGGTTTCACGCAGCATGAGGGCTTGCGGATCGAACCAACGGCCTTGGTACAACAAGCGGCCAAGTTTGCGGCCGTTGTCTCGGTATTGTTCGATTGTGTCTTCGTTGTGAATGCCAGTGACCAAGCGCTCGTAGGCAATAAACAGCAGTGCCAAGCCTGGAGCTTCGTAGATGCCTCGGCTTTTAGCTTCGATGATGCGGTTTTCAATCTGGTCGCTCATGCCCAAGCCGTGGCGTCCTCCAATGCGGTTGGCTTCCAAAATCAGGCTAACCAAGTCGGGGTATTCGACGCCATTGAGCGCCACCGGGCGGCCTTCTTCAAAGCGAACCGTGACTTCTTCTGCCTTGACCTGGACTTCGTCTTTCCAAAATGCCACACCCATGATCGGGTTTACGATTTTGATGCCGCTGTTGAGGTGTTCCAAGTCTTTGGCTTCATGGGTGGCTCCCAACATATTGGAGTCGGTGGAGTACGCTTTTTCAGCGGACATCTTGTAACCAAAGCCTGCTTGGGTCATGAACGCAGACATTTCTGCGCGGCCACCCAGTTCGTCGATGAACAACTGATCTAGCCAGGGTTTGTAGATCTTGAGCGCGGGGTTGGTCAACAAGCCGTAGCGGTAAAAGCGCTCGATGTCGTTGCCTTTGAAGGTGCTGCCATCGCCCCAGATGTTGACATCGTCTTCCTTCATGGCTGCGACCAGCATGGTGCCCGTCACAGCACGGCCCAGCGGCGTGGTGTTGAAGTAAGTCGCACCGCCGGTTGAGATGTGAAACGCACCACTTTGCAGTGCGGCGATGCCTTCTGCGGCCAATTGGCTGCGGCAATCGATCAAACGGGCTTTCTCGGCACCGTATTGCATCGCTTTGCGGGGAATTTCATCATAGTCCGCTTCATCGGGCTGGCCCAAGTTGGCGGTGTACGCATAGGGCAACGCGCCCTTGAGCTTCATCCAGTGCAATGCAGCGCTGGTGTCCAGGCCGCCGGAGAAGGCAATTCCTACTTTTTGGCCTTTTGGTAAATGCTGAAGAATGGTGCTCATGGAAGTCTTTGGTTTAGTGGGTTGGTTGAGTCAGCAAAGCTGCTGCGGTCCGTGCTGGCTGGGCTGAAGATCAGCCGAAATGGCAGATGTAGTGGTACGCCTCGGTCACGCGGATGTCAAACTTGGATTGGCCGGGCACGCTAAAGCGGTGTCCTGCTGCGGAACGCTCCCATGTGTCGCTGCCATCTAGTTTGTACTCGCAGCTTCCTGCCACGCATTCCATGATTTCGGGGGCGCCCGTGTTGAATGTCAAGGTCGCTGGCAACACCACACCCACCGATTTTTTGGTGCCATCGGGAAAGGTGATTCCGTGGCTCACGCACTTTCCGTCGAAATACACGTTGGCTTGGGTGGCGACGGTCACGCCGTCAATGTGGGTAGTGCTCATGGGTGGTGCAAGTGCGAAGTAAGGTTGAACAAAAAAGGCGTCGCGCGAATGGGTGTCATGGCGCGGCCATTGATTTTAGGGCAGCTGCAATGCGAAGCTTTCTGGCTTAAATCCCACGGTAATAGAGCGGTCAGCCCACATAACCACCGGGCGCTTGATAACGCTGGGGGTGGACACCATCACCGCGGCGGCGGTTTGGGCATCTACCACGCTGGCTTGCACGCCGGCATCTAGCTTGCGCCACGTGGTACCTTGGCGGTTGAGCAGCTTTTCCCATCCCACAGCGGCAAGCCACTGTTCCAATTCAGGTGCTGGGACGCCTAGTTTCTTGAAATCATGAAACTCATAGGCGATGCCGTGGTCGGTCAGCCAAGTGCGGGCTTTTTTGACGGTGTCGCAGTTCGGGATGCCAAACACGCGTGCGGGTGAGGTGCTAGAGGAAGAAGTCATGGCGTAATCATGCCAGCACTGGGTCGAATGCCGACAAAACGCCCCAGTCGCAAGGTGCGCGACAATGGCGCCCAGTATGAAAACCCAACCCTCCACATTGAACGAGTGGCTCGCGCACTGCGAGCATTTGCATCCCACCACCATCGACATGGGCTTGGACCGGATACGCGCCGTAGCGCAGCGCATGCAGCTGCGCTTTGATTGCCCGGTGATCACCGTGGCAGGGACCAATGGCAAAGGTTCCACCTGTGCCATGTTGGAATCCATCTTGGGGCAAGCGGGATACCGCACTGGGGTGTTCACCTCGCCGCACTTGGTGCACTTTGAAGAGCGCTTGCGCTTGCTAGGTCAGGCAGTAAACGCTACTGATTTGATAGCGGGCTTTGCAAGCGTGGAGAGCGCCAGGTGCCAAAATGGCCTTGAAATATCGCTGACCTACTTTGAATTCACCACCTTGGCGATTTTGGAGACGATGCGCCATAGCAAGTTGGACGTGGCCATTTTGGAAGTGGGCTTAGGCGGGCGGTTGGACGCGGTCAACATTATTGACGCCGATTGCGCAGTGATCACCAGCATCGACTTGGACCACATGGAGTTGCTGGGCCCTGACCGTGAATCCATCGGCCGCGAGAAAGCCGGCATCATGCGCACGGGCCGCCCGGTGGTCGTGAGCGATCCGCTACCTCCACAGAGCGTGCTGGACCATGCGTTGGAAATTGGCGCTGATCTCTGGCGCGTGGGGCGCGACTTCAATGTGTCTGGGGACAAGCAGCAATGGGGCTGGGCAGGAAGAGGGCGCAGATACAGTGGTCTCGCCTATCCGGCACTGCGAGGAGCCAACCAGCTAGTCAATGCGGCAGGAGTGCTGGCAGCCTTAGCTGCTGTACGGGAGCGTTTGCCGATCACAGCGCAAGCCGTGCGCAGCGGTTTTGCCTTTGTAGAGCTGCCTGGGCGCTTTCAGATCATCCCTGGGCAGCCCACTTTGGTGCTGGATGTGGCGCACAACCCCCATTCCGTGGCCGCCTTGGCTGCCAATTTAGATGCCATGGGCTACTTTCCCACCACGCACGCCGTGTTTGGCGCCATGGCCGATAAAGACTTGGCGCCCATGTTGGCCAAGGTCAATCCACTGATAGACCGCTGGTACTTTACCGACTTGCCCACGGGCCGAGCCGCCACGGCGCAAAGCTTGATGGCCCAGTGGCAGGCACAAAACACCCGTAAAGACGCCAGTGGTGCATGTTTCGAGAGCCCGGCGGCAGCATTGCAGGCCGCCATTGCCGCGGCAGACCCCACTGATAGAATCGTCGTTTTCGGGTCCTTCTACACCGTTGGAGGTGTTTTGCAAGAGGGCATCCCCCGGCTGCACGCAAAACATCTGAACTCCTGAGTCACCCAGTCATGGCCTTTTTTAAGTTTCGCAATGGTGGCGATGAGCAAGCGTCCCCCCCTCCCACGACTGAAAGCGTAGAGGCCATGCGCAAGCGGGCTCGGCACCGTTTGATTGGAGCCGCCGTGCTCGTGCTGGCTGGGGTCTTGGGTTTTCCTCTGCTGTTTGACAACCAACCGCGTCCCATGGCGGTGGATATTCCGATCGAAATTCCTGACAAGGCCAAGGTAAAGCCGCTCGCGGTGACCCCTCCGGCGGCAGCCACACCTGTCAGCTCAGGCAGCGTGGAAACAGTGGTTACCGCTGCTCCGGTTGTGCCGGCAAGCAAGGCGACCGACAAACCCAGTGAGAAGCCGCCAGAAAAAACGCCAGTTGTCGCTGATACCAAGCCATCTGCGCCCCCCGTGGACCCCAAACCAACGGCCCCCGCAGCTGCCCCCGCCAGTAAACCAGCAGATGCTGGCTTACCTCGGGTGGACGACGGCGCTAAAGCCCGTGCCCTGCTAGAGGGTAAAGAACCTGAGAAGAAGACCGAGGATGTGCTAGGTCGGTTCGTGGTGCAAGTCGGCGCGTACTCTGATGTGCTCAAGGCCCGCGAGGCCCGCGTGAAGCTTGAGAAAGCGGGCCTCAAGACCTATACCCAAGTGGTAGAACCTAAGGAAGGCAAGCGGATTCGTGTGCGTGTGGGCCCGTTCGAGTCCAAAGCGGAGGCTGAAAAAGCAGCGGAAAAGATCAAGAAGCTGGATCTGCCTGCTTCTGTTTTGGAGCTGTAAGGGCCGCGTGGGATGCCAACCTTAGATTGGGTGTTTGTTGGGATTCTGTGCGGCTCCATGCTGGTCGGGGCTTGGCGTGGGCTGGTTTATGAAGTTCTTTCGGTGCTCAGCTGGCTTGCTGCTTTTGTCTTGGCGCAATGGTTTGCCCCGCTTGCAGCAACATGGTTACCACTTTCCGGCGCGGCTGAGCCGGTGCGCTATGCCGCTGGCTTTGTGCTTGTGTTTGTGGTCTCTATATTTGTGGGCAGTTTTCTCGCTTTTTTGATTAAGAAACTGGTGTCAGCTATCGGTTTACGGCCTGCAGACCGCTTGTTAGGCGCAGGTTTTGGCTTGGTGCGCGGGGTCGTCTTGTTACTGGCGGTTACCGTGGTGGTCGGTATGACGCCTTTGAAAAGTGGGCAGTGGTGGCAAGAAGCCTTGGGCCCGAGGGTGGCGCAGACTGTGCTGTCCGTACTAAAGCCAGTACTGCCAGAAGATTTTGGAAAATACTTACCTTGAATGGGTGAAAACTTATGTGTGGAATCGTTGGTGTAGTTAGTAAAACCCCCGTCAACCAGCTGATCTACGACGCTTTGCTTTTGTTGCAGCATCGCGGCCAAGACGCTTCCGGCATCGTGACGCAGCAAGAACGCAAGTTCTTCATGCACAAGGCCAAGGGCATGGTGAAAGATGTGTTTCGCACGCGCGATATGCGCTCCTTGCCTGGCAACTGCGGCTTGGGGCAAGTGCGTTATCCCACGGCTGGCAATGCCTTTAGCGAAGAAGAGGCACAACCCTTCTACGTGAATGCACCGTTTGGCATTGTCTTGGTGCATAACGGAAACTTGACCAATGCCAAGGCGCTGAAGAGTGAGTTGTTCTCCGCCGACCATCGCCACATCAACACCGAGAGTGATTCCGAGGTTTTGCTCAACGTGCTCGCCCACGAAATCGAAAAAACCACGCGTGGCTTACCTTTGCAGGCCGCTGACTTGTTTGCGGCGGTGGGCAATGTTCATAAACGCGTCAAGGGCTCTTACGCTGTGATTGCCTTGATTGCCGGGCACGGCATGCTGGCGTTTCGTGATCCCTTTGGCATTCGCCCACTGTGCATGGGCCGCAACGAAGAGAGCGTAGTGTTGGCCAGCGAGTCTGTCGCACTGGAAGGTACGTCGCATCAGTTTGAACGCAATATCGAGCCTGGTGAGGCAGTGTTCATTGACTTGGAAGGGCACGTGCATTCGCATCAGTGCGCCCAAGCGCCAAAGCTGAATCCGTGCATTTTCGAGTACGTGTACTTGGCGCGTCCTGACTCGGTAATGGATGGCATCTCTGTCTACCAAGCGCGTTTGAACTTGGGCGAGTCTTTGGCCAAGCGCGTGATCTCGACCGTGCCACCCAACGAAATCGATGTGGTGATCCCCATTCCAGAGTCCAGCCGTCCGAGTGCTGCGCAACTTGCCCAGTTGCTGGGCTTGCCCTACCGTGAAGGCTTTGTGAAAAACCGCTACGTAGGTCGAACCTTCATCATGCCTGGTCAAGCGGTACGCAAAAAGTCTGTGCGCCAAAAGCTCAACGTCATTGCCAGCGAATTCAAGGGCCGCAATGTGTTGTTGGTCGATGATTCCATTGTGCGCGGCACCACGAGCCGCGAAATTGTGCAAATGGCCCGTGATGCAGGAGCCCGCAAGGTCTATCTCGCGAGCGCCGCACCTCCTGTTCGCTACCCTAACGTGTATGGCATTGATATGCCGACCAGTGATGAACTGGTTGCGCATAACCGGACCGTGGAGCAGATTCGCGAAATCATTGGCTGTGATGCCTTGATTTACCAAGACGTGGATGGCATGAAAAAAGCCATAGGTACGCTCAATGCCAAGATTGCCGGATTCGACGCCTCTTGTTTTGATGGGGTGTATGTCACCGGTGACATTACCGCTGACGACATCGCTCGACTCAGCGCAAGCCGGGTAGGTGGCGACGAGAGCCAAGAAGACCGCTCGCGCCTAGCCTTGCCAAATAGCGCAGATTAATGGACACATCTCAATGACGATTGAAAACTTAAAGCCGGAAGAGGCTCGCACCCTGCACCGAGACACGTTGGCTGTGCGTCTCGCTATGGAGCCTAGCCAATACGGCGAGAACTCTGAAGCACTGTTTTTGACCAGTGGCTATGTGCAGAGCAGTGCAGCGTCTTCCGCTGCGCGGTTCGCGATGGAAGAAGAGGGATTCACCTACTCACGCGTTGGCAACCCTACGGTGTCGAGTATGGAGATGCGACTCGCCGCGCTGGAAGGTACACAAGCAGCGGTTGCCACTTCTACCGGCATGGCCGCCATTTTGTTATTGGGCATGGGGCTTTTGCGTGCCGGTGACCATGTGGTGTGTTCACGGTCGGTGTTTGGTTCGGTCATCCCATTGTTTAGCCGTGAGTTTGCGAAGTTTGGTGTTGAAACCACGTTTGTGGCTCAAACCGATGTGGCCGCCTGGAAGGCTGCCGTACAGCCCAATACCAAGTTACTGTTTGCCGAAACACCTACGAACCCCTTGACCGAAGTCTGCGATATCCAGGCGCTGGCGGATATTGCCCATGGGGCAGGGGCTTTCTTAGCCGTTGACAACTGTTTTGCCACACCCGTATTGCAACGGCCTGTGGAGTTAGGCGCTGACTTCATCATCCATTCCGGCACCAAGTTTTTGGATGGGCAAGGGCGCGTAATGGCGGGTGCGATTTGTTGCACCCAAAAGCACCGTGACGAAGTGTTCTTGCCGATCCTGCGGACAGCGGGCATGGTGTTGGCTCCGTTCAATGCATGGGTCATTCTTAAAGGGATGGAAACTTTGGCGCTGCGGGTTAAGGCCCAGTCAGAGAATGCACTTGCGCTCGCCAAATGGCTGGAGGCGCAACCCCAGGTGGCTCGGGTGTTTTATCCGGGCTTGGCATCCCATCCTCAGCACGCTTTGGCCATGCGCCAGCAAGGCGGCTGTGGCGGTTCCGTGCTCTCATTTGAGGTGCGCGCGAGCGACCCCGAACAAGCGCGTAAGCGCGCTTTTCATGTGCTCGATAGCATGCAATTGCTCTCGCTGTGCACAAACCTGGGTGACACCAAGACCTTGCTTTCTCACCCAGCAAGCACCTCGCACGGACGCCTAAGTGAGGACCAACGCCTAGCCGCTGGAATTAGTCAAGGCTTAATCCGCGTCTCGGTAGGCCTAGAAAACATTCACGACATTAGCGCGGACCTGTCGCGCGGACTCAACACACTTTGACATGACAAAAACTCGTACCCGCTTTGCACCATCGCCAACAGGTTTTATTCACCTTGGCAACATCCGATCGGCTTTGTACCCATGGGCGTTCGCCCGCGCGACAGGTGGCGACTTCATTCTTCGTATTGAAGATACCGATGTGGAGCGTTCCTCTCAGGCGGCGGTAGACGTCATCATTGAAGGCATGGCTTGGCTTGGTTTAAGCCACGACGAAGGCCCGTTCTACCAAATGCAGCGCATGGAGCGCTACAAGGAAGTATTGGCTGACATGCTGACCAAAGGCTTGGTTTACCCCTGCTATATGAGTGTTGCCGACCTAGACGCTCTACGCGAGCGCCAAATGGCCGCCAAAGAAAAGCCACGCTATGACGGCACTTGGCGCCCCGAACCCGGCAAGACTTTGCCACCTGTACCCGAAGGCGTGCAACCTGTGTTGCGCTTCAAGAATCCACCGACTGGTTCTGTGGTGTGGGAAGACAAAGTCAAAGGCCGCGTAGAAATCAGCAACGATGAGTTAGATGATTTGGTGATTGCACGCCCAGCACCTGCAGGTGAGTTGGTAGGTACGCCCACCTACAATTTCTGCGTGGTGGTCGACGACATGGATATGGAGATCACTCACGTCATTCGCGGGGATGACCATGTCAACAACACCCCGCGTCAAATCAACATCTTCTATGCCTTGGGCAAAACACCTCCGGTGTACGCCCACTTGCCTACCGTCTTGAATGAGCAAGGCGAGAAGATGAGCAAACGCAATGGCGCTAAACCTGTCACCGCCTACGCAGCAGAAGGCTACTTGCCCGACGCCATGGTGAATTACTTGGCACGCTTGGGCTGGAGCCACGGCGATGACGAGATTTTTAGCCGCGCCCAATTTCTGGAGTGGTTCAATTTAGACCACCTCGGACGTAGTGCCGCCCAGTTCGATGAAGCCAAGCTGCGTTGGGTCAATGCCCAGCATTTGAAAGCGCTTGATGGCGCAACGCTAGCGCCTTTGGTCAACGCGCACTTGCAGCAAAAAGGAATCGAATCTGACGGGCGCTTGGCGCGCCTGTGTGATTTGCTCAAAGACCGTTGCGACACGACGGTGGCGTTGGCGGATTGGGTGGCACGGTTCTACGCAGATGTTTCGCCTAGCGCGGACGATATTGCGTTGCATGTCACAGACGCGGTCAAACCTGCGTTGGCGCTATTGGGTGAGAAGCTCAAAACTTGTGCGTGGGACAAAGCCAGCATCAACGCCACTATTAAGGAAGTACTGGCTGCCCACGGCTTGAAGATGCCTCAGCTGGCAATGCCTGTACGCGTGTTGTTGTTGGGTACCGCACAGACTCCATCCTTGGATGCCGTGCTTGAATTGTTCGATCGTGAAAAAGTTTTTGAAAGATTTGCCAAAGTCTGATTTTTGACGCTATAATTTGAGTCTTGGAAACGCAGCATGTTATTAAAAACAACTTGCTAAGTTAAGGGGGTATAGCTCAGCTGGGAGAGCGCTTGCATGGCATGCAAGAGGTCAGCAGTTCGATCCTGCTTATCTCCACCAACGTTTTCAAACGGATTAGTCCAAGGTTTTGACCCCATCGTCTAGAGGCCTAGGACATCACCCTTTCACGGTGAGTACCGGGGTTCGAATCCCCGTGGGGTCGCCAAGTTTGCTGAAAAGCATACGAGGTGCAAGTTGGTAACAGCTGAGTAAAATCAGCGACTTGGCTCGAAAGAGTAAATGTTGCCACTACCAGGAGTGGTAGTTCAGTTGGTTAGAATACCGGCCTGTCACGCCGGGGGTCGCGGGTTCGAGTCCCGTCCACTCCGCCAAATTAGGTAAAGCCGCTACAGACGTAAGTTTGTAGCGGCTTTTTCTTTTTCTGCTTTGGTCCGGCACTTGGGACAAGCATGTCCGACGTTCTATTTCACAACTTCCTGCAGTGCGGGGGGCGTTTCGTTTCCATTAGTCTTTAGCTTGCGCGGTGCTTGTTTGTCTGTTTAACAAGCCAGTCGATAGTGCTGTTCCCACCACAATCACGATCCCGGATAGTGCCATTTGGGAGGTGAGGGTTTCACCCAGCAGGGTTACTCCATACAGGATGGCGAAGACAGGAATGGCAAATGTGACTGATAGCGCCCGTGCTGGGCCTGCCCGCTCAATAATTCGAAAATACAACATGTAGGCAAGTCCTGAGCACAGCACACCGAGTGCGACCGCCGCCAACCAAGCGCGAGCGCTAACTGCTTGCTCTGGCCACAGGTAGATAGAGATGGGTAACAGCAAAAGGGCTGCGCCAAACTGACTACCCGTGGCTGATACCAAGGATGGAACCCCATTGAGGTAAACCTTGCTGGCGCTGGCGGCTAGCCCATAGCAAATGCAGGCCACCAAGCAGGCAAGCACCGCCAAGGCGCTGGAGTGACCAGAGGCATTCGGTTGAAAACTCACTTTGTCCCATGCTAGCAGCGCTACTCCGCAAAAACCAATCAGTAAGCCCACTATGCGCGTTCCATTGGGCCTATCTTTTAGCCAGAGCCAGGCCACAATCGCACCAAAGAGCGGGACGGTCGCGTTCAACAAGGACGACAACCCTGTTGAGATTGACAGCGATGCATAGGTGAAGCAGGCAAAAGGAATTGCTGAATTCACGACGCCGATGGCAAACGTTTGTCTCCAATGGGATAGCAGGTTTCTGCCTTGGCCTCGTGCGAGCAATATGGGTGCTAGGAAGATAGCACCCACGCTAACGCGCACTCCTGCAGCGGGTAATGCTCCAAATTCGATAGCGGCGATGTGCATGAACATGAACGACGAGCCCCAAATAGCGGCAAGCAGGACAAAGTCCAGAATCCATTGCTTAGTTTGGGAGGTGTTGGGCATCGTAGTTGTAGTTCATTTCACGGTTTGCGCAGGTGCTGAGTTCCTAGCTATTGGTGACGCATAGCCACCTGTGGGGTGTCCGTTTCTGGATAGTTACTGCTTCAAGGCGTCTTCGTGCAGTAAGAGTTCGCGCTTACGGTCTAGACCACCCGCATAGCCGGTGAGGCTCCCGTCGCTGCCAAGCACCCTATGGCACGGCACCAAAATGCTGAATGGATTTCGGCCGACTGCGGAGGCCACAGCTCGAACGGCCAAAGGCTTGCCAATGCCTTGGCTTAACTTCCTGTAACTCACGGTCGTACCAGAAGGAATGGATAACAGTGCGCGCCACACTTGCTGCTGAAACGCTGTACCGAGATCTAGTTGAAGTGGCAGATCAAATCTTGACCTCGCTCCCCCAAAGTACTCATCCAGTTGCTCGGCACACGCTTGCAAAATCGGATCGCTGCTCGATGTCGGCCAAGCACCGGGGTCAGGTTGGTGTTTTTGTCCGTCAAACCAAACACCCACCAATTGGCTATTTGATGCAGCCAATGTCATCGAGCCCAGGCGGCTGTGGTACCGGCTACGTAGGGTGTTGGGAGAGTGCTTCATCGTATTGTCTCGAAAGTACTTGTAGAAATTGCGCAGGATGCTATGCGTTGCATAGCAAGCGATGTCATAGCGTGCGCTCCACAGTGCTGTTGCCCAGCGCTGCCCACGCCCGCACGACTGCGTAGCTGCGCCATGGCCGCCACTTCTGCGAAGCCAATTCGGCTGCAACCGCAGGATTCTTGACTTGCCGCACACCAAGCGACGATTGCAGGGCGACGTCACCAGCGGGAAACGCGTCAGGCCAACGAAGCGCTCGCATGGCAATGTAGTTGGCGGTCCACGGGCCTATGCCCGGCAAAGCCTCCAGTTGGGCCATGGTGCTGGATACGTCAGCGCCAGCGCGAAGCTGGAGCCGGTTGTCGCTAACAGCTTGTGCCAAACCAAGAATCGCTGTCTGGCGTTGACGCACGATACCCAGTTCACCGAGCGCGCCACCGTCGGCGTGTGCCAACACGTGCGCTGTAGGAAATAAGCGGTTCAGTCCCACGTGTGGAGTACTGATAGCTTCTCCAAAGCGATTGGTGAGCCGTTCAATTAAGGTGCGTGCGGCGGCAACCGTGATCTGCTGACCCAATATGGCGCGCACCCCCAGTTCGAAGCCGTCAACCGTTCCAGGTACGCGCAACCCCGCACCCAGAGGAAACTGCACGCCCACGGCGTCATGAATGGGCTGGGGATCAGCATCTAGGTCAAACAGGCCTTTGAGGAGTTGCAAAACCGCCGGCAGCACCGGCGCCAACGATTGGCTGATCTGGAACTCTACGCTGCACCGTTCAAGTGCAAACATGGCGCTCACCCAGCCCGTGAAGTGGGTGCTCCCATGCTGAACTTGGAGAGTGCGCGCATAGCTGCGCCGCGCAACATCAACTACCTCCAGCCCAGCAATGCTTCGGGTGGCAAAAAACTGGAGTATGGCGCCCACGTCATAAGGGGGGCGATAACAGGCGCGCAACTGCAAAGCTGGTGCCTCCCCATCAAGAAGAGCGTGGCGATTTGGCTTTACTGGCTTTTGGGGACTCAAGGCCGTGGCAGGCACTCCGCTGTGTTTACGCAGTGAGCGTGGTTCCATGCGGTAATGCGCAGAAAAAGCTGTATTAAAGCTACGCACACTCGCGAAGCCGCTGAGCAACGCCACCTGTGCAATGGGTAGGGGGGTATCGGTCAGTAACTGTTTCGCGTTGAGTAGCCGCCGGGTTTGCAAGTATTGCAAAGGTGATACACCCCATTGCGCTTCGAAAATGCGCCGCAGGTGTCTTTCACTCACCCCTAAACGGAGCGATAGATGGCCGATGGAGAGCACTTCCTCACCATTGCTCAGCGCCGTATCGAGCAATAAGGCGGCCTGACGCGCCAAGATACTGCTGGCATCTTGCACCGACCAAGGTGCCATGGACATGGGACTGGCGGAAGGAGATAGTTCTGGGCGACAGCGCAAACAGGGCCTAAACCCGGCGGACTCTGCTTGGGCAGCCAGATCAAAAAAGCGGCAATTTTCCTGCTTGGGCGCGCGCACTCTGCACACGGGGCGGCAGTAGATGCCGGTGGTCGTTACCGCAGTAAAAAACCTGCCATCAAAGCGTGCATCCTTCGTTTGCACAGCGAGGTAGCGTGCATCATGGTCTGGAGTACCGTGCAAGTTGGTCATGGCGTGATGATACGCAGTGAGTCCCATAAAACTAGCCAATTTCGGACATGCGAATCCGATTGCGTGCCGCCTACAATTGCCAACATGCCGTGCGGACTGCTCTTGGGCATGGCTAACAAACCAAAGGGACCTCATGAAAATTGCACCATCGATATTCAAAGCGTATGACATCCGGGGCGTCGTGCCCACCACGGTGACCGAAGAGATCGCCTTAGGCTTGGGACGCGCGTTTGGCACCATGGCCAGAGCAGAAGGACAAACTACCGTGGCCGTCGGCCGTGACGGTCGCTTGAGTGGTCCCATGCTGGCAGAGGCTTTGATGCGTGGTTTGGAGGAGGCTGGTGTTTCTGTGATTGATGTTGGTATGGTGACGACTCCCATGCTGTACTTCGCGGCCAATACCTTGTGCGAAAGTGGCATTCAAGTAACCGGAAGCCATAACCCTCGGGACTACAACGGCTTCAAAATGGTGCTGGGTGGACGGGCTATCTATGGCCAAGAGATTCAAAATCTGCGCACCACCATGGAAAAAGAGAGCTGGAAGCTGCAGCCCTCTGGTCCCCGTCAAATGGTCAATGTGCTCCCCGCGTACACCGCACGCATTGTGGGCGACATCAAACTTGACCGCCCTATCAAGATCGTGGTGGACTCTGGCAATGGGATTGCAGGAGCGTCAGCCCCTGACATTCTTCGCGCCATCGGGTGTGAAGTGCAAGAGCTGTTTAGTGATGTTGATGGCAACTTCCCCAATCACCATCCAGACCCCAGCAAACCCGAAAACCTGCGGGATCTCGTGGCCGCCTTGCAGGCGGGCGACGCAGAACTGGGCCTGGCTTTTGACGGTGACGGTGACCGCCTTGGGATTGTCACGAAAGACGGCGCCACCATTTACCCCGACCGACAAATGATGTTGTTTGCGCAAGACGTGTTGTCACGCGTGCCTGGTGGCACTATTATTTTTGACGTGAAGTGTTCTCAGCGTTTGGCACCTGCCATTGAAGCGGCCGGTGGCGTGCCCATGATGTACAAAACCGGACACTCACTGATCAAAGCGAAGATGCGCGAAATTGACTCCCCCTTAGGCGGGGAAATGAGTGGCCACATATTCTTCAAAGAGCGTTGGTATGGCTTTGACGATGGCACCTACGCGGGTTGCCGTTTGTTGGAAATTGTGAGCAAGGCCGCAAACGCTAGTGCGGTGTTGAATGCTTTGCCCACTAGCTTTTCCACGCCAGAGTTGAATGTGCCATGTGCGGAAGGTGAGCCCCACGCCTTGGTGGCCCAGTTGGTGGCTAAAGTGGCATTCGAAGCGCCTGCAGTACTCAACACCATCGACGGTTTGCGCGTTGATTGGCCCGATGGCTTTGGCTTGGTGCGCGCGTCCAACACCACTCCAGTCCTCGTGCTGCGTTTTGAGGGGCACACCCAAGCAGCGCTGGACCGCATTCAAGCCGCAATGTTGGGTTTGCTGCATTCGGTCAAACCAGACGCCCATATTGAGCAAGCAGCGCATTGAGGCGAGCCGGCGTGAAGGTTTTGATTGTCAAGCTGTCATCGCTCGGCGATGTGGTGCACGCCATGCCAGCGGTACAAGACTTGCGTCGCGCTTTGCCGGGAGTCACCGTAGACTGGGTGGTTGAACGTGCCTTTGCGCCCTTGGTGAGTCGCTGTGAAGGGGTGCGTCGCATCGTCCCTTGCGACCTCAGGCGCTGGCGCAAGGCCCTGTGGAGCGCGCAGACCCGCCAAGAATGGCGCGCTTTCAAAGCTGATCTTCAGCAAGAGCAGTACGACGCCGTCATTGATTTGCAAGGCTTGACCAAGTCTGCCTTGGTGGCATGGTTGGCGCGCTTGGCCCCCCATGGCAAGCGCTATGGCTTGGCCAATCAAACGGAAGGTTCTGGGTATGAAGCGCCGGCGCGCTGGGTGGCGCATACAGCCATCACGCTAGAGCCGCATGTGCATGCGGTACAACGTGCGCGGCTGCTGTGTGCAGAGGCCCTGGGCTACGCAGTGGAAGGCCCACCGTTGTGTGGTCTAAAGCCAGGTGTACAAGCCGCTTTGCCGCCGGTGTCACTGCCTGCATTGGCACCTTTGTCGGTCAACAAGCACAATGCTTTTGCGCCAAGAATGCCGACGGTGGCCCTCGTGCATGGCACATCCAGAGCCGATAAGGCGTGGCCTCTGGACGCCTGGGTGGCCGTAGGGCAACGTTTGAACCACGCGGGCTTTACGGTCGCATTGGCGCACGGGTCTGTGGCTGAGCGCAAGACCAGTGAGTTGATTGCCGCGCAACTCGAACACACGTGGATGTGGCCCCTCATGCCCTTGGACAGCTTGGTGGACACCATGGCCCACTGCGCGGGTGTGATTGGGGTGGACAGCGGCTTAAGCCATGTGGCCGTGGCATTGAACCTTGCCCATGTGCAGATTTACAACTTTGATACGGCGTGGCGCACCGGCCCCCAAAGCAGTCGCCAGCTCAGCGTGTTTGCAGCTCCACACCCTGATGTAGAAACCGTCTGGGCCGCGTGGGAAAGCTTGGGCACGCCCGTCTTATGCCAATGACGCGCTACGCTGCTAGCTGGGCAGAGCGCGTCACGCTGTGGGCCTACGGCCTTGTGATGTCGGCAGCGCAGCCCTTGTTGGCGCGCAAACTGAGCAAGCGCGCCTTGGCCGAGCCCCTGTACGGGAGGAACATCGCGCAGCGTTGGGGCTATTACGCAGATCCCATCGACTCAAGTCCCTCGGCAAGCGGGAGTGCCTACGTGTGGGTACACGCCGTGTCTCTTGGGGAAACACGGGCGGCAGCGGTTCTGGTTGGGCAGTTGCGTGAGCGCATTCCCGGCATGCGCCTTTTGTTGACGCACGGCACAGCGACAGGGTTAGCACAAGGCCAGAGCTTGCTGCAAGAAGGGGATAGGCAGGTTTGGCAACCGTGGGACAGTCCGAAGGCCGTAGCCCGTTTTCTGGCGAACTTTCAGCCCCAAATGGGGGTGTTGATGGAAACCGAGGTCTGGCCCAACCTCATTGCTGCTTGCGCCCAAGCGAACGTTCCCCTCTACTTGGTGAATGCCCGGCTCAATGAAAAGTCGTACAGCCAAGCCCTGCGATTTGCCTGGCTGGCACGGCCCGCCTACGCTGCACTGGCCGGAGTCTGGGCACAGTCCGCGGACGATGCGCAAAGGCTGGCCTCGCTAGGTGCTGCAGTGCAGGCCGTGGAAGGGAACTTTAAGTACGATGCCACCCCCGATGCCACGCAGTTGGCACGCGGTCGCACTTGGCGTCTGGGCCATAAGCCTGTGCTCATGTTCGCAAGTTCGCGCGAGGGCGAAGAGCAAATGCTCTTGAGTGTTTTGGAGGAAAATGTGTCAAATACGCCGATGGATAAAGCGCATTTGGCTATTAAAAAGATAGCATGCTTGGGGGTTCAGTTGCTGATCGTCCCCCGGCACCCGCAGCGTTTTGAAGCGGTGGCGCAGTTGTTTGAAGCTGCGGGTCTGCGTGTATCGCGGCGCAGCACATGGACCCAGGCGCCGGCAGAAGCAGACGTGTGGATCGGTGACTCGGTAGGTGAGATGGCCTTGTACTTCGGCTTGGCCCAGGTTGCTTTGCTGGGGGGGAGTTTTGCACCCTTAGGGGGGCAGAATTTGATTGAAGCTGCGGCCTGCGGCTGCCCTGTGGTGATGGGGCCGCATACCTTTAACTTTGCGGAGGCAGCAGAGGTATCGCTGGCCGCGGGTAGCGCGTTTCGCGCTGAGCACCTGCAAGACGCCGTTCACCTAGCAAGCGACTTGTTGCACCACGCAGACCGTTTGGAGCAGAGCACCCAAGCTGCGCTGGCTTTGTGCCATGCGCACCAAGGCGCTGCTGCGCGCACGGCCAACGCACTTAGCGCACGCTTACTTCACTAGCTGACTGGTGACCTCTTGCAGGTCGGCTACGCTGAGAGTGCCATTGGCTTGGCGCAATTTGAGCCCACCCAAAAGAACGTCGTAACGGGCTTTGGCAAGCTTGGCTTTGGTGTCAAACAATTGGCTCTGCGAGTTGAGCACATCAATATTGATCCGCACACCCACTTGGTAGCCCAGCTTATTGGCATCCAAGGCACTTTGGCTCGACGCCTCAGCCGCCTCTAGCGCCTTGACCTGGCCTAGCCCCGACAACACGCCAAAGTACGCGGTGCGCGTAGTTTGGGCGATGGTGCGCGTGGCTGCCTCTAGGTCTGTGCGTGCCTTGTCTTCCAAGGCCAGGGTTTCGCGGATCTTGTTTTGCGTGGAAAAGCCAGTAAACAAAGGCAGAGTCAGTGTCACGCCCAGCGAAGCGGTGTTACTGACCGTGTCTGCATTGGGATTACTACCAGAAGCAACTCCATTGTTGTTGACCGACCTGTAGCTGGCTTTGAGGTCCACCGTAGGCTTGTGCCCGGCTTGGGCCTTGTTCGTTTCGAGCTTTGCGACTTCCAATGCGGTTTGTAATTGTTTGATGGTGGGATGCTTGTCTAGGGACTGACTCACCCACTCGTTCACATCCGCGGGCGTCAAAGTGGCCAACGCTATGGGTGTACTCACAGGTTTGGGCTTCGCGTTGCTTAAGCCGGTAAGCTGGTTCAGAGCGATGCTTTTGACCTGCAGGTCGTTCTCCGCAGCGAGTTCTTGGGCGGTTACCAAATCGAAGCGCGCCTGGGCTTCGCGGGTATCGGTAATGGTCGAGGTGCCGACTTCGAAGTTACGTTTCGCAGAAGCCAACTGTTCAGCCACAGCAACCTTTTGGCTCTTGACGAATGCCAGGCTGTCAGAGGAGGCTAAAACATCAAAGTAGGCTTGGCTGATGTTGATCATCAGCGTTTGCTCCGCGGCGCGCAGTGCTGCCTCAGCTGCTTGCACGGCTTTCTTGCCCTGCTCAAAGCTGGCCCAGTTGCCGGGTGAATACAAGGGCTGCGATGCAGTCAACGTAGCATTTTGATTGCCGTAACTGCGTTGTGGCGTGGGAACTTCTTGGCTAGAACGTTCTGCACCTAAAGTCAGTAGGACGGTAGGCAGCACCAAGGATTTGGCTTGGTCGCCCTTTGCCACACTTGCTTCGTACTGCGACTTGGCGGATTGATAACTTGCGTCGTAGCTACGCGCAGCTTCATGCAGCTCCGTCAAACTTTGGGCGTGAACCGTCATGGACAAGCCGGCGGCCATAGCGGCAAGCAAAGGGAGCAAGGAGCGACGAGTATGGGCAGTGGAGCGTGACATGGGAACTCTCAAAGGTAAGTGGGGCAAGTAAGACGAATGACCTAGTAGCGCGCAATGCTGGGGTCAACCTC
Source organism: Rhodoferax aquaticus (assembly GCF_006974105.1). Classification (NCBI taxonomy): domain Bacteria; kingdom Pseudomonadati; phylum Pseudomonadota; class Betaproteobacteria; order Burkholderiales; family Comamonadaceae; genus Rhodoferax; species Rhodoferax aquaticus. Next base: position 1,430,806 of record NZ_CP036282.1, read on the forward strand.
GGCAGACCAAGCGTCAATGCCCCCCGCAATATTGACCACCACATCAAAGCCATTACGTTCTAAAAATGAGGCGACTTGCATGCTGCGCATGCCGTGGTGGCACAGGCATGCGACAGGCCGTGTGGGGTCGAGTTCAGAGAGTCTTGCAGGAATGCTGCCCATAGGAATGGTGATGAGCGCAAAACCGTCCGCTTTAACGCTGGCTACGGCAAGTTCATGAGGCTCGCGCACATCTAGCACGTAAGGCTCGCCTTGGGCACGTGCAGACAAGAGCCAGGAAGCAATGGCGTGAGGGCGGACTTGGGCAATCATGCAAATGTCACAGTCAAGAGGTTGATATCAGAACGTAAAGCGCGATGGCTCTGCAAAGTTAACCAAACGGGGGGCGCAGATGTCCCAAGGCTCTGTCGTGGTGAAGTTCGTTGCATCTTTGCGTGTCACCAAATGGGCGCGCATGATGGGCTCATCGCCCACAATGGCCATGAAGCGACCACCTACTTTGAGTTGCGATAACAACGCCTGCGGCACTTCACCGACCGATCCACTCAACACAATCACGTCAAATGGGCCGTCGGTTGCTGCGCCGTGGGATCCATCCGCGCAACGTACTTCTACTTGGGTGAGGCCCGCCTTTTGGACGTTGGCGCGCGCCATATCCGCCAGTTCGGGGATGATTTCTAGCGACAGTACATGCTGTGCGCGGTGTGCAAGCAAGGCCGCCATGTAGCCAGAGCCACTGCCGACTTCGAGCACCGTTTCGTGGGCTTGCACTTTCAGATCTTGCAGCATGCGGGCCTCCACTTTGGGGTTCAGCATGCATTGGCCGGCCGGTAAAGGCAATTCGATATCGGCGAACGCCAAGTCCCGGTGGGCCGCGGGAGCAAAGTCTTCGCGTTTAACTACGGACAACAGTTCCAAGATGTCTGCGTCCAACACATTCCATGGACGAATCTGTTGTTCGATCATGTTGAAACGGCTGTGCGCTATGTCGGTGAGGTTCATGTTATTTGCTTCGGAGTAAGGTGGAGGGATTGCCTTCAATTTTACTTGGCAGTGCTTGGCGATACGCCGAATAGTCGCTTGAACCATTGCGCCAAATCGTCCATATAGCAATACACCACGGGAACTACGACCAGGGTGAGTAAGGATGAAGTGATCACCCCCCCGATCACCGCTTGGCCCATGGGGGCACGCGTCTCTGAGCCTTCAGACAAGGCCAAGGCCAAGGGCACCATGCCAAACACCATCGCTAATGTGGTCATGAGAATCGGGCGCAAACGGACTTTGGCCGCCATCAGCAAGGCCTCGCTACGTTCCATGCCTTCTTCACGGGCCCGAATGGCAAAGTCCACCAACAAAATGGCGTTTTTGGTCACCAAGCCCATGAGCATCACCACGCCGATGACCGAAAACATCGACAGCGTGGAGTTGAACGCCAGCAGCGCCAGTACTACGCCAATCAAGGTCAGTGGGAGCGCCGTCATGAGTGCCAGAGGTTGCAAAAAGCTTTTGAATTGGCTCGCCAAAATCATGTAAATGAAAATGATGGCCAAGACGAGTGCAGAGATCGCGTAGGAGAAAGCTTCTGCCATGTCTTTGGTGGAACCACTGAACTTGTAGCTGTACCCGGGAGGCAGTTGAATACTGTCCATTGCCACTTTGATGTCGGCTGACACTTCACCCGCAGATCGACCCGATACGTTGCCGCTGATGGAGACTTCACGGGTCAGGTCACGGCGATTGATTTGGTTGGGGCCCGTAGATTCAGTCACCGTTGCTAGCTGGTTTAAACGCACTGTGCGCGAGCTTCCATCTGCATTGGTGCCCACGGTAAATGGCAAGTGTTCTAAGTCGCTGGCTTGCATTCGGGCGGTAGGTGCTAAGCGCACGTTAACGTCATACGTTTGGTCATCAGGCGCACGCCAATTACCTACCGTTTGCCCTGCCACCAGGGTCCGCAAGCTGTTGCCAATTTGGGTCACGCCCAAGCCCAGATCCGACGCCACATCGCGCTTGATCTGTACGTCCAAAGTGGGTTTGTTGGGCTTTACGCTTGAATCCAAGTCCACCAGTCCAGGCACATCACGCACTTTGTCCAAGGCAAGCGCAGTCAGGCGCTCTAACTCACGGGTGTCTGGGCCTTGGATTGAGAACAGGATTTGCTTTTGTCCGCCAACCGCATCCAACAGGCCTACGTGGGTGACCGTGATGCCTGGCACGCTGCGCAAGCGCTCACGCAGGCGAACGGACATGGCGTCAACGCTGAGCGTGCGGTCTTTGCGGTCTACTAATCGAATGTAAATACTGGCATATATTTTTCCTTGTGCGTTGCCCGTATTGAGCGTGGACAGCGTGTAACGCACTTCGGGGAATTCGCGGATGATGGCTTCTACTTGCCGCGTTTTGGCTTCGGTGACTTCTATCGAGGACCCAACGGGGGTGTTGAAGCTTAGCGATGTTTCGGAAAAATCCGACTTCGGCACAAACTCCGTGCCCAGCAAAGGAACCATTAACACGCTACCAACAAAAACGCCTACGGCCAACATGACCGTGGTCAGCTTGTGCGCCAAAGACCAGCGCAACAAGGTTTGGTAGGTGTCCGCCAACGCGTCAGTCGTTCGGTCAAACCACCCTGTAACTCTGCCGATCGATTTATCGTACCAAGTGACCGGGGGGCCTTTGCGTCCGTGGCTTTCGATGCTGGGGTCGTGCCACACACTGGAGAGCATGGGGTCGAGCGTAAAGCTGACAAACATGGAGATTAACACCGCTGCCACAATGGTGATGCCAAACTCGTGGAAAAACTTGCCGATGATCCCGCCCATAAACCCAATGGGTAGAAACACCGCCACGATAGACATGGTGGTGGCCAGCACGGCAAGACCAATCTCTTGCGTGCCTTCCAAGGACGCTTGGTAGACATTCTTGCCCATTTGCACATGGCGCACGATGTTTTCTCGCACCACGATGGCGTCATCAATCAAGAGGCCTACACACAAGCTCAAGGCCATCATGGTGATGAGGTTGATCGTGAAGCCAAAGAGGTACATGAAAAAGAAGGTGCCGATCAACGCAATCGGAAGGGTCAGGCCCGTGATGACCGTGGAGCGCCATGAGTTCAAGAACAAAAACACAATCAAGACGGTGAGCAGTGCACCCTCAATCAGCGTTTTGCGCACGTTATCGACGGAGACGCGAATCTGCCGGGAGCCATCGGTGATCTGCTCCAAACGCACGCCGGGAGGGAGCTGATTCTTCAGTTCGGACAGTGTTTTTTGCAGGCCGTCCACCACCGCGATGGTGTTTTCGTCTTGGGACTTTTGCACATTGAGTAGTAGCGTGCGCTGTCCGTTGTAAAGTGCCAAAGTTTCAAGCTCTTGGGCGCCATCGGCCACCCGTGCTACCTGCTCTAAGCGCACCGGCGCACCGTTCTTACGCGCCACGATGATCTTGCCAAAATCTTCAGGACGCTGCATGCGGGCCTGAATTTGAATGACCCGCTCCTGCTCAAGTGATCGGATGTTGCCGACCGGGAGATCTTGGTTTTCGTTGCGGACTGCGGCTACCACCTGCTCAGGGGTGATGCCGAAGGACTCCAGTGTCAGTGGATTGAGGTAAACATTGATTTCGCGTTTGGTGCCACCGACCACCGTGACAGAGCCCACGCCTCGCACGTTTTCCAAACGCTTCTTAAAGCTTTGCTCAGCCCAGTTCGTGAGCTCTACGGCATTGGGTGCTTTGGCAGTCGGGTTGCTGTTGTCAGGTAGCACCGCTACGGACCATATGGCACGGGCCGAAGGGTCAAAGCGCAAAACGCGAGGTTCTTTGACCTCTGAGCGCAGGTTCGGTTTGATCGACGCAACTTTTTCACGCACGTCGTCGGCCGCCTTGCGACCGTCAATGTGCAGGCCAAATTCAATGACTACGACTGCCTGACCTTCATAGCTGCGCGAAGTAAGTGCATTGATACCTGCGATCGAGTTGACACCTTCTTCGATCTTTTTAGAAACTTCGCTCTCTACAATTTCGGGCGAGGCACCAGGGTAGTCGGCAATGACCACCACCACAGGAAAGTCGATGTTAGGGAATTGGTCAACCTGAAGGCGTTGCACCGAGAACAGGCCCAATACCACCAAGGCCAGCATGACCATGGTGGCAAACACTGGGTTTTGAAGACTGACGCGAGTGAACCACATGGCTTACTTCGAACCTTGTGGCATTTCTACCAAGGTGCCTTCGCGTAACTTGCCAACTGTGCCGTTCAGAATTAATGCGTTTTCTTGAATGCCTTGGATGGCTACCACCGTTTGATCACCGCTGCGTCCACGCAAACCCACCTGCACGGTTTGATGGCTTACTTTGTCTTGGGCGATGACCTGAACGTAGGGTTGAGGTTTGTCGGTACGAACTGCTGAGAGTGGCACCGCCAATACTCGACTGCTGGCTGTTTGCAGGTTCCCTTGCGCAAACAAGCCTTGGCGCAGGCCGGCTTGTGGCGAAACGGTGAGGTAGACGAGTACGGCGCGACTGCCTGCTAATGCAGCTGGGTTAACACGTGCCACCTTGGCCTCCATTGGCTGAACCACGCCCTCTACGGTCAGGCTTGCGTTCTGACCGACCTGCACACCTACGGATTCCGCTGGGCTCAGGCTGGCTTCCATCTCCATTTGGCTGAGGTCCACAATTTCAGCAATGCGAACGTCAATGGCTACACGCTCTCCCGATTGGGCAAGGCGTTGAGACACTTGCCCTGAAATTGGGGCTCGCAAAATGGTGTCTTCTAATGATTTGGCAATGACATCGGTGCCAGCCTGGGCTGCCCGGTAGCTGGCTTCGGCACTTGCCAAAGCGGCCATGGATGTGTCCAAGGCAGTTTTGGAGATAAAGCCTTGTTCTACCAAAGAACGGTTGTTTTCAAAACTTCGTTTTGCAATGTCGACTTGGCCTTTAGCTGACTCTGCTTGTTGTTGTGCTTGTCGCAGCCGCGCTTGGACTTCAGTGGCGTCAATACGCCCTATGACTTGTCCCGCTTTCACATAGTCACCCTCGCGGACGGTGAAGGCCTGCAGCTCGCCGGCGACACGGGCTTTGACAAAGGCTGAGTTTGCAGCTTTGAGTGGGCCTGAGATTGCCAAGGTTTGGACCATATCCAGCTGTTGTGCGGCAAATACATCGTTAGCAACGAGTTTGACCTTGGTTTGCACCTTTTGAGCGTCTTGCTGGGCCTGAAGCGCCTGCTGCTTTTCTTTGCGGGCAGCCATTAAACGACCGATCGAAGCGGCCAACACAGCCACGACAATAGCCACAACTATCCATTTGATCCAGCGTTTCATCTTGTAATGTTTCAAGTGACTTGGGTGATTTGGCGGAGGAGTCTTAACGGCTCAGGCCAAACAAGACGGTTTCAGAAATAGTGGCAATGTACTCTTCGGGGTCTAACTGTTCGCTTGGTTCACAACAGGTTCCAAAGGAATGACGCCACGTTGCCAAGAACAGCATAGGCGCCAGCATGGTGTACACACCGTACTTCATGTTGATGGGTTTCACCTCTTTGCGCGCAATGCCGCGCTCCAAGATACGGGTTACAAGGACCGAGGCGGGGGTGATAACTTCTTGTTGGTAAAACGACGCTAACTCAGGAAAGTTGCTGGCTTCACTCATCATGAGTTTACAAATGGCGGAGATGGGTGTTGCCCCCACGTCGGACCACCATTGGCGCATAAATAGCTGAACCAGCTCGGCGGTGCTGCCTTCAAATGAGTCTAGTTTGGCGTGCCACTCAGGAAAGCGGCCGGAGATGTTCTCTCGAACTACCGCTTTGAATAGCTCGTCTTTGCTTCCAAAGTAGAGAAACAAAGTTCCTTTTGAAACACCAGCCCGTTTGGCAATTTCCTCAGCACGGGTTCCTGCAAACCCTTTCTCGACAAACAATTCCAGGGCGGCCGCCAGCAATTCACTGGGCCGGGCTTCCTTGCGGCGTTCGCGCTTGGCTTGCACACTGGCAACGATTTCGCAGAGAAGGGTGGGCTTTGACATGAGTTAATGACTGATTGGTTAGTAATTTAACCGCTCAGCTCTTGGGTGTCAAGGCGATGCCCCGCACTTCCCATGTCCATTGTGTAAAGTTATCGTGTCAGTTACTTGACTTGGTGAGTCAATACACCGAGGGCGTGTGCGCTAGCTGATCTGACCCAACGTCACTCCACCGGGGATGTGCATAACGCAGGGATGGCCCATGCGTTGCAGCGTTTCCAAAGCTTTGGCGCTGCGGTTGCCTCCACGGCAGACAAAAACCAGTGGTGCGCCGGTGTCTTCTAGCCAATGGTGGGCATAGCCCGTTAATTGACTCAGCGGGACGTTGATGGCACCCAAGGAATTTCCATCGACGCGTTCACTGGCAGCAAACTCAAAACTCTCTCGGACGTCCACTAGCTGGGCTCGTGGGTTGGCTTTTAAGAAAGCAGAGACTTCAGTGCCCAACAAGGTGGCACTGTCTTGGGTAGTGCTAGCCAAAGCTGGAGTTTGGGCATGTTCTTCTGCAAAAGCGGCCGCAATGAATATGCATTCGGGATCTAGTGATAGGCACACGGTGGTAGGCCCATGGTGCGCATCTGCTTGGGCCTCCCGAAAATTAGTGCTACCCAACAAGGGGGCGAGTTCATGGCCTTCGTTGAGGAATAGATACCTTGTTCCGAGCGTGGCGGATTGCGGCGTCAGAAAGTACGCCCAGCCGGCAGGCGTAGCAAACGAGGTCAGGGTATGACCTGCAAACTCACGCTCAACGCTACCGTGTCGTGTCCCATTCGTTTGTGCTTGCGCGCGAAGGGTTTGTGCGCACCTTGCATCTTCCGCGGCGGTGCTGAGCACGGCTTCCAACACAAAAGCTTGGCGTGCCAGCCAGTTGGAAATTGAGGTGAGTGTGGCGTCGTGCAGTGCTATAGCAATGCAGCGCTTCCGGGCGTTATCGAGTAGCAGCCAACTGGAAGCAGCATCGGCCCGAAACTGAAGTAGTTGCAGAGGAGCCTGTGCGTTGTTTGTTAGTGTCAATTGCCCCATGCTTTGGGCGATAGCGCCACAGTGCGCAATCCGCTGACAGGCTTCGTTAATAAATGCGTCCTCAACGATGGGTCCGAACGACATGCGCACGGCGGACGTGGTTCTCCATTGAGGCAGTCCCATGGCCTCCAAGACGTAGCTGGGTTGGGACTTGGCCGCAGAGCAAGCGCTGCCTGCACTCACCCGAACCCGAGCCGCATCAAACAAGTCGAGCAGTTCTTTGCTGCTAAGGCCGGGGACGGAAAAATTCAATGTTGTTGGCAGTGCGTAGGCAAAGGGGGTGTTAAACACCAGACCCGGGAATGCCTCAATCAAACTCGCGGCCAAGCGGTCGCGTGATCGCACCAATTGCGCATGTGTGCAAAACGTGTGGCCCGTTTCCAATGCATTGAGTACGGCTCCGAGGGCAGCAATGCCCACCGTGTTTTCCGTGCCAGCGCGCAGCCCTTCTTCTTGACCGCCGCCTTTCATTAATGGGGTAAACGGTGCCGAACTGCGTACATACAGCATGCCAATACCCTTGGGTGCATAGAGCTTGTGGCCTGAAAAAGGGGCGTAGTCGATACGGGTTTGGCTCAAAGCAAGGTCTAGCTTGCCTAGCGCCTGCACGCAGTCCACCATCCATAGCGCCTTGCTGTTGCTATCTACCAAGAGACGTTCTATACCCGGGATGTCAGACACCACGCCTGTCTCGTTGTTGGCTGCCATCGTGCACAGCATGGCGGTATCAGCAAGCCACTGCGACAGTAGGAGCAAGTCGTGGCGGCCATTGCCATCAACGGGCAGCGCCCGTAATTCCAAATGGAGTCCGAGTATTTCATTCCAATGGGTCAAGCTCTCTGGAACCGCTTTGTGCTCTGTGGCGCCATAGACCAACAATCGCCCAGTGGGTAGGCCGCGCGCTTGTTTGGTTTTTATGTCGCATAACGCCGACAAAACGGCCGTCTGAATGCCTTCAGTGGCGCCACTCATGAAAGCAAGTTGCCCTTCGCCCACCCCAAGAACACGCTGGGCGCACGCGCGTACTCCATCCATCAGCGCTTTTGCGCGGACTCCGGTGCCATGGGTACTGCTGGGATTGCCAAATAACGTGTCCATCGCTGCAACCGCCGCTTCTCTGGCAGCTGGCAATACAGGGGAGGTGGCATTGCCATCCAAGTAAATGTCGTGCTGCGATGGGGTCATGGTGTGGTCAGGCAATGGATGAACTGGTTTTGCTATTGCAGAGTTTAAGAACACACCTAGAGAAACTTATGCCAAACAATCCCCTCAATTGGCATAATTGATTAAAATTTTTCTACAGATAATTAAAAATGGAGAATATTTTTGCTTGATAGGATCGACAACCAGATATTGAGCTGTTTGCAGCGCGACGGAACCTTGTCCATCGCGCAACTGGGTGAACTGGTGGGCTTGTCTTCAACACCGTGTTGGAAGCGCTTGAAGCGGCTGGAAGAAGACGGGTTCATTGAGCGCCGAGTGGCACTTGTCAATCGCAGCCGAGCGGGTTTGCCGGTCACGGTGTTCGTGAGTATTAGGACCGCCGAACACGATGAGCAATGGCTGGCGCGATTTGCTGCCGCAGTCACTGCCATGCCTGAGGTGATGGAGTTTCATCGCATGAGTGGCGATGTGGACTATCTGCTCAAAGTGGTCACTACCAGCATTGATGGGTACGACCGGTTTTACAAAAAGCTCATCAAATCGGCGCAGCTATCAGGAGTTTCTTCTGCGTTTTCGATGGAGGAAATTAAATGCACTACGGCTTTACCCCTAGAGCTTGTTGGGGTACTTACCAAGCCAAGTTAAACATTCGCCTGTTAACCTGTGGGGAGGAGATGAATATGCAAAACAATTTGCAAACCATTACGTTGGGCGGCGGATGCTTTTGGTGCACGGAGGCCGTATTTGTTCAGGTGCAAGGGGTGCTCGATGTGGAGTCCGGCTACTGCAATGGGCACGTACAACAGCCCAGCTACGAGCAAGTTTGCACCGGCCGCACGGGGCATAACGAAGTCGTCAAGTTGGTGTTCGACCCTGCAGTGGTTACCTTGAAAGATATCTTGGAAATATTTTTCGTTATCCATGATCCCACGACATTGAATCGGCAAGGCAATGACACTGGAACCCAATATCGAAGCGGTGTTTACTACGCGCATGCAGACCAAGCCAAAGTAGCCCAAGAAGTCATTCTTGAAATGGCAGATAGCGGGGTGTACCGCCAGCCCATCGTCACTGAAGTCGTCCCTTTGGAAAACTACTGGGCAGCTGAGCAATACCACCAAGACTTCTTTGAACGCAACCCCGGGCAAGGTTATTGCATGGCAGTGGCGGCACCCAAGGTGGCGAAGTTCCGCAAGACATTTGCGCGGCTTCAGAAAGCCTGATATGCCTTTGACTTGCTTCGCGAGCGCTACTGTTTCTAAGGGTTAGACTGGTTTATGGCGACAAACAATACGAATGCTGGAATGCTGTCAAAGTTGGTAGGCTTCATGCGAAAGCCTGAGAAAGAGAACTTGTCGCAGCCAGATTCTGAAATGCAAGGCAACAGCGAGCAAAGCCGAGCGGCGCTCGCTCAGCGCATTGACCGTAAGCGGCAAGATGATCAAATTCGGCGTCGCGAGTTCAACTACTTGCGCAAGTTACGGGGCAATGCTTTAACCAATAGCACGCATGTTGCGGGGCGTCCTTCTGTCTTTCAGTCGAGTGTGGGTTCCAAGCCAGATGAACGGGCGATGACGATCAAGAAAATTGACGCCATTGAAGCGCATATGCACGACCACTGGATGGCTAAAAACAAATTGTCCAGCAATGCCCCTGTGCGATCTGCGCAATCGGTGAACCATGCAGAGATGAGTCCTGCTCTAGCGCAGGCAGCGGCGGCTCGAAAGCTAGAAATCGCGGCTTCCGCCAATGCAACCCCTATTGCAGTTGCAGAGCCTCCACGCCTTACCGCGCAAGTGCAGTCAGGGAGGGTTAACGCTTCCGAACGCAGTGCTTTTTTGCCAAGTTCTGGGCCGGCAGTAGATCCTCTGCCCGCGTCTGTGAAACCCGACCCTGTTGCACACCCCATACATATCGACGGGGCTCCTAGTGATTTTTCAAGCTCCAAGCTGATGACGACGGAGTTTGATGACGGTACTTCGGATACCGACCTACAAGACGCAGCCATTCGATTTGCAGAGGGCGACTATGCCGGTGCAGAAACCGCCCTGATATCGCTCATGCAGGCGCCTACAGCAAGTTCGGAAGCATCGCAGCGTTGCGCCTTGGCACTGTTTGATATGTACCGTGCGACAGGGCAAGAAACTAGCTTTGACGTGATCGCCATTGAGTACGCGCAGCGCTATGGCCTGTCGGCACCCGAGTGGTATTCCATTCCAGACTTGCTGGATCGCAAGACTTCGGTGTTTCAGACATCACCGGTCACCCCAGTGACTGGGGGCGCCGCTTGGATTTGTCCTACTGTGTTGGACGCCGCCGGGATGCGGAATTTGCAGCTCAGCATGGCCGGCAAAGGAGCAAGCAAACCATTGAATTGGGGTGGATTGCAGCGTATTGCAGCAGACGCTCTGCCGAGTTTGCGCAGCATCTTCTCGGACTGGTGTGCGCAAGTGGTTGAGCTTCAGTTTGTGGGTGTTGACGCCTTGCTGCAGCAGTTGGAAATCGCCACCCCGGTTGAAGCGCGCAGTGTGGATATGGACTGGTGGCTCCTGCGTATGGACGTGCTGTGTGTTCTGCGCAAGCAAGAGGCGTTTGATATGGCCGCCTTGGACTACTGTGTGACTTACGAGGTCTCACCACCCTCCTGGAAAAACCCACGCTGTACTTGCTCCTACGACACGCTGGAGGTCCAAGCTAGCGTCCACGGTGGGTTTGAATCCACTGCCTACGGGGCGCCTAGCGCATTGTTTTCAGATTCGCCCGCCTCGTCGTTCGCGGATAGTGGCATGGGCGACACTGCAAGGGTTGAGCTCAGTGGTGAAGTGTTAGGTGATGCCATGGACCTCTTAGATCCTTCAAGTAGTGGCATGTTGGGGCCTCAATATGTGCTCGTATCTTGCGCTAGGTTGGTTCGTGTGGACTTTTCCGCGGCTGGCAGTATCTTGAATTGGGTGGCTATGCGTGAAAGCCAAGGCTGCGAGGTGCAGTTTTCTGATATGTCGCGTTTGGTTGCTGTCTTCTTTAGAGTCATTGGCATAGATGCACACGCCCGAATCTCGGTGCGTACCAAATAGCTAAAAATCGCCAGGCGGTCTGTGCGGGTTGACCACAATGTTTGTTGCCATGCTACTCTTTTTATAGCGGCATCCGTAATATCGATGAGCGGCAGGGCGGGAAAGCTTGTCGCTCTACCTCAGGCACTGCTCTTGTTAGACACTGCGGTTTCTGGCCAGAGGGGGGTTCTTTGAGAAGTAGGCCTCAATGCCACGCATGATTGCGTCTGCCAAGTCGTTTTGGTACTTCTCACTGTTGAGCTTTACTTCTTCGGTCGGGTTGCTGATAAATGCGGCCTCTACCAGCACGCTGGGAATGTCGGGTGCTTTAAGCACTGCAAACGAGGCTTGCTCCACCTTGGCTTTGTGTAGTTTTCCTACGCGGCCAATGGCTCCCAACAGACTCTGACCAAGCTTCAGGCTGTCGTTGATTTGCGCGGTGGTGCTCATGTCCAACAACGCGCGTTGAACCGTAGCGTCTTTGGCCTTGACGTTTAAGCCACCGATCAGATCGGCTTTGTTTTCCTTGGCGGCCATCCAACGTGCTGCACTGCTAGAGGCACCGCCTTGGCTGAGCGCAAACACGCTGGCCCCCTGGGGTTGGGGGGTGAAAAAAGCGTCAGCGTGCAAGCTCACAAAAAGATCCGCTTGCACGCGTCTGGCCTTTTGTACGCGTACATGCAAAGGTACAAAAAAATCGGCATCCCGCGTCAGGTAAGCGCGCATCGCGTTGCCGTTGACGCTGGTGTTATTGATGCGTTCTCGTAGCAAATGGGCCAAGCGTAATACCACATCCTTTTCGCGGGTACCGCCTGGGCCTATGGCGCCAGGGTCTTCGCCACCATGTCCTGGGTCCACGGCAATGATGATTAAGCGCTCTGTAGAGGTTTCAGGCTTGCTCTCTGCTTGTCCAACGGCGCCCGCAGTCACAGCGGTACCTGCGCCTTTTTGCGTCGCAATGGGTGTTGCTTTTTCCGGTGCGTTGTTGGGTTTCGCGGCTGGCTTTTGCGTGTGTTGGGCAATGAGTTCATCCAACGGGTCCGCAAGTGGGGGGCTGTTACCAGATGCCGCAGCTTTATCGCTTAAGCGTTCTGCAATGAGCGCCTCTAGTGGATCGAGTTCCTGCACCGGGTACAGATCAAACACGAGCCGATGCTGGTAGGCAGCTACCGGGCTCAACGAAAAAACCTGGGGTCGAATGGGGTGTTTGAGATCTACCACCAAGCGCACCACACTAGGGGCAAACTGGCCCACACGAATCCCCGCAATATTGGGGTCATCGGCCTTGACTTTGGCCACAAGCTCCTTGAGTGCTGGGTTGAGGGAAATGCCTTCAATATCAACGGCAAGGCGAGGGGGACTGGGAACAAACTGTTGCCTGGCAATCAATGCGCCGTCGGATTCGATAGTTACGCGGGAGTACTCGGGGGCAGGCCAGACGCGGACCGTCACAATCGTCGCGCCCATGGCGATGTGAGCCGAACCTAGGCTGAGTACGATGGACCCGGTCTGTATGAATGTGCGCCGCTTCACGCCATGTCCTCATCTCCTACGCAGGCTGTCAGCAAAGAGTTACCGCGTCCAGTGTAGGCCTTAACGAGCACGTGGCGTGCACCCTCCAAATCGCTGGAAATCGTGATGTCGAGGTCTTGCAGGGGCAGCACCGTTGCAGCCTTGTCAGGCCATTCCACTAGTTTGAGGCCTGCGCCAGCAAAAATGTCGCGAAAACCAGCGTCTTCCCATTCGCGCGGGTCACTGAAGCGATAGAAGTCAAAGTGCCACGCGTTCAAATGGGGCAGGGTGTAGGCTTCTACTACCGCGTAGGTCGGACTTTTGATACGTCCTTGCACGCCCAAAGCCTGCAGTAAATGCCGCACCAAAGTGGTCTTCCCTGCCCCTAAGTTCCCTTGCAAGGTAATGAAAGCATCACCAATGGCCTGGGCTGTTGCCAGTCGAGTGGCAAAGCGTTGCGTTGCAACTTCATCGGCCCAAGACAGTGGGCGCTCAGCGTGAGCAGCGGTGCTTTCTACAATGGGAGCGTGACGATCAAAAGTACTCAATTCGATGGCAACCAATTGGTTTCTCATATTCAGGCATGGGCCCGGGAATTGGGATTCTCCCAAATTGGCGTGGCCGGTGTAAACCTTTCTTCTGCAGAGCTAGGGTTGCTTGCGTGGCTGGAGCATGGTTTTCATGGTGATATGGCCTATATGGAACACCATGGACTTAAGCGCGCCCGACCCGCAGAGCTTGTGCCGGGTACCGTCAGTGTGCTTACCGCGCGCATGGATTACTTGCCAAGCGCTACCGCCGCGGACTGGGTTTCCAAAGAGTTAGATGCCCTCACGCGTCCGTCCGAGGGAGTGGTGTCTCTGTACGCCCGTGGCAGGGACTACCACAAGGTGTTGCGTGCCCGCTTGCAAAAGCTGTGTGATCGCATTGCTGCACATGTGGGCCCCCTTGGTTACCGTGTGTTTACAGACTCAGCACCCGTGCTGGAGGTTGAGCTCGCCAGTCGAAGTGGCCAAGGGTGGCGTGGTAAACACACTTTGCTTTTAAATCGCAACGCGGGTTCCATGTTTTTCTTGGGAGAAATCTACGTGGATATAGCGCTACCTGAAAGCGATGCGGTAACGCAGCATTGCGGTAGTTGCACCGCCTGTATTGATATTTGCCCAACTCAGGCTATTGTGGGGCCAGGGCGTCTCGACGCGCGGCGCTGTATTTCTTACCTAACCATTGAGCATGCGGGGCCAATTCCGCACGATATGCGTGCCCTGATGGGAAACCATATCTATGGATGCGACGACTGCCAATTGGTCTGCCCTTGGAATAAATATGCCCAGCGCAGTACCTTGCCTGACTTTGACGCGCGCGACGGGTTATCGGGTCAAAGCTTGGCGACCCTCTTGGACTGGACTGAAGCAACGTTTCTTAAGCACACGGAAGGAAGCCCTATCCGCAGGATAGGACACGAACGATGGCTACGCAATGTGGCTGTAGCTATGGGCAACGCGTTCTCAACACAGCCTGAAACCGTGCACGTGGGGGCCATGGAGGAAGCGCTGAGACGCAGGTTGCACCACTCGAGTGCGTTGGTCCAGGAGCATGTGCAATGGGCTTTGGCTCAGCGGGATGCCTGTGTCCCGACTACTGCTGGCACTTAACGAAAGAAAAAGCCCTTGTAAGACTCACGCTTAACGCTAAAAAATTTGCCCAAAAAAAGCATGTAGCGCCTGCTGCAGTTAGAGCAGCGGAACTTTTTGCTACTGGCTAGTAGCTTCATCCAAGGGGATCTGGCGGTGCGCCGCAAAGCCATGCCACAGTGTGGGCATGGCAGTTGCACATCGTTGGTTTGAAATTCCGAATCGTTATCCATTTTCTCTCCCTGTCTATGATTCACTTAAGTGATATTTTTTGTAGACGTCGTAAGCGGTGTAGTGCCATCACTTCGCCTAACCCACCAAGTATAGCGAAGGCTACAGCAACAATTGTGCCAATTTGAGGGCGTTTAGATTTCAATGATCGCCAACGGCTCAAGCCAGTTGTCCTCGAAGAGCTTATCCAATAAGCGTTGTAAACCAAGAATTTGAAAGAGCATGGTTACCTCATGGAGTTTGGTTAAACACCGAGCCAATGTAGATAGCCAATGTGACGAAATCGTGGCAGTTGGTCTCAGATAACGATTGGTGTGGGTCAATTGCTACGGTATGCTCGTCCGCCATTACCAAGGGGCTGCATTGCTACGCGATAAGTTAACTGAACTGGTGGAGTTAGAGCGCATCTTGCAGCTCGCGGGCGACCGGGCGGAGGTGCGGGTAGTTCAAGAAGTGGAGTGCTGGGGCAATCGCTTACCCGTCTACGCCATCACACTGGGCAACCCCAGCCCGGATGTCCCTGCAATCGGTTTTTTTGGAGGCGTGCACGGCTTGGAGCGTATTGGTGCAGAGGTCGTGCTGGCATTTCTGAATAGCCTGCTCATCCGCTTGGGATGGGACCATACTTTGCATCATCAGCTCGAGTCCTTGCGCTTAGTGTTTATGCCTTTGGTGAATCCAGGCGGGTTGCTGCAAGGCACCCGTGCAAATCCAAATGGGGTTGATTTGATGCGCAATGCGCCTGTCGATGCGGTGGAGCGTGTGCCGTCGTGGGTAGGGGGGCAGCGTGTCAGCCCCAGACTGCCTTGGTACCGAGGGCGCTTGGGTGAGCCTATGGAGGCCGAGAGTCAAGCCTTGTGCTCGGTGGTTGATCAGGAGCTGTTGTCTCGCAAATTTAGTATTTCAGTCGATTGTCATTCAGGCTTTGGGTTGAGCGATCGCTTGTGGTTCCCGTTCGCGCACACCCGCCAGCCTTTCCATCACTTGGCTGAGATGCATGCGCTCAACGAAATCTTTCAAACCACGCATAGTCATAACCAATACATCTTTGAGCCCCAAAGTCTCCAGTACCTGACCCATGGAGATTTATGGGACTACTTGTATTTGCGATCAAGACAGAACCCTGATCGCATTTTCTTGCCCTTGACTCTGGAAATGGGTTCGTGGCTTTGGATTAAAAAGAACCCGAGGCAATTGTTCAGCCGTCACGGGTTTTTCAATCCGCTGATTGAGCATCGCCAGCAGCGCGTGTTGCGCCGCCACATGGGGCTTCTTGACTTTATGGCTCGGGCTGCGTGCAGCGCACCATCCTGGCTACCCATAGATGAGCCCCAGCGTAGGCAGCAGCATGTGCAAGCGCTCCAGCAGTGGTACTGAGGGAAAACCTATTGCGCAAGAGGCCTAAGTAACCCTAGAGCAAACGGGAGGCTCACTACACCCAAAAGCGTGGACAGTGTGACTAAGCCCGCGACGTAAGCACCGTCATAGCCCATGCGGGCAGCGAGCACATAGCAACTCGACGCTGTGGGTAGGGCCGAAAACGCTAATAGCACGGTGGTTTGGGTGGTGTCAAGCGCAAATAGGTATGCCATTCCGAGCGCAACCAGGGGTAGCAAAAAATGCCGGATGGAAAGCACCGCGATTGCCAATGCTTTGCCTTTTGCTAGTGCCCCTAGTTGCATGCCAGCACCCGCAGCCATCAGGCCCAAGGCGAGGGACGCTGCGCCCAAGCGTGATACCGTCGGTTCAAGCCATGTCGGAAGCACGAAGCCCATTAGATTGGCGGCAAGTCCCGACGCAGTGGCAATGATGAGAGGGTTTCGCACAAGTTCGCGCAGAAACCCTGCGTTGCCTTGTTTTGCCATGGGCCAAACCGCAGCCACGTTGAACAGAGGTACGCAAACGCCAATCAACACAGCAATTAGAGAAAGGCCTTGGGGGCCTGCGACTCGATCAGCAATGGCGAGGCCAATAAAAGAGTTAAAGCGAAACGCCACCTGGGCGCTGGACGCGTGGTCTCGCCGATCGATATGCGTGGCGAGTCCGGGCAGGTGGGGCAACACATACGCCAATGCGATGCCAGACAAGCCCATAGCCCAGCCTGCGCCTATGAGGCTTGAAGCTGCGTCGAAGTCCAAGGGGCTTTTTACGATGGAGTGAAACAACAACACCGGAAACAAGAGGTAATACACCAGTACCTCCACCTGTCCCCAAACCGCGCGGTTGAGTGCGGTAAACCGACAAATCAGGTAGCCACACAAGATGAGGGAGAAGTCTGGGAAAAGAAGCTGGGCGTAGTTCACACGAGGAGAATAGCAGCTTGGCTACCCTGGGAGGGGTATCTACCTAGCTGCCAGGCTGCATGAGTCCCGTTTATTTGGCAGATAGTACTGAAAATAGTGTCATGGGCAAGCGCCCAATTTATAGGAGACTCTTCATATGTTTAGACGTACCTTGCTGGCCCTTAGCATGGCTGGCATTTCTGGAATGGCCTTTGGACAAGCCTATCCCAATAAGCCCATTAAGTTGCAAGTGCCCTTCGCCCCCGGTGGCACCACCGACATCATCGCGCGGGTGATCGCCGAGCCATTGGCCAAAGCCTTGGGGCAAAGCGTTGTGGTTGAAAACAAGGCGGGTGGTGGTGGCGTCGTGGGCGCGAACGAAACTGCCAAGTCTGCCGCTGATGGCTACTCCTTGGGTATGGCGACGGTGTCTACCGTGGCTTCCAACCCCGCGATCAATCCTAAAAATCCGTACAACCCGCTGACGGATTTCACACCCATTGTCAATATCGCTGCTACCCCTAACGTGATTGCAGTACATCCCAGCTTTCCCGCAAAAGACTACAAAGGGTTCTTGGCAGAGGTGAAAAGCCGGCCTGGTTTGTACTCATTTTCGTCGTCTGGAACGGGCGGAATCGGCCACTTGCAGATGGAGTTGTTCAAGAGTTTGACCGGCAGTTTCATTACCCACATTCCCTACCGAGGTGCAGGCCCCGCGCTGAACGACACGGTAGCGGGCCAGGTCTTGATGACGTTTGACAATATGCCGTCTGCATTGCCGTTCATTCAATCTAACCGATTGGTGCCTATCGTAGTCGCTGCGCCGCAGCGTCTTGCGCAGTTACCCAATGTGCCCACCTTCAAGGAGGTCGGTCTAGAGCCCGTCAACAGGATGGCGTTCTATGGCATTTATGGACCTAAGGGCTTGCCGAAAGAGGTCGTTGACAAGGTGAATGCCGCAGTGCGTAAGGCGTTGGAAGACCCTGCCGTGAGAAAGCGGATTGAAGATACAGGTTCCTTGGTGATTGGCAACACCCCCGAGCAGTTTGCGGCGCAAATCAAGTCTGAATACGAGGTTTACAAAAAGGTCGTGGATTCAGCAAAACTGCGTTTGGAATGAGCCCACAGGAGTTGGAAAACCAGGCGTGCATTGATGGTTTTATCGATGCACTCTGGTTGGAGGCTGGTTTGTCCAAAAACACGCTAGAGGCATACCGCAGAGACTTGACCCAGTTCGTGCGTTGGAATTCGGCTTGCGGGCTCAATGCGGTGAGCGAGCAGCATTTGCAGGCGTACTTTGCGCACAATCATGCACAGAGCAAGGCCACTACAGCCAATCGGCGCCTCACCGTGTTTAAACGCTACTTTCGGTGGGCTTTGCGCGAAGGTAAAGTGCTAGTGGATCCCACCTTGAAGCTGCAGGCTGCGCGCCAGGCACTGAGGGTGCCAAAAACCCTGACAGAGGCGCAAGTGCTTGCCTTGCTCCACGCGCCAGACACAACAATGGCTCTAGGGGTGCGCGATAGAACCATGTTGGAGCTCATGTACGCCAGCGGCTTGCGGGTGAGCGAGTTGGTAACGCTTAAAACCTTGAACTTGGGCCTCAACGACAACGTGTTGCGCGTTACGGGAAAAGGCACCAAGGAGCGCTTGGTCCCCTTTGGAGAGGTAGCAAGTCAATGGTTGCGCAAGTATCTGGCGGGCGCTCGCGCAGAGTTGCTTGCCGGAAAGCAAACCACGGACTTGTTTGTCAGCAGTAAAGGTCGTGACCCGGGATCTGCGATGACGCGTGTGATGTTTTGGATGCTAGTCAAGAAGTACGCGCTGCACGCGGGGATTTTGGTGCCACTGTCCCCACATACACTGCGCCATGCGTTTGCGACGCATTTGCTCAACCATGGGGCGGACTTGCGTGCCGTTCAAATGCTGTTAGGGCACGCAGATATTTCGACGACGACGATCTATACCCACGTGGCACGTGAACGACTGTCTCACATTCATGCGCAACACCACCCACGCGGCTAGCGCCTACTCTGAAAACTGGCGCTTGGTTCGCCGGATGCCCTAGGTCAGTGCCTCCGCCCAAGCCAAAGCGTCTAGATGTGCGCCGTTGATTTGCTTGCTGCTTAGATTCAAAGTAGCGGCAGCTTCCGCAAAAGTTGCGTCATCCCCTGTTTCGCAGGCGACGGCCAATCGCAGGTAGGCGGCGAGGGGGCCCGTGTTCTCAAGCAGGGCTGCACTGACGTTGTCTGGTAGGTTGAGTGCGCTCAATGCAGCTTGCATGGGCACACCCAGCATGGTGTCTAGTAGGGAAAAAACCCCTACTACGAATGCGTGGTCGGAGTCTTCTGCCGCCAGAGTTTCTGCCGCCAGTAGTTCCATGAGTCGGCCTCGAACGACGGCGGTTGTGCCTACCGCAGGCAGCGCATCCCCTGGTTGTGAGGTTGTCATGAGCAAGGCGGCCCACTTGAACAAACGGTTCAGCCCTAGCAGCATTACGGCATGCTTGAATGACGTGACTTCCGTGCGCATGCCAAAACTGGCCGAGTTGATGAACTTCAGAAGGTTGAACGACAGAGATGGGTTGCGCTTGAATACCTCTTCAATTTCATGCGTACTGGCTTGCTGGCGAACCAGATTGATCAAATGCAATATGGCAGCTTGCGCTGGGCGAATCTTTTGACCCTGAATGAGTACCGGTTTGGAAAACCAGTAGCCTTGAAACAGTCGGATGCCCAGTGCACACGCTGCCTCATATTGCTCTGCAGTTTCTACCTTCTCCGCAATGAGTTGCGCGGACGAGCGTGCCTGGGCTAGGTTGACATAGCTTGCTAAGGTGCTTGGCTTTACCACCGCGAGGTCGATCTTGATAAATGAGGCCAAGGGCAACCATGTCTCGTACGAGCGAGTTAGCGCGGAATAGTCAAATGCGAGACGAAAGCCTCGTTTGGTGATTTCTTGCAATCGCACCAAGCGGGTTTGAATTTGCTCCAGCTCAGTCACTCCCAGTGGGGGAATTTCTAGCACCACGTTATCTGGAGTTACCAAGTCTAGGTGGCCGCCAGCAAGGGTGTCATGGGTGCAGTTGATGAAGATCGTTTTTTTGCCACTTAAAAATTCGCTATCAGCGGCTGACAATGCGTTGAAGAGCAGTTGCGCATCTGACGCAGCGGTATGCCTGTGTGGTGCAACAGAGCGGTCAAACAGTTCATACCCAAATACGGCCCGATGTTGATCCAACACAGCTTGGCGCGCGATCATGAGTGGCGCTGTTTGGGTGACCGCGGTGTTTGCGTTATCCGGAGGGTGTGTATTCATTGCGCTTACGGGTTACCAATTGTCAAGTCTAGAGTTCAGGGCAGCTTTGCATGGGCCCATTGAACTATGCGGTTAACGCTTGCAGCTCGGCGGCAGTGAACCCCGCTTGTTGGCGTGCCTCCAGATTGTGCGGTGGTTTGGGGCGCGGCGCTCTGTGGGCAATGACGGCTTGCCTGTGAAACTCTAAAGGGTCGTGTCCGTCGCGTTGGCATAGCCATGCATACCAGCGGTTTCCGATGGCAACATGCCCCACCTCTTCTTTCAGAATAAGGTCCAAAATCGCGACAGCTTCAAGTGCGGAAGGTGTGCCAACTTTTCGTAACTTGTTTTGGACTAAAGGAGTGGCATCAAGTCCCCGCGCCTCTAAGGTGCGTGGCACTAACGCCATGCGCGCAATGATGTCATCTTGCGTGGACCGGCAAATGGTCCACAGCCCGTCATGGGCATCAAAATCGCCATAGTCGTAACCCAGCGTTTGCAAATGCGCGCGAAGCAGCAAGAAGTGCTTGGCCTCTTCTTGGGCCACTCCAGCCCAATCCACATAGAAGGCATCTGGCATACCTGTAAACCGCCAAACTGCATCTAAAGCTAAGTTGATTGCATTGAATTCGATGTGGGCAATCGAGTGAATGAGAGAGGCGTGACCCAGTGGTGTAAATGGCGAGCGTTTGGGTACGTCTTGCGGAGGCACGATGCGAGGTGTATCCGGCAATCCCGGCAAATCTAAGCGAGGAAACTGTGTGAGGCTTTCAATCGCAAGCGTTGCTCGCGAGTCCCACATCGCCTGAGTGGCAAGTGCTTTCTCTATGGGGTCCTGCATGCCAAAAGCATGGTAGGCGCTGTGTCTCAGTTGCATACGTACAATTCTAGGCTTTTTGACCCAAGGAGATCGTGATGGCTATCTACGAGTTGGATGGGGTTGCCCCCTACGTCGCCCCATCGGCTTGGGTCGCTGACAGCGCACAAGTCATGGGCAAAGTCACACTTGCAGACGATGTGAGCATTTGGTTTGGGGCCATCGTCCGTGGGGACACCGATGTCATCACAGTGGGGCAGGGAAGCAATATTCAAGATGGCAGCGTTTTGCACGCTGACTTTGGCAAGCCACTGCAAATCGGTGCCCACGTTACCGTAGGCCACAAAGTCATGTTGCATGGCTGCACTGTAGGTGACGGTTCGTTGATTGGTATTGGTGCAGTGGTCCTCAACGGAGCAGTCATTGGAAAAGGCTGTATCGTCGGAGCTGGTGCGCTCGTGACCGAAGGCAAGGAATTTCCCGACGGCAGCATGATCATTGGCAGCCCCGCTAAGGCGGTTCGTGCACTGAGCGCGGAGCAACAGGCAGCTTTGCAAATGAGTGCTGCGCATTATGTTGAAAACGCGCGACGCTTTAAGAATGGGCTGAAGAAGACTGGATAAGCCAGAGAGCGCCCCCATGTACAGCGGCCTGAATGGAGATATAGATGTCTGAATTGCACAAGTTTATTTTTGATGGCCTTCCGGTGCGAGGCATATTGGTTCGATTAACGGACACTTGGACTGAGATACTTGCGCGGCGAGCGAGTAGCACTACCACCGGGGCGTATGCCCAGCCGGTGCGCGAGATGCTGGGGGAAATGGTGGCGGCGGCTTCACTGATGCAGTCCAACATCAAATTTGATGGGGCGTTGGTCTTACAGATTTTTGGTGATGGGCCAGTGAAGTTGGCTGTTGTAGAGGTGCAGGCTGATGCCTCATTGCGTGCAACAGCTACGGTTGCGCATAAGGTGGAACAGGGCGCTAGTCTTTCACAGATGGTGAATGTTTCGAATGAAGGGCGCTGTGCGATTACTTTAGACCCGCGCATGAAATTCCCTGGGCAGCAACCCTATCAAGGCGTCGTCCCCTTGTTTGACGACCATGGAAAGCCTATTGAAAACCTCAGTGCGGTGCTGGAGCATTACATGCTGCAAAGCGAGCAACTCGACACCACTTTGGTGCTGGCTGCGGACGAGAAGATAGCCGCTGGGCTTTTGATTCAACGCCTACCTATGCAAGGGAGTGCCAACTTAGCCGGCAGCATGGTCGCCAAAGAAAACGAAGACCAAATAGGCCGTAATGAGGATTACAACCGTATAGCCATTTTGGCGAGCAGCCTAAAAAAAGAGGAGTTGTTAAGCTTAGATGCAGACACCATACTGCGCCGCTTGTTCTGGGAGGAGCAAATCACCCGCTTCGAACCTGCCGCCGGTGACAATGCGCCGCGCTTTGCATGCAATTGCAGCCGAGAGCGCGTGGCGCGAATGATCGTGGGATTGGGGCGCGAAGAGGCTGAGGACATTCTCAGCGAGCGCGAAACCATTGAAGTGGGCTGCGAGTTTTGTGGAGTTCAATACCGATTCGATGCGGTGGACGCGGCTCAACTATTCACCGACCCCGCCCAAGCAGTTTCAGGGGACTCCAAAGCCCACTGATCCTTGTGATGTGAGGGTCGAGAAAATGCGGAACTCACATGCTGGATCAGAGCAGTTGTTGCACGTCCACTGCCAACAAGCTGGTTGGCTTTTCGCTTCTTGGCAAGCGGAATGCTGCGCAATGGCCTTCAAGGCATTGTCCAAGCGATTGGTGCCCACGCCATAGATAAGGCTGTAATGGATGCGGTGTAGCCCTAACACTTCACGTAATCGCATATCTATGCGCTCTCGCCCTTGCGGGCTGTCACGTTGTATGCCGTCAGCAATCCACGGCAAGTCCAGTCCGGTCACTAGTGTGAGGTCCATCTCACGGTGTGCACTCAATGCAGGCCCGTACAGAGTGGAGTCGCTAAACAAAACATCGCTATAGATGGCAGTCATCAGGGCTGTGGTGTCAGCGATCACATACTTCTGACGACGGGATGCCTGTATCCTGAGGGTCTGCTCTTGCGCAATAGACCATTGCTCAGTTGGCGCGGGAGTTCGTTGGTGCTTAGAACACCATTCTCGCAAGGCCTCAGCAACCCAAATGGCGCTGCCAGCAGGCTGATCGAGTGCCCCAAAAAGTGCGCGGGCGAGCTCGGTTTTGCCGGTGGACTCCGCTCCAAGTATTGCAATCTTCATTGCAGGGATTGGGTTTGAATTAGCGAGCGATTTGAATAAACAGCTCGTTGGTCTTCACCATGGCTAGCTCAGAACGGGCTTTTTCTTCGACGATTTCTAGCCCCTCTTTAAGGTCATGAATCTCTGCGCTCAGCCGCGCGCTATCTTGTGCGGCTAGCACATTCTTTTTCTTTTGCTCTTCCAGCTGTGCGCTTAACTTCGCAACGTTGGGAAGACTGCCTCTTCCAAACCACAGCTGGCCATGGACGACTGCAAGCAATGCAATCAAAAGCACTGGAACAAGTCGGTTTACCATGGCGTGCGAGTGGTTGGCTGAGGCTTGTGCGGCTTAACGCAAGTTGTAGAAAGCAGCACGTCCTGGGTACACAGCGATATCACCCAAGTCTTCTTCTATGCGCAGCAATTGGTTGTACTTAGCCATACGGTCAGAACGGCTCAAGGAACCTGTCTTGATTTGTCCAGCATTGGTTCCAACTGCGATGTCAGAAATGGTGGAGTCTTCTGTTTCGCCTGAGCGGTGGCTGATCACTGCGGTGTAGCCAGCACGCTTTGCCATCTCAATCGCTGCAAACGTCTCCGTCAACGTTCCAATTTGATTGATCTTGATCAGGATTGAATTGGCGATACGCTTGTCGATACCTTCTTGCAAGATCTTTGTGTTGGTCACAAACAAGTCATCACCTACGATCTGCACTTTTTTGCCCAATCGGTCGGTTAGCAGCTTCCAGCCATCCCAGTCCCCTTCGGCCATGCCGTCCTCAATGCTAATGATGGGGTACTTGTCGACCCAAGTGGCTAGGATGTTAGTCCACTCTTGTGCATCCAAGGTCAAGCCTTCGCCGCTGAGCACGTACTTGCCATCTTTGTAAAACTCAGAGGCAGCGCAATCAAGCCCCAGCGCAATTTGCTCGCCAGCCACAAATCCTGCCTTGTCGATAGCTTCCAAAATCAATTGAATGGCCGCTTCATGGCTAGGTACATTGGGGGCGAAACCTCCCTCGTCACCCACAGCGATGCTCATGCCTTTGTCATGCAGAATTTTCTTGAGCGCATGGAAAACCTCAGCACCGTAACGCACGGCTTCCCTGAATGTAGGCGCACCCACGGGGATGATCATCAGTTCTTGCAGGTCAAGGTTGTTGTTGGCATGTGCGCCACCATTGACAACGTTCATCATTGGAACCGGCATTTGCACCGCCGCCATGCCCCCAAAGTAACGGTATAAAGGCAAACCAGATTCTTCGGCCGCTGCACGCGCTACCGCCATTGAAACGGCCAAAATTGCATTGGCGCCCAAGCGTGATTTGTTTTCAGTGCCGTCCAAGTCGATCAATGTCTTGTCTAAGAATGCTTGTTCCGAGGCATCCAATCCCAGTACCGCTTCGGCGATTTCCGTGTTGATGAATTCCACCGCTTTCAGAACGCCTTTTCCCAAATAGCGCTTCTTGTCGCCATCGCGCAGTTCCATGGCTTCTCGTGAGCCTGTGGAAGCACCAGACGGAACCGCTGCACGGCCCATGGTTCCTGACTCCAGCAACACATCACATTCCACGGTTGGGTTGCCACGAGAATCCAAAATTTCACGGCCGACGATGTCAACAATTGCGCTCATTTTTTATCTTTCAAAGTAAAAATCACAAACTGCGGGTTTTCAAAAAATTCGGAGAAGAACTCACCAAGCATCATGCGATGTTTAGTTGAAATTGTTCTCTAAGAATGAAGTTTTTTTGGTTACGTAATCTAGGGCTACCAAGGTTTCTAGCAAGGCCTTCATGTGGCGAAGTGGCACCGCGTTGGGGCCATCGCTCATTGCTTTTGAGGGGTCTGGATGCGTCTCCATGAACAAGCCCGCCACTCCAACTGCCACAGCGGCCCGCGCGAGCACGGGTACCATTTCCCGTTGGCCTCCACTGCTGGTGCCTTGTCCCCCGGGTAGCTGCACTGAGTGGGTGGCGTCAAACACAACAGGTGCCCCAGTGTCACGCATGATGGCCAAAGAGCGCATGTCGCTTACCAAGTTGTTGTACCCAAAACTGGCGCCACGTTCACAGGCCATAAAGTTGTCTTGGGGGAGTCCTGCTTCCAATGCGGCTACACGCGCTTTGTCAATCACGTTTTTCATGTCGCCCGGGGCAAGAAACTGGCCTTTCTTGATGTTGACAGGTTTTCCAGACTGCGCCACTGCGCGAATGAAGTCGGTTTGTCGACATAGAAACGCAGGGGTTTGAAGCACGTCCACCACAGAAGCGACCTGGGCAATTTGATCTTCAGAGTGAATGTCAGTCAACACAGGAATATTGAGTTCGCGCTTGACCTTTGCCAGTATCTCTAGGCCTTTATCTATGCCAGGTCCACGAAACGTGCTGCCACTCGAACGGTTAGCTTTATCAAAACTGCTTTTGAAAATAAAGGGTATCCCTAGCGCACTTGTAATCTCTTTGAGCGTACCAGCCGTGTCCATTTGCAGCTGCTCAGATTCAATCACGCAAGGGCCCGCGATCAAAAACAATTTATGTTCAAGACCTATGTCGAATCCACAGAGTTTCATACTGCAGTCGCTTTCTCTGTTGCTGAGATGCCTTGGTGGGTCAAAGCCGCGCTAATGAATGCATTGAAAAGAGGGTGTCCATTCCAAGGCGTAGACTTGAACTCTGGATGGAACTGCACGCCCACGTACCAAGGATGTACTTCGCGCGGTAACTCCACCATTTCAGTGAGCTTCTCTCGCTGCGTTAGGGCAGATATCACCAATCCTGCTGAACGTAGTTCGTCTAAATAATTGACATTGGCTTCGTAGCGGTGGCGGTGGCGTTCCGTCACGATATCGCCGTAGATGCTGTGGGCCAACGTGCCGGAAGTTACATCAGAGCTTTGCGCGCCTAGGCGCATGGTGCCGCCGAGGTCCGAGTTTTTGTCACGAGTTTTAATCGTACCGTCAGCGTCTTTCCATTCGGTGATCAAGGCGATCACCGGGAACCTACACTCTGCTTCGAACTCGGTGCTGTTGGCGTCGGACATGCCCGCCACATGGCGTGCAAACTCAATGGTTGCGACTTGCATCCCCAAGCAAATGCCCAAATAAGGTATCTTGTTTTCTCTGGCATATTGGGCTGCTGTGATTTTGCCCTCGACTCCTCGCTTGCCAAAACCACCGGGAACCAAGACGGCATCGTAGTTTGCCAATTGGTCTACGTTGTTGGCATTGATGGTTTCAGAGTCCACATACCCAATACGGACCTTCACATGATTCTTCATGCCTGCGTGGCGCAAAGCCTCGTTCAGAGATTTGTAGCTATCAGACAAATCCACGTACTTGCCTACCATCGCAATGTTGACTTCTCCGCGTGGATGCTCAGTCTCATACACCAAGTCATCCCAGCGTTTGAGGTTAGCGGGTGGAGTGTTTAGTCGCAACTTGTCACAAATAAGGCCATCAAGGCCCTGCTCATGCAGCATACGTGGGACCTTGTAGATGGTGTCTACGTCCCACATGGAGATAACTCCCCACTCAGGTACGTTAGAGAAAAGGGATATCTTTTGGCGCTCTTCGTCTGGAATGCGGCGATCAGCTCGGCACAACAGAGCGTCAGCTTGAATGCCGATTTCTCGAAGCTGCTTCGCTGTGTGCTGTGTGGGTTTGGTTTTGAGTTCGCCCGCGGCAGCAATCCACGGGACGTAGCTCAGGTGTACAAATGCGGTGTTGTTGGGGCCAAGCTTCAAGCTCATTTGGCGCACTGCTTCCAGGAACGGAAGGGACTCAATGTCGCCTACAGTGCCGCCAACCTCCACGATCGCAACGTCAACAGCATCTGACTCGCCAAAGCGAGCACCACGTTTGACGAACTCTTGAATTTCGTTGGTGACATGGGGGATGACTTGCACAGTCTTGCCCAAATAGTCCCCACGACGTTCTTTGTCGAGCACACTTTTGTAAATTTGGCCGGTGGTGAAGTTGTTCGCTTTGCGCATACGCGTTTCGATGAAACGCTCGTAATGGCCCAAGTCCAAATCAGTTTCAGCACCGTCGTCTGTAACGAACACCTCTCCATGCTGCAGCGGCGACATGGTCCCCGGATCAACGTTGAGGTAGGGGTCAAGCTTGATTAAAGTGACTGTGAGGCCTCGCGATTCCAATATCGCAGCTAAGGAGGCAGAGGCGATTCCCTTGCCAAGGGAAGACACTACACCGCCAGTGACGAAGACAAATTTGGTCATGTCAGGGGCGAACCTGTGGGTTCGGAGAGGTGGTAAAGCGAGATTATAGGCGTCTGCTACATTGCCTCACTGCGACTTGATGCCTTTTTGTGAACGGGGCAGCAACTACGCCCGACCCAACGAAGAAAGACTGAGTAGTGCCATGGACTTGAACGGAAAACACATTGTTTTGGGCTTGACAGGCGGTGTTGCCTGTTACAAGGCGGCCGAGTTGTGCCGGACTCTGGTGAAGGAGGGGGCCATCGTGCAGGTGGTGATGACCCAAGCTGCCTGCGAGTTCATTACGCCGGTAACCATGCAGGCATTGAGTAATCGTTCCGTTTACGTCGCACAGTGGGATAACCGAGAGCCCAACAACATGGCGCATATCAACTTGAGCCGCGCTGCGGATGCGATTGTGATTGCGCCCTGCAGTGCAGACTTTGTTGAGAAACTGTCCCATGGACGTGCAGACGATTTGTTGAGCCTCATGTGCCTAGCCCGCCCTATACAGACGGTCCCGTTGATACTGGCGCCCGCGATGAACCGGGAGATGTGGGAGCACCCTGCAACCCAGCGGAACTTGGACCAAGTGAGACGTGATGGAGCTTTGGTGTTGGGCGTTGGCACTGGCGATCAAGCATGTGGGGAAGTCGGCAATGGTCGCATGCTTGAGCCGCACGAGATAGCCCAAGACGTGGTGGCATTTTTCCAGCCCAAAGTCTTGTTGGGGCAGCACGTCCTAGTCACCGCCGGGCCCACATTTGAGGCGATTGACCCGGTGCGAGGAATCACCAACTTATCGAGCGGAAAAATGGGGTTTGCTATTGCAAAGGCCGCAAGGGAGGCGGGCGCTCAAGTAACGCTAGTGGCTGGCCCCGTTACGCTGGAAACGCCACGGGGTGTGCAGCGCATCAATGTGAAGTCTGCAAGTCAAATGCTGGAAGCCACTGTTTCGTATGCAGATGCCGCTACAATTTTTGTAGCAACTGCCGCCGTTGCCGATTGGCGCCCAGCCCATGCATCTGGCCAAAAAATCAAGAAGGATGGGTCTGGGCAAACGCCGCAGCTCGCTTTTGTGGAAAATCCAGATATCTTGGCGACAGTCGCGCGCTCAGAGCGTGCGCAGCGTGGTGAACTGTACTGCGTTGGATTCGCAGCAGAAAGCAACGACCTCTTGGCCCATGCAAGCGCCAAGCGCTTGAAAAAAGCGATACCTTTGCTGGTCGGTAATATTGGCCCTGCCACTTTTGGCCAAGACGACAACGCATTGTTGCTGATTGATGACAAGGGAGTCTTGGAGATGCCGCGCAATTCCAAACTCAACTTGGCTCGACAGCTTGTGGCCGAAATTGCAAAGCGGCTAAGCCGTGTCACCGTTTAAACACTTACCTATGAAAATTGACGTCAAAATTCTCGACCCTCGGCTTGCAGAGCAGCTGCCCAGCTACGCCACCCCCGGAAGCGCAGGCTTAGATCTGCGTGCATGCCTAAACGAGCCGCTAACTCTGGAACCCAATGCTTGGCAATTGGTGCCGACGGGTATGGCTGTATACCTCGCAGATCCTGCTTATGCAGCATTGATACTTCCGCGCTCTGGACTAGGCCATAAGCATGGGATCGTTTTAGGAAACCTGGTGGGTTTGATTGACAGTGATTACCAAGGCCAGCTCATGGTCAGTGCTTGGAATCGTAGCTCAACGGCCTTTACCATCGCCCCCATGGAGCGAATTGCGCAACTGGTCATTGTTCCGGTTGTCCAAGCGGAATTCAACATAGTGGGTGAATTTCCCGCCTCGCAGCGTGGCGAGGCGGGGTATGGGTCTACCGGGAAAAGCTAATCGAGTGCTTGACTTAGTGCAACGTGTCATTGCCACCTGGCGAGGTGTGCGCAGGTTGGACTCTAAAGAAGTTACTACCGGTTGAACCTTGCTCCACCTCTTCGGGCTTGGCCTCTCGCACGGATACCACCAGCAAGCTGATGCGAATAGCGATTCCCGCGAGGGGGTGGTTTCCGTCCAGTACTACGTGCTCAGGGTAAATGTCAGTCACTGCGTACAGCGCATCTTTAGGCGCTTCAGGATTGCATCCTTCTGGCAGGGCAGCGCCCTCCAGAATTTGGCCTTCTTCAAGTTCGGGCGGGAAAAGTTTGCGAGGCTCTAAAAAAATAAGTTGATCGTTAAAGTCCCCAAAGGCTTGCTCCGGTTCAATTTGCAGATTGATTTTGGCACCTGCGCTGTGCCCTTGAAGTGCTTCTTCAATGGCAGGCAGCAGGTCATTGCCCCCAATCAGAAACTCGACCGGATCATCGAGTACGTCCAGTTCCTCACCCAAGGTGTCTTTGAGCGTCCAGGTCAGTGCGACCACACAGTTTTGAGAAATTTCCATCCGTGAATTGTCGCAGTTTGCTTTCTCAGTTGTCCATATCACCTGCAAAATACTAGCTATGAACATCAACGAACCTCTTCAACTATTGGGCGGCCTGACCCCAAAAGTCTTCATGCAACGCCACTGGCACAAAAAGCCTTTGGTCATTCGCCAAGCGATCCCGGGATTTGTTCCGCCGGTGGATCGGGCGGGCCTGTTAGATATGGCTGCACACGACGACGTGCAGTCTAGGCTGATCGTGCAGTCACGCGAGCCGAACAGCAGTTGGAAGTTTCGGCATGGCCCCTTCGCTCGGCGCGCTTTGCCTGCTTTCAAACAGCCCGGTTGGACTTTGCTGGTGCAAGGCGTTGACTTGCACGATGAGCGAGTGCATCTGCTGATGTCGCAGTTTCGCTTCATACCTGACGCGCGCTTGGATGACGTCATGATTAGCTACGCCAGCGATGGCGGCGGCGTTGGACCGCATTTCGACAGCTACGACGTTTTTTTGCTGCAAGCGCATGGCAAACGGCGATGGCGCATAGGCCGGCAGAAGGATATGGCCTTGCTACCAAACATGCCTTTGAAAATACTTGCGAATTTTGAACCCGAGGAAGAATTTGTTTTGGAGGCCGGTGACATGCTGTATTTGCCTCCAAGATATGCCCATGATGGCATTGCCGAAGGCGATTGCATGACGTACTCCATCGGGTTCCGTTCTCCGCAGGCAGGAGAGCTTGCGCGTGAGGTGCTCATGAGCTTTGCCGAGCAAGCAGCCGACGAGGTGGGCGATGCTATCTACAAGGACCCTAAGCAAGACGCAGTGACCCAAGCTGCGGAAGTGCCTGCTGCGCTCATCGAGTTTGCTAACAAGGCAATGGAAGATGCATTGCGTGATCCACTTGCCTTGCAGCGCGCTTTGGGTGAGTACCTTAGTGAACCCAAACCCGACGTCTGGTTCGAAGGGGATGTTGTGGATGAGATCTCTGGTGGGGTCGGATTAGATCGCAAAACCCGCATGGTCTATGACAGTGCGCACATCTTTATCAACGGTGAAAGCTATGTGGCTGCTGGCCGCGATGCTGACCTAATGCGCATATTTGCGAATCAGCGCATGCTCGATGCTAAGCAGGTCAGGAGCTTAAGTCGCGCGGCGCATGCGCTGTTGTTGACGTGGTGTGAGTCTGGCTGGGCCTACCCGAAGTGAGCGACAAAATTGGCGTTTTAGTCGTATGCAAAACAGTACGTTTGAAGGGCCCACCGCTTTTGCGCAACTGATTCGTGATGCAGTTGCGGATGCTGCTGCACAAGGTGTTCGCGAGATGGTGTGGAGTGATGCGGATTTTTTCGATTGGCCTTTGTGTGAAAAGTCAGTCATTGACGCGCTAAATGTTTGGGCCAATCGACACAGACGGTTGGTCATACTCGCCCACAACTTTGACGTGATTCCTCGTAAACATCCACGTTTTGTGGAGTGGCGTCGTATGTGGGGACACATAGTGGAGTGCCGTGTTGCTAAACAGTGGGATGCAACTGAGTTCCCAAGCGCAATGTGGATGCCGTCAACCTATGTTCAGCGTTTAGACCCGGCGCGTTTTCGTGGCATTGTTAGCAATGATGCGTTGGGCGTGGCGCACCTAAAAGAGGCATTGAATGAGGTGCACAAACAAAGTAGCCCTGGGTTTCCTGCCACAGTTTTGGGCCTATAGTGCACCGAAAAGGGTTTTCCCTAGGGGTGTCCTGCATTTCTTGTATAATTTTCTGCTCTAGTGGAAAGAGCTCGAATGCTTTTCGCTGGTGTCTACGCAGTCCGCTGCGAAGACAATTTCCGGAAATTGTTTCGTCAACTCACTTTAGTTTTTTTAAAATGAACAAATCTCTCGTTTTGGCAGCTGTTATCGCTGCTGCTGCCTTGGCCGCTTGTGGTAAAAAAGAAGAAGCTCCAGCTCCAGCTCCTGCTGCTGCACCAGCTGCTGACGCTGCCAAGCCAGCTGAGCCAGCTAAGCAATAATTTTTGCTTCAGTAAAAAAACCACCGAAAGGTGGTTTTTTTTTCGCCCATACACATCAGGGGCTATACGCAATGGACCGTGTCATAGGGCCGTGACCCAATGACACGGTTGTGTTGGCTATCGGATGTCGTCAGCCAACACTTTGAGAATACGCTGTGCAGTGGCCGATGACTCAGGCGCGCCCTTGATGTCTAAGACAGTCACAGTCGATTTTTCGGCTACAGACTGCACGCTAATCTGAAACTTGGTGGCATCTTTGTTCTTGGAGCTGCTGCTAAACAACTTGCTGAAGAAGCCTGCCTCACTGTTGTCCGGTGTGAGTTCAACGTACCGTACAAAGTAGACGCCTTGCTTGCGGTCACGGTCTTCCACGGTAAATCCGGTGCGATCCAGAGCCAAGCCGACGCGGCGCCACGCGCGGTCAAAACTATCGTCCAGTTGCAAGACCGGTACTCCATTGTTACTTGCTACGGTCGCCACTTGCTTTGTTATGCTGCTAGCTACTAAGTTTTTGGCCTGCTCTTGGCTGACGCCTAGTTTGACCATCAGTCGGCGAAGAAATTCGGCTTCCAGTTCTGGATCTGCAGCACGTGGCTGCCAAATAGTTTGGTCTTTACGGTCCGATGTGTAGACCTCCACCATGCCGCGGTGGCTGATGAAAATTTCGGTACTGCCATTGGCGTTGCGTTCCAAGCGGGTGCGAAACTTGTCGCGCTCTGGGGTGGAGTAGAAAGAGTCAAGCAGTTTCCCCAACGCGTTGCGAATCGCGTCCATCGGAATTTTCGCCCGATTCTCAGCCCAGTCAGTTTCCATGATGCCCAAATCAACCTGGTCCATGGCGAGCAAGAAGCCGTTCTCTTGCCAGAAGTCCCTGACTGGATCCCACAGTTTTTCAGCGGGTCTGTTGACCACGAGCCAGCGTTGGTTGCCAGATCGCTCGATCCGCACATCACCTAACTCGACTGCTGCGACTGTGCTTTTGGTGGTGGCGTCTTTGCTTGTTTTCAGGCTGGATGCGGAGACTGCGCCGCCTACTACCGTGTAACGCGTTTCTTTGGACAACTGGGTCAAGTCAGGTGGCACATCTAAGGAAGGAGCGCGGGCTGTACTGCGGTAGTCCACCTTGTCGGACTCGAGGGTCGAGCATGCACTCAGCGCCATTACCAAGCCAAGCAGTGCAAATTTAGGGAAATAGTTCACAGGAATCCTCAAAAAGGAAAGTAGCTCAAATCAAACCGTTTGTCTGCAATACCCGCTCAAGCGCGGCTTGATTGCCTTCGGTTAGCCCGGTCAAAGGAAGGCGAATGGTGGGCTTGCATTTGCCCATCCGTGACACCGCCCATTTCACGGGAATAGGGTTGGACTCCACAAATAGAGCCTTGTGCAGCGGCAAAAGTTTCAATTGAATGTCCATCGCCCGTTGAATGTCGCCTGCAATTGCAGCCATGCAAAGCTCATGCATGAGGCGTGGCGCCACATTGGCAGTCACGCTTACATTGCCGTGGCCGCCGCACAGCATCAGTGCAACTGCTGTTGGGTCATCGCCAGAGTAGATGGAAAACCCTTTAGGCGCTTCCTTAATCAGCCACTGGGCACGCTCAATATTGCCCGTGGCCTCCTTGATGCCAACGATGCCAGGGACCTGAGCCAAGCGCAGGACCGTCTCATGCGCCATATCTGCAACAGAGCGCCCCGGCACGTTGTACAGCACCACGGGAAGGTCAACCGCTTCCGCAATGGCTTTGAAATGCTGGTACTGGCCTTCTTGCGTTGGTTTGTTGTAGTAGGGAACTACTTGCAACTGGCAATCAGCACCCACTTGCTTGGCAAATCTCGCCAGTGCAATCGCTTCGCGGGTGGAGTTGCCGCCACAGCCCGCCATGATGGGCACGCGTTTGGCAGCTTGCTCTACCGACACGCGAATGATTTCGCAGTGCTCTTCGACGCTGACGGTGGGTGATTCGCCAGTGGTGCCCACCACACCAATGCAGTCTGTGCCTTCCTCAATGTGCCAGTCGATCAACTTTCGCAACGCTGGATAGTCCACAGAACCATCTTCAAGCATGGGGGTGACGAGAGCAACAATGCTGCCTCTAATGGGGCCGTTGGAAGAATTCATGTCGGGGCACACTTTTGTGGGTAAACGCGCATTTTAACTAGAGCGCGTGACGCTTCAGTTCGTCAAAGGTCACGGCTGTGTTAAGCGGACGTAAAGCGACAATACGCTGGACCATACGCGGCGAGTCTGTTTGCAGGCCGTTTTCATACGCAATGACATGTAGATGCTTGCATGCATCCCATAGTTCGCCTGGATCGAGCAAGTAGTCTGGCCTGGAGGGGCGTCCAATATTGTCTTGCCCCCTTGCAAAGGTTTCATACATTAACACCCCCCCGGGGGCTAGGGTGCGGACCCAGGTTTCTAGCAGTGGGCGCCACAGGTAATTCGTAACCACAACCGCACCAAAGGTGCGTAGTTGTCCTTGCTCCATCAAGGGCCAAGCACCCTGCTCAATGTCTGCTTCGATCAGGTCAGCCGATGGCGCATGGTGCCGAGCAGCTGTAAGGTCACGGTCCACACCTGTCACTGCATGCCCCCTTTGCAAGAACCAGGCTAGGTGTCTACCGCTCCCGCACGCAACATCCAGTACGCTGCATTGGGGCTCCAGCAAGTGGCTCCATCGCACGATCCACGCAGAAGGAGCGGACAGACGCCCCTGCAGCCCAATGGCTTCACTCATTGGGGTTTAACGTTGTCTTTGAGCGCAGCCATGGCCATCTTCTCTACGATTCCTGGCGCAATCAATTTCAAGAATCGTCCCAGCTTGCCCTTGCTTGTCATGACCACTTCGCGCTGTCTTGACTGCATGCCGCTCAGAATGAGTTGAGCACAGGTTTCTACTGACATAGCGCCCTCTTCCTTGAGCCCACTAGAACCCGCAGTTTGCCCTGCGGCGTTGAGACCGTGGGTACGGATATTGGTGAGCACTACCCCGGGGTAAGCCGTTGTTACGCTAACGCCGGCGCTTTGAAGCTCTGACCGCAAGGCCTCAAAAAAACCGGTCATTGCGAACTTGGACGCACTGTACGCAGTACGCCCAGGCACCCCGATGAGCCCGGCCAGAGACGATACCGCCACGATGCGCCCGTGGCTTTTGCGCAAGTAGGGGAGCGCAGCATGGGTGCACCAGACACTGCCCCAAAGGTTGACGCGCATAAGTTGTTCGTACCAGCCTAAGTCTTGTGCCTTGACCTCCGAAAACAAGGCCTGCGCGGAGATGCCTGCATTGTTAATCAGGCTGTCGACGCCCCCAAAGCGGGCCACTGCAGTGTCGATAAGTTGTCGACACTGCGCCTCAATAGACACATCGGTGGGCACGACCAGCGTTTGCGCCCCTAAGGCGGTGCACTGCTGGGCAACCGCGTTCAGAGTGTCGCCATTGCGTGAGGCCAAAACTAGATTCACGCCAGACGCATGTGTTTGCGCCAACTGCCGCGCCATTTCGGCCCCGATGCCGTCAGACGCCCCGGTGATGATGATTGTGTGTGCCATGGTGGTTGAAGGAGTAGAAAAGCTTGTCAAAGTTGGGTGTTTGAGCAGGTGTGTCGCAAGGCCTTGTCAGGCCAGTGGCTAAAAGCAGCCCCACAGTTGATTGGACAACTGGAGCAAAAAGTCGGGGCGACCATACAAGGTAAACACCAGCCACAAGACCAAGCTTGCAAGTACAAGTACACAGGTTGTTTGCCAGCGCTGCATTGTGCTTAAGCAATTGCTGAAGGGCTGCGCACGATGGCACGCTCTCGCACCGGCAAGTTCACCAGGGCAGCAAAAACTCCCAAGGCGATGGCCAAGTACCACACCAAGTTGTAGCTGCCCGTGCGGTCAAACACAAGCCCACCTAACCAAACGCCCATGAAAGACCCTATTTGGTGACTGAAGAAGACAAAGCCGCTGAGCATCGACAGATGCGAAACCCCAAAAATCTGAGCCAGTGCCGCATTCGTCACGGGAACCGTAGACAGCCACAAGAACCCCATCACGCTGGCAAACACATAGACGCTTGCCGGAGACAAGGGCACGATCAGGAACACCGCGATAGCCACCGCGCGTGCTGAATAGATAAAGGCCAAGATATAGCGTTTGGGCATCTTCTGGCCCAAAACGCCCGCCAGATAGGTGCCAAATACATTGAACAGACCAATCAATGCCAGCGCATAGCTTGCGACTTCGGGGGATAGACCTTTGTCCTTCAGGTAGCTAGGCATGTGCACCCCAATAAACACGACCTGAAAGCCGCAGACAAAATAGCCCGCCATCAGCAGCTGAAAACTGGGGTACCGAAACGCTTCTTGTAAAGCTTCAACGATAGACTGCTGGCCCCGCTGCTGGCCCTCACGGTTAGAAAAACCGGGTTCGCGCAGCCCCCAAGCTAAGGGCGCCATCAGCAATGCGGCAAACCCCAGCAAAGTCAGTGCTTCTTGCCAGCCCAAACTGCTGATCAGCTGGCCCTCGACTGGGACCATTAAAAACTGACCAAATGAGCCCGCCGCCGCCGTAATGCCCATGGCCCAAGAGCGCCGTTCGGCAGGTACATTGCGGCCAACCACTCCATAGACTACTGCGTAGGTGCAGCCACCCTGCGCCATGCCAATCAGCACGCCGGTACTCAGGGTGAACAGCAGGGGTGAATCTGAATGCGCCATACCCAGCAAGCCCAATGCGTACAGCACGGCAGCCCCTGCGATCACTTTGACCGCGCCAAAGCGGTCCGCCGCCATGCCCGCGAAAATGCCCGCTACGCCCCACGCCAAGTTTTGGATCGCCAAGGCAAATGCAAAGGTCTCCCGGGTCCAGTCTTTGGCCTGGGTAATGGGTTGCAGCCATAGCCCAAACCCATGCCGAATGCCCATGGACAAGGTGACGATGGCAGCGCCGCACAACAAAATCTGCGGAATAGAGACCGAGGCAAGAGGTTTTTGCATCCTGCAAATGTAGCGTTTTCTCGGCTCCAGCGCAGACCTGCTGAGTCGCCAAAACTGACGTCAATTCGACTTGGAGCCACGACACAATGCGCAGGCCCTTAATCCCCGCGAAACCTCACTACTGGTTATTTGTACAGTTAATTGATTGCTCAGCGACTACAATGCCCCCCATGTCTGCCAAACCAAACTCTGAATATTCTGAAGGTTCCATCCGGGTGCTTAAGGGGCTGGAGCCCGTTAAACAGCGCCCCGGCATGTACACCCGCACCGACAATCCGCTGCACGTCATCCAAGAAGTTTTGGACAACGCGGCGGACGAAGCGCTGGCCGGTCACGGCAAAAAAATCAAGGTCATCCTGCATGCCGACGGCTCAGTGTCGGTGGAGGACGACGGCCGTGGCATCCCTTTTGGCATGCACCCCGAAGAAAAAGCCCCGGTCATTGAACTGGTGTTCACCCGCTTGCATGCGGGCGGCAAGTTTGACAAGGGCAAGGGCGGTGCTTACAGCTTTTCAGGCGGTTTGCATGGCGTGGGGGTCAGTGTTACCAATGCGTTGGCCTTGCGTCTAGAGGCGACGTCTTACCGTGAAGGTTCGGTGGCCGGTTTGGTGTTTGAAGGCGGTGACGTTACCCAAGCCCTGCAAGTGCGCAAAGCCGGCGAGGGCGACCGCAAGTCCGGCACCAGCGTGCGCGTCTGGCCTGACCCCAAATACTTTGAGTCTGCAGCCCTGCCTATGGGCGAGCTCACACATTTGCTGCGCTCCAAGGCCGTGCTCATGCCCGGCGTGAGCGTCACGCTGCTGAACGAGAAAACCAAAGAAAGTCAAAACTGGCTCTACAAAGGCGGCCTGCGCGACTACCTCATGCAGTCGCTCAATGGCGACCCGGTGATTCCTTTGTTTGACGGCGAGGGCTTTGCCGACGCGCAAAACGACAGCTTTGCCGAAGGCGAGGGCGCTAGCTGGTGCGTAGCGTTCACCGAAGAAGGCCAGCCCGTGCGCGAGAGCTACGTCAATTTGATTCCCACCAGCGCAGGTGGTACCCACGAATCCGGCTTGCGCGACGGTTTATTCACCGCTGTCAAAAGCTTTATTGAACTGCACAGCCTCCTGCCCAAGGGCGTGAAGCTCATGCCGGAAGACGTGTTTGCACGTGCCAGCTACGTCTTGTCGGCCAAGGTGCTAGACCCGCAATTCCAAGGCCAGATCAAAGAGCGGCTGAACTCGCGTGACGCTGTGCGCTTGGTCTCCAGCTTTGTGCGCCCCGCGCTAGAGCTGTGGCTCAACCAGCATGTGGAATACGGCAAAAAGCTGGCTGAGCTGGCAATCAAGGCCGCGCAAACCCGCCAACGCGCGGGCCAAAAGGTCGAAAAGCGCAAAAGCAGCGGCGTGGCCGTATTGCCCGGCAAGCTGACCGACTGCGAAAGCCGCGACACCGCCTACAACGAAGTGTTTTTGGTCGAGGGCGACTCGGCAGGTGGCAGCGCCAAAATGGGCCGCGACAAAGAAAACCAGGCCATCCTGCCCTTGCGTGGCAAGGTGCTCAACACGTGGGAAGTGGACCGCGACCGCTTGTTCGCCAATAACGAAATCCATGACATCTCGGTCGCCATCGGCGTAGACCCCCACGGCCCCAACGACACGCCTGACATGAGCGGCCTGCGCTACGGCAAGGTGTGCATCTTGTCCGACGCGGACGTAGACGGCTCGCACATCCAAGTGCTGCTGCTTACCCTGTTTTTTCGGCATTTCCCCAAACTCATTGAGGCGGGCCATGTGTTTGTTGCGCGCCCACCGCTGTTTCGGGTGGATGCGCCAGCGCGGGGCAAAAAGCCCGCGAGCAAGGCCTATGCCTTGGACGAAGGTGAACTGACCGCCATCTTGGACAAGTTGCGCAAAGAAGGCGTGCGCGAAGCAGCCTGGAGCATCAGCCGCTTCAAAGGCTTGGGCGAGATGAATGCCGAGCAACTGTGGGACACCACGCTCAACCCCGACACCAGGCGCTTGTTGCCAGTGACCTTGGGTGCCATTGACTTTGGCGCCACAGAGGCACTGATCACCAAGCTCATGGGCAAGGGCGAAGCGGCTGCCCGCCGTGAACTCATGGAGCTGCATGGCGACAGCGTAGAGGTGGATGTGTGAGTATGGATCAGCGTAAAGCGTGGCGTGTTGCTACAAAATGGCTAGCTGCTTGCGCAGTATTGACGGGCGTCACCGTGAGTTTGAATGCATTTGCGGATGTGTGGAGCTATGTGGACGCGCGCGGCGTGGTGCACTTTGCCAGCAGCCAGTTAGACGCCAAGTACGAGTTGTTTTTTAAGGGCAAGTCCAAGTTCGATGCCACCGAGCCCGACGACAGCGGCACTGCTGCAAGCAGTAACCCGTTGTTCGACTTGCCTGAGATCAGTAGCAGCACGGCTAAGCGCATCGCCTACCTGGAATTTGCGCCGGGTGCGCAAGTCGCTCGCCCGCACATGCGTGCGGCGGCCCAAGCGATGCAAGTGGACTACGCCTTGCTGCAGGCCGTGATCGCCACAGAGTCAGGCTTTGATCGCAACGCCGTGTCCCCCAAGGGCGCAGTCGGGCTGATGCAAATCATGCCGGCCACCGCCGAGCGCTATGGCGTGCGCGAGGACAAGTTAGGCACCATCGAGCAAAAGCTCACGGACCCGCGCACCAATGTGTTTGCAGGCACCCGCTACCTGCGCGACCTCATCCAAATGTTTCCCGGCCAGCTGGATCTGGCCATTGCGTCTTACAACGCGGGCGAAGGTGCTGTCCAAAAAGCGGGCAACAAGGTCCCCAACTACAAGGAAACGCAAAACTACGTCAAAACCGTGATGGAGCTCTACGCCGGACTCAACCCCCAAGCCTTGCGGACGGCGGCGGGTGGCCCTGCGCAGGCAGGCAACGGTGTGGCCTTGGCGTCTGGAGTGAATGCACCTAGCCCTAGTCGTGTGCGCGCTGAGTTTCATGGGCCTCACACCGCATCGCTACTTGGGCCCCAAGGAGGGGCCACAGGGCGGGGCAATATGCTGCCGAGTTTAGGTGCACCTGCATTGCAAAGCGTCGCTATGGCCAGTGACTGATTTTTAGCGCCTACACGCTCGTTCATCGGACCGCAGTGCCCCAGCCTGCCCTCCTAGTTCTTGCTAAATTCCCATTTGAGATTCGAGTTCAACCCATGACAGACCAACCCATTCTTGACCTAGGCGCACCGCCCCCAAGCAACCCGGGTGATGAAGACCTGAACCTGGCCAACTACGCCCAGCGCGCCTATTTGGAATACGCGCTCTCGGTGGTCAAAGGGCGTGCCTTGCCCGACGTGACGGATGGATTGAAGCCCGTGCAGCGCCGCATTCTGTACAGCATGTCCCGCATGGGGTTGGGCTTTGGTGGTGCCAATGGCAACGCCGGTGCCAAGCCCGTCAAAAGTGCCCGCGTGGTGGGTGATGTATTGGGCCGCTTTCACCCCCACGGTGACCAGTCCGCCTACGACGCTTTGGTGCGCATGGCGCAAGACTTTTCGCAGCGTTACCCGCTGGTCGACGGCCAAGGCAACTTTGGCTCACGCGACGGTGACGGCGCTGCTGCCATGCGTTACACCGAGGCCCGTTTGGCCAAAATCACCACGCTGCTTTTGGACGAAATTGACCAAGGCACGGTGGATTTTCAGCCCAACTACGACGGCTCTACGGAAGAACCCCGGCAGCTGCCCGCGCGCCTGCCCTTTAGCTTGCTCAACGGCGCCAGCGGTATCGCCGTGGGCTTGGCGACTGAAATTCCTAGCCACAACCTGCGCGAAATTGCCGACGCCTGTGTGGCCCTCATCAAAACCCCCAGCCTGCCCGACGCCGAGCTTTACGCCCTGGTACCCGGCCCAGACTACCCGGGCGGCGGCCAAATCATCAGCCCCGCGCAAGACATTGCCGACGCCTACCGCACCGGGCGTGGTTCGCTCAAAGTGCGCGCCCGTTGGAAGATTGAAGACATGGCGCGCGGCCAGTGGCAGCTGGTCGTCACCGAGCTGCCACCCGGCGTGAGCAGCCAGCGCGTGCTGGAAGAAATTGAAGAGCTCACCAACCCCAAGGTCAAGGCGGGCAAAAAAGCCCTGTCGCAAGACCAAATGCAGCTCAAGGCCAGCGTTTTGGCCGTGCTCGACGCCGTGCGCGACGAGTCCAGCCGCGACGCGCCCGTGCGTTTGGTGTTTGAGCCCAAGAGCAGCCGCATCCAGCAGCAAGAGCTCATTACCACGCTCTTGGCGCACACCAGCTTGGAAACCTCAGCGCCTATCAACCTCACCATGATTGGTTTGGACGGCAGGCCCACGCAAAAGTCTTTGCGGCACATGCTGGTGGAGTGGATCGAGTTTCGCCAGCTCACCATCGAGCGGCGCACCCGCCACCGCTTGGGCAAGGTGCTAGACCGTATCCATATTCTGGAAGGCCGCCAAACAGTCTTACTCAATATTGACGAAGTGATCGCCATCATCCGCCAGTCCGATGAGCCCAAGGCCGCGCTGATTGCACGCTTCAATTTGAGCGACCGCCAGGCAGAAGACATTCTGGAAATCCGCCT
This sequence comes from Rhodoferax aquaticus, assembly GCF_006974105.1. Taxonomy (NCBI): domain Bacteria; kingdom Pseudomonadati; phylum Pseudomonadota; class Betaproteobacteria; order Burkholderiales; family Comamonadaceae; genus Rhodoferax; species Rhodoferax aquaticus. The sequence goes on from NZ_CP036282.1 coordinate 1,472,262, forward strand.
GCGCCAACTCGCGCGGCTGGAAGCCATCAAGATCGAGCAAGAGCTGGCCGAGCTGCGCGCTGAGCAAGCCAAGCTGGAAGAAATCCTGGCAAGCCCCGCAGCGCTGCGCCGGGTCATGGTCAAAGAAATTGAGGCCGACGCCAAGCAGTTCGCCGACGAGCGCCGCACCCTCATCCAAGCCGAGAAGAAAGCCGTTGCCGAGCTCAAAGTGGTGGACGAGCCCGTCACCGTGGTGGTGAGCGAAAAAGGCTGGGTGCGCGCACGCACCGGCCACGGCCATGAGGCCAGTACTTTCGCGTTCAAGGCGGGCGACGCCTTGTACGGCACCTTTGAATGCCGCAGCGTGGATACGCTGTTGGTGTTCGGCTCCAACGGCCGCGTGTACTCCATCGCCGTGGCCTTGTTGCCCGGCGGGCGCGGCGACGGCCAGCCCGTGACCACCCTGCTGGAGCTAGAAGCCGGTACCCAGCTGCTCTACTACTTTGCCGGGCCCGCTGCTGCCAGCTTGCTCCTGTCCAGCACGGGGGGTTATGGCTTTGTGGCCTCGGTAGAGAACATGGTCTCTCGCCAAAAAGCAGGCAAGGCCTTTGTCACTTGCAACGAAGGCGAAACCCTGTGCCGCCCCAGCTTGGTCGCGGGCGCCCAAGGCAAGGTGGTGACCGCTGGCACGCCTGCCGCCGTAGTGCCGCCTGCCACCCATGTAGCCTGCGCATCCACCGGTGGCCGCATCTTGACCTTTGAAATCACCGAACTCAAAACCATGGCCAATGGTGGGCGCGGCTTGATGCTCATTGACCTAGAAGCCAAAGACACCCTGGCCGGTGCGGCCGCCTACACCCGCAGCATCCGCATCGACGGCATAGGCCGCGGCGGCAAAGAGCGCGACGAAACCCTGGAAATCCGCAGCCTCAACAACGCCCGCGCCGCCCGTGGCCGCAAAGGCAAGGCAGCAGACTTGGGCTTCAAGCCCAATCGGATTACGCGGGTGGAGTGAAGTGGGATACGGCATGGCGCGTTGTGGCTCACTGGTATAACGCCATATGCATTAGCGAGTGCTGCATTAACGCTTTAGCTTTAAGTCCTTGGTGTAGGGGCTAACGTCATGCTGCGTTTGAATCGTCGGTGTACATGAAGTTTTTTGATTGGAGATATTGTGAGTGCAAGTAAGCGTGAAACGAGCCCCTCAAAGGCCTCGGAAAAGCCGTTGAAGCTGGTGTCGCTGTTTAGCGGGGGGGGGGGGCTAGATTTAGGGCTTGAGGCAGCAGGTTTTGAGACAGTATTTGCAACGGATATTGATCACCACAGCTGCATCACTTTAGAGCGAGGAAAAGAGCGTTCCATCAAATTGGGACTTCCATTTTTACGCCATGCGGCCATCAAACAGGCTGATGTCTTAGCGCTGGACTCCAAAGAGTTAATGAAACAGGCGGGCGTTAAGCCCGGTGAAACAGATTTGCTTGCTGGTGGCCCGCCTTGCCAGGCATTCAGTGTTTTCGGTAAGCGCCTAGGGATTGATGATCCACGGGGGCAATTGCCAAAACAGTACCTGAGATTACTATCAGATTTGCGTCCCAAAGCATTCATGTTTGAGAATGTATTTGGACTTCTTACGATTCATGGCGGAGATACTTTCAAGGAGCTCTGCGAGCAGCTTAGCCAACCAACTGAGGGCCTGGCATACAAGCTGTCTGTTTACCGACTCAATGCAGCCGATTTCGGCGTGCCGCAGTTTCGTGATCGAGTATTCATTATCGGAACTAGGAGCGGAAAGGCGCTAAAAGAAATACCAGTTGTGTGCGGGGAGCAGTCGGAGGCCGCCGCTGGGCAGAGTTTGCTGCCGCGGCGCACGGTGGGCGACGCATTGAGAACTATCCCTCCACTGGGGCAAAAACTTGCCAATCACACGAGTAGAGACCACAGTCAACGAATTGTTGATCGATACAAGGCGTTGCGACATGGCGAACGGGATTCCAAAACGCGCATAAACAAGCTGGACCCCAGTAGGCCTAGTTACACGATCATTGTTGGTTCAGATAAAGGGGGTGGAAAAGGGCATGTGCATCCTACTGAGCCCCGAGAAGTGTCCCCGCGTGAGTCTGCAAGGATGCAAACCTTTCCTGATTGGTGGGAATTTTCAGGGACGTCTAGGCACCCGATTCGCCAAGTCGGAAATGCCGTGCCGCCGATTCTTGCCGCGGTTATTGGGCGAGAAATAGCTCACCAAATCTTCAAACGACCTAGAAAGTCCTTGCGCGACATTGTCGATGTGCTTGGGCAGCAGCATCTCTTTACGGAGAGTCTTGATGGCCTATAGCCCGTGGACAAAGATTGACAGTGGCCGCGAGTCTCTTTGGAAAAATAGAGTATGGCTTGGCGCCCTACGCGTGATTGCCAAACACGAGGGGGAAGACGTCTACGAGCCCAGTGCGCCGGTCTATACAGAACTTGAAAAGGTCTTGCCGGGTATGGGCTGGATGAAGCACGAAGGTGCAGCGCCGCGACCACTCTTTCGAGATTACGCAAAGCCATGGACTGCTACCGGTGTATTGGACGTTAGTGATCAAAAGTTTCGACTCACACCCCTTGGCAAAAGCCTTGTCACTGGGCAGACGAGTCCTCAGGCATTTTTTCAAGAGTTTGTAAAGAGATGGGTGGAAGATGGTCAAAGGCCATTTTCTGAAATGGCATCTGCATTTCTTCAAGCTGATCAATCCCTCGATTTTCGGGATCTGTATTTTGGTGTGATGCTGGGCTATCGAAGAGGTGACGACCTGTCTGCGAGTTTGAACGCTGCACGCAGCCACACTAATCCAATGGACGATACGCCGAAGCGTCGGTTACAGGTGTTGTTGTCTGTGTTTGAAGCTGCAGGCGCGATTGCAAAAGAAGACCCCAGACCGAGCGACAACGATGCAAAGTGGATACCGTGGAATACCGAACTGCTTGAGGAAGTTGCAGGCATTGCGTTTAACGGAACCAGTCAACCGCAAAGTGCTGATCTACTTTCGTTTGTTGCTGACTTTACCGCATGCGCTCAATCTAGTGGCCTGACCTACGGTAATGCTCTTGTGGGGCGTTTTTTAGCTGCTACTCTCACCAAACGCTTCTGCATCCTGACCGGCCTAGCCGGTTCTGGCAAAACCAAGCTGGCCGAAGCCTTTGCCATGTGGTTGTGTGAAAGTGATCAGCAGTACCGCGTTGTTGCAGTGGGCGCGGACTGGACCGGCAATGAAAATTTGTTGGGTTACGCAGATGCGTTGCAATCGGGCAAATACTGTGCGCCGGTGAACGGCGCGCTAGAGCTGATGTTGCGCGCGGCGGCTGATCCAGCCAAGCCCTATTTCCTCATTCTTGACGAGATGAATCTCTCGCACGTGGAACGCTACTTTGCAGATTTTTTGTCTGCTATGGAATCTGCCAATTCGCAGCTGGCCTTGCATGGCGAGGTGTCTGGCATCGCGCTTGACGGTGTTAAAGGAGGCTTGGGCCTAGTGGTTCCTAGCAAGCTCTCGCTGCCCGCAAACTTGTTTATTGTTGGCACGGTGAATGTGGATGAAACCACCTATATGTTTAGCCCCAAGGTGCTGGATCGCGCTAACGTGATCGAGTTTCGCGCGAGCGAGGCTGATATGGGGGCATTTTTGGATGCCCCGGCGGATATCAACCTTGCGGCTTTGCGTGCGCAAGGTGTCGCTTTTGCCAGTGCCTTTGTTCAACGTGCCAAGGACGGTGCGGACATTGCAAGCTTGGTAGATACGGCAGGCCAAGCTTTTGGCCCGCTACTCAAGGCCGACCTATTGGAGGTGTTTGGTGCGCTGTCCAAAATTGGTGCGGAGTTTGGTTTCCGCACAGCCAAAGAGATTGCGCGGTTTATGGTGATTCACCACGAGCTGACGGGTCCAAGTTGGCTTTACAAGGAGGCGCTAGATGCGCAAGTGCTGCAAAAGCTCATGCCCAAACTCCATGGCTCGGCGCGCAAGCTGAGCGGGGTGCTGAAGGAGCTAGAGGCTTTTGCCACCAACAAAGGCTTAACACTCACACTGGAAAAAGTGAAGCGCATGCAGCAGCGATTGGAGCGGGACGGGTTTACGAGCTTTGCTGAGGCATAAAAGCGGTGGCTACCCCCGTGCTGGAGTCTGCAGAGCTGGTATTTGTGGCGGCCGATGGTGCTGCGCGGTGCACGCTGTCGATTTATCTTCAAGGTAACTGGCGCCCACAAGCGGATGGCCTAGCGCCCTTGTTGGACGTGCCTGCTGCGCAAGCCTTGGCAGATGGCGAGGGGCAAGTGCAGTTGCTAGAAGGCGTGCGGTACGAATATGCTTTGGATAACGCTGCTTATCGCCTAGCGTTGGCACAGCATTACACCGACACGCAGGGCATCGTGATGCAAAGCAAGGCTAAAGGCCGCGCACATTGCGGTGTGCTCAACCCGGGGCTTGCAACAGGGCGCTTGCCATTGGTTTTGCTAGACCAAACTGGCGCAATTCAGTCCAGTGCTTTTGTAGAGGTGCGCTCGCGCAAGCTCTCCTACAAGGCGGATTACCAGCACATGATGCAAGACATCACGGCCTATTCGGTGGACTTGTTGCAAGAGCTGCGAGCGCCGTCTTTGTTTAAGGCAGAGCCCGACCCTGGCCATGATGCCGTGACGCTGGGGCAACGGTTTGCATTTGTGCGCGCGCTGCTGCAAAACCCTGCGTTTGAGAATGCCTTGCACCGCATCACCACGCACCCGCACCAGGTTTGGCAGCACGAGGCGCATGAGCGTTCTATCGCTCGCGGTTTCAAACCCACTGGTAAAGTGCTGCGGCAGCTAGCGCAGGGCAGTCGTCGGGTGGCGGTGCCAGTGTCACACCCGCTGCACGCAACGCTTGAGACTCTGCCCGAGTTTGTTACGGTCAATCGGGCGACCCCTACGCACGACACGCCTGAAAACCGTTTTGTGAAGTTTGCATTGCGCTCGTTTCACCAGTTTTTAGACACCCTGCGAGCACGGGTACCAGACCCCACAAAAGATGCCCGGTTGGTGCAAGAGATCACTGCCCTATGCACCCGTTTGGATGAGGCCCTCGCCAGTGGTGTGATGCGGCAAGTCAGTGAGCCCACGTTTTTACCCTTAGGCAGCCCCACATTGCAACGGCGCGAAGGCTACCGTGAGGTACTGCAAGCGTGGCTTCAATTTGCAATGGCTGCGAAGTTGGTGTGGCATGGTGGCGAGCAGGTGTTTGGTGCGGGGCAGCGTGATGTGGCAACCTTGTACGAGTACTGGGTGTTTTTTAAGCTGTTGGATGTGGTTGCCAAGGTCTTTACCCTTAGCAAACCCAGCCATGAAGCCTTGTTAGAACCTACGTCAGACGGTTTTGGTCTGAAACTGCGCGCTGGTAAGTTTGTTGCCTTGCAAGGGGTTTCAACCCAACCCGGGCGAGTTTTGAACGTGCAGTTCAGCTACAACCGCAGCTTTGTTGCAACCCAAAGGCCCCGCCAAGCGGGTTCATGGTCAGAAAACCTGCGGCCCGACTACACCTTGAGTCTCTGGCCTGTGGAGTTCACCGCAGACCAAGCGGAACTGCAAGAGCTGATGGTGCACGTGCATTTCGACGCCAAGTACCGCATTGATCAGGTGGCGGCCTTGTTGCGCGAAGGCGAGCATGACCAAGAGGCGTTGTCCCAGGCTGGTGAAGATGCGCTGAGTGAAATCAAGCGGGAAGAAAACAGGGGCAGCTACAAACGTGCCGACTTGCTGAAAATGCACGCTTACCGCGACGCCATCCGCCGTACGCAGGGGGCATACGTGGTTTATCCCGGTGTGCCGGGTGATGACAAGCGGCTGAATGCATTTCATGAAGTGCTCCCGGGCTTGGGGGCTTTTGCACTGCGGCCCGGTGCAGGCACCCAGGCCATTGAGACCTTTATGCGCGACGTGGTGAATCATGTTTCGGACCGCGCGAGTGCCCGTGAACAGCATAGTTTTCACACTTGGCAAACCTACGAATCAGCGCCTCCACCTACGGCTCAAGAGCAACGCGCTTCCTACTTGGTCTTGCCCGAAAAAGGGCCGACGGGCGATAGCCGTGCGAAGCCCCTGAGAGAGACCTTTGTGGTCGTCGGCTGGGTAAAGGGGGATGCCCATTTGCAATGGGTAGAGTCAACAGGCAAATACAACTTCCGCATGGGCAGTGCGGTGGGTGGGCTGCGCTTGTCGGTTCAGGTTGTGGGGGCCACGTATTTGTTGCTACACGGTGCAAATGGTGTAGCTGTGCCGGGGCTCTTCAGAATCGAGAAGCCAGAGATTGGCCCGGCCGTTCACTCTGCTGCCGAGCTGACGGCGATGGGTTACCCCAGTGCACCTACCCAGCTTTCTTACTTGGTGTACGACGTGGTGCGCGCGACCGAGTTTGACTCCACTGAGTGGAACATGGCTGCATTGGCCAACAAACCGAGCAATGCTGCCCAAGGGCATCCATTCGCACTATCGTTGCTCGATCTGATGCTTGTTAGCAGGAATACTGGCTCTTAAATTGATAGCTACTCACGCTTATTCCATGGGCGCAGCAGGCACTTTTACTTAAAAATTCCTTTGATGGCTTCGCCCGCCTTGCCTAAGGCATTGCCTACCGAGCCCATGAGCTTGTCAAAGCTGATGGCGCTGGTGAGCTTGCGTTCTATGGCATTGGTCACTTCTTGCCCCAACTCACCGGGGCTGATGCCGCCTTTGGCCTTGCCCAAATCGCGCAAGTGAATGTCGGGCAGGCTCATGGTGACCGTTTTTCCGTTCATGAAAGCGGCACTGGCCTGGGCTTTGGCGTTGCGTATGACGAGCTCTTGCACAATGATTTTTTTGCCTGGCGCTTCGTTGTTCGAGGGGCCGAGGTACTGGGCAATGTTCTTCTGAATGGCGTCGAAGTTGGTGTGGGCTTCGCCTTTTTCGTAGATGAGCTCGGGCGCAATCACGGCCACCTTTTTCACCACCACCACGTCTTTGGCCAGCGAGGCCACGTCTACTTCTAGCTCGATGGTGTCGGCCTTCACCGCAAAAGGGGTCTTAAACCCTGCTGGGTTGCCCACCACCAGCCCTTTGAGTGCGCCGCGGCCATCGGTGGTTTGCAGTTGCACGCCAGCGACCTTGACGCTAGCGCCGGTCATGGCGCTGCCGTACTTGCCAATGGCGGATTGCAACAAGCCTTCCACATTGCCATGCAGCCAGTAGGCCGCCCCAGCCACGACGAGAACCAGGATGACGACGAGGGAGAGCAGCATTTTTTTCATGGTGGAGGCGGCGGGTGGCCAGTTTTGAACGTGGCCATTCTCTACGAAAGCGTCGCGTGCGCTGTTGCTTTTTGTGGCCTAGGCCGCTTCCATGGTGATGGCCACCCCCCCTAGCACGGCGTTGCCTGACAGCGGGTCGCGCAGGGTCTCGTCCAACAAGGTGTTGAGGTTGGCACCGGGCCGTTCGGCGGCCACCCGCAGTTGCGCGCCGGGCAGGTTGTGGCCCCAGCCGTGGGGCAGGCTGACCACGCCGCGCATCATCTCGGCGCTCACGTGCACCTGCGCTTGCACGCTGCGGGTGCCGTTGCGCAGCGTAGCCTGGCCGCCGTCTTGCACACCGTAGCGGGCAGCGTCGTCGGGGTGGACCAAGGCGGTGCAGCGGAACGGGCCTTTGGCCAGCACGGGCAGGTTGTGCATCCAGCTGTTGTTGGTGCGCACATCGCGCCGTCCAATAATGACCAAATCAGGCGCTGGCCGCCGTAGATCAAGCGTAGCACGCTCTAAATCTTGTAGCAAAGCGGGCGGGGCCAATTCCACCTTGCCGCTGGGCGTGCGCAGCATCTCGGGCAGGCGGGGTTGCAGTTCGCCCAGGTCTATGCCGCCGCTGTCACTGGCAGCCATCACCTTGGCAAGGTTTAAGCCTTCAGGTTTTTGGCCAAAGCCGTCGCCATAGGGGCCGCTGCGCAAGGCCACATCCAGCAGGCGTTGGGGGCCGCGGTAGGTTTTGGTGGCTGCCACCACGGCGTCTGCATGGGGGCCAAACAGGCGCTGCGCATCGTCGGCAAACTGGGCGTCGTCCAAGGCGTTGGCGTCTAGCGGCAGGGCTTGGCCTTGCGCAATGGCGGCCAGCGTGAGCAGGGTTTGCCACTCTGCAGGCTGGTCGGTGGGCGCGGGCAGCACTGGGGCGCTGTAGCGCGCGTGGTTGCGCCAGGAGAGCTGCGGAAACGCCACGTCGTAATGCAAGTCTTCCAGCGGCGACACGCCGGGCAAGATCACATCGGCATGGCGCGTGGTCTCGTTGAGGTAAATGTCCATGCTCACCATGAAGTCCAGCTGCTCCAAGGCTTGCGACAAGCGCTCGCCATTGGGGCTGGAGAGCACCGGGTTGGTGGCCACCGTGATCAGGGCGCGCACCTGGCCTTCGCCCGGGGTCTGGATTTCTTCCGCCAAGCAGGTCATGGGCAACTCGCCATATACCTCTGGCGCGCCGCTCACGCGGGCCGTGTGCCGCCCGGTCGCCACACCTTTGCCCAGGCCCGGCTTGCCCGCCGTGTTGCTGGCAAACGCGGCGGACTTGGCAAACAGCACGCCGCCTACTTGGTCTAAGTGGCCGCTCAAGGTGTTGAGCACATCGACCAGCCAGCTAGCGAGCGTGCCGTATTCTTGGGTGCAAGTGCCTATGCGTGCATACACGGCGGCCCGCTCTGTGTGGGCCAGGTCGTAGGCGAGCTGGGTGATCACTTCGGCGTCCATGCCGCAACGCGCTGCCACGGCCTCAGGCGTAAAGGTGCGCACCGCGTCCGCCACGGCGTCTAGGCCTTGGACCCAGGGCGCAGCAGCGCCTAGGCGCACCCACTGTTTGGCAAAGAGGGTATGGACCATGGCGGCCAGCAAAAACACATCGGCCCCGGGGCGAATGAAGTGGTGGGCGTCGGCTATGGCGGCGGTTTCGGTGCGCCTGGGGTCTACCACCACGAGCTTGCCGCCACGGGCTTGCAGCGCTTTGGCCTTGCCTTTGAAGTCGGGCACCGTCCACATGCTGCCGTTGCTGGCCAGCGGGTTGGCACCAATCACCAGCAAGTGTTGTGTGTGGGTGATGTCGGGCAGCGCCACCGAGAGCCAGTGGCCAAACATGAGCCCGCTGGCCAGCTGCTTGGGCATTTGGTCTAAGGTGGACGCAGAAAACACATTTTTGGTGCCCAATGCGCGCGCGAGTTTGGGGAAGTAAGTGAGCAAGCCAATTTTGTGGGCCGCCGGGTTGCCAATGACCACGGCGCTGGCGTTGCGCCCGTGCGCGGCCAAGAGGGGGGGCAAGCGCTTGGCAATCTCTGCGTAGGCTTCTTCCCAGGTGGCGGCTTGGTGCACGCCGTTGCGCTTGATGAGCGGGGTGCGCAGGCGGTCGGGGTCTTCATGCAGGTCTTTCAATGCCACCCCCTTGGGGCAGATGTAGCCGGCGCTGAGCACGTCTTGGGCGTGCCCTTTGATGCTGGTGACCGTGCCATCGGTGACCTTGATCTCTAGCCCGCAGCAGGCTTCACACAGGGGGCAAATGCGGTGGTGGGTCGTGCTTGTCATGTCGTCCTCGGCGTCTGGGTGGTGTTTTGCGCAAGATTTACGCACGGCAAAGGCGCGTTGTCTAGAACACAGGTGACTCATGCGTTGGCTGAACTACAGCGCACGTGTTTGCATAACAATGAGAAGCCACTAGCTTGACCCTGCCATGACCACGCCCATATCCAACCTTCAGCAACTCATCGCCTCCATGCAACCGGTGCTTAACGAGGGCGCGTATGTATACGCCTGTGTGCCGCACGGCACGGATGTGTCGGGCTGGGAGGTGGCGGCAACCGTGCGTGAGCACGAGGGCTTGACGGTGGTGGTGCCCCAAGAGGTGGCGCAGCGCTTGGGGCTGGAGGTTTTGTTTTGCGCAGCGTGGATCACGCTGCATGTGCACTCGGACTTGCAGGCCGTGGGGCTGACGGCGGCTTTTGCGGCGGCATTGGGGCGCGCCAACATCAGTTGCAATGTGGTGGCCGGCGCGTTTCACGACCACATTTTTGTGCCTTGGGATGCCAGGGTTGCGGCTATGGCCGCATTGGTGGCGCTACAGCAAGCCGGATGTGGCATGGAGTCGGCTTTGTAGCTGGGGCTGTTGTGGTGGCCGTGCGGGATGACGGGGTCCTCCACGCTGACCACGGCTGCCTCGCCCCAATCTGTTGTGCCCATGTTCGGGGCACCAAGGCAAGTGCAGCCGTGCTACGGCTTGCGAATACCGCGCTTATTTCTTGGCGCGCAGCTTCTGCAAGGCGGCTTGTGTTTCATGCCACAGGTCCATGCCTACGTTGGCCGCAATGCCGGCGTTGATGCTGGTGAGCTTGTCACGCATGCGGTCGGTCTCGGCGGCGGGCAGCACATTGACCTGCATGCCTTTGGCTTTGAGGTCTTCGAGCGCCTGTGCTGCTTCAGCGCGGGTGTCCTTGCGCTCAAAGTCGCGGCTGGTTTTGGCTGCGGTGGTGAGCACCGCTTTTTCGTCTTTGCTCAAACCATCCCACCATTTCTTGCTGACCAGCACGATCCAGGGGCTGTAGACGTGGTTGGTGACCGTCAAGAACTTTTGAATCTCGTAAAACTTGCTAGACAAAATGGTGTTGTACGGGTTTTCTTGCCCGTCCACAGCCTTGGTTTCTAGCGCGCTGAACAGTTCGGAGAAGGGCAGGGGGACTGCATTGGCGCCTAAGCTTTTGAAGCTGTCGAGGTAGACCGTGTTTTGCATCACGCGTAGCTTGATGCCGTCCATGTCTTCGAGTTTGTTCACAGCGCGCTTGCTGTTGGTCAGGTTGCGAAAGCCGTTTTCCCAATACACCAAGCCGACCAAGCCTTTTTCTTCGAGCTTGGCGCGCACTTTGTCGCCAATGGGGCCGTCCAGCACGGCGTCCGCCTCAGCGGCGGTGTTGAACAAGAAGGGCGTATCCCACAGCGCCATTTCCTTGGTAATGCCGACCAACGTGGCGGTGGAGCCGACCATCATTTCTTGGGCACCACCAATGAGGGCCTGTTGCATCTGCACGTCCGAGCCGAGTGCAGCGGCACCAATAGCGCGCAGCTTCATCTTGCCGCCCGAGAGCTTTTCAATCTCTTCTGCCAACACTTTGGCAGCCCGGCCTTGGTTAGATTGTTCGTTGAGTCCATAGCCAAAGCGGATAAGGCGGGGCTTGATATCTTGGGCGCTGGCAAAGCCCGCGCTAAGTAGGCTGACGCCTACTGCGGCAGCGATTAAGGTGCGGCGAATCATGGTCATAAATGTCTCCTGGTTGTTGCTTGGGTTGAGGGAAAAATGGGAGGGGGTCTTCCTTAGCGCATCCACGCCACAGGAAGGGTGACGATCTGCGGAAAGATGACCAACAGCGTGAGGATCAGGCAGTAGGTAATGAGGTAGGGGTTCACACCTTTGATGACCTCATCGAGGCGCATGCGGCCCACGCCAGCTACCACGTTGAGCACCGTGCCCACGGGCGGTGTAATCAAGCCAATCGCGCCGTTGAGCACAAACATCAGGCCAAAGTACACCGGGTCAATGCCCGCCTTCACAGCGATGGGCAGCATCACAGGCGCAAAAATCAAGATCGTGGGTGTGAGGTCCAGTGCGGTGCCAATCAGCACCAAGGCCACCATCATGACCGCCATGAGTAGCTTGGGATGCTCTATCAAACTGCCTAGCCAGCCTGAGATGGTACCGGGCAGGTCAGCCAAGGTAATCATGTAGCTGGCCACTTGGGCACCGGCACACAAGAACATCACCACGGCCGTGGTTTTGGCCGCACGCACCAACACGCCATGCAAGTCAGTGAGTTGCATTTCGCGGTGCACAAAGAAGGCAATGACCAAGGCGTAAAAGGCGGCCACCACAGCGGCCTCAGTGGGCGTGAACACGCCGGTTTTCATACCGCCAATGATGATGATCGGCATCAGCAGCGCCCAAAACGCTTTGCCGGTTTCCCGCAGCTTGGTGCTCAGGGGCAGGGGAATGCCAGCAGGCAGATCCATCTTGCGCAGCTGCAGCTTCCACGCCACGATGAGGCCTGCACCCATCATCAAGCCGGGCACGATGCCTGACAAAAACAGGGCCGAGATGGATGTATTGGTGGTCACGCCATAAATCACAAACGGCATGCTGGGCGGAATGATGGGGGCGATGATGCCGCCCGAGGCAATCAGGCCTGCCGAGGTACCCATGGGGTAACCATGGGCCCGCATCATGGGCAGCAAAATGGTGGCAAGAGCCGCTGTGTCTGCCAGTGCCGAGCCGCTCATGCTGGCCATCAAAATGGCGGCACCAATGGTCACAAAGCCCAAGCCGCCGCGTATATGGCCCACCCATGCTTGGGCCATGACGATGATGCGCCGGCTGATGCCCCCTGAGTTCATCAGCTCGCCCGCCAAAATAAAGAAGGGCACCGCCAGCAGCGGAAAGCTGTCTACGCCCGCTACCAAATTTTGGGCCAGCAACTGGGTGTCCCAAAAATCCAGGACCCAAGCCATCGAGGCACCCGTGAGCACCAAGGCAAAAGCCATGGGCATGCCCACCCCCATGAAGAGCAACATGCCCACCACAAACACCACCGCAGTTAAACCTTGGTTCATTGCAAATTTCCTTTGATTCTGTTGAGGCCTGTGGTGCTTACTCGACCTCGGCACCGTGGCCGAAGTCGATGGCCTTGCCTTGGATGAATTGCACAAGGGCCATGGCGCCAATGGCAGCGCTGCTCAAGAGCGCAGGCAGCGGAAGCAGGGCTTGCGGGTAGCCCAGCACCACGCTGACACTGTCTAGGCCCACCACCACCTGCTGCCAAGCGCCCCAACCCACCAAGGCGCAGCTGAGCACGACCAGCGCATGGATCAGGCGTGTGGCCCCTTTGAGGGCAACTTCGCGCCCGGGCTTGAGCAGGGGCTGCAGCAAGCTGGTAAAGGCCATGTGTTCGCCCATGGGGTAGGCGCCTGTGGCACCTATGAACACCATCCAGACAAATAGCAGCCGTGAGAGTTCTTCGCTGGCGGCCACGCCGCTGCCAAAGCCGTAGCGCAGCACCACATTGGTAAACACGGCGATGGCCATGACCGCCAGGCAGGCGGCCATGAGGTGGTTGGTCCATCGTTGAAGGGAGGAGTTTTTCATAAGGGCGTTGAGCGTGGGGATGGAATAGTGCGCGGTAGTACACCGGCTTGCAACCATTGGGCTGCCTGAGCGCTGAGCGTAGCCAAAGGCAGAGTGGCGTCCAAGTGCAGTACCAGAGGCTCTTGCACGGGGGACTCTAAGGTAGCGAATTGGCTGTTTACCAAGCTGGGTGGGAACAGGTGAGCGCCGGCGCGTGCGGTTACACGTGCATGCGCGGTGGCAGGAGGAATGTCCAAAAACACAAAGCGCAAACCGGGAGCCGCGCTGCGCAGGCCATCGCGGTAGGATTTTTTGAGCGCAGAGCATGTCAACACCGCACCGGTGGGGTGGCGTTGTAGTTCCTGACCCAAGGCGTGCAGCCACTCGCTGCGGTCGACATCGGTCAGCGCAATGCCTTGGCGCATTTTTTCGGTGTTGCTGGGAGGGTGAAACTCATCGCCCTCGACCAAAGGCAAGCCCAAGAGCTGCGCCACGGCAGCGCCTGCACTGGATTTACCGCAACCGGCCACGCCCATCATCACGACTGAGTTCATAGTTTGGATAGCGCTATCTTTCGATATTCAAAAAAAGGAAAACCGATGTGGCCTTCCCGTGAAACCTATGGGTGGGTTGCGATGGCAGTGCCCACAACAAAGATTGGATAGCGCTATCTTATATCCCTTGGTTGGTTACGCCAATACGGGATTACCCGGGGATGGCTGCTGGAGGCCACGCAGTCATTGCCGATCTAAGTCAGTCAGCGTACTGCCAAAACCATATATTTGGATACTTGCTATAGTTAAATAAATGCATAATAGGTAAAATAAGAGTGCAAATTCACTTAAATAGAAATAGGCTTCCATGCGCACCACCAAAGCCCAGCAAGCGAGCAACCACCGATTGCTATTGAAAACCGCGGTCGACCTCATGACCCAGCACGGGTTTGAAGGCGTCACCATGAAGCAAATCGCCCGCGCGGCGGGGGTGGGCGATGCGACCATTTACAAGTACTTCCCCACCAAAGAAAGCCTCTTGACGGCCTACTTTGAGCAGGCCATTACGGACGCGCTGGTGCAGATGCGCAAGACGCCGGATCAAGCCGCGTTCACGTTGCAAGAGCGCATGCAGTTGTTGGTGGACAGTGTGTTGGAAACCTTGCTGGCCGACCGCGAGTTTGTGGCCTTGTCGCGCGGCATGGTGGAGCGCGCGCCCTTGCTGCTCTTAGGTGAGCAACTGCCGGGTAAGGCCGCGCTCAAAGAAGCGTTTTTGCAAATTTTGGATGCGGCCGAGGCTTCTGGCGAAATCGTGCCCTGTGGCTTCAAGCCCAGCTTGGCCGGGTTGCTGGCCGACTACGTGTACGCGGTGATTGCCTATTGGCTGCGCGACACGTCGGAGCAATTTGCCAACACCACGCAAATGGTGGACCTGAGCTTGGGTGTGCTGGTGCTGGCTTTGCGCAGCGGCTTGGTCGACAAGTTGCTGGAGCTAGGGGGCTTTATGCTGCGCAGCCAAATGGTGCGGCTCATGCATGACGGTGGTGGTCTGTTAGATGTGCTGAAGACCGTGCGCTCTGGTCTGAACGGGGCGCGGTCATGAAACCCATCAAAACCTCTTTGCCAGCGGGCACCTACATTCATGCTACCTTGCCTGGAGCTCACTTTGCCGACTGCTACCAAATGGATGATCTGTGGCCAGACAAAGATGCGTTCCAGACCTACTTGCACTTAACGGGCCGCACCCCAGGGTGGATGAACGCGCTTATGGCCATGCGCAACCAGGCGGTGCGTTTGGTGGGGCTCAAGCACTTGGGTGCCATGGCCGCCACGGATGCGACGCGGCCTGCCAGCAGCTACCAGTTGGGACAACGTGTGGGCATTTTTAGCCTGCAGCATCTGGAGCCGAATGAGGCCGTGATGTGCGACGACGACAAGCACCTGCGGGTGGAGCTCTCGCTGGTGAAGCACGTGGTGGATAGAGCGCCCAAGGTCTCGCTGAGCACGGTGGTGCACCTACACAATGGCTTGGGTCGCGCCTACATGGCGGTGGTGGGGCCTGTGCACAGCCTGATCGTGCCGCTGATGTTGAGGCAGGTGGCCCATGCCTAACACGGGCGGCAAAGGCGACGCCAAGGCACAAGCCACTGGGGTGAAGCCTGGCCAGAACGCCCCGCGTACAGGGCGCCTCGCCCGCACGGCCATTGCGGGTGCGGCTGCAGCGCGCATGGGCGTGGCGCAACTCGGGCACAAAGCCAAAGGGCTGCTGCGCGATGCAGCTGCCGAAAAGCAAGCCCAGGCCGAACATGACGCGCAACTGGGGCGCATCGTGTTTGCAGCGCTCAACCAGCTCAAGGGCACAGCGCTCAAAGCCTCGCAACTCTTGAGCATGGAGCTGGGTCTGTTGCCCCCCGCTTTGCGCCAAGAGCTGGCGCGGGCGCACTACCAGGTCACGCCGCTCAACCGTGCGCTGGTCATCAAGGTGCTGCGCCAAGAATTAGGCGCATCACCCGAGGCCTTGTTTGGGCACTTTGAGCCGCAAGCTTTTGCTGCGGCCAGCCTGGGGCAGGTGCATGCAGCCAGGCTCGCCGGTGGACAGCCGGTAGCCGTCAAGCTGCAGTACCCGGGCATGGCGCACACCGTGGCCAGCGACATGCAGCTGCTACGCGGCCTGCTGCTGCCGCTGGCAGCCAGCTCCAGCAAGTTACCCAATTCCGGCATCGTGACGCAGGTGTTGGATGACATTGAACGTAAATTGGCCGATGAGTTGGACTACACCCACGAGGCACAAGCGTTGCAATGGTTTGCCGAGCATTTGTGCCTAGACGGTGTGGTGATTCCACTGCCCGTGCCTGCACTTTGCACCCGCCGTGTGCTGACCATGCAACGGCTGCAAGGTTTTCACTTGCAAGAGTGGTTGCAAACCCAGCCCAGCCAGGCGCTGCGCGACCACTACGGGCAGTTGCTGTTTGACTGCTTTATGCGCAGCACATTTGCGCTGCACCACTTGCACGCCGACCCACACCCCGGCAACTACCTGTTCATGGAAGACGGCCGCTTGGGCTTGCTGGACTTTGGCTGCACCCGCGTGCTTGATGCCTCGTTCTGCACTGCGGTGCAAACCGTGTGGTCTGCACTGCTGCGCAGCCCCGTTGATATGGCGAGCGTTCAGCGCGCTTATGTCGCCATGGGATTGATTCGTGCGGATGTGTCTGCCCACACTTTTGCCAACCAGCTTATGCCCGCGCTGGCCAGCCTGCAAGACTGGCAGTGCTTGCCTTTCACCCAAGCGGTGTACGACTTTGCCCAGCATCCCGCCTATCCTGAGCAAAGCGCAGAAGACCAGCGAATAGCCTTGCAGTTTTTGCAAACCGTAGCCCCCGACATGCCGTATTTCGACCGCGCCTACCTAGGTCTGGTGCAGATGCTCAAAGCCATAGGTGCACGCGTGCGCACCAGCAACCTGTGGATCGGTGGTGACCAACTTCATGAGTAAAAACATGCGGTAGCGCACATGGGATAAGCGCAACTAGCTATGAAATGTGTAGTGTATTGCGCAGCTTGCTTGCGCTTCACCGGCTAAGCATCTGCAGTCAGTCCCCCTCATTTTTTACAACGGAGAACATCCATGGAAGCTTTTCTTCTTATTGCGGGCTGCGGCATCTTTCTGGCTCTTGGCGTCGGGCACGCGTGTCTGCTGCTTTGCACCACGCGCTTTGAGCCGGTGGACCCCGACTTGCTGCAAGACTTGAAGACCAAGGGCGCCCAGATCGCGCCCAGAGGCACGATGTGGCGTGGGCTACAGGGCTTTCACCTGAGCCACAGCCTGTGCTTTGCGTTCTTTGGCGGGCTATATATCGCACTGGCGCTGGAGAGTTTTGCGCTTTTGCATGCGTCCATGGTGTTGAACGTCTGCTTGCTAGCAGTGCCTGTGACCTTGACGGGATTGGCCCATCGCTACTGGTTCAACGTGCCACGCAACGCCTGCGCCCTAGGGCTCGTGTTGATCGCGGCAAGCATGGCTGTGCGTTAACTTTTTTCTACATCGAAGGAGTTTTTATGTCTGAATTACATAAGCCAGCGCGCGTTTGGATTGGCTATTGGTTGCTAGGTGTTGCCGCCGTGCACACGGTGGTGGGAGCGCTGATGTTTCATGCCGACCTGTTGGCCTTAGTGCGCGACGGTGTTTGGGACTCGGTAGGCGAAGACCCGCGTCGCGCAGGCGTGGTGTTTTTCCTCTTGGTAGGTTTTTGGTTCGTTCTGCAGGGTCTGGCCATCACCGCCTTGGAGCGCACCGGTGATTTGCCCGCTTTGCGCCAGCAAGGCTATGGCTTGCTGGTGCTGAGCCTGGTGTCAGTGGTGCTGATGCCAAGCTCCGGCTTTTGGCTGTTTGCACCGGCCATCTGGGCCTTGCTGCGGTCAAGGCGCGACTAGCTCGTGGCCGGTGCAGCTTTGACCCCTGACCGGTTCAATAGCCCTTGCGCAGGGTGATATCCAGGCGGTCTCTTGCGGCCTCCAGGTGCTCTTTCCAGTTACGCCGTTCGTCGGGTGGGTTGCCTTGCAGCACTTGGAACACGTGCAGCGCGTCCCCGTCAGACCAATACTCGTCACGCACGCCGATCTCAATGGCTTTGGGCAGGGCGGTGATGGTGGCACCTTGCAGGGTGGTAAAGATGGTGCGCTTGTTGCTATGCAAGGTAATGCGCCCCTTGGGGTCTAGGTCTACAAACCAAGTGATACCCCCTTTGTCGTCTGTACCCACCTCGCTGTACTGGCCTGTGAACCCAGCGGTCTTGCGCCATTTCGCAATCTGACCGGCGAGGTCTAGTGTGCCTGTGGCTTCTTCTAAGGCTGCGACTTGCGCGGCTTCTTGCTGGGCTTGCTCCTCTTGCGCGGCGGTGGCTGCGTCTTGGGCAGCGCGCTCTGCTTGCGCTTTGTCTTGCTCCGCAAATTTGGTGATCTTGTCTGCCCAAATGGAGAGTCGGCTGGCAAAGGCTTGGAAGCTTTTGGCCACGGGCTCGGGCAGTCGCTCTAGCCGCACCACAGTGGCATGTCCATGGGCAAGTGCTTGTGCTTCTGCGCTGAACGCATCTGTGGCATGGAACGTGACGTCAAAGGTATTGGCCGCTGCGGACGCATGGCTACCGTCTTGCGCAACCGGCGTGCGCGCCAGCTCCACTTTGAGTCCCGCGGCAGGCACGAAGAGGTCTAAAGCGCCTTCGTGCCTTTGTTCTGGCCCTCCGCGTAAAGGCGTGCGTAGCATGAGACCGTGTTGCGCGCTGATCTTCACGCGCTTGCTGGCTTGGTGCATTTCTACAGAGAACAGATAGGCCTCAAAGCGCAGACCTCCCGCAAACTCCACAGTGAGGGTCTGCAGCAACTTGGCCTTTTGCTGCATAGAGGCCCAAACGGCAAAACCCAGCGCGGCGATGCCCGCGACGGCGAATAGGAAGACTTCCGCATTCATAAACAATCCTTTCAAGCGCACAACGCAGCACGAAGCGCGCGATGGCCAGCGTAACCCTGTGGGCAGTTGGTGCGGGGCGTGCGTAGTATTGCACGCAAGTGTGGGCGCTGGTACCGCTGTGTTTACTGGCTTAAACGCGAGGCGTAGCGGCACACAGCTGGGTCAAACCATGTGTGCGAAAACTCCACCGGAGTGTTGGCTGCTGTCCACGAAGTTCGTTCGATGAATCCGGCGCAAGCGTTTGGCTGCAGGCCCAAAGGGGCTTGGGTCCATGCGGGGGTTGGCCCAGCGGAAAGCCTGTCCTCGACCCGCGCAATCCATGTTTGAAACCGCTGCTGGTAAAACAGATACATGGAGTCGCCTAACTCTTGCGCTTGCAAAGTAGCGCAGTGGGCACCACTGAACCATATTTCTTCTAAGGCAACGGGTGTTTCATCAAGAAAACGCAAGCGTCGCACACGCCAGACCTCGGGGCAAGTGCCTGTTCCAAGCACAGGGACATGCGCTGGGCGCGCGGTGCGTGCGACATCGAGGATACGTGCGGTTGGCAGACCAGGCCCATGTACCAACTCCAAGCGAAACAACTCGTACAGGCGTTTGGTGCCGGCCGCACGCTTCACGTAGGTCCCCGACCCCTGCACCCGTTGCAACACGTCTTGCTCGGCAAGCAGTGCCAACGCTTTGCGCAAGGTGCCCACAGCCACATTGAGCGTGGTGGCCAGTTCTGCCTCGGTGGGTAACCGTTCTCCCTCGTGCCAATAACCCGCCTTGATCTGGCGCGTCAATAGTTCTGCCACTTGCAGGTAGACGGGGAGGGGTTGGTTGGCGGATGCACTTTTCATGGCTGAAGTATGACAAATCTCCCTTCCTAGGATTTACCCGTAGCCATTGTTCGGTAAATTCATTTACTATTCATGCATTGCTATTTGAAAGGCGCAGCATGCCCATTGTTCCTGTTCGTGGTGCCGACATCCAAGGTGCTGAAGTGGCCTGGTTTGCCCCCTTGTGTTCTGACGACTTTCGCCACCTAGGGGTCCCCGAGGGAGACTTGCGCAGCAGTTGGGCCAACGCGAGCCACATCGCCTCGCGCGCCGAGGAGCTTGGGTTTCGCAACATTTTGTGCCCGTCGTCGTACCAAGTGGGGCAAGACACATTGAGCTTTGTCGCGGGCATGGCACCCAAAACCTCGCGCATGAATTTGTTGGCAGCCATCCGGTGTGGAGAAATGCACCCAGCCATGCTGGCCCGTACCGTGGCTACGCTTGACCATATGCTGGAAGGCCGACTCACGCTCAACGTAATTTCCTCTGACTTCCCTGGCCAGCAAGAAGACAGCGCTTACCGCTACCGTCGCTCATGGGAGGTGGTCGAAATTTTGAAGCAAGCCTGGACGCAAGACGAAATCAACTATGAAGGCCAAATCTACAAGCTCAAAGGCTTGTCTACCGACCCCGTGCGTCCGTATCAGACCAATGGCGGCCCACTGCTGTACTTTGGCGGCTACAGCCCTGATGCATTGGCGCTTTGCGGGGCACATTGCGACACCTACCTGATGTGGCCCGAGCCCAAAGAAATACTCGCTCAGCGCATGCGCGATGTGCATGCACAGGCCGCACAACATGGGCGACTGCTGGACTACGGATTGCGCGTGCATGTCATCGTGCGAGATACCGAGGCGCAAGCCCGCGAATACGCGCAGGAGTTGGTGTCTCAACTGGATGACGAGAAGGGCCGCGAAATACGGAAACGGGCGTTGGATGCCGGTAGCTTGGGTGTTGCTTTGCAGAGTGCCAATCGCGACAGGGCCGATGATGAAGGCTACATCGAGCCCCACCTGTGGACCGGTATAGGCCGCGCGCGCAGCGGTTGTGGTGCGGCACTGGTGGGCAGTGTGGACCAGGTGCTCTCTGAAATCCATGACTACATGAAAATGGGCATTCGCGCGTTCATTTTTTCGGGCTACCCGCACCTGCAAGAATGTGAAATTTTTGGCAGTAAAGTGCTGCCCCAGCTCCAAACCGTGTCTTTGGCGCAGGCCTATGGCCGTGTACCTGCGGCTACACCTGCGACCCCGCTAGGTACGGGCGTGCGTCGCTGAACTACTTTTTAGGCCCTTCATGAACCGTTCCACCCTGCCCAATGGGCACACCCTCAGCCGCATGGCGTATGGCGTATGGCGCCTCTCAGAGGCCGACGATTGCTCGGTCAACGCCAACCTAGCGCGCATTGACAGCTGTTTGGCCCAAGGCATCACCACGGTTGACCATGCGGACATCTATGGCGACTACCGATGTGAAGCGTTATTTGGTGAGGCCGTCAAGGCACGCCCTGCATTGCGTGACCAGATTGAGGTAGTGACCAAGACCGACATCATGTTGCTGTCTAAAGCTTGGCCCGACACGCGTGTCAAACATTACGACACCAGCCCTGCGCACATCAACGCCAGTGTGGAGCGCTCGCTGCAGCGCATTGGCGTTGACGTCATTGACCTGCTGCTGGTGCACCGCCCTGACCCCTTGATGGACGCAGACGCCACGGGCGCATGCCTGGACCGTTTGGTAGACAGTGGCAAAGTGCGTGGGGTGGGGGTGTCCAACTTTATGCCCTGGGATGTGGATTTATTGCAGTCGCGCATGAAACACCGCCTGCAGACCAACCAAATTGAGCTGGGTTTGCTTAGCGCTAGCGCGTTTGTCGACGGGCAGCTTGCCTATGCCCAAACCCAGAGGCTGTCTGTGATGGCGTGGTCACCTTTGGGCGGCGGCCGTTTGCACCGAGAAGCCAGCCAACATGGCACCGCAGCGGCACGCTTGGCGCCCCGCTTAAAGGCATTGGCTATGGCGAGCGGGGTTGACGAATCCGCGGTTGCGATTGCCTGGCTGATGCAGCACCCCGCAGGTGTCATGCCTGTGATGGGCAGCAACCGGCTTGACCGCATCGCACAGTTCTCAGACGCAACGCGTGTCCCCATGGACCGCCAGACCTGGTTCGAGCTGTACGAGCTGGCTAACGGACACGAAGTCCCTTGATGGAGCACCCTATGCGCTTGCACCCCGACGCAATGTCAGCCAGTACGCCCGCCCCACAGCCAAGCACCACGGACCACGCCGACTACCGCCATGCCTTGGCCAGCTTTGGGACCGGGGTGACGGTGGTTACCAGCCGCTGGAAAGACCAGGACTGGGGGATGACGTGCAACTCGTTTTCCTCGGTGTCCTTGCAGCCGCGTTTGGTGCTGTGGAGCATTCGGCGCGAGGCCAGCAGTTATGAGGCGTTTACGCGTTCGGGCGGCTTTACGGTCAGTGTGTTGTCCCACGCGCAACAGGCATTGGCACGCCAGTTCGCCACGGGTAGCCTGGAGCAGCGCTTTGCAGGGGTACCTGTAGAGCGCTTGGCCAGCGATCGCGTGTGTTTGCCCGGTGCCGCAGCGTGGTTTGATTGCGAGCTACACCAGCTGGTGGATGCAGGTGACCACACGATTGTGATTGGGCGCGTGCTCGATTACGCCTCGCATGAAACCCCAGCCCTGAGCTTTTGGCGCAGCCGTTTCGACCGATTCGGCAGCTAGCCAGAATGGCACACCACGCACGTGGGTTGAGTTAGTAGCGCAACACTTCAGTGATCGGGTCGTCATGGCGGGGCACTTGCCCTGTCGCTGGCGTGGAGACGGCGATCTCAGCGCCTTCCATCACAAAAAGCGGTAGCCGTTCTAGCGGAGCGTCCACGGTGTGCCAGGTCCCTGCGCCGCATGGGGTTCGGCTATAGAAGTCCAACCAGACTTTGCCCGCCGCGAGAGCCGGTAGGTACAGGCGCCGCGTACGTTCGCCTGCATTGATGACGGGTGCTACCAGCAAGTGCTCGCCCAACATGAACTCATCGTTGTCGTGCAAGCACTCGATGTCCTCGGGGAAGTTGAAAAACGTGGGGCGAATAATGGGCGTATGGTGCTCGCAGGAGCGCTCGAAGCATTGCCACAGATAGGGCATGAGCCGGTAGCGCAAGCGGATGGCTTCGAGCACCTGCTCGGTGACTTCGGGATGCATCCAAGGCAGGTTGCTGACATTGCCCGCTTTCCACGAATTCATGACCATGCGCGGGTTGAGTGCGCAGGCTTGCACCCAGCGCAGGAACAGCTCGGGCTCCGGCACTGCCCCGTAAAAGCCCCCTACATCGTGACCCACGTTGAACATGCCCGACAAGCCCATTTGCAAGCCCGTGCGGATGTTCCATTTGAGCGATGCCCAGCTGGTCGTGTTGTCTCCCGACCAGGTTTGCGCATACCGTTGAATGCCCGGTGGGCCGGCGCGGGTGACCGAGTAAACCGCATCGTGCGTGCCCTGCTGTTGGCCCCAAGCGCGTTGGGTTTCAAAACTGGCGCGTGTCATGAGCAGGGCATGCAGCGGTCGGCTACGGTGCATGGGAAGGGCTTGCCCTCCACCATGGGTAACGGCGTCTTCCGACTGAATGGCGTACTCGTTGTTGTCATTCCAGCCGACGTCAATGCCTAGGTCCAGAATGTGTTCGCGCAGCTGTTGCTGCCACCAAGCGACGGCCTCTGGTTTGGTGAAGTCCAGGTGCGAACCTTGGCCGTCCCAGTAGGGCTCCACCACCGGCTGACCGGTTGACGCGTCTTCGATGAAGGCACCTTGGGCGGCCAGGGTGGCGTACGCGGGGTGGTCGTCGAGTAGACACGGCTTGAGGTTGGCCACCAAGTGCATGCCAGCCGCCTTAAAGCGGGCGTTGATGCCTTGCGGATCGGGGAACTTGCTGCGGTTCCAGGTGAAAACGTAGCGCTGTTTGCCCCGGCTGGAGTAGCCCGAACCGTAGTGAAACGAAGAAATAGGAACGCGGTGCGACTGGCAGTCTTGGACGAAATTCTCCAGAAGTTCCTGCGCATTCGACGCATCGGCAAGGCCCATCGCAGTTTGCCCGTAGCCCACGCTCCAGCGAGGGGGCAAGTGCGTGCCGCCAATGAGCGATACGAATTGGGCGACTACTTCAGCGGGATTGCGGCCCACCATCAGGTAGTAGTCAAGGTCACCATCGTCAATTTCCACGGTGCGGAACAGGCCATGGTAATTGTCATGTTCGCAGCCCAGATCAAAGGTACTTGCGCACAAAGTGTCGTAGTAGCTACCTGTCCATAGGCCGTCTGTGGTGCGGGTAATGACGAAAGGCCAGTGCTTGTAAAGAGGGTCGCCTGTGGCGGGGTCGTAGCCAATGGAGTCTTGCCCTAAGCAACGCAAGCGCCGCCCATGGAGGTTGAGTGGGCCGGTCTTGTCTCCCAGCCCAAAATAGTGTTCCTTGGGGTCACGCTCTACGCAGTGCCTTACCAAACCGGTGCGGCGTTCAGACAGGTAGGCGCTGGTACTGCGGTCACTTTGGTAGGTCAGTTGGCTTGTCGGGTCACTCCAGATCAAACGCAGCGCACCCGCGTGGTCGCCAAGCAACTGCACAGCCAAGGCGCTTGTGGCGAGCTTGCCCTGCGCAAGGTCGACCGTCAACGTCGGACGTTGGAAACCATCCAAACTTTCGCGTGCGCGCCCTTCCCAAGGCATGTGTGCCGCAGGCAAGGGCGCCACGGACCAGGTGCGTGGTTCACGAAAACCCTGTCCCGCCGCCCAAGTCACCCGCGCCATCGTTTG
Source organism: Rhodoferax aquaticus (assembly GCF_006974105.1). NCBI lineage: Bacteria > Pseudomonadati > Pseudomonadota > Betaproteobacteria > Burkholderiales > Comamonadaceae > Rhodoferax > Rhodoferax aquaticus. The sequence continues at coordinate 1,496,505 of NZ_CP036282.1, forward strand.
GGACAAAAAGACCACCCGCATCTGCCCGCCATCGTCTAGCGTGGCCGTGGCGTCGGCCTGTGTGGCACCGGGGTTTAGGGCCCAGTTAGAAGCTTTGAGAGGTGTCATTGCATTGAGGTCTTGGCGATGCGTTGTTCCGCACCATCAAAAGCGTGCCAGCGTTGTGGCTGCGGGGTCATGTAGGTCACCGTGCCGGCCTTGGGTTCGCTGGCACCATCCATCAAAATTTCTACGCGCGTGCCGTCGCTCAGCGTGCCAAGCACCAAGCGCTGAGCGCCCAGGTATTCGCTGCCGACCACAGAGATGGCGAGGCCTTGCTCGGGCGTGCTGGGCAACCAGTGTTCGGGGCGAACCCCAATGAGCGTGGAAGAGGGGGGGAGCGCAGCTTTGATTGCCAAGTCTTGCTGTGCGGTGGCCGCGGGGATAAAGTTCATGCGTGGGCTACCAATGAAACCGGCCACAAACACATTGTCTGGGGTGTCATACAGCGCTTGGGGTGTGCCCACTTGTTCAATGCGACCGGCGCGCAGCACCACAATTTTGTCTGCCATGGTCATGGCCTCGACTTGGTCGTGGGTCACGTAAATCATGGTGGCAGACAGGCGCTGGTGCAGCTCACGCAGCTCCCCCCGCATGGAGACGCGCAGTTCTGCGTCGAGGTTGGACAGGGGTTCATCGAACAGAAAAATTTTGGGGTTGCGCACGATCGCACGGCCAATAGCCACACGCTGGCGCTGACCGCCTGAGAGCTGCGTGGGTTTGCGCTGCAGCAATGGGGCGAGCTGCAACAGGGTGGCCGCTTCTTGCACTTTGCGCTCAATCTCAGGGCGTGGCACACGGGCGTTTTCCAAACCGAAGGCCATGTTGTCGTATACGGTCATATGGGGGTAGAGCGCATACGACTGGAAGACCATGGCGCAGCCCCGGTCGGCCGCGCCAATGTCGTTGACGCGCTGACCTTCGATCAGCAGATCCCCGGCGCTGGGCTCATCCAGACCCGCGATCATGCGCAACAGCGTGGACTTGCCGCAGCCTGATGGCCCGACAAACACCACAAACTCACCTTGTTTGACCTCAAGGTTTACCCCATGGATGACCTTGGTGTGGTCAAAAGATTTTTCGACGGAGCGCAGTTCAAGTGTGGACACGTTCAAAGACCTATTCAATATTCAAGATGCGATTTACTTCACGCCTGCGCTGGCAATGCCAGTGGTGATGTAGCGCTGCAAAAAGGCGAAGACCAGAGTGACCGGCAGCAGGGTGATCACCGTCATGGCCAGCAAATAGTGCCATTGGGTGTTGAGCTCGCCTTGGAAGGAGTTGAGTGCCAGTTGCAAGGTGAAGTGCTGGCTTTGGGACAGCACGATCAGTGGCAGCAAAAAGTCGTTCCAGCGCCACATGACTGAGAAGATGGCCAACACCGCCAATGCGGGTGCGGAGAGCGGCAGCACAATGCGCCAGTAGATCCGCCACTCACTGGCATGGTCCATACGTGCCGCCTCGATGAGCTCGTCCGGAATGGTCAGCATGTACTGGCGCAACAAGAAAACCCCCGTAGGCGTGGCGATGGCCGGGAGGATGACGCCCCATAGGTTGTTCAGCAAACCTACTTCATTGATCACCAGGAAAACAGGCACCAAGATGATGGTGGGCGGAATCATCAAGGTCGCAATGATGAGCAAGAACACCGGCTTTTGCCCCTTGAACCGGTATTTGGAAAGGGCAAACGCGGCCATCGAGTTGATCAGCAATGTCAGCAAGGTGGCGACTACGGTAATGAACACACTGTTCCAGAGGTACACACCAAAGGTGAACTTCCCAAACAGATCGGTGTAGTTGCTCCACGCAAACTTCAGCTCATTGACCGGCTCGCGCTGGCGAATATTGATGCGCACCGTGTCTTGTGGGTTGGCGGGGTCCACCATGGTGGCCATGATGCCCATGCGACTGGCTTGCGCCATCAGGCGTTGGCTGCCGTCGTCTAAGGTGGCTTTGTACAAAGGCAAGGGCTTGGCATGCCCTTCGACAGCCACCGTTTTTTGGCTGTAGGGCAAGAAAGTGGGGGGGAACTGGCCAATGGCCGATTCAGTCTTGAACGACGAAACCACCAACCAAAGCACCGGCGCAAACATCACAAAGAGGCCGACCATTAAGTAGGCATAGCTCATGACGTCTGTCCAGTGCAGTCGTTGACGGCCTCGGGTGCGCAGTAAAAAGTCAAGTGCCTTCATGTTCAACGCCCCTTTTGGCCCGCTTCGCTGGCGCGCGTCAAACGAAGCTGCGCCAAGGTTAAAACGACTAAGAATGCCGCCAGCGCCAGTGATGCTGCGGCAGCCAGTCCATAGAGGTGAATTTGTTCGGCAAAGCCAGTTTGGTAGATGAATTGCACAATAAACGTGGTGGCCGAGCCTGGCCCGCCGCCGGTGAGTACAAATACTTCGTCAAACACCTGTACGGCACGGATCGCTGCGAGCACCAGCACCACAATCAAGTTAGGCATCAGCAGCGGCAAGGTGATGCGAGTGAGGGTGCGCCAGGGGCTGGCGCGGTCCATTTCTGCAGCTTCATACAGATCGTTCGGAATGGCTTGCAGGCCAGCCAGCAAAATCAAAGTGTAGAACCCCATGTGGGCCCAGATGGACACAAAGACCGCCCAGAAAAAAGCCCAACCCGCATCGGTGAGCCATTCAATAGGTGGCATGTTCATGGCCACCAAACTTGCGTTGAAAACGCCTTGGTTTTGTAGCAACCATTTCCAAATCAGCGCCACCACCACGGGTGACAGCAGCACGGGGTAAAAGAAAACACCGCGCCAAAAGCCGCGGCCCATGATCTTGCGATTGAGCACCAGTGCGGTGACCAGAGACAGCAGCACCATCAAGCCCACTTGTAACCCGCTGAACTTGAGGGTGTTAGCTATGGCCCGCCAAAAAACGTCTTTACGGCACGTAGACAGGTCCAGGTAGTTGGTGCACTCAAAGAGAATTTGGAAATTTTCTGCACCTGTAAAAGGGCGCTGAAACGGGAACAAATTCACGCCACCGGTCGTGGCGTACACGATGTTGATGAGGATGGGCAAAAACGTGAATACGCTGATGACGAGCAGGTTGGGCGCAACAAACAGCCACCCCAGCCTAGACAGCCCTAGCCATTTCTGGCCTAAGCGGAAGATAGGTTCCAGTAAGTCGAAGAAGAATGCCAAAAATCGCACAGAACCGTCCCCATAAAGCCCGATCGGCCATGGCTCTCGCCAAGACCCGTCAAAAAAGGACCAGGCCGCGCACTTGCGGCCTGGTCAACAAAAACTAAACAAAAACGGGCTTACTTCTGTGCTTGTTTGATCGCGTCTTGCATATCGGCGTTGATTTTGCTCACCGCCTCATCGGTACCCATTTCCCCAACAATGGCCTGGGTCACGCGCGTGACCGTAGGTAGCATGATCGCGCGGTTGAACTTATAGCCTTGGAACTGGTAGGCAGCAGGAGCGAGGTTGGCAACCCCGCTGCTGAATACGCCAAGTGCCGCCCGGGCCGCAGGTTGGGCACCGGGGTAAGGCACGCCTTTGCTTGCCAAGCCTGAGTGGGCGGGTATGTTGTTGGTCTTACCCGTGAACTCTGAGTAAACGGCTTCGGAAGCCATAAAGTCTAAGAATGCGCCAGCTTCTTTGGGCGATTTGCTGGTTTTGAGAGCCACCCACGCAGCCCCGCCTGGTATGCCTGAGCACGCAGCCGGGCCACAGGGGTTGGGCACCGCCACCCAGTCAAATTTGTTAGCCACATCGCGCTGTAAACGGTTGATTTGCCAGCTTCCCGACAAGACCATGACGACGTTGCCGTTGATGAATTCGCCAATGGAGTCTGCGTAGGTTGAGCCACCGGAGCCTGCCCAGACTTCTTTCAGCATGCTGCCATCTTTGTGCCAGCCCACGAACTTGGCGACAGTGGCTTTGTAACCATCGTCAATGACGGCGTTGCCTTGCGCGTCAAACACTTTGGCGCCGTAGCTGATAGCGGGGCCTGCGAACCGGTGTCCTGAGCGGTCCCACGCCATTGCGCCTTTGGTTTCTGTGGCTTTAGCCACCTTGCGGGTGGCGTCCACCCATTCGTCCCAAGTGGCCTTGGCACCTGGCATGGGTACTTTGGCTTGCTCAAACAGGGTCTTGTTGACGTAGGGCCCCGTCATGGTCAGCTGGGACATGAAGCCATAAATGCCTTTGTCTGTTGCAGAGGGCCGCAACCAGCCTGCGGTGGCACCAAAGTTAGTGTCCCAGTACTTGCGGTCTTTGACGTGCGCGGAAATGTCTAAGTAGTATTTGGACAAGCCACCCAAGTCCGTGACACGTGCGATGTCAGGCCCTTGGCCCGCCGCGAGTTGCACTGGCAACTGTTCCACGATGGATTTGTAGGGCACTGTGTCGATGATCACTTTGGTGCCGGGGTTTGCCGCTTCGAAACGCTTCGCTTGCTCGGCCGTCACATCGCATTCCACGCCGTCCTGGTAGCACATCACACGGATTTCCCCCGCATGGGCCACGCCGGTAGCCAGAACGAGGCTCGCAAGCAGAGCGGTGGGACGGAAGCGCAAAGAAATCATGGATGTCTCCTGTTTATGGGTGTCCCAAAATATAGAGCAAGCCACACAAAAAGAACCTATGGTTTATACGAATAGTGAATGAATTACTTTGTGCAGAGTGGTTTCTTCCGTCTTTGCGGCGGCTTGCGAGCGGCGTTTCGCCTTGCCGGCGTGGCACTGCAGATGGGGCGCCAAGGGTGTGGGGTAAAGCTATTCCACAGCGCACTTTGGACCCAAGGCGAGCCCAAGGGCTGCAGTGCTTTTAAGGGTGACCTAGCAAGGCTTCTAGTTTGAAGGGGCCTTGGGTTAAGTCGATGGCTTGGCCGGTGCGCGCTGATTCTTGTGCTGCCATGCCCATCACCACCGCGGCCAAGCCGTCGCGCAGGCTGACCTCTACAGCCCCTTTGCCGCGCACCGCTGCGTTAAACCGTTGATGTTGGTACAGCGTTGAGCCATTGTGGTCGCCCGCAGCCAAGGCCGTGGGGTCGACCGGGACTTCCAATTCCTGCGGCCCCTTGGGGTTTCGGGGGCTGAGTACCAGCCTAGGGACCGGGGCTGGCCCCAAGTGTGTTGGCCAAAACCGGCCTGGCCCCGGCACAAAACACTCTACCTTGCCACGGGGCCCCACCACCGAGATCTCTTCTTGGTAGCGTGAGCCTTCCGCAAACATGCAGAGGTCTAGTGAGGCCCTTTGGCCATTGGCAAAGTCAAGAATGACAAAGGCATTGTCCAGAATATCTGGCGTACCTTCTGGGTACTGCTCATCGCGGTGGTTGTGCGCCACCGACGCCGACGCAAACACGCGCACAGGCTCACTGCGCGTGAGGTGGCGCATCAGGTCAAAGAAGTGACAGCACTTCTCGACCAAGGTGCCACCGGTGTATTGGTTGAAACGGTTCCAGTCCCCCACTTTGACCAAAAACGGAAAGCGGTGTTCCCGAATGGCCAGCATGTGCATGGGCCCGGTATGGGTTTGGCTGTGTACCTCTTGCGCCAATCTGGCGACCGGCGGCATATACCGGTATTCCATGGCCACCCAAATGGGCGCGCCGTAGTGACGCCCTAGTTCGGCCAAGCGGGCGACATCTTCCAATGCGGTGCAAGCGGGTTTTTCCAAGAGGATGGGCAAAGTGCGCAAGGCCGCAATCTCGTGCATTTGCTCTGCGTGCCGAAAGTTGGGGCTGGTAATGACCAAGCAATCGACATCGGCAGCCTGCACCACTTCCGCCAAACTGGCTGCGCGTTGAGCGCTAGGCGCTAAGGCCAAACTCGCGTCGGCCATGGCGTGGTCCGGTTCAAAGATGCGGGTCACCGACGCTCCGGGCAGCAGTGCAATATTGCGCAGATGCTCTTGCCCCATCATCCCGCAGCCGATCAGGCCGTAACGTACCGATTCACTCACAGTCGTGTCTCCTCATGTGGAATTGCGTGCGCTTTGGATGGGCACTTTGCGTGCGCTGCATTGTGCATCAAATGTGAATGAATTGGGTGTGACTGAGGCCGCGTCGGCGCACGAATCGCAGTGGGCATAGCCCGTGGGTGTTAGGAAAAGGCAGGAGATCAGGCCAGGGAATTTATGCTGCGGCGCCCTAGGATGGGGCGCAAGGCGCTACACAAAAGGTAGCGGATGCGGCCCCAAACAACGCCCTTGCTAGACCACCTCTACAACGACAGAACCACGCTTGCGACCTGTGTCTACATAGGCGTGTGCCTGAGGCATTTGTTCAAAAGAAAAGGTGCGGTCAATCACGGGTTGGATCGCTCCTGACTGCGCAAGCTCAACGACTTGCTGCAGATCTTCCAGTGACTCCGAGGACGGTCCCGCGATAGAGCTTTGCTCCCCATGGCGTCTTGCCACTAGATCTGACAAGTCCCCGGCGACTGCAATGTAGCGGCCGTGGGGCGCAAGGATGTTCCAACACTTCGCAAACGTGCTTGCTCCCACCGTGTCTGCAATAACGTCATAGCGTTGTGGCCCTTGGGTGTAGTCTTGCAAGGTGTAGTCCACAAGGTCTGTTGCGCCCAATGACCTCACCAAGTCGTGGTTGCGCGAGGTGGCCACACCGGTGACCATGGCCCCCGCCTGTCGCCCTAGTTGCACAAATGCGCTACCCACTGCGCCAGAGGCGCCAATGACCAACAAGGTCTCGCCCGCCTGCAACTTGGCCTTGCACAAAAAACTGAGGGCCGTCATGCCGCCAAAGGGTAGGCTTGCTGCTTGGGCAAAGCTGAGTTGGGGCGGCTTCAAAACCAATGCCTTGCCCACACGCATGCTGCGGTATTCCGCATGGCTGCGCATGGCGCCACCGGGGTAGCCAATCACGTCGTCTCCCACGCGAAATGCGCTGACCTTGCGGCCTATCGCTACCACCGTCCCTGCAAAGTCGGTGCCCAAAATGGGCTGGCGGGGCCCGCTAAACCCAAAGATGAGCCGCCCCATCCATGCAAACCCACGCGGTAGCTTGAGCGAACGCACGCGCATGTCGCCCGTGGAGACCGTGGTGGCGCGAATCTTGACCAAGACTTCATCGTCACGCACCTCAGGCAGGGGGCGTTCTTCCGATCGCAAGACCTCGGGCCCTCCGTAGCGGGAATACACCCATGCTTTCATGGTGCTTGGCAAGGCTGGTGTGTGTGGCATGGGGGCGCTCTCCGTTAAACTTACAACGTAAGTATTATTGCACTTACGCTGTAAGTACGTCACCATCACGTGGTTGTTATGCCCTTAGACACCGAACCCAGCGCGCTACCCGCGCGCCAACCCTTAAGCAAAGAGCGCATTCTTCAGGCCGCCATCACACTTGCCGATGAGGGGGGCTTAGCTACGCTGTCTATGCGGAAGTTGGCCCAAGTGCTAGGAGTGGAAGCCATGTCGCTCTACAACCATGTGGCCAATAAAGAAGCCCTGCTAGACGGCATGGTGGACGCGGTGGTGGCCGAGATGGTGGTGCCGGTGCTAGGCGCCCCTTGGCGCGCAGAAATGCGCAGGGCCGCGTGTTCGGCGCACGCGGTGCTGATGGCGCATCCATGGGCGTCTTTACTGCTGGTATCACGTGTCAATGTGGGGCCGGCCAAGTTGCGCCATTTTGATGCCACCCACGGCTGCCTGCGTGAGGCGGGGTTTAGCCATGCTTTGGCGGATAGCGCCCGCAACGTGATTGACGGGCATGTGCACGGCTTCACCTTGCAAAAGCTGCTGTTCCCTTTGGCCGAAGGCACCTACGCGCAAGCAGCCAAGCAGTTTTTACCCATGCTGCCGCAAGAGGTGTACCCTCACATGCGTGCACTGACCGAAGAGGTCATTGCTGGGCGCTACAGTGGCGTGCACCAGTTTGAATTTGGCTTGGACTTGATTCTGAGCAGTCTTGAGGCGCAGTGCGTGTTGGCCGCGCCGACTACCCACTGATTGGCACCTAGCTTCCCTCTAGACACCATGCAAACGCTCACGACTCCCCGGCTTATCGTCAGACCGCTCACTTTGGATGACGCGCCTTTCATTCTCCAGTTGGTCAATGAACCCACGTGGCTGCAGTTCATTGGCGACCGCGGTGTGCGCAATCTGGCCGATGCACACAACTACATCACCCAAGGCCCCCACGCCATGATGGCGCGCTACGGTTTTGGGTTTTGCGCCGTGGTGTCGCAAGCGCTGCAACAGCCCATTGGCATGTGTGGCCTGACCCAGCGCGACTACCTGGACAGCCCGGATATTGGCTTCGCCTTTTTGCCACAGCATGTCGGCCAAGGGTATGCGTTTGAGGCCGCTAGCGCGGTGTTAGCCCACGCGCGTGCGGAACTGGACCTCCAGCGCATCTATGCCACCACGCGATTGGACAATGTGGCGTCACAAAAGCTATTGGAGAAGCTAGGGTTGCAGTACTTGCGCCTCATGCCACACCCTGACGGCGACCGCATGCTCAAGCTGTACGAATTGGCAGGCAAATGAGCCTTTGGCGCCCATACAGCAAGCGCAGGCAGCTATCAAAACTATAGCAACCTGCGCTGACAGGTCGCCCCTGATCCGTCGTCCCCAGTCGCCACGCGCTTGCATCATTTCTTCCAAATGGCGAAAGCGCAAGGGGCAAGCCGCGTACCAGCGGGCGCACACATAGCAAAGCACTCAACAGCGATTGCAAAGCCGTTTTTACAAAGACACGCCGTTAGCTTCCTCACAATGGCTTATGGCGACAGAACCGCTGCGACCTGCATCCGGTGATGCGCGATGAAGACCTAGGTTTGCTGCAAATCTGGGTCAAGGCCAAAGCCATCGGCATCAGCGGGCGGCGCGAGGGCGGTGGCTACTTTTTACCGCGTGCGGTGTTTGAATGAAGGGACTAACGATGCAACGAAATACTCAGCGTGCAAGTCTTTGCGCAACCTTGGCCCGGTCCACCACTGATAAGCCCCGGAGCTAAGCTATGCCCACCCCCAGTCTCACCAGCCTCACCACCCTCATCCCCGCAGAGCGCATCCTCACCATTAGCAGCGCCACCCTGGAGGCGCAAGCGGGTCACGCCCAACTCCAAGCCGTGCGCTTGGAAGGCCACGAAGGCATCAACCAGCTCTTTCGCTACCAACTCACCCTGCAAACCCCGGACACCCCGGTCCCGGGTGGCCTGGTTGAGCTGGACCTCCAAGCCCTCATGGGCCAGGCCATTAGCTGCCACATCCAGCTCGAAGGCATGGGCACGTTTGAGGCGGGCAGCATCGGTGGGGTCGTCAAGGGCCAACTCGCCACCCCCCACCAAGGCAGCGGAGCGCGCCAAATCAGCGCCCTCATCACCGCAGCCACCCTCATTCAAGAAACCCCACGCCAGCGCGTCTACCAACTCACCCTAGAGCCCTGGCTGGCCCAGGCCCGGCTCAAGAGCGACTGCAAAGTCTTCCAAGACATGAGCCCGGTCGACGTGATCGAACACGTGCTGGCCAACTACCCCCAGCCCAGTACCAAGAGGCTCCTAGAGAGCTACCCCGTGCGCGACTACTGCGTGCAGTACAACGAAACCGACCTGCAATTCATCACCCGGCTCATGCAAGAGTGGGGCATCAACTACCACTTCGAGCACAGCGGCGAGGCCCACCGCCTCATCTGGAGCGACCACAACGGCGCCTTCCAAATCCGGCAAGAAGACCTGCAACAAAACAGCGTTGATCCCGGCTTCAACCCCTACCACACCATCCCCTACTACCCGCTGGGGCACAAGACCGACCGCGAGTACATCCACCGCTTCAGCCCGGTGCAGCGCTTGACTGCCAGCGCCTACGCCAGTGCCGACTACGACTACACCCGCCCCCAGGCCAGCCTGGCGGTGCAAGCCAGCAGCGACCATGCAGGCAATCACCCGGCCCACCAGATCTACCTCTGGCGGGGAGGGAACAGCGGAGTGAACAGTGGAGCAGGTGGTGGAGCAAACACCTCCCTCTCTTCCTCCGACTACAGCCAGCCCAATGCAGGCGCAAACACCGCAGCCAACCAGACCGAACCCCAAGGCCAACACCTGGCCCGGCTGCGCCTGCAAGCCCTGCGCCAAGGGGCCTTACGCGCCCGGGGAGCAGGCCACATCCGCGGCATCGTGCCCGGCAGCAGCTTCACCCTGGCCGAGCACCCCCAGACCAGCGCCAACACCGAGTACATCGTCTTGCACACCACACTCGATATAGAAAACCCGAGTGAGCACAAAACAGGCAGCAACGCGGGTAAGCACGCAGGCAACAACCAAGACAACAGCGCCACCCCCCAAGGCCAGTGGCGCGTCTACACCGAATTCGAGGTCCAGCCCAGCACCATCGCCCTGCGCCCTGACCGCACACAGAGCAAACCCCTGATCCCTGGCCCCTTGAGCGCCGTGGTAGTCGGCCCCGCAGGGGCCAACCACCATACCGACTACCTCAGCCGCATCAAGGTGCACTTCCCCTGGGATAGGCATGACGCGCGCGACCAACGCAGCAGCTGCTGGGTGCGGGTGGCAAGCCCTTGGGCGGGCAACCAGTTAGGGGCCATCCACATTCCCCGCATCGGGCAAGAAGTGCTGGTGAGCTTTGAAGGCGGAGACCCGGACAAACCCATCGTGATCGCGGCTGTCTACAACCAGAACAACCAGCCGCCCTGGGAACTGCCCGGCCAACAAGCCTTAAGTGGTATGCGCAGCCGCGAACTCACCGCAGGGCAAGGCAACGCAGCTGCTGGGCGCAGCAACCATGTGCTCTTGGACGACACCGCAGAGCAAATCCAAGTGCAAGCTAAAAGCGACCACCAGCACAGCCAACTCTCACTAGGCCACATCACCCGCATAGAGAGCAGGGCAGGCCGCCAAGAACATCGGGGCGAAGGCTTTGAGCTGCGCACGGATGGACACGGCGTCCTCCGCGCCCAAGACGGCCTGCTCATCACTACCGAAGGCAGGCCCAACGCCCAAGGCCATGTCAAAGCATTGAGCGAAACCGCTGCGCGCCTGTCCCAAGCGCAAGAGCAACACCGCAGCTTGGGGAACTTGGCCGCTCAGCACCAGGCCCAAGACGCGGGAGACAACGCAGACCAGGGCGAAGTCGCCAGCGCACTGCAAATGCAAAACGAGGCCATCAAAGGTAAAGAAGGAGTGCACCCAGAACTGGCAGAGCCTCACTTGGTACTCGCTAGCCCAGCCGGTATTGAGAGCACCACCGCAGGCAGCACGCACCAGCACAGCCAGGCGCACCATGCCATCAGCGCGGGTGGGCATGTGAGCACGTCTACGGCCAAGAGTTGGCTCTTGAGCGCCAAGAGCGCTGCACGCATGTTTGCCTACAACGCAGGCATCAAGCTGATCAGCGCCAGCGCGAACATCGACGCCCACGCCTTAAGCAAAAGCCTGCACGTGCTGGCCAAACTGCGCATCACGCACAACGCCCGCAGCATCACCATCACCGCGCAAGAAGAACTGCGCCTGGGAGCAGCCAGCAGCTTCACCACCCTCAACGCCGCAGGCATCACCCACGGCACGCCGGGGCAGTGGGATGTGAAGTCGGCCACGCAATACATGGAGCTGGGCAAGAGCTTGCCGGTGGTGGTGCCGCAGATGCCGCGTGGTTACCAAGCCCAATATGTTCTTCTGGACAAAAAGTCTGGTGCCCCGTTAACCAATCACCCATACAAGTTAACGCTCCCCACAGGCAAAACGGTGGCGGGCATCACGAATGCCAAGGGCGAAACCATGCAAGTGTTTCACCCCAGCGCTGCGGATGTATCACTTACTGCGCCAGAGATACCCGCCGTACAAGAGCAGAGGTGGCATTTGGCTGGCGGTGGCAGCCCCTCCATACGTGCCGACTACCTTGAGGAGTAAGACCATGATCCAGACTTCATACAGCCCGGCGGGTAACTCCTGCACCACCCTTGAAGAGCGCAAGGAATATGCAAAACTGACAGTGCCCGGCAAAGGCTACTTGACCGAAAAGGCCGAGACAGCCTTGAGCACCGCCAAAGTGCTGCATGTCAAAACCAAGAACGGCAACATCGTCGAGCGCGTGTTGTGCCAGCTCACCATGTCAGGTGCTATTCGTGTGGAAGAAGCGCTGCACAACTACCTTTGGCAGTACAAGGCCGAGGTGAGTTTTGATATGACGCCCACGCGGGTAGCAGGCGGTGTCCCCAAACCTTTTCTGAGCAATTGCAACAAGCATGACCCCCTGCGCCGCCATAGCCTGAACCCATTTCCGCCGGGTTTGACCTCGGGCATGCTGCGCCGCCCGGACGTCATCATCACCAAAAGCGAAGCACTGCGCTGGCCGGGGCGAGCCACCACCGACCACCAGGGCGTGGCGCACCCCGACAACCTGCTGCGGGTAGTGGAGTTGAAGTTCCCGGGGGATTCGTTCGATAGAGGCCAGCGAGATGCGTATATGCAAATCGCTGGTGAAAGTGATGGCAAACCGGTGGAGCGCCTGTGTCTTGTCGATGTGAACGACTGCGAGGGCGAGCTGGAGCGGGTACGCGACAGAGTGCGTGCCCCCATACGCACCAAAGTGCCCGTGCCCGAGAAGGCGTTTTACGAGCGTTGGCTCATTGATGCAGAGCATGCCGCTGAAACGGTGTGGGCCGATATGCAGGCAGGGGTTCGGCAACTCTCCAGCGAGGCGCAAACCTGGCTGCGCCGCGAGGCCCCTTGGCTGTTTGTGGCGGGGCGCTGGGTGCGCGACACCACGGGGCAGGTTTACCGCTGGGTCACCCAAGAAGGTGCCGTCATTGCGCAATGGACTGTGGTGCAGTTAAAGGCGGCGTGGGCACAAATTGCCGCAGCCACCGACTTGGTGTCATCGCAAATACAGCGCATTGACTGGACGCAAGTGCTCATAGACACCGTCAAAGGCATCTGCGTCATCGGCATGCTGGTAGCCGGGGTCATGATCGCCGTGACCTTGGCCCCCGCGCTGGCCGCTGCCTTGATTGCCATCGTAGGCATCTTTGGTGGGGCGGCTACTGCTTGATAGACCGCTTACCTAAAACACGAAAGGAATACATACCCATGAGCACCCCTTACCCCAAACGCTCCGGCGTGGTTCTAAGTCCTTTGCAGGGCATTGCGCAGTACCTCGATGAACTGCAATTCACAGACCAAGGCCGTGTGGTTGTGAACCCGGTGTTGTTTGCCACCATATTTTTTGAGCGTGGTGCCTACCCTGACGTGCGCCAAGGCGTGTTGGCCTGTCTGGATGCGTTTGAAGAACGCTTTGGCGAGCACCTGCACGGCGGGCGTGTAGGCGGGGGCAAATACACCGCCAAAACCGCCAAGGGCATGCAGGCCATGCGCAAGCTGCTCAGTGACTCCAAGCCCTATGAGGGGGTGGAGTTCGTCCGCTCGGATGTGACAGACCAGTACACCGCGCCGGACTTTATGGTCGAGGCCTACACGCCTGCGGCTTTTGTAGGCGATGACCTCGGTGATGGTGGGTTCGTGTCCTACCTCAAGTTTGTGCTGCCCTGGAGCATGGCCACCGATGACAAAGACTTGGTGCAGTACCACGACTTTTTGCGATTTGTCTGCCAAAGCTTGCCTGTGCGGGGGGGGTATGGGGGACTAACGCCCGTGCTGCCATTCGACTTTGACCGCTATCAACCCCAAGAATACGCCTTGGCTCGCCGCTTTACTGGTTTGGAAATGGACTGCAATGCAGTCTTTGAAGCTCATACCTATCGGATTCAGTCTATTGAAGGGGAAGAGCCAAAGATCATTTGCTACAACGAGCTCAAGCCGGGCGCAAAGGTAACGGCAGTGGGGCACATCAAAGGCGTGAACTGGTACACGCTGTTGGGCGACGTGTTTGTAGACAGGCTAGGTGGTGAGGCTGCGCTGTGCCAACAATTGGCACGGCCTGATATTGGTGTGGAACGTCAGGGCCAGTGCTTGCTGATTCGTGCCGGTGACTTGCCAAGACTGGGAGCGCCCGAAGAGGGCTTGATAGAGCCCTATGCCTTTGTCAACCGTGCAGTGCGCAGTCTGCGCATTCCAGAGCATGGCGGCATGCACACCTATATGGAGGCCGTGGAGCGCGCTGACTCGGACAACACACAGGCGTGGATTACACGCTTCGATTTGCCAGAGGACGGCCCGGTTCGGCCCTGGCAACCCGGTGACGTCGTGCGGCAAGCGCCGCCGCGCGAAACCCTCAGCGCCCAACCCGGCCAAGCCGTGCCCCGCGCAGGCGTGTGGCAAACCCCGGCCATACTGGAGAAGCGCAGTCTCACTCTGGCTGCAGGCGAGAAGCTGCCCTTTACCGCCCAAGACAAAGGCGGCAATGCGGTGGTGTGGTTCTGGAAGGCTGAGAAGTAAGTCGCTATGCAGCCAACCGCACTCAAGCCATTCACACCCCACACCGGGGGCTACCGCACCCGCGTGGTGCGGGGTGGCGTGCGCGTGCTCGGTACGGCGGAATTACATGCGGCGGATTCAAGTACGAAGTGCAACGTTTTAGAAACGGGTTGGGCCAAGAGTGAATAGGATGCACTTTTGTGACCGGCCAGTCTCAATCGTTGCACCATGACCTATACACACTTGGCCCAAGAAAAACGATGCCAAATCCACAAGCTCAATCGCCAAGGCATACATCTGTCGCAAATTGCCTCAGAACTGGAGCGCAGCACTTCGACGATCAGCCGTGAGCTGCGGCGCAATGCAAGCTGCTTGAAAGCAAAGGTGTACTTTGCCAAGCCCTACTGCTCTTGGCAGCGTGGACGCAATGCGAACACAAACGGCCTACTAAGACAGTTCTTTCCAAAAAGACGTAGCTTGCTCAATGTGACACAAGCTCAGGTCGAAGAGGCGGTGTACCTACTCAATCACCGGCCGCGCAAGTGCCTAGGCTACCGTACCCCGCATGAGGTCTTCTATAACCTACCCGTAAGACCTCTTACGCTGCATTCCGTTGCACTTTGTACTTGAATTCGCCGCAATAATTGCCCCAAGCGCTCACCAATAAAGCGTGGGTAGCTACCAATTGAATAGCGATCATGTTTCGGAGCGGTGATGGTTTGGTCATCCCTTGGGGCGTTGCATCTCAAGCAATGCCTTTGAATTGCCGTCCAAGTTTCGCCGCGGGCGGATAGCAAAAAATAGCGTAGACAGCGCTATCCTTATGGACTTCACGAATGTACTGCCCCCCGCGACACTTTAAGGCTCCATGGCTTCTTCACCCTCTGCACCTCCTCGAAAAAGCCGCGCTTCCGGGCGCCTGACCTTGGATGACGTGGCCGCGGCGGCCGGAGTGAGCCGCATCACAGCCTCTCGGGCTTTGCGGGGCGAGCGCAGCGTGGGTGCCGAGCTGGTGGCTCGGGTGGCGCAGGCCGCGCAGACCTTGGGCTACGTGCCCGACCCGGCCGCACGTGCCTTGGCCAGTGCGCGCAGCCGCACAGTGGTTGTACTGGTTCCGCTCTTGTCGAACAACCTGTTTGTGGACTTGCTAGAGGCTGTGCATCGCAGCTTGCATCCGGCGGGTTACCAAATCTTGATAGGCGTGACCCATTACCAAGCGGACGAAGAAGAAGCGCTCTTGGCCAGTTACTTGGCGCACCGCCCTGCGGGGCTTTTGGTCACTGGGTTTGACCGCACCCAGCGCTGCAAAGACATGATTGCCCAAAGTGGCGTGCCGTGTGTACACCTGATGGAAACATCGACCGACCCCGCCGTGCATTGCGTGGGCTTTTCGCAAACCCAAGCGGGGGGCGCGATGACCGAGCATCTGTTGGCGCAAGGCCGTCAGCGGATTGCGTTTGCAGCGGCACAGCTGGACCCACGCGTTATGCAGCGCTTAGACGGTTACCGTATGGCTATGCAGGCGGCAGGACTCTGGGATGCGGAGCTTGAGTGGCTCAGCCCCGCGCCGTCTTCCATGGCTTTGGGCGCACAGCTGCTGGAGCAGAACTTGGCCCGCCACCCTGATGTGGACGCTATTTTTTATTGCAACGACGACTTGGCCCAAGGGGGCTTGTTGGCGGCACTGCGCTTGCACATTGCCGTGCCACAGCAGTTGGCGGTGGCTGGATTCAATGACTTGGCGGGCAGCGACCAAATGCTGCCCACGCTCACCACCATCCGCACACCGCGCAGGCAAATTGGCCACAGTGCCGCACAAATGCTTTTGCATTTGATGCGCGATGAGCCCATAGACACCCATAGCGTGGACCTGGGTTGGGAGCTGGTTCAACGCCAAAGCACCTGAGTCCTACCGTAACCAAACTGCGACTTAATGCGCCTTTGGACCCAGCGACAATAGCGGGCTATGGATAAAAAAATACTCATTGTGGGCGGTGGCATAGGCGGCATGGCCGCTGCACTTGCCTGCACGCGTAGTGGATTGACAGTCCGCCTCACCGAGCGCGCCGCCGCATTTGGTGAAGTGGGGGCGGGCGTACAACTGGGCCCCAACAGCGTTCAAGTGTTGGAAGGCTGGGGCCTGGGCAAGCAGCTGAAGGCGGTGGCCGCCTTTCCCCAAGAGCTTTGCGTACGCAATGCCAAAAGCGGTGCGGTGCTGGCGCGCATGCCATTGGGCAAGAGCATGGTGGAGCAGTACGGCTCGCCCTACGCCACCATTGCGCGGGCTGACCTGCACTCCCTGTTGCTCACGGCCTTGTGCCGCAGCGGCTCCGCCCGACTCATGCTGGACAGCGAAGTGACATCCGTTACGCAAGACAAAGACAGCGTGAGTGTGCAACTGGCCGCGCCCGAGGGACACAGCCCCCAAATTCTTAAAGCCGATGTGCTGGTGGGGGCCGATGGGCTGTGGAGCCGCGTGCGCTCCCAAATCTTGCACACCGGGGGACCCAGGGTGACCGGGCATTTGGCTTACCGTGCCATGCTGAAGCAGTCTGACTTGCCTGTCACTTTGCGTAGCCAAGTGGTTACCGCTTGGATGGGACCTGGCTACCATGTGGTTCAGTACCCGGTGGGGGCTGGGGAGTGGCTCAATGTGGTGGCCATCGTACATGGCGAACTGCAGGGCGACTTAGCCAGTTGGGACCACAGTGGCAATGCCAAAGAGTTGCGCATTGCCTTAGCGGGCGCCGCATCGCCCTTGTGGGACCTTTTGCATGCCATTCCCGACTGGCGGTTGTGGGCCTTGTGCGACCGTCCACCCATGCGCAGCGCCGCAGAGCATGCAGTGGGGCGTGTGGCTTTGTTGGGTGACGCGGCGCACCCCATGCGACCTTACCTAGCACAAGGCGCAGGCATGGCCCTGGAAGACGCCGCAGAGCTAGCCCGGGTGTTGGTGAAGTCTGGTGTGCCTGTGGATAAGGCGCTTAGAGCCTATGCCGCCCGGCGTTGGCGCCGCAATGCCAAGGTGCAGGCGCGGTCGATTCGCAATGGGCATATTTTTCACCTGCGCGGGCCTTTTGCGTTTGGGCGTGATGCCACGCTCAGACTCTTGGGTAAGCGCGTGTTGGATGTGCCTTGGCTCTACCAAGGACCTGACCAGGTGTGATGGGCGCAAGCCTACTTGACTAAGCCGTATCGCTTTTCAATCGCTATGAGCGTGCCATCCGCCTTGATGGTCTGCATGCCTTTGTTAAAGGCTTCGATGATTTCTTTGTGCCTAGGGTTCTTGAGCCCTGCGGATACGTACAACGGGTTGGTCGCCAAGGCATTGCTGGTGAAGTCCAGTTGCTCGGCGATATTGGGCTCCAAACGGCGCATAAACACTTTGGCGGCAATTTCGTCCTCGGGTGTGAGGTCAATGCGTTTGAGCAACAGTTTTTTGATATTGAGATCAAGCCCGGTGACTTCTTCACGGGTGAAGTGGGTGGCTGCATTGAACGCATCGTTGTAACCGTAGCCCCGAATGACCCCTATGCGTTTGCCACTCAGGCTGTCCAAACCATTGAACTCAAACGGATCGTCTTTGCGCTTTAAAAATTTTATTTTGCTCACCGCATAGGGCACGCTAAACAGCATCTCTTTGACCCGGGCTTCCGTGCGCCACACATCTACCAAAATGTCGAAACGGCCATCCATCACACCTTTTTCGGCACGGGCCCAAGGCATCATCTCCAGCTTGACGCGGTAGCCCTGGGTTTTAAACGCGGCGCGGGCAATTTCCATGGCCAAGCCATCGCCGGGCATTTGCGGGTCCACGTAAGGGGGGTATGGGTCCGCCGCGGCGACCAGTGTTTTCTCTTGAGCCCCCGCCAGCAGGGGTAGGCACAGCGCCGCAAGTAGCAGTAGTTTGCGCATAAAGCTCTCCGGGTGATGTAACAACCCCAGTGTTTAGGTATCCAACGAATTTGGGTGCCAGTATCGCATTAGCCCGGCTTTAAAGCAGCCTATTCCTGCAAAAGCGCGGCTACACCAGCGGCGAAACGGTCTACATCTTGCGCTGTGGTGTCCCACCCAGTGAGCCAGCGCACTTGGTGAATGGCAGGCTCCCAATTCCAAAACATGCACCACTGGGCCAGCGGCGCAATAGCAGCCTGCGGCAAGATGGGAAAGAGCCCATTGGACGTAGGCGCCAAGGGGTAGCTCACGCCGGGCAAATGGCGTGTGGCCTCATACAGGCGCTGCGCCATGGCGTTGCTGTGCAGGCCGAGCCCAATCCATAGGTCGTCTTGCAGCAAGGCATTGAACTGGGCCGCCACAAAGCGCATTTTGGAGGGCAGCTGGTTCACCTGTTTGCGCACATAGATGGCGCGCTTGGCATACACGGGGTTGAAGTACACCACAGCTTCACCAAAGGCCAGGCCCGCCTTGGTGCCGCCAAAGCTCAGCACGTCCACGCCCGCATCCACCGTCATGGCGCGGGCGTCGGCCAAGGTGCCACCCGCAGCAGCCACGGCATTGGCAAAGCGGGCACCGTCCATATGTACGCGCATGCCCAGCTTCTTGGCCTCGATGCACAAGGCCTTGACTTCTTGCGCACTGTAGACCGCGCCCATCTCAGTGCACTGGGTGATGGACAGCACGCCGGGTTGCGCCGAGTGCTGGTTACCCACCATGCTGCGCAAAGCGGTGACTTGCTCGGGGCGAATTTTGCCGTCGGGCGAGGGCAGCAGCAGCAGCTTGGCACCCATGGCGCGCTCGGGCGCACCCGTCTCTGACACCGCAATGTGGGCTTGGTCGCTGCACACCACGCACTCACCCGCTTGCAGCAAAGAGGTCAGCGCCATCACATTGGCACCGGTTCCCCCCCACACTAGCAAGCTCTCGGTTTGATCGCCAAAAATGGTTTTGAAACGGCCCAATGCCTCTTGGGTCCATGGGTCAGCGCCATAGGCTAGCGCATGGCCGGTGTTGCAGTCCACAAAGGCTTGCACCACTGCGGGGTGTGCGCCCGCTGAGTTGTCGCTGGCAAGTGTGCGCTCAGGGCGTGCCAGGGAGGAGAGGGCAGTGTGAAATTCTGGGGCAGGGGTTTGGGACATGGTGGGCTTGGCTAAAAAGGGGCGCTGGCATCCCGCTTGCGTGCGAATGCTCAGGGTGCCCCCATTTTAGAGTTGCCTGTTAGGGCGCGCCGCGCTGCAGGGTGATGGCCTTCTCGGGGCACGCGGTGACGCACAGTCCGCAGGCCCGGCAAGCCTCGGGGTGAACCACGTGGACTTGCTTCCAACCGTGCACAAAGCCTTTGACTTTGCCTTTCAGTGTGAGGGTGGAGCGCTGGTCTTTGGGCAGTGTGCCCATGGCAAACACATCGACCGGGCACACGTCCACACACGGGCCCTTGCCCTCACAGCGGTTGGGGTTGACGTGAGGAACCAAAAAGCCGGGCGGGTGCTTGAAATGGCTGGCGTTGCCGCGTGCGCTGAGAGTGTGGTTGTTGTTTGGGTTTGTCATAGGCCGCTATGGTGCGTGCGCACGTGCTTGGCTATGTTGCGCCAGAGTTCCGGTTTGTTGCAGTTTGTTTCAATGCCCATGGCGGGGCTTTCGCTGCGTGTTGAGATGGGCGACACTCGGCGCCTACAACGACTTCACGCTTGGCCCTTTAGCTATGAAACCTTCTCACCACCTTGGCAACCAGCGCTTTGGCAACACCGACCCCCGTGTGGTCATTGGCAACTTCCCTTGGTATGAAATGGTGTGGCGCTCACTGCGCGGCGACTTCAAGCCCCAGTCGGAGCCTGCGGGTGGCTACGCGGCATTTGCCCGCGCGTGGAGCGTGCCGGTAGACCATGCACGTTTGGCCCAGCGGCAAGAAGCCCCCGTGGTCACGTGGCTGGGCCATGTGAGTATCTTGCTGCAAGTGGCCGGGCTCAATGTGTTGATGGACCCCACCTTGGCCGACTACGCAGGCCCCATGGGCCGGGTGGGCGCTCCGCGCCGTGTACCGGCACCGCTGAGCCCTGAGCAACTGCCACTCATTGACGTAGTGCTCATCTCGCACAACCACTACGACCACCTGTGCGATGCCAGCATAGGCCGCTTGATGGCATCCGGCCAACGTCCGCGCTTTGTGGTGCCTCTGGGTTTGAAGGCCTGGTTTGACCGCCGCAACATCGAGAACGTGACCGAGCTGGACTGGTGGGGCAGCGTGCCGCTGTCGGACACTGTGCGTGTGCACTTTACGCCGGCGCAGCACTGGAGCCGCCGCACGCCATGGGACACCAATGCCTCGCTGTGGGGCGGCTATATGCTGGAGTGGACGCAGCCCTCGCAGGCCGCATGGCGGTTTTTGTTTCCCGGTGACACGGGTTATAGCCAAGACTTCAAGACCATTCGCCAGCGCCTAGGTGCCGTGGACTTTTTGGCGCTGCCCATTGGTGCCTATTTGCCGCGCGACTTCATGAAGTCCATGCACGTGAACCCCGAGGACGCGGTGCAGATGATGTTGGACCTAGAGGCCAAGCAATGCATGGGCGTGCACTGGGGCACTTTTATGCTGACGCAAGAAGCGTTTGACCACCCGCCGCGCGACTTGGCTGCCGCTTTGAAGGCGCACGGCCTGCCGCTGGAGCGGGTGTGGCTGCTGCGCCACGGCGAAACCCGAGCAATTAGCCTAGCAGCTTGACCAGCATCCAGATAAACAGCCCCAGCTGAACACTCCACAGCGTGGCGCGCACCAGCACATGCAGTGGGCCTACGCCTACGAGGTGCACCAAGCTTTGGCCCACCCGTGCATACAGTACCCATGCGGCTACCGGTGCAATCACGTCCAGCTTGTTCATAGCCGCTGCGCCCAGCACGATGGCGGCAAACACCGGCAGGTTTTCTAGGCAGTTGGCGTGCGCGTCTTCCATGCGGGTGACCAAGCCTGCATCGTCACTAGGCTTGTTACGGCGTGGCCAGTGGTTAATGGCGGTACCACCCAAAAATCGCACGCCACGGTAGAGAAACACAATGGTGATCAGCAGCACCGTCCACGCGGTGAATCCCAGCAAGGCTTGTAAAGCAGTCATAGTGCGCACACCCAAGTTAAAAGGCCACCATACAGGGGCCGCCCGTTTTGCGCCAGCGTGTTTATGCGAGGGGCTTGGCTTGCGCCAACTAAAATTTGCAAACTATGTTTCTAGTTGAACTCACCTATATCCAGCCCTTGTCGATGGTGGACGCTTTGGTGCCTGAGCACATCGACTTTTTGAACCGCTTTTATGCCTCAGGGCACTTTTTGCTGTCAGGCCGCAAGGAGCCCCGCACGGGAGGCCTCATTCTTTGCAAAGCTGACTCACTCGCAGAGGTCAACGCCATCCTTGCCCAAGACCCTTTTGCCCGCGAGAAGCTTGCTCAATACAGCGTTACGGAGTTTTTGCCCTCGAAAGCCGCGCCCAGTTTGCAGTCCCTGCTTTAGTCGTGGTTCCAACCGGTGAGTTGCACCAAGCGTTCTAGTGCAAAGGCTCCCAGCACCGAGTTGCCCTTGGCGTCTAGCTCGGGGGACCACACGCTGATGGTGCCGCGCCCCGGTGCAATGGCCACAATGCCACCACCCACCCCGGTTTTGATGGGCAGGCCAATGCGGTAGGCAAAGTCGCCAGACGCATCGTAGGCACCGCAGGTCAGCATGAGCGCGTTCACACGGCGCGCGGCGTCGGCACTCAACACGTGTTCGCCCGGCTGGCTGCCTTTGGCCAAGTCCACACCCCCATTGGCCAAGAACATGGTGGCTTGTGCCAGCTGGGTGCAGGTCATTTCGGTGGCGCACTGGCGGCAGTAGTTGTCCAGCACCAGCTCCGGCGGGTTATGAAAATTGCCGTAGCTCTTCATGAAGTACGCTAGCGCCATGTTGCGGTGGGCTGTGTCGCGCTCTGATTTTGCAATACGCACATTCCAAGTCAGCGCGGGGTCATCAGTGAGCCTGCGCAACGCACCCAGCATGGCCAAGTCCATATGGGCGTAGCGGCTGGTCAAAATATCGGTCACCACCAGCGCTCCCGCATTGATAAACGGGTTGCGTGGAATGCCCCGCTCCGATTCGAGCTGCACCATGGAGTTGAACGCCGCCCCTGAAGGTTCGCGCCCCACACGCGTCCACAAGTCTTCACCCACCGCCTTGAGCGCCAACACAAAGGTGAAGAGCTTGGTAATGCTTTGTAGAGAAAACGGGGTGTGCGCATCGCCCACTGTGTAGCTGCTGCCATCCACCATCGCCAAAGCCATGCCAAAGCGCCGTGCAGGCACCTCAGCCAAGGCGGGGATGTAGTTGGCTACCTCACCGCGCCCAAACAGGTCTTGAGCCTCGTTGGCAATTTGCTGGAGCACATCGTGCAGATGGCTATCTGTGGGGCGGGGCGTCTCAGTCATGGCGCAAATTCTAGGGGCGCTACCCCCTAGGCACTATGCAAACTTGGTATCGGGTGCAGCGGTTTGCGGTATGGCCGTGCGCGCGATAAATGCTATTCAATTGGTAGCTACTTGGGCAGTATTTACAAGCGATAGCGGCTTGTTTTCGGAGTTCAAACAGGGGCGTGCAACACGCCCCTGTTTGAACTAAGTGCGCTGGCAGAAGTTCAGACGGTCCAAGCCTCCGTTTTGAAACACAAACAAGGACGATGACAGCTGAAAGCCAAACTGATGTAGGGGCTGGTTGTTGCTGTCGGTACCTGTCATATGAAAGGCACCTGCCAAGTCGCGCTCCACGCTGGTGCCCGTGTCATAGACCTTGTTGATCGCAATCACGGCAGCCTGGGAGCCGCCTACCAAGTTGAATGACGTGGGCGTGACACGGATGGTGCCGCCTGTGTTGCCATTGACTTGGATCGTGGGGCAGTAGAAGTTACCGGAGAACTTGGCGCTGTCGATGGCCTGTATGCGTGCGGCGACAAAAACGCCGGTGCGTCGCACGTTGGATGCGTTTAGCCAGTCTTGGTCAATGACTAACACCGGGCCCAGGTCTCCTGCCTGTATGTGGGCCTTGATATGGGTGACGCCGTTGGGCAGGGTTAAGGTGTTGCTGCCGGTGGGTGTGAGTGTGAGATTGCCCCCTGCGTTTGCAGCCAGTTGCAAGGTGACCGGGATTTGGGAGCCGTCGTTGGGAGTGGTGCCATCCAAGCGTAGGCAATTGCCACTGGCTGCGTTGTACTTGGCGCCAGGACACAGCTTGACCAAACCATTGCTTGCAATGTTCAAGGTGCCCGGCGTCGACGAGGGACTTTGCCCATTGGATTGGTTGCGCGCTTGATTGGCAAACACATAGTCGCCTGCCAAGCTGGTGATGGAAGCGCCCATGGCCAGCTTGCTGCCCGTGACCGCGGAGCTAAGGGTGGTGGTACCGTTGTGCCAGGAGACAGAGCCAATCAAGCTCTTGGTGCGGGTGTCGTACTTGATGGTGATGCTGCCACCGTTGGCTTGACCGGGAGTGCCAAAGTTGCCGCTGTA
Organism: Rhodoferax aquaticus; assembly: GCF_006974105.1. Lineage (NCBI taxonomy): Bacteria > Pseudomonadati > Pseudomonadota > Betaproteobacteria > Burkholderiales > Comamonadaceae > Rhodoferax > Rhodoferax aquaticus. The sequence goes on from NZ_CP036282.1 coordinate 1,520,339, forward strand.
GGTATCAATCGTTCCGCTGGTGGTCTTGGTAAACGTGCCTTCGTCTGAGGTTTGGGTCAGGCCATACGCAGTTTGTAGGGGGAGCAGTTTGAACTTAGACGTGAAAGCATTGAAAACAAAGCGCCATGTGTCGCCCACGTCGGCAGTCATGTCCATCGCTGAGGTGGCACCGGCAACCGCCGCAGTGTCGCCAGCAGACACCGCAATATCCGTGGCCCCCAGCGCGCTAGCCATGCTCGCTGAGCTACTGGCCACGTCATAGCTGGCGGGCGAGGGGGTTGCGGTGGCACTGCCGCCGCCTCCACCGCCACCACAGGCGGACAAGCCGAGGGCGAGCCCCAGCATAGAGGCGCTCAAAGCTAAGCGAGGTGTGTGATGGTTTGGTTTCATTTCATTCCCTAGTGATTGACTGGTGAACACATGCCGCAAAGCCACGGGCGATGCCGACGTGCATTGCGGGGACCAAAACATGTGTTTTCTGTTGTGTTGAAATTGCCATGTGCGGCCCAGCGGACTCGCCAAACCGCGCACCATGCACAGCTTAGGGACGTATGCGCTATGTGAGAATCACTCACCGGTTGACCCCTACCTACATTTGAAAAAAACTTCATGCGCTTGATTCGCAATGTGCGTCGGCTGCCTCTGCGCGACGTGCTCACCCTTGCTACTGTTTTCTTGGTCTCCAGTGTGTTTGTGGTGGCGTGGGCGTTTTCCCAATGGACGGCGGCTATTGAAGATGGCAAGAACCGCTTTCGCGGGCAAACCATTGGTTTCTTCACCAACTACTACGCCGAGATTCACCGCTCCTTGTCGCGTGGGCAGATGCTGTGGCTGGCGCTCAACGACGATGGGCAAAGCGTCAACCGCAGCAGCTTTGCCAACTTTTGTGCGCAGCTTGGCTACGACGGCTTTGCCGCAGGCGTAGAACTGGTGGTGCTAGAAGGGGCCAGCGCAGGGCGCTACCGCTGCGGCGTTCAAGGGCATAGCCCGCTGTTGCCCCAAGACAGTCAGACCCGTGCGCTGCTTTTGCGCAACTTCGCCAAGGGCTCGCTGATTGACCCAGCGAGCAGCACCGCCGCGGTGGCAGGGGAGGCTCCGCACTTGGAGTGGGTGTCGCCCATCGGTATGGCAGATGCGGCAGGCAAGGTCCAATTGACGGGCTACATTCGCCTGCGCTACCGCTTGCAGCAGGCGCTAGACCGCGCCATGCAAGACCAACCTACGCATGCGGAATATGCGCTGGACGTGGGCAATGCACTCAACGAGGGCGATGAGCGCCGGGACGCCTACCCGCCCAAGCCCATGCTGCAGTCCGCCCAATGGCCACCGGGGCAGTTTTCCGCGCGCACCCTAGGTGCGGGGCAGTTGGTGCCGCAATGGTTTACTTTCTATGACAACGTGGACTACCCCATGGGGGACGGCAAGGTGTACCGTCTCACCCTGTTTCAACGCAGTCCCGTGCTCACTTGGCTGGAGTGGCCTGCGGCGGGCACCTTGTCCATTGTGCTGGGCTGCGTGCTGGTGTTGCTGATCACTGGGATGAGCTACGCGCTGCTGTTTGCCCGCATGCGCATGCGCCGAACGGTGGAACTGCGCACCTTGCGTCTCAAGCGCCGCAGCCAAGCACTGCAGCACGCGCGCCACGAGCAGGGCTTGTTGGAGGCTGCGCTCTTAGACACCACTGAGCGCGAAAAACTGCGCCTCGGGGCGGAGTTGCACGACGGGGCAGGCCAGTCCTTAACCGGGGCGCGGCTCTTGGCCGACAGCTTGGCGCTCACGCTGCATCCCGTGCCACCACTGCTCACGGCGCTGCAAAAGAGCTTGCAAACCGCCATCAACGCAGTGCGTGAAGGTGCGCGTGGCCTCACACCCGCCCCCTTGCTGGAAGACGGCTTAGAGCCCGCCTTGGCGGCGCTGGCCCGACAGTACGACAACAGTTCGGTGCGCGTGGAGTTGCAGTCGCACGCCCCCTTGACTGCCTTGGACCCTGAATCCAAGTTGCACATCTACCGCATCGCGCAAGAAGCGATCAACAACGCCGTACGCCACGGCGGAGCGCGCAAGGTCACGCTCACGCTGGGGGGAGCCCAGTTGCTCCAAGTGGAAGACGATGGCCAAGGTTTTGAGCCCGAGGGCGTGAAGACCGGCGTGGGTTTGCGCTCGCAGCAAATGCGTGCGGGCCTGATGGGGCGCAAGCTGGTCTTGCGGTCGCAGCCCGGTGCCGGCAGTGTGGTGTGCTTGCAATGAACGCAGCTTTTCACTCCATCTTGCTGGTCGACGACCACCCCATCGTGCGTATGGGCTTGGTGGCCTTATTGGCAGCACACTGCCCACAGGCCCCAGTGCGCGAGGCCGGCACGCTGGACGAGGCGCGCCAAGCCGTCGCCGCGGGTGCACCGCAGCTCACCCTCTTAGACATCAACCTAGGGCAAGGCAATGGCTTGACGCTGCTGCCGCTCTTACGACAAGTGGGGAGCAAGGTGTTGGTGCTGTCGATTCGCGACGAGCTCAGCACCGTAGAAGCGGCCTTGGCTGCTGGTGCCCATGGCTACTTGGTCAAAGACGCTGCCGGCGCGGAGCTGGCTAGCGCGCTCACTGAAATCGCCGAAGGCCGCCATTACGTACCTGCAAGCTTGGCTCAAAAACTGGCATGGCGCAAAGGCCCCATGGGTGTGCAGGGGGTGGATAGCTTGAGCCCGCGTGAGCTTGAAGTCTTGCTGCTGGTGGCCCAAGGCCTTGGTAAATCGGAAATGTCTCAGCGGCTAGGCATTAGCCCCAACACGGTGGAGACCCACCGCCAAAAACTGCGCGTCAAGCTCGGGCTGGATAACCAGCACGAATTGTTGAAGTTCGCTTTGGCGCACTGTGGTCTGCAATCAGTAGGCTAATTATTGCTATTGAAATAGTAGCTGCTTGCGCAATTGGTATGAGCGCTAGCGGCACTTTTCGCCAGGTTTACGCCCTGCGCATGGTCAATAGGCCCACGCTGGCACTGGCTAGCAGAGCGGAGCAGCTGCGGTTAAAGATGCGCTTGCCACGGGCGGTAGCAAACCAGTGACGCATGTGCAAGCCCATGTAGGCGTAGGCGGCAATGGCTATCCACTCCAGCACCAAGAAAATCCCACCTAGCGTGGCAAACTGCGCCGTCACTGCTTGGCTAGGGTCTACAAACTGGGGCAAGAAGGCGGTGAATATCAAAATGGCTTTGGGGTTGCCAGCAGCTACAAAAAATTCCTGGCGCGCCAGCTTGCCCAAGCTGGCATGTGGGGATGTCGCCTCTTGGCTGGGGCTGGGGTCAGCGCGCCAGAGTTGTACCGCCAAGTAGAGCAAATAGGCAGCGCCAGCTAGCTTGATGCCATAAAACAAAAATTCCGATGTGTGCAGCACCACCGCCAAGCCTGTGGACGCCAGAAACAGCATGCCCATAAACGCCAACAAACGCCCTGCACCAGCTAGGCAGGCCGTGCGAAAGCCATAGCGTGTGGCATTGCTGATGGACAGCAAGTTATTGGGCCCCGGCGCCATATTGAGCGCGAAGCAAGCTGGAACAAACAAAAGCAAGGTGGCGGAGTTCATGGGTACGTGCGCAAAAAACAGTGATGGTGACGTCTAACCAGTTTACAAGCCCTTGGCGGTGCGCCTTGGTGCTGCCAGCTGTTTTGTCTAGGCGTCGCGTGAGTCTGATTCTGTGGACAGCATAGACGCAATCTCACTGGCTGAGGCAGACGAGCGCTCGGCCAACTTGCGAACCTCCGTGGCCACCACAGCAAACCCTCTGCCCATGTCACCTGCGCGCGCCGCCTCAATGGCGGCATTGAGCGACAGCATATTGGTTTGGTCCGCCAAGTTGTTGATGGTTGCAACCACCGTGCGTATACGGGCGATGGTAGCCCGCTGCTGCGACACATCGGTGGCATACATCACCACCTTGGCCAGCGTTTTTTCTACCGACACGATGGGGTTGAACGTGGCCGCCAAGTGCAGCGGACTGCCGTCTTTGCGCCGCACTTCCACATCGGTGCTGATGGATTTGCCTTGTGCCAAGGTGTCCATGCCTTGGTTGGATGTGGCTGTGCGAAAAGCCGCTATGACCAAGTCGTCTGCCTGGGCCACTGTGTCAGCGCCCAATAATTGCAAAAGCATGGGGCTTGCATCTTGCAATTGCCCCGTCATGTTCCAGTCCGCCACCACCGTGGACTGGCGGATGGCTTGGAGCCGCACATTGTTCTCAAGTGCGCCCATCTTGGTGGAGGTGACGTTTGCTTGGATAGAGATGAACTTGTCCAGCTTGCCGCTTTCGTTGAACACCGGGTTAATGGCCAAAGAGATCCAATAGGGGTGCCCCTCTTTGTTGTAGTTGAGAATTTCTTCGTAGAAGGGCTCGTGGGCATCGATCTTGTGGCGTATGCGCTTGACGGTGGCTTGGTCGGTGTGTTTGCCTTGCAATAGCGCGCCAGGCTTTTTGCCCCGCGCCTCGGCCAGGGTATAGCCGGTCAGGCGTTCAAAGCCATTGTTCACATACTCGATGCGTCCCTTGGGGTCGCAAATCACCACCGAGTTGTCGGTTTCGTTGGCCACCAGCGAGAGAATGCGAATTTGCTCCCGGCGAGACACCTCTTCGGTAATGTCTTTAAGGAACGCCGTGTACAAAATGCGGCCTTCGAGCTGAATTTTCGAAAGTGAAAGGGCCGCAAAGCAAGCCCGGCCATCTTTGCGTTCAATGGGTACTTCGCGGCTGGTGCCCACAATTTTGTCTTGGCCTGTGTCGCGGTTGGCATTGACGAGCCGGTCGTGGTTACCTTGAATGTTGTACGGCACCAGCATCTTGACGTTGTTGCCCAGCACCTCTTCGCGCCTATAGCCCCACAGGCGCTCAGCAGCGGGGTTGTAAAAGGTCACGCAGTTGTCCTCGTCAATGGTGACCACGGCGTCTAGGGCTTGCTCTAGCGTCTGCTCAATGATGGCCTGTGACTCGCGCTGGGCCGTGACGTCACGCACAAATGCGGTGTAGCCGACGCCACTGGACAGCTTGACCCTAGACAGCGACAGCGACGCCCAAATGCGGCTGCCGTCTTTGCGTTGCATATTGACTTCACGGAACGTCCCCACAATTTTGTCCACACCGGTGCTGCGGTTGGCGTTGACATAGCTGTCATGCGGGGCTTGGTGCTCCAAGGGCACCAGCATGCGCACGTTATGCCCCATCACTTCATCACGCTTAAAGCCCCACAGCCGTTGGGCGGCATCGTTGTAATAGGTGATGCAGTTGTTGGCGTCGATGCTCACCACACCGTCGACAGACTGGTCCAAGATGGCTTGGGTCTGCGCAGTGAGTTGCCGTATTTCTTCGCGTTGCTGCACCTCAGCCGTGATGTCTTTGACAAAAGCGGTGTACAGGGTGCGACCTTCCAATCTCACCTTGGAGAGCGACAAGGCCGCGTGCCGCTTGCTACCGTCTAGGCGCTCAATCACCACCTCGCGGCTCGTACCCACGATTTTGTCGACCCCCGTGTTGCGGTTGGCATTGACAAAGCTGTCATGCGGCGCTTGTATGGCTTGGGGCACCAGCATCCGCACGTTTTTCCCCAGCACGGTGTCGCGCGGATGGCCCCACAGCTTCTCTGCTGCCGGGTTGTAGAAGGTGATGCAGTTGGCCTCGTCAATCGTCACCACGGCGTCCAGCGCCTGCTCTAGGGTTTGGTGGATGATGGCCTGCGCCTCAAACTGCGCGGTAATGTCTTTGACAAAGGCGGTGTACAAGGTGCGACCGTCCAGTTGCACTTTAGACAAGGATAAGGCGGCATGCCGCTTGCTGCCGTCGGCACGCTCAATGACGACCTCACGGCTGGTGCCCACAATCTTGTCGACCCCTGTGGTGCGGTTGGCATTGACAAAGCTGTCGTGTGGCGCCTGAATGGCTTGGGGTACGAGCATGCGCACGTTGTGTCCCAACACTGCACTGCGCGCATAGCCCCACAAACGCTCGGCCGCAGGGTTGTAAAACGTAATGCAGTTGTTCTCGTCAATGGTGACCACAGCATCCAGCGCTTGCTCCAGCGTTTGCTGGATGATGGCTTGGCTTTCACGCTGGGCCGTGATGTCGCGCACGAAGGCCGTGTAGCCAATCCCTTGGGGGGTGTTCACCTTAGACAATGACAGCGAAGCCCATATCCGGGAGCCGTCTTTGCGCTGCATATGCACTTCGCGAAACGTGCCCACAATTTTGTCGACACCGGTGCTGCGGTTGGCGTTGACGTAGCCATCGTGGGGGGCTTGGTGCTCGCTGGGTACCAGCATGCGCACGTTTTGGCCTAGCACTTCTTCGCGGGTGTAGCCCCACAGGCGCTGGGCGGCCGCGTTGTAGTAGGTGATGCAATTGGCAGGGTCAATGCTGACCACCGCATCGACCGATTGGTCCAAAATGGCCTGCGTGGCGCTGGTGTCACTGGGGTGGCCTAGCAGTACGTGCCAAGCATGGGTGAATCGCTCCCACACAGAATGCTTCTGTTGCATGCAAACCCCTTAGGTTTAGTGCGCCGCTTTCGGCACGTTAGCCGGATTTGCCGCACTTTAGCAGTGAATGCAGCGCTTGTCTTGCTCTACGCCGCGCTTGCTAGAACAGCGGGGTTTTTGGGGGCTATACATGCGGGCGTGCGGCTGAGCCCTTGTCCGCCTACGCTTGCCTTGCCTGTCACTGTCTCTTAAGTTACTATAAAAAATATAGCTAAGTATGCAATCCAAATAAGCGCTAAGAGCTACTTTAGTAAATACTTGTCATAGATCTGCTGGTAGCGACCTGAGCTTTTGAGCTGTTTGAGCCCTGCATTGAAATCGTCTCGGATTTTGCTGTCTCGGAACACCGGCCGATAGTCCGCAGGGTCAACCGTGGTGAAAGTATGCTCTTCTACTACTTGCAGATCTTTGCCTGTTTCAAGCTTGTGTTGGCGTGTGAAGTACTTGAAGATGGTCCGGTCACTCAAGACCAAGTCATAGCGCCCCAAGTCCAAGGTGCGCACCTGAATGGCTTGGTCATTTTGTTCAAAGTATTTGCCAGCAGCGGCTACCGGGCCTAGCCATTCTGGGTAACGTTTCACGGCACCTTGAAAGGCAATGACGCTGAGCCCTTGTAGGTCTGCTGGGGTCTTGATGTGCAACTTGCGGCTTGCCAATGCAATGAGCACGTTGTCGTATACCACCGCAGTGTCGCCATACAACGCACCATACGGCCTGAGGTCTTCGCCACCATCGGTCATGGCGGCGTCCACCCGTTTGGTTTTGAAAGACAGCGGCACCCTGGCAAACGGGAAGTAAGCGGGCTTGAGCACATGGCCCCGCAAGGCCAAAGCCTCTCCAATGACCTCAAGCTCAATGCCAGAGTTGGTTTCCGGAAAGCAAAATGGGGGAATCCGGTCCCCAAACGCCATAGTGACCTCGGCTGACCAAGCCGGGAACACCAGCAACAAAGCGAAACCAAACGCAGCGATTGCTTTCATAACGCTCTCCCGATGAGGCTCAGCCAATGGTGGCACGAGGGTGCCTTAGCCATGTTTTTTTCCAACACTGTATCGCGTGGATGTGGCTCTGGCAAATCCGTCGATACGTGCAACTGCACCGAGCTTGCATTGCCACCCCACAGGCGAGTAGCATGCGGCTTGGCAAAAGCCGCGCAGATATTCCTCTGGCTTGGCGACTATTTGCACTCAGGAAGCAGGTATGAAGCGACGCGTTCTGATCGGAGCTGGTAGTTTGCTTGGCGCAGCGGTCTTGCTACCAACGCAAGCACAAACCGTGGTGAAGGTGCGCATGGCGTACTTTGAAGACTTTGCGCCCATGAGCTTCAAAACCCCCAAAGGCGATATGGCGGGCATCTTTATAGAAACCCTCAACCACATTGCCAAGGCGAGTGGCGTGGCGTTTCAGCATTCAGGGTTTCCGTGGCAGCGTGCCCAAAACTACATCAAGGCCGGTGAGCTGGACGCTCTGTGCGCATGGAACTCAGTGGAACGCAAAGAGTACTTGTGGTTTGCCTCCACCCCGGTGATCGAGCAGACCATGGGCATCTACCACCGGCCCAAGGATGCACGTGTTCAGGCCATCAGATCTGTGCAGGATATGCGCGCTTTGGCCCAGGGCAGTTATCTGGGCAATGGTTACGCCAAGCAATACCTAGAGCCCGATCTGATCAAGTGGCAAGCCGACATGACCTCCGTACTACGGCTGGTGGCCGCGGAGAGCTTGGACATCTTTGTAGAGGGGGAGCTCATAGGCAAAGCTGCCATTGAGAAACATGGGCTGCAAGGCAAACTTGCGTTCACCCCGCTGCCATTTCTTGATCCAGTGCGTTCGTACTTTGGGCTGCGTAAGTCCTTTGACAAGGCGCAGCACATCGTCGAGCGCGTAGATGGGGCGCTTGGCCAGGCACGCAAGTCTGGCGCGCTGGGCATCATTTACAAGAAGTACGTGTAGGGCTGCTGCGCTGCTTAAATCCACTCATCGCTGCTCACTGTGCGCGAGCCCCCGGCATTGCCCGTATTGACGGTTCCGCAGGGTTCGATAAGCAGTAGCTTGACCTCTTGCTCTGCAAATGGCTTGTGCATCACCCCTTTGGGCACGACATACATTTCGCCCGCAGACACCAGCACGTGGCCGTCCTGAAAGTCGATGCGCAGTTGCCCCTCCAGCACGACAAAGGTTTCATCCGTCTCTGCGTGTTCATGCCAGATGAAGTCGCCTTGCAGCCTTGCTAACTTGAACTGGTAGTCGTTCATTTGCGCAAGCACCTTTTGGCGCCATTGGTCTTGGAACAGGCCGAACTTTTCTGCGAAGTTGATGCTGCGGTAAGGGGCTGCGTTGTGCGCTGCGTGAGATGGGGTGGTCGACAAAGGGTGCTCCGGTGGCTGGTTCATAAGCCATCAGATTAGCTAGACAGGCGCAGAAAATCTTGTACGTTTGTGCGGCGCCTACCGCGCGCCAAGTGCCCGCGGCGTCTGAAGCCTAAGCCAACGCGCGGGCGACATGCCATAGGTTTTGGTGAAGTGCCGTGTCATGTGGCTTTGGTCGGTGAATCCGGCTGCCAGTGCCGCACTGACCAAGGGTTGCCCTTGCACCAGGAGCGCGCGCACTAGGTCCAGGCGGCGCATCGTCAGGTAGCGGTAGGGCGACGTCCCAAACAAAAGCCGGAAATCGCGCGACAAACTCCACCGATCTCGCCCACTGTGGTCAGCCAGCTCTGCCAAAGTAAGGGGGCGTTCCATCGCGCTATGGATGTACTCGCGCGCCCGCTCTGCCGCCCGGTAGTCAAAAAGGCCAGAGTGCACGCTTGCACCCGCAGCGGCATGCAGCGCATGCGCTAGCTCAAACAAGGCGTCTTCTTCTTCCAAGCGCTCCATCGGGTGGTCCATACGCGGCAGCAAGGCCTGCGTGGCAGCATAGAGGCGCGGATCGTGGCTGATCCCGTGTTTGACAAACGGCAAGGGCTTGCCACCCAAGATTTGCTGAATCAGTGCGGGCTCGATGTAGAGCATGCGGTATTGAAAACCCTCGCCAGTCCCGGCCTGACCATCATGGGCCTCGTCGGGGTGTAGGACCATCGTGCCACCTGGCACGCTGTGGCGCTCCTCGCCTCGGTAGCGAAAACTCTGCACGCCTGAGAGAGTAGTGCCTATCGCGTAGGTGTCATGCCGGTGCATGTCATAACCATGCTTGGCAATGAACGCCTCAATGCGTTCAAACTTGTTGTCAGACGCGCTGCGGTGAATCCAATCGGTGTGGGGCTTTAGGGAGGCCATGCCGCAATGGTACTTCTGGCGTCGCGAAGCTGGGTCAAGTTGTGGACTGGCCGATGAACCACGCCTCCTAACCAAGATGGTTAGGCATGGCTAAACAGCGTCAAGGCCTGCGTTGCGAAGAGGCAGGGGGATAAGGGCTAGGGTGTGGCCGCCTCTTGGATGTTGCCCGCTGGATTACTGTGAGTAGTCCATGGTGGGCATGGTGGCAATCAGGTCGATGGGGGCCTGTTTGGCAGTTTCTCAAGCGGTCCTTCTCTAAATCGGGCATGTCGCGCTTGCCCTCGTTTTTGACCGATAGCCATTTAGATGACCGTTTCGATCCGAGAGCAATTGCGCAAAGATCGCTGGAATATCATGTGCAGATAAGCTCGTCAGTGAACCCAATTTCAACGCGACTACCCGTTTGTGCCCATGAAAATCTTCAGAAGAGATTTGCTTAGCTGCTTGCTGCTCCTTTCGGTCGTGGGTATTAGCTGGGCCTCTGGGGTGACTAGCTATGCATTTGTCACGCCGACCCAAGCTGACGCACTGGGACAACAAGGCCGCAACGAGCAGGCCGGCGTCGTGCTGCGAGCAGCTGCGAAGGCGCTTGATCGCACGCCCCATGCCATGGCAAAAATTCACGTTGAGGGCTCGCTGCCAGGTCAAGGTATCCGCGATGAAAGTGTGGAAGCCCTTCGAGACTTCACCGCTGCCCGTGATCTGGCGCTCGCAGGACGCTTAAGCGGGGAGTCACGATTTGCAGATGCCGCTGCAAAACTGCTGGGGTCGTGGGCGGCTGTGTATTCGCCCAGCTTGAATCCAATCGATGAAACAGAGTTCGATTCGCTCTTTATCGCCTGGGATTTATTACCCGAAAATGCTAGACAGCCATCGAAGGCCAAAATGGAAAAGCTCATACGAGCCTTCGCAATAGGCTATTTGCAAACGCCTCCCCAACGCACGACAGCCGTTAACAACTGGAACAGCCATCGGGTGAAGCTTGCGACACTGGCGGCTTTTGCCACCGGAGATGAGCACCTGATAACGCAGGCACATGAGCGTTTCAAAGAGCAGCTTCGCAACAATATTGACAGTAGAGGTAAAACCTATGACTTTACGCAGCGAGACGCGCTGCATTACGTGGTGTACAGCCTCGAGCCTCTGCTCATGGCAGCTCTGGCAGCCCAACAACACGGGCAGAATTGGTGGAATGACGAGGACAGCCGGCTCTCACTAGCATTGAATTGGCTGCGCCCCTACGCCAGCGGCGAGAAAACGCACATCGAGTTCGCTAAGACCACCGTCAAATGGGATCATGTGCGTCGCGATGCCGGATTAAAAGGATTTGACGGAATGTTTGATCGAAAGAAAGCACGCTTGGTCTATGTTTTGGCGGCCCGCTTTGACAGGCAATACGGAGAACTTGCAACTAGCTTGCGCGACGCTCCTTGGCAGGATGCGTGGCTTTCACTGATCGCCCCACTGTCGAGCCAATAAAACATCGATGACAAATTGGGATCATGGACTATGTCGCGGTAACAAAAGCCCGTCGGGAACATACCCCGTGTCCACCAAAGTTTTGAGCGGCTGGAACAGAGGGCTGGGCAGTGCGGACCAGCCAAACCACTGCCAGCCTAAGCATTTGTTGGGCTCCATGATTTGGGGCTCGCCCTCGAAGCGTTGAGCCAAAACAAACAGCGTGACGTAGTGCTTGCCCTCTGCTTCAAAGTAGTCGTTGGTATAGGGCGCGGGCTGAAAGCTGTGCAGTTGGAGTCCGGTTTCTTCTAAGACTTCACGGGCGGCGCACTGTTCCACCGTTTCGCCAAATTCCAAGTGGCCGCCAGGCAGAGCCCAGGTGCCTGCGCCGTGGGAGCCAATGCGTTGGCCTAAGAGGACGAGGCCGTTGCGAACAATGATGGCGCCGACTCCGACGCTGGGTGTTTTGTCTTGCATGTGTTGGAGCAGGTTGCGGTAAGGGGCGAGCTTAGCGTAGCTTTATTGGCCTAAATGCACTCCATCGCCGCAACTGGTTGATTCGCCCCCAGTGCGACCATCGCTTCCAACCTCCACCCCATTGCACTAGCCCGCTGCCCCATAGGCACTGCGCAGCATGCTTTTAATTTGATAGCTGCTTACGCAATACCTATGAGCTCTGCAGCCGTTTTATCGTATGAAGCTTCCGTCTTTCCGCAGCATGGACAGCTCAGAAAAGTTAATGCCCAAGTGCTCGGTCGGGGTGTAGCGCAGGGTCACGCCGCCCAGGTTCAGGGCCTTGAAGGTTTCTAGCGCCGTCTTGACTTTTTCAGCGCTGGGGTTGGGGCCGGCTTGTTTGAGCGCCTCCACCACCACCTTGGCGCTGACATAGCCCTCCAAACTGGCGTAGCTAACGTCGCTCACGCCAATTTTTTTCATGGCGGCCTGGTACTCGATGACGATTGGCATGGCCACGTTCCAAGGGTAGGGCACCACTTGCGAGATGACTACGCCCACGGCGTCTTTGTCGATGGTTTTGAAGAGCTGTGCACCGTTCAAGAACGACAGCGAGTAGAACGTGGCCCCGGCCCCAGTGGCACGGTAGGCTTGGATGAACTTGGCGGTAACGTCATTGCTGGCCGAGAACACCACCACCTCTGGCTTGAGCTTGGCTAGCTCTTGCGCTTGGGCGGCTGCATCGGAGGCGTCGTTTTTGATGGCCACGCTGCCAATCATTTTGGTGCCGCGTTGCTCAATAAAGCTTTTGGCGCTTTCCATGGCGGCACGCGCGCCGGGGTTGTCGTTATGGGCAAAGGCAATGCGGGTCACGCCCAAGGTGAACAGGTGGTTCACGATGCGGGCGCACTCCTCTTCAAAGCTGATGCGCACCGGAAAGCCATAGTCCGTGTGCTTCATCACGGGGGCCGCGCCGGTGTAGGGCCCCACGATGGGCACTTTGAGTTCGTTGGCGGTTTTCACGGCGCCCACGGAGGAGCTGGTGCCAATGGGCATGAGGATGGCGACGGCGCCGTCACCCACCAATTGCTTGACGTTGGCACTGGCGCGCGCGGTGTCATAGGCGTCGTCTAGCTGGCGCAGCTCGATAGGGCGCCCGCCAATGCCGCCACTGCGGTTGACGGACTCCAGCATGGCACGAATGCCCAGCAGCGGGTCGGTCGACAGGCTGGCCAGCGGGCCACTTTGTACATAGGTTTGCCCCAGCACAATGGGCTTGCTGTCTGCCAGTGCCAAGGTGGGGGAAACCAAGGCCAAGCAAGTCAGCATGTGGGCCCACAAGCGGGCAGACGTAGAAAAAGGGCGAGACCTAGCGGCCCCGCCCTGGAGTGGTTGTGTCATGGAGATGTTGTTCGTCGTTATTATTTTGATAGCGGCCTGCGCAATATGTATGCGCGCTACAGCCGTTTTTTGCCTACAAAACTGTGCGCAGTGTCCAGATTTCTGGAAACAAAACCACGTCCAGCATCTTGCGCAGGTAGCTCACGCCGCCGGTGCCGCCGGTGCCGCGCTTGAAGCCAATCACCCGCTCCACCGTGGTCACATGGCGAAAGCGCCACAGGCGGAAGGCGTCTTCCAGGTCGGTGAGTTCTTCGGCCAGTTGGTACAGGTCCCAGTTGTCTTTGGGGTTGCGGTAAACCTGCAGCCAAGCGGCTTCGACCTCAGGGCTGGCGGTGTAGGCGTGGGTCCAGTCGCGCTGCAAATGGCTGGCGGGTACGGCAATGCCACGGCGCGCCATGAGGCGCAGGGCTTCGTCGTAGAGCGACGGCGCCTCATACGCGGCTTGCACCAGTGCCAAGCGCTCGGGCGCATGGGCGTGGGGCTTGAGCATGGCGGCATTTTTGTTGCCTAGCGAGAACTCAATGCAGCGGTACTGAAAGCTCTGAAAACCGCTGCTTTGGCCCAGGTAAGGGCGCATGGCGCTGTATTCGGGCGGTGTCATGGTGGCCAGCACGTCCCAGGCGTGGACCAGCTGTTCCATGATTTTGCTAACCCGTGCCAGCATCTTGAAGGCGGGCGGCAAATCATCCTGCGCTATGTGGCGAATGGCGGCGGTCAGCTCATGCAGCATGAGCTTCATCCACAGCTCGCTGGTTTGGTGCTGGATGATGAACAGCAACTCGTCATGCGCGGGCGAGAGCGGCTTTTGCGCACTCAGGATGGTGTCGATTTGCAGGTAGTCGCCGTAGCTCATGCTCTTGCTGAAGTCGAGCTGGGCCTTTTCTTCGGCGACGATGGACTCGCCCGCAGACGCCGCGCCTGCGCTGTGCATGGGGCAGCCAGAGGTGGGGTTGCTCATCTCAGGTCACCGCATGTTTTTGGTTGAACTGGGGCAGCTTCCACTCGCCACTTTCCAGCACTTGGCGCAGGTGCTCTACGCTGTTCCACACATCTTCAAAGCCGATGTACAGCGGGGTAAAGCCAAAGCGCAAAATGTCTTTGTGCGCTTTGCCGTCGCCCGCGCGGAAGTCACCAATCACGCCGCGCGCAATCAGGGCCTGCACGATGGCAAAGGCGCCTGAACCTTCGGGCGTGTACTCGCGGGTCAAACACACTTGCGAGCCGCGCTGCGCGTGGTCACGCGGGGTAGCCAAGCCCAAGCCATAGCCCGCGCAACGCTGTTCCACCAAGGCGATAAACAGGTCAGTCAGTGCCAGCGACTTGGTGCGCAGCGCTGCCATGCCGCCTAGGCGCTCGGCGGCGGCAAAAATGTCCAAACCGCATTCGAGCAGCGACAAGCTCACGATGGGTTGGGTGCCGCACAAATAGCGCGTGATGCCCGGCGCGGGTTGGTAGTCCGGGGTGAATGCAAAGGGTGCGGCGTGCCCCCACCAGCCGGACAAGGGCTGCCAAAAGCGATCGGCATGTTGGGGGTTGACCCACACAAAAGCCGGTGCGCCAGGGCCGCCGTTGAGGTATTTGTAGCCGCACCCGATGGAGAAGTCTGCCTTGGCACCGGTCAGGTCCACGGGCACTGCGCCTGCGCTGTGGGCCAGGTCCCACACCACCAACGCACCCGCTGCGTGCGCGGCGGCGGTGACTGCGGCCATGTCGTGCATGGCGCCCGTGCGGTAGTTCACATGGGTGAGCATGAGCACGGCCAGGTCTTGGTCGAGCGAGGCCGCCACTTCTTCAGGCTCCACCAGCTTTAAGGTGTAGCCGCGCTCTTTGCACAGGCCTTCGGCAATGTAGAGGTCGGTGGGGAAGTTGTTGCGCTCGCTCACGATCACGCGGCGATGGGGTGCGTCTTGGGCCGCTATGTTGAGGGCAGCGCTGAGTACCTTGTACAGGTTGATGGAGGTGGTGTCTGTGACCACCACTTCGTCCTTGCCGGCACCAATCAGCGGGGCAATTTGGTTGCCCAAGCGCTGCGGCAGGTTGAACCAGCCAGCGGTGTTCCATGAGCGAATGAGGCCCACGCCCCACTCTTGGGTAATCACTTCGGCGGCGCGGGCAGCGGCGGTGCTGGGCATCACGCCCAGTGAGTTGCCGTCCAGATAAATCACGCCTTCAGGAATAGTGAACAGCTCGCGCATGCCCTTCAAAGGGTCGGCGGCGTCGCGGGTTTGGCAGTCTTGCAGAGTAATCATGGCGCTCCTTTTCGTTATGCGCCGCAAAGGTAACACCGCAAGAATTCGTATGGTGTCGGGTTTTTCCAACAAGCAGTAAAAATACTTTATATCTAAAGCATCTTATGGAAGGTGGGCGTTCGGGCAGGGCCGATTGTTTGCCAAATAGCTAACCTGATTTGAGGTACTGCTTTGGACTGATGGCGTGGCGTTGCTTGAAATGCCGCTGAAAGTGGGCCTGGTCTGCAAAGCCTAGTCGAAACGCCACTTCCGCCAAGCCCATGCCTTGCTTCAAGAGGCGCTTGGATAGGTTGATGCGTTGGTCCAACTGAAAGGCGTGGGGCGTTTGTCCGTAGGCGGCTTTGAATTTGCGTAGGAGTGCAAAAGCGCTCATTCCGCTTGTCTGCGCCAGTTCGTCCAACGTGACCACTTCTTCTAGGCGCGCCAGTAGCAAGTCTTTGGCGCGCTGCAAAGCCGGGGTGATGGGCTGTGCGCGGTCGGCCGTTGGGCGTGTACGTTGGATCTGACTGCCGATGACGCTCAAGAGTTCTTCTTCCAGCGCCAAAGGGTTGCCTACCAAGGCGATGCCTTTGCAAACGCGGTCTAGCCGCCTGTGGATGGCGGGCGTCGTTAGCAAGGCCTGTTTGAACGGCGGCGCGTCGGTGTTGGCGTCAACGGCTGTTTCAAGCCCTAGGCTGCTCAGTACCCATGCGCTTTGCAGATACATCATGCGGTAGGACCAAGCTTGCCTAGGCTCCGGATTGCATGCGTGGGCGAGGCCGGGCGCGATGAGTACGGTGGCGCCCGCGCCAATCAGACTCGTATGAGGCCCATAGCTGTACATGGCCTGCCCCGCGTCAATGATGCCCATGGAGTATTCCTCGTGCGTGTGCGTCCAGTAGCACGCGCTGGAGTTTTGTGCGGTGCGCACTTCTACCGCAGGCAACTGGGGGTGGCGTGCAAACACGTGAGGAGGTGTTTTGTTCATGGGAGCAAGCGCTTCATCGCCATAGTACGCTCGCTTAGGCCGCGCTGACCATGGGCCAAACGCATGCTGCAAGTGCTAGACCGCACGCGCGATTGAACCAACGTTGGTGCTGCGGATCGGCCATCCACTCTTTGATCGCAAGCCCCAAACCCGCCCAGGCGGAGACTGCTACAAAGCAAGCCATGAACGAAATCACGCAAAACACCTGCAAGTAGAGTGTTTCGTCTGCTGAGCCCGCGACAAACATACCCACGCCTGACATGGCCACCAGCCAACCTTTGGGGTTGAGGGTTTGGGTCAAGAAGCCACCCCATAGGGCTTGCGGTCGAGTGGGGCGCACGGATTTGCTGGGGCTGGAGTCCATTGCGCCTGAGGGTTCAGAGGTTCCGATGCGGAAAGCCAAGTACAGCAAATAGGTTGCGCCCAACCATTGGGTGTAATGCGCCAGTTCTGGACGCTGGGCCAGCGCGAGCTGTAAGCCAGAGCCCATGGCCCCGACCATGGCGCAGTAGCCAAGCGACGCACCTAGAACGTGTGGCCAAGCGGCACTCCAACCCCACCTTGCACCTAGGCTCGATGCAATCACGTTGACGGGGCCGGGCGTGATTCCGCCCACCAGTGCAAAAAAAGCCATTGAAACCCATACCGACTGCATACGCTCCCCAAATGAAAAATCTGGAGTGCAGTGTCGGGTTTCGTGCCCTGTTTGTATTGAACGAAATTGCGTGTACCCCTGCCCCGCGAGGGTAGGGGTATCTGGCTGTTACTGGCGGCCCAGCAACAGGTATTCCATCAAAGCCTTTTGCACGTGCATGCGGTTTTCTGCTTCGTCCCACACCACGCTTTGCGGGCCGTCTATGACTTCAGCTTCCACCTCTTCGCCACGGTGGGCAGGCAGGCAGTGCATGAACAAGGCATTGGGTGCTGCGACGGCCATCATCTCTTGGCTCACACACCATTTGGCGAACGCGGCGCGGCGCACTTCGTTCTCAGCTTCAAAACCCATGCTGGTCCACACGTCGGTGGTGACCAGGTCGGCACCGCGGCAGGCATCCATGGGGTTGCTATAGGTTTGGTAGCTGCCTGCGCCCATGCTATCTGGGCGAACGGCTGTTTTTTCATTCACTTCATAGCCACTGGGTGTGCTGACGCGCAAGTGAAAGCCCAAGCTGGCGGCCGCTTGCAGCCAGGTGTTGGCCATGTTGTTGCCATCGCCGACCCAAGCCACGGTCTTGCCTTCGATGGGACCACGGTGCTCGATATAGGTGAAGATATCCGCCAAGATTTGGCAGGGGTGGAACTCATTGGTCAGACCGTTGATGACCGGCACCCGGCTGTGGGCCGCAAAGCGCTCTAGCTTGGACTGCTCATACGTGCGGATCATCACGATATCGGTCATGCGGCTGATAACGCGCGCGCTGTCTTCGATGGGCTCTGCGCGGCCCAACTGGCTGTCGCCCGTGGTGAGATGCACCACACTGCCGCCCAGTTGGTACATGCCCGCCTCAAAACTCACGCGGGTGCGGGTAGAAGCCTTTTCAAAAATCATGGCCAAGGTGCGGTCTACCAGAGGGTGGTGGCGCTCGAACTTCTTGAACTTGGCTTTGATAAAGGCCGCGCGCTCCAGCAGGTAGTGGTACTCCTCGGTCTTGAAGTCTGAGAACTGCAGGTAGTGGCGCACCGGTGGCGCGCCTTGGGGCAGGGTGCTGGGAATGCCGTTGTGCAGGGGGCTCATGCTGCTTCCTTCAAAAATGCGCTGACCAAGGGGCTCAAAATGCTGACGATTTGGTCTGCTTCTGCAGTCGTCAAAATCAGCGGCGGTACCAAGCGAATCACGCTGTCGGCGGTGACGCTGATGAGCAAGCCCGCATCTACTGCACGTTGCACCAAGGCACCACACGGCTTATTCAGGTCAATGCCCAGCATCAGGCCTTGCCCGCGAATGTCTTTGACCCCGCCGTTAGCAAGTTCGGTGGCCAGCGCTTTTTCTAGCGCAGCCTTCAAGTAGGCGCCCACGCGCTCGGCATTGGCCAACAAGCCTTCTTCTTCCATGATGCGGATGGTCTCCACGCCCGCACGCATAGCCAATGGATTGCCGCCGAACGTAGAGCCATGGTTGCCCGGTTGGAAGATAGTGGCCGCCTTGGGCCCAACCACCACTGCGCCCACCGGCACGCCAGAGCCCAAGCCTTTGGCCAGCGGCATGACATCAGGCTTGATGCCCGCCCATTGGTGGGCAAACCACTTGCCAGTGCGGCCCATGCCGCATTGCACCTCGTCGATCATCAAGAGCCAGTCGCGCTGGTCGCACAGGGCGCGCACGTCGCGCAGGTAGTCCATGTGCATGGGGTTCACGCCGCCTTCGCCTTGAATAGCCTCGAAGAACACGGCCACCACGTTGGGGTTACCTTCAGTAGCCGCCTTGAGCGCATCAATGTTGTTGACAGGCACGCGGATGAAGCCTTCCACCAAAGGACCAAACCCCGCTTGTACTTTGGGGTTGCCCGTGGCGCTCAGCGTGGCGATGGAACGGCCATGGAATGCTTTCTCGTACACCACCACTTCGGGGCGCTCAATGCCTTTGTCGTGGCCAAACTTGCGAGCGAGCTTGAGCGCCGCTTCGTTGGCTTCTAGGCCCGTGGAGCAGAAGAACACGTTGCTCATGCCTGAGCGTGCTACCAACAAGCTGGCAAGTTCCTCTTGAAGAGGGATGTGGTAGTAATTGGACGTGTGGATGAGCTTGGTGAGTTGGTCTTGCAGTGCAGGTACGAGCTTGGGGTGGTTGTGCCCCAAGGTGTTAACGGCAATGCCGCCCAGCGCGTCTAAGTACTCGCGGCCGTTGGTATCCCATACTCGGCAACCTTGGCCATGGCTGAGCGCGATGGGCAGGCGGCCATAGGTGTTCATCACATGCGGTGAAGAGGGTGCGACGGGGGACGAAACGGCGGTCATGTAAAGCTCCGGGTTTGACATACAAAACAAAGCGGCCCAACATAGGGGCCGTTGAAGCCCGATTTTAGGCGTATCACGAATGGCAGTTTGGTGACAAATTTGAACCAGCGTGGTTAGCGATAGTGGAGGGGTTTAGCTGTCGATTGGCTGTCAATTCAATGCAAGGAGAAAGGTTAGAATCCCCCCGCAGCAAGCCACCCCGCGCCCGCTGCAGCAATTGGTCGCCACGCAATACATCCACCTGATGGTTTCCACCGCTTCAAAAGAACTCTACATACTGGGATTGACCCGCCAAGGCAAAACCTTCCGTCCAAGTGATTGGGCAGAGCGTTTGGCCGGTGTCATGAGCCAGTTTCGCCCCGGTGGGCCTCAGCCTGGTAGCCATTTAGGGTATTCCCCATGGTGTGTGCCTACCTCGTTCGGGCAGGTGAAGTGCGTGATCATTCACCCTGATTTACGTGACTACGACGTACTCGCTTGGGACTTCTGCCTTAATTTCGCCAAAGACAACGAGCTGCAAGTGAGTGACACCCGCCCTGACGCTTCTGGAGCTATTCCCAAAGCCAATGCATAAGCTTCACGCGTGGCCAAGCTTAGCTTGACCTTGGAATTCGCGTTGTAGCTTCGCAGCGCGCAGCTGCCATTCTTCTCTTGGTACTGGTTTGGGCAGGCCGTGGCTGCTGGTATGGCTGTTTGCCACCGTCCGCGGGCGGGTGTGTGACGCGATGTGCCGCGCGATGGCCTGAAGCCGTTGCCGTTAGTTCAGCAAATCCGAGACTTGCCTGATTACATCTGTGGATTGCGCTGCACGTTTTCTAGACTGGGCCAAAAACAAAAGAGCCGTCTTTCGACGGCTCTTTTGCTTTGCTGGTAGCGCACCCGTTACAAACGGCGCATTGAAGTCATCTCCAATGCGTGCGATTTGCCTAAATGATTAGGCTGCGAGTGCCAAGGCTTTCACCTTGGTAGCCAAACGGCTCTTGTCGCGGGCTGCCTTGTTCTTGTGGAAAATGCCTTTGTCAGCCACGGTGTCAACCACGGCTTGCATCTTCGCAAACAATTCAGCTGCTTTGGTCTTGTCGCCAGCGATCACTGCTTTTTCAACGTTCTTGACCGCAGTACGGTACTTGGAACGCAAAGAAGTGTTTGCTGCATTGATTTTGATGTCCTGACGGACGCGTTTACGGCCCGACGCGAGGCGCGGGTTCTTTTTCTTTGGTTTTCCAGATGCCATGATTAAGTTTCCTTGTGTCTGAGGATGTTGCCAGCAAAGCCCACTATTGTAACCGGGTTGCCTTTCTAGCTCCAAGCGGTTTTTAGGTGGCCTAGTCTCCAGGGTCCATGCCTTGGCGCTAGCCGGGCTACACTTCGACCGTGAGCCTCATTAAATCTGCTTCTACCGTATCCCTTTGGACGCTTGTGTCACGCATTACCGGCTTGGTTCGGGAGCTGCTCGTGGCCTCGACCTTTGGCGCCAGCGCGATGACCGACGCGTTCAACGTGGCGTTTCGCATTCCCAACCTGTTCAGGCGACTGTTTGCGGAAGGTGCTTTCAGCCAAGCGTTCGTGCCAGTGCTCGCAGCGTCCAAAGCACAGCATGGCGACGACGCGACCAAACTCTTGATTGACCGAGTGGCGACCCTGCTCGCTTGGGCACTGGTGTTCACCTGCGTCATCGGCGTGGTGATGGCGCCCTTGCTGGTGTACGCCATGGCCAGCGGGTTGCAAAAAAACCCACAAGGCTACCACGCTGCAGTGCAGTTAACCCGCTATATGTTCCCTTATATCGGGTTCATGTCTATGGTGGCTTTAGCGTCAGGCGTGCTCAACACCTGGAAGCGTTTTGCAGTGCCAGCTGCTACTCCTGTGCTTTTAAATGTGTCCATGATCGGTGCCGCCTGGTTATTGGCACCTTGGTTCAGAACCCACGGCATTGAGCCTATTTTTGCCATGGGTGTTGGCGTGATGGCGGGTGGAGTGCTCCAGCTTGCCGTACAGATACCCGCATTGCGCAGTTTGGGTCTTTTGCCACGGTTGGGCTTTCACTGGCGTGATCTGAAAGCTGCCTGGGCTGACCCTGGCAGCCAGCGGATTCTCAAGCTCATGGCCCCAGCCCTTTTGGGGGTGAGCGTGGCCCAGATATCGCTTCTCATAAACACCCAAATTGCCTCCCATCTTCCGACGGGGAGTGTCAGCTGGTTGACTTTTGCCGACCGGCTTATGGAGTTTCCGACCGCGATGCTGGGGGTGGCTTTGGGTGTCGTTTTAATGCCGCAACTGGCGGGAGCTAAGGCTGCGGGTGATGCGCAAACGTACTCGGCGCTCTTGGATTGGGGCTTGCGTATTGTGGTTTTTCTGGCAGTCCCGTGTGCGTTGGGCCTGTTGATTTTTGCAAAGCCTCTGGTTGCCGTTTTGTACCACTACGGGGCTTTTTCTGCAGTGGATGTGCAGCAAACCAGCTTGGCCTTGATGGGGTGGGGTGTGGGCTTGATCGGAATTGTTGCGATCAAAGTGTTGGCGCCTGGCTACTATGCTAGCCAAGACATTCGCACACCGGTCCGCATTGCTATCGTGGTGTTGGCAATCACCCAATTGTTGAATTTGCTTTTTGTGCCCTGGTTTCAGCATGCAGGCTTGTCCTTGTCTATAGGCGTTGGCGCAATGATCAACGCACTGTGGCTGTTAATTGGCTTGGTTCGCAGAAAAAGCTACCAACCTCAGCCAGGGTGGTTTATCTTTGTGCTTCAGGTTCTTGCGGCTAGTGCCTTGCTTGCGTTCTATCTCATGTGGGTTGGCAACAGCTTCGACTGGGTTGCCATGCGCAGCGAGAGTTTGAAGCGAGTAGGTCTACTCGTACTATGTGTATTGGGGGCCGCGGGCGTTTACTTTGGTGCTATCTGGGCGACGGGGCTTAACCCACGGCAGTTTTTGCGCCGCTAACTGATCAGAGAAAGGGTGGATTTGCTATGCAGCTGTCGCTAACCCCGCCTAGCCCGATCGCGTATTTTTCTACGCTCACGGGCGGTGACGATGACTTTCCCCTGCTGGAAGCGGCTGTGAGTTTGGCACAGGATACGCAGCCTGATTTAGATGTGCAGGGCGTTTTGCTGGAGGTTGACGCATGGGGCGCGCGTGTTGCCCAGCGCCTTGCCGCCGATGCAGGTCCCCTGCAACGACTCAAAGTCCTCAACCAGTTCTTTTACAAGGAAATGGGGTTTGCCAACAACCTCAATGATTTTTACAACCCTTCCAATAGTTTTGTCCACACCCTGATGGAGTCGCGCAGGGGGATTCCAATCTCTCTTGCCGTGCTATGGATGGAGCTAGCGCAGGGGGTGGGCTTGTCTGTCAAGGGAATCGCCTTTCCGGGACATTTTTTGGTCAAGGTAATGCTTCCCATGGGGCAGGCGGTCATTGACCCAGTCGATGGCCAGTCCCTAAGTCGTGAGCGCTTGAGCGAGATGTTAGAGCCGTTCAGACCCGTCAGCGGTTGGGATGCGGATGCAGATGTTCCGCTGGGTGCCTACTTACGAGGGGCCAAGCCGAGGGACATCTTGGCGCGCATGCTGCACAACCTGAAAGAAATCTACAAGTCTGAATCGCAATGGCCGCAGCTGTTGGCTGTGCAAGAGCGTTTGGTCGTGCTTTTGCCCAAGGCAAGTACCGAATTGCGTGACCGTGGCTTGGTCCATGCCAAGTTGGGCAACACAGCGCAAGCCCTCAAGGATTTGGAAGCGTACCTACAAGCATCTGAAATTGGCGTCGACTTTGGTTCTATCAGCCACCAAGTAGAAACTTTGCGCAGCCTGTAAGTGAGGGCTATGCCCTTGGTTTAGTGGCGCAGAGGAAACTGTGGGGCCGTAAAGCGCGCCGCATCGTGGCTGTGTCGACCAAAGCTGAGATCGTCATGGGGAGCAAGGTCAGCTTGGCTTGGCGGTTTGGCCGAAGCAATAATTCCAAGTCGATCACCATGCACAAATGACTCTTGGGCAGGCATCAGACTTGCGGGTCGTGGAGTATGGGGCCGCTTTGCAGGTTCATGCACAGGAGCGTTGACCGCAAAAAGTTCGCTTGGCTGTGGCGCTGGCAAGAGTTTCGCCGCTGGCCGAATCCATTCCAAAATGGGCTCCCATTGCAATTGGTCCACGCTGCCTGCAAATCCTTTGACATCGAAAAGCGTCTGCCCGGTGTCCAAGCATTTCACATAGAGCTGGGTTTCTCGCAAAACCCCCACAAAGGGAACGTTGAGACCTTTGGCCCATTCCTGCAGGCTGTCGCCAGCCTTGGTGCGGGCATCAATGCGCATGCCCACTACCCCGAGTCTGCAGCGCCCCGAGGCTACACGCGGTAACACAGACAGCTCTGCATGGCAGGCCTGCGCCGACTCGCGATCAAACATGGACTGGCAAACCGGCATGATGATGGCATCGGCAGACATGACCACTTTAGCCAATTCAAACCCGTGGATGCCACCCGGTGTATCGAGCACCACATGGGTGACCCCCGTCGGTACCTTCAACACGTTTTTTTGGTCAATAGTCCAAGGCATGATGGGGGGAAGTTCAGGAGCGCGGCGCTTGAGCCACGCGCGCGTTGACTGTTGACGATCGACGTCCCCCAACATCACAGAGAGCCCATGGTGGGCCATCCACGCCGCTAAGTGGGTGGCTAGCGTGCTTTTGCCACTGCCACCTTTGCGATTAATGACTGCAATCACCGGCATACAACGACTTCCGTAACAATTTGTGACGGAAGTTTGGGGCAGAAATGCCTGTTTGTCCAGAGAATACGGGCGCAGTCAGCTATTGAATTACTAGCAACTGAGGGGGAAAGACCTTTTTTATAGGTCTTTAGCTACGCAGCAAGCCGCAGAGCGGGGTGCCGTGTTGCCTTAGGTAACGATGACGGCCGCGCCCGCATCACGCGGCGCAATGGAGCCTATGACATAAACAGACTCGCCCAGCGCACGCAAAGTGTGGGCGCAGGCATCGGCTTCAGCGGCACCTATGACCACGACCATGCCAATGCCGTTATTGAACGTACGGTTCATCTCAATATCGTCAATGCCAGCAGTGGTTTGCAGCCACGCAAAAAGCTCAGTCTGAGGCCAGCTGCCCTTTGTGAGTTGGGCTGCCATGCCTTCAGGCAGCACGCGGGGGATGTTCTCAAGCAAGCCTCCCCCTGTAATGTGGGCCAGAGCCTTGATGGGGTGCGCCACCAAGGCCGCCAGCACGTTTTTGACGTAGAGCCGCGTCGGTTCCATGATGGCTTCTTTGAAAGGCTTTCCGTCCAAAGTATCGGGCGTTGAACCCGCCGCCTGCGCACGGTCAATGCACTTGCGGACTAAGCTAAACCCGTTCGAATGCACCCCATGGCTGGCCAAGCCCAACACCACGTCACCTGCCTGTACATCTGCGCCTGTCAGAATTTTGGACTTTTCTACGGCACCCACCGCGAAGCCTGCCAAGTCGTATTCGCCAGCGGGATACATGCCTGGCATTTCTGCAGTTTCGCCACCGATCAAGGCGCAGCCTGACAGCTCGCAGCCCTTGGCGATGCCCCCTATTACCGCGGCTGCGGTATCTACATCCAGCTTGCCGCAAGCAAAATAGTCCAAGAAAAACAAAGGCTCGGCACCCTGCACCAGCACGTCGTTGACACTCATGGCCACGAGGTCTATGCCCACGGTGTCGTGCATATTCCACTCGAATGCCAACTTGAGCTTGGTACCCACGCCGTCGGTGCCACTGACGAGCACTGGCTCTTTGTAGCGCTTAGGTACTTCAAACAGGGCACCAAAGCCGCCTATGCCAGCCAACACACCTTCGCGCATGGTCTTTTTGGCAAGCGGCTTGATTCGCTCAACCAGCGCATCACCAGCGTCAATGTCTACGCCAGCATCTTTGTAGGAAAGGGGGGTGGGGGCTGAGGTTTGGGTCATGTGAATTGGCTTGTGGCGCCTGCACCTGCAGAGCCCTATAGAATTTGCCAAGATTTTAAAGGCTTACCCGCCCGTTTCTGTATGCAATTTTCCCCAACCCAAAAAAGTATCGGTGCCTGGGCCCTGATTGCGGCGCTCGTCGCATCGGTGCTTTGGTTCTTGGCGCCTGTGCTGTCTCCCTTCGTGGTGGCTGCTGTGCTGGCGTACGCGTTGACACCTGTGGTGGACTGGTTGGATGACCTTGGCAAAGGTCGCATACCCCGGCTGCTGGCAGTTGTCGTGGTCGAGTGCGTGTTTATTCTGCTTTTGTTGGGCGTGCTGCTTTTGATTGGGCCGATTTTGGTGAAGGAGTTGCCTCTCATGCGCGAGCAACTGCCGGTGCTTTTAGATAGCCTCAATGAGACCATCAAGCCAGTGTTTGCCCAATGGGGCATTAAGTTTTCTTTAGATGTCGTGAACATCAAGGCTTTTGCCCTGAAGTACTTGACGGCCAACTTTGAAGATGCCTTCGCGTCTGTGGTGACCTCTGTGAAACTTGGGGGCAGTGTGGCCTTTGCTATTTTGGGTAACGCCATCCTGATTCCTGTGGTCCTGTTTTACCTGTTGATGGACTGGACGCGGTTTGTGGCGAAACTGCGTGCATTGGTGCCTCCCCGCATGCGAGCTGCCACCGACCTTTTCTTGGCAGAGGCTGACGATATCTTGGGCCAGTATTTGCGCGGCCAACTCTTGGTCATGGGGCTTTTGGCGCTTTACTACAGCGCGGGGCTGGCCATGTTTGGCCTTGATCTCGCGCTGCCTATTGGCGTGTTTACCGGCTTGGCGGTATTTGTGCCCTACCTAGGCTTTGGCTTGGGTTTGATTCTTGCTGTGTTTGCGGGCTTGCTGGAGTTCTCCGCCTCCAGTGGCGTGGGGTATGCGATGGTGATGGTGGCAGTGGTCTACGGATTTGGACAGATTTTTGAGAGCTTTTTTCTGACCCCTCGCCTCGTGGGGGAGCGCATTGGTTTGCACCCGCTGGCGGTCATTTTTGCATTGATGGCGTTTGGGCAGGTGTTTGGATTTGTGGGTGTCTTGGTGGCCCTGCCCGCCAGTGCAGTGCTTTTAGTGGCCATACGGCGGGTCCAGGTAGGGTATCTGGCAAGTCGCTTGTACCAAGGCTAATGCAGTTCGCGAGACAGATGAAAAACACTAACTAGCATGAAGCAAATTGCGTTGGATATTGGGCTTGCAACCGGCCCCACTTTGTCAAATTTTTTTGCGGGCCCCAATGATGCCCCGCTCAAGCACCTAGAGCTGTGGGTCGGCGTGAAGGGCACCCCCCACAGCCGCTCACCCGTGCCTACCTACCTTTGGGGGCCGAGCGGCAGCGGGAAAACCCATTTACTTAAAGCTTTGCGGGAAGCGTTGCGTGAGCAAGGCGCGCGCGCGGGCTGGCTGGATGCTTCGGTACTTGATGTACCTGACTACGACGAGACTTGGGCTGCTGTCTTTATGGACGATGTGCATTTGTACACCGCGGCGCAGCAGCAGGCTGCCTTCAACTGGTTTGTGAATGCGCAAACGCATTTGCGGCCGGTGGTGGCTGTAGGCGAGTTTGCACCCACGCAGTTGCTGCTGCGCGACGATTTGCGGACCCGTTTGGGCTGGGGGCATATTTTTGCGCTGCATCTACTGAGTGAACCAGAACGACGCGCGGTGCTGCGTAAAGCGGCGGATGCCCGTGGAGTTTTTTTGAGTGATGAGGTCATGGACTTTATGCTGTCTCGCTTCAGCCGTGATTTGGGCAGTTTGATGGAACTGTTGGATCTGCTGGATGGATACGCATTGCAAACCAAGCGAGCCATCACGGTGCCACTGATCAAATCCATGATGGAGAACGCATGAGCTTGCCCCGCATTGCCTTGTTTGACTTGGACCACACTCTCATACCCATAGACTCAGATTTCGCTTGGGGCGAATTTACGATGGACTTGGGGTGGGTAGACGCTGTCGAGTTCAAACGACAAAACGACGCCTTCTATGCCCAATACGCAGATGGCAGCTTAGACCCACACGTTTACGTGCGGTTTGCTACAGAGGCGATCAGGCGGCAGGGTGCTTCTAAATCTATAGCAGCTCGCGCCGATTTTATGAGCGCTGTCATGCATAAGGCGATTCGGCCCCAAGCCTTGGACTTGGTCCGTAAACACCAGGCCCAGGGTGATGCCGTGGTTTTGGTCACGGCGACCAACGAGTTTGTGACACGTCCTATTGCGGATGCATTTGGGGTGCAGGAGCTATTGGCTGTGGAGCTTGCCCGTGACCCAGAGACCCAGTGGTACACCGGTGAAATCCAAGGGACACCCTCGTTTCGCGAAGGAAAAGTGACCCGCGTGACTCAATGGTTGCAGCAACGTGGTTTAGCGTGGGACCAAGTGCACACCACGTTTTATAGTGATTCTCACAACGATCTGCCCATCATGGAGCGCTCGAATGTGGCGATAGCGACCAATCCTGACGCCAAACTACGCAAGGTGGCAGAAGCACGCGGATGGCGCATACTCGAGCTCTTTGCCTAAACTGGCTTGGGCTTTGCTTATGTCTTTTCCAGTTTCCCTGCAAACGGCGCAGCCTCAACGGTGGGCTCGCTGCAGTCGGCCTGGTGTCGACCGCGCTCAATTACAAAAAACATGATTAAAAACTTTATCGACAAGCTACTGGGCAAGGCACCATCGGGTGCTGCACGCAGCAAGAAGCCGCAATTCGGCAAACGCGTTGACGTGGGTGTGGAGAGCCACGGGATCAACCCTGCTTTGGTGGACGAACGCGCCATTTCCGTGTTGCGTACGCTTCAGCAGGCTGGATTTGAGGCCTACATCGTGGGGGGCGCTGTGCGCGACTTGCTCTTGGGCTTGCAACCCAAAGACTTTGACGTGGCAACGAATGCCACGCCCGAGCAAGTCAAAGGATTGTTTCGTCGGGCGTTCATCATTGGACGGCGTTTCCGCATCGTTCACGTGGTGTATGGCCGGGGCCGTGAGCACGAGGTGATCGAAGTCTCTACCTTTCGGGCTTACCTAGACAATGCTGCGGCTGAACAAGTGGCAGGCAACGAGAAAACCAGCAAGAGCGAGCTGGCAGGCCTGAAACACGCGGTGGACAGCACGGGCCGGGTCTTGCGCGACAACGTGTGGGGCCCTCAAGAAGAGGACGCAGTGCGACGCGACTTCACCGTCAATGCCATGTATTACGACCCCCAAACCCAAATCGTGGTGGACTACCACGGTGGGTTGAAGGATGCCAAAAACCTCACCCTGCGCATGATTGGTGACCCTGCCACCCGCTACCGTGAAGACCCTGTGCGCATCATCCGCGCCGTGCGCTTCGCTGCGAAGCTGAGTGGGTTGGGCTTCAAGTTAGATACCAAAACGGCCGCGCCGCTCGTCAAGTCGCAAGCGCTTTTGGCAGATGTTCCCCAAAGTCGCTTGTTTGACGAAATGCTGAAGCTTCTGCAGACCGGACATGCCTTGGCTTCGATCGCAACCTTGAAGTCTTTAGGGATGGCCCGTGGCATCTACCCATTGTTGGACGTGGTGGTTGAGCGCGCAGAGCAAGATTTCGTGAGCTCCGCGTTGAAAGACACTGACCGCCGCGTGGCGGAGGGCAAGCCAGTTGCGGCTAGTTTCTTGCTAGCCTGCGTGTTGTGGGCGGATGTGCGCGACGGTTGGGCACGGCGTATTCAAGAGCGTCAGCATTCCCACCCCGCACTGCAAGATGCCATAGACGAAGTGTTCAACGCGCGCATTGGTGATGTTTCTGGGCGCGGTAAGTTGGCCGGTGACATGCGTGAAATATGGATGATGCAGCCACGTTTTGAAAAGCGGGTGGGCAGTGCGCCTTTTGGCTTGGTAGAGCAAGCGCGCTTCCGTGCCGCCTTTGATTTCATGCGCTTGCGCGCAGAAGCCGCAGAGGTGGAAGAGCAGTTGGCTGACTGGTGGCAAGAGTTCAGCGTGGGTGACGACAATCTGCGCCAAGACTTGGTAGACCAAGCCCGCGAAGAGCAGCAACAGCGCCAGCGTACACCGCGTGTCGCCCGGGCGCCAAAACCTACTACGCATGCAGGATCTGTATCAGTGAACGTGGCTGCTCCTCAACCTACGCGTGCAGTATCGGATACACATGAGGACCGTGCAGCACGAGTTTCCAGTGGGGGCAATGACGCAGAGGATGTTGCTGCCACGGGCGATGCACCTCGCAAGCGCCGTCGTCGTCGTCGCTCTGGTGCCGCTAAAGGTGGCGGCAGTGATGCGTCCGCGGGTGGCTCAGCGCAGTAGGGAGCCAGATGCGCGACTGGGTCACGGCTTATATTGGTTTAGGCGCCAATTTAGGTAATCCCGCACACGCACTGCACAGTGCAGTGCAAGCCTTGGCGGCGAATCCCGGCATCGCCCAATGCCGAGCCTCTTCGCTGTACAGCAGTGCACCCATCGATTCCAGTGGGCCTGACTACACCAATGCTGTGCTCAAACTCCAAACTCGCTTGAGTGCGCCAGACTTGCTGGTCTGCCTGCAAACCATAGAGTTGCAAGCGGGACGTCTGAGGCCCTATCGCAATGCGCCTCGCACCTTGGACTTAGATTTGCTCTTGTACGGCGACGGGCAAGTGCATAGTCCAAGCTTGGTAGTGCCGCACCCTAGGATGTGGGAACGCGCCTTTGTTCTCGTTCCACTTGCTGAAGTGGGCGCACCATGCGTCGACGCACACATGCTGGCACGCGTAGCCTCGCAGCCTATCAGGCGCTTACCCCCATAGGCGGAGCTTACATATGGCTGAAGATATGGCAGCTTATCGTCAAAGCAAGGGTTTTCTCTAGCGCGGACCCTCCCATATTCAGACATTCTTGGCGGTCTTTAATAATTCGTTAACTGGGGTGCCGATATGGGCTTAGATCGTCTGAGAATGGCAACCAAACTTTGGTCTGCTATGGCCGCAATGATTGTGGTGCTGGCGCTGATTGTGGCGTTTACGTCCACTGCATCGACGCGCTCACGGGCGCAGTTTGGCCAAGCTACCAGCGATATGCTGCTACGCATCAAGGCTGCTAACCAGTGGGCTGCGCTCTCTGAAGTAAATGCTACACGCGCCTATGCTGTCGTGGTATCTACCGATCCCGGTGTGAGCACTGCGTTTAAAGAAGAAATTGCAACGACTAACGCTAAGACCGAGGACTTGCAAAAGTCTATCGAAGGGATGGGATTGTCTGAACGAGATGTGGCGCAAATAGCCAAGATCGTCGAATTACGCAAAAAAATGCTGGACCTCACCGCCCAAGCGGCGCTTCTCAAAGTAACCAAGCCCACCGAACTGAAAGACTTTGTCGAGCAGCAGTATCGCCCCGCTAATGCGGCGGTGCATGCTGCATTCCAAGAGTTTGTTGCGATGCAGGACGCTGCCAACCAAGCGATGCAAGCCGACTACGAAAAACGAGGTCAAGGCTTGGTCTATAAGGCGGGTGGCGCCATTGGCTTGGTAATGGCCGGTATCTTGATTGGTGCTGGTTTTTTGATTCGGTCTATCAATCGCCCTTTGTTGCAGGCCAATGCGCTTGCGGCTCAGATTGCCCAGGGTGACTTGAGTGCCAATGTGGACGAATCACGTGCGGATGAGTTTGGCGACTTGATGCGCTCGTTGGCGGTGATGAATCGGTCGTTGGGGCGCATGGTGTCGGAGGTGCGAGGCAGCACAGACAGCATTGCCACTGCCAGCGCAGAAATTGCCAGTGGCAACAACGATTTGGCACAGCGCACAGAGCAGACCTCTAGTAATTTGCAGTCCACCGCCTCCAGCATGGATGCCCTGACATCCATGGTCCAAAGCAGTGCCAACAACGCCCGTCAAGCCAGCAGCTTGGCGGCCAGCGCCACCTCGGTTGCCCAGCGCGGGGGCTCAGTAGTCGGACAGGTGGTGCAAACCATGCAAGCCATTGATGCAAGTAGCAAAAAGATTGCAGACATCATTGGCGTGATTGACGGTATTGCCTTTCAGACCAACATCTTGGCGCTGAACGCTGCTGTAGAAGCTGCACGTGCGGGAGAGCAAGGGCGCGGGTTTGCGGTGGTGGCCAGTGAAGTCCGCAGTCTTGCCCAACGAAGTGCTGATGCTGCTAGAGAGATTAAGCTACTCATTGCCAACTCCGTGGAAAAAGTGCAGTCGGGCACCCAACTGGTGACCGATGCAGGAGCCACGATGAACGATATTGTGGAGTCGGTGCAACGCGTGGCAGACGTAATCTCTGAGATCACCAAAGCGGCGGCTGAGCAAAGCGAAGGCATTGCCGGAGTGAATCAGTCGATAGGCAGTCTTGACCAAATGACACAGCAAAACGCCGCCCTGGTAGAGGAAAGTGCCGCCGCAGCCGAAAGCTTGCGTGAACAAGCGAGCCGCATGAAGGAGGCTGTTGCGGTCTTCGTCGTCAGTGATGCATATGATGACCCGCGGTCAAGTCGGTTGGCCCTTGCCGCACCTCCGGGTTCCCCTAACTATTGACAGGCGAAGAGTAAGCCCTTGTTTAAGAAAACTCCATCTCTGAGTATTGCGCGGCGGATTCAGTTTCAAATAGGGCTGGTGATTGCGGTCGTTATTGCCTGCGTGACGCTTCTGGCCTACCAGAACAGTATTCATAGCATGCGCGAAGAGGTACTGGATAGCCTCTTCTCCGCCATTACCCAGCGCTCCAACCATGACTCTGCGGCTTTTGTTGAGGCGCAGCAAAACACCTACCAGCTGCGCAATGAGTACCTCCGTAGGCTGGCTATGATGGGAGCACAAGATCCCAAAGCCGAGTTTGATGAGTGGTTTTCACGCTATCCCGATGGCCTAGTGCGGGTACGCAAAGAGCGCGATGACCACAAGCATCTACCCTCCATCTACATTCGAGAAAATGTAGCCCTAACTCCGGCGATTCGGCGTCAAGTGGTTATCGCCTTTCGTCTGCTGCGAGAGTGGGGCCCGGCGATGACGACACGCTACTACTCTGCCTACATTGACTTGCCAGGCGTGGCGCTCATCATGTATTCGCCCTCGGTCAACTGGGGCAAAGAGGCAGACAAAACGACCAATAACTTCGACTACCCGCCCGTCAAAAACTCTTCGCCATTTAATAACCCATTGCGCCAGAACCTTTGGACGGAGGTGTATTGGGATGACAAGGCCTTGATCTACATGGTGTCTACCATTACGCCAACCGACTTTGCGGGTGAGTGGATAGGCACTGTCTCGCAAGACTTATCAGTCGATGAACTGGTCAAGCGGACCATTGGTCAACAAATACCGGGGACCTACAACCTCTTGCTTGGTGACGATGGCAGACTGATTGCGCACCCCGACCGCATGGAGGAAATCGCCAAGGCGGGTGGCAACCTCAAGGTCAGTACTTTGAACGATCCCTTGCTCAGCAATGTCACTGAGCTCGCTATGCAAGCGGGTATGTACCCCGAAGTGCGTGAGTCTGCAGATGGGCAGTACTATCTGGGGTTGTCGCGCATCCGTGGACCCAACTGGCATTTGGTAACCGTGTATCCCAAGGCCTTGTTGCAAACCCGAGCGTATGCCTCGGCACAAGTCATTTTGCTGGGCGGCTTGGTGGGCTTGGTAGTCCAGCTGGTTTTGCTTGCATGGATTATCCGCAGACAGGTGGCGGTTCCGCTTGGTCGTTTGAGTCAAGCGGCGGCGTCCATTGCCAAGGGGGACTTGCAAGTGGAGCTAGATGACCGGGAAGGCCATGAACTTGGTCGTTTGGCCCGCAACTTCATACACATGGCGTCTCGCCTGCGTGAGCGTGATGAAGCGCTGACCAACCGCGCGCGCGAGTTGGAGCATGAGGTGTCTGAGCGTATTTCGTCCGAGCACCGCATGCAGCATATGGCCACGCATGATGCGCTGACTGGGCTTGCCAACCGCACCTTACTGATGGACCGCCTGCAACAGGCCCTAGCGGCTGGCGTACGTAATCAGCAAGTCATCGCCGTGCTATTCATTGACCTCGATAACTTCAAGCAAATTAACGACACCCTGGGACACGACGCAGGAGATGAAGTGCTGCGCCATGTGGCAGGAAAGGTGTCTTTATTGCTGCGCAAGTCCGACACCTTAAGTCGTATGGGCGGTGACGAGTTTGTGCTGTTACTCCCTGCCATTGGGCGAAAGGAAGACGCAATGGTCATTGCGGAGAAAATCATCGCCTCTCTGTCAGAGGTGATTGAGGTGGGGGGGGTGAACTTCGCCATTACGCCCAGTATCGGCATAAGCTCCTTCCCCTATGACGGGGACGACGCACAAACACTCCTCAAGAATGCCGACATTGCGATGTACCGCGCCAAAGAATATGGGCGCAATGGTTTTCAGTGCTATACGCCCGACATGGGGCAGCGAGCCAGCGAAGTGCTGCCCATGGAAGTCGCTATACGGGCGGCCTTGTCTAACCATGAGTTAGAACTTTACTTTCAGCCTAAAGTAGATGCGCGAACCCACACCATTGTCAGCGCCGAGGCTTTGCTGCGTTGGAGTCGGCCCGGGTTTGGCTTGTTGAGTCCGGGCGCGTTCATTCCTTTTGCTGAAGAGCGCGCCAATCTCATGCGCGCTATTGACACGTATGTATTGCGCAAGGCATGCATGCATCTCGCGCGCTGGCGCAAGGCGGGTGTTCCCGTTACTTCTATCGCCCTTAATCTATCTGCGAGCCAATTTGCCCGGGCGGGCATGATTGCCGAGCTCGACGAACTATTGCTTGAGTTCGGCTTGGATGGCAGCTTGCTAACCTTGGAGGTCACAGAGGGGGTGCTGTTGGCAGAAGGGGGCGTTGCAGCAGACAACATGCTGGCTTTGCGGCGTATGGGCGTGCAGGTCAGCATTGATGACTTTGGCACGGGCTTTTCTTCACTGTCGTATTTGCATCGTTTCCCCGTCGATGAGCTCAAAATTGACCGTTCCTTTGTTAGCAAAATCGGTAGAACGGGCAAGGACGCTGCGCTAGTCAAGGCCATTATTGGTTTGGGGCGTGATCTCAGTTTGCGCGTCGTGGCCGAGGGGGTGGAAACCACGGAGCAGGCCGAGTACCTCACAAGTAGTGGCTGCGATGTACTGCAAGGCTATCTGTTTTATTTGCCCATGTCAGAAGAACAATTTTTGGAAATGCTGGGCGCGCAGGCGTTTGCCAGCGCTTAAACCACGCAATGCGCCGCCTACCTCCCCTTAATGCCTTGCGCGCGTTCTCGGTTGCAGCTCAGACAGCCAGCTTTACCAAGGCAGGCGAGTTGCTCCATGTGACCCAAGGGGCTATCAGTCGGCAAGTCAAACAGTTGGAAGAGGCAGTGGGTCAACCCTTGTTTATGCGGGCCCATCAAGGTTTGGTGCTCACGCCAGTGGGTAAGGATTTGGCGGCTTCGCTAGAGGATGTGTTCGCTCAGTTGGAAAGCGCGGTTGACAGGGCTGCACAGGCGGTACAGCGCCAGCTTTTGGCGGTGAATGTACCGCCGACCTTTGCCACGCGTTGGTTGGCACCGCGCTTGTCTGACTTCAGGGCGCGCTACCCGATGATTGACTTATCGATCACCACCGACTGGGTCCAGAAAACGCGGGACGCGCAGAATCAAGACTGCTTGGTTGTTTTCGGCAGCGAAGCGTGGCCTAAAGTTCAAACAGAACGCTTGATGGTTGAGCAGCACATCATGGTGAGCAGTCCGGTGCTGTGGCGCAATGACTTGCCGCCTTCGTTGTCCAATGCCACCCTATTGCATATCCTCAATGGAGAAGAGCGTTTACCTGTGTGGGAGCACTGGATTGCTGTGCATGGGCTAAGCCATGTGGACCCTCAGCCTGGGTTGGCCTTCAGTACTTTGGATCAAGTGATCAACGCAGCCGTCGCGGGGGCTGGAGTGGCGGTGGTGGACCAAGCCATGGTTGTTCGCGAACTGCAGTCGGGTGTTTTACGCCGGCATAGCCAGCAGCAAATGAGTGGCCCGTGTGGTTACTGGTTCATCGACGTGTCCCACAAGCCAGAGCGCCAAGCCTTGGCACGCTTGTTTCACGACTGGCTGTTGACCCAGTTTCATCGGGATCAATCCATGGCGCTACTCGCGGCCTAGTGGGGCGGCGAGGATCAAGTCTGCTGCTTTTAAGGCCACCATCATGGTCGGTGCATTGATATTGCCTGCTGTGATGTTGGGAAAGATGGACGCATCCACAACCCGCAAGCCTTGAAGTCCGTGCACGCGGAGTTCATGGTTCACCACAGCCGTGCTCGCCTCAGGTCCCATCGCGCAGGTACCGCACAAGTGGTATATCGAGCCTGACTGCTGACGGAAAAACTCCAACATACTGTCTTCGTCCGTTACGTTTTGGGCGGGGGACATTTCTTGGACCGTGATGGCTTGCAACGCTGGCGCTTGCATGAGTTTGCGTACGAAGTGGCTTCCTTGGACGGCCTCATCGCAGTCCAATTGGGTGCTCAAGTAATTGGCGTGGATTGCAGGGGCTTCTTGGACATCCCGGGATGTGATCTCAACCCTGCCTCTGCTCGTGGGCCTACATGGATTGAATGCGATCAAAAATCCAGAGTACGGGTCCGGCTTCAGCGCTGCATTTACGTTTTGGGGAATGGAGTAGGACAAAGGGTTGAAATACAACTGCAGGTTAGGGTGCTGTACTTGCGCGCTTCCTTTGAAAAATCCGCCGGCTTGGTTGACGCTCATCGCCAAAGGCCCGCGGCGTGTGAATGCGTAGCGCAATGCAGCGCGTGCCTGTCCCCACAAGGACCCTAGCTCATCATTCAGGGTAGGGCGGTTGGCTTTGAAGTAAAACGACGCGCACAAATGGTCTGACAAGTGTTGGCCCACCGCTGGCAAGTCGTGGACCACAGGTATGCCTAGTTTGTGCAACAAGGTGCCGTTTGCGACACCAGACAGCTGTAGCAGCGCGGGGCTGCCTATGGCACCGGCAGCGAGAATGACTTCTTTTCTGGCGTGAAAGGTTCGCTCCACGCCCTGCTGCCGCACCACTACGCCGGTGGCTCTTTTGGCGTCATCAAAGAGAATTTTTTGTGCGTGCGCATAGGTTTCCACGGTGAGATTGCTTCGACCCATTGCAGGGTGCAAATAAGCAAAGCTGCTGCTGGAGCGCATGCCCTCGCGTGTATTGGTTTCGTAGATGCCCGCGCCCTCGAATTGAGCGGCATTGAAGTCATCGCTCAGAGGTAGGCCCAATTCCGCGCATGCAGCCAAATAGTTGTCGCAGATGGGGTGCGCGTCGGGCTTCATAGGGGTAATGCCTATCGGCCCATTTGCCCCTCGGTACGCCGTTTCACCAGCCGGGTGGTTTTCTAGTTTTTTGAAGTAGGGCAAAACGTCGTGGTAGCCCCAGCCTGGGTTACCTGCTAGCGCCCAATCGTCAAAGTCTTTGGCTTGGCCACGCACATAGATCATGGCATTGATGGAACCTGAGCCGCCCAGTACCTTGCCTCTGGGGGCATAGATTTTGCGGCCCGCAAGTTCCGCCTGCGGCTCGGTGTAGTACATCCAGTTGGTTTTAGGGTTGAAGTAGGACTTCACATACCCAACGGGCAGCTTGAACCAAAATGAGCTGTCTTTGCCGCCCGCCTCCAAGAGCAACACACTGTGTTCGCCTGATTCACTCAGTCGGTTGGCCAAGATGCAGCCGGCAGAACCCGCCCCCACAATCACATAGTCGTAGGTCATAGCGGCTTTGCGTTGTTCCAACGGTTCTTCCACGCTTCACTGGACTGCGCCCGCACGTCAAAGGGATTGGGGTCCATCAGCAAGTGCAAACGCTCGCCCGTGTAGGGGCTGTTCGCGTGGACTACATCCATATCCAGCTCAATGCCAAGCCCAGGCTCCGTGGATGGGATGATGAAGCCTTCTTCCCAACGCAAGGGGGTTTTGACCACTTCGCTATGGAATCCTCCCCACGTCATGATGCTTTCTTGGATCAGAAAATTAGGTGTAGCCGTAGCTAGCTGCACGCTAGCGGCAGCACCAACGGGGCCGTTGTACAAGTGCGGTGCAATTTGGACGTAATAGGCCTCCGCCATGGCGCTGATTTTCTTGGCCTCTAAAAGCCCGCCCACCCGGCCCACGTTCATTTGCAAAATGCTGGCGGCTTTGGTTTGCAACACATCCAAGAACTCGTACTTGGTGGTGAGCCGCTCGCCGGTCGCTATGGGAATACTCGTCTTGGCTGCGACCTCTGCCATCGCTTGGTTTTGGCCCGGGGGTACCGGCTCTTCAAACCACAGAGGGTCGTATTTTTCAAGGCGTTTGGCCAAGCGTATGGCCGATGCGGGCGTCATCTGGCCGTGCGTTCCAAACAGCAAATCGCATTGGTTGCCTACGGCCTCGCGGATCTTGCGGCAAAAGGTTTCGCACTGGTCCATCAGCTCCAAGGACAAATGGTGGCCGCCGTAGACGGTGTAAGGCCCCGCTGGGTCAAACTTCAAGGCCGTAAAGCCTTGCTTGACAAACTCTGCCGCACAGTTGGCAGCCAAGTCAGGGTCGTCGTAGTCAAATTGACCCGCCGCATTGCGCGGGTACAAATAGGTGTACGAGCGCAGGCGCTCATGGACTCTGCCTCCTAGCAACTGGTACACCGGCTGGCCTGCCGCTTTACCCATGATGTCCCAGCAGGCCATTTCTAGCCCACTCACAATGCCCATCATGGTGAGGTCAGGGCGCTGGGTGAACCCACTGGAATACGCCGCACGGAAAAAGCGCTCAATATGGTGGGGGTCATGGTCCAGCAGGCAGCGGGTGAACACGTCCTCAATCGCCAGTTCCATCACGCGTGGGTGAAAGGTGGACGCATAGACCTCTCCAACCCCTTCAATACCACAGGCTGTTTTGATCTTGACGAAGATCCAATACATACCGCCCAAGTGCGGTGGCGGTACTGCGACCACGTGGGTTTCTAAGGAGACAACTTTCATAGCATCGAGTCGGTAGGTGTTTTGGGTTTCTGCACAAGCAAATGGATATGTGGCCGTTGGTACCTTAGTACTTCATAACGACCAAGCGCGTTTGGGTGAATTCCAGCATGCCGTGCTTGCCATCGTCGCCCCCTAGGCCAGACCGCTTCCAGCCTGCGTGATAGCCCTGATAGGGGTCTGCAGGCATGCGGTTGATGTACAGCTCTCCGCTCTCAATGCCATTGGCAACGTGCATGGCCTTGCGCAAATCAGACGTAAACAGCACGGAACTCAGGCCAAACTGGTGGTCATTGGCCCATTCCAGTGCTTGGTCCAAATGTGTATAGCGCAGCACAGGTAACACAGGGCCGAACAACTCTTCTTGCACAATTTCTGAGTGCTGCTCGCAATGGGTCAGCAGCGTAGGTGGGTAAAAGTAGCCCGGGCCTTCAGGTATCGTCCCTCCGCACAGCACGTGTGCACCGGCTGCGACAGCGCGTTGCACCATGGCGTGAATGTTGGCGCGTGCAGAAGCACTGACCAAGGGGCCCACAAAGCTTGCGTTGGTCGCTCGGTCTCCATGCGTCTTTGCCAGCATGGCTGCATGTAGCTTTTGGACTATGGCATCGTGAATAGACGTATGGGCATAGACCCGTTCAGGCGCGGTGCACAACTGGCCGCAGTGGGTGAGTTTGGCGTTGACAATGGCAAGGGCTACCGCATCCAAGTCGGCATCTGGCTCCACGATCACCGGGGTCTTGCCCCCCAGTTCCAATGACACTTTGGCAATGTTCGCTCGTGAGTAGCCTATTACCTTTTGCCCGGCTTGCACGCTGCCGGTGAGCGTCATCATGGCCACCTTGGGGTGCATGCACATGCGCTGCGCGCTTGCATGGCTCATCACCATGATCTGAATCAAGTTGCCGGGGAAGCCGCTGTCTTGCACACAGCGCGCGATCTCTAGCGCAGAGGTCGGGGTATTGTTACTGGGGCGCACCAATACGGCATTGCCCGTAATGAGTGCAGGCGCAATCTTGCGCAGCAAGGTGTACACCGGGTAGTTAAACGGAATCAAGCACGCAACCACCCCCATGGGCTCGCGGTACAGCAGCAAGTTTTCGTCAGGGCTGTCGCTGGGAATGATCTCGCCTTCTACCCGGCGCGCCCATTGCGCGTGAAAGCGCAGTATCTCGGCGGCATACATGGTTTCATTGGTCGCGTCTTCTAGGCT
This sequence comes from Rhodoferax aquaticus, assembly GCF_006974105.1. Taxonomy (NCBI): domain Bacteria; kingdom Pseudomonadati; phylum Pseudomonadota; class Betaproteobacteria; order Burkholderiales; family Comamonadaceae; genus Rhodoferax; species Rhodoferax aquaticus. Next base: position 1,559,735 of record NZ_CP036282.1, read on the forward strand.
TTTTCCCGACTCAAGCGCTAGCGCTTGGCCTATCAAGCCTGCACGTTGCACCAGCAGTTGTGCAAGTGCCTCCATGTGGACGGCGCGCTGCGCAGACGGTGTCTTTTTCCAGCTGCGCTGTGCAGCATGCGCTTTGTCCACTGCCTCCAATACTTGTTGCTCACTGGCCTCTACCACGCTCGCACCAGGCTGGCCCGTTGCAGGGTTGGTGACGGAAAACCGATGGCCATGGGGCGTATCGACAAACGTTTGGCCTATGAAATTGAGGTAGTGGCTCATGCGTGTGCCACCTCTGCGCTCGGCTGGCTTACTTCGGTGTTGCCGCGCTTATCCACAAAACGGCGCACGTAGTCGTTAGCGGGGCGCTGCAATATGTCTTGCGGTGTGCCAACTTGTACCAGTTCGCCGTCACGCAAGATGGCAATACGTGCGCCAATGCGAATCGCTTCATCCAAGTCATGGGTCACAAACACAATGGTTTTTTTGAGACTGCGTTGTAGCTCCAAGAGCAGGTCTTGCATGTCATGGCGGATCAAGGGGTCCAGCGCGGAAAACGCCTCGTCCATCAGCAACACTTCTGCGTTTACGGTAAGTGCGCGCGCCAAGCCCACGCGCTGGCGCATACCGCCAGATAGTTCATCGGGGTATTTGTTGGCGTAGTCGGCCAGGCCGACCTTTTCTAACCACGGCATGGCTTGCGCTCGGGCCGCTTTTTTAGAGAGGCCGCTGACAAAAAGCCCGTAGGCCGCGTTATCAATCACATTCCAGTGGGGTAGCAGGCCAAAGCTTTGAAACACCATGCTGACCGTGGTTTGACGCAACTTGCGCAGTTCCGCATCGCCCATCTTCAGCACGTCTTTGCCGCGGATTTTTATGGCCCCTGCGGAGGGCTCTATCAGCCGGTTGATGTGCCGAATTAGTGTTGACTTTCCTGACCCAGACAGCCCCATCACAACAAAAATCTCACCCTCTTCAATGTCGAGTGACACGTTCGTCAGGCCCACCGAGCAGCCGGTGGCCTCCAGCACTTTGCGTTTGTCGCAAGACTGCAAAACCATCTCCAAGCCTTGCTTGGCGTTTACGCCAAATACTTTGTAAACGTTTTGGATAGAAATCATCGCAGCCATGCTTAGCCGCCTTTCTTGGACAACGCAGCGCGCTGGCGCGCTGTCAAACCATATGACTGGGAAATACGGTCAATCACAATGGCCAAAATCACCACGGCTACACCGGCATGGGCGCCCTTGCCAAAGTCCAAGTTGGTCAGACCGTGCAAGATGTCTTCACCTAGCCCACGCGCACCAATCATGGAGGCGACCACGACCATGGCCAAAGCCATCATGGTGGTTTGGTTAATGCCCGCCATGATGGAGGGCCGGGCCAGTGGTAGCTGTACCCACAGCAAGATTTGCCAGGTGCTAGCACCAAACGAAGTCGCGGCTTCGCGCACCTCTGCATCCACTTGGCGTATGCCAAGCTCCGTTAAACGAATGAGTGGTGGCAAAGAGTAGATCAAAGTGGCGATCACGGCAGGCACTTTGCCGATCGAAAACAACATCACTGCTGGCAACATGTAGACAAACATGGGGAAGGTTTGCATCACGTCAAGCACAGGCGTGAGCACGCGTGACAACCAGCGATGCCGTGCCATCAAGATGCCAATAGGTAGCCCAGCAATCAAGCACAAAATAATCGACACCAGCATGATGGCCAGGGTCTGCATGGTCTTTTCCCAAAGGCCCAAGCAGCCGATGAAGTAGAGCGATGCAACAAAGGCGACCGTAAGCCCCACGCGGCGTAGGCCAAACCAGGCCACGACACCAATAAATGCCAACACCGCTACAGGCGGCGCAGCAATCAAGAATTTTTCAATGGGCACTAAGAGTGTCTGCAGCAGAAAAGCAGAAACTTCGTGCAAAAAGTCGCCGTAATTCACCACGATGGATTCAATCCACGCGTTGAGTGCATCGGCAAACGAGATTTTCAGAAATACAGAGGTATCCATGGGGCCTGTCTCATTGGGTGGTTGCTGGCGCAATGTAGCAGCCAAGCTCCGCGCTAGGCGCGCACCACGGGCGTGGGCCAAAGCCACACACCACCGTTGCTGCGCGCCTAGGGCTTAGGGCGCTTTACTTGGCCTTGGCCTCAATTTGAGCCACCATAGATGCTGGCACCCATGTGCTCCAAATGGCCTTGTTATTGGCTACAAACTTCTTGGCCATATCGGCGGCTGGGGTCTTCTTTTCGCCCATTTCGGCAATGATGGGGTTGAGCTGGTCGCCAGACATTTGCAGGGCCGACAAGAATTTGATGACCTCTGGTGCATCCTTCTTGAACGGAGTGGATACGCCCACGCTCAGGTTGGTAGAGGGCGTGGCTGAACCGCAGGCCTCATCGGTGGTGGAGCCGAAGATGGTTTTCCAGCACGCTTCGTTAAACGCGGGCTCTTGCAGTTGCACAAACTTGTACTTACCCATCAGCCCAGCGGGCGACCAGTAGTAAAACAGGATAGGGCGACCACGTTCGACGGCCGAGGCGATAGTTGCGTCCAGCGCGCCGCCGGTGCCAGGTTTGAAGTTAGTGTAAGTGGCGTTGAGCTTGTAGGCCTTCATCTTCTGGTTGTTGTTCTTTTCGCAGTCCCAGCCTGTGGGGCAGTTCAAGAAGCGGCCTTTGGACGGGTCTTCATCGTCTTTAAACAAGTCTTTGTACTTGGGCAAGTCGGCCACAGACTTCAGGTCGGGTGCTACTGCCTTGATGTTGCGCTTGGCGTCACCTTTGACCACATACTCGGGCACATACCAGCCCTCAACCGTTCCGTCTTTCAGCAGGCTGCCCACCAAGTCCACCTTGCCTGCTTCTTTGCCTTTGCGAATGATGTCGGTGCGGCCGCCCCATTGCTCCATCCATACTTGCAAGTCGTTGGATACCAAGGCAGTTTCGGTAACCGCCGTGCTGCCGGGCACAATTTCGGTTTTGCAACCAAAGCCGTTTTCTACAAAGAAGCGCGCCAGTTCGGTATAGAACTGGCCACTTTCCCAGGTGATGCCCGCAAATTTGACGGGCTTGTCTGCCGCACACCAAGCGGGTTTGGTTTGGGCAAGTGCAGGCAGTGTGAAAGCCGCAGCTGCCAGCGCGAGGGTAGAAATCAATGGGGTACGCATGTTGTTGTCTCCTAGGGTTATATGGAATCAAGGGCTCTTATGTTCGGCTCGCCGCATGCCCATAGCGGCGAGCTTTTCAGAAGTTAGCGCGCGCTGCGGGGGATGCGCGCCACGTTGTAGTCATTGATCACGTCACAGGGTGTGTACCAGCGGTCTATTTCGGCCAGCTCTTCAGGTGTGAGCTTAATGTCTAGCGCAGCGATGTTTTGGTCTAGCTGGCTAGTGGTTTCCACTCCAATCAAGGTGGACGTTACGCCCGGCCTGCTGTTCACCCACGCCAGAGCCACTTGGGACGACAGCACGCCGCGCGCCTGTGCCACCTTGGCCACTGCCTTGGCTATGTCTAGGCTAGTTGGGTCGTTGTACTGCAGTGTGGTGAACTGGTCCGTGGTGTTGCGCAGCGAGTCAGCATTGCCGCTCAGTAAGCCGCGTGCCAAGGGGGAGAACGGAGTTACAGCAATGCCCTCATGTTGGCAATAGGGAATCATTTCGCGCTCTTCTTCACGGTAGGCTGCATTGAGCTGGCATTGCATGGAAACAAAGGGCGTCCAGCCATTGAGCTTGGCGAGGTAATTCATCTTCACGAATTGCCAAGCGTACATGGTGGATGCACCGATGTAACGCACTTTGCCAGCGCGCACCACGTCGTTCAGCGCCTGCATGGTTTCTTCCATCGGGGTGGATGGGTCAAAACCATGCACCACAAACAGATCCAAGTAGTCCGTGCCGATGCGGCGCAAGGAGGCATCCACCGCATGCATGATGTGCTTGCGTGACAAACCTTGGTCGTTCACGTCATCACTCATGGCGTACAGGCACTTGGAGGCTAGGACCAACTTGTGCCGTGGCACTTGGCGTATGGCGCGCCCCACCACCTCTTCAGACACGCCGATTGAGTAGAAGTCGGCCAAGTCAATGAAGTTAATGCCGCGCGCAATGGCCGCCTGAATTACCGGGGTAGATGCCGTTTCATCGAGTACCCATTTGCGCCACTGGGGCGTACCAAAGCCCATGGTGCCCAAACACAGGCGCGACACCTTCATGCCCGTGTTGCCGAGGTTGACGTATTCCATATCGACTTCCTCAGGCCTTAGGGGTGTAAAACGGGTTCTTCACATCGAGTGCTGCCTTGCGCACTACGTCGAGCGTGGGCTCTTGGCGCATGGCGGCAGTCACGGCACCTTTTGCTGCGGCGTAGTTGTTGGCGAACACTTCGTCGGCGTCGTGGGCGGACCAATTCACCCATACCGCAGCAATCACGCACCAGTCATTTTCCGCCTCGACTGGCAAGATGCCTTCTAGCAAACACTCTTGCACGCCTTTGGCCACACCCGCTTGGGCAGGGCCCCAGGTCATGTTTTCGTGCTGCTCGCCGCGCAGGTCGGCTTTGTTGATGAACGCTGTCATGGGCTTGACGGGCACACCCGGCTGCAGCACCACCATGTAAGGCAGGTGCCCCTTGGTCGGGGACGAGAGTGCTCCCGCCCAGGCCGAACCCACGGGGCCGGTACGAGGCCCCACCATCACGTTGATGTGGGCTGCATTGGGGCCGCTGCCAATAAATGATTCACCGATGTACATGGTTTGCCTGTCTCCTTGCGGGTTTGAAATGTTGGTTTTGCGATTACTGGCTGCATTGTGCGAAGCCATGCACCTATGTCGCAAACGATTAATGTGGCGCGCACGCATGACAAAAACTCATACCTTGGGTGTTAACCCTTGGGCTATGCGAATGGCTCATGCACCTGCATCAAAAAAGTCGTTTGTGGTGCCTGGCGTGGCGTCCTACATTGCGCGCTTTACCTCATGCGCTTAGCACCTGCTTGCACCTTCATTTCCTATGCCAACCACGACCACACCAGCCTTTATCGCCCTGCAATCACGCTTGCAATTCCCCCAGCTTTTACAAACCGAGAGTTATATCCAAGGGCACTGGACCTCTAGCGATGCGCGCTATGCGGTCACCAACCCTGCCAGTGGCGAGGTGCTCGCCCAAGTGGCCAAGTCAGGCGCGCCGCAAGCGCTCGATGCCGTTGACGCCGCCGCCACGGCCTTGGTGCAATGGCGCAGCACTACAGGCAAAGAGCGCGCAGGTGTTCTGCGCCGTTGGGCGGATTTGATGCTGCACCACCAAGATGACTTGGCCTTGATCTTGTGCACCGAGCAAGGCAAACCCTTGGCGGAGGCGCGTGGTGAGGTGGCTTATGCCGCTAGCTTTTTGGAGTGGTTTGGCGAAGAGGCCAAACGTGCCAATGGCGATGTCATTCCGTCGCACAAGGCGGACGCACGTGTCTTGGTGCTCAAGCAGCCGGTGGGCGTGGTAGCGGCCATTACGCCTTGGAATTTTCCTCTGGCCATGGTGACCCGCAAGGTTGGACCGGCGCTCGCAGCAGGCTGTACGGTGGTGCTCAAGCCTTCTGAAGAAACACCGCTGAGCGCCCACGCGCTGGCCGTGTTAGGTGAGTTGGCGGGCGTGCCAGCAGGTGTGCTCAATGTGGTGAGTGGCGACGCCCAAGCCATTGGCGAGGCGTGGATGCAAAGCCCGGTTGTGCGCAAACTCTCGTTCACGGGCTCTACCCGCATTGGCAAGTTGCTCATGGGGCAGGCTGCGCATACCTTGAAAAAGGTCTCGTTGGAGTTGGGTGGCAATGCCCCGTTTATCGTGTTTGACGACGCCGACATTGACGCTGCGGTGGACGGTGCTATGGCTTCCAAGTTTCGCAATACCGGCCAAACCTGTGTGTGCGTGAACCGCTTTTTGGTGCAAGACGCCGTGTTTGAAGCCTTTACACAAAAACTGGCGCAGCGCGTGCGAGCACTGAAAGTAGCACCTGCCACCGAGGTAGGTGCTGAGCAGGGCCCGCTCATCAACACCGCTGCTTTGGCTAAGGTTGAGCGCCATGTGGCAGATGCTGTGGCGCAAGGCGCCCAAGTGTTGTGCGGCGGCCAGCGCCATGCCTTAGGCGGCACGTTTTATGCGCCTACCGTCATCACCGGCGCTACTACGGACATGCAAATGGCGCAAGAAGAAACCTTTGGGCCCGTAGCGGCCTGCTACCGCTTCACCACGGAGGCGCAGGCCATTGCACTGGCCAATGACACGCCGTTTGGTTTGTCCGCCTATTTCTACAGCCGCGACCTGGCCCGTGTGTGGGCGGTGGCGGAACAACTGGAGTGCGGCATCGTGGGTGTGAATGAGGGCATCATCAGTACCGAAATAGCCCCCTTTGGCGGTGTCAAAGAGTCAGGCCAAGGGCGCGAAGGCTCGCAGTATGGGATCGATGACTATATGGAGCTGAAGTACGTGCTGATGGGCGGCTTGCGCAAGCGCGCCTAAGGGGCAAACGGCGCGCACATGTGGGCGCGCCGTTTCAGAGGGTGCGTCTTAAACGACTTCCGCCACCAAGTCGATTTCCACGCACGCGCCCAAAGGCAGCTGCGCGACGCCGTAGGCCGCGCGGGCGTGTGCACCTTTTTCGCCAAACACGGCAGCAAACAAATCGCTGCAGCCGTTGGTGACCAGGTGGTGCTCGGTGTAGCTGCCTGTGGAGTTCACCAAAGAGGTGAGCTTGATGATGCGTTTGATGCGGTTCAAGTCGCCCACAGCGGCGTGCAAAGTGCCCATCAAATCAATAGCCACAGCACGCGCGGCTTGTTGGCCTTCAGCGGTTTCTGTGGTGTTGCCCAATTGGCCTACCCAAGCTTTGCCATCTTTCTTGGCAATGTGGCCGCTCAAAAACACCAAGTTGCCGCTTTGCACAAAGGGCACGTAGGCAGCAACCGGTGCGGCCACGGGGGGCAGGGTGATGTTGAGTTCAGCCAGTTTGTCGTAAATGCTCATGGTGTGTGTCCTTGTGTGATGGTTTTTAGAGGTAAATATGCCATTTGCGCCCATGGGTATTGCGCAACCAGCTACCAAATGCATAGCAAATGGCGTGAGTTGCAGAGCAGTTGAAGTCAGAGTTGCTCTGCCACGCCACGCCATGCTGTGCGGCTGGTGCAGCCGTGCATGGGCTGCATTCTCGCCGATCTGGCGGTGTAGGCAGGTCTGTGCGTCTATTGCACGGTGGGGATGGTGGCGTCCAGCAAGCAGCCAAACTCGCGTGCAAAGTCCACACTCACGCGGGCATGCACGGCGCCTTGCTTGTCATAAAAGCGTTGTGTGCCTTCTAGCCCAAACACACCCTCGTGCCAGACGTTGGGGTGGATGTACAAGCCTTGGGTGCCGTCGAAGTAAAAGCACACAAAGTGCGCCGGTTTGACGTCATCCCCGGGCAGTGCCAGCGGCACCAAGAAGGGCTTTTTGTCGATGGGGAAAAACAGCTGCCCCCCATCGGGGTGGTAGTTGGCATGCCACAGCATGATGTGGGTGGGCTTGCGTTGGTGGTTGGGGTCTGCCTTCTCGGGCATTTGGGTGTAGCCCAAGACATAGTGGCCGCCTACGGCTTCGTTGCGGCCGTACAAAATGTCGCCACGCCACTGGCTCACAAACTCGCCTTGGGTGGTTCCGGCCTCGTTGCCAGAGTCTTCGTCCACCGGCCGCCAGCCCTCGGCAGGCCAGCGCTTGATTTCAATTTTTTGGGCCTCAGGGTCTTGCACCAGCACGCCATATTTTTTAAGTGACTCCGCGGTGGCCGCGACCACAGGCATGCGCACGCGTTTCAGGCCCACGGGTAGGGCAGGGTGGAGGTAGTCAAAAGGCTTGTTCATCGTGATGTTCCCTGAAACTTCTTGGCAACGCACTACATTGCGACAACACCATTGCACCAAAATGACATACGGTTCAAACCGCGAAGAAAGCGGCCATACCACTGCTGTCTTTGCAGTCTGGTGCGTTCTGTCTAGGAAATCAAGCATGCGTTGTGAAAAGTCTGGCTATAATTTGCAAAAAAGCACGATCGTTCTATTTTGTAATGATGCGGTGCGGCATAGAATCAATCAGTTGACGTGTACGTCAAGTAAAAGCCCTATTCGTAAACCTCTGGAGTTGAAGCAATGAAAGTCCTGGTCGCAGTCAAGCGTGTGGTGGACTACAACGTGAAGGTCCGCGTGAAGTCGGACAACACCGGTGTAGATATCGCCAACGTCAAAATGAGCATGAACCCTTTTGACGAAATCGCTATTGAAGAGGCCGTGCGTCTCAAAGAAAAGGGTGTGGTCACCGAAGTGATCGCTGTTTCTTGTGGCGTTACCCAATGCCAAGAGACTTTGCGCACCGCCATGGCCATCGGCGCAGACCGTGGCATCTTGGTCGAAACTTCTGAAGAACTGCAACCCTTGGCAGTGGCCAAATTGCTCAAAGCCTTGGTGGACAAAGAGCAACCTGGTTTGGTGATCTTGGGCAAGCAAGCCATTGACGATGACTGCAACCAAACGGGCCAAATGCTGGCTGCTTTGGCTAACCTGCCCCAAGCCACATTCGCCAGTAAGGTCGAAGTGGCCGATGGCAAAGCCAGCGTCACCCGTGAAGTGGACGGCGGCTTGGAAACCCTGTCTGTCACATTGCCTGCCATCGTGACCACCGACCTGCGTTTGAACGAGCCCCGCTACGTGACCTTGCCCAACATCATGAAGGCCAAGAAGAAGCAGCTCGACATCTTCAAGCCCGAAGATTTGGGCGTGAATGTGGCACCCCGCATTAAGACCCTGAGCGTGGCGGAACCCGCTAAGCGCAGCGCCGGTATCAAAGTGCCTGACGTGGCTACTTTGGTCGCCAAGTTGAAGAATGAAGCCAAGGTCATCTAAGGAACACACCATGACTGCTCTCGTAATCGCTGAACACGACAACGCATCCATCAAGGGTGCCACTCTCAATACCGTAAGCGCTGCTGCCCAATGCGGTGGTGATGTGCATGTTTTGGTCGCTGGTAGCAACGCCGCTGCCGCTGCCGCTGCCGCCGCACAAATCGCAGGCGTTAGCAAAGTGCTGCACGCGGACTCTGACGCTTTTGCGCACGGCTTGGCCGAAAACGTGGCAGCCCAAGTGCTGGCCGTGGCCGCTGGCTACAGCCACTTGGTGTTCCCCGCTACCGCATCAGGCAAAAACATTGCCCCACGCGTGGCGGCTTTGTTGGATGTGGGCCAAGTCTCTGACATCACCAAAGTGGTAAGCGCTGATACCTTTGAGCGCCCTATCTATGCGGGTAACGCTATTGCCACCGTGCAAAGCCAAGACGCTACCAAAGTGCTGACCGTGCGTACTACAGGCTTTGACCCCGCAGCTGCCACTGGTGGCAGCGCAGCAGTGGAAACCATTGCTGCAGCGGCTGCCCACGCAGGTGTGCAGTACGTTGGCTCTGAAATCGCCAAGAACGATCGCCCTGAGTTGACTGCTGCCAAGATCATCGTGTCCGGCGGCCGTGCTTTGGGTTCTAGCGAAAAGTTCACCGAAGTCATGACCCCCTTGGCTGACAAGCTCGGTGCTGCCATGGGCGCGTCCCGCGCTGCAGTGGACGCGGGCTACGCACCTAACGACTGGCAAGTGGGCCAAACCGGCAAGATCGTGGCACCTCAGCTGTATGTGGCCTGCGGTATCAGCGGCGCAATCCAGCACTTGGCCGGTATGAAAGATTCCAAGGTCATTGTGGCCATCAACAAAGACCCCGAAGCGCCTATTTTCAGCGTGGCGGATTACGGTTTAGAGGCCGATTTGTTTGTGGCAGTGCCCGAACTGATTGCGGCGCTCTAAGCGAGAAGGCAACAAGGGCATCGCGCGCGGTGCCCTTTTTTTTCGCGTGCACATTGTGTTTTGCTTGATTCAAGAACTTTTCGGAGACTCCCATGAGCTATGTCGCCCCTGTCAAAGACATGTTGTTCAACATGCAGCATCTGGCCAATATCGACCAAATTGCCCAACTGCCGGGCTTTGAAGATGCTGGTTTTGATACGGCGCAAGCCGTGTTGGAAGAGGCGGCTAAGTTCACCCAAGAGGTGCTGGCACCGCTGAACTGGGAAGGCGACAAAGCCCCCAGCAGCTGGGCCGACGGCAAGGTCACCGCGACAGCGGGCTTTAAAGAAGCCTTTGCGCAGTTTGTGCAAGGCGGCTGGCAAGGGCTGCAACACCCCACGGACTTTGGTGGCCAAGGCCTGCCTAAAACCATTGGCTCCGCATGCGGTGAAATGCAGAACTCGGCCAATATGAGCTTTGCCCTGTGCCCCTTGCTCAGCGACGGTGCCATTGAGGCCCTGCTCACTGCTGGCTCAGACGAGCTCAAAGCCACCTATCTGGAAAACCTGGTCAGCGGCAAGTGGACCGGCACCATGAACTTGACTGAGCCCCAAGCAGGCTCTGACCTGGCCATGGTGCGCAGCCGCGCGGAACCCCAACCTGACGGCACCTACAAGGTGTTTGGCACCAAGATCTTCATCACCTGGGGTGAGCACGACATGGCCGAGAACATCGTCCATTTGGTCTTGGCCCGCGTGAGTGGCGCGCCCGAAGGCGTGAAGGGCATTAGCCTGTTTGTGGTGCCCAAGTTCATGGTGAACAAAGACGGTTCTTTGGGGGCCCGCAACGATGTGCACTGCGTTTCCATCGAACACAAAATGGGCATTAAGGCCAGCCCAACCGCAGTGCTGCAATATGGCGACCACGGCGGTGCGGTGGGCTACCTGGTAGGCCAAGAAAACCGTGGCTTGGAATACATGTTTATCATGATGAACGCCGCGCGCTACGGCGTGGGCGTGCAGGGCATTGCGATTGCCGAGCGCGCTTACCAAAAGGCCGTGCAGTTTTCCAAAGACCGTGTGCAAAGTCGCCCGGTGGACGGTTCGATTGCGGCCAGCGCCCCCATCATTCACCACCCCGATGTGCGCCGCATGCTGATGACCATGCGCGCCTACACCGAGGGTTGCCGTGCCTTGTCCAGCGTAGGCGCCAGCGCTTATGACAACGCACACCACCACCCTGATGCTGAGGTGCGCAAAACCCACCAAGCGTTTTATGAATTCATGGTGCCTCTCATCAAAGGCTACAGCACCGAGATGAGCTTAGAAGTGACCTCGCTGGCCGTGCAAGTGCATGGTGGCATGGGCTTTATTGAAGAAACCGGCGTAGCCCAGTACTACCGTGATGCCAAGATTTTGACCATCTACGAAGGCACCACCGCCATCCAAGCCAATGACTTGGTGGGCCGCAAAACCGCACGCGATGGTGGCCAAACGGCCAAAGCCATCGTGAGCCAAATCGAGGCCACCGAAGCTGCATTGCTGCAAAGCGCCAGCAGCCACGCGGTCGCCGTGGCCAAGCGCCTCAAGGCGGCACGTGAGGCTTTGGTGGACGTGATTGAGTTTGTGGCGGGCAACACCAAAGCCAGCCCTAATGCCGTGTTTTCTGGCAGCGTGCCGTACCTCATGCTGGCAGGCAACGTGATGGCAGGCTGGCAATTGGCGCGCGCCTTGTTGGTGGCCCAAGAGCAACTGGCCGCAGGTGTGGACAACGCGTTTATGCAAGCCAAGATCACCACAGCCCGCTTCTACGCAGACCATATTTTGGTGAAGGCCCCCGGCCTGCGCGACAGCATTGTGGAAGGCGCTGATTGCGTTACTGAATTGGCGCTTGACGCTTTTTAAGACCAGTGTGTTGCAGGTGGTTGCTATGTAAATAGTAGCCGCCTACGCATATTTCATGGGCGCAAACGGCATATTTTCCCAATAAAACCTATTCTGAGGAGACAAGCATGTCCACATTGCCAGCACCTTTGAACCGTTTGCCTTTTCCGGTGATCGGCTCGCCACTCTTCATCATCAGCAACCCGCAGTTGGTCATCGCCCAGTGCATTGCTGGCGTGGTGGGCTCCATGCCCGCACTCAACGCCCGCCCTGCAGAGTTGCTGGAAGACTGGCTCAAGGAAATCACTGAAACCTTGGCTGCCTATAACGCGGCCCACCCCGACGCACCAGCGGCCCCATTTGCCATCAACCAAATCGTGCACAAAAGCAATGACCGCTTAGAGCACGACATGGCCTTGTGCGTGAAGTACAAGGTGCCAATCATCATCACGTCCTTGGGCGCGCGTGAAGAAATCAATGCCGCTGCGCATTCCTACGGCGGCGTGGTCTTGCACGACGTCATCAACAACAAACATGCGCACAAAGCCATTGAAAAAGGCGCGGATGGACTGATCGCAGTGGCGGCAGGCGCTGGTGGCCATGCGGGGCTGAAGAGCCCGTTTGCGCTGATCCAAGAAATCCGCCAATGGTTTGACGGCCCGCTGGCCTTGAGTGGTGCCATTTCTACCGGCGACGCGGTCTTGGCAGCACAAGCCATGGGCGCAGACTTTGCCTACATCGGCTCCGCCTTTATCGCCACCCACGAAGCCCGCGCCGTAGAGGGCTACAAGCAAGCCATTGTGGACAGTGACTCCGACGAAATCGTCTACAGCAACCTGTTCACCGGCGTGCACGGCAATTACCTAGCGCCTAGCATCCGCGCAGCGGGCCTAGACCCCGCCAACCTGCCTGAGAGCGACCCCAGCAAAATGAACTTTGGCGGCTCATCCGCCAAGGCGTGGAAAGAAATCTGGGGTTGCGGCCAAGGCATTGGTGCGATCAACAAAATCCAAAGTACAGCCGATTACGTGACCCAACTCAAACGCGAATACGTCGCTGCCCGCGGGCGCTTGGGTTTTTAAGGAAAAATGGCCGCTTGCGCCCATGGATAGTGTGCAGGATGCTATTTAATACATAGCAACCTGCGCACTCCACATGGGCTTGGTGGCCTAGTGCTCTGACGCGCAGCAGGGTGCTTTGACTTAGGCCGGAAACTGCACTACCTCCTGGCTCGGCTCCCACGGCGGGTACTTGTCCATCACGGAGGCGTACAGCGCCGAATCCTCAAATTGCAGCAACCAAGCCTGAAGCGCAGGCCAGTTTTGCGCCGCAAACCAGCCCGGGTCGGTGTGCGCAAATTGCCGCGCAAAAGGGGCAATGGCCATGTCAGCCAACTGCCGCTGCGGCCCCGCCAAAAAGCCATTCGTCGCCAGCTTGTCTTGAAGCAACTGCAAGAACTCGGCGCCCAAGGCTCGGTCAGCCAAGCCATCACTCAGGCCATGGCGGTTAGGGTATTTGTACCGGTCCAAGTGGTGCTTGAACGGTCCATCGCACTGGGCCACCAGCGCCAGCATGTCTTGCAACGCCGCGGTTGTGCTGCCCAGCCACTGCTCCGGGTCATTGCGGCGTAGTGCCCAAAGCATGATGTCCAAGCTCTGGTCAATCACCGTGCTATCTGCCAACACCAGCACAGGCACGGTCGCCTGAGGCGAGGCCAGTCGCAATGCCTCCGGCTTGTCACGCAATACCACTTCCCGCAACTCGCACGGCTGGCCGCTGATGGCTATCGCAAGCCTAGCGCGCATGGCATAAGGGCAGCGCCTAAAGCTGTACAAAATGGGGAGGGGAGACGTGGGCATAGTCGACTTCAATGCGCAGCTACTAGCTAGCGCGGGCTCTATCTAGTGGGAGGTTTGCGGCTTAGGCAGTTGCGCACCGATATGCGTTTGATGGCGTGCCTTGGCGAGTTCCCACTGGCGTTGGCGTTCGCGGGCGCTGTCTTTTTGTGTGTCGGTGGTGTGTGCGTGGCAGCGTGGGCAGCTCACACCCAGTTCGAACAAGGGGGACTCGGTGGCGCCATCTTCTAGGGGCTGGCGGCAGGCGCGGCAGAGCTGGTGCTGCCCCGGCACAAGGCCGTGGCCCACCGAGACGCGTTCGTCAAACACAAAGCATTCGCCTTCCCACAGACTTTGCTCTGGGGCGACGGTTTCCAAGTACTTGAGAATGCCGCCCTCTAAGTGGTAGACCTCGTCATAGCCTTGGGCACGCATATAGGCGGTGGATTTTTCGCAGCGTATGCCTCCGGTGCAAAACATGGCGACCTTGGGCTTTACGCCGCTGCGTGCTTGCAGTGCTTGGGCTTGCTCTACCCATGCGGGCAATTGTGAAAACGATTGGATGTGTGGGTCTAGCGCGCCTTTGAAGGTGCCGATTTCGACTTCGTAGTCGTTGCGCGTATCCACCACGACCACATGGGGGTCAGAAATCAGTGCGTTCCAGTCGGCAGGCTTGACATAGGTGCCCGCCATCAAGGTGGGGCTGATGTCCGGCACGCCCATGGTCACGATCTCTTTTTTAAGGCGCACTTTCATGCGGTAGAAGGGGGCTTTGTCGGCAAACGACTCTTTGTGATGCAAATCAGCTAACAACGGGTCGCTGCGCAGGTAGGCCAAGACTGCATGCACATCGGCAGGCGCACCGGCAATGGTGCTGTTGATGCCCTCACGGGCCAAGAGAATCAGGCCTTTGACGTGGTGCTCTTCGCAAAACGCGAGCAGCGGGGCTTTGCGCGCCTCATAGTCGGGCAAGTCCACAAATTTGTAAAAGGCAGCGGTGAGATAGGTGGTGTCAGACATGCCTCAATTGTGCCTTTTTCTCCTGCAGCGACCTCCAGAGGCTGAGTCCTCTTAGCAGGGCCAGGTTGCGCCATGCTCGGGCACGATGGCGCGCAAGCTTAGCTCGTGGCTAATGCGTGCGCGCAAGGCGTCCGACGCTGCCGCTTCGCCATGCACCACATACACCTGGTCGGGCGGCGTGGGCATGGTGCGTAGCCAAGCCAAGAGCTGGCCCGCATCTGCGTGGGCCGAGGCAGACTGCAGTTGCACGATCTCGGCGTTGACCTCGACATCACGGCCATGGATGCGCACGCTGCGTGCCCCGCTGGCAAACGTAGCCCCGCGTGTGCCCGGGGACTGGTAGCCCGTCAGTATCACCATATTGCGGTGGTTGCCAGCATGGTGTGCCAGGTGGTGCAGCACCCGTCCACCTGTGGCCATGCCGCTAGCCGACAAAATAACCATAGGGCCGTGGCGGCTTGCTAGGGCTTTGGATTCGTCGGTACTGTTGACCATGGTGGCACAGTGGGTCATGGCATGGACTTCATCGCGGCTCAAGCGGTGCTCGCCTGGGTGCTGCTCAAACAAATGCGTGGTGTGCACAGCCATGGGGCTGTCCAGAAAAATAGGCAGGCCATGGGGCACTGCGCCTTGGGCTTTGAGCTGAGCAATGGCATGGAGCAAGGCCTGTGCGCGCCCCACGGCAAACACGGGCACCACCGCCACGCCGCCGCGTGCGGCCAAGCGGGCAAGGGCAGGGCCAAGCTCTGCCAAGAGGTCTTCCGGCGGGTGGGTGCGATTGCCGTAGGTGGATTCAATGAGCACCGTATCCGCTGCCGGGGCTGGCTCCGGCGGGTTCATCAAACTGTCGTCGGGGCGACCCAGGTCGCCTGAGAACAGAATCCTTCGCCCCGCAACTTCCACCAGCACGCTGGATGCGCCCAGAATATGCCCAGCAGGGCGTAGCGTGACGCGCCAGCCGGGAATGGGCTGAAAGCAGACATGGGCTTGCACGGCCTTGATATGTGGCAGGCAGTCCAGCGCGTCTTGGCGGGTGTACAAAGGCTCTGCGGGGCGGTGTTTAGAGAAGCCATGGCGGTTGGCAAATAGGGCGTCTTCTTCCTGTAGGTGGCCACTGTCTGGCAGCAGAATTTTGCACAAGTCGCGCGTACCGGGCGATGCGTATATGGGGCCCTGAAAACCATTTTTGACCAGCAGCGGTAAGTAGCCGCTGTGGTCTAAATGGGCATGGGTGAGCACCACTGCGTCAATCGCCCGTAAAGCCTCGGGCGGTGGCGCCCAGTTGCGCAAGCGCAGCTGCTTGTAGCCCTGAAACAGGCCACAGTCGATCATCAAGGCCTTGCCCTCGCAGCGCAGCAAGTACTTGGAGCCGGTGACTGTGTCTGCAGCCCCTAAGAAAGTAAGAGAAACGCCCATGGAGTTGCCTCGCAGCTTGGCAGGCCGGCCCAAGCGGGCACAAAAAAGCCGCCAAGTCGTTTATAGACCGGGCGGCTCATTGGGCAAGCGGCGTGTGCCGCTTACTTGATGTGTATCAACTAAAGAAGCTCTTCAAGCGGTCGGTCCAGCTGTCGCCCGAGGGGGAATGCTTGCTACCACCTTTTTTGAAGGACTCATCCAACTCTTTGAGCAAGCGGCGTTGGTGCTCCGTGAGTTTGACGGGCGTCTCAATCGCGATGTGGCAATACAAGTCGCCAGGGTAGCTGGAGCGCACACCCTTGATACCTTTGCCGCGCAAACGGAATTGCTTACCGGTTTGGGTGCCTTCGGGGATGTCGATCGCTGCTTTACCGGCCAGCGTGGGCACATCAATCTCGCCGCCCAAGGCCGCAGTGACCATGCTGATGGGCACGGAGCAATGCAGATCATCGCCATCGCGCTCAAAGATGTCATGTTTCTTGAGGCGGATCTCAATGTACAGGTCGCCCGGAGGTCCGCCATTGGTGCCTGGTTCGCCGTTGCCCGCGCTACGGATGCGCATGCCACCATCGATACCTGCTGGGATTTTGACTTCCAGCGTTTTTTGGCGCTTGATCTTGCCTTGGCCTGCGCACGCAATGCACGGCTCGGGAATGACCTTGCCCGAACCTCGACAAGTCGGGCAGGTTTGCTGCACGCTGAAAAAGCCTTGCCGCATCTGCACTTGGCCTGCGCCATTACAGGTGCCGCAAGTCTTGACCTGCGTGCCCACTTTGGCACCGGTGCCGTGGCACACATCGCAGTTGTCCCAGCTAGGAATGCGTATTTGCGCATCTTTGCCACGGGCGGCTTCTTCTAGCGTGACTTCCATGGCATAGCTCAGGTCGCCACCGCGGTAGACCTGTCGGCCACCGCCTGCGCGCCCGCGCTGTTGGCCAAACATGTCGCCAAAAATGTCACCAAAGGCTTCGGCAAATCCGCCATAGCCTTCTGCACCGCCGCGCATATTGGGGTCCACACCGGCATGGCCGTGTTGGTCATAGGCCGCGCGCTTTTGCGCGTCGGACAGCATCTCGTAAGCCTCTTTGGCTTCCTTGAACTTTTCTTCAGCCACCTTGGAAGAGTCGCCCTGATTGCGGTCAGGGTGGTGCTTCATCGCCAGTTTGCGATATGCCTTCTTGATCTCTTCTTCCGGGGCATTTTTAGGTACTCCCAGAACTTCGTAATAGTCTCTTTTGGCCATGTTTTACTGCGCCCATTGATAACACAAAAGCCGCGTTAAGCACCTTGCAGTGTTTAACGCGGCGCGTTTAGCTACCGTGGTAGAGGCTGCTTAGCCCTTCTTGACTTCTTTGACTTCTGCGTCGACGACGTTGTCGTCTGCAGGGCGTGAAGACTGTGCGCCGCCTTGCTCAGGGGCTTCACCGGCAGCTGCTGCTGCTTGTGCGCCTTCCTTGGCTTGTTGGTCAGCGTACATTTTTTCACCCAGCTTTTGGCTAGCGGCCATCAGTGCCGCATTCTTTTCTTCAATGCTGGTCTTTTCGTCACTCTTCAAAGCGTCTTCCAAGTCTTTGATCGCCGCTTCGATCTTCTCTTTTTCGCCAGCTTCGAGCTTGTCGCCGTATTCGGTCAGGCTCTTCTTCACGCTGTGCACGTTGGAGTCGGCTTCGTTCTTCACGCGCACCAATTCCAGCTTCTTCTTGTCGTCTGCAGCGTTCAGTTCAGCATCCTTCACCATTTGCTGGATTTCAGCTTCGCTCAAGCCAGAGTTGGCCTTGATGGTGATCTTGCTTTCTTTACCAGTGCCTTTGTCTTTGGCGCCCACGTGCAAGATGCCGTTGGCGTCAATGTCAAACGACACTTCGATCTGAGGTGTGCCACGTGAGGCTGGTGGGATGCCTTCGAGGTTGAATTCGCCCAGCATTTTGTTGGCGGTGGCGATTTCGCGTTCGCCTTGGTACACCTTGATCGTCACCGCAGGTTGGTTGTCTTCTGCAGTCGAGAAGGTTTGCGCAAACTTGGTTGGGATCGTGGTGTTCTTGGTGATCATCTTGGTCATCACGCCACCCAGGGTTTCGATACCCAAAGACAGCGGAGTCACGTCCAACAAGAGCACGTCTTTACGGTCGCCAGACAGCACTTGACCTTGGATCGCAGCGCCCACGGCCACGGCTTCGTCAGGGTTCACGTCTTTGCGTGGCTCTTTCCCAAACAATTCTTTGACCTTTTCTTGCACCTTGGGCATACGGGTCATACCGCCAACCAAGATCACGTCGTGAATTTCAGAAGCGCTCACGCCTGCGTCTTTCAAAGCAGTGCGGCAAGGTGCAATCGTGCGCTCGATCAGCTCTTCCACCAAGGACTCCAGCTTGGCGCGGGTCAACTTGATGTTCAAGTGCTTAGGACCTGATGCGTCTGCGGTGATGTAAGGCAGGTTGATGTCGGTTTGTGAGCTGCTGGAGAGTTCGATCTTTGCCTTCTCAGCGGCTTCTTTCAGGCGTTGCAGGGCCAAAACGTCTTTGCCCAAGTCCACGCCTTGTTCTTTCTTGAACTCAGCAATGATGAAGTCGATCACGCGTTGGTCAAAGTCTTCGCCACCCAAGAAGGTGTCGCCATTGGTGGACAGCACTTCAAATTGCTTTTCGCCATCGACATCAGCGATTTCAATGATGGACACGTCAAACGTGCCGCCACCCAAGTCGTACACAGCGATCTTGCGGTCGCCCTTTTCGTTTTTGTCCAAACCGAAGGCCAAGGCGGCTGCGGTAGGTTCGTTGATGATGCGCTTGACATCCAAACCAGCAATGCGGCCAGCGTCTTTGGTGGCTTGGCGTTGTGCGTCATTGAAGTACGCAGGCACCGTGATCACGGCTTCTGTGACTTCTTCGCCCAGGTAGTCTTCCGCAGTCTTCTTCATCTTTCGCAACACATCGGCGCTGACTTGCTGGGGAGCCATGCGGTTACCGCGGACTTCGACCCATGCGTCGCCGTTGTCGGCAGCGGCAATTTTGTAAGGCATCAAATCGATGTCTTTTTGCACTTCTTTTTCAGTGAATTTGCGGCCAATCAGGCGCTTCACTGCGTACAGCGTGTTGCGGGGGTTGGTAACGGCTTGGCGCTTGGCGGATGCACCAACCAATACTTCGCCGTCTTCTTGGTAAGCAATGATGGACGGTGTGGTGCGCGCGCCTTCGGCGTTTTCGATCACTTTAGGCGTATTGCCTTCCATGATGGAGACGCAGCTGTTGGTGGTGCCGAGGTCAATACCGATGATTCTTCCCATGATTAACTCCTGATATTTTCAAAAACTAGATGAACTTAACTTGTGGCCTGCTGGTGATATTTCAAGTGCCCTTGCTGTGCTTAGGTGTTTAAACCCTTGGCCACCCTTGGGGCAAGGGTAAGCAGCGGCAACGACAGCTACTTTTACTTTGGCGCAGACACCGTCACCAAGGCGGGGCGCAGCACGCGGTCGTTGATGGAATAGCCTTTTTGCAACACGCTGACGACTGTGTTGGCTTCTTGTTCAGAAGGGACCACGCTGATGGCTTGGTGACGATGGGGGTCGAACTTGTCACTGGACAAGGGATTGATGCTCAGCACTTTGTTGCGCTCTAGCGCAGCGCTGAGTTGGCGCAGGGTGGCTTGCGCCCCTTCGCGGATCTGGTCAATCGTGGCGTCTTTAATCGCCAAGCCCGCCTCTAGGCTGTCCACTACGGGCAGCAAGCTTTCAGCAAAACCCTCGACCGCGAATTTGCGGGCTTTCGAGATTTCTTCTTCTGCACGGCGGCGCGCATTGTCTGCTTCGGCCTTAGCGCGCAGGTACTGGTCGGCCAGTTCACTACTTTTGGCTTGCAAGGCGGCTAGCTCGGCTTGCACCTGTTCCAAGAGCGCCTGCTCGTGTGAATTCTGGGCCGCGACCATGTCCTCGGTGCTCTGAAAGTCGACGCCAGCGGAAGAAGGGGGAGTAGGGGATTGGTGGTCAGACATGCGAATACTTCGATTTTGGAATAACAACCCGCGGCAATTTGGGGCGGTTGTGTGCAATTCAAGGCAGGAAATAGCATTTTTTGCTACTTCCTGCATTTGGGTGGGCAAATTAGCCCGAAGTGCCTAAGAGCTCAACGTCGAACTTCAAGGTCGCGTTAGGGGGGATGACGCCACCCGCGCCGCGTGCTCCGTAGCCCAGATCAGCGGGAATGATCAAGGTGCGTTTACCACCTATTTTCATGCCGGCAACGCCTTCGTCCCAACCCTTGATCACCATGCCTGCGCCCAAACGGAATACGAAAGGATCGTTGCGGTCCTTGCTGGAGTCAAACTTTGCACCCTGCGCGCCGTCTTGGAATAACCAACCGGTGTAGTGCACGGTGACGCTTTGTCCTTTGGTGGCGATTGCGCCTGTGCCTTCTTCAGTGTCTTCGTATTGAAGTCCGGATGCAGTGGTTTGCATTTGATAGTCCTATTGCTATTGAAAATGTAGCTAGATGCGCATGTTGAAAGCGCGCTGTAGCCAGAAAACCCTAAATTATGCCGGAGATAAAAAAAGACAGGCCAAGCCTGTCTTTTTTATGGGGCGTGACCCGCGGGCCGCCGCTAATGCCTACTTCGGGCTACTGTGCCTTTTTCGCTTGCGCATTGGACCATTTTGCAGCGAAGGTTTGCAGGTCCCCTAAGCGTTTAAGTAGATCCGCTCCCAGCGCAGTGACCGCATAGCCTTCGCTGCCATGCGTCAGGAGCCCAGCTTCGCGTAACTCTTTGACCCGAGTATTCAGCGTGTTAGGGGTGATGCCGCCGACGCTGTCTTGGAGCAAGCGAAATGTCTGTCCGTGCCCATCGCGCAGTGCCCACAAAACGCGCATGGCATAGCGAGACTCCAACAAACTTAGCAGCTGGCCCGTAGCGGCCGATTCTTTCAAACTCATTAACTAACACTCCTCAATGCGATTTGTAACCGGCAAGCACACGAGCCACATGGCGATTTGCTATTTCAGCGCGGTTTGTTGAATCAACGGAAACTATATCGCAGTTTTTGGCATGCTACAAGTTTCATAGCTGGTTTCGTAGAAGACAAGGCAAGTTTGTGCGATAACGACGGCGCAGGGCATCATGGTTTTCCCGCGCTGTTGGTCTTGGAGATGCCCTTGACTTGTCTTTGTAGGTGTGAGGTGCTAAGGTTGCGCGGCAATAGCGATTTAGCTGGATCTATGGGAGATATTCATGGTGTTCAATTTCGAGCAAGTGCATAACTACTACGAACGACTCATTTTCGAGGAAGTCGCAGTCCAAGCGACCTCGCACCCAGAGTTCACGATGGACATGCTCGCTGATGTTGCCTGTGTGGCGCTTAATCGCTTGCCCGCACGCTATGTACGCCACGATGTGGACATGATGTTCTACCTGACGGAAGGCGAGCGCCACGTGATTGAAAGCTCCATCGGAGACGCACTGAAGTTCGCTTTTGACTTTGTGCAAGAGCGAAGCAATAAACCCGCTCTCTAAAACGTTGCCTGCACTTTTGCCAGCAGGGTTGGCGTAATCTCCGGCCGCACCCCAAACCACGATTCAAACGCTGGGCGTGCTTGGTTCAGCAGCATGCCCAAGCCATTGATGGTGGTGTTCCCTCGCACTTTGGCTGCCGCTAGCAGCGGTGTCTCAATTGGTACGTAGATGATGTCTGATACCAGAGCGGTGGACGGCAAGGCATTCAGTGCAATGTCTAAAGCAGGTTCTCCATGCATCCCTTGGTTGGTCGTGTTAACCAGCAAGTTGGCATTGGCAAGCGCATCATCGCGCGATTCCCAAGGATACGCTTGTACCGGTATGCCGAATTCCTGGCTTAGTTCTTGGGCCTTAGAGAATGTGCGGTTGAGCAAGCGGATTTCAGTGGCGCCATATTCGATCAGGCTGGCAATTACCGCACGGGCTGCTCCGCCTGCACCGAGAACCACAATGGGGCCAGCCTTGGCTTGCCAATCGGGCCGTACATCTAGCAGGCTCTGCATGTAACCAAACCCATCGGTATTTTTACCGGTCAATGAGCCATCTGGCTCGACCACAATCGTATTGATCGCCCCGATGCGTTTGGCCATGGGGTGTAGGTGATCCACCCATTGCATGGCTTCGACTTTGTGGGGAATGGTGAGGTTGCATCCGGCAAACCCCAACGCGGGCAGGGCCCGCAAGGCCTGCTGCAAGCGTTGCGCTTGCACGGGCAGCAAGACGTAAGCCCCTACTAACTGATGCTCAGCGATCCAGTGGTTATGGATAACAGGTGAGCGCGAATGGGCCACCGGCCACCCCATGACACCAGCGAGTTTGTACTGAGACCTATCCGAGCCCATGATTGTGATCCTTACATATGGATGTGCTAACAAAAAAATAGCGCTCTGCGCCCAAGGATGGGCGTAGAGCGCTAGATTTGCGCGTATTTACAGTGTGTCTGTGAAGCTGCGCAGCTTGTCGGAACGGCTGGGGTGCTTGAGCTTGCGCAGGGCCTTGGCTTCGATTTGGCGAATGCGTTCGCGGGTCACGTCGAACTGCTTGCCCACTTCTTCCAAGGTGTGGTCGGATGTCATCTCGATACCGAAGCGCATACGCAGAACTTTGGCTTCGCGTGGGGTCAGGCTGTCCAAGATGTCCTTGACCACATCACGCAGGCCCGCTTGCATCGCGGCTTCCATCGGCGCGGTGTTGGCGCCGTCTTCGATGAAGTCGCCCAAGTGGCTGTCGTCATCGTCCCCGATCGGTGTTTCCATGGAGATTGGCTCTTTGGCAATCTTCATGATCTTGCGGATCTTGTCTTCTGGAATCTCCATGCGCTCAGCCAACACCGATGCATCGGGCTCAAAGCCAAACTCTTGCAAGTGCTGGCGGCTGATTCGGTTCATCTTGTTGATCGTTTCGATCATGTGCACCGGAATACGGATGGTGCGGGCCTGGTCCGCAATAGAGCGGGTAATCGCTTGGCGAATCCACCAAGTGGCGTAGGTGGAGAACTTGTAGCCGCGGCGGTATTCGAACTTGTCCACGGCCTTCATCAAACCAATGTTGCCTTCTTGGATCAAGTCGAGGAACTGCAAGCCACGGTTGGTGTACTTTTTAGCGATCGAAATAACCAAGCGCAAGTTCGCTTCGATCATTTCTTTCTTGGCAGCGCGTGAGGCGTATTCGCCAGCGTTCATACGCTTGTTAATGTCTTTGAGCTGGTCCAGTGGAACCACGACGCGGGCTTGCAAATCGGTCAACTTTTGTTGCAAGTCTTGTACCGGCGGAATATTGCGGGCCATGACCGCGCTCCAAGGCTTGCCCGCAGCGGCTTGCTTTTCAATCCATTTGAGATTGAGCAAGTTGCTGGCAACCATATTGCCCATTTTGTCGCGGCCACTGAATTCTGCGATGAAGTGTTCTTGGGAGTACCCGCACTTGTCCACAATGATGCGACGCAATTCCCGCTCTTTCTTGCGGATGTCATCTACTTGTCCGCGCACCATATCGCACAAGCGTTCGATTGCTTTTGCGGTGAATCGGATGGACATCAACTCTTCGCTCAAGAGCTTTTGGGTCTTGACGTAATTGGGCGTGCCGTGGCCTTCTTTGTCGTAAATTTTGTGGATCTTCTCGAACAACTCACGCATTCTGTCGAAGCGGGTTAACGCTTCACCCTTGAGTTCTTCAAGTTTTTTGGTCAGTGCCTTTGAGCCGCCTTTGCCGTCGTCGTCGTCGGCAGCGTCGAACTCGTCAAAGTCTTCTTCGGCCACATAGTCGTCGGCTTCGTTAGGGTTGGTAAAGCCGTCCACCACGGTGGTGATGACGACTTTTCCTTCGCGAATTTCTTCGCCCAAACGCAGCACCTCTGCGATGGTGGCGGGGGAGGCAGAAATTGCCTCCATCATGGCCATCAGGCCGCCTTCAATGCGTTTGGCAATTTCGATTTCGCCTTCGCGGGTCAGCAACTCAACCGTACCCATTTCGCGCATGTACATACGCACGGGGTCTGTCGTGCGGCCAAACTCGCTGTCCACCGTGGACAAGGCAGCTTCGGCCTCTTCTTCGGCTTCTTCTTCCGTGGCGGCAGTGGCGCTGTTGTTGTTGAGTAGCAGAGTTTCTGCGTCAGGTGTTTGTTCGTACACCGCTACACCCATGTCGTTCAACATGGAGATCACAACTTCCAGCGTTTCCGCATCGACCAACTTGTCGGGCAAGTGGTCAGAGATTTCGCCATGGGTCAGGTAGCCACGGGTTTTACCGAGTTTGATCAGGGCTTTGAGGCGCAAGCGGCGCTTGGCCATGTCTTCTTCAGACAGAACGGTTTCATCCAGTCCAAACTCTTTCATCAAGGCGCGTTCTTTGGCCTTGCTGATCTTCATGCGCAGTGGCTTGACCTTCTCGCCAGTGGCTGTAGTGGTCTCGGGTTCGCCAACCAAATCTGCTTCAATGTCCGACATATCCAAGTCGTCACCGCCGCCGGTGGCAGCAGGGGGCGCAGCTTTGGGCTTGCGACCGCGCTTAGCGCCTGTTTTGGGAGGGGCATCAGACTCTGACTCTGCGGAAGCCGCTGCCTTAGGAGGGCGGCCCGGTTTTTTCTTGGCGGCCGCGCCTGCGCTCAGCAGTGCGTCAGCGGCTTCTTGCAATAGTTGGGCTTTGGATTTTGGCAGAGTGGTCTTGGATGCTGGCACGGTTGGGCTTTCTTGTCGGACTTTGAAGGGCTAACTGAACAGATGTGGCGCGTTTTGGTGCGGGCTGAGAACCTGATAACAAACAACGAGACTGCAGAACAGGAGCCTTCTACGTCGCTGAATCGACGCTCGTAGTTGGCGATGCAGGGAATTAGATTCCCCAGTGGCAAGATGGGAGGGCGAACATTTGGGATGCAGTCCTTGCGGTGAGGTGGCTGGTTGTGAACTCTGTCAACATTTAGCCTAGCCCGGAGGTGCTGCTGTCGCTCTTGCCGAAACAACCTCGTAGTATAGCTTGTATTCTTTTTTATACCAGTTTGTCTACGCTTTCTCTGGTGCTGCCAAGGAAATGCTGAGCTTGAGCTGCTGCCACCGCTCGTTGAGCTCGCGAAACTGTGCAAATGCGGCAGGGTCCGACGCGGCCGCCACGCTGGCCAAATTTTTCTGCTTTTCAATGTGTTCCAGCAAAAGCCTATTCAGCAAATCACGCAGTTCTTTGTCTGACTCGCTTTCCGGCGCAGCCGTGGGCGGGGACTCTGCCATTAGCCGTAACACGTGCGGTTCGCCCTCGTGGCCGGAAAGCTCTTCTTTTAATGCGCCCCAGGGCAGTGGGCCATGCTCATGCATTTGGGCTTCAAGCCAAGCCATCAATGGCCCATGCGGTGCTGGTAATTCGCACAGCAGATGGTGGTCTTCATGGGTCAGTGATTCCCAAAGTGCACTGTGCCCAAAGAGAATACGGGTCGCGTGATCGGCTCTGCTTGCCAAGGGCCCGCGCAGTGGTGGACGCACTTGCCGGTTGCTGTCCCATTTCCCTTTGCCTTCCCATTTGCCATCTTTTTTGCCATCCCACTTCCCTTTACCTTCCCATTTGCGCTTGCCAGCCCAGCCCGAAGCGCCTTCGCCGTCTAAAGGATGGGTTTGCTCGGAATGCGCAGCTTGGTTGTCGGTGTAGTCTTGGGCCTGCCACTCGGCATAGCGCCGCCCTGCATTGGCGGCCTGGGGCTTTGCGTTGCCACCTGCCCACAAGGTGCTGAGGTCTTGGCTAGAAAGTTGAACCTGGGCTGCAATCTCTGCGCGCAATTGCAGCTTGAGGGCTCCTTCTGGCAATAGATTCCACAGGGGTTTTGCGTTGCTCGCCATGTGAGCCCGCCCTTCAGCGGTGTGCAGATCGCAACCTTCTTGCGATGCTTCCATCAAAAAACGGCTGAGTGGCGTTGCGTCTGCTACGTACTGGGCAAATGCGTCTTGCCCGTTGGCTCGGATAAAACTGTCTGGGTCGTGCTCGGCGGGTAGAAACAGAAACTTGATGCTACGCACATCCGTGGCGTAGGGCAGTGCTGCGTCCAACGCTTTGCGCGCCGCACGTCGCCCGGCGGCGTCGCCATCAAAGCTAAACACGACTGCATCGGTAAACCGAAAGAGCTTGTGCACATGGTCTGCTGTGCACGCAGTCCCTAGGGTGGCAACAGCATTGGGAAACCCCAACTGTGCCAAGGCCACCACATCCATATAGCCCTCGGTCACCAGGGCATAGCCTTGGTCACGCAAAGCGTTGCGTGCTTCAAACAGGCCATACAGTTCGCGGCCCTTGCTAAACACGGGGGTCTCGGGGGAGTTCAGATACTTGGGCTTGTCGTCGCCAAGTACCCGTCCGCCAAAGCCGATGCACTCGCCCTTGATGTTGCGAATGGGGAACATCACGCGGTCACGAAAGCGGTCGTAGCGCTTCTCTTCGCCCCCGTCTTCGGGGCTACTGGTGATGACCAATCCACTCTCCACCAACAGCGGGTCGTCGTAATGCGGAAACACACTGGCCAAGCTGCGCCAGCCCTCTGGGGCGTAACCCAAGCCAAACTGTTTGGCAATGTCGCCGGACAGGCCGCGGCCCTTGAAGTACGCAATGGCCCGTTGAGACTCTTTGAGATGCTTGCGATAGGCATCGCAGGCCTGCTCTAGCACCGTGGTCAAGGTGTTTTGCTTTTCGCGCTGCTCCAGGGCACGCGCGCGGTCTTGGGGCGAAGCATCGTCTTCAGGCACTTGCATGCCGTACTGCTGGGCTAGGTCTTTGACCGCTTCAATGAAGGTCATCCCCGAGTGGTCCATCAGAAAACTGATGGCATTGCCGTTTTTCCCGCAGCCAAAACAATGGTAGAACTGCTTGGTGGGGCTCACAGTGAAGGAGGGGGACTTCTCTCCGTGAAATGGGCACAGGCCCATGAAGTTGGCCCCTCCTTTTTTGAGCTGCACATAGCGGCCCACGATCTCCACCACGTCGGCCCGTGCGACGAGTTCTTGAATGAAGCTTTGTGGAATGGCCATGCCGTGATTGTAGAAAGCCTCACACAGCGTCAAAGTCGCCGTTTGACGGTTTGCTATGGATTGCATAGCTGCCTGCGCATATTCCATGGGCGCCAAGGCCATTTATTGACTAAAAAATAAAGTTTCTTGAGGGTTGTGGCGTGGGTAGGGCTATGGGTCGGCTGCCCATTTACCGTCGGAGGGCGTGCGCGCGATGACTACCATTGCTGATTTGCCAAGGAGTTAGTGATGCCACCTGTCCCCGAATCCCCCCAGGCCAGTCCATCGGACCTTGCCTTTGCGCAAGGCGTGGCCATGCGACGCCAGGTCATGGGCGACGCGTTTGTGGATACGGCCTTGGCCAGTGCAACGCCGTTTACCGCACCCATCCAAGAGCACATTACCCGCGCCGCGTGGGGCGACGTGTGGCAGCGCCCTGGACTAGACCTAAAAACCCGCAGCCTCATCACGGTGGCCATGCTCACCGCGTTGGGAAAGCAAAATGAACTCAAAGGCCATGTCCGAGGTGCCTTGAACAACGGCGCCACCGTGGCCGAGTTGCAAGAAGTGCTGCTGCACGCCACGGTCTACTGCGGCGTACCGGCTGCTGTAGAAGCCTTTCGCACTGCCAACGAGGTGGTTGTGGGGCAGTAGCTAGCCCAAAGCGATCAAAACGGCCACACAGGGCTGGGGACGTCCATGTTAACTTTACGCACCGTGGCGTGGTTGTTGGTGCTGGTGTTGGCGTAAAACAGTGCAGGCTCTGCAGCAAAACTGTAGGAGGCTACTTGGTCCGCCGCTGCTGCCGAGTAGCTCACGCCCCACAAGTCAAACGTGGCGCGTTGGTCGCGCTGGGTGATCCACGACAGCGCGATGAGCAGGTTGTCGTTGCCGCTGACGTCTGGGCGGCTTGCATACTGGCTGTAGCCCAGTTTGGTTTTGTTCGCGGCCCAGTCCGCGCCGCTGGTGCCGCTGAACTGCCGTTGGTGCAGGTACAACAGCGTCACGATGTCCCAGCCTTTGGCCTCATCGGCTTGGCGTTGTGCCCAGTAGTGCACCCACTGCATGTAAAACGCCATGCGTTCGCCGTTTTGCACCGCATAGGCGTCATTTCCCCAGATGCGTTGATACGCACCGTCACTGGGATTCGCTTCTTGCTTCGCGGCCTTGATCATGTCAAACGCGGAGCGGTAAGCGACGGCATTGCTGCTGCGGTTGTCGCCCAGCTCTTTGTAAAGACGCCAGTTTTTGTGCAAAGGGAACAGGTTGTTGGAGACCTCGGCGCTGCGCCCGCTATGCACTTGCAAGATGCCGCGCTGCTGGTTGTGGCCTACTTCGTGGCTTTCCCCCCAGCCGCGTGGGTTTAGGCCCCAGTCTTGGTCATAGGGGTTGCCTGAGCAGCCGTTGCCGCATTGCGAGTAGGCGTCTACGTTGATGTGCTGGGTGCCCGGAACGCGATGCAAATTGAGGTTGGTGCAATCCCACGCCAAGGCAGTGCACATGGCTTGCACATGCGCGCTCAGACTTTTGCCGGGCATGGCGTATCCCGCCAGCATGTACAGGTCTTCAAAGAAGATGGTTTTCATCTCTTGGATGTAGCGGTCCATGTCGTTGCCGTAGTCGTCATTGACTACCTTGCGCAGCTTGTCCGCACGCGAGTGCACCTCTATGCCCGCGAGTTTGATTTCTGCCCAGTCAAACTGGGCGGCATTCAACGCAGCCACAAAGCCCGGTTTGTCACCGGCCCCGGTCGAAAGATCCAGAAACGGGTGCTTCGCTACGCCGCGCACGCGCAGGCGCACCGTCTGGCCCGCGGTGGCCTCATTGAACACCAACTGCATGGTGCCCCCATAGGGGGTGCTGATGCTGATGGGGGTGTTGGGTTCAAGGGTGATGTTGGGGCTCGCCAGAAAACGTGGTCGATTGAACTTGTTGTTTTCCCACAGCCGCGTAGAGCCCGTGCGTTGCGTGTTAAGCCGCAAGGCGACGCTGGCAGAGCCTGCGTCCAGCACTTCAAGGCTTAAGGTTTTGCCTGGCACTGCAAAGCGTCCTATCGCAGTGAAACCGCTGGTGGCTGGGATCAGCACATCCAGAACTTCGTCGCTAACACTGACGGGCAAGCTACTGCTGCTGTTGCGTGCAAAGGTGCCAAGCTCGGCTTGCGCGGTTGATTGGGGGCGCACATAACTCACTAACGCGTCGGCGACCAGCGCCTTGCCAAATGCAGCGGGGTTGCCGACTTTGTCGAGCGGGTAGCGCACTTGCTTGCGCACGGTGTCCCCCCACAAAACCAAGAGTCGCAGCAGCTGGGTGTTGGGGGTGGTAAATAGGTTGCTGCCCGTGCGATTGAATGCATCAATTTGACTGCGCAAAGTGTCTACGGGGTCGAGTAAGCCGGTTTCCAAGCCCGTGGCTTTGGAGCAGTCATTGCCATTGCACTTGGACCAATCGTAGTTCAGGGTCAGGCTGTCGGTTGCGAGCGCGTTGACCAGGGATGCGAGGCCACTGAACTGCGCTGTTTTAGAGGCATTGCCAGCGGGTGACCGTGCCGCGCTGACCAAGTCCTTGTCCCAGAAGTTGCCTCCGTAATCTCCTAGCTGCAGTTTCATGGCCGCCAGTATTTGTGAACCAGCGGCGCTGGCACCCCAGCCATCGGTATGCAAGTACAAAACCGGTTTGCCAGATTGGATGAGCGTACGGATATTGCTCTCCAGCAGGCTGCCTGCAGTAACGCCACCGCCCACTACCAAAAGCTTGGCTGCACTGGCACAGGCCGTGTTGCTGGTGAAGTTGCAGGCAACGGTGCTTGTCGCAATGCCGGCTTTGGCCATGCCATTGACGCTGTCTGGCACGTCAATACCGGCCCACGCGACGGGGAGTGGGGAGGGCAGCGCCATGTCGGGGTTGCCCTGCACGAGCCATGCGACCAAGCGCTTGAAGGCCGGTCGGTGGTTAAGGTTCTCGTTGTTGTCAAACTGCCCGAGCACGTTGGCGCCGTAGCCCGCACTGCGCCCACCCCAAGCCACGCTAATGCTTGCCAAAGCGTTGTTGTGGGCGTGGTCGCCCACAATGTAAGGCTGAGCAAGCTCTGGGTTGGTTGGTGACACAAAGTGGCTGTAGTCCTTGGGGTTGTATTCCAAGCTCACGCCGTTCCACAGGGCGCCAACGCGGCTTTCTTGGCTTAAAGACGTTTGTTGCAGCACGTAGCGCGTTTGCAGTGCGATGGCCGTGGGGTCATTCAACGCGCTGGCATCCCCGCTGACCAAGGCTGCACTCAATGCGCTGGGTACCACGGGTTGTGGGTAGATGGCCACGGGCGTACTGCTCGAAGTACTTGAAACCCCGCTAGAGCCGGAACCTCCTGCGCCGCCGCCGCAGGCCGCCAAGGCCAACGCAGCAGTGACAGCCCACAGTGCAGTGCGGCCGCGTGCCCATGCCTGTGCAGTTGCGTGTTTGGGGCCCTGTGCGATTGGAATCAGGCACAGGCTGAAGCAAAACCGTGGGGCCATCGACGTGTCTTCCGCAAAAGTTAGAAATTTTGGGAATTAAAGTCGACATCGCGCGCTGTCCGACCCGGTTTACATGTCTTTCTTTTGCATGCGATTGTTGCACTCTGTCACGGAAATTTTCTTGACCTGCGTGTGGACTTGTGCGGGAGAGGAAGATGTAACCGTGCGACGGTTGTTGGTCGTCAGGGTCTAAAGGCCTTAAATTTGCCAATTGCGCCCGTCAAATAAGCGGGTGATGCTATCTAAATAATAGCTTACCCGCTTCGGCTGCGCTACTGCGTGGCACCTAAGGCGATCGCTGCTTGGCGTTGTGCGGCCAGTGCTGCGGCGTCGGGGCGCGTGAGGGTGGGCCATCCGGCCATGTGTTCTTGGCTTATTTCACACAGTGCGGTAATCCAAGCGGTGTCGTCGTTGAGGCACGGGATGTAGTGAAACTCTTGACCGCCGGCATGCAAAAAGGCTTCGCGGCCTTCCATATTGATCTCTTCCAATGTCTCAAGGCAATCACTGGTAAAGCCAGGGCACACCACATCCACACGCTTCACGCCGGCCTTGCCCAAGGCAATCAGACTGGGCTCCGTGTAGGGTTCCAGCCATTTGGCGCGGCCCAGGCGTGACTGAAACGTGACTTTGAATTGGTCTTTGCCAAGGCCTAAAGCCTGCGCCAATAGGCGGGCAGTCTTCAAGCATTCGCAGTGGTAAGGGTCGCCCAGCGTGAGCGTGCGCTCTGGGACGCCATGGAAGCTCATGACCAACTGGTCGGGCCGACCGTTGGCTTTCCAGTAGCGTTGAATCTGTACAGCCAGCGCCTGGATGTAGTGCCCATGGTCATGGTAGCGGTTCACAAAGCGCAGCTCGGGCAGGTTGCGCACCTTGGCCGCCCACTGGTAGACCGCATCAAACACGCTGGCGGTGGTGGTGGCGGAATACTGCGGGTAAGCCGTAACCACCAGCACCCGGGTCACGCCCTCGGCCTTGAGTGCGTCCAGTTGCGAGGCGATGGATTGGCTACCGTAGCGCATGGCGTAGCGCACTTGCACAGCGTGGCCGCGTTGGCTCAGCCAGCCTTGCAGGAGCTTGGCTTGCTTCTCAGTCCACACCTTTAAGGGCGAGCCCTCAGCAGTCCAGATGCTGGCGTATTTGGCGGCCGACTTGGCGGGTCTAAAGCGCAAGATGATGCCGTGCAAGATCAGCATCCACAGCACGCGGGGAATCTCCACCACCCGCGGGTCGCTCAAAAACTCTCTGAGGAACTTGCGTACATCGGCGGTAGACGCCGAGTCGGGAGTCCCTAAGTTGCAATACAACACAGCCGTGCGGGGTACTTGGCCGTGGACAAAGGGAGGTTCGGGGGCGAATGCGCCAAGGGTAAATAAAGCCATGCGTTATTCTCGTCCACCTATGCTGGATATTTCAAAAATCAGGGCAATAACCCTAGACCTCGACGATACCCTGTGGCCTATAGCCCCGGTGATCACCCGTGCAGAAGATGTGTTGGCCCAGTGGCTAGATGCACAAGCCCCAGGCGCTGCGGCGATATTTCGACACCCCGAACAACGTGCTGCAGTGCGCGAGGCAGTAGTGCAAAGCAGGCCAGACCTTGGCCATGATTTATCTGCTATTCGCCGTGAGTCCATCCGCTTGGCATTGCAGCAAGCGCAAGAAGACACCGATTTGGCGGAACCCGCTTTCGACGTGTTCTTTGTTGAGCGCATGCGGGTGCAGCTGTACGACGATGCGGGCCCTGCCTTGGCCCTGTTGGCCGCCCATTACCCCTTGGTGGCCGTGTCCAACGGCAATGCCGATGTGCATAAAGTAGGACTGGGGCAATTTTTCCGCCACGCCTTGAGCGCCCGCGAGTTTGGCCATGCCAAGCCCGATGCACGCATATTCCACGCGGGTGCCAGTGCGGTGGGCGTAGAGGCCAGCGAGGTGCTGCACGTCGGAGACGATATGTCGTTAGACGTCCTCGGGGCGCTAGAGGCGGGCATGCAGACCGTATGGCTCAACCGTACGGACCATGCATGGCACCACGCGGCGCAACCCCACGCGACGGTGACCGACCTGATGGAGCTTTGCAATTTGTTGGGGCTAGAGGCCTGACCCCTAGGCAGGCTTGCGACCCATCTGCAGGGGGCAGTTGCTGAGCCCTTTTAGTTGTCGGGGCGCAGCGTTAGTGTGCTCTTGGTGTGGGCTTTGACGTCTGCTTCACTCAGGTACTGCTGCACATAAATGCCTTCGGCGTAGCGTTGGGCTTGGTCTGCGTAATGCGCATCAAACAAAACACCACTTTGACCCACTGGGTTGATGCCCATGGCCATATGGGGTGCAGCAAAATCAACAACGCGGCGGGTCGACGGGCCATAGCTGACTGCCCAAGGGGCAGGACCCACATTCAATGACAGGTTGTTCGGCGTTTCGCGTCCCCCAGGCACTGCAAACTCACCGACATTGAACAACAGGTCCAAGGGCTTTTGGCGCCCTAGCGGATGCACATGGGTCAGTGTGTGGGTTTGCCCCCAGGACCAAGCCAGCAGGCTGCTGCCATACAAGTCGGTCAAGTGCGTCAACGTGTTGTGCCACGCTACGCGTACGGTTTCAAAATGACTTTCTGTCTTCTTGGTGTCAATGTTGTCCCACCACGGCGAATTGGGGTCTGCGGCAAGCAGTGGCAGTGCACTGTCCAGTGCCCTGGTTTCGAGTAAGTCACTGAACAACACGGGCCCAAGCTCGTCTTCCATGGCGGCTTTGGCAAGCTCATAGCTAAACTGGCTAAACAGCGTGGCTGCAATGCTGTCTCGGGTGTAACTGCCGTCCCACTTTTCCAGCGGCTCCAAGAAGGCTTTTTCATTGGCATCCGTGACCACGGTTTGCAATACCGGCAGCAAGCTTTTCAGGATGCGGGGGCCGTAGTCGTTCGTCACGTCCAGCTGCAAGGCCTGCGCGGCCGCGACGTCCCATTTGCGTTCAGGGTCTTTGAGCGCTTGGTCCAAGCGCTTGGCGCGGTCTGCCAAGTTGTAGTAGCCCGGCACGGGTACGCCGCTAGGCGGTTTGGGTTGGCTGTTGGCGGACACCACATAGCCCCGCAATGGGTTTTCTTCTTGCGGGTTGTAGTTGAAGGCATAAAAGCCTTTTTTCTCGGCCTCGCCTTTGCTGGCGTCCAAGATGAAGGTCGGGTTCACACCTGGCGGGCGAATCGGCAGTTTGGCCGCCGCCCACCACGCAATGTCGCCTTTGGCGTTGGCCCACACGATGTTGAGGCCTGGTGCATCGATTTTGCTAGCCGCATTGCGTGCTTTTTCTCGGGTGTCAGCGCGGTTGAGTCCATAAAACGCTTCGAGCATGGGGTTTGGTGTTTCCAAGTAAGCCCACCACATGGCCACGGGTTTGCTGTCGAGCGCGTCTTTGAATGCGTCGGTAATGATGGGGCCATGTGGGCTGCGCCGCAGGGTGAGCTTGACGGCCTTACGGCCTTTCACCGCGATGCTTTCGGTGCGGGTTTCCATGTCCACCCACTGGTCTTGGAACCATACCTGCTGGGGATTGGCGGGATTGATTTTTTCGGCAATGAGGTCTACGTCGTCATTCTGGAACATGGTCAAGCTCCAACCAAACTGCGTGTTGTGCCCTATGAGTGCCATCGGGTTGAGCGCTTGAAAGTGGCCGTAGAGCTCAAAACCAGGTGCGTTGAGCTGTGCCTCGTACCACACTGCGGGCACCGAAAACCCAACGTGCGGGTCTCCCGCCAACAGCGGCTTGCCACTGACAGTGCGTCTGCCCGCAATAGCCCACGCATTGCTGCCTTCGAACAAGGGCACTCCGGCAAGCGCCATCGCGTCTTGACCCGCTTGGGCGATGCGTGTCAGGCTCTGCCAGTGGCTTGGGTCTGGCTTGGCATGCGCCAACACGCCCTCTGGGTGCCAGTCGATGTCAAAGGCCTTCAGATACTCAGGCCCCAATTCGTCCCGGATGTAGGTCATCACCGGCTCGGTTTTAAATGCAGCCGCAAAACTAAAGGCCAAGTAGCCCGACACGGCGACCGTGTCTTCCGCGGTGAAGGGGCGCTTGGGAATGCCCAACACATCAAACTCGATGGGCGGTTTGTGGGTCGCTTGGAACTGGTTGATGCCATCCAAGTACGCCGCCAGTGCCAAAAATTCTGGGCGTTGGCGATCTAGTTTTTTCACGTATTCCACCGCGTGGGCCCGTATGCCCAGCGTGCGAAATAGCTTGTCCGTGTCCAAGAGCTTGGGCCCCAAAACTTCTGCCAATTCTCCTTGGGCGAGGCGGCGCACAATTTCCATCTGAAACAGACGGTCTTGCGCATGGACGTAACCCAGCGCCCGGTACAAATCCGCCTCATTCTTGGCGGTAATGTGCGGCACACCCCGCTCATCGTAGGCCACGCTGACACGTTCTTTGAGGCCTGCCAGCGGGAGCAATCCGCTACGCACAGGTTGCTTGGTGTACACATACCAAGCGCCAACGCCTGCGCCGAGCAAAACCAGCAACAGCACAAGACTTGCGATGACCTTGAGGACACTTTTCATTGGGGCGGGGCCTGGTAGTGGTGTTGGCCAGATGATACGGGCGACTATGGTTTGCGCCTACCCCTCTTCAGCGCTAATGCGATGAGGAAAGCTGGTCGGAGGCCGCGTCCAGTAGTGCAACGGCTTGCACGCCACTGCGCACCGCACCCTCCAGCGTGGCGGGGTAAGGGCCCTCCACGTAATCCCCGCACGCAAAGAGCTGCGGGGCAATGGCTTGCGCGGGGCGCTGCAAGCCCGGCGTGCAGGCAAAGGTGGCGCGTTTCTCGACAATGGTTTGCACCGCTTGGAGAGACAGCCCCAGCTGGTCTTGGGCTTGTTGCAGGACCAGGGCTTGCAGCGTGTCGCGGTCTGTGTCACTTGCACTCACCACAAACGCCAGCAAACCCGGTGGGCCACCGAGTTGCGCCCGGTCGAACGCAAACTGCGCAGGTGCCGAAGCCGTGCTGCGCAATGACACCATGGGGCGTGTGAGGTGGGCGTGGGGCGCATAGGCGTAGACGGTTGCAATGGCCTCAAACGCCAAGGCCTGCGCACAGCGTGCCCAAGCGTGCATGGCGTCCGCAGCGTCGCGTGGCGCGTGCAGTGCGCTGTCTTCCATGACCCGTGCAGCGTTGCTGCTACTGCCGGCCCATATGACCGCGTCAAAGGCTTCGCCATTGAGGTTCCAGCCTGGTCCTTGGTCGGCGCGTGGATGCAATGCGGTCACACGCGACCCAAGTCGCAGGTGCGCACCGTGTGCGTGAAGCCAAGTTTGCGCGGTACTAGGAAACAGGGTACTCAGGTCCGTCGTAGGCAGCAGCAGGTTGGAGGCGCCACTCCCCCCTAGCAAAGAGTCTTTGAGCACCCGCAGAAACACCTGGCCACTGGCGCGGCTGGCTGGCGTGTTGAGGGCGGAAACACACAGCGGGTCTATGAGGGTGTCCATCACGGTTGGCGTCAGGCCTGCACACAGCTGCGTGACGCTGGTGGCGGGTGCACAGCGAAAGCCTGCGATTTGCCAGCGCAGTGAGGCGCGTACCAAAGACCACTTGTCGGCAAGCGACCACCCTTGGGCGCGCCAAATACCTGCGACCGCGTCCAACGGGGCGGGCCATGCGGGCAGTGCCAAGCCCGCTTCGTCTGCAAACTTGAGGTTCAAAGGCGTGCGCAGCAGCACGGCCTGTGGGTCTAGGCCCACATGCTGCATGAGCTGCAAGGTGCTGCTGTAGGCCCCGATCATGATGTGCTGGCCGTTGTCCAGCACCACGGATTCGCCGTTGGGCAATGTGCCTTTGAGGGCTCTGGCCCTTCCCCCTACTGCGTGAGATGCTTCAAAAACTGTAGCGTGGTGCCCTGCGCTACAGGCTGCAACGGCGGCAGCCATACCGGCCCAGCCGGCACCTACGATGGCGACCTTCATAAGACGTGCAGAACCCAGCCAGTCTGGGTGCCGCTTGCTAAGCTCATAGGTGTCCCAAGGCTTGCACCTTCCAGGCCAGCCAAAGTTTGCGTAGCGGCGTCAGGCTTACACGCTGGTGAAGCACTTGGAAGTTGTCGCGCTCAATTTCCGACAGCAAGGCACGGTAGATGCTGGCCATCATTAGGCCTGGCTTTTGGGCGCGGCGGTCTGCCGCAGGTAGCAGAGCAAGGGCCTCGTCGTACAGGCTTTGGGCCCGTTTGGCTTGAAATTGCATGAGCGCTGTAAATCGGTCTGAGTAGCTGCGCTTGAGGATTTCATGGGCCTTGACGTCGAATTGCTGTAGCTCATTCACTGGCAGGTAGATGCGGCCGCGCATGGCGTCTTCTCCCACGTCGCGGATGATGTTGGTGAGCTGCAGTGCTTGCCCCAGTTTGTGGGCGTAGGCCGTGGTTTGTGGGTCGGATTGACCAAAAATACGGGCGGCGACTTCTCCTACCTCACCCGCCACCAGGTGGCAGTAGCGCTGTAGGTTGGGATAGTCGAGGTAGCGGGTTTGTTCCAAGTCCATCTGGCAGCCTTCAATCACGGCCTGGAGATGGCGTTGCTCAATACCGTAGATGGCTGCCAAGGGCATGAGCGCTTGCATCACGGGGTGGGTGGGTGTGCCTGCATACGCCTTGGCCACTTCGCCTTGCCACCAGGCCAGCTTGGTGGCCGCTACCGAGGCGTCCACCATGTCGTCCACCACGTCATCGACTTCGCGACAAAACGCATAGAAAGCCGTAATCGCGGCACGCCGGGGCTTGGGTAAAAACAAAAAAGCGTAATAAAAGCTGCTGCCAGAAGCGGCGGCTTTTTGCTGGACGTATTGCTCTGGATTCATGGGAAGGATTGTTACATCAAGACAGCACGCCACAGCATGATGGGGAAGTCCCACCACCGCAAGACGGGCCGTGTTTTCAAAGTGGCGTAGCCCACGCCTCGGATCTTGTCCAGAATACGCAGCCCACCTTGCGCCACCAAACGCAGCTCCCAGCCGGCCCGGCCCGGTATGGTGTGCACTAAGGCGAGCCCTTTTTGCATCTCTGCGCCCGCCAAATCTGCGCAAGCAGCTATTAATTGTGTAGCACCACGGGTTTGCTCTAAGGTAAGCAGCTGTGCTTGGCTAACTTGGTACTGGGCGCACAGGTCAGCAGGCAAGTAGTAGCGGCCTCGGGGAATGTCCACACTGGGGTCTTGCCAAAAGTTGATCAGCTGCAAGGCGCTGCAAATAGCATCGCTTTGCGCCAGTGCTTGCTGCGTGTGAATGCCATACAAATGCAGCAACAAGCGCCCCACGGGGTTGGCGGAGAGTTTGCAGTAGGCGAGCAAGCCCGCGTGGTCGGCATATCCACTGCCGTCCCGGGTTTTCTGGGTGTCTTGTTCAAATGCGTTCAGCAGGTCGTGCAGCAGCTGGGTGGGGAGTTGGTGCGCATGAATAGCCCATTGAAGTGGCGCAAATACATGGCTCCACGGGCCTGCATACGCAACATCGGCGTGCGATGCTTGCGTGAGCGCTTGGCGGTAGGCGGCGAGGGTGGCCAAGCGTTCCTCCGCCGAGGCGGTGCCTTCGTCGGCAATGTCATCGGCCTCGCGGGCAAAGTGGTAGATGGCGGCAATGGGGCGGCGCAAGTGGCGAGGGCACAAAAGCGAAGCCACAGGAAAGTTCTCGTAATGCGTGATTTTTCCGGGGGACACGTCTGCGAGTGAATCGGGGGAGGAGGGGCGCTGCATGCCCGAGATTTTGCCTGCGTATTGACAAAGACTCTCAATTACCCTAAATTACTAACCGACTGGTCATTAATGCTTTGTGCAGGCCGACCTGCCTATTGCCACCCTATCACCCCCATACCCCCAAATTCACCATGTCTAACTTGAAACGCAAAACGATGGTTGCCGGTGTGCCTCTGATTGCAGTTGCACTTTTTTTGAGCGCTTGCTCCAAACCTCCTGCGGCCCAGGAGCCCATCCGCGCGGTGAAGCTCATGACGGTCGGCGTGGGCAACATCCAGTCAAGCTTGGAGTTTTCTGCCGATGTGCGCGCGCGCGTGGAGTCGCGGCTTGGCTTTCGAGTAGGTGGAAAATTGGTACGGCGTGCGGTTGAATTGGGGCAAACGGTCAAGGCGGGGCAGGTCATTGCCCAGTTGGATCCGCAAGATTACAAGCTGGCAGCCGAGGCGGCCCGCGCCCAGGTGGCGGCAGCCCAAACCAACCGCGACCTAGCAGGCGCAGACTTCAAACGTTTCAAAGAACTGCGGGATCAAAATTTCATCAGCGGTGCTGAGCTGGAGCGCCGTGAAACTGCGCTGAAAGCAGCGCAGGCCCAGTTGGAACAGGCGCAGGCCCAATTAAACAGCCAAGGCAATCAAGCGGGTTACACCACCTTGGTGGCAGACGTCTCTGGAGTGGTGACTGCTGTAACAGCAGAGGTCGGCCAAGTGGTGGGTGCTGGTACCCCGGTGGTGCAGATCGCACAAGACGGACCCCGTGATGTGGTGTTCTCTGTGCCCGAGGACAAAGTGGCGCTGATCAAGCAAGGCTCCAGGGTCGATGTAAATGTGTGGGCCAGCAAGACGCAGCTGGAGGCCACTGTGCGTGAGGTGGCTGCCAGTGCAGATCCGGTGACACGCACCTTCACAGTAAAGGTGGCTTTGGATGCCAAGGACTCCTTGCCACTGGGTACCACCGTGTCGGTGCGACCCAAGGCCCTAGACCGTGGCGCTGTGGAAGTGATCAAGCTGCCAACCTCCGCGCTGCTCAAAAGCACCAGTGGCTCCAATGTGTGGGTACTGGATAGTGCGACCATGACGGTGAAACCTCAAGCCGTGGTGGTGGCAACCGCCGATGGCAATGATGCGGTGATCACGCAAGGCCTGACCCCGGGCATGCAGGTGGTGGTGGCAGGCGTCCACGTTTTGTCACCTGGGCAAAAAGTTACTATTTACACCGCTAAAGGTGCTACTGCGCCCACACAGCAAGCGCCAGCAGCTATGGATTCTGTAGCACCTGGTGCCGCTGCTTCCGCAACAGGTAAGTGAGGCTGTGATGATGCAAGAACCAAGCAAGGGGTTTAACCTCTCGAAATGGGCGCTGGAGCATTCTGCGCTGACTCGCTATCTGATGATTGTGCTGATGCTCTTGGGAGCGGCCGCATATTTTCAGCTGGGTCAGGACGAAGACCCGCCGTTTACCTTCCGCGCCATGGTGGTGCGCACCTATTGGCCCGGCGCCACTGCGCAGCAGGTTGCGGAACAGGTAACCGACAAGATTGAGCGTACCTTGCAGGAAGTGCAGTACGCAGACCAGATTCGCAGCTATTCCAAGCCGGGCGAGTCTCAGGTCATTTTCCAGATCAAAGACTCCAGCAAGGGCAGTGACGTACCTAACGTTTGGTACACGGTGCGTAAAAAGATTGGTGACATTCGCGGTACCTTGCCCGGCGGCGTGGTGGGACCGTTTTTCAATGACGATTTTGGTGATGTGTATGGCGTGATCTACGCGCTAGAGGCAGATGGCTTTAACTATGCCGAGCTCAAGACTTTTGCAGACGACGTGCGTCAGAAGCTGCTGCGCGTGCACGATGTCGCCAAAGTTGAGTTGTTTGGTGCCCAAGACGAGAAGCTGTACATCGAAATCTCACAGAAGCGCCTCGCCCAGTTGGGGCTGGACTTCAACCAAGTGATTGCGCAATTGGGGCAGCAAAACGCGGTGGAGTCAGCGGGCTCTATACAGACGCCATTGGATGTGGTGCAGGTGCGCGTGGGCGGCCAATTCAATGCTGTTGAGCAGCTGGCGGACATGCCCATACGTGGTGCCACGGGTAACCAGTTTCGGCTGAAGGACATTGCGACGATCGGCAAAGGCTATGTAGATCCTCCGACAGTAAAAGTGCACCACCAAGGCAAGGAAGTGATTGCCTTGGGCGTTTCTATGGCCAAGGGTGGAGACATCATTGCCTTGGGACATGCGCTCGAAAAAACCTTTGTGGGCATTGAAAGGTCACTGCCCGCTGGCATCAAGTTGGTGCAGTTGCAGGACCAACCAAAGTCAGTATCCACCTCAGTGAATGAGTTTGTGAAGGTCCTGATCGAGGCGGTGGTCATTGTCTTGGCCGTGAGCTTTATCGCCTTGGGGCTGCACACCAAAGCGGGGCAACCGTTCTGGAAACGTTGGACCCTGGATATTCGCCCGGGATTGGTCGTCGGTATCACCATTCCCTTGGTGCTTGCGGTGACGTTTCTGGGTATGTACTACTGGGGGATTGGCTTGCACAAAATCTCGCTAGGCTCGCTGATCATCGCCCTGGGTTTGCTGGTGGACGATGCCATCATTGCCGTGGAAATGATGGTGCGCAAAATGGAAGAGGGCTACGACAAAGTCCGCGCAGCCACCTTTGCCTACGAAGTCACTGCTATGCCTATGCTGACCGGTACGTTGATCACGGCTGTGGGCTTTCTCCCCATTGGGTTGGCCAAATCAGTCACGGGTG
Organism: Rhodoferax aquaticus; assembly: GCF_006974105.1. Lineage (NCBI taxonomy): Bacteria > Pseudomonadati > Pseudomonadota > Betaproteobacteria > Burkholderiales > Comamonadaceae > Rhodoferax > Rhodoferax aquaticus. The sequence continues at coordinate 1,600,682 of NZ_CP036282.1, forward strand.
AGTACACCTACGCGATCTTCGCAGTCACCGTGTTGGCTCTGATTTTGAGCTGGTTTGTGTCGGTCTATTTTGTGCCTTATCTTGGTACGCTTTTGCTCAAAGAGCATAAGCATGTAGAGGGTGCCCAGATTCATGGCGAGCACTTTGACACGCCTTTTTACAACACGTTTCGCCGCACGGTGAACTGGTGTGTTGAGCACCGCTGGATGACCATTGGAGCCACCGTTTTGGTTTTTGCGCTGGGAATTTTTGGCATGGGCAAGGTCCAGCAACAGTTCTTCCCAGACTCTAGCCGGCCAGAATTGCTGGTGGACATTTGGTTCCCTGAGGGCACCTCGTTCGCCAACAATCAAGAGGTGACTAAGCGCGTAGAAGCACGGTTGATGCAGGAGCCCGGTGTGTCGACCGTCAGCACATGGATCGGTTCTGGCGTCCCGCGCTTTTATTTGCCACTGGACCAAGTGTTTCCGCAAACAAATGTGTCGCAGTTCATCATTATTCCGGTGGATCTGAAAGTGCGCGAGTCTTTGCGCGTGAAGCTTCCAGCATTGCTGGCGAGTGAGTTCCCCGAAGTGCGTGGCCGCGTAAAGCTGCTCCCCAACGGCCCGCCTGTGCCTTACCCGGTGCAGTTCAGAGTCGTGGGGTCTGATCCTCTTGTGTTACGCGAGCGCGCTGACGAAGTGAAGGCCGTGATGCGACAAAGTAGCAATACCCGAGGGGTGAACGACAACTGGAATGAGTCGGTCAAGGTGTTGCGGCTTGAGGTTGACCAAGACAAAGCCCGTGCATTGGGGGTCAGCAGTCAGAGCATTGCGCAGGCATCTAAAACCTTGCTGTCTGGAACAACCGTTGGCCAATACCGCGAAGGGGACAAGCTGATTGACATTGTGTTGCGTCAACCGGCGGATGAACGCAAAGCGATTACTGACATTGCCAATGCGTACTTGCCCACTAGTAGTGGAAAGTCAATCCCTATTACCCAAATCGCCAAGCCAGTATTCACGTGGGAGCCGGGCGTGATGTGGCGCGAAAACCGGGACTACGCCATTACTGTGCAAAGCGACATGGTGGAAGGGTTGCAAGGCGCAACGGTCACCGCTGAGTTGTTGCCCAGGATGAAGGAGCTTGAGGCACAGTGGGCCGCGAAGGGAATCAATGGCTACCGCATTGACGTGGCCGGTGCAGTGGCAGAGAGTTCTAAAGGCTCGGCATCCATTGTCGCTGGCGTGCCCATCATGCTGTTCTTGACCTTTACCTTGCTGATGTTGCAGTTGCACAGCTTTAGTCGTGCGGTGCTGGTGTTTATCACAGGGCCACTGGGCATTGCTGGAGTGGCGGGAGCTTTGATTTTGCTTGGGCGACCCTTTGGGTTCGTGGCTTTGCTCGGCGTGATTGCATTGATGGGCATGATTCAACGTAACTCAGTGATCTTGATCGATCAGATCGAACAAGACCGTGCCAATGGCGTGCCCGCGTGGGATGCGATCGTAGAGTCCGCTGTGCGGCGTTTGCGCCCCATCGTGCTAACAGCCGCCGCTGCAGTGTTGGCCATGATCCCCCTGTCGCGCTCAGTTTTTTGGGGGCCAATGGCTGTGGCCATCATGGGCGGATTGATCGTTGCAACCGTTTTAACCCTGCTCGCATTGCCCGCAATGTACGCTGCTTGGTTCCGTGTAAAAAAGGAAACCCAAATAGCAGGTTAAAATAACTGGCTGACCGATTTCAAATGAACGGTTAATCGTCGGAAATTGCATGTCTCTTTCCGAAGTTAAGTGTTCATAATTTTTCAGCGCGGGTGGCGAAATTGGTAGACGCACCAGGTTTAGGTCCTGACGCCAGCAATGGTGTGGGGGTTCGAGTCCCCCCCCGCGCACCACTATTTTTGTGAATTGCAGGACGGTTCGCAGCCAGTAAAGGCTTGCGTTCGTCCTCGTTTATTCTTGGAATTTGCAAGACGGTGCAGCAGTCACACGGGTGACCCTCACTGTCTTGAACCATTTAGGAGAACTGATATGGCCGTTACCGTCGAAACTCTGGAAAAGTTAGAGCGCAAGATCACCCTGACTTTGCCTATGGCATCCATTCAGACTGAGGTGGACTCGCGTTTGCGTAAGCTCGCTCGTACCGTGAAGATGGACGGTTTTCGTCCTGGCAAAGTGCCCATGAACGTCATTTCGCAACGTTACGGCTATTCAGTGCACTACGAAGTCATGAATGACAAAGTGGGCGAAGCGTTTTCAAGCGCTGCCAACGAAGCTAAGTTGCGTGTAGCAGGTCAACCTCGTATTACTGAAAGCGAAGGCGCTGCTGAAGGTCAGGTCGCATTCGATGCCATTTTTGAGGTTTTTCCAGAAGTAAAGCTGGGTGACCTGTCTACTGCAGAAGTTGAAAAAATCACGGCGGAAGTGACCGATGTCGCAATCGACAAGACTGTTGAAATTCTGCGCAAGCAACGCCGTACGTTTGCTCAACGTCCACAAGATGCAGCAGCCCAAGATACGGATCGCGTAACGGTTGATTTTGAAGGCAAGATTGATGGCGAGCCATTTGCTGGTGGCAAGGCAGATGCCTACCAGTTCATTGTTGGCGACGGCCAAATGCTGAAAGAGTTTGAAGATGCCACCCGTGGCATGAAAGCTGGCGAAAGTAAAACTTTCCAACTGGCCTTTCCTGCTGAATACCACGGCAAGGACGTCGCTGGTAAGACAGCAGACTTCATGGTGACTTTGAAAAAGGTCGAGGCGGCAAACTTGCCCGATGTAGACGGCGCACTGGCAAAGTCTTTGGGCATTGCTGAAGAAACAGTCGAAGGTTTGCGCGCTGATATACGTAAAAACCTCGATCGTGAAGTGAAGTTCCGTCTCTTGGGACGCAACAAGCAGGCCGCAATGGATGCCTTGATCGCGAATTCTGAGCTGGATTTGCCTAAATCCAGTGTGCAGGCCGAAGTCGCCCGCATGATTGAAAGTGCGCGTGCTGACATGGCTCAACGTGGAATGAAAGACGCTGACAAGGCGCCAATTCCAGAAGACATTTTCTTGCCGCAAGCCGAGCGCCGTGTCCGTCTGGGCTTGGTAGTAGCTGAGCTGGTACGTACCAATGAGCTACAAGCCAAGCAAGAGCAAATCAAAGCGCATATTGATGAGCTGGCCGCTAGCTATGAAAAACCTGCAGATGTGGTGCGTTGGTACTATGGTGACAACCGCCGATTGGCTGAAGTAGAGGCGATCGTTATCGAGAACAATGTGACTGAGTTCGTGTTGTCTAAAGTTAAAGTTACCGACAAAGCCATCACATTTGATGAGTTGATGGGCCAAAACTAACTTGCGTTGGCTTGAATAGTCGCGCTTAGCATATCGAAATGGGGTTTGATCAGGACTTGTGGTCCTGCTTTCAAACCCCATTTGTCTTGGTGGGTTGAGTTTTTTGGATACAGTTAGCACATAACTTTGGAGACGCTATGAATATCAGATACGGAGCGCAGAACGCGATGGATACACAGGCACTCGGCATGGTTCCAATGGTGATCGAGCAATCGGGTCGCGGCGAGCGTTCGTACGACATTTACTCCCGCTTGCTCAAAGAACGGGTAATTTTCTTGGTCGGCCCGGTCAACGACTATGCGGCGAACTTGGTGGTTGCCCAGCTGTTGTTTTTGGAGAGTGAAAATCCGGACAAAGATATTTCGTTCTATATCAATTCACCTGGCGGATCTGTGAGCGCAGGCATGGCCATTTATGACACGATGAATTTCATTAAGCCGGAAGTTTCCACTTTGTGTACCGGTATGGCAGCTAGCATGGGGGCATTTTTGTTGGCCGCAGGCGCTAAGGGTAAGCGTTTTTCTCTGCCAAACTCGAAGGTCATGATTCATCAACCTTCTGGCGGAAGCCAAGGGCAGGCCACCGAGATTGAGATTCAAGCACGCGAAATCTTGAAGACCCGGGAACAGCTGAACATCATCTTGGCTGAGCGCACGGGTCAACCACTGGAGCGCATTGCGCGTGACACTGAGCGTGACTATTACATGTCGGCGGAAGAGTCGAAGGAGTACGGACTTATCGATCAAGTGATCGCTAAGCGGCCTTAATCTCCTAAAGGGCGAATTCGTCGCCGTAACGGTGTCTATCTTGCCGATAGATGCCGTTTCTATTTGGTTATCATTGCGCAACTAAGCGAAAAGGCAGTCTTCACATGGCCGAGAAAAAAGGCTCTTCGAGCGAAAAAACTCTGTACTGCTCGTTTTGCGGCAAAAGTCAGCACGAGGTCAAAAAGCTAATCGCTGGACCTTCTGTGTTTGTTTGCGATGAGTGCATTGACTTGTGCAATGAAATCATCCGCGACGAATTGCCTGCAACTACGGAAAGCAAAGACGCTCGGGGGAGTTTGCCAACCCCGTCCGAGATCAAGGCCAACCTTGATAACTACGTAATTGGGCAGGAGCCGGCCAAGCGAACACTCGCAGTGGCTGTCTATAACCATTACAAACGTCTGCGTCACAAAGAAAAGGCCCGTAAAGACGATGTCGAGTTAGCAAAAAGCAATATTTTGCTGATTGGCCCCACTGGATCAGGAAAGACGCTCTTGGCGCAGACCTTGGCTCGTATGTTGGACGTGCCCTTTGTGATGGCTGACGCTACCACCTTGACCGAAGCTGGCTACGTCGGCGAGGACGTTGAAAACATCGTGCTTAAGCTGTTGCAGAGCTGCAACTACGAAGTGGAGCGGGCCCAGCGCGGGATTGTTTATATTGACGAAATTGACAAAATTTCACGTAAGTCTGATAACCCCTCCATCACCCGTGATGTTTCGGGGGAAGGCGTTCAGCAAGCGTTGCTTAAGCTGATCGAAGGCACTATGGCAAGTGTTCCACCCCAGGGCGGACGCAAGCATCCCAACCAAGATTTTGTTCAAGTTGACACCACAAATATTCTGTTCATCTGTGGCGGTGCCTTCTCCGGCTTAGAGAAAGTGATCGACAACCGTACGCAGTCGTCTGGAATCGGTTTTGGTGCGACGGTCAAAAGTAAAGAGCAGCGCACTCTCACCGAAGTGTTTAAGGATGTCGAGCCAGAAGATTTGATTAAGTTTGGCTTGATACCTGAGTTGGTAGGGCGTATGCCTGTGGTTGCAACCCTGGCAGAACTTACAGAGGATGCTCTGATTCAGATCTTGACAGAACCCAAAAATGCGCTGGTCAAGCAGTACGCAAAGTTATTGGCTATGGAAGGGGCTGAGCTAGAAATTCGCCCGAATGCACTCAAGGCAATAGCCAAAAAAGCTTTGGCACGCAAAACAGGGGCCCGAGGATTGCGCTCTATTTTGGAGCAATCTTTGATTGACACCATGTTCGAATTGCCAAACGCAGAAAATGTTGAAAAAGTTGTCGTTGATGAGTCAACGATTGAAGAGAACCAGCCTCCGCTGCTGGTTTACCGCGAAGCCGCCAAGAAGGCCTGACACGTATAGACGCCGTAGCTATCGTTGGATGCGGCGTCAGTTCTACTGATATTGACAGCACAAAGGTCTGACGATGTGCTTGAAATTCAGGTAAATCAGACCATATTCAAAAGGTAATAAAAAGGTTTCCCAATGTCTGGCCATATTCCCCTACTCGCAACCCCACTCGACCTTCCGCTCTTGCCACTGCGTGACGTGGTTGTGTTCCCCCATATGGTGATTCCACTGTTTGTGGGGCGTCCAAAGAGTATCAAAGCACTTGAATCTGCGATGGAGTCGGATCGTCGCATCATGTTGGTTGCCCAAAAGGCGGCTGCAAAAGACGATCCGTTAGTTTCGGATATGTTCGACGTGGGTTGCGTATCCACTATTTTGCAAATGCTGAAGTTGCCAGATGGGACGGTGAAGGTCCTAGTTGAAGGTCACCAGCGCGCTACAGTCAATAGCATTGTGGAAGGCGAATCACACTTCACTGCCAATGTAACGCCTGTTGAAATCATCGCAGAAATTGAAGAGAAGGGCCGCGGCAAAGCCAGTGAAATTGAGGCATTGCGCCGAGCCGTGATGCAACAGTTTGATCAGTACGTCAAACTGAATAAAAAGATTCCACCTGAGATACTCACCTCCATCGCAAGTATCGATGATGCCGGTCGCTTGGCGGACACCATTGCGGCGCATTTGCCCCTAAAGCTTGACAGCAAGCAAGCGGTTTTGAGTTTGTCGACAGTGAAAGATAGGCTCGAAAATCTGTTTGAGCAGATTGAACGTGAAGTCGATATCTTGAATGTTGACAAGAAAATTCGCGGTCGTGTAAAGCGTCAAATGGAGAAGAACCAGCGCGATTTCTATTTGAACGAGCAGGTCAAAGCGATCCAAAAGGAGCTGGGTGAAGGTGAAGAAGGCGCTGACATCGAAGAGATCGAGAAGAAGATCAAGTCAGCAAAAATGCCAAAAGACGCCCTGAAAAAGGCGGAGGCTGAGTTGAAAAAGCTCAAGCTCATGTCACCCATGTCGGCAGAAGCGACGGTTGTGCGTAACTACATCGATGTACTGGTGGGATTGCCATGGACTGCAAAAACAAAGATTAAGCATGATTTGGCCAATGCTGAAAGTGTCTTGAACGAAGACCACTATGGATTGGATAAAGTCAAGGACCGTATCCTTGAGTATCTTGCGGTTCAACAGCGAGTGGATAAGGTAAAGGCCCCCATTCTTTGTTTGGTTGGACCTCCAGGTGTGGGTAAGACCTCCTTGGGGCAGTCCATTGCAAAGGCGACGGGGCGCAAGTACGTGCGCATGGCTTTGGGCGGTATGCGCGACGAAGCCGAGATTCGGGGACATCGGCGGACTTACATCGGTGCCATGCCAGGCAAGGTTTTACAAAATTTATCAAAAATCGGCACGCGTAACCCCTTGTTTCTCTTGGACGAGATCGACAAACTGGGAACGGATTTCCGGGGTGACCCTAGTAGTGCCTTGCTAGAGGTGCTAGACCCTGAGCAAAACCATAAGTTCGGCGATCACTACGTCGAAGTAGATTACGACTTAAGCGACGTGATGTTTGTTGCTACTTCGAACTCGATGAACATTCCGCCGGCCTTGTTGGACCGAATGGAAGTGATCAGACTGTCTGGATATACCGAAGACGAAAAAACCAGTATTGCCATTACATACTTGCTGCCCAAGCAGATGAAAAACAATGGGGTTAGTGGTAGTGAGATGTCAATCAGTGACGAGGCTGTGCGTGACATAGTCCGTTACTACACGCGTGAAGCGGGTGTGCGTTCCCTTGAGCGGGAGCTCTCCAAAATATGTCGTAAAGTTGTTAAAGGTCTTTTGCTCAAAAAACTTCAGCCGCAAGTGGTTGTTACAACCGACAACTTGAATGACTACCTTGGCGTCCGCAAATACACCTATGGGCGTGCTGAAGACCAAAATCAAGTGGGTCAAGTAGTTGGATTGGCTTGGACCGAGGTAGGCGGAGATTTACTCACCATTGAAGCGGCGCTTACCCCTGGCAAAGGTGTCATTACGCGAACAGGATCTCTTGGTGATGTGATGAAAGAGTCCGTTGAAGCCGCTAGAACCGTGGTTCGTAGCCGCTCCCGACGACTAGGCATAAAAGACGAAGTCTTTGAAAAGAAAGATATTCACATACATGTGCCCGATGGCGCAACTCCAAAAGATGGACCCAGTGCAGGTGCCGCTATGGCGACTGCCTTTGTTTCTGCACTGACCGGTATCCCTGTGCGTGGTGACGTTGCCATGACCGGAGAGATCACATTGCGCGGCGAGATTACCGAAATTGGCGGACTCAAGGAAAAGCTTTTGGCTGCGCTGCGAGGTGGAATCAAGACGGTGCTGATCCCCGAGGCAAACGCAAAGGATTTGCAAGACATTCCAGCTAACGTCAAGAATGGGTTAGAGATTATTCCTGTGCGTTGGATTGACAAGGTTTTGGAGCTCGCGTTGGAAACTACGCCGGTTCCCCTCCCTGAGGACGATCCTGCACCTACTACTGCGGTAGCAGTCTCAGCGCAGCCAGCGCAATTACTTGAATCTGTGAAGCACTGACGGTCAGCGAATCTTCAAAAAAGTGATTTGGCGTTTTTTTCTTGGCCGATATGCGTTACAATATTGTGATTGAAATGCGGGAATAGCTCAGTTGGTAGAGCGCAACCTTGCCAAGGTTGAGGTCGAGAGTTCGAGACTCTTTTCCCGCTCCAGTTTCTAGAAAAAGGGAAGCGTTTATTGCTTCCCTTTTTCATTAGATGAAGTTCTGACTTCAGTATTACTGAGCAATAGATAAGACTGGCGCGGTAGCAAAGCGGTTATGCCCCGGATTGCAAATCCGGTTAGTCCGGTTCGACTCCGGACCGCGCCTCCATCAAATCCCCCGTAAACAGTAGGTTTCTAGCTACAAAAACTGTAGCACGAGGGGATTTGCTGCGCCAAAAATCTACACAAATCCGTACCTATACCACCCGTTTGGGTGGCAATACCACCCGACACCGGACCGAATTGGGCGGTTAGTTGTGTTGATGTATCAAGCACTTCCTTTAGGTAGTACGCGTTGGCCAGCATCCAACCCCGTGGCACTACCCTTTAAACATCGTGAAAGTCCAGGCGCCAATCTGCTCAGCGCCTTGAAGCGCAATAGGGGGCGTGTGGTTCACGATCTTCTCCAATAGAAAAAGCCTAGGTCGAAAACCTCATGCTAGATTGCTCAGGCAATTTGACAGACGCTGCCTATGGAGCGCAGGTGTTCGGCCTAGGTCTACAGGCTATTCGCCGCCAAGTGAGTCACCTATCCGTATCGGTTTTTTGTCACTGGCAAGGTTATGCCGACTTTCGGCGTCTCTTGGGCTTCGTGGGTTCTTTTGGAGGGACGTAGCCGTTGTCGTACTTGTGCACCATGTCGTACGCATAGGTCCCTTCAAGGAACTTGGGTCTGCGCGCGAGTTTCAGCGCCCGGGCTTCTTCCTTCTTTGCATCCTCCAGCTTGACGATGGAGCGTGCCCACTGCACCACGTCCTTGACTGGGTCGTCATGGGCATGCTCCCCTTGCGTCATCCGGCGCAGGATCGCACTGGCCTCTAGGTGGCTGGCCATTTGGTTGCGTACGGCCTCGACAGGAATACCTTGCGCCCTTGCGGCAGCGTTCAGATCCATGGAGTCCAGTACCTTGTCGATAGCTCTGACGCTGTCGTAGTCCTGCATCCTCACCGCCCTGAGCAGGGATTCGCCCAACTCATAGTTCTTGTGGTGCTTGAGGTTTTCTTTGTAGTCTTCCTCGATTTGCTTTGTGGCCTTGTGCTCGTAGGCCAATCGCTGCTCTGTGAGGAACTGCTTGCGGATCGCGATGTACTCTTTGCGGATCTCCTTGCCCTTGTCGGTGTTGGACATCAGCGCAATATGCTCGCAGGCGTCGAGCGTGATGTGGTACTCGATGGTTCGCTGGTCACCGCCAAATGTGCTCGCATTTTTGGGCGTATCTTCATTTGACGCCATTTCTTGCTCACTTTTTGATGAGCAAATCGTGATGTAGTCCACGTTTTCCTCAAGGCCTGCGCGACCTATCTGGGCCTTGATCCAGTTGCTGAAGTCCTTCTGTATGCCCAGTTTGGTGTACAGGTTCCGTGCGTTGGTGGTTTGGACGGTGTTTCCGTCGAGATTGATTTCCTGAATGTCGGCCATTTTTTGGCTCTCCTATGGGAAGTCCTTGGTCGAAGCCCTCATGCTGGATTGCTCCAGCAAGTTGAAAGGCACGCGTAATACGTGTAGGGCTTCGGCCAAGGTCTATTACGTTACCGCTTTCAAACGGTACGCCCACGGTATGAGGGTTTTGGCGGCTGGTCAAGGTTGAGCTCCCGTTTTTTGGCGGTGCTCAAAGTTTAGGCGGTCAGGTTCAGTCCAGCTTGGACTCTACGAAGGGTTTGAAGCCCTTGTAGATGTCAATCTTTTTGCTGGCGCACGACCAGAAATCCCAGTACTCGTAGCAGGTGACATCAAGTGCGATCTTGGAGGTGTTGCCCTTGTCGGGCGTCATGGTGGCACCGACGCTGTGAGTAGCGTACTCGTTGACGCGGAAGGGCCTAATACTTACGTCGTCTGAACTCTGCATCTTCATTCCAGAATTGTTCTGGACGTAGATTTTGGTTAGCTTGAACGCCTTGTCGCACTGGTCTCTGCTGGTGCAGGTGAGGATGGAGTCACGCTCTGCGGTTAAGGCTGACATCTCGAAGTCTTGCCGGGCCTCAAGGTTTGCCGCCCTTGTGCTCGCGCTCTGTGGTGTACCACACCCTGCTAGGGTGGCTAGGGCTAGCGCGGCTAGTAGTGTTTTCACGCGGTTTCCTCCTCTGTTTGTTGTGCTTGCAGTTTAGACGCTTCGTGCTTGGCTTTGCGCACCCGGCGCGCGATAGTTGCAGCGTCAACGGTGGGGTAAACCTGTCAGCAAGTGCACTTGCTACTCAAGCCAAAGCACCCGCCACCCCTGGGTTGTTTCGAGCAACGGAGTTTTTGTCTGGGGAGAACCCGTTGGCCAAAGCAACCAACCCTGTGAGGCTCCTGGGGTGCTTGCCGAGAACATGTGCGGCGTGACAACAAAAACATCTGTAGCGAAGGGGGGGATTGACTTCACCAGCCTACTTGCTGTAATCGCTGGTTGGCTCCCCGGTTATACTTACACCTGCGAATTTAGACTTGGATCAAGCAAAGGTGGCAATTCGGGTGGCGTAGTGGTCACTAACCTGCAAAGCCCCTGTTCATGCGTGTTCTGAAGGCGTAATGGGATTGCAAATCCGGTTAGTCCGGTTCGACTCCGGACCGCGCCTCCAGACTTTCTGGACTAAATGCCTCATCAATGCACGTTGACGAGGCATTTTTGTTTGAAAATAGTGCAGCGTGCCCGAGTGGTGAAATAGGTAGACACATCGGACTTAAAATCCGCCGCTTCGTGAATAACGGGCGTACCGGTTCGATTCCGGTCTCGGGCACCAATTAGCACTTTCGGACCATCTCACACCCCCTCATAACCCGCTCTGGCTATAGCTGCAGCGGGTTTTTTGTTGTCTAACGTCATCTTGCCAGGGGGACATGTCTTACCGTCAACCTGACAGCATTTAGATTGGTACAGGTCAAAAGCATCGCAAAGGGGGAGCGCCCAGAAGCAACGCCCCCTTTCGCTGAAAAATATCAACCCATTGGGTCGTCAGATGCAAAAAAACGTTGGCATTCAGCACTTGTCCTTTGTGTACCTTGATCAAAAGTGCGGGGCCATTTAACTTCGGCGAAGGTCTTTCGTAAACGGAAATTCTTTGCTACCCGGCACGTGAATGGTTGCCTCGGGAATCACGAGTTTTCCCGGTGTGTGGCCCATGGCTGCAAAGCGGGATAGCCGACGACTTTCTGCTTCGTAGCCGTTTACGGGGAATGTTTCGTAGTTCAATCCACCGGGGTGAGCCACAAAGTACTGGCATCCACCTAGCGATCGCTTCATCCAAGTGTCCACAATGTCAAAGGTGAGCGGCGTGTGCACTCCGATGGTTGGATGCAGACTACTAGGAGGGTTCCATGCCTTGTAGCGAACTGCTGCAACAAATTCACCTACAGTTCCTGTACTTTGCATGGGCAAGGCCTTGCCATTACAAGTTACCACATAGCGGCTCTCGTTAAGGCCGGTTACTCGAACCTCCATGCGCTCTAGGCTTGAGTCCACATAGCGGGCGGTGCCGCCTGCGCTGCTTTCTTCGCCCATCACATGCCAAGGCTCCAGTGCGCAGCGCAGCGTCATTTCTACGCCCATGCTCTTGACCGAACCCACCATCGGGAAGCGGAACTCGTAGTGCGGGGCGAACCAGCTGGTGTCGAACGCGTAGCCCGCAGCTTGCATGTCGGCGATCACATCATCAAAGTCCATTTTGATGAAGGTGGGCAGCATGTAGCGGTCGTGCAGCTCGGTGCCCCAGCGAGTGACCGGAGCCTTGTAAGGCGCTTTCCAGAATCGGGCGACCAAAGCGCGCAGCAGAAGCTGCTGCACGCTGCTCATGTGGGGGTGCGGCGGCATCTCGAAGGCGCGCAACTCTAGCAAGCCCAAACGGCCCGTGGACGAGTCTGGCGAGTACATCTTGTCGATGGAAAACTCGCTGCGATGGGTGTTGCCCGTCACGTCGATCAGTATGTTGCGCAGCGTGCGGTCCACCAACCACGGCGGCATGCTCTGGCCGTAGAGTTCGCGATTTTTGTAGATCTGCTCAATCGCGATTTCCAGTTCGTAGAGCTGGTCGTTGCGGGCTTCGTCCACGCGCGGTGCCTGACTGGTCGGGCCTACAAACATACCGCTGAACAAGTAACTCAAAGACGGGTGGTTGTGCCAGTACAGCAGCAGGCTGGCCAGTAGCTCAGGTTTTCGCAGGAAGGGGCTGTCTGCCGGCGTGGCACCTCCCATCACAAAGTGGTTACCGCCACCGGTGCCGGTGTGGCGGCCATCGGTCATGAACTTCTCGGCGCTCAGGCGCGACTCGAAGGCCGCGTTGTACAAAAACTCGGTGTTGTAGACCAGTTCTTTCCAGTTGGTGACGGGGTGCACGTTGACCTCGATCACGCCGGGGTCCGGGGTGACTTGCAGCAGCTTTAAGCGTGGGTCGCGGGGAGGTGGGTAGCCTTCTAGCACGAGCTGCATCTTGAGCTCAGTGGCGGTTGCTTCGATGGCGGCCAACAGGTCGAGGTAGTCCTCTAGTCGCTCAAGAGGCGGCATAAACACGTACAAGACCCCTGACTTGGAGCCTTGGGCTTCAGCTTTAGGGCCACTGGCGCGGCGTGGATCGCGTACCTCTACGCACAGTGCGGTGCGGGTGATCCAGTGGGCGGATTCAAATCGAGTGGGCGATTTGGCGAACAGGGCCGGCTCAGGCTGCGTGGCGTGCTGTGCATGGGTGGATATGCTGGTGTCTCCGCTGCCAGGCGTGGCTTGCATCTTACGACCGGCTTCTGGCACGGCCAGATTGCCAGCCAGATAGGGCAAGCCACTAGAGCCCACCGATCCACTGGCTATGGAGGCGCTGCCAGTGCTGCCCGATGCATAGCGTGCAGCAAATGTGGAGTGGAGGGGGAGTTGGCCACGGTCCACCGTGGGATCTCTCTCTACTAGGTAAGGGAAGTCACCTTGGCTCACCCACGGCAGAGAGTCTAGGGGTAAGCGCAGACCCATCGGAGAGTCACCAGGCATGAGGTACATGCGCTCATCACGGAAAAACCATGGGCCAGTCGTCCACCTGGGTCCCGCAAGCTTTGGGTTATTGGTTTGGGTTTTTGCGCCGCGGTCATCGGCCACTTTAAGAGGCAGCACATAGCCCACAACCGAATCCAGCTTTTGTTCAAAGACTCGCCGCAGACGCGCACGTTCCATCTCATCATCAAGCTTGCTGTTGAACGGATCTACATTGACCGGCAAGCGGCGCTCGCGCCACAGGTAGTACCAAGTGTCTTCATAACCAGCCTGCAGATACTTGTCGGTGAGTCCCAGATTGCAGGCTAAGCGAGATACAAAGCGCTGGGCATCTGTGGCTGTGTAGTGCGTCGGTTTGCGCTCATCGGTGAATAACTCTGGGTTGTTCCAGACTTTTTGCTTGTCGGCGCGCCAGTAAATATTAAGTGCCCAACGCGGCAATTGTTCGCCGGGATACCACTTGCCTTGGCCGAAATGCAGAAATCCACCTTGGCCGTATTCGTCACGCAGTTTGTGCACCAGTTCGGTTGCAAAGCCGCGTTTCGTGGGGCCCAAGGCGTCAGTGTTCCACTCAGGCGCATCGCGGTCGTTAACCGCCACAAACGTGGGTTCTCCTCCCATTGTTAGGCGCACATCACCCGCTAGGAGCTCGGAGTCCACGTGGTCGCCCAAGTGCATGACCGCAGCCCACTGCTCAGGGGTGTAAGGCTTGGTGACACGAGGAGACTCGTATAAACGCGTGACCTGCATGTGGTGTTGGAACTTCACTTCGCTCTCATCCACGCCACCTTCAATTGGCGCTGCTCCCGAGGGCTGCGGCGTGCAGGCCAATGGGATATGCCCCTCACCTGCCAAGAGACCGCTCGTAGCATCAAGGCCAATCCAGCCTGCGCCGGGCAAGTAAACCTCGCACCAAGCATGCAGGTCTGTGAAGTCCACTTCCGTGCCGCTAGGACCGTCGAGAGACTTCACATCGGGGGCGAGCTGAATCAAATAGCCCGATACAAAGCGCGCAGCAAGTCCGCAGTGCCTCAGCAATTGGACCAGCAGCCATGCAGAGTCACGGCATGAACCCGACCCTAGCGTCAGCGTCTCTTCCGGAGTTTGGACGCCCGGCTCCATGCGAATGGTGTAGTCCACAGACTGGTGAACCATGGTGTTGAGGTCCACCAAAAAGATCACGCTACGGCGTTTCGTTCGGTCAATCTTGTCCAAATACGCCTGCAGCAGGGGCGTCATAGGGTCCGCTGCCAAGTACGGCAGAAGCTCTTGTTTGAGCTCAGCCGCGTAGGTAAATGGGAACTCTTCGGCCTCGGGTTCAAGGAAGAAGTCGAACGGGTTGTACACGGCCATTTCGACGACTAAGTCGACGGTGACCTTGAACTCCTTTGTTTTTTCCGGAAAGACTAGCCGTGCTTGGTAGTTGGCAAATGGATCTTGTTGCCAATTCACAAAGTGGGTAGCTGGCTCGACTTTGAGGGAGTACGAGATGATTTTGCTGCGGCAATGGGGCGCTGGGCGCAGACGGATCACTTGGGGACCGAGATTGACTAAACGGTCGTAGGAGTAATGGGTGACGTGGTTCAGTGCTGCGTGGATGGACATGGGGCCGGTCTCGTTAAATCTCACACTGGAAAGGCGTTACCACAATTGCAGTAACGGCTACATAGTAGCAACAGGGCTTGTGCATGGCTCAAAGCAAGTCCTGCGCCAAACAGGGCTGGGTCTGCTGCAAGTCAGTATGCATCGTATTGGTGACAATGCGCGGTCATGGTGCCAAGGGTATACGCGGATGTAGCCCCAAAATGTGGCGTATCCCTAGGTAAAACGCTTAGGTGGCTTCACATTACCAAGCGCCATCGTGGTGCATGATATCGGTGGCCCAAAGCTTGCATAGAACGTGTTGAAAGAGGTCTTTTATGCGGAAATTCGATGAGATGTACACCCAGCTTCCCTACGAGTTTTTTACTCATGGCAAGCAAATACGCGAGCACTACAAGATCTATGACGAATGGCTAGCGCGCCAACCCGGCGACATGATGGCCAAACGTCGAGAAGAAGCGGAAATGATCTTCCGACGTGTGGGCATAACTTTTGCCGTATACGGCGAGAAGGACGAAGACGGAGCAGGCACTGAGCGCCTAATTCCGTTTGACCTGATCCCTCGCATCATTCCTGCCCATGAGTGGGGCAGCATGGAGCAAGGTTTGGTGCAGCGCGTCACTGCACTGAATCGGTTCATTTACGACATTTACCACGACCAAGAGATTCTCAAAGCGGGCATCGTGCCGCGCGAGCAGATTGAAAACAACGCGCAGTTTCGCCCCGAGATGATGGGCGTAGAGGTGCCCAACCGGATCTACTCGCAAATTTCGGGGATCGACATCGTGCGTGCGCCAGATGCCAATGGCAAAGGCGAGTACTACGTGCTAGAAGACAATTTGCGGGTGCCCAGTGGCGTGAGCTACATGCTGGAAGACCGCAAGATGATGATGCGTTTGTTCCCTGATTTGTTCAGCGCGCACCGTGTGGCCCCCATCGCCCACTACCCAGATTTGTTGTTAGAAACCCTGCGCGCTAGCAGTCCGGCCACGACCGCTGAGCCCACCGTCGTTGTATTGACGCCAGGCATGTACAACAGCGCCTATTTTGAGCACGCGTTCTTGGCGCAGCAAATGGGCGTTGAGCTGGTGGAGGGGCAAGACCTGATTGTGAAAGACAACTTTGTCTACATGCGCACGACCCGTGGTCCGCGCCGTGTAGACGTGATCTACCGCCGCGTAGATGACGACTTTTTGGACCCCACTGTCTTTAGGCCAACATCCACGCTGGGCTGCGCGGGGCTGATAAGTGCGTACCGCGCCGGAAACGTCACCATTTGCAATGCAGTCGGTACCGGTATTGCAGATGACAAGTCTATCTATCCCTACGTGCCGAAAATGATCGAGTTTTACTTGGGTGAAAAGCCCATTTTGAACAATGTGCCGACTTACATGTGCCGCAACAAGGACGACTTGGCGTACACCTTGGCCAACTTGAAAGACTTGGTCGTCAAAGAGGTGCATGGAGCAGGCGGCTACGGCATGTTGGTGGGTCCAGCGTCGACCCAGGCAGAGATTGAAGACTTCCGCAAGGCCTTGTTGGCTAACCCCAGTGGCTATATAGCGCAACCCACGCTCAGTCTGTCCAGTTGTCCCACCTTTGTGGAGAGCGGCATAGCGCCGCGCCACATTGACCTGCGGCCTTATGTGCTGTCTGGCAAGACAGTGCAAATGGTGCCTGGCGGCCTCACACGCGTTGCGCTGAAGGACGGCTCCTTGGTGGTCAACAGCAGCCAAGGCGGTGGCACCAAGGACACTTGGATCCTAGAAGAAGATGAGGTCGCGCCCGGCAGTGCCGCAACCTCCACCCAATCCCAAACGCAGTCAGCTTGAGAGAGGCTCCCAAATATGTTGTCAAGAACCGCTGACCATCTGTTCTGGATGTCCCGCTACACAGAGCGCGCGGAAAACACCGCGCGTATGTTGGATGTCAACTACCAAACTTCGCTGTTGCCGCAATCAGAAGCGGTTGCGCAACTGGGCTGGCAAGGCCTGCTGTCTATCAGTGAGTTGCTCTATAGCTACAAAGAGCGGCACGGCGAGATCCAAGCCCGTGAAGTCATGGACTTCATGGTCAAAGATGAGAGCAATCCATCGAGCATCATGTCTTGCCTGAGTGCGGCCCGTGAGAATGCGCGTGCCGTGCGCGGCGCACTGACCACCGAAGTGTGGGAGACGCAAAACACCACGTGGCTCGAAGTCAAGCGCATGATCAAGTCGGGTCAGTTTGAGCAAGACCCCGCCCAATTCTTTGAATGGGTGAAGTTCCGCTCCCACCTGTCGCGTGGAGTGACGGTGGGCACCATGCTGATCGACGAAGCTTTGCACTTCATGCGCATGGGAACCTTTTTAGAGCGTGCGGACAACACAGCGCGTTTGGTGGATGTGAAGTTTCATGCGGTACAAAGCGACTTCTTTGGCGCGGCGAGCGAGAAAGACCAAGAGTACGACTTCTACCACTGGAGCGCCATTTTGCGCAGCGTGTCGGGTTTTGAGGTGTACCGCAAGGTCTATCGCGACGTCATCAAACCGGAGCGCGTGGCTGAATTGTTGATTCTGCGTCCGGACATGCCTCGCTCCTTGCATGCTTGCATGAATGAAGTGCTGGCCAATTTGGAGCTGCTGGGGACCGACCCGCGCAGCGAAACCCTGCGCCGTGCTGGCAAGCTGCGCGCTGAGTTGGAGTATGGCCGCATTGACGAAATTTTGGCGACAGGTCTGCATGCCTACCTGTCTCAGTTTTTGGATCGCGTCAATGACATCGGTGCCCACATCGGCCGTGAGTTTTTGGTGCCGTTGAACTGATTATTGTTTGCCACGAGCTGCCCCACCGTGGCGGTGGGCTTGCACGTGTTGGGGAGGGTGGGCGCAGCTTGTCTGCTTGCGCCAAGATATTGACCGGTTGGCGCGTGTCTGCACAGAGCGGTAGCCCAGCCTGCTGCTAAGCTTTGGCCATGTCGCATGCCCATGAGTCAACCGCAACATCCTTGTTGCACAACAGACCCTTTATCCGTTTTTGGTGCGCCCGGCTCTTAGGCGTTACAGCGACCCAAATGCTGATGGTTGCCATTGCGTGGCACATGTACGACCTGACGTCCAGCGCATGGGACTTGGGCTTGGTGGGCTTGTTTCAGTTTGTGCCAGCCCTGTTGTTTACGCTGCCCGCCGGGCATACGGCTGACCGCTACCACCGGGGGCGCATTTTTGCAGCCTGCATGCTGCTGCAGGCCTGCGTGGGCCTTGTCTTGGTGCTGGCCACCGAACAAAGTTTTGCCACGCGTGGCTTGATTCTCGTGGTCTCTGTCATGCTGGGAATGGCCCGCGCCTTCCAAATGCCGGCGCAGCAGGCGCTCACCCCGTTGTTGGTGCCCGTGGCTCAGCTTCAAACCGCCGTGGCATGGAGCTCAAGTGGCATGCAGGTCGCGATCATTTGCGGCCCCGCATTGGGCGGCGTTCTGTACATCTGGGGCCCCTCTACGGTGTACGCCACCTGTGCTGTCCTGCTGGTGTGTGCGGTGGGGCTGGCTCTTTCGGTGCGCTACCCCCATCGTCCTGTTTATTTGGCTGCAACTTGGAGCAGTGTGTCGGCCGGGTTTCGCTTTGTATGGCAGCACAAAGTGCTCTTGGGTGCCACCTCGCTGGATTTGTTTGCGGTGTTGCTAGGTGGCGCGACTGCATTGCTGCCGATTTACTGTCGCGACATCTTGCACGTGGGCCCTGTGGGTTTGGGCTTGCTGCGCGGGGCACCGGCGGTTGGCGCGCTAGTCATGTCTTTGGCGCTGATTCGCTGGCCCTTGCGGCGCAGAGTGGGGCACAAGTTACTCACCGCTGTGGGCGTGTTTGGCTTAGCCACGGTGGTTTTTGGCCTTTCGCAGAGTTTTGCGCTCTCTTTGTTGGCCTTGGTCGTCACCGGGGCTGCCGACAGTGTGAGTGTGGTCACTCGCTCTACCCTCATGCAGCTGGAAACGCCTGACGACATGCGGGGTCGGGTCTCAGCGGTTAACTCCATTTTTATTGGGGCCTCTAATCAACTGGGAGAGTTTGAGTCTGGTGCCACGGCTGCACTGATGGGGGCTGTGGGCTCTACCGTCTTAGGTGGTGTAGGGACCGTGCTGGTTGCTGCCAGTTGGGTCAAGCTGTTTCCCGCACTTGCACACCGCGACACGATGGAACCTAGTGCGCGGTAGCGTTAAGGCTTACACAGCGTTAGAGTCCGGTTGCGACTCATCAGTCCAATGTGTCTCCTGCGCCCTCGGAGATTGCGTGGGATGCTATGAAAAATATAGTGCCTATTCCCGGCTTTGGCTTTGGCTCTGACTTGTCTTCTGTAGTGGCTGCATAGGAGCGAATGGCGTCAAGGCTGGGAGTTGGGCAGGCGTTGGCGTGAATTCTTCGACCGTAACGCCAACTTCAAGGGTGTGGCTTGCACCGCCGTGGATGACGCCGCGCAGCGGTGATACGTCACCGAAGTCGCGTCCGACCGCGAGGGTGACATAGTCCACGCCAGGTGCGTACCAGCCCCAGCGGTTGTTGGTAGGGTCTAGGTCTACCCAGCGCGCACCCTCGGGCAGGTCGGCTACGTACACACTCACCCATGCATGCGATGCGTCACTGCCGACGAGCTTTACTGTGCCGGGCGCGGGCCGGGTCAGCAGGTAACCACTGACGTAGCGCGCTGGCAGCCCCATGGTGCGCAAGCAGGCCAGCATGATGTGGGCGAAGTCTTGGCACACTCCCTTGCGTTGTTCCAGTGCTTGCAGGGCCGGGGTGTTGATTTGGGTGCTGAGGCTCTCGTAAGTGAAGTCCTTGTAAATGCGTTCCATCACACTCACCGCCACCTCTAGGACGCTGGCACCCGGCGTGAAGCTGGGGCGTGCGTAGGCGGCAAACTCTTGGAGACGGGGCACAAAAGGGGATGCAAAAACAAATTCAGATGCCGGTTCATACGGCGCATGGGCCTGGAAGCGCATGCTGTCGCGCTGTTGTTCCCAAGGTACTTGGCTATTTGGAATGTCGCTGGGGTAGGTGGTCACAAGGCTCTTAGCCTGCACTTCCAGCACACTGTGGGGTTCTTGCAGTGAGAAAAAGCAGCGTGTGTTGCGGTACACGTCAGAAGTGCAACGCATTTGCGCCGGGAAGGGCATCACCTCCATGCTGTGGCTCAGCAAGGCTTGGCCAGCATGGTCTATAGGCCGCACATAGGCCATGTGCTGGGCGGTTTCTACGGCCGGTTGGTAGTTGTAGCGCGTGGTATGTGTGACTTGCAGTTGCATCAGGTGCCCACGCTTTGTTTGTTTTTACCTGAGTGCGTGAAGTACGTGGTGCTAATGTCTTCCGACACCTTATAGGCGCTGGCCCTTAAGGTCTCTAACACGGACCGCAGCGCAGGAGCAGAGGCCGCACCCTCAGGGCTCTCGCACAGTTGGGCTAAATCCCAGGTATCCGGGTTAGGAACCCGCAAAGACATGCTGGAGAGTTCGCCAGCCGGGCTTAACGCCAGCTTGGAGAGCCTGCCGCGCAAGGTGTGCGCAACCCATGCCAGCGAGCGTGGATTGTCACGGTCAAGCACTAGCAGGTCGGCCAAAGCGGCAATGTCACGGCTTTGTTGGTACTGCGCGTGAAAGGTAATGGTGCTGTCGAATAGGCTCAAGAGAGCTTCGAATCCACCGTCCGTATGCACTGCACCCGTGTCAAAGCTGCACTCTAGGGCATGCGCCAGGAAGTTCAGTCGCTCCAAATGCCTGCCAATGCTCAAGAGTCGCCAACCGTCGTCTCGGTTCATTCGGTCGGTTTGAGCCCCGGTAATGGCGGCCAGTTGATCACTCAAGTCTTTAAGCACTCGCAAGGCCTGCGCAGTGGAGTAATCACTACGTGCACTCAAAAGCTTGCAATGCGCAAACAACTCTTCCTCGGCACGCACGATGGTGCTCCAGTGCTCTTGAGACAAACGCTCTCTCACCGTTGCCGCTGCCATTTTGAGCGCCCGTACGTTGTAGCCCACACTGGTGGCACCTTCTTGTGAGGCCAAGCTCGCAATCAAAGTACGCTCAAATACCCGCCTAGCTTGTGTTGCAGAGGGGGTGCCTGGCAGTACCAAGGCATTGGCAACTGCAAGCTGCGACAACCATTGGAGCAGGGGGCTGGAGCTTTGGTCTTCGCCGCCAAGGCATTCCAAGCTAAGCCTTGCGAGTCGGGCTGTGTTCTCGGAGCGCTCGGTGTATCGCCCTAACCAGTAGAGGTTTTCTGCCGCGCGACTGGTGACCAAGCGCTTGCGCTGCGCTAGTACAGCGGGGGTGAGGGCACTGGGCAAGAGTGTCGTGGTGTCTACCGCTCCGTCAGTCAGTGCCCATACATCCGCACTGCTGCCGCCGCGCTGCATGGAAGCTACATCTGCGCTGCTGCCTGCAACGCGGGCCAAGCCCCCAGGCAAAACGCGCCAACGCGGATGGCCCGCAGGGTCTTTTCCGTCGGAGACGGCGAACACCCGCAACAGTGCGGAGCGCGCCACCATGGTGCCTGCCCCGTCTTTGCCGCCGGATTGCCACGTTGGCATCTGGGACAAAGGCATGTAGGCTTGAACCGTATGGTCCTCGTTTTGTCGCACGATGCGGCCTGCCCATTCATCTAAAGCTGCTTGCTTTAAAGTGGGCCCCAAAACCGACTCAAAGCTGGTGTGGATACTAGAGCCTGGGTAAGTGGGTTTGATGGTGTGCTCTGGCAAACGCTCCAAAGCCTCTTCCATGGCGCTGCGCTCGCCGCACCACCACGTCGGGAGCGCAGGGAGCACGAGGTCTTCCCCCAAGGCGTGCTGCGCCAATGCAGGTAAAAAGCCCAAGAGGGCGGGGGACTCCAGAAACGCCGAGCCAGGCGCATTGGCCACCAAGACGTTACCCGCCCGAACCGCCTGCAGCAAGCCCGGAACCCCAAGGGTCGAGTCGGGTCTGAGCTCTAGGGGATCAAGATACTGGTCGTCCACCCGTTTGAGTAAGCCATGCACAGGCACCAAGCCGCGCAAGGTTTTGAGAAACAGTCGCTCGTCGCGCACGATGAGGTCGCTGCCCTCTACCAAACTCAAGCCAAGGTAACGCGCCAAGTAAGCATGTTCAAAATAGGTTTCGTTGTAGGGGCCGGGAGTTAGCAATGCGATGTGCGCGTCCGCACCAGCGGGGCTGCTAGCTTTCAAACTATCCATCAATGCGCGGTACGTGCTGGCCAAGCGCTGCACCCGTAGCGACTCAAACGCTTGTGGAAACTGGCGCGATACCGCCAGTCGGTTTTCCAGGAGGTAGCCCAAACCGCTGGGCGCTTGACAGCGCTGCCCCAGGACCCACCAATTGCCATCAGGGCCACGCGCTAGGTCAAATGCCGCCACATGCAAATGCACCCCGCCTACAGGCTTGATGCCAGCCATGGAGCGTAAGTACCCTGGGTGCCCATGCACCAAAGCGGGAGGCAGTAGCCCTTGTTGCAAAAAGGTTTGTGGGCCATACACATCAGCCATTACGGCCTCTAGTAGCCGCATACGCTGCTGCACGCCTTCTTCAATGCGCTGCCAAGCGGGGGCTTCCAGAATCAGCGGAAACAGACCCAGTGACCATGGCCGTTGGGGCCCTTCGGCGTCGGCGTAAACGTTGTAGGTCACACCGTTGTCGCGTATCTGACGTTGCAAACTGGCGGCACGGCGATCCAGCTCGGTGCTGCTGCGAGTCTCCAAGTTTTCAATAAACTGGGTCCAAGTCTGGGTCAGGCTTGTACGCTCTACTTCGGAACTGGTCGCTAGATGGGAGCCTTGGTCAGTGCCTAGCGGTCCGTGTGCGACCACACTGCCGCGCAACTCATCAAAATGGCCCGCTGCTGCTGTGCAGGCACGCGCGCTGGAGACTACATCGGCGTCTGAAAGCGCGGTGGTGTTAGGGCGTTGGTCTGAGAAAGGAGTCACGAGCACACAGTATGACAGTGCAATGCGCTTGGTACGGGTACGGGAACCCACGCAAAGCGCGTGCCAGTCGTTTGGAAAAGGTAAGAATTATCCACACCTAGGCCATGTAGTGCCAGATCTAGGCCTGGGGGCGCACAATCCTCCCAAGCGGCAGGTTAAGGCCGTGACAGCTGACTACTTAGCCAAGGGGCAAAGCATCAAGTGTGGAGTAGCAGTTTTTGAGCCAGGTTTTGACACGTTGACGCTCCAGCATGCCTAAGGTGTCCTCGCCGCCCTTATGGGTGATGGCGGCCCAAAAGCTCGCATTTTGGCGGTCTATTTTGCGCATACTGGCCTCGTGCAGTTGCGCCAGTTCAATGACGTGCCCTCCTAGGGCAAGGGCTTTTTTGAGTGCGGCCGACGCGTCCAACTGCGAGAAATCACTGCCACGGCCCATGTTTTTCACCACAATGTAGTTGGGTCCGGCGCCGTAAGTGCCCACTAAACGGTCGAGTAAATCCACGGAGTCTTTGCCTGCATCGGCAACATGCCACAGGTTAACTGTGACACCCATGCTGGCCATGAGGGATACCAAATCTGAGTCTTTGACCCAGCGGGCCAATGGAGCTGCCGTTTGGGCTGCAAGGTCCACAATCACATTAGGCAACTTGCCGGTGGCTGGCTCTTCTTCAAAAACTGCTGCGATCAAGTCTAGGCCTTCGTAGCTGTCTACAACGACTGGAGCCGCAAAGTCCGCGTAAAAGCGGGCAAAGGAGGTGTGAGAGCGATCGGTATCAAAGCCTGTGAAGCCGCGGCCTTTGTCAATAAAGTACTGCGCGAGTACCCGTGCGACAACCGATTTACCGACTCCCCCTTTTTCACCGCCTATGAAGTTGATGGAAGGCATAAATATTTCCTTAAATGTGGGGAATAAGCAAGTTGCGTGCACGTGAGTGTAGTGCGCGAAGTTTGCAGCCTCGCCTTTGGAAGTGCCACACGGTGGGACTACGTGGCACAATCTAATCAAACATTTCTAATGTCCCACTGCCGGGCTTGCTTTGAAAAATGACCGTTCAGCTCAACAGTACTTTTTCTAAGACGCACTTTGATATAGGGCATCCATAGAGGCTGTTCTTCTCTAAAACCGTCCGTTCATTGGCCATCTCCACTCCACCTTTGCTATGCCCCGCTACAACACCGCTTTCGAAATTCATGTGCATGGACAGGTGCCTTTGCGCGCCGACGTGAAGTTTGAGCACATTCAAGACGCGCTCAAACCCATGTGGAAATACGCAGGTGCGAAGTCACTCTCCGATGGTGCGGGCAGCCATTATGAGGATGAGCCAGGCATTAAGTTTGATGCGCAAGACCATGTGTTGCAAATGTGCTGGACCGTGGCAGGGGATGAAGATTTTCGCCAAATATTGGACGAAGTGTGCATGAACATCAATGACATAGCCGATGCCGGTGCTGCCATTGAGGTTACTTTTTACGACGCGGACTTTGATGAGGAAGAAGGTCCACAAGGCGAAGAATCTCGGGATGACTTTGTGATGCTGTTTGTGGGCCCAAACCCTGCGGCCATCATGCAAGTACAGCGTGACCTATTGGTGCAAGACGTGATCAACATGATGGAGCGTCACTTTGACGGTTCGGAGTTGGGCGGTGTAGTGGCAGAGGTGGACAAGTTGTTCGCCAAGCGCTTTGATGAGCTTGTGAGTTCCCTAGAGATTGGCAAACCACCGCGTGGGCCTGGTGGTGGGCACGGGTCTGGGCACAGTGGCGGCAGAAAGCCCAGGCATTTGCATTGATATTTGGGGCTTGTTTTTTTTGCGTTAGCTAGGCAACATACACTGCAGGAAGCCGCCTCTTTTATAGGTGTTTGTATAACGCATGCAGGTGAGTGACCTGTAGACTAAGACCACAATGCTTAAGAAAATTCGAGTGGATCAGCTCACCTTGGGCATGCATCTCAAAGAGTTTTGCGGCTCTTGGATGGAGCATCCGTTTTGGCGAAGCGGCTTTGTGTTGACGGACCCTAAGGACATCCAAGCGGTTCGCTCCAGCAGTATCAAGGAAGTTTGGATCGATTGCTCCAAAGGTTTGGACATTCCGGATGGTGAAGTCGCCGTTTCTGCTGCTGAGTCTGACGCCCAAGTAGAGGCCGAGTTACAGGTGATGGCTGTGAGTCAGCGCGTGGTGACCCCTGTGTCGGCCGCCGAGGAGATGGACCGCGCGGCCCAAATTTGCTTCCAGTCCAAACGCGCAGTGACCTCCATGTTTGAGGAAGCGCGGCTAGGCAAGGCCGTAGACACTGAGGGTGCCAAAAACCTTGTCAACGAAATTACCGACTCTGTAGCCCGCAACTCAGGCGCACTCATCAGTTTGGCACGCCTCAAGACGGCTGACGACTACACCTATATGCACTCTGTGGCGGTCTGCGCCATGATGATTGCGCTTGCCAAGCAACTAGGGTTGGATGATGCGCAGACCCGTTCTGCGGGGCTTGCAGGTCTCATGCACGACTTGGGCAAGGCCATGATGCCCATGGATGTTTTGAACAAACCAGGTAAGTTGACCGAGGCTGAGTTCAAAATCATCAAGTCCCACCCGGTTGAAGGCTACAAAATGTTGCGCAAGAGCCCCAACATAGACCCAGCGGTGTTGGACGTATGCCTGTACCACCACGAGAAAACGGATGGCTCTGGTTACCCCAAGGGCTTGAAAGACCAAGAGATCAGTTTGTTTGCCAAGATGGGTGCTGTGTGTGATGTGTACGACGCCATTACCTCGAACCGGCCGTACAAAGCAGGCTGGGACCCTGCAGAGTCCATTCGCAAGATGGCGGAGTGGACCCATGGGCACTTTGATCCGAAGATATTCCAAGCCTTCGTCAAGAGCTTGGGTATTTATCCTGTGGGCTCTTTGGTGCGCCTCAATTCAGGGCGTCTGGGTGTGGTGATTGAGCAAACGGGTAAGTCCCTGACCATGCCAATGGTCAAGGTGTTTTTCTCTACCAAATCCAACATGCGGGTCGTGCCCGAAGTCATTGACTTGTCCTTGCCCACCACTTCGGACAAGATCGCTGGGCGCGAAGACCCCGCGCAATGGAAGTTTGCAGACCTCAATGAATTGTGGTCTGGCTTGCCCAAGTCGCCTTGGTGAAAACACGTTTGTCGCCCATGGAATAAGCGGGGGTAGCTACTAAAAACATAGCAATGTTGAGCGGCGCTTGGTTCGCACGCTCAACCCTCTATCCGCTTAATACGTAGTTAGCAACCCCGCGTGATGGGCATTTCCACGGGTTTGGCGTTGAGTGCGTACTTGCCAAGTTCTAACTTGGCAATGGCATTGCGGTGTACTTCGTCGGGGCCGTCGGCAAAGCGCAGTGTGCGCGCTGCGGTGTAGCTGTAGGCTAGGGGGAAATCGTCGCACATGCCGCCGCCGCCGTGCACTTGCATGGCCCAGTCAATCACGTCGCAAGCCATGCTGGGCGCGACTACTTTAATCATGGCAATCTCATTTTTGGCGAGCTTGTTGCCGCCCAGGTCCATCATCCAAGCCGCTTTGAGGGTGAGCAGCCGCGCCATGTCAATCTTGCAGCGTGCCTCGGCAATGCGCTCTTGGGTCACCGTTTGTGCAGCAACAGGTTTGCCAAAGGCTATGCGCGATGAGGCCCGTTTGCACATGAGTTCCAAAGCGCGCTCAGCCAAGCCGATCAAGCGCATGCAGTGGTGAATGCGCCCGGGCCCTAAGCGGCCTTGGGCGATTTCAAAGCCACGGCCTTCGCCTAGAAGCATGTTGTCGACCGGTACGCGCACGTTTTCAAACAGCACTTCCATATGGCCATGGGGGGCGTCGTCGTAGCCAAATACGTTCAAAGGTCGCACGACGGTAATGCCGGGGGTGTCTGCAGGCACCAGCACCATGCTTTGTTGCGAGTGGCGTGGTGCTTCGGGGTCGGTTTTACCCATGGTGATGTAGACCGCGCAGCGTGGGTCACCGGCGCCAGAGATCCACCATTTGCGCCCGTTGATCACGTACTCGTCACCCACTCGCTCAATGCGGGTTGCAATATTGGTGGCGTCGCTGGAGGCCACGTCGGGCTCTGTCATGGCGAAGGCAGATCGAATCTTGCCTTCCAGCAAGGGCTTGAGCCAGCGCGCTTTGTTGGCCTCGGATCCATAGCGGGCAATGGTTTCCATATTGCCGGTGTCTGGCGCTGAGCAGTTGAACACCTCGCTGGACCACAGCACTCGGCCCATCATTTCGGCCAGCGGTGCGTACTCTTGGTTGGTAAGCCCCGCGCCTGCATAGCCGGAGGCTTGTGCGCTATCGATCGGCAAAAACAAATTCCACAAACCGGCTGCTTGCGCTTTGGGCTTGAGGTCCTCGATGGTTTTTAGGGGCGTCCAGCGCCGTCCGGCTGCGGTGTTGGCCGCAATCTCCGCATGGTAGGCCGCTTCGGCTGGGTAAATGTGCGCGTCCATAAAGGCTTGCAAGCGGCTCTGCAGCTCTTTGGTTTTGGGGGAATAGTCGAAATCCATAGGGTCTCCGGGAGTGTGTGGGGGTGGGCGTTATGCTTCGGATGAGCCGGGGCTATGCCTACACCCGCTGGGCAAACTGCCAGGCCATACGGGCCAGCGGCAGCGCGCCGGCGGCGGAGCTCACAGCCTGTGCGCTTGACGCAGTGCCTGCTTCCACCCGCTTGGCAATGCCTTGCAAAATGGCTGCAATGCGGAACATGTTGTAGGCCATGTAAAAGTTCCAGTCTTGCTTGAGCTGCGCGGGAGTTGCCAACTGCGTGCGTTCGCAATACAGAGCGATGTAGTCTTCCTCGCTAGGAATACCCAGTGCCGCGAAGTCCAGCCCCGCAATCCCGCGAAAGGCACCCGGCGGAATGTGCCATGCCATGCAGTGGTAGCTAAAGTCTGCCAAGGGGTGGCCCAGGGTGGACAGCTCCCAGTCAAGCACGCCAATCACGCGGGGCTGCGCGGCGTCAAACATCAGGTTGTCCAAGCGGTAGTCACCATGCACGATGCTCACCAAGCGCTCATCTCGGGCGGTGGTGGGGATGTTCAGCGGCAGCCAGGCTATGAGCTTGTCCATCTCGTCGATGGGCGTGGTGATGGACGCGACGTACTGTTTGCTCCAGCGTGCAATCTGTCGCTCGAAGTAGTTGCCCGGCTTGCCGTAACCGGCCAAACCTTGCTGGGTAAAGTCCACCGTGTGCAAGGCTGCAATCACGCGGTTCATTTCCTTGTACATGTCACCACGCTGGGCTGGGTTCATGCCCGGCAAGGATTGGTCCCACAGCACCCGGCCGTCCAAACACTCCATGACATAAAAAGCGCGGCCGATGATGGACTCGTCCTCGCATAAGCAGTGCATGGTCGGCACCGGCACATCGGTGCCCTGCAATCCGCGCATGACGGCATATTCACGCTCTATGGCATGGGCGGAGGGCAGCAGCTTGGCCACGGGGCCGGGCTTGGCCCGCATGACGTAGCTTTTGCTGGGGGTGATGAGCTTGTAGGTGGGGTTGGATTGCCCGCCCTTGAACATCTCCACCTGTAGCGGGCCTACAAACCCAGGCAAATGGACTTGAAGCCAGTGGGTGAGCGCGGCGACGTCAAACGCATGCTTGTCGCTCACGCCTTGGGTGCCAATGAAATGGTCGAAGTTACTCATGCGGTGCTAGGGGTTAGTGTGGGCAGTAGGGCTTAGGCGTCGGATTCAATGATGCGCATGAGCGCGGTGCGGTTGCGGATGACCAGACCACCGGGCTCTATGCGAATAGCTTCTTCGCGCTCCATCGATTTGAGCTCTTGGTTGACCCGCTGGCGTGAGGCACCCAGCAACTGAGCCAACTCTTCTTGTGCCAGTTGCAGTCCGATACGCAGTTCCTTGTCGTCGCTGAGTGATGGGACGCCATAGCTGCGACCCAAGTGCAGCAACTGCTTGGCTAAGCGTGCGCGCAAGGGCAGGGTGTTGAGGTCTTCCACCAAGCCGTACAGCTGGCGAATCCGCCGCGCGTGCAGCCGCAGCAGGGCTTCGTACAGCTCGACGTGCGTGGCCAAGATCTTTTTGAAGTCCGCGATGGCCACACACAGCACTGTGCTCGCGCCATGCGCATAGGCGTCGTGGGTGCGCCGCGAGCCGTCGAAAATGGATACGTCGCCAAACCAAATTCCCGGCTCCACATAGGTCAGGGTGATTTGCTTGCCGGAGATGGAGGTAGAGCTCACGCGCACTGCGCCCTTGGCGCAGGCAATCCATTCTTCGGGCGGTTCGCCGCGTGCGGCAATAAGGTCGCCGTCTTTGTAGCGTTTGACGTAGGCACATCGCAGAATGTCGTGCTTGAGCGACGGTGAGAGTGAGGAAAACCAGCGACCTGCATTGATCGCTGCGCGTTCGTCAATAGTAAGAATAGGTTCGTCCATGGCCTGTCTTTTGGGTGACTGAGGAGATCAAGGTTGATCCGTCCATTGTCACCCCGGGGACGCCTACTTGCGCACAAGTCTGTCGCTTGTGCGTCTTTGGTGCGGGCTTACTCTTCTTCTTGCAAGAGGCTCAGGCCAATGGCGCCGCGGCGGCGCAGCCAGGGGCTGGGGCGATAGCGGGTGTCGCCGTACACCGTTTGCATGTTGAACAGGATTTCCAGCATGTTGGTGGGGCCATACGCATTGCCCATAGCCAAAGGCCCCATGGGGTAGCCAAGCCCAAGCGTGACCGCAGTTTCTAGGTCGGCAGGTCTGCAGATGGACTGTTGGCAAATATCGGCGGCAATGTTGACGATGTGCGCCAACACGCGTTGCGTGACGAAGCCACCACTGTCGCGGATGACGCTCACCGCCTTGCCATCTCGCGCAAACAAGGCGTGCGCTGCGTTGCGCATATCTAGCCGGGTGGCCGGGTTGGTCGCCAACACGCGGCGCTTGGTAATGGCATCGTCTAGCAGCATGTCAATGCCCACCGTGCGCGCTGGGTCCAGCCTTTCCACCACTGCCACGGTGGTGATATCAAAGCCCAGAGGCGCAACTAGCGTGAGTGCATTGGCAGAAGGGGACTGCCCGGTTTCGATTTTGGCGCCCAAGTTTTTAAGCAACTGTAGCAACTCCAGCCTACGTGTGGCGCGTGGTGACACCCATACAGGAGGTAGCTCATCCACAACGGGTACCGCCGGCTCCGGGCTGGTTTGGGACTGGTTGTCGATGTATTTGTAAAAGCCTTCTCCCACCTTGCGGCCTGTGAGCCCGGCTGTCAGGCGCTGGGCAGAGATCACACTGGGGCGGTAGCGCGCTTCTTCAAAGTATTGGTGGTAGATGGACTCCATGACGGGCTGGGACACGTCCAGCCCAGTCAGATCCATGAGTTCGAAGGGGCCAAGTTTGAAGCCAGCTTGGTCGCGCAAGATACGGTCAATCGTGCTGAAATCTGCCACGCCTTCGGACACGATGCGCAGAGCCTCGGTCCCATAGCCCCGCCCCGCGTGGTTCACGATGAAGCCGGGGGTGTCTTGGGCGATCACTGGGGCGTGCCCCATTTGCTTGGCGTAGGTGCGCAATCCTTCAATCACAGCACCATCTGTCTTGAGGCCGCCAATAACCTCGACCACCTTCATCAAGGGCACAGGGTTGAAGAAGTGGTAGCCCGCAAATCGTTGCGGCGTTTTCAATGCGGCGGCGATAGCAGTGATAGACAGGGAGGACGTATTGCTAGCCAACACGGCGGTGGGCGCCACGATGGCTTCTAGGTCTTTGAACAACCGGGCTTTGATGTCCAAACGCTCCACCACCGCTTCTACAACCAAATCACAGTCGGCGAGGTCTTGCAGCGCTGCAGCGCTTTGCAGGCGGCCTGCATAGGTGTGCGCCAACTCTTGGCTGATGCGTTGCTTGTCGCACAGCTTTTGCCATTGCCCTTGCAGCTGCTGGATGGCCGCTTGCACGGCAGCCGGGTCTAAATCAAATAGATACACCTGGCTACCGGCTTGCGCCGCAATCTGGGCAATGCCACGCCCCATGGCACCTGCACCTACAACCGCGACGTTTTTGTATTGAAGTGACATAGCAAATTGGTGTTGAATAGTGGAATAGTGGGTGGTTTGCGCGTATTGCCGCCGACTGGGGTGACCTGAACACGGTAGGATCAAGCTAGTTTGTAAAAAAGTGCAGCATAAATGAAGCGAAAACTTAGTTTAAGTTTAAAGCATTTTGGTGTGGGTGTGGTGCTACTCTTGACGGTGGCGGGAAGTTCTGCGATTACTTTGGGCCGGGTTCGCGGCCCTGCGTTATTGGGACAAGAGTTGGAAGTAGCGGTGCCCGTGCAAATTGCTGCAGATGAAGATGCCAGCGCGCTTTGTTTTAACGCCGACGTCTATTACGGAGATAACCGTGTAGATCCCGCTCGCGTTTCCGTCAGTAGCTCCGCAACCCAACAAGGTTCCGATTCAGTAGTCCGTGTGCTTGTGCGCCAGCGCATTGATGAGCCCGTAGTCACGGTGTATCTGCGTTCGGGCTGTGGCCTTCAGGCGACACGCAAATACGTTTTGCTGGCGGATATGCCGAGCGAACCTGCTGCACAAAGCCCAGTGGGACGGGGGCCACTAACCCCAAGCGTGACCGTTGCTACAGGGCAAGCAGGTGACGTGGGCTCTAAAAAACAGTCTGTAGCGGGGGGCGAGAAGGAGTCCGGCCAAGAGCAAAATAAAGGAGGCGGCTTAGCTGCCCTGCGTGCCAGCCAAAGACCGAGCGGAGTGGGGAAGTCGGGCCAGGCATTGGTCGCCACTGAGAAGACTCCCAGCCCAAGGGTAGAAGGGCATAAACAAAGCAAGCAGATCCCTTCGCAGAAGGCCAGGCTGAAGCTAGAGTCTTTGGACCTGTCGGTCGAGCTCGATCCCGTATTGAAGTCGAGTGACGAGTTGCGCTCAGAGCCAAAAGAAGACGCAAAACTGCGTGCCGATGCCACCATTGTTTGGAAAGCGCTTACTGCGTCTCCTGAGGATGTGCTTAAAGACGCGCAGAATGCTCAAGCCACCGAAACTAAGCTCAAGCAGCTCCAACAGCAGACTACAGATAACCAAAAGTCGATTACTGACTTGGTAGCGCGTTTGGACAAGGCGGAGTCTGAGCGCTATGCCAATCCGGTCATTTACGGACTTATCGCTCTGTTGAGCTTTGCGACCGTAGGTGGCTTTTGGGTATTGAGGCGCAAAGCCGCCAGCGCAACCACAGAATCGCCTTGGTGGCGGGGGGAGTTCGCTGACGAGAGCTCCATTCACAACAGCATCTTGGGCTTGGATGAAGCTGCTGGTGCACCCAAGAGCAAGCCTGCAGAGGCTTCCAGTTCAGCGAAGGCGAAACTGGAGTCTTTGGCAGAAGCGAGAGTTGAAATGCCTGCGCATGTGTCGAAGGATGCAAGCGATGGCCGTGCTTCCCCTGACTCTTTGCTATCGGCGTTTGCGTTGCCAGCGCAAAGCAGCCAAGGTTTCAGGCAACGAGATTTCGCGCACAGCACAGACAGCGGTATGCGGGCGGTCAAAGCGAAAGAGCTGATTGACGTTCGCCATCAAGCAGACTTTTACGTGGCCTTGGGCCAGTACGATGAGGCGCTAGCAGTCCTGGAAGGCCATATTCGGGACGCAGAAGAAGCCGATCCGCTGGTGTACCTAGACTTGCTGAACGTTTTGCATACCTTGAGCCGTAAACCGGCGTTTGATACATACCGTGAAAAGTTCAACGCATGCTTTACAGGTTACGTCCCTGAGTTTGAAATTTTCACCGCTGAAAGCGCTGCCTTGGACAGCTATCCTCAGCTATGCGCGCAGCTGACAGAGCTTTGGCCATCTCCAGACGCTTTGGGCTATATGGAACGCTGTTTGGTGCGAGATCCACAGTTGCCTTTGAGCGCCAACGTCACTTTGGACGCATTCAAAGACTTGCTGATGCTTCATGCAGTGCTCAAGAGGGTCATGGCTCCGTCTGAGTCGGTCTTGGTGCCCTTCAGTGTGAGGCCTGTTCCCCAAGCACCTGCACTCGCGCTGTCTAGTGTTCTAGAGGCACCTTCGCATGCTGTGGCCACGACGTCTGTGGATCTGGCTCTCGATTTAGATCTTTCGGAGCAGTCCGATAACTTAATCAACTTCGAGCCGCCCAAGCCTGAATGACGCTTCGCTTATCTGCGCACCTGTAAAGCACCAGGGTTGACGATGTTCGAAGGTGTCCCCTTTATGAAGTTGGCAACATTGTCAAACGCCACGCTGAACATATGTTCATAGCTCGTTTGTTCTACATACCCAATGTGGGGAGTGCAAAGGCAATTCTCTAGTCTGAGCAAGGCATGCCCTTGCAAGATTGGCTCGGTTTCAAAGATGTCCACAGCGGCCATACCGGGCCGACCGCGGTTGAGGCCACCAATCAAAGCGTCTGTCTCAATCAATTCGGTGTGGCTTGTGTTGACCAGCAGTGATGTAGGCTTCATTAAGGCCAAATCAGCGTGGGTAATGATGTGCCGGGTTGACGGGTTGCATTTGAGGTGCAAAGACAAAACGTCAGATTGGCTAAAGAATTCTTCGCGGCTTGTAGCCGCCACATGGCCATCGTGCTCGGCGTTTTTTTGGCTGGTCTCGCTTCCCCATACCAATACCTTCATGCCAAATGCCTTACCGTAGCCAGCAACAAGCTGACCTACGTTGCCGTAGCCCCAAATCCCCAATGTTTTATCTCGTAGTACGCTGCCCAGACCGAAATTGGCAGGCATTGCCCCTGACTTAAGTCCTGATTGCTGCCAAGCACCGTGTTTGAGGTTGCCAATGTACTGAGGTAGCCTGCGCATCGCGGCCATCACCAATGCCCATGTGAGTTCGGCGGTTGCGCCTGATGTTTCAACCCCTTCTGCCACTGCGATGCCTCGTTCAGTACATGCAGCAACGTCAATGTAGCCCCCCATTCGCCCGGTCAGCGAGATAAGCTTGAGCTTGGGAAGTTTTTCGATCAGTAACTTGCTGATCTGCGATCGGTCACGGATAAGAACGATGATGTCAGCATCTTTGAGTCGAACTGCGAGTTGACCTTGCCCTTTGACGGTATTGGTGTACACCTTGGCTTGGTACGCATCCAGCTTGTCAGCGCACGCGAGCTTGCGCACAGCGTCCTGATAATCATCCAGAATCACAATATTCATAGCACACATTGTGCCTTGTCTTAGGCTGCTGTTATCGCCAGTTGGGACTCCGTGAAAACGCTAGTATTTAATAGTCTTCCGGCGCGCCTTTGTGCTAGGTTATGGTGGGCTATCTACTGTGCCGTAGCTTCTAACGCAACCAATCTGTCTAGCTCAGCACACACGTCAGCCATTCTTCCGGACATCACCAAACGGCCGTGACCAAAATGCGCGCTGTCGCGCTCGATAACGCGCAACACGCGAACGGGTTTCGCGACTCGCAAACCGTACGTTTTCTGAAGTGACTTGCTTGAGTAGCTTCCAAGTTGCAGAGTTCTGGACGTTGCGAAGTCTGTAGTGAAGATACTTTGCACCGGCTCGGTTGGCTTGGGAGCTGAGCGGCGACCAAACTGCTTGGTCAATGCCGCCAGCGCGGTATGGGTAATGAAGGCGAGGTTCATAGCTACAAGCACTTGATCAGCAGTTACATGAGCATGGTGTTGCGAATCAGCCCTACAGCGAGCCCTTCAATTTCAAACGACTCACCTGGCTCTACCACGATGGTTTGGTAGTCTGGGTTCTCCGGGTGTAACTCAATCAGGTGTTTGTTGCGGCGAAAGCGCTTTACAGTGACTTCATCACCTAGGCGGGCAACGATGATTTGCCCGTTCTTCGCATCTTTGGTCGCCTGTACTGCCAACAAGTCGCCGTCCATAATGCCTGCGTCGCGCATCGACATGCCACGTACTCTTAGCAAATAGTCAGGGCGATGTTGAAACAAGCTGCTCTCCACGAAGTAGCTTTGGTCTACATGCTCTTGCGCCAATATGGGTGAACCAGCCGCTACACGGCCCACCAATGGAAGTGAGAGTTGCCCGAAGCCTGGAAGCGACATCGAGTACTTTTCGCGGGAGCCAAACGGCGATTGAGCCGCATTGCTCTTGATGCGAATGCCGCGCGACGTGCCACTAACCAATTCAATGACACCTTTGCGGGCCAAGGCTTGTAAATGCTCCTCGGCTGCATTCGCTGACTTAAAACCTAACTCGCTGGCAATTTCGGCCCGGGTAGGGGGGGCTCCTGTTTGCGCGATGGCGGTTTGGATGAGTTCAAATATCTGTTGCTGCCGGGCCGTGAGTTTGGGACTATCAAGCATACTGACTCCTTAGGTCTGCATAGGTGACTACTGTTATCTTTAACAGCTGTTGCAATATACAGTAACTGTATTTTTAATCAGTTTTATGAGATTGACAAGCTATGAGCGCAAAAAAACAAGGGAAAGTCGTTTTTCTGGGAACCGGGGGAACCATTGCAGGTACGGCCAGTGATGCTTCAGACAATGTGGGGTATAGCGCCGCACAAGTGGCGGTCGATCAGCTGCTGGCATCTGTTCCTCGCTTGAAAAGCCAACTCGACGGACGCGTGTTGGTGTCTGAGCAGGTGGCCCAAGTGGACAGCAAGGACATGGGGTTTGTTGAGTGGGCGGCCTTGCATGCCCGAATACAAGATCATTTGGCGGACCGCGATGTCGTAGGCATTGTGGTGACGCACGGTACGGACACCCTTGAAGAAACGGCTTTTTTCTTGTCTCGCACCTTGTCTACTGTGGGCCTTTCGGAAAAGCCAGTTGTACTGACGTGTGCCATGCGTCCCGCATCGTCGATGACGCCAGACGGACCTCAAAACCTCTTGGATGCCGTGGCCCTTGTGCTAACGCCGGGGGCTCACGGCGTAATGGCGGTGTGCGCGGGCACCGTGCATGATGCGGCCCATGTGCGCAAGGTGCACACGTACAAGTTGGATGCATTTGACTCTGGGGAGGCTGGGCCTTTGGGCTTCGTGGAAGAGGGTCTGGTGCGTCAATTGCACCCATGGCCGGGCGTCCACCAAGGACTTACTCTGCAGTTTGAGCCGAAGGCGGGGCATGTGTGGCCGCGCGTAGACGTCGTGATGAACTATGCGGGTGCATCCGGTGCCATGGTAAGAGCATTGTGTGCTGACGCAAGTACAGAAGCTCACCCATTGCGCGGGATCGTGGTGGCCGGCACTGGCAATGGCACGATTCAGGCAGATTTGGAAAGCGCCTTGCGTGAGGCACAGGAACTAGGCATACGCGTGGTCCGTTGCTCGCGTTGTGCCAACGGTGCTGTGATTGCGGCAAGCGCATCGGATGCCTTGCCACATGCGGGTGCGTTGTCGCCAGTGAAGGCGCGCATTGCCCTCATTTTGGAACTGATGGGTTGATGCAAATGCAAAAGGCCGCATAAAGCGGCCTTTCTGGTGCACGGTTGCCGACTGTGTGTTAGCTGCTAAGGGCTTCCATGACACGTGCGGTAATGGCATCAACGTTACCTACGCCGCTAATAGCGCGGTACTTGGGGGCGATGGCGGGCTCTTGGCGTGCCCATTGCGAGTAGTAATCCACCAGTGGGCGGGTCTGTGCGCTGTAAACATCTAAACGCTTCTTGACCGTTTCTTCCTGATCGTCATCGCGTTGAATCAAGGGCTCTCCAGTGACGTCATCTTTACCTTCGGTCGCAGGAGGGTTGAATTTGATGTGGTACGTGCGGCCTGATGCCGGATGTGAGCGCCGCCCACTCATACGTTCGACGATGGCGTCAAACGGGACGTCAATTTCAATGACATAGTCCAGCATCACCCCGGCCGCTTTCATGGCATCCGCTTGGGGAATCGTGCGGGGGAAACCGTCAAACAAGAAGCCATTGGCGCAGTCCGCTTGCGTCAAGCGTTCCTTGACCAAGTTGATGATCAGTCCATCACTGACCAACGCGCCTGAAGCCATGACCGCCTTGGCCTCCAAACCTAAGGGAGTACCTGCCTTCACTGCTGCCCGTAGCATGTCGCCAGTCGAAATCTGGGGGATTCCGTACTTTTGGCAGATGAAGGTGGCTTGCGTGCCTTTTCCAGCGCCTGGTGCGCCCAACAGAATCAGTCTCATGGGTATCCTTGGATGTAGCTAAAACTTGCCTTATTGACCTAGGTACCGAGGGTGCCTAGGTGCTTGTAAATTGACCCGTGAGAATAGCACGGGCTGCCTACGCGCTAACTTACAGACTAGGGGGGCTTTGCGAGAAAATTGCTCTCACACGTTCCAAATCTTGCTCAGTGTCTACCCCCGGGCCCGGTACATGCTGGGACACGTGTACGGCAATGCGGTGACCATGCCATAGCGCACGGAGTTGTTCCAACGCCTCGGTGGTCTCAATGGGGGCTACGGTCAGCGTTGGGAACTGCCGCAAAAAGCCAACGCGGTATGCATAAATGCCAATGTGTCTCAGGGGCGCAGGGCTTGGTAAGGCCGTCATTCCGTTTGCAAAACCATCTCGCCACCAGGCAATCGGCGCACGGCTGAAATAAAGCGCAACGTTATGGGCATCCAAGACCACCTTAACGACATTGGGGTTGGCCAAGTCCGAGACATTGTCAATCGCATGTGCCGCAGTACCCATACTCGCCTGTGGGTGGGTACTGAGCAACTGGGCGACCGACTGAACTAACGTGGGGTCAATCAATGGCTCATCACCCTGCACATTGACCACGATGTCGCTGTCAGGCAAAGCCAAAAGTTCACAGGCTTCGGCTAAACGGTCGCTTCCAGAAGGATGGTCTTCGCGGGTCAGTATGGCTTCAACCCCATGGAGTGCGCAGGCTTGCGCAATGCTGATGTGGTCACATGCCACCACCACGCGTGTCCCTTCAGGCACACCTGATTGCACCCGTTGGGCTACGCGCACCACCATAGGCTGGCCCGCGATATCCGCTAAGGGTTTGTTGGGCAGACGTGTGGACGCCAGGCGGGCAGGGATGAGTACAGTGCAGGCCATAGAAAGTGTGCTTATAGGCCGAGCTCTGCGTCACTCAGTGTGCGGGCCTCGTTTTCGAGCAAGATCGGAATTCCGTCGCGCACGGGGTAGGCCAGCATGGCGCTACGTGAAACCAACTCTTGCTTTTCGCGGTTGTATTCAAGGGGCCCCTTGGTGACAGGGCAAACGAGGAGTTGTAGTAGTCTGGTGTCCATGTGGGGATGATAGCGCCGCCATCAGTCTTTACGCGAGCGCAGCGCGCTATCGATGTGGGAATCTAAGGTGTCAAAAAATGCGGGTTCCGCTGCCTGTTGCAAGGGTACCGCCAGACTATGGGGTGCATGCTGCCAGAGTTTGAGTGCGTCTTTTTCGGTGCAAATAAGCTGGTAGCCCTCGTAAATATTGGGTGGCCAGCTACTAAAGTCATAGTGATCTGGCAGCGCCAGAGTCTTGTCAAGGGGCACACCCTGTGCGCGCAACATGTCAAAAAACCGTTCCGGGCGCGCAATGCCCGCGACCGCCATGACGGGTTCGTGCCCTGGCGCATACAAGGCCGCTAAAGGAATGTGCTTTCCGTTGCGGTCTATGGCGTACGGCGCCAAACTGCGCCGCGCAACAAACTGCCCCGTTTGGGCGACGCCACCGGTGTTTAAAACGAGCAGATTCTCAGTATGTTGTCCCAGCGCCTTGATGGGCCTGCGCGGCCAACGCTCGCGCAGTGGCCCTGACGGCAGCAAGAGGCCATTGCCACACCCTCGGTCATCAAAAACGCAGACCTCGATGTCGCGGTACAAAGCATAGTGTTGCAAGCCATCGTCGCAGACGATCACCTGGGTGTGGGGATGCTGCGCCAAGAGGGCGCAAGCTGCGGCATGGCGCGAGCGCGCCACAAAAACTGGTACCCCCGTTGACCGCTTGATCAGCAAGGGCTCATCGCCCGCCAAGTCAACCGAAGTATCTCCAAGTACCTCCACGGATGCTGCGTCACTGTTACGTCCATAGCCGCGCGACACAACGCCAATCGCAAGGCCGCGGGCGCGCAAGTGTTCAACGATGGAGATGGTGGTGGGAGTTTTGCCTGCGCCACCCACGACGACATTGCCTACGACGAGTACGACGGCATCAACGCGCTGCGGCTTCGCTAGACCATAGCGGTAGCAAGCACGACGCAACACATATAGCAAGGCATAGAGGGCGGTGAGGGGCAGCAAGCCCCATGCCAGAGCGCCGCGCCGTGTCCAAGCGCGCAGCAGCGTTTGCTCGACTGCGCCGACCCACGCGGCTGCCATTGCACTACTTGTCGCCCGCCAGTGCGGTGGACTGTGTTGCAAACGTAATTTGATTCAGGCCCGCGCGCCGTGCCGCCTCCATCACGGTAACGACCGATTGGTGCTTGGCGCTGGCGTCGGCACTGATGATGACTACCGTGTCTTTACCTGCTTTGGCTCCTTCCGCCATGGCCGATGCAATGCTTTCTACCGACCGGCCAACCACCGCGACCTTGTTGACGCTGTAGGCACCGTCAGCGCCCACTGCCACGATCATTTCTTTGGGGTAGTCACGCTGTGCCTCTGTGTCCGCCACGGGGAGGGTCAGCTGCATTTCGGTGAATTTGCTGTACGTGGTGGAAAGCATCAAAAAGATCAATATCACCAACAACACGTCAATAAACGGAATGAGATTGATCTCCGGCTCTTCCTGGCGGCGGGGGCGAAAATTCATGTCAACGGTGCTCGCAAAGCGCGCTTATTTGCGCAGTGTTTTCAAGTGGCGTGCCAACTGGCTCGCTGCCAATTCAAGCGTCAACAAATAAGCGTCCACTCGGCCGCGAAAGTAGCGCCAAAAAATCAAGGAGGGAATGGCCACTACCAACCCAAACGCGGTGTTGTACAAGGCAATAGAAATACCGTGTGCCAATTGGGCGGGGTTGCCACCCGTAGATCCCCCGGGGGCTTGTGAGCCAAAAATCTCAATCATGCCCACCACCGTGCCGAACAAGCCCATCAATGGCGCTGCAGAAGCGATGGTGCCCAGCGCGCTCAGGTAGTGCTCCAGACGCTGGGCGACGACACGGCCGGCTCCCTCCATGGTGGCGCGTAAATCGTCTTCTGAACATTTCGGGTTGGCGTTGATGGCACGTAAGCCACTTGCCAGCACTTCGCCTAGCGCGGAGTTGGTTTCAAGTTGGGTTACCACGTCCGGGGCGGGCACGTTGTTGCGAGATACGGTCAGTACCTCTTGTAGCAGGTGGGCTGGCGCCACCTTGCTGGTTTTTAAGCTGATAAAGCGCTCCATAACGATGGCCAATGCCACGACAGACATTGCAATCAGGGGCCATATCGGCCAGCCAGCGGCTTGTATGATGGAAAACAAATGATCTCTCCGCGCAAAAAATAGTCTCCACGATTATGGCGCACGTGCAGACCTCAACCTTGGGCTGGCAACACAACGTCGATGCATCATGGGCGGGCACTGGCGGAAGAGTCTTATCGGTTGATCGAAGGGGGTTTGATGGGTGATCTTGATTCGTTTTCCGCTGCGCCTCGTGTGTGGCAAGTGGGAGCTTTATGCCGCGCTATAGCGGACGCACTTGACGCGCGGTTTAACCCTGTGGCAGTCGCTGGTGAAATTAGTGGGTTCTCCAAAGCCACCAGCGGGCACTGTTACTTCACTCTCAAAGACGACAGTGGGCAAATCCGCTGCGCCATGTTCCGCCGTGCTGCAAGTGCCTTGGACTTTGTCCCGCGTGATGGAGATCGGGTTGAGCTGCGCGGTCGCCTGGGC
This sequence comes from Rhodoferax aquaticus, assembly GCF_006974105.1. Taxonomy (NCBI): domain Bacteria; kingdom Pseudomonadati; phylum Pseudomonadota; class Betaproteobacteria; order Burkholderiales; family Comamonadaceae; genus Rhodoferax; species Rhodoferax aquaticus. The sequence continues at coordinate 1,641,158 of NZ_CP036282.1, forward strand.
GTCTACGAACCTCGGGGTGAGCTGCAGCTGGTGGTGGAGTCCATGCGCAAGGCGGGGCAGGGCACTTTGTTTGAGCAGTTTCTTAAGCTAAAGGCTGCTCTACAGGCGCAGGGGCTCTTTGATGCTGAGCGCAAGCGCAAACTGCCCGCAACACCACGTGGCATAGGGCTGGTCACGTCTTTAGGGGCGGCAGCATTGCATGACGTAGTAACCACGCTCCAGCGGCGCGTACCGCATATCCCAGTAGTCATAGCGCCCGCTTCGGTGCAAGGTGCTTCGGCGGCGTCTGAAATGGTGGCTGCGCTTGAGCGTTTGTATGGTCTGGCAGGGGCGCGGGCCGCGCCAGCGCAAGAGGCGTCGCATGTCTGTATTGACGTCATTCTTCTGGTACGCGGCGGTGGCGCGATGGAAGACCTGTGGGCGTTTAACGATGAAACACTGGCGCGCACCATCGCAGCCAGTCCTGTCCCTGTCATATCCGGCGTCGGCCATGAGACAGACTTCACCATTGCAGACTTTGTGGCGGACCTGCGCGCCCCCACGCCCACTGCTGCCGCTGAACTGGTCGCGCTGCCAGCCCAAAGTTTGTTGCTTGCTGTAGATGCGCTGCAAACAAAGCTGCAAGCTGCCGTGGAGCGCAAGTTGGACCAATGCGAACAACGGCTAGACCGCCTGAGTAGCAGCCTAGGCCGACCGTCTGAGCTAGCCAGTCGGCAACGTCTGCGTTTAGCCGCACTTGAGCACGGCTTGAGCAGCGCCTTAACCGCTGGGCTGCACTCTAAGCGCAGCCAGTTGGACCGCCTGCAGCAGGTTTACCCCCAAGCGCAGCAGCGTGCGCTGCTTTGCGAGCAAGAGCGCGTGGCCAAAGCCGCATTGCGCCTCAAGCTGTTAGATCCTTCCTTGGTCTTGCAGCGTGGCTACGCATGGCTGAGTGACGATGTCGGTGGGCCACTGGGCAGCGTGACGCAGTTTCAGCCAGGACAACACGTAAAGGCTACCCTCGCCGACGGTGTGGTTGACCTGGGTGTGCGTGCCGTCCTTCACAATTAGTTTCTACAATCCAGCTTTCTGTAAACCACCAACGAGGACTCCATGGAACACACCCTTCCCGCATTGCCCTACGCCATTGACGCATTGGCCCCTGCCTATTCCAAAGAAACCCTGGAGTTTCACCATGGAAAGCACCACAACGCGTACGTGGTCAACCTCAACAACCTGCAAAAGGGCACTGAGTTTGAAGCTTTGTCTTTGGAAGAGATCATCAAAAAGTCCAGCGGCGGCATCTACAACAATGCGGCACAAATCTGGAACCACACCTTCTTCTGGAACTGCATGAAGCCTAACGGCGGCGGCGAACCTACAGGCGCATTGGCCACAGCCATCACCGCAAAATGGGGCAGCTACGCGGCATTCAAAGAAGCGTTCGTGAAGTCTGCCGTCGGCAACTTTGGCTCTGGCTGGACCTGGTTGGTCAAAAAGGCCGATGGTTCTGTGGACATCGTCAACACCGGCGCAGCGGGCACCCCTTTGACCACCGCTGACACAGCCTTGTTGACAGTGGACGTCTGGGAACACGCCTACTACATCGACTACCGCAACATGCGTCCTAAGTTTGTGGAAACCTTCCTGGACAAGCTGGTGAACTGGGAATTCGCGCAAGCTAACTTTGCGTAAACCCACCGTCGCCGCAAGGCGATAAGCAAAAAGGCCACTATTCAGTGGCCTTTTTGCTTTGAGACTAAAAATGGGTGTTTGCGCCCATAGATATTGGGTAAGTGGCTATAAAAATAATAGCGAAGCCTGTGCAGCGGCTGAACGCCTAATTGGCCGCAAACGGCTGGCCGCCGAGCTTGAAGCCTTCTTTAATGCCTTTCTTTGCAAACCAGCCGAGGTTCATTTCTAGGACGTAGCGCACAGGCTTTTTAGAGCAGTGCGAATCGGTGGTTTGGGGCTTCATGTCCGCCAATGTGACGATGGTGCCGTCATCCGCCACAAATGCTGCTGTCAATGGCAAGTCCGTGTTCTTCATCCAAAAGCACTTCACCGCGGACTCGCTGAATACAAAAAGCATCCCTTCGTGCACCGGCATTTCCTTGCGGAACATCAGGCCGATTTCTTGCTGTTTGGGGGTGCTTGCCACCTGCGCGTCAATCAAATGCATGCCTGCCGCGATCTTGGTGCGCGGCAAGTCCATTTGGGCTTGGTTCTGGGCCTGCGCAGTGGTGGCCCACAAAGAAGTCAAGGCCAACACAGCAATTGCAATATTTTTCATGATGAGGGTAGGGCGCAAATGGCGCAAGGATAACCAAATAAAACTCCGCACTCGCACAACGCGCGCTTACTGATCCTTGCCGACAGTGTGGCGTAATTTTTGGGACTAAAATTGTCTTCGCTTCTGGCTAGGGTGCTGAACGCAGCGTTAGCCAGACCAAACCGATTCCCTCTATCTACGGAGATCTTTTTTCCATGTACCAGCACATCAAAGTCCCAGCCCAAGGCCAAAAAATCACCGTCAATGCGGATATGTCCTTGAACGTGCCCGACCAACCCATCATCCCGTTTATTGAAGGCGACGGCACCGGCTTGGACATCACCCCTGTGATGATCAAGGTGGTGGATGCAGCTGTGGCCAAGGCCTACGGTGGCAAGAAGCAAATCCAGTGGATGGAAGTCTACGCGGGTGAAAAGTCCACCAATGTGTACGGCCCCGATGTGTGGTTGCCTGAAGAAACCTTGCACGCTATTCGCGACTACGTGGTGTCCATCAAAGGCCCATTGACCACCCCCGTGGGCGGTGGCATTCGTTCTTTGAACGTGGCTTTGCGCCAAGAGTTGGACCTGTATGTCTGCCTGCGCCCCATCCAATACTTTGACGGCGTGCCCAGCCCTGTGAAAGAGCCGCACAAGACCAACATGGTCATCTTCCGCGAAAACTCGGAAGACATCTACGCCGGTATCGAATTTGAAGCCGAGTCTGACAAAGCCAAGAAGCTGATCAAGTTCTTGCAAGACGAAATGGGCGTCAAGAAAATTCGCTTCCCCAACACCTCCGGCATCGGCATCAAGCCCGTGTCCAAAGAAGGTACCGAGCGTCTGGTGCGCAAAGCCATTCAATACGCTATCGACAATGACAAGCCAAGCGTGACCATCGTGCACAAGGGCAACATCATGAAGTACACCGAAGGTGGCTTCCGTGACTGGGCTTACGCATTGGCACAAACCGAGTTTGGCGCAGAGTTGATCGACGGCGGCCCATGGTGCAAATTCAAGAACCCCAAGACTGGCAAAGACATCATCGTCAAAGACAGCATTGCGGACGCGTTCTTGCAACAAATCTTGTTGCGCCCCGCTGAATACAGCGTCATCGCCACATTGAACCTGAACGGCGACTATGTGTCCGACGCCTTGGCTGCCCAAGTGGGTGGTATTGGTATCGCCCCCGGTGCTAACTTAAGCGACACCATCGCCATGTTTGAAGCGACCCACGGTACTGCACCTAAGTACGCAGGCAAAGACTACGTGAACCCCGGTTCCGAAATCTTGTCCGCTGAAATGATGCTGCGCCACATGGGCTGGACCGAAGCCGCTGACCTCATCATCAGCTCCATGAAGAAATCTATCAACAGCAAGAAAGTCACGTACGACTTCGCACGCTTGATGGACGGCGCAACCCAAGTGAGCTGCTCCGGTTTTGGCCAGGTCATGATCGACAACATGTAATTGACCTTTGGCGCAGCACTAGCTGCGTTGAATGCCAGCCAACAAAAAACTCCAAGTGGCTCACGCCCTTGGGGTTTTTTGCTTTTGGGGTTTTGTATGGGCGCTGGTCAGCGGGTCTACGCTGGCTAGCGTGGCTTCCTTGGGGCTGAAAGCCACGTTTGTTCTATATAGCCGCGCCGGCTTGCAGCTGCTGGCGGTAGGCCTCATGCGCAGCTAGGGGGGCGAAAGCGCTCAAACCCCAACGCCTCGCAGTTGCTGCCCTCGTGCGGCACAAAGTAGCCCAGCAAATGCCCACCCAGGCGGGCTGAGTTTTCAGCAAAGGCTGTGAACGGGTTTTTCCTGAGCAGGTCGATTTCGTAGCGGATGAAACTGGCGACGCTTATTGCGGCTCATCTGGCGATTGATGAGAGGGGTTTCTGTGACGACGGTGAGGAATGCTCGTGTGACGAATGATGGGTCAAGCTGTTGGTTGAACTGCGCTGGAGTCGCTGCACGATTCGCGGCCGCTACTGCACCAGAATCACTGATGAATTGCGTAGTAGTCGCTATAAAAAAGCAGCTGCTTGCGCACGCTCTGTGGATACTAGACGCCATTAGCATTTAGTAACCGTAGCGACGCTACATCCTGCTCAAAGCGCATTTTCTGACCGATTGAATGCCTCACTAAACGACAGGCTTTGCTTCAATCTTTCTTTGGAATGACGTCTTTTAACTTGCCCAAGAGTGACATAAGCCCCTTATCCCCATTCAGTGTTGCCAATGCATGCTCTAGGGGCATCTTTTCCGTCGGGGCTTCACTGAGAGTTGTCGACACATTGAACGCAATCGCCTCGATAGCCTTCGAAATCAGTTCCTTCTTCAATGAATCAATATCCGGGACTTGCAACTGAGCAATTTGGGTTTTGTAGCTCTCGTACGAAGCCGCGAGCGCTTCTTTATGAGCGTATTCCTGTTGAAGGCGCTCATATTGGCTGCGTCGCCTCATCGCGAATATGGCGAGCCAAATCAACGGCAGTATGAACGGGGCTTTTGCAAGCATATGCCGCAGGATTGCTTCATAAGTGGGGACTTCAATAAACTGCAGTTCTAGCGGCGAAAGCGTAAATGATTGGATACATGCAAGAACGGCGAGCACCGGCATTAGCCCAACAGCGATAAAGAAGACTTTTGTGTTGACTGCAATCGGGTTGTCGAAAGAGAGCCTAAGCTTGTTGTAAGCAGTTGATAGACCAGCACTAGTTGCTCCCGGCAGCAATGTTTCTATCTGATCGAACATTGCTTTGTGCTTGACAATCTGGTCATTCTCTAGCTGCACTAATTGGCGCGTGCGCTCATCTAACTCTAATTTGAGTCCACCACCCCGCGTGCCGTCCGTGTTCGTAGGACCAAAGATCTTGTCGTAGAACGCATCGAGCTCACCTAGTGTGTGCTCTTCAAGTTTCAAATCCCTTTCGACCTTTTCGCGCCCAGCTAGGATAGCTTTTGCAGCAGCGTCGATTTCCGACTTGATCGCAGGGACTGAGCCATCAATTAGCAACTTGTCATGGTAAACCTGTACACCGTCTGCTTGAGTTTTGACGGTCAAGGTGAGTTCGTCAATTTGCAATTTAGTTGCCGGTTTATCGCTGCTACCAACGAAAAGCGAAACCCTAAGGTCCTCGATCTGACTGTGACTACTAAGGGCACTTCTTTGCAATTCACTTATTGCATCTAAGTCAGATTGAACTGTTTTAACGGTGCTTTTCGACGTTTCAACAATCTTGGCTGCTGCATGTTCGACCTGAAGGCGATATTCTGTGGCGGCTGCAGAAACCGCCTCAAGTACCTTCACTGGAAGCACCATGAACGGGCGCACATAGCTCAGCAAATTGTCTGCGTGAGCATTTGCACCTTGGATGTGCCCGATATTCCGATTGCTGACAAACGACCTTACTTGAGCTAAGCATGGTTCCGCTTGGGCCTGAAAATTATCCCAAATTGACTTAGGAGTCAGTTCTGCATCAACGTTCGCGATTAGGGGTGTCAAATAGGCAATCACCCGCTTGAGCCTATCGATTTCATCGACGCTAGTCTGGATTGTCAGGTCATCTGCTTGCAGTAAAGGAGCTTCAGTTTGCAAGTCCTTCCAAAATGATTGGAATGGGTGCTGTTCAAATTCCGTGTGCCATCGTGACATGTGTGTTCCCTAATTGCGATTCATTCTATTTATGCAAAATTTGGGTGCACTTTACCGGACAAAATTTCGCGGTCAACACACTATTTCCCCACTCCATATGGGAATGGGATTAAAGGGCATATCTCCGCTGCTATGGCAAGAGGACGCATTTGGCCTTGTGTCGGAGCAACCTGATCTTGGTGGGCTGTATTCGTTTTACTATGTAATCGATTGATTTATCTGCTGACTCAGCGGTTGCCCCTGTCTAACCTACTCCGCAGCCTCCAACCCATTCGCAAAATGCTCCCGCATGCGCTCCTGCGTGCGCTGCGCATCCCGCGCTAGCAGCGCGGCCATGATGGCCTGGTGTTCTGTCAGTGACTCGGCGATGCGGCCGGTTTTGAGTAGGGAGTTGTGGCGGTTGAGTTTCATGACCTTGCGCAGGTCGGCCACCATTTGGTCGCGCCAGCGGTTGTTGGCAATGGCCAGCAAGCGCATATGGAAGCGCTCGTTGACCGCGAAAAATTGGTCTGTGTTGTCCGTGCCTTGCAGGGCTGCGGCTTCTAACTCTGCGTGTAGGGCGCTGAGTTCTGCCAGTTCGGCATCGCTGGCTTGGGTGGCCACCACGGCGGCGGCATCACTCTCTAGCAGGCTGAGTAGGTGGTACACGTCTGCCAAATCTTTGTGCGATACCTCCGTCACATAGGCGCCACGGCGCACCTTCATAGTAACTAGGCCTTCAGTGGCCAATACCTTGAGGGCTTCGCGCAAGGGCGTGCGGCTGATGCCATAGGCCTCGGCAATGCGTAGCTCGTCAATCCAGCTGCCGGGCTCCAATTCGCGCTTGAAGATGCGCTGGCGCAAAAGCTCGGCCACGTCTTCATACAAAGCACGCGGCGAAAGCGATTGGCCATCGCGGGCGAGGTTGGAGAGTGCGTTCATGGCGGGGAATTGTAAGCTGGAAGGAAACTTCCTAATCAATAATTATAAATAATGTAAACTTGCTTCCAAGATTGCGCCACCCAGAGTACGCTGCGCGCAATTATCTCAACAAGGTAGTTCAACACCGCTTTGCGGCTCTAGCATGACCGATAAAACTTCTGAATTCCAATCCGCCACCTTGGAGCAATGGGCCAAGGCCGCGGCCAAGTCCGCCCCCGGCGGCAATGTGGACGGGCTGAACTGGATCACGCCCGATGGCATTGCGGTCAAACCCCTCTACACGGCGGCAGACACGGCGAATCTGAAGCACGCGGACACGCTGCCGGGTTTTGAGCCCTATTTGCGCGGCCCGCAGGCCACCATGTACGCGGTGCGCCCCTGGACGATTCGCCAGTACGCAGGTTTTTCGACGGCCGAGGAGAGCAATGCCTTCTATAGAAAGGCACTAGCGGCAGGTGGTCAGGGCGTGAGCGTGGCTTTCGACCTGGCCACCCACCGTGGCTACGACTCGGACCACCCCCGCGTGACCGGCGACGTGGGCAAGGCCGGTGTGGCGATTGATTCGGTCGAGGATATGAAGATCCTGTTTGACCAGATTCCGCTGGACAAGGTGTCTGTCTCGATGACGATGAACGGCGCAGTGTTGCCCGTTCTGGCGGGCTATGTGGTGGCGGCCGAAGAGCAGGGCGTGAGCCAGGACAAGCTCTCGGGGACCATTCAGAATGACATTCTGAAAGAGTTCATGGTGCGCAACACCTACATCTACCCGCCCGCGCCCAGCATGCGCATCATCGGCGACATCATTGGCTACACCGCCAAGAACATGCCCAAGTTCAACTCGATCAGCATCTCGGGTTACCACATGCAGGAAGCCGGTGCCAACCAGGCGCTGGAGTTGGCCTTCACGCTGGCCGACGGCAAGGAGTATGTGAAAACGGCGATTGCCTCCGGTCTGGACGTGGACGACTTTGCCGGGCGCCTGAGCTTCTTCTGGGCGATTGGCATGAACTTCTATCTGGAAGTGGCCAAGATGCGCGCGGCTCGGCTGCTGTGGTGCCGCATCATGAAGGGCTTTGACGCCAAGAACCCCAAGAGCCTGATGCTGCGCACCCACTGCCAGACCAGCGGCTGGTCACTCACCGAGCAGGACCCGTACAACAACGTGGTGCGCACCACCATCGAGGCGATGGCCGCGGTGTTTGGCGGCACGCAGAGCCTGCACACCAACAGCTTTGACGAAGCCATTGCGCTGCCCACCGAGTTCAGCGCGCGCATCGCCCGCAACACGCAGCTCATCATCCAGGAAGAGACGCACATCACCAATGTGATCGACCCGTGGGCCGGCAGCTACATGATGGAGAAGCTGACGCAGGACATGGCGGACGCGGCCTGGAAGATCATTGAAGAAGTCGAAGCCATGGGCGGCATGACCAAGGCCGTGGACAGCGGCTGGGCCAAGCTGAAGATTGAAGCCGCCGCTGCCGAGAAGCAAGCGCGCATCGACAGCGGGCAGGACGTGATCGTGGGCGTGAACAAGTACAAGCTCAAGACCGAAGACGTGGTCGAGGCACGCGATATCGACAACGTGGCTGTGCGCGAAAGCCAGATCGCCCGCCTCAAAGATATCAAGGCAAAACGCGACTCCGCGCTCGTGGAATCTGCGCTAGCTGCTATCACTTCTGCAGCAGAGAGCGGCACCGGCAACCTGCTGGACTTGTCCATCAAAGCGATCCGTCTGCGCGCCACGGTGGGCGAGGTGAGCGATGCGCTGGAGAAAGCATTCGGTCGCCATCGCGCCGACACCAACAAGGTCAGTGGCGTGTACGCCGCCGCCTACGACAGCGCGCAAGGAGACACCATGGACTACTGGAACGCCCTGAAGGCCGATATCGCCGGATTTGCCGACAAGCAGGGCCGCCGCCCCCGCGTGATGATCAGCAAGCTGGGCCAGGACGGCCACGACCGCGGCGCCAAAGTAGTAGCCACCGCGTTTGCCGATCTGGGCTTCGACGTGGACATGGGCCCGCTGTTCCAAACCCCCGAAGAATGCGCTCGCCAGGCGATTGAAAACGACGTGCATGCCGTGGGCGTATCCACCTTGGCGGCAGGCCACAAGACCTTGGTGCCCGCGATCATTGCCGAGCTTAAAAAGCAGGGTGCGGATGACATCATCGTTTTTGTGGGCGGTGTGATCCCGCGGCAGGACTACGACTTTTTGTACGCAGCAGGCGTCAAGGGTATCTACGGCCCGGGCACGCCCATCCCGGTGAGCGCGCGCGATGTGCTGAGCCAGATTGTGAAGGCGCTGGGCTGATGGCCTTGCACTTTGAACCCGCGCTGGCAGAGGACCTCGATACCTTGTTTGCGCTGCGCATGGAGGTGATGCGTGAACACTTGGTTCGCCTAGGGCTGACGGACACGCAAGTGAGCCGTGCGCGTTACGACCAACAGTGCAAAGATGGCGCCATACAGCACATCTTGCACGAGGGGGAGCGCGTAGGCTTTGTTCAGCTGGTTCCCTCGGGCGACCACCTGCATCTGGTGCAGCTATTCCTGCGACGCGAGGCACAGGGGGCAGGCCTAGGGGCAATGGTCGTGGGTTGGGCCAAGTCGCATGGCCAAGACTTAACCTTGACCACCCTCAAACTGAGCCCGGCGAATCGCTTTTACCTGCGCCATGGCTTTGTGCAAACTGGCGAGGGTGAGTTTGATAACGAGTACCGCTGGTCGCCACCCAGAAACGCACAAGCATGAGCGCTGTAGACGCCATTGTTGTTAGTCAGGGAACGGTCCAGCGCCGTGCTATCGCCAAAGCCATTACGCTGCTGGAGTCCACGCGCGCCGACCACCGCGCGCAGGCTGATGAGCTGCTCACTGCCTTGCTGCCACACACTGGAAAGTCTTTGCGCCTAGGCATCAGCGGGGTGCCGGGCGTGGGCAAAAGCACCTTCATCGAGGCCCTTGGCCTGCACCTGATCGAACAGGGCCACCGTGTGGCGGTGTTGACCATTGACCCCTCCAGCTCGGTTTCCGGGGGCTCGATCTTGGGCGACAAGACGCGTATGGAAAAGCTTTCCATGCACGAGAAGGCCTACATCCGCCCCAGCCCGAGTAGTGGCACGCTGGGTGGCGTGGCCGAGAAAACGCGCGAGGCCATGCTGGTCTGCGAAGCGGCGGGCTACGACATCGTGATTGTGGAGACCGTGGGCGTGGGCCAGAGCGAGACAGCGGTGCAGGGCATGACCGACATGTTTGTGCTGATGCAACTGCCCAACGCGGGCGATGACTTGCAAGCCATCAAAAAAGGCGTGATGGAGCTGGCCGACCTGGTGGTCATCAACAAAGCGGATATCGACGCCGATGCCGCCACTCGCGCGCAGGCCATGATTACGTCTAGCCTGCGGCTGCTGGGTATGCATGGCAATCCGAATGATCCGCACAGCGACAAGCACTGGCAGCCACAAGTCATCAGCCTGAGCGCGCTATTAGGCCAAGGTGTAGATACGTTTTGGAAAGCTGTGAGCGAATTCCAGACGCTGCAAACTGCCAACGGCCTTTTCAATCAACGCCGCCAGAACCAGTCGCTGTCATGGATGTGGGAGCGCATTGACGCAGGACTGAAGCAGGCATTCAAGCAAAACTCGGCGGTGCGCGAGCAGCTGCCCCAGCTCACAGCGTCGGTGCAGGCAGGCCAGCTGGCCGCCAGCACGGCAGCGCGAGAGCTATTGCGCACATGGAATCAAAGATGAGCATCAAGGCATTCTTTTATTCAGTCGCGGTATTGGTCGCAGGTCTGTTCAGTGGCGGCGTACAGGCCCAAGAGGCCTTGGTGGCCGGGCAGGAGGCGGTGTTTACCTTCACACCCAGCGGATACTTTTCCAACAAGCCGGTGCCCGTGTATTACTACAAGGCGCCGCAAGCCGGTAAGGATGCCAAGGTGCTGATTGCGATTCATGGGGCAGAGCGGGATGCGACCATCCAGCGCAGCAACTGGCAAAGCTGGGCCCAGAAAAACAATGCGGTGGTGCTGGCCCCGCAATTCGACAAGGGGCCGTATCCGGACCGCTTGTTTCAATGGGGGGGCATGGAAGATACCGACCCGCAACACTGGACCTTTCAGATCGTGGAGCAGCTCTTCCAGAAAGTGCGTCGCGATGAGCATTTGAACGCTGAGCGCTATTTCCTGTTCGGTCATTCTGCCGGTGGGCAGTTCGTCCACCGCTTCACTTTGATGATGAACGAGTCCCATGTAGCGGTGGCGGTTGCTGCCAACGCAGGCTCGTACACCATGCCCACCTACCAGGACTCTTTTTTCAGCCGGGGCTTTCCGTGGTTTGCCAGCGAGAAACGTTTGCCACCCGCCCAGCTCGCGCAGGCGTTCTCCCACAAGATGGTGGTAATGCTGGGCGAGGAAGACACCAAGTCTGACGCGTTGTTACCCAAAGAGCCTGAGGCCATGGCGCAGGGCGAGCACCGCTTTGCGCGAGGACAAAACTTTTACAAGACTGCCCTGGAGCAGGCCCAGCGCCTGCACGTAGATCTGGCTTGGACGCTGCAGACAGTTCCCGGCGTGGGCCACAGCCCCAAAGGCACGACCAAGCAGGCCGAAAAAATCTTCACCAATTTCGATAACTGAAGGACGACAACATGCAAGACATCCTCGAACAACTGGAAGCCAAGCGCGAACTGGCCCGCATGGGCGGTGGGCAAAAGCGTATCGACGCACAGCACAAAAAAGGCAAGCTCACTGCGCGCGAGCGTCTCGAAGTGCTGCTGGACGAAGGCACCTTTGAAGAGTGGGACATGTTTGTAGAGCACCGTTGTGTGGACTTCGGCATGGACGAGCAGAAGATCCCCGGCGACGGTGTGGTTACCGGCTACGGCATGATCAACGGCCGCCTGGTATTTGTGTTCAGCCAAGACTTCACCGTGTTCGGCGGTGCGCTGTCGGAAGCCCATGCCGAGAAGATCTGCAAGGTCATGGACCAGGCCATGAAGGTGGGCGCACCGGTCATTGGTCTGAACGACTCGGGCGGTGCCCGCATTCAGGAAGGCGTGGCGTCGTTGGGCGGCTATGCCGATGTGTTCCAGCGCAACGTGATGGCCAGCGGTGTGATTCCGCAGATCAGCATGATCATGGGGCCTAGCGCCGGTGGTGCGGTGTATAGCCCGGCAATGACGGACTTCATCTTCATGGTGAAAGACAGCTCCTACATGTTCGTCACCGGTCCCGAAGTGGTGAAGACCGTGACGCACGAAGAAGTGACCGCCGAAGAACTGGGCGGTGCACTCACCCACACCACCAAGAGCGGCGTGGCCGACCTCGCATTTGAGAACGATGTGGAAGCGCTGCTGATGCTGCGCCGCCTTTACAACTACCTGCCCCTGAGCAACCGCGAGAAGGCCCCGGTGCGCAAGAGCGGCGACCCCATCGACCGCAAAGACCTGAGCCTGGACACCCTGGTGCCCGACAACCCCAACAAGCCCTACGACATGAAGGAGCTGATCGTCAAAACCGTGGACGATGGCGACTTCTTCGAGATCCAGCCCGAGTACGCCAAGAACATCATCATCGGCTTCGCGCGCATGGACGGCCAGACCATCGGCATCGTGGCCAACCAGCCACTCGTCTTGGCAGGCTGCCTGGACATCAAGAGCTCGATCAAGGCTGCGCGTTTTGTGCGCTTCTGCGATGCGTTCAACATTCCCGTGGTCACGTTTGTGGACGTGCCCGGCTTCATGCCCGGTACCAGCCAAGAGTACGGCGGCATCATCAAGCACGGCGCCAAGCTGCTCTACGCCTACGCCGAGTGCACCGTGCCCAAGATCACGGTGATCACCCGCAAGGCCTACGGCGGCGCGTACGACGTGATGGCTTCCAAGCACCTGCGCGGCGACGTGAACCTGGCCTGGCCCAACGCCGAGATTGCGGTGATGGGTGCCAAGGGCGCGGTGGAAATCATCTTCCGCGAAGACAAGGGAGATCCAGTGAAATTGGCGGCCAAAGAGGCCGAATACAAAGCCCGCTTTGCCAACCCCTTTGTGGCTGGTGCGCGCGGCTTTATCGACGACGTGATCCTGCCGCACGAAACCCGCAAACGCATCTGCCGCTCCTTGGTCATGCTCAAGGACAAGAAGCTGGAAAACCCGTGGCGCAAGCACGGGAACATTCCACTGTGATTGTTATGCGTGCTGCAAGTCTTGTTGTTCGCGCGGGATCGGGCTGCCAGGGCGTTTTGCTCCGTGTCCCCCGCGCTGCGCGCTCCTCCTTGACCTGCGCAAAACGCCCAGGCAGCCCGACCCCGAGTGTTTGGTTTGCCATGGCTTGCAAACTTCTTTCCTTCGCAGCAGCGGGCATGGTGTGTCTGCCGCAGCGTGGACTTGGGGTTTTGCCAAGTCAAGGAGGAGCCCGCAGGGCGGGGGACATGAGCGGAGGCGGATACGCCGTGGCCGTTGCGAGCTCAGACACGACGCAACTCCAGAAAAACACATGCCCAAGTCGGCACACCCCACACCGTTAGGAGACTAGAAATGTTCACCAAAATCCTGATCGCCAACCGTGGCGAAATCGCCTGCCGCGTCATTGCTACCGCCAAGAAAATGGGCATTAAAACCGTAGCGGTTTACTCGGATGCTGACAAAGAAGCTCGCCACGTGGCGCTGGCGGACGAGGCCGTCAATATTGGCCCCGCGCCCAGCCGCGAGAGCTATTTGCAGGCTGAAAAAATCATTGCCGCCTGCAAACAAACCGGCGCACAAGCCGTGCACCCCGGCTACGGCTTCTTGAGCGAGAACGAAGCCTTTGCCAAGCGCTGCGAGGACGAGGGCATTGCCTTCATCGGCCCCAAGGCGCACTCCATTGCGGCCATGGGTGACAAGATTGCCTCCAAGAAGCTGGCCAACGAGGCGAAGGTAAACACCATCCCCGGCTACAACGACGCCATTGCAGGCCCAGAGCAAGCGGTGGAGATCGCCAAGGGCATTGGCTACCCCGTGATGATCAAGGCGTCTGCCGGCGGCGGCGGCAAGGGCTTGCGCGTGGCGTTCAATGACAAAGAGGCCTTCGAAGGTTTCTCCAGCTGCCAGAACGAAGCCCGCAACAGCTTTGGCGACGACCGTATCTTCATCGAGAAGTTTGTGCAGGAGCCGCGCCACATCGAGATCCAAGTGCTGGGCGACAGCCATGGCAACGTGATTTATTTGAACGAGCGCGAGTGCTCCATCCAGCGCCGCCACCAGAAGGTGATTGAAGAGGCGCCCAGCCCCTTTATCAGCGATGCCACCCGCAAAGCCATGGGCGAGCAGGCGGTGCAACTGGCCAAGGCCGTGAAGTACCAGAGCGCAGGCACCGTGGAGTTTGTGGTCGGCAAAGACCAGGACTTCTACTTCCTGGAAATGAACACCCGCCTGCAGGTGGAGCACCCGGTGACCGAATGCATCACCGGCCTGGATTTGGTGGAGCTGATGATCCGCGTGGCCGCTGGCGAAAAGCTGCCGCTCACGCAAGCGGATGTGAAGCGCGACGGCTGGGCCATTGAGTGCCGCATCAACGCCGAAGACCCGTTCCGCAACTTCCTGCCATCCACGGGCCGTCTGGTGCGTTTTGCGCCGCCAGAGCAGAACATGTGGCAGAGCGACACCGAGCACCTGCAAGGAGTGCGCGTGGACACCGGCGTGCAGGACGGCGGCGAGATCCCCATGTTCTACGACTCGATGATTGCCAAGCTCATCGTGCACGGCAAAGACCGCAATGACGCGATTGCCAAGATGCGCGAAGCGCTCAACGGTTTTGTGATTCGCGGTGTGTCGAGCAACATCCCGTTCCAAGCCGCGCTGCTGGCCCACCCCAAGTTTGTGAGTGGGGACTTCAACACAGGCTTTATCGCCGAGCACTATGGCAAGGGTTTCGCGGCGGAAGATGTGCCGCATGACGACCCGTCCATGCTCGTTGCCTTGGCTGCCTTTGTGCGCCGCAAGTCACGCGAGCGTGCGGCGGGCATCTCGGGGCAGTTGCCCGGTTACGCCGTGGAGGCTGGCAAAGACTATGTGGTGGTGAGCTTGGACGCCAAGGGCAACAACAGCTACACCGCAGTCCATGTGGATGAGTTTGAGGGTGAAACAGGCTCCGCCCGCGTACTGGTGGGCGCAAGCAGCTATGTAATTCGTAGCAAGTCGCGCCTAAACGACATTGCCATCACCGGCACTGCCAACGGTAAGGCCTTTACCGCCCAGGTGGAGCGCGGCACGCCCAAAAACCCACTGGCGCTGCGCGTACAGCACAACGGCACGCGCATTGACGCCTTGGTGATGTCGCCCCGTATGGCCGAGCTGCACAAGCTCATGCCGCACAAAGCACCGCCGGATATGAGCCGCTTTGTGCTCTCGCCCATGCCCGGCTTGCTGGTGGAAGTGGCCGTGGTGCCCGGCCAGAAGGTGCAGGCCGGGGAGCGTGTGGCGGTGATTGAAGCCATGAAGATGGAAAACGTGTTGTTTGCCGCCGCCGATGGTGTGGTGGGCAAGGTCATGGCTGCCAAAGGTGAGAGCCTGAGCGTGGACCAGGCCATCGTGGAATTCGTTTAAGGAATGGCTATGACACAGCGTCCATTTAAGGTCTTAGGCATCCAGCAAATCGCCATCGGTGGCCCTGACAAAAAGCGCTTGCAAACCCTGTGGGTGGACATGCTGGGGCTGGAGGTCACCGCCACCTTCCAAAGCGAGAAGGAAAATGTGGATGAAGACATCTGCGCCATAGGCTCAGGCCCCTTCAAGGTGGAGGTCGACCTGATGCAACCGCTGGACCCTGACAAGAAGCCGGCAGTGCACATCACGCCGCTGAACCATGTGGGGCTGTGGATCGACAACCTGCCGGTCGCTGTGGAGTGGCTTACCGCCAAGGGCGTGCGCTTTGCCCCGGGTGGCATACGCAAGGGCGCAGCGGGCTATGACATTACCTTTTTGCACCCCAAAAGCAACGACGAATTCCCGATTGCCGGGGAGGGCGTGTTGATTGAGTTGGTGCAAGCCCCGCAAGAGGTGGTGCAGGCGTTTGCTGCGTTGGCGGGCTAGGGCCTGCTGACAGCACCCCAGCGGTGGCTTAGTTGCCTTCGCGCTTGGCGCGGGCGCGGGCCAAGGCCGCTTCAATCACGGCGCGCTTTTTGTCCAAAACCACAGGGTCGGTGTGTTGTGAGTGTTGGGGCAAGTCCGCCAGTTTGGTGACGGCTTTTTGCTCTAGCCGAGCGTCGTGTTCGCGGGCCTCGCGTGCACGGCGGGTTGTGCCGGCCTCAAAGCGCTGACGCGCCGTGTCGGCCAGGGCTTGCGGCCAAGCGGCCCAGCCTGTGGCCTCACCCGTGACGTTTTCCAACAAAATGCAATCGACGGGGCACACAGGAATGCACAGCTCGCAGCCCGTGCAGTGCGGCTCGATGACGGTGTGCATCATTTTGTTGGAACCAAAAATCGCATCGGTCGGGCAGGCTTTGATGCACAGTGTGCAGCCTATGCACCAGTCTTCGTCGATGAAGGCCACTTTGCGTGGGCCTTCTTGTCCAAAGTCTGGGTTCAGCGGCTTGGGTACGCGGCCCGTGATGCTGGCCAAGCGCACCACGCCCTCGTAGCCGCCGGGTGGGCACTGGTTGATGTCTGCCTCACCGGACGCGAGCGCATCAGCGTAGCCCGCACAGTCGGGATAGCCACAGCGGGTGCACTGGGTTTGGGGCAGGGCGCCGAGTAGGCGGGCGGCTAAACCCGCATCACGAAGCTCCCCCATGCTTACGCTGCGCTGCTAGGGGCCGCGGTGTTGGTTTCTTCTGCTACAGAAGTAGTAGCTGCTTGCGCACTATTGGTGGGCGCTGTAGCCACTTTTTGCTGCTTTTTGGCGGCTACCTGGCCCACCACGCGACCTACGTTTTGCGCGGCAGGGCGGGGGGCGCTTTTCACTGCAGTTTTGACGGCTGCTTTTGCAGCAGGTTTCGCGCTAGCTTTGGTCGCTGGTTTTGCAAGCGCTGTTTTTGCGACTTTGGCTGCAGGTTTGGCAAGAGGTTTTGCGGCTACTGCTGTGCTGGCAAGCGCTGGTTTGGACGCTGACTTGGCCTCGGTCGTGGGCGCTGCTGCTTTGGGCTTGGAGGGCTTTGGCGCAGCTGCAGCTGCCTGCTTGTTGTGGTTGGCGAGGATAAAGGCTTTGACTTGCGGGTACACCAGCTCGCGCCAGCGACGGCCTGAAAAAATGCCATAGTGCCCTGCACCTTTGGCTTCAAAGTGCTTTTGTTTTGACTTGGGTACGCCTGTGCAGATCTCGTGCACGGCTTGGGTTTGGCCTGAGCCGGAGATGTCGTCCAGCTCACCCTCTACCGACATCAGCGCGGTGGTGGTGATGTCGGCGGGCCGCACACGTTCGGTTTTGCCATTGACGCCCTTGACGTCCCAGGTGCCATTGACCAAGGCAAACTCTTGGAACACCACGCGAATGGTCTCCAAGTAGTAGTCAGCGTCCATGTCCAGCACGGCGTTGTACTCGTCGTAGAACTTGCGGTGGGCTTCGGCGCTGGTGTCGTCGCCCTTGATCAGGTCTTTAAAGTAGTCGTAATGGCTCTTGGCGTGGTGGTCGGGGTTCATGGCCACAAAGCCAGTGTGCTGCAAAAAGCCGGGGTAGACGCGACGGCCCGCACCCGGGAAGTTACTGGGCACGCGGTAAATCACATTGTTCTCAAACCAGCTGTGGCTCTTGTTCATGGCCAAGTTGTTCACCGCCGTGGGGGATTTGCGGGCGTCGATAGGGCCGCCCATCATGGTCATGGTCAATGGGGTGGTCTCGCCACGGCTGGCCATGAGCGACACGGCCGCCAGCACCGGAACTGTGGGCTGGCACACGCTCATGACGTGGCAGTGCCCATATTTGCCTTGGATGTGCCGGATGAACTCTTGCACATAGTTCACATAGTCGTCGAGGTGGAACTCACCCTCGGACAAAGGCACGAGGCGGGCATTTTTCCAGTCCGTGATGTAGACCTTGTGGTCCTTGAGCATGGCTTTGACGGTGTCGCGCAGCAAGGTGGCGTAGTGGCCAGACAAGGGGGCCACGATGAGCACGACCGGCTCATCTTTGATGGCGGCAAAGGTGGCGTTGTCGTCCGTCAGCCTTTTGAAGCGCCGCAGCTCGCAAAAAGGCTTGTCCATTTCAATGCGTTCCAAAATGGCAACTTCTACCCCCTCGATGTCAATCGAGCGCAGACCAAACTCGGGTTTGACATAGTCTTTGCCCAAGCGGTGCAAGAGGTCATAGCCTGCGGAAATGCGTTGGGACAACGGGCTTTGGCCTGCCAAAGAGTTGGGGTTGCCAAAGAGCTTGGCCGCCGTTTGTGCCAAGTCAGAAAACGGCTCCATGAGCGAGCGTTGGGTTTCGTAGATTTGGTAAAGCATGGGGACTCACTTTCGGAAAATGTTGCAGTGCAATATAACAGGTCAGCGCGTTCTTGTTGTTGTTTGCTGTGCTTTGCGCAACACCGTTGCCGACTACCGGACTATCTCCCCGTGTTTTGAGCTATTGATTGCCACTGGCTTTCAAAATGCCGCGTACGGCATTGCGGCTGTGGGCTCCAAAATGACCCAAAAGGTCTGCAATCGCGGCGTCCAGCTTGGCGCGGTCGGCGGGTTCACGCTTGGCTAGTTCATTGACCAAGTTGATGCCGCTTTCTTTCACCCCAAAGTCAAAGTCTGGGTCGCTCACATAGCCGGGCGGCATGGCAGCGACCAGCAAGTCAGCCAACTGCGCACCAAAGGCCGCTGACTGGGCTGCCACTGTGTCGCGCACATAGGTGTCGTTCCATGCGGGGTACTTGCTATCCTGGTCGCTGTTGCGCAAGGATTTTTCAATCGGGGTGTCTTGCTTGGCCTTGGCCGCGTTTTGGAGCAATTCGGTCTGGTACTTTTCCAGCGCCAAATGGCGGTTAGACAGCAAGATGACCATGCCGTCTTTCATGCCAGACATACCCGCCATCGCCAGAATATTGGCTCCCAGCAACTTGGCCGTGGAGTTGCCTGGTGCTAGGCGCGCGTGGTAAGGCTGGGTGAGGTCTTGCAGGTAGTGCAAGGAGAGGCCCGCAAAACGCCAGCCCCAGTAAGGGTGCCCGGTGCGAAAGGCCAAGGCTGACAAGGTGGCGTACTGGTAGTTGCGCAGCAGTGGAAAGGTGCGTTTGATAAACGGTGCTGCGGTGTAAAGAATGGAGCTCTCATGCATGAAACCCATGTGAAAGGGCGCTTGCGTGGCGTAAGGCAGAGCGGGGTTGCCAAACGGTTGGGCACCAAAGCCATAGACCTTGCCCCAGTCGCTCGGGCTGTCGTCAAAAAGATTGATGTCTAGGCCGTAGTCAGGTTCGTCGCTGGCAGAAGCAATCACAGCCAAGGGTGCCACCATCTCGCCGGGCTTCAAGGCCACGTAGCGGTAAGTGGAGTTGGGTGTCTCTGGCAGCGTATTCACCGCTGCGTGGGGCAGCATGGTTGGGTTGGCCGGTGGGCGTAGGGGGTCTGGCTGGTAGTACAGCGCAAACTTGGAATTGGGTGCCACCCGCAGCGCGCTCAAAAACGCCAGGCGGCGCGCATCGTCTGAGCGATTGGGCTCCGCCTTGAAGGCCAGCACCGACGGGCGGGCTGGGTACTTGTCGATGTTGGAGGCTGCCCAGGCTTCTTGGCTGGCAAGCAGCGCTTCCAATGGCTTTTCTTCTGCCTTCAAGAAAGCTTCTAGAGTTTCGACCTGCACAGGTGCCGCTTCAGCAACTTCGGGCATTTTTTCAAATGCGCGGTAGGCCGGGAAACTGTGGTTGCCCCACGCAAAGACTTGTGGGCTGGCAATCAGGCAGCTAATGGCTACTGCATGGTAAAAACGTCGCATCTAAAGGTCTCCAATAGCGGTTTGAATCAGTGGTGGCAAAGTCGGCGAGGCGGGTGGCTTTTTCTGCTTGCTTTTGTGGCTCAGATTATGCGACTTGCAAGCACTTGTTTTTGCCAACCGCATGGCCTATCTTCAAAACTAACAGACTTCTAAACACTCCAATGAAGAACCACCTGACGAAATGGTTGCGCGCAATGCTGTTCTGCTTGGCCGTGATGCTGGCGTCCAATGTGCAAGCCTGCGCCATTTGCGCGCCCAGCGATGGCCAAACCACGCTGTTGCAGCGCTTGTATGCAGCCGATGCAGTCGTTATGGCAGAAGGCCAAGTGGGGCAAAACAGTAGCACTTGGATGCCGTTGGCGCTCATCAAAGGGCCGCTGCCAGCGGGTGTTGCACTGCGTAACCCAATGCCGCTATCGCCGCCGGACGCCGCAGCTTTGGCGCAGTCGCTCAGCCCCGGGAGCGATGCTGCTAAAGCTGCGGTGCATGTGCTGTTGTACACCGCTTCCAATGCCTCGTGGCGTAGTGCCGGCCCTCTGGGCCTAGAGCGCGAGGCTTGGCTGCGCAGCATGGCTGCCCTGCCGCGTGCGATGCAGGCGGGCGTGCTGGATCCGAAAATCCAGTGGCCGGCGCGCTTGGCCGCCTTGGCCCCAGATTTGGAAAATTCCCAGAGCCTGGTCGCGCAAACCAGCTACGAAGAAATCTCACAGGCCCCATTTCCCGCCATGCGCAGCCTCAAACCCGTGCTCAAAGTTAAACAGTTGAGCCATTGGCTGGACCAGCCCGGGCTGGAGGCGAGGCGACCCTTGTATGGGCTGCTTTTTGGTGTCGCGGGGACTGCCGCTGACGCGCAAATTTTAGAGCCGCGCATGCTGCGTAGCCTGCGTGCCAAAGCGGTGACGCCCACCGACCTTGCGGCTTTTTCGGCCTATGTCGCCGCCTATTTGGAGCTGCGTGGGGATGCGGGGCTGGCGTGGGTGGAACAGCATGTGTTGCAAGACATGCAAGTGCGGGATGAGTGGGTGCAAGCAGCTTTGCAGGCGCTGCGCATCCATGCCGAAGACGGCCTGCGTGTGAGCAAGGCGCGGGTGGTGCAAGCCTACGCTCTGTACATCCAAAGCAACCCGGCGCGTGCAGGGTTTGTCGCCTCTGATTTGAGCAAATGGGAGCGCTGGGAGTTCACCGAAACCTTTGTGGACATTCTCAAGTCACGCTCGGCACAGGTGTTCTCCTCGCGCTACGCCATGGTGTTTTACCTCATGCGCAGCCCTACGCCACAAGCGGAAGCAGGGCTAGATGCCTTGCGCGCGCAAGGCATCTTGTAAAGCCTCATTCCACCTTGTTGGGGTAGCCGGTGATTCTTTGAATGTCCCGGTACAGCGGTTGCAGCCTTTTGTAGAGCTTGCAATAGACCTTGCGGTACAGCTGCTCGTAGGTGTGGGCGTGCTCAGGCTGGGGCATGAACACCTGGCCCATGCGCGTCATGGCGGCAATGGCCGTGGCAAAGTCCGGGTGCAGTTTGAGCCCCACCGCTGCCAGCACCGCCGCGCCCAAACCACTGGTTTCGTACAAGTGGGGGCGCTCACACGGCAGGTTGAAGATGTTGGCTGTGATTTGCATGGCCGCGTCACTTTGTGAGCCGCCACCCGAGACCCGAACGCGGGTAATACGCGTGCCACCGCGGCGCTCAATACGCTCTTTGCCCTCACGCAGCGCGTAGGCCAAGCCCTCCAAAATAGCGCGGTACAAGTGGGCGCGGTTGTGCACGTCGCCAAATCCGATCACAGCGCCTTTGGCCTCAGGCCCCGGCACTTTGATGCCCGGGTTCCAATAGGGTTGCAGCATCAAGCCTTGGGCACCCGGGGGCACTGCGTTGACCAGGGCATCAAACAGGCTTTCCGGCGGCACGCCACGTTCTTTGGCAATTTGCTGCTCGTGCAAGCCAAACTGCTCTTTGAACCAGCTCACCATCCAAAAACCGCGCGTGATTTGAATCTCGGTATTGAAGTGTTTGGGCACCGCCGCTTGGTAGGGCGGAATAAACGGCGTGGCTTCCAGATAGCGTGGCGTGGTGGTGTTGATGGTGGCGGCCGTGCCGTAGGACAAGCACGCAATCTCCGGCGTCAGGCAGCCCGCGCCTATGACCTCGCAGGCTTTGTCCGCCGCGCCGGCAATGATCGGCAGCCCTTCGGGAATGCCGGTGTCGCGTGCGGCGCTGGCACTCACCTGGCCCAGCACCTCGCCCGCTGGAACCAAGTCCGGCAGCATGCTGCGGGTGATAGGCATGGCCTGCCACTTCCAGTCGAACCCAGCAGCCCAGTGGCCTTTCTTGTAGTCAAACGGCACGTAGCCCACTTGGCAGGCCACCGAGTCCACATAGCGCCCTGTAAAGCGATAGTTCAGATAGCCAGAGAGCAATAAAAACTTGGAGGTCTTGGCCCACAACTCGGGTTGGTGCTGGGCGATCCAATTGGCCTCGGCTTCTTTTTGAAAGTGCGTCACCGTTTCGCGCATGCCAATAGCTTTGAACGCCAGCTCCCACCACCACTTGAGCCTGGGCGCAGTCTCGGTGCGGCGCTGGTCCAACCAAATCATGGCGGGGCGCAAGGGCTCACCCTTGGCGTCCAAGGCCATGGTGGTGCCACGCTGCGTAGTGATGACCATGCCCGCAATGGCCGACTTGGGGATGGTGGTGTTGGCCCACAGGCGCTGGCAGGCCAAGCACAGGGCCTCCCAAAACGCGTGGGGGTCGTTCTCCATCCAGCCCGCTTGGGGGGACTGGTAGCTTTCAATCGGCACTTGGGACTTGTCGACCAGGTTGCCGTGCAAATCAAAAATCAGCGCA
Organism: Rhodoferax aquaticus; assembly: GCF_006974105.1. Lineage (NCBI taxonomy): Bacteria > Pseudomonadati > Pseudomonadota > Betaproteobacteria > Burkholderiales > Comamonadaceae > Rhodoferax > Rhodoferax aquaticus. The sequence goes on from NZ_CP036282.1 coordinate 1,663,703, forward strand.
CGTACGCTTTGGGTGCCGTTGTCGATGGCCAGCACATAGTTCTTGCTCATGGTGCGCTTGGTGTGGGTGAAGTAAGCGCTGCAGTGTGCGGCAACTGGTAGTGCCTGGCTATTAGGGTTTGGTAGCGGTCGAGCTCGGCGGCCCAGGTCGCTGCGCCCCACTGCAAATGGGGTTCGCACAGCGCTTGAATGCGGGCCAGATGGTCCAAGCCACCCCGCGGGAGCAATATGCCCAGCCGTGTGCGGCGCAACAGCAGGTCGTCCAAATGCAGTACTGCTTCATGCTGCGCGGCAACGGCCAGTTCCACCCACAGGGTATCGGTGCCGGGGATGCGCTCTAGGTCGCGGGCTGTCGCGCTTTTGCACCAGGCTGCTGCGCGGTCGCCATAGCGCCCCACCAGCCGGTAGCGCACTGCTGCGGGCCAATGGCTGGGCGGAGTGTGGGCCCGCGTGAACACCGCGTCGTTGTTGCGCACAAAGGCTTGGCCCGCCCAGCTGGCGGCTTGCGCCAAGGCGTCTTGTGCCATCAGGCGAAAGGTGGTGAGCTTGCCGCCGGTCACGGTGATCAGCCCATGGTCATTGCAGACCACATGGTCGCGTGCGGCTTGGGATGCGCTGGCCTTGCCATCGTCCACCACTGGGCGCACACCGGCGTAGCAGGCGCTGATGTCTTGGGGCGAAATTTGCGCACCGGGGAACTGTTCGTTCACGGCTTCCAGCAGGTAATTCACTTCGTCCGTGGTGATGCTGGCTTCGGTCTGCAGGTCGCCCGTGTAGTCCAAGTCGGTGGTTCCGACCAGCGTGGCACCTTCCCACGGGTAGAAGAACACGGGGCGGCCGTCGCGGGGGTGCATGAGGCTGATGCTTTGGGCCACTGGCAGCCGCCAAAACGGCAGCACCACATGGCTGCCCCGCAGCGGGCGCAACATGGGTTGGGCACCTAAGCCGGTGCGCAGCTGGTCTGCCCATACGCCCGTGGCGTTGACCACTACCTTGGCTTGCACGGTGTGGCGCAGGTCGCTCGCCAGGTCATGCACCGTAAGACCGCTCACGCGCCCTTGGGTTTGGTGCAAGGCTTCCACCTTGGCGTAGTTCAACACGGTGGCGCCGTCGTGCTGTGCTTCGGCCAGCACGCGCATGACCAAGCGTGCGTCGTCCGTTTTGGCGTCACCGTACACCAGTGCGCTGTGCATGTGCTTGGGGGCCAAACCCGGTGCCAGCGCTTGGGCTTGCGCCAAAGTGGCCCCAAAGTGGTTTTTGAAACCGGCCATGGCGTCATAAATGCGCAGGCCCAGTTGAAACATGCGCCGGCCCGGCGCGCGCCCCGTGCACAGGGCAAACAAAAAGCTTTGCGCCTCCACCAACTCGGGCGCTTGGGCCATGAGGCGCTGGCGTTCGCGCACGGAGTGCAGGGTGGTTTTGAAGTCGCCTTCTTTCAGATAGCGCAAGCCGCCATGCACGAGCTTGGACGAGCGGCTGGAGGTACCCCAGGCAAAGTCACGCTGCTCTAGCAGCAAGACCCGCCAGCCTTGGCGCGCGGCTTGTTGCGCCACGCCTGCACCGCTAATGCCACCCCCAATGACCACCACATCCCATGTGTGGCGGCCCAATGCGTCCAGCGCTTGGCTACGTGCCCATTGGGCGGGCTTGAGCGTGCTCATGTGCTTGCCCAAGGGCCGCCGTCTTGCAAGAGCTTGCCCGGATTCATGGTGCCCTGCGGGTCAAAGTGCTTGCACAGCTGCGCCAGGGTGGCCATGCCCAAGGGGCCTTTTTCCACATGCAGCTGGGTGGCATGGTCGCGGCCCACGCCATGCTGGTGGCTCACAGTGCCGCCATGGTCGGCAATGGCCTGCGCCACGGCAGCTTTGAGCTTTTGCCAGCGTTCAAAGTTGGGTGCAAAGCCGCCGGCGGCGGTGGGCCACACGTACTGCGAGTAAATGCTGCTGCCTTGGGGGTACATATGCGACAAGTGGGTGAACGCGTGCACCCGTTCGCCATAGGCTGCAAACACATCGCGGGCGGCTTGCTCCATGGCCAGCATCAGCGGCTTGACCTGTGGCCAGTCGACTGCGGTTTCAATGGTGTCCGCGCAGTAGCCTTCGTCCCACAAGGTGTTGCGCAAGTAAGGGCCTTTGAAGCGGTTGGCCGCCCACTTGCTGCCCATGGCGGGGCCGATATAGACCGCGCCAAAGCTGCGCAGGGTGCGCCGGGCTTCATTCAGCGCATGGCGTGCGGTGCGCGCGTCTGCCGTGATGCCCAGCATCAGCATGCATTTGTCGGTGCCACAGCCCCGCAGGGCCAGGTAGCGCTCCATCCAGCCAATCAGGGTGGCGTGGCCGGCCAGCGTGAGGTTGGTCTCGGTCTCAATGCCATTGCTCAGGCGCATCATGCTCAAGGGCAATTTCCGTTGCACTAGGGTGCGCACGGCGGCTTCGGCGGCGTCCCAGTTTGGCAAAAAGATGGCGTGAAAACTCTCGTGCTCCGGTAACGGTGTGACGCGCACCGTGGCCTCGGTGAGCACGCCAAAGCGCCCCTCCGAGCCCATGACCAGTTCGCGCAAGTCCGGCCCCGCGCTAGAGGCGGGCAGCGTGGGAATGTGCAGTGGGCCCACCGGTGTTTCCAGGTGCCCCCCTGCAAACAAGGCTTCTATGCGCCCATAGCGCAGCGACTGCTGGCCGCTGGAGCGTGTGACCACCCAGCCACCCACCGTGGAGTACTCAAACGACTGGGGAAAATGCCCCAAGGTGTAGCCGTGCGCCCGTAGCTGGGCTTCCACCAAGGGGCCCGGTGTGCCCGCGCCAAAGGTGGCGAGCTGGCTGGTAGTGTCCAAATGCAGCAAGCGGTTCATGCGGCTCACGCTCAAAGACAAAATGGGTCGCCCGCTCACCGGGCAATCCAAATGCCCGGCCACGCTGGTGCCACCGGCAATCGGGATCACGATCCAACCGTGCTGCTGCGCCAGGTCTAGCAACTCGCGCACTTGCTCGCTGGATTCGGGGTAGGCCACGCCGTCCGGTACCGGGGGGAGAGCGCCAAAGCGCTTGCGAATCCAGTCGGCAAAGCTTTCGCCCAGCGCCATGCTCAATCGGCTGGATGCGTCTGTGGCGATCAAAGGGTGGGCGCTGATGCGCGAGGCCGGGATGCGCGCCAAGAGCGACTCGCGCGTGGCGTCTTGCCCCGGGCGGCCCGGGCCTAAGCGCGCATGCATCATGGCGCGTGCATTGTCGTTAAGGGCCATTGAGGTGGCGTCGTCGCCCCAGCCGTTCCATCGTCGCATCGTTGTCTCCTCTAGCGCAGGCTAAACATCTATCGCTGCACTGTAGGGGGTGGCGCTGCATTTATCATTCCGCGATGCCGCCAATCGATTGTGCAATCGCGCCAAACGCCGCCTGCGCCCCGCAAGCCCGGGTAGTCGCGCCCTATGCCCACACGCTATGGGATGCCGCTTTGGGCGAAGGCGTGGCGCTGGGCGCCCTGCAGATGGCGCTGGGCGCCCTGCAGATGGCGCTGGGTCAAAGTGCCATTGGCGAGGCTGACGTGCCGCTGCCCGCTTACTTGCGCATGCTGCACACGGCCTGCCAGGCGGTCGGCCCTGACTTTGGCTGGCGCATGGGCCGCTACGTCAAACCCACTACCTACGGGGTGAACGGCATTTTGTTACTGGCCTGCTCGACCTTGGGCGAGGCCTTGCAGCAAGTGCTGCGTTTTGAATCGCTGGTGCATGACTTAGGCCGCTCTAGCTTGGTGCTGGATGGCGACCACGCGACCTACACCTGGCGCAATGATTGCGCGGACCATGCGGCAGCAGGCCCGCTGGCCGAGTCGGTGTTCTCTGGAATATTGACCTGTGCCACCTGGTTGGTAGGGCGGCCCTTGGGCGCCCACGCAGTGAACTTTGCCCATGCTGCGGACCCTGGCAGTGCGCGCGCCGTTGAGGCCATGGGCCAAGCCCAGGTGCGTTGGGGTGCCGCATGCAACAGCGTGGTGTTTCCTGCGCCATTTTTGGCTTTGCCCATACCCCAGGCCAACACGGCTTTGCTGCCCTTGCTGCAGCAGCACGCCGACAGCCTGTTGCAAGCTCGCCATCCGCGTGAAGTGCCTGTCGTGGCCCAGGTGCGCCAAAGCATTTCTGGGCGCTTGGGCCAAGGGCCTGTCAAGCTGGCCGATGTGGCAGCTGATTTGTTGTTGTCCACCCGCACCCTGCAGCGCCGCTTGACGGAGGCAGGTGTGGCATTTCAGCAGCTGTTGGATACCACACGCTTAGAACTAGCCCGCCACTACTTGGCCAACACCGCCATGCCCGTGGCCCAGGTGGGGTACTTGCTGGGCTTTCAAGACGCGCCGGCGTTTCACCACGCGTTCAAGACTTGGCAGGGCCAAGGGCCGGGGCAGTACCGCACCGGTGTGCGTGGCCGGTAGGGCGGAATCTGCGTGAGATTTTGGGAAAAAAGTGCCGATTGCGCCCATGGAATAAGCGCTGGCAGCTACTAAAAAAATAGCGTATGGTGCTGGGCCTTAAGGGCCTGCCCCATACGCTAACCATGGCTTAAAGCGTGCTTAGATGACCTTGGCGATCGAGGCGCAGACGTAGTCGATGTTCTTCTCGTTCAAAGCAGCCACGCACATGCGGCCGGTGTCGGTGCCGTACACACCAAACTCATTGCGCAGACGCACCATTTGGTCCTTGGACAGGCCGGAGTAGCTGAACATGCCGATTTGCGTGGTGATGAAGCTCATGTCTTGCTGCACGCCTGCCGCCTTGAGTCCGTCCACCAGCTTTTGGCGCATGGCTTTGATGCGCACACGCATCTCGCCTAGCTCTTGCTCCCACTGCGCACGCAGCGTGGGGTTGCTCAGCACCGCAGCGACCACTGCGCCACCATGGGTGGGTGGGTTGCTGTAGTTGGTGCGGATCACAATTTTCAATTGCGACAACACGCGGTCTGCCTCTTCTTTGCTTTCGCACAGCACGCTCAAGGCACCCACGCGCTCGCCGTACAGGCTGAAGCTCTTGCTGAACGAGGTGGACACAAAGAAGGTCAGGCCAGCGGCCACGAACTGAGCGATCACGGCGCCGTCTTCCTTCAAGCCGTAGCCAAAGCCTTGGTAGGCCATGTCCAAGAAAGGCACCAAGCCCTTGGCTTTGACCACTGCCACCACTTGGTCCCATTGCGCAGGGCTGATGTCGTAGCCGGTGGGGTTGTGGCAGCAGGCGTGCAACACGGCCACGGTGCCAGGGGCTGCCGCTTTCAGGTCGGCCAACATGCCGTCAAAGTCCACACCACCTTTGCCGCCATTGGCTGCTTGGTTGAAGTAGCGGTAGCTTTCGACGGTGAAACCTGCGTTGGTGAAGAGCGCGCGGTGGTTTTCCCAGCTGGGGTCAGAAATCAGCACTTTGGCGCTGGGGTTGAGCTTTTTCAAAAAGTCAGCACCCAACTTCAAACCGCCGGTGCCGCCAATGGCTTGCACGGTGGCCACACGGCCGGAGGTAATGGGTTCGCTGCCTTCGCCAAACACCAAAGCTTTGACACCCGCGTCATAGGCGGCGATGCCGTCGATCGGCAAGTAGCCACGCGCTTTGGGGTCTTGGCTCATGGTCTTTTCTGCGGCTTGCACGCATTGCAGAAGGGGCAGTTTGCCGTTGGCGTCGAAGTACACGCCCACGCCCAGATTCACTTTGGCTGGGTTGGTGTCAGCGTTGAATTGTTCGTTCAAACCCAAAATTGGGTCGCGGGGGGCCATTTCGACGGCAGAGAAGAAAGACATGGAGGAGGTCCTGTGGTGGTGAAAAGGGGAATCCAAAAAGCCGGGGCGCTGCTTGCGCGGCGCTTCGCTATTTTACCGAGGGTGGGTTTTTACTCACGCGCTTGCGAATCTGAGGGGCTTGCGCTCGGGATGCGATGGGCACAAAAAAGGCTTCCGAAGAAGCCTTTTTGAAACGGGGAAACCTTAGACGCGCTTGCGGTATTCGCCAGTGCGTGTGTCGATTTCGACCTTGTCGCCTTGCGCCACGAAAATTGGCACACCGATTTCGAAACCGGTAGCGATCTTGGCAGGCTTGAGAACCTTGCCAGACGTGTCGCCCTTGACAGCAGGTTCTGTCCAAGTGATTTCACGCACCACGCTGGTGGGCAGTTCCACGGAGATGGCTTTGCCGTCGTAGAACACCACTTCAACAGCCATGCCGTCTTCGAGGTAGTTGAGCGCGTCGCCCATGTTTTCGGCTTCCACTTCGTACTGGTTGTACTCTTCGTCCATGCACACGTACATAGGGTCAGCGAAGTAGGAGTAAGTGCAATCCTTTTTGTCCAAGATGACTTGGTCCAACTTGTCGTCCGCTTTGAAAACCACTTCGGTACCGAAATTAGCAATCAGGCTCTTGAGCTTCATGCGAACGGTTGCAGAGTTACGGCCGCCGCGGCTGTATTCGGTTTTCAGGACGACCATGGGGTCTTTACCGTGCATGATGACGTTGCCGGCACGGATTTCTTGAGCGATTTTCATGGGTTAGTAGCGGTTGTCGCTGTTGGCGTATGTAGGCCGCAGTCTGCGGCGGGGCATGATTTACCCGTGTGATGCCACGGCAAATTCAGCAAAGCCTTGGATTTTAACGGTTTTTCTGCACAAAACCTATAAGCTGGCTTGCCAAGTCGTCTTGAGCGCAAAGGCGCTGGCGCGCGGCCTCGGCTTGCAGTGCCCACTGCGGCCAGTCTTTGAGCAGGGTGATCAGCGGGTTTGCCGCGTGCGGCATGGCATTCCACGCTGAGTGAAATTGACGCCATGAGGGGCTGGCGTCCAGCATATCCAAAAAGGCGTTGAGCTTGTCGTGGTGGGCGTTGTCGTCCTGCGGGTAGATGTTCCACACAAAGGGCTTGCCCGCCCACAGCGCGCGAACAATGGAGTCTTCGCCGCGCACGCAGTTGAAGTCGCAGGCCCAGAGCAAATGGTCGTAATCGTTTTGGGTGAGTGGCGGCAAGTATGAAATTGATAGCTGCCCGCGCTTAACCAGTGAGCGCTGCAGCCATTTTTCTTCCAAATGTCGAACGGCTTGCGTCGCGCGTCCATGGGTGACCAGCAGTTGGGTGGGCGTGTCGGCGTGGGCCAGCGTGTCCAAAAATGCTTCGAGCAAAGGCGGCTCGTAGCAAAACAAAGAGACCAAGCGTTCGCCTGTCCACTGGATGCCGTGACGGCCCAACCACGTGCTGCGGTCGAAGCCAGATTGACGTCGGTCTAGATCGGGCTCCCGCAACAGTCCGCCAGTGCGGTCAGTGAATCCGGGGTAGAAGAAATGCTTGGTCCAAGCTTTGGCTGGGCCGTGCATGACAGGGGAGGGTAGGCCGTGGCAGCGCTCGGCGTAGGGCTCGGCACTCAGGTACTCCAAATTGATCCAGACTGGAGGTTTATGAGGTGAATTCTGGCCATTCGCGCCCATGGAGGCTGCGTAGGTCGCTACAAATTCGGGAGCAATTTCACAGCCGAACGCTTCAATCCACACATCGGCAGGTGTCAAGGTGGCCAGGGTTGGGGCATCAGCAGACAAGGCCCAGTCCAGCACAGAGACGCCGACAACATGGCCCTCCAGCGCGCCCGGTGCCATCCAGCGCAGCGCGCTTGCATCGTCCACCCAGAGTCGAACGCTATGACCCGCTGCAGCCATTTGCTGGCTCAAGCGCCAGCAAATGCCAATGTCCCCAAAGTTGTCGACCACGCGGCAAAAGATGTCCCATTGCATCGGTTGCTTGTAGGGGCTTGGTGTGTGAGCAGCGCTTGGCATAGACATATGGGTATTGTCAGCCACAAGGTCAATGGAGCGAGGACTGGCCAAGACCTCAGCGTCGTGCGTCAGAATGTGCCATCGCTCTTTGTCGTTGATTGCTGTTAGGCAGGTACTTTATGGATTTGCGGTCGCTTCTCACTATTGATGTTCCGCTGGTACAGGCGCCACTTGCTGGCGTGCAGGGCAGTGCCATGACCATTGCGGTGTCTAACGCTGGGGCCTTGGGGTCTTTGCCTTGCGCGATGCTGAGTACGCAGGCACTGCATGAGGAGTTGCTGGCTTTGCAGGCGCAGACCACGCGCAGCTACAACCTCAACTTTTTTTGCCACCAAGAGCCAGCGCCAGACGCTGGGCAACAAGCACGATGGATGCAAGCCTTGGCACCGTATTACCAAGAGTTGGAGGTAGACCCGGCCAATGTAGACACTGGCCCTGGGCGTAAGCCTTTCAATGCTGAAACTGCGGAGCTGATTGCGCAGTTCAAACCCCCGGTGATCAGCTTTCACTTCGGCCTGCCAGACCCCTGTTTGCTGGAGCGCGTGCGCTGCTGGGGTGCCAAGGTGTTGGCCAGCGCGACCACTGTAGAAGAGGCCATTTGGCTGCAGGCTCACGGTGTGGATGCAGTGATTGCGCAGGGTTTGGAGGCAGGCGGCCACCGCGGCATGTTTTTGACGGACGCGTTGAGCACCCAAATGGGTACCTTTGCCTTGCTGCCGCAAGTGGTGCGTGCAGTCAACGTGCCCGTGATTGCCGCCGGTGGCATTGCAGACGCCACGGGTATACGCGCTGCCATGGCCTTGGGCGCTGCGGGCGTACAAGTTGGAACGGCCTATATGTTGTGTGATGAGGCTACAACCTCGCCCATGCACCGCGCTGCGCTGCAAAGCAAAGCTGCGAGCCACACGGCGCTCACCACCTTATTCACGGGGCGTCCCGCCCGCGGCATCATGAATCGCCTAATGCGAGAGTTGGGGCCACTTAATTCTGCCGCGCCTGCGTTCCCAATGGCCACAGGGGCGGTGGCCCCCCTGCGCGCCAAAGCCCAGAGCCTGGGTTCAGGTGATTTCTCGCCGCTGTGGGCTGGCCAAAACGTCTCCGGCTGTAAGCCAGTTTCTGCGGCGGTGTTGACACAGGAGTTGGCGCTAGGGTTTGATGCGTCCTAATGGCCTGATGCCCTTATGGGCCGCCGGCGAAACTGCACAATATGCGCCATGACAGCCCCATTGCCCGAGCCCCCCATTCCAACCCATACAGAGCCAATGTCCCCCGAGGGCGAAAAGGCATGTTTGCACCCAGAGCAATTGCTTAATGACGTAGCGTCCCTGCCGCCCTTGCCGGGCGTGTACCGCTACTTCGATGCGCAAGGCCAGGTGTTGTATGTGGGCAAAGCCATCAACCTGAAGAAGCGGGTATCGAGCTACTTTCAGAAGAACCACGGTGGCACGCGCATCGGCCATATGGTGAGCAAAATTGTGCGCCTAGAGACCACCGTGGTGCGCTCAGAGGCAGAGGCGCTGCTGTTGGAAAACAACCTCATCAAGACGCTGAATCCTAAGTACAACATTTTGTTTAGGGATGACAAGAGTTACCCCTATTTGAAAATGACGGGCACGCCACCAGCGCCCAAAAACATGGCGCCTAGCGAGGCACTTGTTACTGCGAAGACACCGTTGCCCGTAGAGTTTGCCCGGGTCTCCTATTACCGTGGCGCCGTGGAGAAAAAGCACCGCTACTTTGGCCCGTATCCCAGCGCGTGGGCGGTGAAAGAAGCTATTTTGCTGATGCAAAAAGTGTTTCGCCTGCGCACCTGTGAAGACCCGGTGTTTAGCAACCGCACACGGCCTTGTTTGCTGTACCAAATCAAACGTTGCTCCGCACCCTGTGTGGGTCATATCAGCCCCGCCGATTACGCCCAAGATGTGGCCAATGCAGAGCGATTCTTGCGTGGTGAAGCGCAAGACGTGATGCGAGGCCTAGAGGCGCGCATGATGGCGCATTCAGACCGTTTGGAGTTTGAGCAAGCGGCGGAGTTGCGCAACCAAGTGGCGGCGCTCTCCAACGTGTTGCACCAGCAGTCGGTAGACAACGTGTCTGACCGCGACGTAGACATCTTGGCGGTGAAAGTGCAGGGTGGCAAAGCTTGCGTGAACTTGGCCATGGTGCGGGGTGGTCGCCATTTAGGAGATAGGCCGTATTTTCCTGCCCATGTGGAAGACGCGTCTGCCTTGGCGGATAGCGACGATATGCAGCCCAAGACCAGTGTCGAAGTCCAAGTGCTGGAGGCGTTCTTGGCGCAACACTATATTGACGTTGCCATGCCTTCCGTCTTGGTGGTCAGTGAGCCAGTGAGCAAAGACTTGTTGCAGGCACTATCTGATCGCATTGGCGTCAAAGTGAGTGCAGTCCATCAGCCACGTGAGCAACGCCGCGCATGGCTGGATATGGCGCAAACCAATGCTGCTTTGCAATTGGCCCGTTTGCTCGCCGAAGAAGGCTCACAGCAGGCGCGCACCCGTGCCTTGGCGGATGCACTGGATTTGGCTATGGATAACTTGGAAGAGTTGCGCATCGAATGCTTTGACATTTCGCACACGTCGGGGGAGGCAACCCAAGCATCATGTGTGGTGTTTCATCATCACAAAATGCAGAACGCAGAGTACCGCCGCTTCAATATCGATGGCATCACGGGTGGTGATGACTACGCTGCCATGCGCCAAGTGTTGACGCGCCGCTACGGCAAACTGGCCGAGGCCCTAGCAACTGCCAAGCACACGGGGCAGCCACAAATTGGCACCGGGCGTTTGCCCGACTTGGTGCTGGTGGACGGCGGCAAGGGGCAGGTGTCTATGGCACGTGAAGTCTTTGAAACACTAGGCCTCGACTTGTCGCTCATCGTGGGTGTGGAAAAAGGCGAGGGCCGCAAAGTGGGCCTCGAAGAATTGGTGTTTGCTGATGGACGGGACAAGGTCTACTTGGGGGCTGATTCAGCCGCACTGATGTTGGTGGCGCAGATTCGCGATGAGGCCCATCGTTTTGCCATCACTGGCATGCGTGCTCAGCGCGCAAAAGTGCGAGTAGGTGGCAGCAAGTTAGAAGAAATTCCAGGCATAGGCCCCAAGCGTCGTGCCAAACTTCTGCAGCGTTTTGGCGGGGTGCGTGGCGTGGCGCTGGCCAGCGCTGCGGACATTGCAACAGTGGATGGCATCTCACACGATTTGGCGGAAGAAATTTACCGGGCGCTGCATTAGGCGTGCCACAATCCAGCCATGTTTATGACGATACCTACCATCATGACGTGGACGCGCATCTTCGCGATCCCGTTGATAGTTGGCGTTTTCTATTTGCCAGATTCGATGGCATCTGGCGCTGAAAAAAATCTGATTGCAACACTCATGTTTGTGGTGTTCGCAGCCACTGATTGGCTGGACGGATACTTGGCTCGCAAGCTCAATCAGACATCGTCATTTGGTGCGTTCCTTGACCCAGTGGCGGATAAATTTTTGGTATGCGCATGCGTGCTAGTTTTAGTGCATTTGCAGCGGGCCGACGCCTTTGTCGCCTTGATCATCATTGGGCGCGAAATTGCAATTTCTGCATTGCGAGAGTGGATGGCGCAAATCGGTGCATCCAAAAGCGTTGCCGTGCACATGATTGGCAAGTTAAAAACGGTGTCGCAAATGGTGGCGATTCCCTTTTTGCTGTACGACGGAATGCTGTTCGGTTTGATTGACACGCATCTTTGGGGCTTCTGGTTGATTTGGGGTGCCGCCGTGCTCACGGTGTGGTCCATGGTGTACTACTTGCAAAAGGCATTGCCAGAGATTCGAGCGCGAGCACGGTAGGGCAACTCTGCAATGGCGGTTGTTGCAAGCCGTTGGTGCTGTAACAAACTTGTTTCAAAAAAATCTTCAGACCTTCCCAAAAATCAATGCAAAAAAGCGACTAGAATTCCGGTCCGCGCTGCAGTAACAGTGGTTCTGTTTTAGATAAGATTGTTTCTACTTCTAAATCGTTCATTGATTGCATGAGCCAAGAATTGAAGTTTGCTTCGCCAGTCACAGAGGTGCCCAGAGCGCTAAATGATTTGAGCAAAACAACGGTTTGAGACATTTAGAGTATTTGATTGCAAACAAGGGGCCTTTGTGAATAAAACAGAACTTATTGAGCACATCGCGAAGCACGCTGATATTTCCAAAGCAGCCGCCACACGTGCACTTGAGTCCACGATTGGTGCAGTCAAGACAACCTTGAAAAAGGGCGGTACGGTATCATTGGTAGGTTTTGGTACATTTGCTGTTGGTAAGCGGGCTGCGCGTACTGGTCGTAATCCACGCACAGGCGATGCGATTAAGATCAAGGCAGCAAAGGTTCCAAAATTCCGCCCAGGAAAAGCATTGAAAGATGCATTGAACTAGTATTAGGATTTCAGGCGGGGTGATTAGCTCAGTTGGTAGAGCGGCGCCTTTACACGGCGTAGGTCGGCGGTTCGAGCCCGTCATCACCCACCACCCCCTCAATAAAAGGCGAACAGATTTGTTCGCCTTTTTTTGTTTTATCTGGAGATTTAGCGCATGTTCGATTTTGTTCGCAAGCACACGAAGGTCATGATGTTCCTCATGTTCTTGCTGATCATCCCCGCCTTTGTACTGGTAGGTGTTGACGGATTCAAGAGCTTAAACGGGGGGGGCGCTGCGGTCGCAAAGGTAGGCAGTACCAGCATTACCCAAGGGGACTGGGATGCCGCGCACAAGAACGAGATCAGCCGGATCACTGCTTCCATGCCGAACATCGATGTGAAGCTTTTGGAATCACCCGAGGCACGCTATGCCACCTTGGAACGGTTGATTCGCGAGCGTGTGTTGGCTGAAGCTGTTAAGAGTGAGCATCTCAATACCTCTGACGCACGCTTGGCACGTGAGCTCCAGCAAAACCCCGCCATTGCATCCTTGCGCAAGGCGGACGGTAGCTTGGACATTGAGCGCTACCGCCAGTTGGCAGCCAGCCAAGGGTTGACTCCCGCAGGGTTTGAAGCGCAAATGCGCCAAAACCTCTCGTTGCGGCAAGTGGAGTCCGCCATTGTAGGAACCGCCTTGCCATCACCCGTGCTCGCGGACATTGCCTTGAATGCTTTCTTTGAAAACCGTGATGTGCAGATCGCACGTTTTACCCCATCCGACTTTGCGAGCAAAGTCGTAGCTTCTGATGCCGATCTGGAGGCCTACTACACCGCAAATGCTGGCTTGTTCCAAGCCGCAGAAACAGCCAACGTAGAGTATTTGGTTTTAGATGTGGATGCGATCAAAAAAACGATCTCCGTGAATGAAGCAGACCTCAAGACCTACTACGAACAAAACGTAGCACGTCTGAGTGCCAAGGAAGAACGCCGCGCAAGCCACATCCTCATTAACGCGCCCAAAGAAATGGCATCAGCAGACCGGCAAAAAGCCAAAGAGCGTGCCCTTGAAATCTTGGCAGCAGTGCGCAAAGCGCCTGATACGTTTGCAGAGCAAGCCAAGAAAAATTCACAAGACCAAGGCTCCGCAGCTGCTGGCGGTGACTTGGACTACTTTGCCCGCGGGGCCATGGTGAAGCCTTTTGAAGACGCTGCCTTTGCGATGAAAAAAGGGGATATCAGTGACGTTGTGGAATCCGATTTCGGCTTCCACATCATCAAGCTGACAGATATCAAAACACCTAAGCAACGAAGCTATGAAGAGTTGCGCCCCGGATTGGAGGCTGAATTGAAGGCAAAACAAGCGCAAGCTAAGTTTGCTGAACTTGCCGACCTGTTTACCAACGGCGTATACGAGCAAGCAGATAGCTTGAAACCGATCGCAGAGCGCTTAAAGCTTGAAATCAAAACTGCCACGGGAGTTAAGCGAACCGCTGCCCCTGATGCCACCGGTGTCTTGGCTAATCCCAAGTTGCTAGCTGCACTCTTTAATCCAGATGCATTGGAGAAAAAGCACAACACGGAAGCATTGGAAATTGCGGTCAACCAATTGGTCTCTGCCCGTGTAACCCAATACTCACCGGCCAGAACACTGCCGTTCGCAGATGTGCGGGCGAGTGTCAAAGAGCGCTTTGTGGCAGCTAAATCAACAGAGATGGCCAAAAAAGAAGGCGCAGACAAGCTGGCTGCATGGAAAACAAGCCCTGCGTCTGCTAACTTGCCCGCATCTGTGATGCTGTCTCGCGATCCCGCACAACCCATTAAAGGCGCACTTCTGGAAGCTGTGTTGCGCGCGGACACTGCCACATTGCCTGCTTGGGTTGGTGTGGACCTTGGCTCACAAGGATACGCAGTCGCACGCATCAACAAAGTGTTGCCGCGTAATCCCGTTCCTGAAGCTACCGCTAAGCAAGAGTATGCCCAGCACGCACAATGGTTGGCTTCAGCTGAGAACCAGGCGTACTACAACTACTTAAAGGCAAAGTTCAATGTCCAAGTGAAGGTTCCACGGCCTTCGCCAGTCGTAAATGATTTGCAAGCAAGCGGCCAATAGACAAATACCGAGGTTATAATATTGCTCTTACGGTGGCTGTAGCTCAGTTGGTAGAGTCCAGGATTGTGATTCCTGTTGTCGTGGGTTCGAGCCCCATCAGCCACCCCAGATAATAAAAAGCCCGCCTTTCATCTGAAGGCGGGCTTTTTTCTTTTCAGTTGCTTGCTGGCAGCGCAACTTCCGAATCTTTGTAGAAGCATCGCGCGCAGACTTGTTGATAGCGTTCGTTGCCTCCGATTTCCACTTGTTGGCCCTCCCTGACGCGAATGCCTTGTGCGTCGAGCCTGATGTTCATAGTGGCTTTGCGGCCGCAGGCGCAGATGGTCTTTATTTCTTCTAGGTCATCGGCCAATGTGAGCAGATGCGCAGCTCCCGGAAACGGATTGCCTTGAAAGTCCGAGCGCAGACCAAAGCAGATGACTGGAATGTTGAGCAGGTGCGCTACCTGGTGGAGCTGGCGGACTTGGGCGATGCTCAAGAATTGAGATTCGTCAATCAATACGCATGCAAGTTCTCGGTGTTTTGCCAGCAGCGTGTAGAAGTCTGTTTGCGCATCAAAAACACCTGCCTGTCGATTTAGACCTAGGCGTGACGCAATGCAACCTGTTCCACTGCGGTCATCGATGCTCGCGGTGAAGAGCATGACCTTTTGGCCTTGTTCTTCATAGTTGTAGGCGATTTGAAGTAATGAAGTGGACTTGCCAGCATTCATTGCTGAGAAACGGAAATACAGCTTGGCCATAGGTGTGTATGGAGAGGATTGGTGGGGTGCTTAGTGCTCCTGACCGCGGTCAGGAGGCGGGCACATTGACGCTAGTCTTGCTTTGCTTAGTAGCCACGGTACCACGAGTGAAACGAGGACACCGCTAGTGATTCCCGCCACTAACGCCCAGAGCATTGGAGTTATGGCCCAGGCCGCTCCTGCTAGTTTGAGTGCTTTTTGCTCAAGGTAGAGGCAAGCTGCACCTATGAGGGCTGCCAAAACCTTTTTCCACCACAAAGTGGGTGGTGCGAAACCGACGTAACGTTCGTCGGCTTCAAGACTCCACAGGGCGGCGATGAGCCAAGCGGCCAACATGGGAATGTAGTCAGGCGCCACCCCGGGCCACGCCGCCAAGGCAATGCCTGATATACCGGCTACACCGAGGCTTTGGCGAGTGATGCTGTGTGACTGAACCCAGTTTTGCACGGATGGTGCTTGTGAAACCAGTAAGCTGACGGAGCCTAAGGCTGCTCCGGCCAAAACGTCCTCGAGGTCATGCACGCCCAAATACAGGCGACTAAACATGACGCCAAGCGCTATCAACGTAAACACCATCCATGCCCATACCTTGCGAACTTCCAAAGCGAGGCCTATCCATAGCACGACTGCCAGTTGCGCATGCCCACTAGGCAGGCCGTAGCTGTTGCCCACCATGCCGTCTAAACGCAACTCTAGTGGTGGCCGTGGATCTTGGAAAATGTCCTTGATCAATGCGTTGACCAGTGCATTTGCGGCTACAAGAACCAGTAGCCGCAAGAAGATGGTCTTGCTGCTGGTCCAGTAGCCTATTGCCACGAAGAACATGATGAAACTGGTATACCCAAGCCACGAGAATGCCAAGGCTAGCTGCGTTGCTTCCGGGCTTCGCAAGGGCAAGACCCATGCTAAATCGTGCAGGATGTTCACAAGAAATTTGCTCTTAAATTGATAGCTTTGCGCGCTTAATGGTTGCGCGCTAGCGGGCAGATCGGCTCAATCATTGACTGTGATGCGTTCAGCAAACAAAGACTCGGCATTTTTGGCTACTTGGATGGTGTCAAAGTAGGCGTAGGCGCCCACTCCAAGTGCACCTACCATAGGCACAAAGCGTGCTGCCCCTTTGCTCACTAGAGTCTGGGTGAGTTTGGCTCCCAACTGTTGGGCGATGGCCTGCAAGACCTTGCCAGACATCTGCTGAATGACGACGCGCTCTCCAATGCGGACTGCGACATCCCTGAACAACTGCGCAGACACGTGTTTGAAAAGACAGTACAGCATCTGTTCACGGCCCATGTTCTGCGAAGGCTGTCCGTAAACGGCGGCAATATCTGCCACCATTTGCGCTTGAATTTTCCAGACACCAATCAGCTCTGGCAGCACAGTCGCCCATCCAAGTAGACCTGGCGGCAACGATAGAGTACCCGCCAGCATGCTGGCTTTGCGGGCGGCGGCGCGCGCAATGGTGTGGGCGCGTGCTTGCGGGTTATCCGCAGTGGTTTCGTGGCTCGTGGGTACCGCCAGGACCAAGCTAAAGATGGCTTCTGGCAACGCTGATAGTGCAGACTCTGGCTTAGTCATGGTGCGACGGAAACGCGATGAGCTTGCTGCCAGATCCTGCAGCTTGGGTCAAGCGATGACCTACCGCTTGGTAGCAGTGCAGATCAAACGCAGCAGTTTGTCGGCTGCGCAGCAGCTCTTCTAACTCCCCCTCGTCTTGGGCTGACCCTAGGTAGCACCATTGGTCAAATAGATGTATGGTGCTGCGTCCATTGATCGGGTGATGTTCGCGGATACCGATTTTTCCTGGGTGCGGCCATGGGGGTAGTACCAGCGCATCTAAGGCTTGCTGCTGTGCCTTTTTGCTGACCTTGCGATTCATGGTGGGCTTGAGTTGGGCAATCTGCTTGGCTTCAAGCAATGCGGAGCCAATGTCCCCGGCTGTTTCTTGCCATTCCACCCGTCGCACGGCTTGGGTAATGCGCTTCTCACGCGCAAGCTTGGTGGCTGATTGAAAGTGCCAAAGCACCCGCATGCGCATGTTTGCAGCTTTTCCAACAAACAGGGGAACAGCGCTATCAGCCCACAGAACATAGACCCCCGGTGCCTCGGGAATGTCGGTCATAGAGGTTTCCAGTTGTTCCGGAACGACGGAGCCTCCTGCGACCAGTGCGTTGGCCTCGCGCTGCACCGTTTCCAGGCCAAGCTCGTGTGTTGCGATGGCAAGCCAAGCCAGCACAACGTCTACGTCGCCCATGGCCCGGTGGCGCGCAAGGTTTACCAGCCCGTGGCGTTGGGCTATGGCGTCCAGACCATGCCCCTTGTGCTGCGCATAGAGCTTGCGGGACAAGCGCACCGTGCACAGGGTTTTGGCCTGCAACGTTGTGCCCAAGCGGCCCAATTCACTCTGCACAAAACCATGGTCAAAGCGCACGTTGTGGGCCACCAAGACCGCACCATCCAAGACTTGCATGAGTTGTGGCGCTACCTCGGCAAACGATGGCGCTTCGCGCACCATGGCGTTCGTGATGCCGGTGAGTGATTGGATGAACTCTGGAATCTCTACGCCCGGGTTAACCAAGGTGCTCCAACGTGCCACCTCTTTGCCGTGCTCTACCCGCACGGCTGCAATTTCAGTGATCCGATCCTGGGCAGTGTTGCCCCCGGTGGTCTCCAAATCCAACATGACATAACAGGGCAGCATGGCGCATTAACAGAAAATCAGGGCCAACCAGACGGGGTCGTCCAGCAAGTTCATCGCGGCATAAACGCCTGCCATATGGCCCCATACCTTGAGGGCTGCCATTTTTTGGGAGCGGGGCAGGGCGCGCCAATAGACCCACTGGGCGGGCAGGCTAAATGATGTCGATCGCATGAATGCTGTAATGCCCGAGGTGGTAGTCCGCAAAGTAGCGCTGCAAGGTTTCCTTGACGGTTTTGAAAGCAATGTCATCCCAAGGAATTTCATCCTCGCGGAACAAGCGGGCCTCCTGTGTTTCTGTGCCCGGGTTGAACTCAGGGCTCAACAACTTCGCCCGGTAAAACATGTGCACTTGCCCCACACGCGCCACATTCACCAATGAAAAAAGGCCCTGCATTTCAAACTGGGCGCCCGCCTCTTCGTCGGTCTCGCGTGCTGCGCCTTCGGCGGTGGTTTCGTTGAGTTCCATAAAACCAGCTGGCAGGGTCCACATGCCAAAACGGGGTTCTATATTGCGTTTACACAGCAAGACTTGGTCGCCCCAATGGGGTACGGTGCCCACCACATTCAGTGGGTTTTCGTAATGGATCGTGACACAGGCTGGGCAAACCGCTCGGTGTTTGGTGTCGCCGTCATCTGGCACACGGTACACCACGGCAGTGCCGCACTCTTTGCAATGTTTGATGGGAGTTCGCAACATGGGGGTGCTACACCTTGAGGGTTTTGCCGTGCTTTTCGATCAGCGCCCGGGCGGTGTCGCGTAGCAACTTGCCATCAAAGCCACGTTTATTCATTTCTTCTATCCACTCCACCTCTACCAAAGCCGCTTTGCGTTTGAACTCTTGGGCATCGGCAGCAGTGATGGTGTACACCGTATTGCCGCGGTCGGTGGCGGACTTCTTTCCTGCGGGGTCATTGGATTGCTGCTGCTTGCCCAACCAGCCCGAGGTGGAAAGGCCAGAGTTGTTGTCAATCACCTTTTTTAGGTCATTGGGCAAACTCTCATAGCGCGCTTTGTTCATGGTGAGCACAAAGCCTGCGGTGTAGAGAGCCCCCGCTTGAGCGTCAAATTCACTGTGAAATTTGGTGAGCTCTTGCCCCTTGATGGAGGGCAACACTTCCCAGGGCAGGGCACACGCGTCGATGGTGCCTTTGGACAGCGCATCCGGGATGGCTGGCAAGGGCATACCCACTGGGATGGCGCCTAGGTAGCCCAGCATCTTCGTGATCGGGCGAGAGGGCCCACGCACCTTCATGCCCCGCAGGTCTGTCACTGACTTGACGAGCTTGTCGCGCGAGTGGAGAACGCCAGGGCCGTGCACGTTGGCTGCCAGTAAATGGGTGTCTTTGTAGTCGTCGGCCGCTACGGTGTGCAGATAGTCCCACAAGGCCTTTGAAGTTGCTTCTGCATTGTTCATCATGAACGGCAATTCAAACGCTTCTGTTTTGGGGAAACGCCCGGCGCTGTAGCCGGGTAAGGTCCAAATTACGTCGACGACACCATCTTTCACTTGGTCGTACAACTGGGCGGGGGTACCCCCTAGTTGCATGGCTGGGTAGGCTTCAAACTTGATGCGTCCGCCAGATTCTTTCTCCACCTTGTCCATCCACGGCTTGTGCATGGTCAGCCACACGCCAGACATCGGTGCCATAAAAGTGTGGAACTTGAGCGTGATGCTTTGCTGGGCAAAGCCGATCAAAGCTGGTGCAGCCAGCGCCGCAGCAGCGCCAGACTTGAGAAGAGTGCGTCGTTGGATCATGGTGTAAATGGGGCAGAGTACCTTACTGTACTGTACCGAAACACCGTTGGTTTTGCAGGTGGGCTAGCTTGGGCCCTAGCTTGGGGTCATCTTGCGAGTCCGCCAGCCTAGGACACTGCTAAGCTGGCTTGGACAGTGCGCGCTATTTGGTGTATTTCTTGATGATGGCTGCGTACTTGCCTGAGCTCTTGAGTTTGGCGAGGCCGGCGTTGAACTGGGCGGCGGCTTCTTTGCTCTTGAACGCGACTTTGTATTCGGTTGCAGGAAAGATCTCGGCGATGGTGACTTCTTTGCTCACGTCCACATCTTTGATCTTGCTCTTGAAGTATTTGTAGATGTGGATGTCCATCACGATCACATCAGCACGCTCAGAAAACAGCATCTTGACTTGGTTTTCTTGAGATGGAAACTCGGCATAGTTGGGGTTGCCCTTGGCCATGGCGGCATAGTCTTTGCCAAGGTACAAGGTTGCGTCTTGGAATGCCACGATGCGCAGCTTGCCTAGGTCAGCAATAGAGCCTACTTTGATCCCTTTGGACTTGAGAGACACCGCTACGTTTTGGTAGGTGATGTGTGAATCTGAATACACGGCATCTTGAATGCCCGCAGCCTCATTGACGGGGGTAATGGCGTCCGTGCTGCCATTGCTCAGGCTTACCTTTACACGGGCAAAGGGCAGATACACCAGCTTGATCTTGGCGTCCGCCGGCAGCGCGCCGCGAATCACTTCAACTTCAATGCCGGTGTCACCTTCTTGGATGATGTACGGCGGCAGTGACAACCCTAGGCCCAGCCTCAACTCTTGGGCAGATGCGTTGTGGGCCATGCCCATCGCCACTAACACTGCTAAACCTAGTTTCACAAGTTTCATCGCATTCTCCAAAGGCAAGAAGGACGTGGCACTTGATCAAGAAGTGATAGGGGCGGTCCTGCGGGGTTTGTAGCGATGGAAGTGTGTGCTGTCAAACCCGAAAAGGCCTGTGTAAGTGCCTGCTAACGGATAAAGCCCACCAAATAAAGGGAAATGCCGGGAAACAAAAGCAGCAACACCATGCGCAGGGTGTCGCTGATCAGAAAAGGCATGACCCCACGGTAGCTCTCACCAATCGGCACATCTTTGGCCATGCCATTGACTACATAGACATTGAGCCCCACAGGTGGCGCCAACATGCCAAAGCCCACCGTCATCAAGACCATGATCCCGAACCAGATGGCAGCAGATTCTTTGGGCAGCCCAAAGTCCAAGCCATTGATGATGGGAAAAAAGATGGGAATGGTGAGCAGCAGCATAGAAAGCTCGTCCATCACCGAACCCAAGACCACGTAGAAAACCAAAATGCCCGTCACCACCATCAAGGGGCTAACACCCCAGCCATGCACCAGGCCCGCTAGCTGATTCGGCACTTGGGTGAGCGCTAGAGACGCGTTCATGAGGTCGGCACCCAAGAAAATTAAAAATACCATGGCAGACCCTTCGGCCGTGGCGTAGAAACACTGCGCCAGTTTGGCCATGGTGAGCTCGCGCTTGAGCAAAGCCGCCACAAAGGTAGATGCGGCCCCTACGGCAGCCCCTTCTGTAGGGGTAAAAAAACCACCATAAATGCCACCAAACACAATGCAAAACACGGCTGCGATGGGCGCAATGCCTATCCAGTCGCCCATCTGCAGAGGGGGGTGACCTTGGCTAGCGTCCACTGACGGCGCGTGACCAGGCACTAGCCGCACGTAGACCGCAATAGCCACCATATATCCCAGCGTGGCAATGATGCCTGGCACCATCGCAGCAGCGAACAGTTTGGCAATGTTTTGCTCCGCCAAAATGGCATAGATCACCAAAGGCACCGACGGTGGAATCAAGATGCCCAGCGTGCCGCCAGCCGCTAAGGTGCCCGTGGCCAAACGGCCTGAATAGCCATGTCTGCGCATCTCTGGCAAAGCCACTGAAGTGATGGTGGCCGCTGTGGCTACTGATGAGCCACAAATGGCCCCAAACGCGGCACTGGCCAGTACGGCCGCCATGGCCAAGCCACCCTGAAAGCGCGACATGACACGGCTGGCAAACGCAAACAGGGCTCTGGATATGCCCCCTTGGGTCGCAAAGTTGCCCATCAACAAGAAGAGCGGAATCACGGAGAGGTCATAACTGGCAAAGCGCGCAAATGCCATGTTGTTCAAAAAGCTCAGCAAAGGCTGCGCACCCGCTTGCACAAGGTAGCCCAGTGCGCCGGCAGCAAACATAGCCACGGCGATGGGCGTGCGCAGCGCCATCAGCAGCAACATGGCGCCAAAGATGACGAGTGCATGCGCAAATGGGCTCATGGACTTGCCTGGGCATAGGTGTTGGGGGCGATGCTTTGCCGCAGCGCAATCAAGGCCGTGAGTAGTAACGGCGGCACCATCCCGAAGTACACCACCCAATCTGGAAAACCCAATAGCATGCTGCCCGAGTGGTTGTCCCAGGCGTTGAGCCCACCTAGGCTGGTGCGCCACGCCAGCATGGCCATCAAAGCGCACACAGCCAAAGCACCCAGCCGGTCCAGCTTGGCGTTGGTTTGGGCACTTGCTCGGCTGGTAAAGAAGTCCACCAAGATATGGCCACGCTTGCTCTGACACCAGGGCATGAACAGCGCTACGGCCAGCCCGCTGGCGACACCCGTGAGTTCAAAATCACCCACCACAGTGACGTCCAGCAGGTTGCGCCCTAGCACGCTGGCGCAGGTTAGCAACGTGACCACGGTGAGTAATGCGCCGCCCAAAACCGCGCAGACTTTGGCAAGTAGCTCCAACACGGCAGGCAGCTTGCGCATGGCGGTTTACTCCACCCGCACGCTGATGCTTTGTAGACCCGAGACAGAACCCACCAAGAGGTCGCCCCGCATCACTGCCCCCACACCTTCGGGGGTGCCGGTAAAGACCAGGTCGCCTGGCTGCAGCGTCCACGCGGCAGAGAGTTGCTCAATGGTTTCTGCAATGTTCCAAATAAGCTTGGCTACGTTGCTGCGCTGTCGGTCTTGCCCATTCACCGTCAAAGCAATGTCGGCTTGCGCCACATCAGGCACGTGTGCCGCAGGGGTGATGGCGCCAATGGGCGCACTATGGTCAAAACCCTTGCCAATGCACCAGGGGCGCCCCTGCTTTTTCATGTCGTTTTGCAAGTCGCGCCGGGTCATATCCAGCCCCACGGCGTAGCCGAAGATATGGCGGTGGGCATCGGCCGCGGCGATGTTGCTTCCGCCTACGCCAATCGCTACCACCAGTTCAATCTCGTGGTGCAGGTTGGCAGTGAGTGTGGGGTAGGGCAAGCGAGCGGTTGTGTCTGCTGGGCAGTTCAACACCGCATCGGCAGGCTTCATAAAGAAGAAGGGGGCTTCTCGTCCGGTGTGCCCCATTTCCTTGGCGTGGTCTTCGTAGTTGCGGCCCACGCAATAAATGCGGTGCACGGCAAACTGTTCATTGCGCCCCACCACAGGAACGGCGGGTGTTGGGGCTGGGGCGAAAACAAAGGTCGTCATAGCGGGCTTTCAATGGTCAGTCAATCTACGCAATCACTTGCTGCAAAGGGCGGCCGTCTGTCGCTGGACCTAGTCAGACTTCACCACCAACGCAAAGTGCTCAACCACAGGAGGGCTGGCAAAAAAGGGCCCGACGATGGTGCGCCACTGGGTGAATGCCTCTGACTGCCTAAAGCCCACGGTGTGATCTTCCAGCGTATCCCAAAATACTTGCAAAATGTAGCGTTCAGGGTTCTCGATGCCTTTGTTCACCTTGAAGCCTTGAAACCCTTTTGCGTGTGCAATGACCTCACGTAGGCCCCTAGCAATGGCTTCGTCAAATTCGGCGTTCTTACCGGCGTGAATACGAATGTCTGCGAGTTCCAAAATCATGGGGGTGCTGCGCCTGAGCGCTTTGAAGTGGCTGGTGTGGCGATGGTAACGGCAACGGATGCTAATTCCCATCGCAAGCGGGTAGACGCAAGGCCTTGCGTTTATCCTCTGCGCCATGAATCGCTCATCCTTCGAAACAGCTGCAGGCCCGGTGGACTGGTTGGTGCCGCAATGGCCTGCACCCGCCCATGTGCGGGCTGTGTGCACTACCCGTCAAGGTGGCGTGTCGGCGCCGCCCTACAACACCCTGAACCTGGGCACCCATGTGGGCGATGACGCCGCCTGCGTGGCCGCCAATCGTGCTCAGTTGGTGAGCAGCACGGGTGTACCGATAGTGTTTATGGACCAAGTGCACGGAAACACCATACTGGAATTGAGCGCCGATACGCCCCAAGGCTTGCAAGCCGATGGTTGCTTCACCACACAGCCGCAGTTGGCTTGCTGTGTGATGGTGGCGGATTGTTTGCCCATTTTGTTGTGCGACTCGCGCGGTGAGCGCGTGGCTGCAGTGCACGCGGGCTGGCGTGGTCTGTTGGGCGAAGAGCGCTCAGGCGCGTGGCATGGCGTGTTAGAAGCTGTTTCTAGGCATTTTTTGCCGAATTCGCGCATGGATACTGCGCAGAATGCTCCTGAAATCATAGCGTGGCTGGGCCCGTGTATTGGCCCGCAAGCGTTTGAAGTAGGCGCCGAGGTGCGTGCAGCTTTTGTGGCTGCGGATGCCCGAGCCGCCCAATGCTTTAGGCCGTACGCTCCAGCCCCTGGTGCTGACAAGTGGCTGGCGGATTTGCAAGCATTGGCACGCCAACGCTTGCACCGCCTGGGTATTACAGCGATCTATGGCAACGATGGCACCGACGCGTGGTGCACCGTGCAGCAGTCAGCGCGGTTCTTCTCGCACCGGCGCGACCGGGTCAGTGGGCGCCAGGCCGCTTGCATTTGGTTGGACTGAATCGGTCTGCGGCGAAGCTTGCTCGGCTGCTTGGCGCTCCGCCAACTCGCGCGCCTTGATTGCGCGCTTGCGACCGGGGGTGCCCATGATGTACACCACCAAGCCCACGGGCATGAGCCCATACAGCACAAACGTAAAGATTGCCCCTAGCACGGTGCCATTGGTATTGGTCGCTTCGGCCACGCTCATCATGAGCGCAACGTAAATCCATGCAATAGGGACGAGGTACATACTGGGTTCGTTTTGCTTTGTGTCAAGAGATCGTAGCATTAGCCTGAGATACTAGGGCGTTAGACTAAACCACCTAAATTAAGAGTAAAAGGCATCGCAGTGACGCAACCTTCCCCTGAGTTCTGGACCGAAGCGGCCCAAAAGCTGCAAACCACCATGGCAGAAAATTGGGCCAAGGCCATGCAGCCTTTTCAGGCCGGAGTGCAATCAGCGGGGGCTTCCAGTTTTGCCGCAGGTGCAGAGAAGCCACCTGAAGTGCATATCGAGCCTGAGAAACTGCAGGCCTTGCAAAAAGAATACCTTGAACAGGCGATGGCACTATGGAGCAAAGGTGCTGGTCACCCCACACAAAGTGGCGACAAACGCTTTGCTAACCCCGCGTGGGATGACAACCCTCTGGCCGCTTTTGCTGCGGCGGCCTACCAAGTCAACAGCCGCGCGCTTGCCGGATTGGCGGATGCGGTAGAGACCGACCCCAAAACCCGCAACCGCATTCGCTTTGCCGTGGAGCAATGGGCCGCAGCGACTGCGCCCAGTAATTTTTTGGCGTTCAATGCAGAAGCCCAGAAGAAAGCCATAGAGACGCAGGGTGAAAGCATTGCCAAGGGCTTGCAAAACTTGTTGCACGATATGCAGCAAGGCCATGTGTCCATGACGGACGAAAGCCTGTTCGAGGTGGGGAAAAACGTGGCGACCACCGAGGGCGCCGTGGTGTTTGAGAACGAATTGTTCCAGCTCATTGAGTACAAGCCCACCACGGCCAAAGTGTTCGAACGGCCATTTTTGATGGTGCCACCGTGCATCAATAAGTACTACATCCTAGACCTGCAGCCCGAGAACTCCTTGGTGCGCTACGCCGTGTCACAAGGCCATCGCACCTTCATGGTGAGTTGGCGCAATCCAGATGCCAGCTTGTCGGGGAAAACCTGGGACAACTACATTGAGGATGCCGTCATCAAAGCCATTGGCGTGACCTGTGAGGTTAGCAACAGCCCTAGCATCAATGCCTTGGGCTTCTGCGTAGGCGGAACCATGCTAGGTACGGCGCTGGCAGTGCTGGCCGCGCGTGGCGAGAAACCGGTGGCTAGTGCGACCTTTTTGACCACCTTTTTGGACTTTAGCGACACCGGCATCATGGACATCTTCATTGATGAGGCTTCTGTGCGCGCCCGCGAAAAAGAGATGGGCCAAGGCGGCTTGATGAAGGGCAAAGACTTATCCAGCACCTTTAGCTTTTTGCGCCCCAATGATTTGTTGTGGAACTACGTGGTCGGCAACTATCTCAAGGGTGAAACCCCTCCGCCGTTTGACCTGCTGTACTGGAATTCGGACTCCACCAATTTGCCTGGCCCCTACTACGCTTGGTACCTGCGCAACACCTACTTGGAAAACAACTTGATCAAGCCCGGCCAAGCGACCGTGTGCGGTGAGCCGTTGGACTTGGGGCTGGTGGATATTCCGGTCTACATCTATGGATCACGCGAAGACCACATCGTGCCCATTGGTGGTGCCTACGCATCCACGCAAGTGCTACCCGGCAAAAAACGCTTTGTAATGGGCGCGTCCGGCCACATTGCGGGTGTGATTAATCCACCAGCAAAGAATAAACGCAGCCATTGGATTCGTGCTGATGGCAAGCTGCCCAAGACTTTGGACACATGGTTGCAGGGCGCCAAAGAGCACCCCGGCAGTTGGTGGACAGACTGGTCGCAATGGCTCCAAACCCATGCGGGCAAAGAAAAGCTCGCACCTAAAACGTATGGTCGTGGCAAGTACAAACCCTTGCAGCCAGCCCCCGGAAGCTATGTCAAAGTGCGTGCTTAGGCGCTTTGGCTGTTTGATTTAATCAGGAGAGAAAAATGGAAGACATCGTTATCGTTGCAGCCGCCCGCACCGCGGTAGGCAAGTTTGGTGGAACGTTGGCCAAAACCCCGGCCACCGACCTAGGCGCTGCCGTCATCAAAAACCTGCTGGAGCGCACCAAGCTGGGCGCTGACCAAGTGGGCGAAGTCATTTTGGGTCAAGTTTTGGCCGCAGGCGTGGGCCAAAACCCCGCGCGCCAGTCCTTGATCAAGAGTGGCATTGCCAAAGAAACACCGGCTCTCACCATCAACGCAGTGTGTGGCTCAGGCCTGAAAGCCGTGATGTTGGCTGCGCAGTCCGTGGCCTATGGTGACAGCGACATTGTGATTGCCGGTGGCCAAGAAAACATGAGCTTGTCCCCCCACGTGTTGCTGGGCAGCCGCGATGGCCAGCGCATGGGTGACTGGAAGATGATCGACTCCATGATCGTGGACGGCCTGTGGGACGTCTACAACCAATACCACATGGGCATCACTGCCGAAAACGTGGCCAAAGCCTACGGCATTACCCGAGAAATGCAAGACGCTTTGGCATTGGCTAGCCAGCAAAAGGCGGCAGCAGCTCAAGACGCGGGTAAGTTTGTAGATGAAATCGTGCCTTTCAGCATCGCGCAAAAGAAGGGTGACCCCATTGTGTTTGCGGCAGATGAGTTCATCAACCGCAAGTCCAACGCAGAGGCCTTGGCCGGTTTACGCCCTGCATTTGACAAAGCGGGTGGTGTCACGGCGGGCAACGCCTCGGGCATCAACGACGGCGCAGCCGCGGTGATGGTCATGACTGCCAAAAAAGCCGCTGCTTTGGGCTTGACCCCTTTGGGCCGTATTGCCAGTTTCGCGACCAGTGGCCTAGACCCCGCCTTGATGGGCATGGGTCCAGTGTCGGCGTCGCAAAAAGCCTTGGCTCGCGCGGGCTGGAACGCCCAGGACTTGGATCTGCTGGAAATCAACGAAGCGTTTGCCGCGCAGGCTTGCGCGGTGAACCAGCAAATGGGCTGGGACACCAGCAAAGTCAACGTCAATGGTGGCGCAATTGCGATTGGCCACCCCATCGGGGCATCCGGCTGCCGTATTTTGGTGACCTTGCTGCATGAAATGCAACGCCGTGACGCCAAGAAGGGCATTGCTTCGTTGTGCATTGGTGGCGGCATGGGTGTTGCTTTGACCATTGAGCGATAGTTTTTGAGGAAATAGGGCTTAGGCCCTTGTATTTGGTGCGTAAGCAGCTAGTTTTTTTATAGCGATAGATAAATCAAAAGGAGATAAGAATGAGCCAAAAAGTTGCATACGTCACAGGCGGTATGGGTGGCATCGGGACCGCAATTTGCCAGCGTCTTCACAAAGAAGGCTTCAAAGTCATTGCGGGTTGCGGCCCCACACGTGACCACGTGAAATGGATTGCTGAGCAAGCGGCCTTGGGCTATACCTTTTACGCGTCGGTCGGCAATGTGGGTAACTGGGAGTCCACCGTGGAAGCCTTTACCAAGACCAAGGCGGAGCACGGCTCTGTCGACGTGCTGGTGAACAATGCCGGTATCACACGCGACCGTATGTTCTTGAAGATGAGCCGCGAAGATTGGGACATGGTGATCGAAACCAACCTTAACTCCATGTTCAACGTGACGAAACAAGTCGTCGCTGATATGGTGGAAAAAGGCTGGGGCCGCATCATCAATATCTCTAGCGTCAACGGCGAAAAAGGCCAGGCAGGTCAAACCAACTATTCCGCTGCCAAAGCGGGTATGCATGGCTTCTCCATGGCTCTGGCACAAGAATTGGCCACCAAAGGTGTCACCGTCAATACCGTGAGCCCTGGTTACATCGGCACAGACATGGTGAAGGCGATCCGTGAAGACGTGTTGGCAAAAATTGTGGCCACGGTCCCTGTGAAACGCTTGGGCGAACCCAGCGAAATTGCGTCCATCATTGCTTGGCTGGCATCCAACGAAGGTGGCTACGCCACGGGAGCCGACTTCTCGGTCAATGGCGGTTTGCACATGGGCTAATCTGCAACCCCATGCAGATGGCTTCTCAAAAACCCCGCATGTGCGGGGTTTTTTCTTTGTAGGGCAGGTACTTTTCGGGGGCTACCATATTGCGCCCAAGGTTTGCATTGCAACAGTCATTCACTTAGATCAAAACTTGTCATGCCACATGTTTTAACCATCACGATGAATCCGGCGTTAGACGTATCGGCTAGCACCGCCAAGGTAGAGCACACGCGCAAACTGCGTTGCCAACAGGTGCAGCGTCACCCAGGCGGTGGCGGTATCAACGTTGCGCGCGTGCTGCACCGCCTAGGGGTGGATTGTGGTGCCTTGTTCCCTGTAGGGGGATCAACGGGCCAGCTACTCACGCAACTCCTTGACGCCGAGGGGGTACCGTGCTGGCCTGTGCAGGTCGCAGGGCATATTCGCGAGAGTTTTACCGTGCGCGATGAGCACAGTGGGCAAGAGTTTCGCTTTGTACTGCCCGGTCCTGCATTAGGTGAGTTGGAGCAACAAGCCTGCCTATCGCAATTGCGATCCCTGACCCCTTCGCCCCTGTATGTGGTCGCCAGCGGCAGTTTGCCCCCGGGTGTGCCGGATAGTTTCTACGCTGAACTTGCCCCCATTGCTGCGCAGATGGGCGCTAAGCTGGTGGTGGATAGCTCGGGCCTCGCCTTGTCTGCGGCGTTGCGTAAAGGGGTCTTTATGCTCAAGCCTAGTCTGGGTGAAATGCGCATGCTGGCCTCTGAGCCTTTACCCACGATGGCCGCTGTGGTTGACTGTGCCCAGCGATGGATTGCACTCGGACGTGTGCAAGTGCTGGCCGTGTCTATGGGCGAAATGGGTGCACTTTTAGTGACTGCACAAGGCGCTTGGTTTGCTCCGCCCTTGAAAGTCAAGGTGGTCAGCGCGGTAGGGGCGGGTGACAGTTTTGTAGCGGGCATGGTCTCTGCACTTGTTCACAGTGACGATTTGGTGCATGCCTTTAAAATGGGTGTCGCTTGTGCCAGTGCGGCCTTGGCCCAAGCGGGCACTTCATTATGCGATCCGCCTCAAGTTCAGCGTTTATTTGCCGAGGTACTCTGTATGCAAACCTTGCCCCAATACTCTATTTGAATCGGCACCGCCCCTGTTGCCTTGCACTGTTTTTCCGATTTGAGTTTGTAGGATTGCGCTGCTGCCACTACGATGGAGCAGAAGCGAGGCCATGGGAGGTCTGGGTACGGTGTTTGCTAAACCCTTGTAGATGAAAAAAAACGATTCCAACCTTCTTTCCATTGACCAACTTCGCTTGGGTTTGTTCATAGAGCTGGATGTGGGCTGGATGGCACATCCGTTTCCGACTGGGAGTTTCAAGCTCAGTTCGGAAAAGCAGATCGACACCTTACGTGGTTTGGGACTGACGCATGTCCGTTATGTCCCCGAGAAAAGTGACCTCCTTCCCAGTACCAATGCCAGCACCGAGCGTTTAACCGCCGCTGCCCAAGAGGCCGCTGCGCAGTCGCTTGCACTTGACGCGAAGCGCCAAGCCCGCCAAGACGCGCTGACCCTCCAAAAACGCAACGCGCAGCAGTGCGAGCGGCGTTTTGCAGAGACCCTTCGTGCCTATCGCAGTGCCATGGACAAGCTCCTCACCGACCCAAAAGAGGTCGCGGCCCAGTGTGAAGCCGACATCCGTAATTTGGTACACAGCATGCTAGACGGTGAGTCCGCCATCACGCTGCTGAGCGAAACTGCCGGCGAAAAAACAGCCATGCATGCCGTCAACGTCACCATCATCTCATTGCTGCTTGGCAAAGCCATGGGGCTGGATGAGGATGAACTGCGCGACTTGGGCATGGCTGCGTTTTTCCATGACATGGGCAAGACCAAATTATTGGATCGCGTGCGCTGGCCGGACGACAGTTTCACTGGCGCGGAGACCAATCTGTACCAAACCCATGTGGGTTTAGGTGTTCAGATTGGCAAGACCATGGAGTTGTCCAAAAACACCTTGCTGGCGATGGCACAACACCACGAATGGGTGGATGCCACGGGTTTTCCTATGCGCGCTACCGGCGAAGGCATGACGGTCGCAGGAAAGATTTTGTCATTGGTCAACCGCTACGATAACTTGTGCAACCCCAGCAAAGTAGCGAATGCGTTGACGCCCCACGAATCTTTGTCGTGGATATTTGCCCAGCAAAAAACCAAGTTTGACGCCACAGCGCTGGCGGCCTTTATTCGCATGATGGGGGTGTATCCACCAGGCTCAGTGATTCAACTCGCTGATGGACGCTATGCCAGCGTGGTGTCCGTCAACTCAGCACGGCCCCTGAAACCCAAAGTTTTGCTGCATGACATCAATGTACCCAAGCATGAGGCCTTGGCGATTGACCTAGAGCATGCCAGTCACCTCACCATTCGCCGCAGCGTGCGGCCCGCCACACTGCCCATTGCGGCGCAAGAGTACCTCGCGCCTCGGCAGAGAATTTGCTACTTTTTTGAGCCACTGGTCGACCCGTACTTGCAAGGGGCAAAGCCATGACCACTGTAATCTGGAGAACGTTTCTTGATGCGCTTTTGGATGCGGCGTGGGTCATTGATCCCAAAACCCTGCGCATCGTTGCGGCCAATCAGATCGCCGTCGACTTGGTAGGCTTGCCCATTGCGGAGCTGATTGGCAAGCCCATTGTTGAGTTAACGGTTACGCCAGAAGACATGTATTTCTGGGAAGACGTGGCTGCGGGCCTCGCAGACAACATCTACAGCGAAAGCTTGTTGCGGCACGTGGACGGCGCAGCCGTTGCGGTGGAGCGGCGGGTGAGCCGCGTGAGCCTGTCCGCCGATGAGCCCATGTACTTGATGAATGCGCGTGACCTGCGCGAACAGCAGCAAGCCCGGCGAGACTTGGAAGACCGCGCTGCCGAGTTGGCCGCGACCCTGGAGTCCAGTGCTGACGGTATCTTGGTCACGGACTTGGCGGGCAACGTACGCCACTTCAACCGACGGTTTGCCCTGCTTTGGCAAGTGCCGGACGAGTTATTGGATGCTCCAACAGGCCAAACTCTACAGGCCCATATGCTGGGCCAGGTGCAAGATGCAGACGACTACACGGCGCGACTTCAGCAGTTTGCCGATGAACAGCTGCGTGAAGGCTGCGACTTGGTGCACTTGCACAGTGGGCGAATTTTGGAGCGCACCAGCCTGGCCCAATGCAGTCGTGGCAGAACCATGGGGCGGGTTTTTGCGTTTCGTGATGTGACGCAGCGGGCCATGGTGGAGTCGCGACTGCAACTGGCGGCCAAGGTTTTTGAGTCCAGCATGGACGCTATTTTTATTACAGACGCAGCGTTTTCTATTCTCCAGGTCAATCCGCGTTGCGAACGGCTTACTGGGTCTTCGCGCTCGCAGTTGTTGGGGAGCTCTTCGAGGCAACTGTTTCATGACCCGGCGCAGCCTGACTACTTTGACCAGGTGGAATTGGGTCTTGCTTTCACTGGCAAGTGGACCGGCGAAGTGTGGCGGATGGCGGGAGAGCAGCCCTGTGCGGTAGAGGTCAACTGGGTTGCTTTGCGTGATGACGCCGGCGAGTTGACCCACACCGTATGTCTATTCCAAGACCTCACGGAGAAACTCGAGGCCCAAAAGCGCATTGAGACACTGGCCTATACCGATGTGTTGACAGGCTTGCCCAATCGACTGCTGCTCACCCAACGCGTGGACCTGGCCATTCGTATGGTGCAGCGCAGTGGTGGTAGTTGTGCGGTGCTGTTTATCAATCTCGATCGTTTTAAGAACATCAACGACTCCTTGGGGCATGCCCTGGGTGACCGAGTATTGGTAGAGGTGTCCCAGCGCATGCAGCTGTGCCTGCGTGAGGTGGATACCTTGTGCCGTTTGGCGGCCGACGAGTTTGTGGCCTTTTTGCAAGATGCGACCGCCATGGGGGCTGAGATCGTGACCCGGCGCATCTTGCAAACGGTGGCCCAACCTTTTGAAGTGGATGGCACCAGTTTCTCTCTGGGTTGCAGCATCGGGATTGCCATGTGCCCAGAAGACGGGCGCACGGTGGATGAGCTCATCCAATGCGCCAACACTGCAATGCACCGGGTCAAGGAGCGAGGCCGGGGCAACTTCCGCTTCTATCAGCCCCAAATGAATGTGGACTGGTTGTCGCGCATCAAGCTCGACCATGCCATGCGCCAAGGCATGGAACAGCAGCGGTTTGCGTTGCATTACCAACCACAAGTGTCATTGGCCAGTGGCCATTTATTGGGAGCAGAAGCGCTCCTGCGCTGGGTGGACCCTGAGCTGGGCAACGTCTCTCCCGCTACCTTTATTCCGTTGGCTGAAGAGTCGGGTTTCATCATCAAGATCGGCAATTGGGTGCTGCAAGAAGCGGTTCGCCAAGCGACACTGTGGCAGAACAAAGGGATGCCCATCGTGGTCTCCATCAACGTCTCCGCCTTGCAGTTTCAGCAGTCAGACTTTGTGGAGCGTGTGGCCAATTGCTTAAAGGGGGCACAACTCGCACCGTCTTTGTTGGAGTTGGAGCTCACAGAATCCATACTGATACGCGACGCCAACGAAAGCCTAGCGCGTTTGCATGCATTGGCGGCCTTGGGCTTGAGCTTAGCCATTGATGACTTTGGGACGGGCTACTCCAGCCTTGCGTACCTCAAAAAACTACCAATTTCCAAGCTCAAGATTGATCGCGCGTTTGTCATGGGCTTGCCCAGCGATGAGAGTGACCGTGCCATCGTCAGTGCCACCATTGGCATGGCCCGGGCCTTGAAGTTCGCTGTGGTAGCGGAAGGAGTTGAAACCCAGGAGCAACGTGACTATCTGCACGAATTGCAATGCGGCTCGTACCAAGGGTTTTTGTGTTCCAAGGGTCTGCCGGCGGCAGAGTTTGAGCAGCTGGTTTTGCGCTTGCCAACAGCCTTAGTGAGCTCTTGAAGCTTGAATGGGTGTCTGCGAATGCGACCGGACCGGCATCCTGAACCGGGGTTCAGGTGGGCGAGATCAGCTGACCATTGGGTCCATCTAACGCGAGATGGTCACGCCTGGTCAGAAATGTTTCAAGCCCGGGCTCAATGAGCATTGGTTCAAGAAATATAAAGCCCAGCGGCACCGCAGACGGTGGCTATTGTAGGGCTTTCGCCCGCCGCGCAGGGCTTAAAGAAGGCGACCGTCTTCACCCAAGGCAGCGTCCAAGCGCTCCAACAAGGAGTGAAGCAAAACATCTGAGTCGCCTACAGGGGCAGAGTGGGGCGTGCTGGGTTCTGGAGCCTGTGGGGCTTTGCCGCTGGCAATGGAGCTAGGCACTTGCGCGGCAGCCTCGTTTTGGGCTGACAGGTCAAATGCCAGATTCAGCGCTGCCAGCACCGCGATTCGGTCACGCGCACGCACTTTGCCAGCATCGCGAATCTTGCACATGGCAGTATCTACGCGCTCTACGGCTTCCAATAGGCGGGCCTCGCCGCCTTCGGGGCAGCCCAGCAAATAACTTTGCCCCAAAATTTGAACTTCTAACTGTTTCATGGTGTCTTCGCGTGCGCGGCTATGGCCTCTGGCAGTTTTTCCAATAGGGCGTCTACACGCGCTCGTGCGGCAGTAAGCCTGGACTTGAGCATGTCGCGTTCTTGGGTCAGCGCCTCCACCTGGCTGGCGAGCAAGGCATTGGTGCGCTGAAGCTCCGCGTGGCGCAGCAACAGCCGCTCTACACGTTCTGCAATTTGGTCGATTTGGGTGTGGTTCGACATAAGCTTGGCATTGTAGGGTTAGGCAATCAGGTTTCGCATAAAATCCAAGGCGTTGGTGCTCGCGGTGTGGTTCGCATACCGCAGTTCAACGGGAAGCAGGAGGGAACGCGTTTACACGCCATCCTAACCTGCGCTGCCCCCGCAACGGTAAGTGGACGAGTTGTTTTTACTCTGCTTTCATCACAGCCACTGAGCATTTTGAACACATGCTTGGGAAGGCGATGAAGGTTGTTCCACCAGCCCGGATACCGGCCAACAAGGTGGACAGGTGCGCTGCACCCGTTCGTGTCGTTCGTGTTCTGGCGGGAAGGCCAGAGAGAACTTTGCGGTGTTGCGTGCATGAATCCCTGGAGGGGCTGTGCGCAAGCTGTCGATGATCGCTTATGAGCCCCCAAACGCTGCCTTGCCCTGCGTTACTGATCACGGCCCCGTCTTCTGGACAGGGTAAGACGACGGTTACGTCTGCTTTGGCACGCCTGCACACCCGTCAGGGCCGCCGCGTGCGGGTGTTCAAGTGCGGGCCGGATTTTCTGGACCCCTACTGGCACCAGCTGGCCAGCGGTGCACCGGTGTATCAGCTGGACCTGTGGATGACCGGCGAGGCCGATTGCCGCCAACGCCTATGGCGCGCCGCGCAAGAGGCAGACCTGATTTTGGTGGAAGGCGTGATGGGGCTTTTTGATGGCGACCCCTGCGCTGCCGATCTGGCTGAGCGCTTTGGTCTTCCGGTCATGGCGGTGATGGACTCTGGCTCCATGGCAGGCACCTTTGGCGCACTGGCTTACGGCCTGCAAACCTTCCGTCCCGGCTTGCGCTGGGCCGGCGCTTTAGCCAATCGTGTCGCCACCGAACGCCACGCGGCCATGCTGCAACGCAGCCTGCGCAGCGACAGCCCGTGGCTGGGCGCCGTGATGCGCAATGCCGCCATGAAGCTGCCTGAGCGCCATCTGGGGCTGACAGTCGCCAGCGAGGTAGCCGATGCGCAAGCGCGCCTAGACGCCGCAGCTGACGCGATAGCGCAGACCCCATTAGGCCAAATGGGCTTGATAGACCTAAAGCAATGGTCCGTGGACTTCCACCCACCAGCGGAAGCGCCCAAAGGCGAGGCGACCAAGGGCTTTGCGCAGGTAAAGGAGGAGCCCGCAAAGCGGGCGGGGGACACGGAGCAAAGCCCTTGGTCGTCTCACCGTCTTGCTGCGAAAGAACCATCGTTGCAAATCGGCTCGAACTTGATAGGCAAAACTATCGCAGTAGCCAGAGACGCCGCCTTCTGCTTCATCTACACCGCCAACCTCGACTGCTTGCGCGAACTGGGGGCGGAGCTGGTCTTTTTCTCGCCGCTTACAGACCACACATTGCCTGCTTGCGATGCGGTGTGGATTCCTGGCGGCTATCCCGAACTGCACGCTGCCACGCTGGCTGCCAATACAAGCATGCGAGATAGCCTTGCCGCCCATGCACAGGCTGGCAAGCCTGTATGGGCCGAGTGCGGCGGCATGATGGTTTTGTTTGACTCGATCTCCACCACGGACGGCGCGCAGCACCGCCTCTGGGGTTTGCTGCCCGGTGAAGTCACCATGCACAAACGCCTGTCCGCGCTAGGCCCACAACAACTGAAGCTCACATCCGGCACCCTGCGGGGCCACACCTTCCACTACTCCACCAGCAGCAGCCCCTTGGTGCCAGTGGCCCGCACCGCGCGCCCCGACCACGACCCCATGCCCGACGCGGGTGAGGCCCTGTGGCAGCGTGGCTCCGTGCGGGCCAGCTACTTCCATGCTTGGTTCCCCTCCTGCCCCCAGGCCGTGGTGGAGTTGTTTTCACCTGCCCCAGAGGTGCGCGCATGACGCTTGATCTCTTGCACTTCGAGTCCGGCCCGCAGCGCATCGTCTGCCTCACAGAAGAGACCACCGAGTGGCTCTACCTCTTGGGTCAAGAGCATCGTATCGTTGGCATCTCGGGCTACACCGTGCGCCCCCGGCGCGCGCGGGACGAAAAGCCCAAGGTCAGCGCCTTTTTGAGCGCCAAGACCGACAAAATCATGGCGCTCAAGCCCGACTGTGTGTTCGGTTTTTCCGACTTGCAGGCCGACATTGCGGCGGATCTGGTCAAACGCGGCGTGCAAGTCACCATCTTCAACCAGCGCAGTGTGGCCGACATTTTTTCCATGCTCTACCAAGTGGCCGCTATGGTCGGCGAGGCAGAGCAGGGCGCCCAGCGCATTGCCGAAATGCAGGCCAGTTTGCGTGCCATGCAGGCCACAGTGGCCGCCAAGGTGGCCGCCGGCGCACGCCGTCCTAACGTGTTTTTTGAAGAGTGGGACGAGCCCCACATCAGCGCGATCCGCTGGGTGTCTGAATTGATGGGCATTGCGGGCGGTGACGATTGCTTTCCTGAGTTGGCGCAAGAGCCCATGGGCAAGCAGCGCATCATTGCCGATGGTGCCACTATCGTGCAGCGCGCACCCGACATCATTCTGGGCTCTTGGTGCGGCAAGAAATTCAGACCCGAGAAAGTGGCTGCCCGCGAAGGCTGGACTGAAGTACCCGCGGTGAGAGACGGGCAGCTGTTTGAAATCAAGTCTGCCGACATTTTGCAACCCGGCCCCGCTGCGCTGACAGACGGCGTGCAGCAGATGCACCGCATCTTTATGCACTGGATGGACAAGGACGTAGCGTCACAAGGAGGTCGAGCATGACCGGCTTCACCATCGCCTGCAGCGAACTGATTTTGGGTGGCCAAAAAAGCGGCAAGTCCCGCCGGGCCGAGTTGCTCGCCCGCCAGTGGCTGGATGCGGCCCCCGGCCACCAAGCTGTGATGCTTGCCACCGCCCAGCCCTGGGATGATGAAATGCGCCAGCGCATTGCACGCCACCAGGCCGACCGGGCCGAGCGCGTGCCCGGCATGCGCACGGTGGAAGAACCCCTTGCGCTGGCTGAGGCGATTCGCCAGCACAGCAATACCCACACCCTGGTGGTGGTGGACTGCCTGACGCTGTGGCTCACCAATTGGCTAATGCCCGCGGAATCTGAGCAAAAAAGTGCTCCTGCGCACATGGATGCTGCGCAGACAGCTTCTCTTTTGATAGCAATTCAAGAGGCTGCTGGCCCCGTGGTGTTGGTGGGCAATGAGATTGGGCTGGGTGTGATCCCCATGGGGCGCGAGGTACGCGCTTTTGTAGACGCTTTGGGTCGATTGAACCAAGACGTGGCGGCGGTGTGCGAGCGCGTGACGCTGATGGCGGCGGGCCTGCCACTGGCTTTGAAGAGCGCTGGCTGATGCTGTTCTTCAACTTCCTTCACCTGCACATGAGCACCTATGCACGTAGAGTGTCTGGGCGATTTGCGCAGGTAAAGGAGGAGCCCGCGCAGCGGGCGGGGGACACGGAGCAAAGCGCTCGGACACTCTACGTGCGTGCGCCACAGATGCCGTCAGCAACCACATGGATGCATCGCCTGCTGGTAGGGCTGACGATGATGTGCCTGCTTCCTCTTTCAGCCCACGCGCTGCAGCTCACCGACGACCGGGGCGGGAGCATCACGCTGCCTGCTGCGCCGCAGCGCATTGTGAGTTTGCTGCCCTCGCTCACCGAGACGGTGTGCGAACTGGGCTACTGCAACCGCCTGGTGGGCGTGGACCGCTACTCCACCTACCCCGCGAGCCTGCAAAAGCTGCCGCAAGTGGGCGGGGGCTTAGACCCGAACATTGAAATGATCGTGGCCCTGCAACCCGATGTGGTGCTCATGGCCAAGTCCTCACGCGCGGGCGAGCGGCTGGAGGCATTGGGCATCAAGGTAGTTGCCCTAGAACCCAAGACGCATGCCGATGTGCAGCGGGTGATGCTCAAAATCGGCCAGCTGCTAGAAGCGCCAGACGCCCAGCGTATCTGGCGTGCGATTGATGCCGGTGTGTCGGCTGCGGCACAGTCGCTGCCCGCTACCTCACGCGGCGCTCGGGTCTACTTTGAGGTAAACGAGGGGCCCTATGCGGCGGGCGAGTCCTCCTTCATTGGCGAAACACTCACCCGCTTGGGCGCTAAAAACATAGTTGCCGCCCAACTGGGCCCGTTCCCCAAACTCAACCCTGAATTCATCGTGCGTGCCAACCCCGATGTGATTCTGATCGGCCAACGCAGTGCAGCTGCCTTGATGGCACGCCCGGGTTGGCAAACCATGCGCGCGGTGCGTGAAAACCGTGTGTGTATCTTCCCGCTAGAGGAGGCCAACGTACTGGTGCGCCCGGGCCCGCGCATGGCTGAGGCCGCCCGCATCATGGCGCAGTGCTTGGCCAGCAAGTCGCCCAAAAGCGCTGGGGGCAAGCCGTGAACAAGCCATTGGTGCTTGTGTGGACACTGGCCGGTGTGCTGGCAGCGTTGGTGCTGCTGGCCGTGGGCGTGTGCGTGGGCAGCACCGGGTTTGAGAACCTGCTCGGCCCCTTGCTGCACCCGGCGCAAGACCCCGTGC
The DNA here is from genome assembly GCF_006974105.1 of Rhodoferax aquaticus. Classification (NCBI taxonomy): domain Bacteria; kingdom Pseudomonadati; phylum Pseudomonadota; class Betaproteobacteria; order Burkholderiales; family Comamonadaceae; genus Rhodoferax; species Rhodoferax aquaticus. The sequence goes on from NZ_CP036282.1 coordinate 1,702,306, forward strand.
AAACTGCCATGGCCCAGCAAATCGTCTGGCAAATCCGCCTGCCGCGCACGGCAGGGGCTTGGGCTGCAGGTGCTTTGCTAGGGCTCGCTGGGGCGGTGGCGCAAGGCTTGTTTCGCAACCCGCTGGCCGACCCCTACTTGCTGGGCAGTGCGTCTGGTGCATCCCTAGGGGTTGCATTGGCGCTCGCGGCATTGGGCGGCGGTGCCGGCATGTTGAGTGGCAGCAGTGCCGGCAGCATGATGAATGGGGGCATGGCACTGAGTGTGTTTTCCAGCAGCGTGTGGGTGCGCATAGGTTTGACCGGGGCCGCCTTTTTGGGCGCGGTGGTGGCGGTGCTGCTGACGCTGCTGCTCTCCAAAGGCGTGGGCCATACCTTGCGCCTGCTTTTGGCCGGCGTGGTGGTGGGCGTGGTGCTGGGCGCCATGACGCATTTGGTGCTGCTCTTCACGCCTGACTCGTTGCAGGCCATGCAGGCCTTTATGTTGGGGTCTACCGCCTTTGTGGGCTGGACCTCATGCTGGCTGATGGCAGGCGTGTGGGCGGTGTGCGTGTTGGCCGCGTGGCTGCTGGCGCGCGTGCTTGACGGGCTGAGCCTGGGTGACGCTACGGCAGTGAGCCTGGGTCTGCCGGTCGCCCCCATGCGCGCGGCGCTGGTGGCGGTGCTGGCGCTGGCCACGGGCACGGCGGTTGCCCAGACGGGGCTGATCGCCTTTGTTGGCTTGGCTGCGCCCCACTTGGTGCGCTCTGTCATCAAGACTACCCACGCGCATTTGATGCTGCTCTCCAGCCTAGTTGGGGGCGTGCTCCTGATGGCGGCCGACACCTTGGCGCGTGGACTGCTGGCCCCGCAAGAGTTGCCCGTGGGCGTGCTCACGGCGGTGTTGGGTGGCGGCTATCTGCTGTGGCTCATGCACCGTGGCACCCGGTCTGGCGGAGGCGCGCTATGACTGGGCTAGACACTATTAAAAACATAGCGATCTGCGCCCATTCCATCAGCGCAAACCTCGGAAATGGCCTTGCTAAGCAGCAGGTGCTGCATGGTGTGTCGCTAGACATTGCCGCCGGGCAGTGGACCAGCATCGTAGGCCCCAATGGCGCAGGCAAGTCCACCTTGTTGCGCTGTTTGGCAGGCGTGTTGCCGCACAGTGGCACGGTGTCGCTGTTCGGCCAGCCGCTGCAGAATTTGCCAAACCGCGAGCGCGCCCGCCAACTGGCCTGGCTGGGCCAAAACGAAGCCTCTGCCGATGACTTGACCGTGTGGGACGTGGCCATGCTTGGCCGCCTGCCGCACCAAGCGTGGCTGGCTCCGCCTAGCAGTGCTGACCATGCTGCGGTAGAGCAGGCCCTGCGCGCAACCCAAGCCTGGGAGTGGCGCAGCCGCCCCCTAGGCCATTTGAGCGGTGGCGAACGCCAACGTGTGCTGCTAGCACGCGCCTTGGCGGTGCAAGCCCAAGTGTTGCTGATGGACGAACCCTTGGCCAACCTAGACCCGCCCCACCAAGCCGACTGGCTGGCCGTAGTGCAAGCGCTGGTGGCGCAGGGCAGCACGGTGGTCAGCGTGCTGCATGAAATCAGCATGGCCCTGCACGCAGACCGCATGGTGGTCATGGCGCAGGGGCGTGTGACCCACCACGGCGCAAGCAATGATGCGTCTACCCATGCCGCAGTGGCCGAAGTGTTTGAGCACCGCATTGCCATCCATGCCCTGGCGGGACAGTGGGTGGCACTGCCGATAATGCGAAGGGAGACAACACGCTGAAACGCCACATAGAAACGCTATTACCCCTTTGCCGAATTTTGTTAGTCATCGGATAGTTATTTTTTACCAAGGAGCAACCTCATGCACATCGAACCCGGACTGGTCGACACCACCAAAATCTTCCTGAGCTACGCCACCGCTACCACGGCCGCCCTGTACGCCACCAAGCTGGCGGTGGATGCGGTTAAGAAAGACGGCCCCTCGGCCTTGATCGCCCGCGCTTTGCTATGCGTGGGCTTGGTGTTTTGCTTCTTTGAACTCATGCCGCACCATCCCGTGGGCGTCTCTGAAGTGCACTTGATCTTGGGCACCACCTTGATGCTGATCTTCGGCGTAGCGCCCGCCGCTATTGGCCTCATGGGCGGCTTGCTGATCCAGAGCCTGTTTTTCGCGCAGCAAGACTTGCCCCAGTACGGCATGAATGTCACCACCTTGCTGGTGCCCTTGTTCGCTACCGCCGCTTTGGCGCGCCGCATCGTGCCTGAGAACGTGGCCTATGTGGACCTGACGTACCAACAAGCCTTCAAGCTGTCGGCAGCCTACCAGGGTGGCATCGTGGCATGGGTGGCTTTTTGGGCCATCTACGGCCGCGGCGTGGGCATGGAAAACATGGGCCAGATCGCGACCTTCGGCGCTGCCTACATGACCGTGGTGTTGGTGGAGCCTCTGGTGGACTTGGGTGTGTTGGCCGCTGCCAAGGCCCTGCGTCGCTTGCAAGGCAGCCCGCTGATCAACCAGCGCGTGTACTCCGCTGCTTAAGCATCTAGCTCGTTAAAGGACTGTTTTGTGGATTTGATCGCCCCCCCTGTAGACCGAGACACGCCACGCCCACAAGGCGAGCGGCGTGGTTTGATATTGGTGCACACCGGCACTGGCAAAGGCAAAAGCACGGCCGCCTTTGGGCTGGCCCTGCGCGCCCATGGCCGGGGCAAGGCGGTCAAGGTCTACCAGTTCATGAAAGTGCCCTCGGCGCGTTTTGGCGAGCACCGCCTGTTCGAGCAGCTGGGCATTCCCATTACGGGCTTGGGTGATGGCTTCACTTGGAAGAGCAAAGACCTGGACCACTCCGCCGAGCTGGCCCAAGCAGGCTGGGAGCAAGCCAAGGCCACGGTGATGGCGGGAGAGCACTTCATGGTGGTGCTGGATGAAATCATGTACCCCCTGCGCTACGGCTGGATTCCGCTAGAGAGCATTCTGTCCTGCCTGCGCGAGCGTCCGCCGCATGTGCATGTGGTGCTGACCGGCCGCAATGCGCCCGCCGAGCTGATCGAGCTGGCCGACACCGTGACCGAGATGACCATGATCAAGCACCACTTCAAAGCCGGTGTGCCCGCACAGCGCGGCATTGAAGACTGATTGCGCTGCCGAGCCATGTTTACCGCCTTGCCCCCCATCCCACTTCCGGCCCAGCCAGAGCTGCAGCTTGACAACGCATCGCTGCTGCGCCAAGGCAAGCGGGTGGTGAACAGCGTGAGCCTGACCGTGCCCTTTGGTGCCCATGTAGCGCTGGTGGGGCCCAACGGTTCGGGCAAAACGACCTTGCTGCAGGTCATGGCGGGCCGCCTGGCACCTAGCCAAGGGCGTGTCTTGATCGGCGGCGTGGACCTTGCCCGTCTGTCAGGTAACCAGCGCGCGCAACAGATAGCGGTTGTGCACCAGCATGAGCAGGTGCACGGCCAACTGCGGGTGCGCGACTATGTGGCTTTGGGGCGCACGCCCCATGCGCAAGTCAGCCACGACGAGAGCGCCGCAGTGGTGAGCCGCGCGGTGCAGCGCTGCCGCCTGCAGCCGCTGCTTGACCGGCCCATGCGCACGCTCTCCGGCGGCGAGCAACAGCGCGCCGCCATTGCACGGGCTTTGGCACAAGAGCCGCGCATTCTTTTGCTCGACGAGCCCACCAACCACCTGGACCTGCGCACCCGCGCCGACATGCTGGACTTGCTCACCGAACTCGGTGTGACGGTGATCGCCGCCTTGCATGAGTTGAGCTTGGTGCAGCGCTTTGCCCACCGGGTGGTCGTGCTGGGCGAGGGCCGTGTGGTGGCCCAGGGCGAGCCATCCCAAGTGCTCACGCAAGAGTTGGTGCACGGCCACTTTGGCATGGATGTTTTTTACTTACCCTTGCCCCACCGTGAGCAAGACATTGCGGTGTTTGAGTCACCCCAAACGGCCAAGGGCGCTGACAGTGTGCCTCGCGCCACCGTGCGCGAGCCAGTGGCCGAAACGCTGGCGTAAGGCGCAAGCCCATTCACCCATCTTTGTTTTTTTGAACCTTGAAATGAAAAGTTACCGTATGCCCTTTTGTGCCAATCAAAAAATGCCCGCCTTGCCCCGTGTGTTAGTGGCCGCCTTGGCGCTGTGCGCCAGCAGCGTGTTTGCACAAACCTTTCCAGTCACCGTGGACAGCTGCGGTGAGAAGCTCACGTTTACTGCTCCACCCAAGGCCGCATTGGTCCATGACATCAACATGACCGAAATGGCGCTGGCGCTGGGCTTGCAAAAAAACATGGTGGGTGTGAGTGGCATCACCGGCTGGTACAAGATGAGCCCTGAGTTCAGGCTGGCCTTGGGCAACATCAAAGAAATTGCGCCCAAGCAACCCACGATGGAAAACATTCTGGCCGCCAACCCCGACTTTTTCTTTGCTGGTTGGAACTACGGTATGAAGGTGGGCGGTGACGTTACCCCCAGCACCTTGCAGAAGTACAAAATCCCCACCCTGGTCTTGAGCGAAAGCTGCATCCATGTGGACAAAAACCGCCCCCGCGCCAGCATGGACTTGCTGTACACCGACTTCATCAAGCTAGGCACTATTTTTGGCAAAGAAGCCACTGCCAAGGCCCAGGTCGCGGAGTGGAAGCAGCGTCTAGCTCGCCTGCCCAAAGCCAGCGGCAAAGAAGCCACGCGCATGTTCTTGTTTGACTCAGGCGAAGACAAGCCCTTTACGGCGGGCAAGTACGCCATCCCCACCGCCATGATGGAGGCCGTGGGCGGCCGCAACATCATGGACGATGTGGAAACCAGCTGGGGCACCGTGGCCTGGGAAGCCGTGGCCGCGCGCAACCCCGAGTTCTTGGTGCTGCTGGACTACCAAAACGATGGCGGTGCCGACAAGCTCCTGCAGTTCTTGCAAAAGCACCCGCTCATGCAGCACACCGATGCCGTGAAGAACAAGCGCTTTGTGGCCCTGCGCTATGAAGAGCTCACCCCCGGCCCCGCCAACATTGGCGCGATCGAGAAGATGGCCAAGGCAGCCGCCCGTTGATCGCAACTTCCGCCATGTCTACCGCTGTGCACCGTTGGCGAGCGCTGGGCCCCGTGTCGCTGCACGTGGCCTTGCTGCTGGCGCTGCTGGCCGTGGTAGGCATGGTCTCGGTGGTGTCAGGGTCTACGCCGGTGCGCTTGGCAGAAGTAGCCCGCAGCTTGGGCCTGTTGTTGTCTGGCGCGGATGACAGCCGCTACACCATGGTCGACCGCATCGTGGTCGACCTGCGCCTGCCGCGCATGGTGCTGGCCATTGTGGTCGGCGGGGGCTTGGCCGTAGTCGGCGCCTTGTTGCAAACAGCCACGCGCAACGACTTATCAGACCCTTATCTTTTTGGCTTGTCCTCGGGCTCGGCAGCGGGTGCCGTGGCCGTCATCACCCTCACCGGCGAAGTGCTGGGGCTGTGGACCCTGCCATTGGCTGCTTTTGTGGGGGGCATGGCATCTGTGGGCGTGGTGTTGCTCTTGCTGCGTCGCTACCGCAGCCACACGCCAGAGCGCATGATTTTGGCGGGCCTGTCGGTCTCGTTTTTGTTCACGGCGCTGACCTATTACTTCACGTTTTTGGGTGACCAACGGGCTGCGCAATCGGTGCTGTTTTGGACCATGGGCGGCCTGGGCTCCGCGCGCTGGGACAACCTATTTGTGCCCTTGGCTGGGCTGCTTGCATTGGCAGTGTTTTGCTGGCGCAATCTGGGCGCGCTAGATGCCATGCTGGGTGGCGAGAACACCGCCCACAGCCTGGGCATTGACCCACAGCGCTTGCGCATCCAGGCCTTTGTGGTGTGTGCCTTTGCCACCGCTTGCTTTGTGGCGGTCTCGGGCGTCATTGGCTTTGTGGGGCTCATGGTGCCGCACCTAGCGCGTGCAGCCGCAGGTGCCTTGCACCGTGGCATGTTGGTCTTGGCCGTGCTGATGGGCGCATTGCTTTTGCTCTTGAGCGACGTGGTGTGCCGCACCGTGCTTGCGCCCCAGGAGCTGCCGGTCGGCATCATCACCGCCAGCGTAGGTGCTTTGTTTGTGATGTACACCTTGCTCAACCAGCCTGACCCAGCCTAGGCCAGCCCTTTTTTGAATTGCTTTACCTCTTTTTGTTTGAAAGCTTGAACCCATGCAAACCCGCAAAATCCCCGCCACCATCGTTACCGGCTTTTTAGGCAGCGGCAAAACCACGCTCTTGCGCAAGCTGCTCACCAACGCCCAAGGCCGCCGCATTGCCGTCATCGTCAACGAGTTTGGCGAGCTGGGCATTGACGGCGAGTTGCTGCGCGGCTGCGGCATCGGCTGTGACGAAAACGGTGAAGAAAATGGCCAGCTGTACGAGTTGGCCAACGGCTGCTTGTGCTGCACCGTGCAAGAGGAGTTTGCCCCGGTCATGGAGCAGCTGGCCGCCCGCCGCGACCAGATCGACTACCTGGTCATCGAGACCTCGGGCTTGGCGCTGCCGAAACCCTTGGTGCAAGCCTTCCAGTGGCCTTCGCTGCGCAACACATTTACCGTGGACTCGGTCATCACCGTGGTGGACGCACCCGCAGTCGCCGCTGGTGACTTTGCGGACGACCCGGTGGCGGTAGATGCCCAGCGCCGCGCGGACGATAACCTCGACCATGACTCGCCCTTGCACGAGCTGTTTGAAGACCAGCTGGCCACGGCCGACCTGGTCATCGTGCACAAGGTAGAAGGTATGGACGCCGCAGCGCTAGAGGCCGTGGAAGCCACTATTCGCCATGAGGCCCCAGCTGGCGTGAAGCTGGTGCGTGCTTCGCATGGTGATGTACCCCTGGACGTGTTGCTGGGGCTGGAGCGTGCGGTGGAAGACGTGATTGACGACCGCAAAACCCACCACGACGAAGAAGAAGACCACGACCACGACGCCTTCGATTCAGTTTCCTTAACCCTTCAAGTCACCGACCGCGCCAAGTTGATTCCGGCCCTCACCGCGCTGGTGCAGCGCCATGAAATTTATCGCGTCAAAGGCTTCGTGTCTTTGCCCGGTGCAGCCATGCGTTTGGTGGTGCAGGGTGTGGGGCAGCGCTTTGACAGCTACTTTGATCGCGCTTGGCGTGCCGATGAAACTCGCGCTACCCGTTTGGTGTTCATTGGGGATCACCTCGATGCCGCTGTGTTGCAGGCTGAAGTGCAGGCTGCTTTGGCATAGCTTGTATGGGCACTGCTTTCGCACAGGGTTGGTGGGCGCAGGCCGACTCCCGCTTTGGGTGGGCACAGGTCGACTCCCGCTTTGGGTGGCGCAGGCCGACGGGGTACTCTGCTCCGCGGCTGTCCTCCGCCCTGCGGGCTCCCCCTTTATGCCGCTGCGCAGAGCACCCCATCGACCTGCGCTGGCGGCGGGCTTGCATGCTAATTGGTGGAGAACCCTCTACGTTGGATGCTGGCGAGGGTGGGGTGGATGGCGCAGCGGAATAAAGGGGGAGCAGTCGGCCCTAGGCCGCTGCGGAGGACATCCGCGGAGCTATTCACCCCGCCCTCACCAGCCCGCCACAACCAACCTCAATACGTGAATTAAACAACTATGCACCTACTCTCCACCCGCCCCGGCGGCCATGTCGAAGACGATGGCAATGGCATCGTGCGCGTGGAGCAAACGCCGGGTGACATCGTGGTGCTCACCGTGGCGGACACTACCTTGTCGCTCTTGGCCGAGGTGGCCAGCAACCTGCCCGCCGATTTTCCGACCGTGCGCCTGGCCAACCTGATGTGGCTGCGCCAGCCCGCGTCCACCGACTTGTACATGGACGATGTACTGCGCCACGCCAAGGCCATCGTCATCGAACACTTGGGTGCCCCCAGCGACTGGGCCTACATCGTCGACCAAGTGTGTGAGTCGGCGAAAGCGCGCGGCCAGTGGCTGGTCATGGTGTCGGGCGAGTGTGTGGAAGACGCGCAGCTGCTGTTGCGCAGCACCGCCGCCAAAGACGACTGCACCCACCTGTGGCGCTGCCTGCGCGAAGGCGGGCGCGACAACGCCAACAACTTCTACCAGCTGATTGCCCATGCCGCCTTTGGCCGTGGCGAGCGGCCTGCGCCTGCGCAGGTGCTGCCCGGTGCGGTGCGCTACGAGCCCTTGACTCAAGTAGCCCCGTGGCGAGAAGGTGCCCCCGTGGCGCTGCTGGTGTTTTACAAAGCCCACTTGCAGGCCGGCAACACCGCCGCGTTTGATGCCATGCTGGCCGCCCTGTCAGAGCAGGGCCTCAACACCATGGCGCTGGCGCTGGACTCGCTCAAAAACCCAGAGAGCATGGCGCTGCTGCAGACCATGGCGCGCGAGCACAAAGTCGATGTGGTGCTCAACGCCACCAGCTTTGCCGTGGGCTCCATCGATGGCAACGACAGCGGTGCCGAGGTACAGCCGGTGCTGCTGGCGGGGGATGCGCCGGTGCTGCAGCTCATCACCGCCGGTTGCTCGCAAGAGCAGTGGCAAGACGACCCGCACGGCCTCACCCCGCGCGACCTCGCCATGCAAATCGTGCTGCCGGAGGTGGATGGCCGCATTGGCACCCGGCCCATCAGCTTCAAAGGCCTGGCCTGGCGCTGCGAGCGCGCCGAGATTGACGTGGTGCGCTACCAGCCTGAGACCGAGCGCATGGCCTATGTGGCCGCTCTCGCCCGCCGATGGTGCGCATTGCGCTATAAAAACAATAGTGAAAAGCGCGTGGCGTTGGTGCTGGCCAACTACCCGAATGACGACTCGCGGCTCGCCAACGGCGTGGGGCTGGACACGCCTGCCTCCACCGTGGTCATCCTGCAAGCCCTGCAAGCCGCAGGTTATGCCACCGGCGATGTGCCGGCGGACAGCGACGCCCTGATGGCTGACCTGACGCGCGGCATCACCAACAACCTGGACGCGAACGACTCCCGCCCTGTGGGGCAGAGCCTCGCCATGGCTGACTATTTGCAAGACTTCCACGCGCTGCCCGCCGAGAGCCAAGCCGCCATCAACGCGCGGTGGGGCCTGCCAGAGCAGGACCCGCTGGTGCGCCATGGCCGCTTCATGATTTCCGGTCAGCGCTACGGCAACGTGTTTGTGGGCAACCAGCCCGCCCGTGGCCGCGACTTGGACCTGGTCGCCACCTACCACGATGCCGATTTGGTGCCCACGCACAACTACCTCGCCTTCTACTTCTGGATGCGCCGCGCCTACGCGGTGGATGCCGTGGTGCATGTGGGCAAGCACGGCAATCTAGAGTGGCTGCCCGGCAAAAGCGTGGCGCTGGGCGCGGCCTGCTGGCCCGACGCCATCCTGGGCCCGCTGCCGCACCTGTACCCCTTTATCGTGAACGACCCGGGCGAGGGCGCGCAGGCCAAGCGCCGCACGCAGGCCGTCATCATCGACCACCTCATGCCCGCGATGACGCGGGCCGAAACCTATGGCCCCCTGCAGCAGCTCGAAGGCCGTATGGACGAGTATTACGAAGCCCTGTCGCTCGACCCGCGCCGCGCCAAGCTGCTGCGCGGCAGCATTCTGGAGCAGGTGCTGGCCGATGGCTTGCACATCGAGCTGGGCTTTACCAAACCTGCCGACGATGCTGAGCGCGAAGCGCTGCTGCGCCGCTTGGACGCTTACCTGTGCGAGATCAAAGAATCCCAAATCCGCGACGGCCTGCACACCTTCGGCCAGTCGCCCGCCGGCCGCCAGCGGGTAGACACGCTGGTGGCGCTGGCCCGCTACCCCGGTGGCTCGGGTGCGGCACAGGCCAGCCTCACGGTGGCGCTGGCGCAAGACCTGGGCCTGACAGACTTTGACGCCCTGAGCCCCGACTGGGCTGCCCCCTGGACCGGCGCGCGCCCCGCCGTGTTGCAAGCCCTGAGCGATGACGCTTGGCGTCACGCCGGCCACACCCGCGAGCGGGTGGAACTGCTGGCCACCCGCGTGGTGCAAGACATGCTGTTCGAGCAAGTTAACTCCGATCGCCCTGAGCTTGTCGAAGGGCTTCGACAGGCTCAGCCCGAACGGGAAGGGTTTCTCACAGAAGGGCCGTCACAGGAACCAGAACGTTGGCCCCACACCTCCCAAGTGCTGCAGCGCCTGCAAACGGTGCTGGCTCCGCGCCTCGATGCCTGTGGCCCCAACGAAATCACCCAGCTGCTGCGCGGGCTCGATGGCCGCTTTATCCCGCCCGGCCCCAGCGGCGCGCCCTCGCGTGGTCGGCCCGATGTACTGCCCACCGGGCGCAACTTTTACTCGGTGGACACGCGCGCCATCCCCACCCAAACCGCCTATGCCATGGGCGCCAAGGGCGCAGACCGCGTGGTCGAGCGCCACCTGCAAGACCATGGCGCTTACCCCACGGCCATGGGCCTCTCCGTGTGGGGCACCAGCACCATGCGCACCGGCGGTGAAGACGTGGCCCAGGCCTTCTCGCTCTTGGGCGTGCGGCCCAAGTGGGCAGCGGGCAGCAACCGCGTGACGGACATTGAAGTCATGCCCATGACCGTGCTGGGCCGTCCGCGCGTGGATGTGACACTGCGTGTCTCCGGCTTCTTCCGCGATGCCTTCCCCAATGTGATTGACTTGTTCGACACCGCCGTGCGCGCCGTGGCTGCCATCTCAATCGAGGACGAGGCGGACGACGTCAACCCCATCCGCGTGCGGGTGCAGGCCGAGGCCGCGCAGGCCCAGGCCGCCGGCCACAGCGATGCGGACGCCGAGCGCGCCTCCACCTGGCGCGTGTTCGGCCCCCGGCCGGGTGGCTATGGCGCGGGCTTGCAAGCATCCATTGCCAGCGGCAACTGGACCGAGCGCTCCGACTTGGCCGAAGCCTATTTGCGAGCCGGTGCCTTTGCCTACGGCCTGGACAGCGACGGCGCTGCCGCCCCCGAAGCCTTTGCCCAGCGCATGGCTGGGTTGGATGCGGTGCTGCACAACCAAGACAACCGCGAGCACGACATCCTCGACTCGGGCGACTACTACCAGTTCATGGGCGGCATGGCTGCGGCGGTGGAGCACCTGAGCGGCAAGACGGCCGCCCTGTACCACGGCGACTTCAGCGTGCCCGGCGCACCGCAAATCCGCAGCTTGGGCGAAGAAGTGGCACGCGTGGTGCGCTCGCGCGCCGTCAACCCCAAGTGGATAGACGGCATCAAGCGCCACGGCTACAAGGGCGCGTTTGAAATGGCGGCCACCGTCGACTTTTTGTTTGCCTTTGACGCCACCACCGGCGTGGTGGCCGACCACCAGTACGCGCTGGTGGCCGACGCCTATGTGCACGACGACGACACCCGCGCATTTCTGCAACAACACAACCCCGGCGCTTTGCGCAGCATCGGCGAGCGCCTGCTGGAAGCCATGCAGCGCGGCCTGTGGGCCGAGCCCGGCGACCACCGCGAACGCATCCAGGACCATGTGCTGGCGCTCGAAAACCAACTAGAAGCTTCCTGACCATGCCCTTAAATCCTGAAATTCGTCCTGAAGTTCGCCCATACAAACATACCGGCACCCCGGCATCCGCCAGCGCGCCCGAGCCCGTGCCTTTTCCCTTCACCGCGCTGGTGGGCCAGCAGGCCTTGCAGCGCGCTTTGCTGCTGGTGGCGGTAGACCCCGGCATTGGTGGTGTGCTCATTGGCGGGCCGCGTGGCACGGCCAAGTCCACCGCTGCACGCGCCTTGGCCGCCTTGCTGCCGCAGGCCCCGTTTGTCACCCTGCCGCTGGCTGCCAGCCTGGAGCAACTGGTGGGCACGCTCAGCATTGAAGACGCCTTGCAAAGCGGCGCGGTGCGCCTCTCGCCCGGCTTGGTGGCGCGGGCGCACCAGGGCGTGCTGTATGTGGACGAGGTGAACTTGTTGCCCGACGCGCTGGTCGATGCCTTGCTCGACGTCGCTGCCAGCGGCGTCAACACCGTGGAGCGCGACGGCATCTCGCAGCGCCACGCCGCGCGCTTTGTGCTGGTGGGCACCATGAACCCGGAGGAGGGCGAACTGCGCCCCCAGCTGCTGGACCGCTTTGGCCTCTCGGTGTGGCTGCACAACCCCACCGACGCAGCGCAGCGCCAGCACATCGTGCGCAGCCGCTTGCTGTTTGATACGGATCCGGCTGCGGTGGCCGCCAGCCATGCCGACGCCGTGCAAAACCTGGCCGCCAGCGTACTGGACGCCCAAGCCCTGTTGCCCCGCGTGCAGTGGCCCGACGACGCGCTGGCCCACGCCGGTGCACTCGCCTTGGCCGCCGGGGTGGATGGCGTGCGTGCCGATTTGGTGATGCTGCGCGCCGCCCGCGCATCCGCCGCGCTGGACGGGCGCGACGCGGTGACGGTGGCCGATGTGGACGCCGTGGCCGAGCTGGCCTTGCACCACCGCCGGCAGGTTGGAGCGCAGCAACCCGCGCCAAAAGCCTCACAGAAGCCACAACCTCCCACCCAAGGCCAAGACACAAGTAGCCCGCAGCCGGAATCGGCCGGTGCTGGCAGTGCCGAAGGCGATTGGGGCGCCATGCCCCCCGTGCCCGTGGGCACCGTGCGGCCTGCGGTTGCAGGAGTGCTCCCGCCAAAAAAAGCCTGAGCCACCCCGGCCCCGCGCCCCAAAGTGCGGCGCGCGGCGGGCGGTGGCGCACAGCGGCCTTACCAGCTGGTGCCCAAGCACCGGCGGTGGCGGTGCGCGCGCCATCTGGCCCCGCAACACAACGCGGAGCCATCGCCTGGCTGCCCACCTTGCAAGCCAAAGGCCGCAATGCCCTGGCCGCGCAGCACCTGCGCTGGCGCGAGCCCAAGGGCAAGCCGTCTACCTTGCATTTGCTGCTGCTAGACACCTCCGGCTCCATGCGCCAAGGCGGCCGCCTAGCGCGGGCCAAAGGCTACGCCGCCCAGTTGCTGGAGCAAGCCGCCCGCGCGGGCGACCATGTGGCGCTGCTGTGCTTTGGCGGGCAGGGCGTGGAAGTGCTGGTGCCCCCCGGCCCCGCGCGCCGCGCCGCTGCCGTGCGCGTGCAACAGCGCGGCGGCGGTGGCGGCACACCCTTGGCCCAGGCCATGGTGGCGGCTGATAACCTCATGGTCCAACACCGCCGTGTGCGCGGTACCAGCGCCAGCACGGCGTCTACCGTCCTCTGGTTGCTGACCGACGGTCGCACCCTGGAGCAACCCCAAGCGCCCCGAGGCGCGGAACAAGTCGTGATGGTGGACTTTGACGACGCCAAGGTCCGGGTCGGCCGCTGTGCCGACTGGGCTGCGCGCTGGGGCGCGGACTACCGTAAGGTTGGATAGTTGCTATGGTATTGGGAGCTGCTTGCGCAATTGGGATGTGCGCTACAGCCTGTTTTTGTCTTGAGCGAGGCAATGGTTTGACGCCATACGGCTCGACATGGAGTCTGCAGTCAATGCCACCGCTCGACGCTTACATGCCACTGGCATAACCTTTGGGCAGTACGACCAAAATACTGCCGAACGACTGCAGGCCCACGACTTCTTGAAGCACCACACCGCTGCGCACAAACAGCGCATTCCATTGCACCAAGGTGCGCTCCCTTCCGCGCGTTCCCATGAACATTTGCATGTCAAATGAAGCTCTCGCAAGATCCGTTTTTTGTTCTGGCATCACCACTTCCATGATGGCAATGCGCGCGCCGCTGCTGCCGCTGGCCCGTGCAAGCTGGGTCAGGGCTTGGATGCACAGCGCATCGTCGAGACCGTGCAGCACGGCACTGAGTAGGTATACATCTTTATCGCTCGTCGCGCGGGGCACGGACTGAAGCACGTCACCCGCTTCAAAACGCATTCGCTCTACTCCGGGTGTAGGGTGCTTGTCCCAATAGGTCTGGGCTTCAGCAACGACTTGGGCTCGGTCTACCACCAAGGCGCTCAGTTGGGGATGGCGTTGCAGGATGGCAAGTGCTTTGGCGCCTCGTGAGCCGCCCACGTCAATGATTCGCTCGAACCGCCCCCAGTCAAAGTCGGTGGCAAAACTATCGCCCGTCAGAGCTTCTACGCTGTCCATCGCCTGCGAAAACAGTTGGTCAAAGTCGGGGTGATGATTCAAGTAATCAAACAAGTCCTCACCATGCGACAGGCGAAAGGGGGCAACGCCCTCGCGCACGCCGCGCTCAAGCTGCTCAAACCAAGGCTGGCCCATAGCCTGTGAGTTGTGCATGAGGACCATGGCCCGTACGTTCTTCGGGTTGTCGGCTCTCAGATAACTTGAGAGCTTGTTGTTGCTGTACACGTCCGCTGCTGTTTCCTCAAAAACGCCCATGGCCGCCAGCATGCGCAGCAGCCTGGCCGTGGCATCGGCGTTGGCCGATACGCGCGTGGCGATGGTCGTCGCATCCAGCGCCTGATCTGCCAGCACGGTGGCAATATCCAGCCGTACGGCAACATCAAGCGCCCGTGATTGCCAGAACGCTGAGCCAATTTGCATCAGGCGAAAGGGTGGGGGCGTGAGTTTATGGGGCAAGGCTTGCAGCCACGCACTGAACTTCATCAGTTTGGCAAAGCGGCTTACGGCGCCAGGGTTCTTTTGTAGTGTCATGGGGTGTTTAGTGCGCGAGTTGGGAGCTAGCCGAGCAGCTCGCAAATGCGTGGTGCCGCTGCGTACAGCGTGGAGTAGTGAGACAAGCCCTGCATGCGATGGACCTCAGCGCAGTGAGGGAGTTGTTGCTGAAGATAGTCAGACATCTCCTTGGGAGACCAATTGTCTTGGTCGCCATGCCATAGCTGGGTCTGGGCTAAAGTGCTTCGCAAAGACGCTTGCCAGGGTGTGACGTAGGCTTGTACATCACGCAAGTAGCCTGGGACATTGCCGCAAAAGCACTCCCGCAAGACACTGTGCATGAACTGTTTGAACTCAGCATTGGCGGCCAGGTCTTTGTCAGCAGCCATTGCGCTGGAAAACAGCATGCCAAACAAAAGTTGGGGAGCGAAAGTCGCAAGCAGACCCTGCCAATAGGACAGCAGTTTGAAGGCCAGTGGCATTTTTTGGGCCAGCCAAAACACTTTTCCACCTGCCATTGAACCCTGGAAGTCACCGCCTTCCAGTGGGGCGGCAGGTGAGATCAAGTGGAGACTGCGAACCTGCTGGCGCATCAGGCGACTCACCTGTAAGGCAACAAACGCACCAATAGAAAAGCCAATGATGTCGACCGGCGCGCCTTGGGCAACCCGGTCAATGTCGTCGGCCAGCGCTTGAAAATACCTGTCGCCAACGATAGAGCTGTCTATAGAAAAGCGATCCTGACAGATCACCCGTAGGCCGTTTTGGGCGGCGTCGGTGTGCAAAATTTGCGCCTCACCGATGCCACCTGGCGCACCGTGGAAATAGACGACCAGACGACCGTCCGCGGCACCGAAGCTGCTGTGTTTCATGTGTGTGATGACCTAGGTGTGAGCTTACAAAGAGCCGGATCGTGCTGACACGGGAACACTTTGGCCGGCCGATGCCACAAGGTGTTGGAGTTTGTGGGGGTTGCGGATGATGTAAACCGCTTGCAAGCGGCCTGGCGCATCGTCGCCAGCAGGGCTCAGTGCGACGGCCTGCAGCGGGGCCCCCTCGGCGGTGTAGAGCACATAACCAGGCAAACCATTGACCACAGCGGTGCGGTAACGCAGGGTTGCGGTATCCACACTCTTGTTGAACCCGACCAAAGCTTTTGCAATGCGGTCCCCGCCATGCATTGCTTGTGGAATGGCGGTGGCAAGTCCTCCGCCATCGGTGATCAAAATGGCGTCGTGCGCCAGAACACCCGCCAGCTTTTCGACGTCACCCGCCACCAAGGCCTGTGCAAAAGCGTAGAGCAGGCGCTGGCGCTCCTCGTCTTCCACCTGGCAGCGGGCGTATTCGCCCTTGACGCGGCTGCGCGCACGGCTCACCAGTTGGCGGCAGGCTTGCTCGCTGCGCTGTAGGTGGCGAGCCACTTCCTCGTATCCCAGGCCAAAGACGTCATGCAGCAAGAACGCGGCTCGCTCTACCGGGCCCAGTCGCTCCAATGTCAGCATGAAAGCCACCGAAACGTCTTGCGCAAATTCAGTGGTGTCTTGCGGGTCGGGGCTCCAGTCTTGTGCATCGTCGACCAGGGGTTCGGGCAACCACATGCCCACATAGTGTTCTTTGCGCGATTGGGCGGAACCAATGCGGTCCAGGCACAGGTTTGTTACCGTGCGGGACAAAAATGCACGGTCGTTGTCCACCGTGCTCGGGTCGACTTCGCTCCAGCGAAGCCATGCGTCTTGCACGATGTCTTGCGCATCGGCACGCGAGCCCAACATGCGGTAGGCCAGTGCACGCAGGTGGCGACTATGCTGTTGCTCGAAGTCGCGGGCGCGGGCATCGGCCCTTGCTGCACTGTCCCTTGGTGCGGGATCGGTTGGGTTGGTGTTCACGGCTTGACCTCCAAACGTTGGCAGCTGGCAGACGCCACGCCCAGCGCCTGTTTCATGGCCGGAAAGCTGCGCGCAGTGACCAATGTTAGGGCAAGCGAGGCCAATGCGGGTGTGCCCCAACGGGCCACCACGGCCTCGCACCACTGGCTGGTTTCAGGCGAATGGTCCAACACCGCCTCGGCATAGGTCCAACCCAGCAAGGCGTCGGGGCTGAGCCGGTCGGGGTCTCGCGCAACCAAGGCTTGCAGGTCTTGGGTGCTGACGCCTGCCTCGCGGGCCTGGTCCAGGGTCAGTTGCGCACAGGGGCCGCAGTCTTCCCGGGCGATTGACAAAAACTTCACCGTGTACAGGGCTGCTGCGGGCACGCCTTGGGCAAAATTGGAGTTGTCCAAAACGTGGCGAAATCGCATGAACGCGCAGGGGCTCAGTGCAAACAATTTGCGCAAGTACTGCGTGTCGTAGTGGTAGTGCCGCTCGAACTTCAAGGTTTGCCAGCGCACCAGTGGAGCCAATAGCTTAAGCATGGATGGCCTCCTTGGCACCGGCACGGCTAAGCCACAGCACCAGAAACCCTGGCACAACCACCCCCGGCACATCCTGCAAAAAGCGGCTCCAGCCGCAAATGCCCACAGCCACTTCCCACAGGTGCACCCCTGCATGCATGAGTAGAAAAATTGCCCCGAGGGTCGCAGCCGACGCGCCCGGTTTGCCCTTGATGGCCCGCCAGCCAAGCCCCATGGCTGTTACCAAGTAAGCGCAGCCTACATCGCGCACCAAGTGAAAATTCAGCGGGCCGGTTTCCTGCACGCCGGGCACGTGTTGAAACCAATAGGCGGGGGCCACCAGCATGGTTAGGCCATTAAGCAAGAGTGCAGTGCATACCAAATAACGAAGGTTCTGTTTCACGATAGGTCATAGTTGCTTGTGATACCTATAAGACGAAATGGGCGCTGTGTTTGTGACAGGGGTCTTCATAAATTGTCAATAAAGTTTCTCTAACGGCAGTCGCGTGGCGGATTCCACAGCTCCGCGCCGTGCCCGTGAGCCGCCTCACGCCTGCTTGGGCGTCAACGCTGCCACTTTGCACCTGGTCTTGACAGTAACAATTCAAGGTGCTTGTGCTCCCCAATCGTTAAAGAGCCTGTGTTTTGACTACCGCTTGATCGGGAACAACGTGCGGCCGGTTTATGCGCATAATATGCGCACGATTGCACTTTCTGAAGTTCACCATGTCCGCAGCTTTCAGCACCACAGGCACCAGCGTTCGCAAACGCGCTGTAAATCTCACCCTCAACGAAGGCTTGGTCGCGCAGGCCAAGACCTACACCAGCAACCTGTCCGCCACCATGGAAGAGCTGTTGACCGCCTACGTGGCGAAGCAACAGCAAGCCCGGCTGACGCGTCAGCAGCAAGCCGATGCGGCCGCCATGGACTGGAATGCGGTTCACGCGACGGTAGGCTCGTTCGCTGACGAACACAGCACCTTGTGATGGCGCAGTTCGATGTCCACCGCAACCGGGGCGCATTGAAGGACACCATCCCCTTCGTGGTGATCGTGCAATCGTCCCTCTTTGATCGCTACCGCAGGCGCATGGTGGTGCCGTTGGTGCGCCGCAGCGCCTTGCCTGGCAACGCAAGCACCGCAGGCTCGCGCATGAACCCCGTGTTGGAGGTGGAAGGCGTGTCGTTGGTCTTGCACCCGCTGGATATGGTGTCTGTGGCGGTGGACCAGTTGGGTGAACACGTCACCTCCCTGGCGGAGCATGGGCAGGCGATTGCGGACGCCTTGGATGAGCTGCTCACGCGGGCTTGGGGCTGAGACCCTTTACGATCTAAAGCGGAACTTGCACTATTCACATTCACTAACAGATACCGGTCATTCAGGGGCGACACGCCAGCCAATCAAGATTGCCGGACTGTATGCCGCTAAAGGTGTCATCAAATTACTGTTCAATGGCCCCAGGGACATTAGTCAGACCGAATCGTTGTGAATTTAACCAAATGATCCATCGTCATCCTCGCAATATGCTTCAGCTCCGGACCGTTGTGGCCTACGCTCTAGTTTGGCTATTTGGCCTACTTAGCATGACGATCTCTCATGCCCAGACTGCAAGATTGGGATTTGTTGAGCTGCCGCAATCAGATGGAGGCAACACTGCAGTTTTCTATCCAACCATTGACACAGAATCGCCGGTAAAGAAAGGGCCGTTTGCGCTTTCTTGGGCTAGCAATGCGACGGCGTCAAAAGGCAATGGCCGCTTGATTGTTATCTCTCACGGATCTGGGGGTTCGCCTTGGGTGCACGCCGATTTGGCTCGCGTATTGGTCACTCGCGGTTTTGTGGTGGCAATACCCCAACATCGAGGCGACAACTACTTGGATAACTCCAACCCTGGTCCTTCAAGTTGGGCATTGCGACCGCTGGAAGTCAGCCAAGCTATAGACGTCGTATCTGCTTACGCACCCGTGTCCAGATTTCTCTCACTTGATGCCGTTGGCATATTTGGTGGCTCAGCTGGCGGGCACACCGCTCTCTCACTTGCAGGTGGCGAATGGTCGCCAAGTCGATTTCGTGATCACTGCGAGCAAAACATTGAGCGTGATTTTTCTTCGTGCGTTGGTTTCATAACGCTACTTCGTGGTACCTGGTTTGATACCGTCAAAGTTTGGCTGGCCAAGCGCATCATTTCTTGGCGATTTTCAGACAACAACCTACAAAGCTACATTGACCCGCGAATCAAGGCCTCTGTTGCTATGGTGCCGTTTGCTGCGGACTTTGTGCCTCAATCTCTGGCCGAGCCGAAAGTAGCACTCGGTTTGGTCATCGCAGGGAAAGATGTAAACCAAGTCCCGTCCTTTCATGTCGAAGCAGTCTTAAATGAATGCCAGCCTCTTTGCGAGGTAATCATGAACTTGCCCGAGGCCAGCCACGGGGCAATGCTGTCACCCTTGCCACCGTTTGAACAAGATAGCATCGCAAGTCATTTGCTAAGTGACCCTGCCTCCTTTGATCGAGCCGCAGTACTCCCGCAGCTTTATGCGCTCATCGCAAATTTCTTTGTGAAGAAGTTGCTCTGAATTGACGTGGGCTTGCCTGCGGATTAGTAAACCCGCAGCACCTCAAATTGCTGTCGGATTAGAGCGACCTGTATCCAAACCTCATCACCCTCACATTTACCCAGCATGGCCCTGCTTAAAGGGGCTTCGCTGCTGATGACCTGAACGACCTGAGCACCGCAAACCAACTTCATGCTGCCCCCACCCGGCCCGAGAAAGAGTTGTTGCTGCTTGTCGTCGGAATCGACTAGGCAGACCAGCGCGCCGAGCTGTATACCTTTGCTGGCGTCGTAGGGGTTCGGGCGGAATTGGCGCCAATTGGCCATCGCCTGGCGGATGCCTTCGGCGCGCCGAGCCTGGCCGGTAGCCAGGTAGGCAGCTTCGAGTCCCAATGTGTCGTATTTGTTTTCGGCAATGTTTTCTTCGTGAGTCGCCGTTTCATGGGCCGCACGCACTGCCTGTTCGGCTTGTAGCAGGCTTTCAGCAAGCCGCTCGAGCACCTGCTGCTGGAGCAAGAATTTATCCATGATGAAAAGTAGGCATCTTGAAAAAGGGGGGCAGGTCTTGAATATGAGGTGCTTTGCCAACCATAGACACTTCTGTTGGCTTCAGGTTAACGTCAGCTAGGCGGCTGCGTATCCCGCGGTATCTCGTAATACACCCTTAAATGGGCCCGTTAGGCGACCACCCGCCTCATCAAGTAAATATCCATCACCCACCCATGCGCCGCGCGCGCAGCTTGACGCTCTGCCTGAATCCGCTCGCACACTTCTGCCAGCGGCCCGGCGATGCAGAGTTGTTGGGGCATGCCCAGGTAGGCGCCCCACCAGATGGTGATGCCTTCGGGCGGCAGGTGTTGGAAGGCGCAGTGGCCGTCCAGCATCACGGCCACTGTGTCTGCGCTCTCGGGCCAGCCGTGGTCGCGCAGTTGGCGGCCTGTGGTGATGGTGACCGGTGAGTTGATGTCGTTGAGCGCAATGGCGTGGGCAGCGGTCAGCGCTTGCAGCGCGGTGATGCCGGGCACCACCGATACCGTCAGCGGCAGTTGCAGCGCCAGTCGGTTCGCAATGCGCAGGGTGCTGTCATACAAAGACGGGTCGCCCCACACCAGCAGGGCGACGCGGCCACCTTGGGGCAGATGGGCGCGGATTTTTGCCAGCCACACCTCGGCAATGGCGTCGTGCCAGCGGTTGACGGCGCTGGGGTAGTCCGGGTCGTGCGCGTCGCGCACCGGCATGTCGAACTGCACCACCTGCGTGGCGGGGTTGGTGACCAGCTCTTGGCACAGCTGTAGCCGCAGCTCGGCCAGGTCCGCCTTGCCCTCGCCTTTGTGCGGCACGAGGATGAGGTCTGCCGCGTTCAGCGCTTTCACGCCCTGGCGGGTGACGTGGTCAGGGTTGCCGGTGCCAATGCCGACCAGGCACAAATCAACTTTCACGGCCGCAGTCATTCAGTGCCTGCCGGGAAGCGGGGCGCGGTGCCCAGCGGGCGGTAGCGGCGGTCGTAGTCGCCGGCGTAGAGGCGGCTGTGGGCAAAGTCTGTTTCACCCAAGTTGTGGCCGAGTGTGTGGCCCACCAATATCAAAGCGGTGCGCTCCATGCCTTCGCCAATCGCCGCTTCGATGGTGGCCAACGTGGCGCGCACCACGCGCTCGTCCGGCCAACTGGCGCGCCAGACCACGGCCACTGGGCAATCTGCGCCGTAGTGGGGCGACAGCTCGGCCACCACGCGCGGCAACACATGGATGGACAGATGAATCGCCAGCACCGCCTGTGTGGCCGCAAAGTTGGCCAGCGACTCAGTGTCGGGCATGGCCGATGCGCGGCCCGAGGTACGGGTGAGCACCACCGATTGGCTCAGGCCCGGCAGCGTCAGCTCGGCCTCCAGCGTGGCGGCGGCGGCGGCAAAAGAGGGCACACCCGGCGTCACGGTGTAGGGAATGCCCAGCGCGCGCAAGCCGCGCAGCTGCTCGCCCATGGCCGACCACACCGACAAGTCGCCCGAATGCAGGCGGGCCACGTCCTGCCCGGCGGCGTGGGCGGTGCTGATTTCCTCAAAAATTTGCTCCAGCGACAGGGGCGCGGTGTTGACGATGCGCGCACCGCTCGGGCAGTGGGCCAACACGCCCTTGGGCACCAGCGAGCCGGCGTACAGGCAGACAGGGCTGGCGGCAATCAGGTCACGCCCGCGCAGGGTCAAAAGGTCGGGTGCGCCGGGGCCGGCGCCAATAAAGTGAACAGTCATGGGGATGTATTTTCAGTGAAAGCCAGTGCCGCAGTGGCCATGCGGTCGGGGCTGATGCTGCGCTGGCCGATCAGGCTTGCGCCAGGGCCTGCCGCTGCCAGCGCGGCGGCCTCGGCCACGCTGTGGGCGCCGTAGCGCTCGGGCACATGGGCGCTGGGGGCAGCGGGCTGGTCGGCCAGCGCGGGCAGGGGGACGGGGTGGATGGGGAGTTGCAATTCGGCTGCGAGTTGCAGCAGGGCGGGGTGCTGGGCTTTGTCGGCTGCGGTGGCTAGCGCAGCCAAGTGGGCGAGGGTGATGGGCTGGCCGTGCGCGGTGGACGCAGCATCTAGCGCGGCCTGCAAGGCACTGCACAGGGAGTTCACCTCGCACCCGGCTCTAAAGCCCAAGCCTGCCACCAGCTTCATGCGGGCAAGTCATTGAAATAGGGGGCCGCCAAGCGAGCGCGGTTCACAGCGTCACGCTCCACTGCACCACCGGGCGGCTGGGCTGCCAGCCACGCATACGGCCTAGGGGCGCGGCTTGCGCCAACTCAATGCGCAGCAGTTCGCCGCCCTGCTGGGCGTGCAGCTGCAGCAGGGCAGATTCGGTCTCCAGCGTTACCGCGTTCACCACCAGGCGGGTGCCTTGCGGTGCATTGGCTTGCAATTGGGCAAACAGCGCTAGGTCAAAGCCGCCGCCTACAAAAATGGCGTTGGGTGTGGGCAGGCTGGCCAGCAAATCCGGCGTGTGGCCGTGGTGCACGGTGAGACGGTGGTCTATGCCGAAGTTCGCCGCATTGCTGCGGATGTTGTTCACGCGTTCGGCATGTTGCTCCACCGCGCTGGATGTACCACCCGCCAAACACCACTCCACCGACACCGAGCCCGAGCCTGCGCCCAGGTCCCACAGGTGTTCGCCGGGGCGGGGTGCGAGTGCGGCCAAGGTCAAGGCGCGTATGGGCGATTTGGTGATTTGGCCGTCGCTGGCAAAGCCTGCGTCCGGCAGGCCGGGGGTGCGGGGCAAGCCCGGCGCCCCCACTACCTGCACCGCCACAGCGACTGGGGTTTGGATGTCGGTCCACTCCATGGCCCGTTCGCCCTGAGCTTGTCGAAGGGCTTCGACAGGCTCAGCCCGAACGGTGTGTTGGCTTGTTTGGGTTTGCCAGCCAGCTGCCGTGGTCTGGCGGATGCGTTCACGCGGGCCACCCAATGCTTCCAGTACCCACACGGCAGATGCGCCGCAGCCTTGGGCGGTGAGCCACTGGGCAAACTCGCCCACCCCTGCCGCATCGCGCAACAGGCAGAGCAGTTGCGCGCCGGGGTGCAGGCTGCTTCGGGTGCGCTCAAACGGCGCGGCGTGAAGGCCGAAGCAGTGCACCGCCTCCAGCCGCCACGCCAGGCGCGAGGCGGCCAGTGCAAAGGTAGAGGGCGCGGGGTGGGCCACCCATTCGCCGGGTTGTAAATGCGCCGCCAGGCTGCCACCGGCCCCAAACCAGAACGGATCGCCGGAGGCCAGCACCACGACCGGCTGGCCACGCAGGGCGAGCACAGGCGCTACGTCAAAAGGTACCGGCCATGCAATGCCCCGGCTGCCTACGTCCGCCAGCGCCAAGTGGCGCGGCCCGCCGAATACATGCTGCGCGTGGACCAGTGCCGAGCGGCTACCATCGCCCAGACCATGCAAACCATCTTCACCGATTCCAATGATTGACAACCACGGTTCAGACATGGCGCGCGGCTCCTTGCGGGTGTTGTTGCTGGGCGGCACCACCGAGGCCAGCCGCCTGGCACAGGCCTTGGCGCAGGCCGGGGTGGACGCGGTGTTTTCTTACGCAGGCCGTACCGATGCGCCCATCGCCCAGCCCTTGCCCACCCGCGTGGGTGGCTTTGGTGGGGTGGCGGGGCTGCAAGCCTTTTTGCAGGACCAGCGCATCACCCATGTGGTGGACGCCACCCACCCCTTTGCCGCGCAAATGAGCAGCAACGCGGTGCAGGCCTGTGCAGCCGCTAGCGTGCCCTTGCTGGCACTGGAGCGGCCCGCCTGGCAGGCGCAGGGTGGCGATATGTGGACGCATGTGGCGGACATGGCCGCCGCGGTGCAAGCCTTGCCCGACCAGCCCGCCCGCGTGTTTTTGGCCATCGGCAAGCAGAACCTTGCGCCGTTTTTGGCGTGTGCCCAGCACTGGTACCTGTTGCGCTTGGTGGACCCGGTGCTGGACTTGCCCGCCGCGCGCGGCCATGTGGTGCTGGACCGGGGGCCCTTCACCTTGCAGGGCGACCGCGCCTTGCTGCAGGCCCATGGCATCACGCATATTGTTTCTAAAAACTCGGGCGGTGCGGGGGCCGAGGCCAAGCTCATTGCGGCCCGCGAGTTGGGGCTTCCCGTCATCCTGATAGACCGGCCTTACATTCCCGCTCGCACCGTGTTGCACAGCGTAAATGAGGTTTTGCGCCGTCTTTACTGCGCGGGTAGCTATTGAATTCATAGCGCCGAGCGCGGGGTGTAGACAAAGCGGCCCACGTGGCGGGTGGCGCTGTTGCCCACGATGACCACGGTGCGCATGTCCGCCATCTCGGGGGTGGCCTCACCCAGGCGCACGGTGAGTAGCGTTTCTTCGGGGGTGCTCACGGCGCGGGCAAAGGTGATCAGGCGGTTCGGGCCGCAGGCTTCCAGCAGCACTTGCAGCACGCGGCCAAAGGTGTGTGGGCGGCTGGCGGAGCGGGGGTTGTAAAACGCCATCGCAAAGTCGGCCCCGGCGGCGGCGCGCACCCGGGCCTCGATCAGCTCGGCGGGTTTGAGGTTGTCGCTGAGGTTGATAGCGCAAAAGTCGTGGCCCAGGGGCGCACCCGCTTTGGCTGCCGCAGCCAGCATGGCGGTGATGCCGGGCAGCACGCGAATATCGAGCGCCTGCCAGTCGGGCCGGCCTTCCAGCGCTTCAAACACCGCCGCCGCCATGGCAAACACTCCGGGGTCGCCAGACGACACGATCACCACCTGCTTGCCCTCGGCGGCCATGTGCAGGGCGGCGCGGGCGCGGTCCATCTCGACCCGGTTGTCGGATGCGTGCAGCGTCAGGCCGGGGCGCGGCGCAATGCGCGCCACGTAGGGGATGTAGCCCACGATGTCGGTGGCGGCCTCGATGGCGGCGGTTACTTCGGGCGTGACCAGTTGCGCGTCGCCCGGCCCCAGGCCGGCGATGCACAGCGTGCCGGTCGCCAGCGGTGTGGTCATTCCTGCACCTCGGGGCGGCGGCCGCTGCCGTGCACCAGCACGATGGCGAAGTAGGGGCAGTCGGTGCCGTCTACGTCCGCCAGCTTCATGACGCGCTCTCCGGGCATGGTGCCGCGCTCTACCAGCCAGGCCTGCTCTAAGCGGCCGGCTTTTGCCAGCGCGCTGCGCACGCGGGGCAGGTTGCGGCCGGTTTTCATGACGACCAGTGCGTCGGCGGTTTGCATGTGGCGCACCAGCTCGTCCTCAGGCAGGGTGCCCATGAGCACGGTCATCACATCGTCGCCCCAGGTGATGGGCACGCCGGTGGCCGACCAGCAGCCCACCATGCCGGGGATGCCGGGAATCACCTCCACCGTGGTGCGGCCTTGCAGCCGGGTGTAGAGGTGCATGAAGGAGCCGTAGAAAAACGGGTCACCTTCGCAGAGCACCAGCACGTCTTCCGTTTGGGCAAGTGTGGCCAAGCGGTCCGCCCAGTCGTCGTAAAACGTGGCCAGGCAGTGGATGTACTCGGGGCTGTCAAACGGCAACTCAGTGGTCACCGGGTATTCCATCGGGTACTCGATGGCGCCGGGCAGCAACATGCCTTCGACAATGCGGCGCGCCTGGCCGGGGCGGCCTTTTTTTCGGAAATAGGCGACGTGGGTGGCCGCGCGGATGGCGCGGTCGGAGCGCACGCTCATCAAATCCGGGTCACCGGGCCCCAGGCCCGCGCAGAGGATGCGTCCCATCAGATTTCCCTCCGGCTGGCGAGTGCGTTCACTGCCGCCACGGTGATGGCACTGCCGCCCAGGCGGCCGTGCACCACCATGCTGGGGGCGGGCAGGTCGGCCATGAGCGCGACCTTGGATTCGGCTGCACCCACAAAACCCACCGGGCAGCCGATGATGGCCGCAGGGCGCGGGCAGTCGGGGTCTTGCAACATATTGAGCAAATGAAAAAGGGCGGTCGGCGCATTGCCAATAGCCACCACGGCCCCGGCCAAGTGCGGGCGCCACAGCTCCAGCGCCGCAGCACTGCGGGTGGTGCCCATGGACTTGGCGAGCTCGCGCACCGACGGGTCTTGCAAGGTGGAGATCACTGGGTTGTCGGCCGGCAGGCGGGTGCGGGTAATGCCTTCGCTCACCATGCGCACGTCGCACAAAATGGGGGCACCGGCTTCCAGCGCCGTGCGGGCGGCCTCGGCCATGCCCTCGGAAAAACGCACATGGGCTTCCAGGCCGACCATGCCGCAGGCGTGGATCATGCGGACCACGGCCAGCTCTTCGATTGCGTTGAAGCGGGCCAGGCCCGCCTCCGCGCGGATGATGGCAAAGGACTGTCGGTAGATGGCGTCGCCATCGGTTTCATACGTATGGCGCATGCAATCGTTGTTGTTCTAGGTAGGCGGCAATGCCAGCTGCGTCGAGGCCGGTGGCGTCGGGCGTGCTTTGGGCAGTGCCGTGGTCAATCAGGTGGTAGCCCGCCTCGCTCGCCACCAGCGTGAGGGTGGCGCCGTGGTGGGCGCAGCCCTTGGTGCAGCCCGACACATGGGCTGTGCGGCCGGCGGGCAACAAGGGGGCAAGAAAACGGGCCAGCGCGCGGGTGGGACCCAGCGCCTGGGTGCAACCGGGCGCGCCGGTGCAAGCCGCCACGCGCAAGCGCGCATCGTCAGGCTGGGTGATCAGCTCCGGCAGGGCAGGCGCGGTGTGCAGGCCTTCGAGTACCAAACCGCGCCAGGGCGTGATGCGCAACGGGGCCAGGGCTGCGAGCTGGTGCAGGGTTTCGGCGGGCAACTGGCCGAATTCCAAGCCGACCACCATGCCGGTGGCGGAGGGGCCCACGGTGGAGGTGTGTGCAGGGGCCTCGGGTATGCGCGAGGTGGTGAACGGTGCTGGCAAGGCCTGGCGCTGGAGTAGGCTGGCCATGCGGCCACGGCCGTTGACCACGCCGCCGGAAGCCACAAACCAGCGGGCCAACTCCATGGCGCTGTGCGCCGCTTGCGCCAAAGGCACGCAGGCACCGGTGGTAGCGCCATCGGCATAGACCAGCACCTGGTCGCCCAAGCACTCCAGCCGGATGTCGGCAGAGGCGTCACGCAGCACCGGCTGTGCGCCCAGGTCGATGGCGAAGCCGAATTTGCTGGGCAGGGTGGGGGCGTCGGGCGCGGCTAAGGCGAGGTTCAGCGCCTCACAAATGGCAGGCGTGCCGTCTGCATCAATCCAAAAAGGGCTGAGCAGCAGATTCCGGCGGGCTTCCACATCGGCTCGCTCGTCGAGCAAACCTAAAGAGCGCAGGCCGTTGATCAAAGCGGGGTAACTGTCGGGGCAAACGCCGCGCAGCTGCAGGTTGGCGCGGCTCGTGAGTTCCAGCACAGGCGAAGCGTATTGCTGGGCCAAGCCGGCCAGCCCTTGCGCTTGTAGAGGCGTGAGACGCCCCAAGGTCGGCCGGACCCGCACCACCAGCCCGTCGCCGGACGGCATAGGCCGCAGCGCGCCGGGGCACCAGCCCTGAATGACGGGGGCGTTTATGGCTTGGCGCATGGAGGTGTGCAGCAGTGGGCAGTTGGCATGTGCAGGGCGTGCAGTTTTCGGAGAATTGGAGTCCTTTTGGGAACCAATCTGTAACCTTCAAGTATCGCACTTCCGGGGATTAGGCCTACCGCTCTGCAACTTGGCAGAAACTGGGCGATTCAATGCACGTATGATGGCACGCCCCAAGTGCTACCCGATGTGGGTGTGGGCGTTTTGAATCTAGTCAACCGTGATAGCCATGTCTGAACCTATGTCATCCCCAGCCGCCGGATTTGTTTTTATTGTGGGCGCAGGCCCTGGCCCGCTGGACTTGATGACGCTGCGTGCTCTTGACCGCTTGCGCAACGCCGATGTGGTGGTGCATGACCGCCTGATTAGTGCCGAGGTTTTGGCGCAAATTCCAGCGGCTGCGCAGCGTGTGTATGTGGGCAAGGCGCTGGGCGATCACGCGGTCCCGCAAGAAGGTATCCACGACTTACTGGTGGCACATGCGCGTCAGGGCAAGCGGGTAGTGCGTCTCAAGGGTGGTGACCCCTATGTGTTTGGCCGTGGGGGTGAAGAAGTGCAGGCCCTGCAGGCCGCAGGCATTGCGTTTGAAGTGGTGCCCGGTGTGACGGCGGCCAGTGGTTGCTCGGCAGCGGCGGGCATTCCCTTGACGCACCGCGACTTTGCCGCCAGCTGTGTGTTCTTGCCCGGCCATTTGGCCGACGATACGGCGGCGCACGACTGGGCTGCCTTGGCCCGACCCGGCCAAACGCGTGTGTTTTACATGGGCGTGCAACGGGTGGGCTTGATTGCCCAACAGCTGATAGACCATGGGTTGGACCCGAATACCCCTGCCGCCATCGTGCGGGATGGCACGCGCCCCAGCCAAGCGGTGTGGGCCTGTGCTTTGCAAAAGCTGGTGGAGCGCGCTCCCGTCTATGGCCCCCAGCCGGGCTTGCTGATCATTGGCGAAACGGTGCAACTCAGCCCTTCGTACGATGCCAGCTGACAGCATTGGCGTGTGCTGGGGTCCGGCCGCAGCCCACCGCGCGTGAACCTGAGACTGAGCATGTGGAAAGCGATGGTTCCCGAGCTGGTGGTCACCGATGTGGAGGCATCCATGGCCTTTAGCCTTGTTGAAGGATTTACGAGGCCTGGCACCTCGTTGATACGCGCTGTAGAAGCGCTGAGCGAACGCAGCAAGCCATGATGGAGTTTCTGTTTCTTCCGGTGTTGGTGTGCGGCATCGCTGTGCTGGTGGCTTTGGCCATAGACCATTTTTGGGGCGAGCCGCCGGTGAATCTTCACCCCGTGGTGTGGATGGGCAACTATCTGGCATGGGCGGGAGCGAAAGTTCAGGCGCGTACCGTGGCAGACCCCTTGCAGCGTGACCTCCGGGCGTTTGCTTGGGGTGCCTTGGCCTGGTGCGTGGGTTTGGCATTGGTGCTGCTGGTGGCCCTGTTAGCCCAGGCGGGCGCGGCGCTGCTGTTTGCAAGCCTTGCCAGCAGCAAGCAAGGGCCGTGGGTTCCAGCGGATACGCATGCGCAGAGTTTGTCTTGGTATGGCGCTGTGCTTGTGTGTGGTGCCTTGCTTGGCCTGCTGCTCAAGCCCTTGCTCGCGTGGGCCATGCTGCGCAGTGAGGTCTTGGCTGTGGAAGATGCGCTCTCGGGCCCCCAAGGCTGTTTGGAGTCTGGCCGCCAACGCTTGAGTTGGTTGGTGAGCCGTGACGTGGCGGCCCTTAGTGAGTCGGGCGTGCGTGAGAGTGCCATTGAGTCTTTGGCCGAAAACCTCAATGACTCGGTGGTTGCGCCCTTGTTTTGGTTCATCTTGGCTGGTTTGCCTGGCGCGGCCATGTACCGCTTTGCCAATACGGCGGACGCCATGTGGGGCTACCCTGGGGTTTACAAAGGGCGCAACTGGGCTTGCGCGGGCAAGTGGGCTGCGCGTGTGGACGATGTGTTGAGCTATGTGCCCGCCCGCATCACGGCTTGGCTCTTGGCGCTGGTGTCTGGCGGGCAAACCCTGACGGTGTTGCAGGCCCAAGCCCGGCGCACACCCTCGCCCAACAGCGGTTGGCCCATGGCGGCCATGGCCCTAGGTTTGGGTGTCTGTTTGCAAAAGCCGGGCGTGTATGTCCTGAATGCGCAAGGGCGAGCGCCGCTGCGCCAAGATACCCTAAAGGCCATCGTTTATGCGAGAAATAGCGTGCTGGCGCTTGTTCTGATTGCGCAGACAGCTATAGTTTTGGTAGCGTTTGGATGGGTGGTTTGAGATGACTTCCCATCTGAATCCGGGGTTGGCGCGTGTGCATGGTGGCACCGATGCCTTGGGCACCGTTCAACACGATTTCTCCACCAACAGCAATGCCTGTGGGCCTTGTCCTGCCGCTGTGGCGGCGGTGCAGGCCGCAGACGCCACCCGGTACCCGGACTCCACCTACACGGCTTTGCGAACCACGCTGGCTGCTTTTCACGGGGTGGACGCCTGGCGCATTGTGTTGGCCGCGAGTGCCAGTGAGTTTATTTTCCGAGTGACGGCATGGCGACGTTTGCAGGGTGCAAGCACGGTGCACTTGCCTCCCCATGCCTACGGTGACTATGCCGCCGCTGCTGCCGCTTGGGGTTTGCAGCCTACTGAAGGAGTAGATAGTGCGGACCTTGTGTGGGCGTGTGAGCCGTCAAGCCCGCTGGGGCAGTCGCACCGCAACTGGCCCCAAGATTTGGCACGCTGCGCAGTGGTGCTGGACTGTGCCTATGCACCTTTGCGTTTGGAAGGGCTCCCGAGTTTGGGCCCTGCGCAGCGGCAGCAGGTGTGGCAACTTTTTTCACCTAACAAGGCATTGGGCTTGACGGGTGTGCGTGCGGCCTACGCCATTGCGCCGCTGCATGCCCAGGTCGAAGTGTCTGGCCTGGAGGCCTTAGCGCCGTCTTGGCCAGTGGGCGTGCATGGTGTGGCGATGCTTAACGCGTGGGCTCAACCAGCGACTGCGCAGTGGCTTGCCAGCAGTTTGACGACCTTGCGCACCTGGAAAGCGGGGCAAATCAGTGCGCTGCTGAGCCAAGGGTGGGAGCTAGCGCCTAGCGAGGCCAACTATGTGTGCGCGCGGCCCCCGCAGCCTGCCGATGCGCAGGCCTTGTGTGTAAGCTTGCGTACCCACGGAATCAAGGTACGCGATGCGACTTCCTTTGGTTTGAGCGGGTGGTTTCGGCTAGGCGTGCTGTCGCCGGGTGCAGTCGAAGCGTTGGTTCTACAACTTCAACGAGAAAGCTGACCATGCCAAACTTGTCCGTCACTCGCGCCACGTGCGTGCGGTTTATCGGTCTATGTGTATTCCTGTTGATGGCTTCCACGGTGTGGGCCCAACCCAAGACCTGCGCCATGGTGTTGATGCACGGCAAGTGGGGCCACCCCAACAACTTGGCAGTGTTTGGCCGAACGCTTGAGGCGGTGTGTGAGACCTATTCGATCGAGATGCCTTGGTCACGCAATCGCAATTACGACCAACCTTATGGGGTGGCCATTGCAGAAATCTCTGCAAAGGTTCAAGCATTGCGCGCCAAAGGTTTTAGCCGCGTGCTGCTCGCAGGGCATAGTTTTGGAGCCAATGCCGCCATGGCCTATATGGTGACGCAGGCTGATGTCGATGGTGTCATTGCTTTAGCGCCTGGCCATTCCCCCGCATTGACCTACAGCCGAGGCATAGGCAAAGCCGCCGTGGACCAAGCGCGCCAATCGGTGGCCGAAGGCAAAGGCGCAGACCTTATGGAAATGGATGACTACAACCAAGGCAAAGCCCGAACGGTGCGTATGCGCGCGGAGGTGCTGCTGAGCTATTTTGACCCCGTGGGGCTTGGCAATATGTCCCTGAGTGCCTCTCGCTTCAAAAGGGCCGTGCCGTTTATGTGGGTGATTGGCACGGCAGATCCCTTGTACCCGGCGGGCCCTGCCTATGCGTTTGAAAAGGTGCCCTCTCACCCGGCCAGCAAATACCTGGTGGTAGAAGCCGACCACATGGCAACTCCTGATGTCGCAGCGGCGCAAGTGTTGGAGTGGGTGAAAAGCTTGCCATGACCGCCACCTGCATCATGGTGCTGGGCACCACCAGCGGTGCTGGAAAAAGCTGGGTCACTACGGCCCTGTGCCGCTACTACGCGCGGCAGGGGCTCAAGGTGGTGCCCTTCAAGGCGCAGAACATGAGCAACAACGCGCGGGTCGTGTCCTCGGCCAGCGGGCAGGGTGAGATCGGTTCGGCGCAGTACTTTCAGGCACTGGCGGCGCGAGCCGTGCCGGAGGTGCGCATGAATCCTTTGCTCTTGAAGCCCGAGCGCGACACCCACAGCCAGGTGGTGCTCATGGGGCAGGTGAGCCCCGAGTTGAGCGCCTTGCCCTGGCGCGGCCGCAGCCTGAAGGTGTGGCCGCAGATTGCCGCCGCGCTGGACGAGTTGCGGGCGGAAAACGATGTGGTGGTGATTGAAGGCGCCGGTTCGCCCGCCGAGATCAACCTCTCCAGCAGCGATGTGGTCAACATGCGGGTGGCCAAGCATGCGGATGCGGCCTGCCTGCTGGTGAGCGACATCGACAAGGGCGGCGCGTTTGCCCACCTGTATGGCACCTGGGCCTTGCTGCCTGAGGACGAGCGGCATTTGATCAAAGGCTTTGTGCTCAACAAGTTCAGGGGCGATGCCAGCCTCTTGTCGCCTGCGCCGGAGCGGCTGCAGGAACTGACTGGCGTGCCCACCGTGGCGGTGTTGCCCATGTGGTGGCAGCACGGGCTGCCTGAAGAAGATGGCGTGTTTGACGACCGCAGCGTGGTGCGCGGTTCGGTGGACCTGACGGTGGCGGTGATTGCCTATCCGCGCATGAGTAACTTGGACGAGTTCCAGCCGCTCAAGAATATTCCCGGGCTCAAGCTGCAGTGGGTGCGTAGCCCCAGCGAGTTGGCGGGGCTGAAGCCTACGGACTGGATCATCTTGCCGGGCTCCAAGCACACCACTGGCGATTTGGCGTGGTTGCGTGCGCAGGGTCTCGATGCGGCGGTGGCGCGGCATGCGGGGCAGGGTGGGGCGGTGCTGGGGGTGTGTGGTGGTTTGCAGATGTTGGGCGAGGCCTTGATTGATCCCCACGGGATTGATGGCAATGCGCCGGGGCTGGGGCTGTTGCCGCTGGTGACGGTGTTTGCGCAGGACAAGACGGTGCGGCATACCTCGACGCACTTTGCATTGGATTGGTGTTCGCCCGCGCAGGAAGGCAAAGCCGGGGGGCTCATACTGCCAAACGCGCAGAAATCGCCCCCCGACTTTGCCTCCCCGCGCTTGGTGGGTAGCGGTGATGATGGAGCGGTTTCGCCTTGGGCTGCACTGGCTGGCGTAACAGTTTCTGGGTATGAGATTCACCATGGGCAAACCGCGCAGCATGTGGCCATGGCGGCGGCGGGCAATGTGGCCCACGCGGTGTTGCCGGACGACTTGGGCTGGTGCAATGCGGCTGGCAACGTCATGGGTGTGTACCTGCACGGCATGCTGGAAGATGCAGCGGTGTTGCAGGCCTTGTTTGGTGCGCGTTTGCAGGGAGATGTGCCTACGCTGGACACGGTGTTTGACGGGCTTGCTGACTACATTGGCAGTCACTTTGAAGCGGGCGTGTTGGACAAGCTGGCCGGGCGCTGAGGAGGCTCGCTCCCCGTAATTCCGCTACGCGGCGCTGCTATCATCCACGGCTTCAGGTGCCTCTTGCTACGGCTTGGGGAGAATCGGGAAGACGGTGTGAATCCGTCGCGTGCCCAACGCTGTAAGGATGATGACCCGCGCTCTATGCCACTGGCCGCCAAGGCCGGGAAGGCGCGTCGGGCCAGGTGATTCCGAGCCAGAAGACCGGCCTGATGGTGTTTATGCACAGCAAGGCCGGGCTGTGCTTCTTTGATTCAGCACAGGGGAATGCCATGAATACATCGCCGGCGCACGCCGCCTCGGGCTTGCACGCCCAAGTTACCGACACACAAGACGCTTGGAATCTCGCCACTGGTCGCATGACCTTGGCCGACATTGCCGATCCGGCCTTGACGCAAGCACTGCAAGACACGCTCAACCACAAAACCAAACCGCTGGGCTCGCTCGGGCGTCTGGAGGATGTGGCGCTCAAGATCGGTCAGATTTTGGGCA
This sequence comes from Rhodoferax aquaticus, assembly GCF_006974105.1. NCBI lineage: Bacteria > Pseudomonadati > Pseudomonadota > Betaproteobacteria > Burkholderiales > Comamonadaceae > Rhodoferax > Rhodoferax aquaticus. Next base: position 1,735,811 of record NZ_CP036282.1, read on the forward strand.
GCACCGCACCGGTGCTGGAGCAGCCGCAAATGGTGGTATTTGCCGGTGACCACGGGCTCACGGCCCGGGGCATCTCGGCGTTTCCGAGTGACGTGACCTGGCAGATGGTGGAGAACTTTCTGGCGGGTGGCGCTGCGGTGAGCGTGCTCTCCAAACAGAATGGCATCGCCTTGACAGTGGTGGATTGCGGCGTGAACCATGACTTTCTGGCCGGCTTGCCCGCAGGTGCCACACGGCCCGGCTTGCAGGTGCGCAAGGCGTCAGGCGCGGAGCGGGGCACCGCAGATTCTTCAGCCCAGCCGGCCATGACCACAAGTCAACGCGATCAGGCTTTGCAACATGGGATGGAGTTGGTGAAGGGACTGCCCGGCAATGCGCTCTTGTTGGGTGAAATGGGTATCGGCAACACATCTGCCGCGTCCATGCTGCTGGCGCGCCTGGGCGGGCTGGACATTGCGGTGTGCACCGGGGCGGGAACCGGCTTGGATGCCCCTGCAGTGCAGCGCAAAACCGAGGTGCTGCGCGAGGTACTGGCCCTGCATGCCGAGGCGACCGCGCCGCTGGATGCTTTGGCGGCCTTTGGTGGGTTTGAGATCGCGACCATGGTGGGTGCCGTGTTCCAAGCGGCCCGTGAGCGGCGGGTGATTGTGGTGGACGGCTTTATCGCCACCAGCGCCATCGTGGTGGCGCATGCCTTGCAGCCGCATGTGTTGCAGCGCTGCGTGTTTGCGCACCGCTCCGGCGAGCGGGGCCATGAATTCATGTTGCAGCACTTGGGCGTGCAGGCGCTGCTGGACTTAGGCTTGCGCTTGGGGGAAGGTTCGGGCGCAGCCTTGGCGTGGCCTTTGTTGGAGGCTGCGTGTGTGGTGATGCGCGATATGGCCAGTTTTGCGTCAGCAGGTGTCTCTACCCAAACCGACGAGGCCCATGTACCCGGCTAAGGCTTTGCGCCACTACCTGCTGGCATTGCAGTTTTTTACCCGGCTGCCAGTCACAGGGCGTTTGGCAGCTTGGGTGGGCTTTAGCCCCGCAATGCTACGGGCGAGTTTGGGGCACTTTCCCGGGGTGGGTTGCTTGGTGGGCGTCATGGTCGCTACTTTTTCAGCGGGGCTGCTCGCTGGCTTGCCAGCGGGTGGGTTTTCTCCCTTGGTGGCAGCGGCGTGGGGCACGGCCTTGGGGGTATTGGTTACCGGGGCATTTCATGAAGATGGCTTGGCCGATGTGGCCGATGGCCTAGGGGGTGCGCAAGACCGAGACCGCGCATTGCGCATCATGAAGGACTCGCGGGTGGGTGCATTTGGCGCGATTTGGGTAGGCATGGCTTTGCTGGCCAAGGTGTCGGTGCTGGCGGTGCTCGCTTCGCCCAATGGCGGAGGCGGCAGCAGCGTGTTAGTGAGCGCTCTGGTCCTTGGGCATGTGGTGTCGCGCACCTGGCCTTTGTTTCTTGTGCGCTTGCTGCCCCATATTGGCGACAACGTGGCCTCTAAGTCCAAGCCTGTGGCCGAACAGATCAGCGTGGCTAGCTTGTGTGTCGCCTTGCTGTGGTGTTTTGGGGTGTTGGCCCTTGCCAGTTGTGCGCAGGTAGCTATTGATTATGTAGCGTTCTCGTCAGGCTTTGCTGTGGCCATCGGGGTGGCCCTGGGCTTGTCTTTGCTGGCTTGGGGCGTGATGTGGCGTTGGTTTGCAATCCGATTGCAGGGCTATACCGGTGACTGCCTGGGTGCCACACAGCAAGTGTGTGAGCTGGCGTTCTACCTCGGCTTGGCCTTGTGCTTGTAAGTCTATGAAGCTTTGGCTTGTACGGCACGCCTTACCTTTGGTCGCACAGGGCACGTGCTACGGTGCCACAGACCTCGCGGTAGACCCCGCGGCGAACGCCCACCTCGCCGCCGAATTGGCGGAGCGATTGCCGCGCTTGGATACAGGGATGCGCCTGCAAATGCTCCACTCGCCGCTGCAAAGATGTGAGCAGCTTGCGCAGCATTTACAAGGGCTAAGGCCTGATTTGGTCTCAGTTTCAGAGCCTAGGCTGGCGGAGATGAATTTTGGAGACTGGGAGGGGCAGGCGTGGTCCGACATTCCCGAGGCGGCCTACGCCCAGTGGACCGCTGACTTTGCCCAGCACCGATTTGGCGGACAAGAGTGCGTGGCTGAATTCATGCACCGCGTGGCCCAAGTGTGGGACGCCATGCTGGCTGCGCCAAGGTCGGACCATGTGGTCTGGTTGACCCATGCAGGCGTGATTCGGGCTGCTACGCTTTTGGCCCAAGGTGTGCGCGAGGTACACACGGCCCAAGACTGGCCTAAGGCGGCCCCGGGTTTCGGGCAATGGCGATGCTTCAACGTGGGAGTTTAGGTAGGCATCATGGAGATGTCCGCAAACGTTTCTGGGACAGGCAGGCTGGGCTGTAGGGCCACAATGTCAAGTTGGAGGCGCTGCACCACGTCGGCGGGCAAAAGTTGCAGTACGTCTGGCGTGAAGGGTGACTGATCTGCCAGTAGAGCAGCCAAATGCACCACAGCACCCAGTTTGGAAAAAAGGCGTGCCTCCATAGGCTGGGAGGCTGCTGCAAAGCCCTCCACCACCGTTTCGGTGAAATCCCACCGGTGTGCGATCTCGGCCATGATGGCTGCCTCGTCAAACTTGGCCACCTGACGCTCACGCTCCCAACGTTCACCAGGAGGGCAGGGGCGGCGTTCAATGCTGGCAATCATGCCCGGATTGTGTTGGGCAATGACCAATTCGCCCAAACGCAACATCATGCCGGTTAGCCACGCCTCGTTTTCATCAATGTGGATGGCCATGGCCAGCCAGCGTGCATAGCCAGCGCACACCATGCTGCTGCGCCAAAAGTCCAGTCGGTTCAGGCTGGTGGGCATGTCAAACGAGTGCGCCATACAAATGGACAGGGCGCGTGCCCTGATTTGCCCCATGCCCACCACAGCAATGGCCGCGTCCAAGGTATGGACTTGGCGAGACAGACCAAACAAAGCACTGTTGGCCATGCGCAGCAATGTGGCGGTGAGGGCGGGGTCTTTGGCTATCAGGTTTCGCACCTCTGGGACGCCCGCATTGTCGTCCTTGAGTGTGCTAATCAAGGCGTGAGCCACTTCCGGCATCACCGGAAACTTAATGGACTGAAGAAACGTTGTAATTGAGGCCATGCGATATTGTGGCGGTGAAAACAAGCATGTGCTGGCTAATTTGCTGCGGAAGTCTTAGGCGAATAGTCACATACATGGTGCACTGCGCATTGCCAGCACAAGGGCTTGCGGGCTTGGCAAATGTAGCGTCCATGCAGAATTAACCAATGGTGCGCATCGACCATGTAGCGCTGGGGGATGCGTTTAAGCAGCTTCAGCTCGACTTCCAGCGGTGTTTTGCCTGGGGCTAAGCCTGTGCGGTTCCCCAAGCGAAACAGGTGTGTATCCACCGCCATGGTGGGTTCGCCAAAGGCCACGTTGAGCACCACATTGGCAGTTTTGCGTCCTACTCCGGGCAATGCTTCAAGCGCCTCGCGGGTGCGGGGGACCACGCCACCGTGCTGTTCTACCAAGATCTCACACGTCTTCATCAGGTGTGCCGCTTTGCTGCGGTACAAGCCAATGGTCTTGATCGAATCCTCTAACGCAGGCAGCCCGAGTGCCATCATTTTCTGAGGCGTGTTGGCGGTATGAAACAGGCGCCGTGTGGCTTTGTTCACGCCAACATCTGTCGCTTGTGCCGATAGCAAAACAGCCGCCAACAATTCAAAAACGGAGCTGAACTCCAGCTCCGTTTGTGGGTGGGGATTCGCAGCCTGTAGCGTTGCGAAAAACGTTTCGATGGCAGCAGGGGTCACAGAGCAGTAATGTCAACAAAGGAGTCGGCAGCAGGAAAGTGGCTGTGCATCCATTCTTTGTCTAGCATTAGCACCTTCACTACATCTTCTGGAAGCGTGTCTAAAACCTCGTGGCCTTGGGCTTCGGAGTCGGCCAAGATGCCTGCCAAGTTCAAGATGGCTCCTAGGCGCGAAAAAGCTTGGTCCGTAATGGGGTCGGACGAGCGCTGCAAGGCTTGCACCATTTGCATGGGGAAGTTCCAGCGGCGCGCCAGTTCAGCGGTGATTTGACCTTCGGTATAACCCACCAGTTCTTTCTCGCGTTCCCAGCGGCCACCAGGAAAATGGGGCAACTTTTCTATGTCTTGCAAATGCGCAGGGTCGGCTTGTGCGATCAACAACTCACCTAAGCGCAGCATCATGCCGGTGAGCCATGCTTGCTGGGCATCCACTCCTAAACTGCCGGCCAGCCACTGGGCATAGCCCGCGCATGCCATGCTGTTTTTCCAGAACTCTTTGCGGTCCAAGCCGGGGATGGCGGGAAACGAATCGTTTAAACAGGTGCCTAGCGAGAGAGTGCGCACTTTTGACATGCCAACCATGCTGATAGCGTCGTCCAAGTTGCTCACACCACGGGGCAAACCAAATTGTGCGCTGTTGGCCAGTCGCAAAAGCTTGGCGCTGAGCGCGGGATCTTTGGCAATGATGTCACGCACGGTTTCTACGGTGGCATTGTCATCATTGAGTGTGCGTATCAGGGCGTGTGCGACCTCAGACATCGAGGGGAGTTGGACGCGTTCAAAAAAAGTATCAAGGGTCGGCATGAATTCTCCTTTTTATGTGTTGCACACGATCGGTGACAATTTACCCCAATTGGCCGCGCTTAAATAGTGCCAGCGTGATGCCTAAACCGATTATTTCTAAATACTTTTCGAAGGAGCCACTTTCATGCAATTTGCTGACCGATTGAAAAACGTTGAGACCTCTGCCATTCGTGAGTTGTTCAAACTCTTGGGCAAGCCGGGCATCATCAGTTTTGCAGGCGGCTTTCCCGATCCCGCATTGTTTGATGTCGACGGTATTCGCCAAGCGACCGATGCCGTACTCTCCAACAACCCCGGTGCGGTGTTGCAATATGGTGCGACCGAAGGTTGGAACCCCTTGCGAGAAGGCTTGAGCGCGCACATGGCCAAGAAAGGTATTGCGGCCCGGCCCGACGAAATCATCACGACCACGGGCAGCCAACAGGCCTTGGACTTGATTGGCAAAACCATGATCAATCCTGGCGATAAAGTGATTGTGGAGGCCCCCACCTTTTTAGCCACGATCCAGTGCTTTAGGTTGTATGGCGCAGACTTGGTCACCGCGCCTGTGGACGCCGATGGCGTGCAAGTGGATGCCCTTGAGAAGCTCATCGTGGAGCACAAGCCCAAGCTGGTGTACCTGATCCCCACCTTTGGCAACCCGAGTGGCGCTATGTTGAGTTTGGAGCGCCGCAAGCGGGTGCTGGAGTTGGCTGCCAAGTACCAAGTGCTGGTGGTGGAAGACGACCCGTATGGTGAATTGTTTTTTGGTGCTACGCCTCCACCCACTTTGTTGGCATTGTCTGCTGAAGTGCCCGGCTCGCGTGAGTGGTTGGCGTACTGTGGCTCGTTTAGCAAGGTGCTAAGCCCAGGCCTGCGTGTGGGCTGGATGATTGCGCAACCGGCACTCTTGGCCAATGCCGTCATGTGCAAGCAGTTTAGTGACGCGCATACCAGCAACCTGACCCAAGCAATCGCTGCCCAGTACTTGGCTTTGGGCCGTCTGGACGGTGCTTTGGCCCAGGTGCGCGTGACCTACGCGGAACGTGCCCAGATGATGGCGGACTGCTTGCGCAAAGAACTGGGTGATGCGGTGAGCTTCAGTGCCCCGCAAGGCGGCATGTTTTTCTGGGCCAGCCTAACGGGTGCCGGTGGTAAAGAAAAAGATGCGGCTGAGTTCGCAAAACGGGCCATCGACAAGCTGGTAGCCTTTGTACCCGGCAACCCCTTCTTTGCCAACCACGCGGACCGATCGACCTTTCGATTGAGCTTCGCGACCGCTGACTTGGCCAAAATCCAAGAAGGTGTAGCCCGCTTGGGGCAAGCGCTCTAGTTAGCCGGCTGCGCAAACAACTGCGCAGTGATTTCATAGGAGCGCAGGCGCGCTGCATGGTCGTAGATCTGTGAGGTGATCATCAGCTCGTCGGCCCCCGTGCGTTCTACAAAGGCAGCAAGTGCCGCGCGCACGGTGTCAGGCGCGCCAATGGCGGCACAGGACAACACGCTGTCAAGCAAGGCTTTCTCAGCGGGTCCCACCCGCTTGGGGTAGTCCAGCAAGGGGGGCGGCAATGGGGCAGGGCGTCCGCTGCGCAGGTTCACAAAGGCCTGCTGCATCGATGTGGCCCTGAACGCAGCCTCATCGTCGGTGTCTGCGGCAAACACGTTAAAGCCCAGCATGACATACGGCTTGCTCAAAGTGGCTGAAGGCTTGAAGTGGGCCCGGTACAGCTCAATCGCTTGCATCATGTACTGCGGCGCAAAGTGGGAGGCAAACGCATAGGGCAGGCCCAAAGCCGCTGCCAGTTGTGCACCAAAGAGGCTGGAGCCCAAGATCCAAATGGGCACGTTTAAACCGGCGCCGGGCACTGCGCGAACGGCGTTTTTCGGGGTACCTGCAAAGTAATCCATCAGTTCCACAACATCGCGCGGAAACTCGTCAGCATCGCTGCTCAGGTTACGGCGCAGCGCACGTGCGGTCAGTTGGTCAGAGCCCGGCGCACGCCCAAGCCCCAAATCAATGCGGCCCGGGTAGAGGGACTCCAGCGTGCCAAACTGCTCCGCGATCACCAAGGGTGAATGGTTGGGCAGCATGATGCCACCCGCACCTACCCTAATCCGAGAGGTGCCTCCGGCCACATGCCCCATCAGCACCGCGGTCGCTGCGCTGGCAATACCCGGCATGCCATGGTGTTCGGCCAGCCAGTAGCGTTGAAAGCCCCACTGTTCGGCCTGCTGCGCCAAGTCCAGTGAGTTGCGAAAAGACTGCGCCGCCGTGCTGCCCTGGGTGATGGGGCTGAGGTCAAGGACTGAAAATGGAATCATAGGCGAGTAGCTTGGGGCAGATGGATGAGTTGCAAGCCTTGCCAAGCGCCGAATCCCGTGCGCTGTCGGTCAATCTGACGACCATACCTTTTGCATATCTCGGCGGTCCCGCTTGGTGGGTCGGCCTTGGCTGATCGTTAAGGCTGGCTCAGGGGCTAAGCGGCGTTGCAGCTGTGCAGCTTCCCGTTTGGCTACGCTCTCGGGCGTTTCTTCGTACAACAGTTGCGCCATGGATGCGCTGCCGCGTTGCTCACTGATGCCTTTGACGACCACGGTTCGCGTGACACTGCCTTGCCGTACGGTGATGGTTTCGCCAAGTTTTACCTCCCGTGATGGTTTAACGTCTTGACCACCTACTTGCACATGCCCACTGGTGACCTCATGGCTGGCCAGTGAGCGGGTTTTGTAGAAGCGGGTGGCCCAGAGCCATTTGTCGATGCGGGTTTTTTCCATAGAGCTTGGCGTGATCGGGGGCGTTAGTGCGCAGCGCTGGCGCTGAGCGGTAGGCTGATGCTTGCAGCCAAGCCCTGCACCTGCTGATGCGCGATGCGGTTGCTCAGTTGCACGCTGCCACCCAAGGCAGTGACCATTTCTCGGGTAATCATGAGACCCAAACCAGAGCCTGAGCGGGCGTCGCCGGTTGCAAAGGGCTGAAACAGGCGTAAGCGCAACTCATCCGTTATGCCACTGCCTGAATCGTCAATCACCAATACTGCCATCGCACCTTGGGGCGCAAGCCTTACCGCCAGATGGCCGCCCTGCGGGGTGTGCCGAATCGCGTTGTGGAGCAGGTTGCGCACCATCTCACGCAGCATCCATTCATGGGCGTGGACCCAGCACGGTGCTGTGCTGATTTCAAAATCCAAGTCTTTTTCGGCAATCAAAGGGGACACATCCAAGGCCAAGGCACGCACTACCTCCGCCCAGTCTTGGTCTTGGAAGTCTTGTTGCTGGCGCACTTGTTCAACTTTGGCGAGCGCCAGCATTTGGTTGGCCAATTGGGTGGCCCGGTCTACGGTGCGCTGAATATCCTCTAAGGCCTCTTTGGCGACCCAATCTCCGCGCAGGGCCGACTGCACTTGTACCTTGAGCACCGCCAAGGGCGTGCGCAATTGGTGGGCTGCATCGCGCACAAATCGCTTTTGGTTTTCCAGCAGATGTTGCAAACGCTGCATCACCTGATTGGTGGCGTCCGTGAGGGGCTGGATCTCACGCGGGAGGGCGCTGGCGTCGATGGGGGTGAGGTCGTCTTCATTGCGTGCGTCCAACACATTGCTCAGCTGCCGCACCGGCCGGGTCACTCGGTGCACCACCAAGAGAACAGCTATCGCAATTACGCCAATCAATAGGGCTTGGCGGCGCAGGGTGTCCATCAAAATTTGGCGCGCCAGCGTACGGCGCAGCTCCAGCGTTTCTGCCACTTGAACGGTGGCCATGGCCCGCCCTCGGCCGGTTGCCACGGGTTGCAGCAGCACGGCCACCCGCACGGGGTCACCGCGAAAGGTGTCGTCGTAGAAGTCCACTAAGGCGGCGTAGGGCCCTTGGTTGGGTATTTTTCCGCTCCAGGCAGGCAGGTCTTGTGCGCCGTCAATCCATAGGCCGCGCTTGTCTGACACACGGTAGGTCATGCGGCTGCGGTTGTCTGCTTCAAAGGGCTCCAAGGCGGAATACGGAATGCTGGCTTTGATGACAGCAAACTCGTCGTCGCCTTCGACTTTCAGCAGCTCACCAATGGCCTTGGCCGATGCCAAAAGTGTGCGGTCATAGGCAATGTTGACCGCTTCCAAGGCTTGCCGGTACAAGCTGAAGGTATCGACCAGAACAAACAGGGCTATGGGCACCAGTATTCCCATCAATAACTGGCGGCGCAAAGAGGGGAGTCGATTGGCAGACTGCACGGGAGAGTAGGTTCAGCGGTCCGACTTGAGCAAATAGCCCAAGCCGCGCAAAGTCATCAGGTTCACCCCAGTGCCGACCAGCTTTTTGCGCAGGCGGTACACCACCACTTCAATGGCTTCGTACTGCACTTGGTCTTCACCCGGAAATACCAGCTCAAACAGCCGCTCTTTGGCCACCGCATGGCCAGGGCGTGCCATCAGGGCGCTTAACAAAGAAACCTCGCGTGGCGTGAGGTCCATCACCTCCTGTTGCAGGTAGATGGCACCGTTGGTGCGGTCGTAGTGCAGCGGGCCCACGGTGGCGTCCCAGTCATCGGTGTCGGGGGTGCTGCCGTTTCGTCTGCGGTGCAGGGCGCGCACGCGGGCTTCCAATTCGTCCAAGTCAAACGGTTTGGGCAAATAGTCGTCCGCACCCGCATTCAGGCCCATCACTTTGTCGCCCACCGTGCCCCGCGCTGTAAGAATGAGCACAGGGGTTTGCAGGCCGGCCTTGCGCGCTTGTTGCAGCACGGTCAGACCATCGACTCCTGGCAAACTGAGATCGAGCACGACCACGTCAGGATGGCTGCGGCTCCAGGTGGCCAATGCCTGTGCACCATCGCTGCAAACATCGACCCGCAAGCCTGCGCGCACCAAGCTGCGTTGCAGGGCTGTGTGGAGGGCAATATCGTCTTCGACCAATAGCAGGTGCATGAAATAGCTCGGGGTTTCCCCTAGGAGTTGGGACAGCCAATTGACAGGCAAGCGCCGCATCATAGGTCTGTTTTCAACACGAGGAGTAACCCATGCGTCGCAATACCTTTTTGAAGTCGATGGCTGCTATGGCCATGGTTGGCACTTTGCCTTTGAGCGCCCGTGCTGGCGCCACCATCAAGATGATGATTCCCGCCAATCCCGGTGGCGGATGGGACGGCACGGGCCGTGCCTTTGGGGCCGCATTGATCGATGCCAAGGTCGCAGACGCTGTGCAATACGACAACAAAGGCGGCGCGGCTGGTGCTATCGGTTTGGCGCAGTTTGTGAACAGCGCCAAGGGTGACCCTAATGCCATGATGATGACGGGTGCGGTCATGGTCGGTGGCATCATTACTGGCAAGCCAGCGGTGTCCATGGACAAGGCCACACCTATTGCCCGTTTGACCAGTGAATACAACGTGTTTGTGGTGCCCGCAGATTCTCCTTTGAAGACCATGAAAGACGTGGTCGCCCAAATGCAAAAAGACCCCGGCAGCGTGAAGTGGGGCGGCGGCTCACGTGGGTCTACGGAGCACATCTGTGCGTCCATGTTGGCTACCAAAGTCGGCGTTGATCCCAAGAAAGTGAACTACGTGGCCTTCCGTGGCGGCGGTGAAGCAACTGCGGCTATTTTGGGCGGCAACGTCACCGTGGGCGGTAGTGGCTACAGCGAGTTTGCCGAGTACATCAAGGCCGGCAAGATGCGCGCCATTGGCGTCACGTCTGAAAAGCGTCTGCCGGGCATCAACGTGCCGACCATGAAAGAAATGGGCTACGAGGTCGTGCTCGGTAACTGGCGTGGTGTGTATGGCGCGCCTGACATCACGGCAGCCCAGCGCGCTGCGTTGACGGAGATGGTCATCAAAGCCACCAAGTCCAAAGTATGGCTCGACGCACTAGAGAAAAACGCTTGGACCCCCGCGCTCATGACAGGCAAGGCGTTCGATGACTTTGTGGACAACGAGTTCTCTAGCCTGCGCGGCGTGATGCACTTGTCTGGGATGCTCTGATGTCGCAAACGCACAGTCAGCTGTACCAAACCTTGGTGAGTGGTGGCGTGATTGTGCTGGGCTTAGGCCTAGCCGGTGGCGCTATCAGCATTCCTTCAGAGGCAGGTTATGCGGGGGTGGGTCCCAATTTCCTGCCTTGGCTGGTGGCACTCTCCTTGATCGCGTGCGGGCTAGTTTTGCTGTACGAGGCCCGCTTTGGCGGGTTTCGTGACATGGAAGATGTGCCCGACGGCGGCAAACCCTACTGGTTTGGCTTTGTCTGGATGTCCGCTGGGCTCTTAGTCAATGCCGCCTTGATTACCACCATCGGCTTCATTCTGAGTTGTGCTGTGTGCTTTGTGCTAGCGGCTCGGGGCTTGCGTAACGCCCAAGGCGACACCCAGCCGGGCATGCGCCCGTGGGTGTCCGATGCGGTGGCAGGCGTCGCTATTTCGGCGCCGGTGTACTGGATGTTTACGCAGTTTCTGGCGATTAACTTGCCAGGACTCACTCGCACGGGATGGCTCTAATGGATATTTGGAATTCTCTGCTTCAGGGCTTTGCCACGGCGGGCACCCCCATCAACTTGCTGTGGGCCTTGGTGGGCTGCGCTTTGGGTACGGCTGTGGGCGTCTTGCCTGGCATTGGCCCCGCAACGGCTGTAGCCATGCTGCTGCCTATCACCGCCAAGGTGGACGCAACCGCTTCCATGATCTTCTTTGCGGGCATCTACTACGGTGCCATGTACGGGGGCTCCACCACCTCCATTTTGCTCAACACCCCCGGGGAGACCTCCAGCATGGTCACGGCCATGGAGGGCAACAAAATGGCCAAGAGCGGGCGTGCGGGCGCAGCGCTTGCCACCGCGGCTATTGGCTCCTTCTTTGCGGGCACCATTGCCACGGTGTTTGTGACCTTGTTTGCACCCTTGGTGGCTGAGTACGCCGTCAAACTGGGGCCACCCGAGTACTTTTGCCTGATGCTATTGGCGCTCACTACGGTGAGTGCCGTGCTGGGGCAAAGCACCTTGCGGGGCCTTACGGCATTGTTCGTGGGGCTGGCGGCTGGCTTGATCGGCATGGACCAAATCACTGGCCAGGCGCGCTACACCGGTGGCACACCAGAGCTGATGGATGGAATTGAAATCGTGCTGGTGGCGGTGGGCTTGTTTGCAGTGGCTGAAGCCTTGCATGCGGTGCTCTTTGAAGGCAAGGTTGTCGAGACTGAGAACAAGATGAGCCGCATCACCATGACCAAGAGCGACTGGCGTCGCTCTATCCCGGCGTGGTTGCGCGGCACGGCCATTGGCGCGCCGTTTGGCTGCATTCCTGCAGGTGGCACTGAAATCCCTACGTTTCTGAGCTATGCCGCTGAGAAGAAACTGGCCAGCCCAGAGCACAGGGCAGAGTTTGGTGGCAAAGGTGCGATTGAAGGCGTGGCTGGCCCTGAGGCGGCGAACAATGCCACTGTGACCACTGCATTGATTCCCTTGTTGACCTTGGGCATTCCGGTCTCCAACACCACGGCGGTGCTTTTGGGTGCGTTTCAAAACTACGGCATCCAGCCTGGTCCTCAGCTGTTTAGCAGCTCGGCGGCCTTGGTGTGGGCCTTGATTGCTTCGCTCTACATCGGCAACGTGATGCTCTTGGTATTGAACCTGCCTTTGGTGGGCTTGTGGGTCAAGCTGCTCAAAGTGCCTAAGCCACAGCTCTACGCCGGAATTTTGATATTTGCGACAGTTGGTGCTTACGGCATGCGTCAAAGCGCGTTTGACTTGTTCTTGCTCTACGCCATTGGCGTGCTGGGCTTGGTCATGCGCCGCTTTAGCTTCCCCACCGCGCCTGTGGTGGTGGGCATGATCTTGGGCCCCTTGGCGGAAGCGCAGCTGCGCAACGCCATGTCGATTGGTGAGGGCAGCGCCATGGTCTTCTTGCAGCGGCCTATGTCGCTCACCATTTTGTTGGTGGTCTTGGCGGTGTTGGTGGTACCGCGCGTACTCAAGCGGCGGCAGGTGACGCAGCTGACCTAGGGTTTGCTATTGAGTTTGTAGCTGCTGGCGCAGTATGTATAAGGGCTAGAGGCATATGTGTCTCTAGCCCTTTGTTTTTTTGACCTTTGCAACTGATACGCAAAAACTCTGGCCATCTGCCCCTGTTTTTGAGCCCCATTTGGCGCGACACTAGCTGCTTGGTTGTTTGTAGGGAGCGCGTTGGAATGGCAAGGTGGACAGGGTTCTTGGCGAAAGTGTGCGTAGCGTTTGCACTTGGGGTGTGTGGGGCATCATCCCTCTGGGCGTCACAGCCTTTTACGGTGCCCGACACCATGGCGCAGCGCGCCATGGCCTGCACGGCGTGCCACGGCAAAGAAGGGCGCGCCACCAACTCCGGCTTTTTTCCCCGCATCGCGGGCAAGCCCCAAGGCTATTTGTACCAACAGCTGCTGAACTTCCGCGACGGGCGGCGTTACCACTCGCTCATGAGCCCGCTGCTCGCCAACCTGTCGGACGACTACTTGCAAACCATTGCGGCCTACTTTGCGGCGCAAGACCTGCCCTATCCGCCACCCCAGGTGCGCGTTCCTTCCGCAAGCGTCGCTGGGCGTGCGGAAGCCTTGGTGCGCCGGGGTGATGCCAGCCGCAACATTCCTGCCTGCGTGTCTTGCCACGGCAGTGCGCTTACCGGCGTGCAACCGGGCACGCCAGGGCTTTTGGGCCTGCCGCGCGACTATGTCAATGCCCAGCTTGGTGCTTGGCGCACAGGCCAGCGGCAGGCGCTGGCCCCTGACTGCATGCACACCATCGCCCAGCGCTTGGCGGTGGAAGACATAAGCGCCTTGTCCGAGTGGCTCGCGGCGCAGCCGTTGCCTGCGTCGACCACAGCAGCACCTGCGGGTAGTGTCAAGCCACCACTGGAGTGTGGGAGGGCTGCACCGTGAATGTGACTAAGCGCATTGTCTTGCGGCTCAAAGCCATCGGCGTTTTGGCAGGCCTGTTGTTGGGGCTCGTGGCCGCGGTGGCCTATCTCAATGTGCGCGGCGAAGACCCAATACGGGACGCGGATACCCACGCCGCAGTGCCACGCCCCACTCCCATGAGCACCGAGCAAGTGGCCCGCGGCCGCTATCTCACGCAGGTGGGCAACTGCGCGGGCTGCCACACCCGCCAGGGCGGCGCACCCTTGGCCGGTGGGCGTGGTTTGGCCACCCCGTTTGGCACCGTCTACACCAGCAACCTCACACCTGACCCCAGCACCGGTTTAGGCCGCTGGAGCGAGGCTGAGTTTTGGCGCGCCATGCACCACGGCCGCTCCAAAGATGGGCGCTTGCTCACCCCAGCTTTCCCCTACGCCAGCTACACCCATGTCACCCGGGAAGATGCCAACGCCATCTACGCCTACCTGCAAAGCTTGCCCCCCGTGGAGCAAGCGCCGCAAGCCCATGCGCTGCGCTTTCCCTACAACACGCAAGCGGCTTTGGCTGTGTGGCGGGCCCTGTACTTTCGTGCAGCAGACCCTGCGGCAACCTTGGACAACACACGCTCGCCAGAGTGGAACCGTGGCGCTTACCTCGCACGCGGTTTGGGCCATTGTGTGGAGTGCCACAGCCCGCGCAATGCCCTAGGGGCCACGAGCACCAGCTTGGAACTCACAGGCGGTGGGTTGTCCGGGCAGGGGTGGTATGCGCCTTCACTGGCCTCCGCCCAAGAAGCAGGTGTTAGCTATTGGCGCACCGAAGACGTGGTGCAACTCCTCAAAACGGGGCGTACGGCGCTCGCCAGCGTACAGGGGCCGATGGCGGAAGTGGTGTACGGCAGCACCCAGCATTGGACGGAGAGCGACTTGTTCGCGCTCAGCACCTATTTGCAGGCTATACCTCAGGTGCAGACCAAGCCATCTGCCAAGCTTGAGCCTTTGCCCGGCAAGGTGCAAGTCCAGGGAGCCGCCGTGTACGACAAACATTGCGCCCAATGCCATGGCCCACAAGGGCAGGGTGCCACAGGCGCATACCCCGCGCTGGCAGGCAACCGGGCCGTGACCCTGGCACGCAGCGACAACCTCATCGCCATCGTGCGTGCGGGTGGCTTTGCCCCCGTCACCCCCGGCAACCCCCAGCCCTATGGCATGCCACCCTTCAGCCATGTGCTCACCAATGCGGACATAGCCGCCGTAGTCAGCTACATCCGCACCGCATGGGGCAACCAAGCCGCACCCGTCTCCGAGCTAGAGGTGCTGCGCTTGGAGACTGCTCACTAGTGTGCGTTTGAGATGCTTGCCTGAGTCTTTGGGTAGTTCCCGCAAGCGGCCAGTACGGATTGCTCGCATGCCTGCTTACTGGCATGCCGCTTGGCGTGGGCTGCGGCTGGTGCGCAGCCCACGTGGGCCAATTACGCGTTGGCGTTGGCTTCTGCTTGCGCTGCAGATGCGGTTTGTGCCTCGGCCGCGGCGTGGGCTTTGCGCACGGTTTCTAGGGAGCGGCCCACGTCGCGCGGGTTCAGGCCATACATATCGGCAAACTCGGCCACGGTTTTTCCGCTGGCGGTGAAGGCCCGGGCGGTGGCTTCGTGCTTGGCCATTTGGGCATGGTAGTCGGCAAAGGCTTCGGCAACCAATGCATTGTTGTCGTCGTCTTTGCCCATGACGCGGGCTTGGTACTCTTGGGCGCTCAGGCCTGAGGTTTCAAAGGCGGCCATGATTTGGCGGCGCACTTTGGGGCGCAGGTCTTCTTGGCTGCGGCCTTGGCGGCGGCGGTACAACTCCAAAATGGTGAGGCACACATGCTCAGGTGCCACGGGCTCAACGGCCACGCCTTGCAGGTCAACGCGGGGCTTGCCCGCGGCAACAGCTTGCAAATACTTGGTGGAGCGGGTGTGCACGGACAGCGCGGTTTTAAGCGCGTCGCGCTCAAATTCAGCGGGGTGCTTTTCCATCAGCTCTTGGAACACGCCCAGCTTGAGCGGCGAAAACTCAGCGCCAAAGAGGTGTGGGTAGAGCTCAAACAGCTTTTCCAAGACAGGCATGGCCACCTTGGTGCGGCTGAGCTTGGCGTTGGCGTTGTGGGCCGTGGAAGCCTCGTCCGTGGCCTCGGGAGCGGTGGGCACGTCTGCGGCGGTGGCCGGCACGGCAAGGTCTGAGGGAGCGGCGTCGGGAGTGGTACTTGTCATGAGAAAAATCAGAAGGTCAAGGGGGTGATTGTCGGTCAATTAGCGCGCAGCGGCCAAGCGCATGGATCGGGCCACAAAAAGCAGGCAGGCCAGCGTGATCAAAACCCCGGTGAGCACACCGGGCAGCACGCGCGCCACCGTGAGGGCCTCGCCCTTGAGCACCAGCATCATCAGGGTGTTTTGCGCCAAGCCTGGCACCCACAGGTACCAAGCGGCATCGCCACTGGGGTTGAGCAAGCTGACCATGGGCGCTAGGCCCACCAAGGTGACGACCAAGGCACTACCGGCCTGGGCCTCTTTGAAGGTTTTGGAGCGAATGGCCAGCGCCATGAGCACAGCGCCCATGCTGGCGGCCAGGGGCAGCTGCAGGGCCAAAAACGCCACCACCTCCCACCCGCCAAACTGAAACATGGCTTGCAGGCTGTCGTTTTGCAGCAGCCACTGCGCCGGGATAAAGCTCAGGCTAGAGAGCAAGGCCACGGCCATGCCCAAGAGGCCCACTGCGCCCCATTTGCCCAGCACCAGCGCCAAATGCGGCACGGGGTTCATGAGCAAGGGCTCTAACGAGCCGCGCTCGCGCTCACCGGCGGTGCTGTCCAGTGCCGCAGTGAGCGCGCCATACAGCACGGCCATGATGATGAACATGGGGATCATGCCGGTCATGCGCGCGGCGCGGGCTTGGGTGCTGGCCAGGTCGCGCTCTTGCACCTGCACTGACTGCAGCATGTCGGCAGGCACGCCACGCAAGGCCAAGTGCAAGGTGGCACGCTCGCGGTTAAAGCCTTGCAGCAAGCGCGCAATGCTGGGCACGCCCGCACTGGCACGCTGGTTGGCGCTGTCGCTCACCACCTCCACCGTGGGGCGCTCGCCGCGTTGCAGCGCGTCTTCAAAGTCCGGGCCTATCACCAGCACGGGCTCTAGCAAGGTGGTGGCCCGCAGCTTGGCCTCGTAGTCCGCTGGGGCGGCTTTGAGGGTGAAGGTTTGGCGCTCTATAAAGTTGCGCAGCGTGGGCGCGTGCTCCATGCCCACCACCAAGACCTCGCGCTTTTCGGCGCGCTCTTGCAGCGATGCCACCAAGCCCGACAAGGCCAGCATCAACAGCGGCCCCATGAGTACGGCTGGCACCAAAAGGCGCAAGAGGGTGCGCCGGTCACGCAGTGCGTCCACCACTTCTTTGGCAAAGACCACCCAGCAGTGGCGCAAAAACGACGGGGTACCGGTGCTCATACGGCGGCTCCAGCGTGTGATTGCGCTTGGGGAAAGGCGAGGGTGACAAACGCGTCTTCAAAGCGCGCGGCTTGTGCTTGGGCCAGCAACTCGGGCACCGTGCCTGTGGCCACGCTGCGGCCATGCGACACCACCACCACCTGCTCGCACAGCAGCTCTACCTCTTGCATGATGTGGGTGGACAGCACAACGCACTTGCTGCCCCCCTCGGGCGAGCACAGATGGCGCAAGGCCTCACGCAGGGCGCGGGTGGCTAGCACGTCGAGCCCGTTGGTAGGTTCGTCCAGCACAATGTTGGCGGGGTCGTGCACCAAGGCGCGTGCCAGCGCGGTTTTCATGCGCTCGCCTTGGCTAAAGCCCTCGGTGCGGCGCTCCAAAATGCCCGCCATGTCGAGCAGGCGCGAGAGTTCGTCAGCCCGGGCATGGGCGGCCTCAGGCGTCATGCCTTGCAGACGGCCAAAGTAGACAATGTTTTCGCGGGCGGTGAGCCGGGGGTACAGGCCGTGCGCGTCACCCAGCAAGCCCATGCGCGCCAGCGCTTGGCGCGGCGCTTGGGCCACCGAGATGCCGTCTACGGTGATGTGGCCACTGTCTGGCAGGAGCAAGCCGCCTAGCATGCGCAAGGTGGTGGTTTTGCCTGCACCATTGGCACCCAGCAGCCCCGTGATGCAGCCATTGGCGGCTTGCACGCTCACGTTTTGCACAGCATGCACGGGCTGCTTGCGGCCGCGCGCAAACCAGCCGCCAGCGCTGCGGGCGGAGAATGTTTTGCTAACTTGATCAATGCTAATCATGGTGTGGCCACTGTGGTCGCAGCGCTGTCGGCGCCACTGGGGCGAAATACGCCGGGGCGCGGAATGCGCAGTGCGCAGCTGGCGTCTTGCGGCAAGGCGGAGGCATGGGTGTTGGCGTCAATGAACTTAAACACCACATCGCCCATGCACCCTAGCGTGGCAATGCCGTGGCCTGCGTTGGGCACCACTAGGTGCTGTACCAAGGCCGCGTTGCCAGCGCCCAAGGCTTGTGCCGTGCGGGCACCATGCCGTGGGGGTGTGGCGGGGTCGGCTCCGCCACTGAGCAAGAGCACGGGGGACTGGGCGGGGGGCACGGTATAAAACGCCTCGGGCACGCTGCCGCGCGGCCAGTCTTGGCACATGGCTTGGTAGTAGGTAGCTTCATCGCGGCCAAAGCTGACGCCGGGTGGGTCTGCAGAAGCGCTTAGGCGTGGCATGTCTTCGGCGCACACCACCGACAGGTGCATGCCCATGGCAACGCGGCCCGCTTTGTTGCCACCCAGCGCACTGCCCAAGCCCAGCAAACCTTCAAAACGACCTTGGCTCGCGGCTGCGATAGCCGCTGGCAATGCCGACGCCAAAGCAGGCACGTACAAAGGTGCGCGCACGCTGCGCAGCAGCAAAGCGCGGGTGAGTGGGATGCGCTCTGGCACGCCGGTGCTGGGGTGCTGCACGCCCACGGGCTTGGGCAGGCTTTGCAGGAGCGCGGCCCACTGGCTGCGCAGGGCTGGGTATTGGCGCGCACACCGTGGTTCTTGCTCGCAGGCGGTGAACATGGCGTCGAGCGCGGCTTGGCTGTCGGCCGAGGCACTGGCAGGCAGCACCATGTCGGGCGGGGCGACGCCGTCCAACACCGAGCGCCGCACTTGGGCGGGGAACTGGCGCTGGTATTCGAGCGCGGCGCGGGTGCCATACGAAGCGCCCACCAAGTTCCACTGGCGCACGCCCAGGTGTTGGCGCACGGCTTCAAAGTCTTGCATGGCCACGGTGGTGGTGAACATGCGCAGGTCGCCATAGGGGAGCTTGCCAAGCGCCTCGCGGCATTGCGCCAGCCTGCGCACTTGTGCGGCAGTGTCCAGCTGCTCGGCCAAGGGCAGCGTGGCGTCATCGGGGCATTGCAGCGGGGCGGACTGGCCAGTGCCGCGCTGGTCAATAAACACCAGGTCGCGGCGGTAGTTGAGTCGTGCCAGCGCGGGCAGCATGGCCGGTGCCACGCCAACAGCACTTTGGCCGGGGCCACCTGCAAGCATGAGCACGGCGTCTGGCTGTTTGTTGCGCGCTAAGGCGGGCACCACGATGAAGTGAATGTCAATGCGCGTGCCATCGGGCTTGGCGGGGTCCAGCGGGCGCGCAATAGTGCCGCACTGCACTTCATTGGCAATGCCATCGACCCGGCAGGCCTTCGTGGTAGCGAGGTCAGCAGCATGTGGTGGCGTGCTGGTGAGCGCAGCGGCCAAAGCCATGGCACAGGCGCGCAGTGGGGTGGACTGAACAAAGGAAGCTAGTGGGCTAGCGGATAGGCGGCGCATGGTGCGCGATTATTCCCTAAGCGCTGGCGCGCACGGGCTGGGACTTGGCAACGCGCATGTAACATTCTGCGCATGCCAAAACCCGATGTACTCCCACGCGACGCCCAAAGCATTTTGGAACTGGCGGCGCGCTCCATGTTTGAGCTGTTTGCCAATGCCAGCGAGGGCATGATTCTGGTAGACCGCCAGGCCCGGGTGGTGTGGATTAACGACCAGTACAAGCGCTTCTTGCCCGCGCTGGGCTTTGCCCGCGAAGAAGATTTTGTGGGCCACGCCGTGTCCAAGGTGGTGCAAAACACCCAGATGGACCAGGTGCTGGAAACAGGCAAGCCTATTTTGATTGACTTGCTCACTAACCGGGCTGGTACCTTTGTGGTGAGCCGCATCCCGGTGCGGGACGCTGCAGGCCAAGTCATAGGTGCTTTGGGCATTGTGCTGTTTGACCATGCGGAAACCACTTTGCAACCCTTGGTAGAAAAATTCACGGTCTTGCAGCGCGACTTGGATGATGCCCGCCGCGAGCTGGCCTCCCAGCGTTTGCAAGCGCCTGGGCTGCGGCAAGCCAAGTACACCTTTGCCAGCTTTATTGGCCTGAGCCCCGCTGCGGTAGAGGTGAAGCGCCAAGCGCGCCGTGCAGCGCAGTCGTCCAGCCCGGTGCTGTTGCTGGGTGAAACGGGAACCGGCAAAGAGCTACTGGCCCACGCCATCCACGCCGCCTCGGGCCGGGCCAAAGGCCCATTGATTAGCGTGAACATTGCGGCAGTGCCCGATACCTTGCTGGAGGCCGAATTCTTTGGCTTTGCGCCTGGTGCGTTCACTGGCGCAGACCGCAAGGGGCGTGACGGAAAGTTCAAGCTGGCCCACGGAGGCACTTTGTTCTTGGACGAGATTGGCGACATGCCACTGGCCTTGCAGTCCAAGCTACTGCGCGCGCTGCAAGAGAGTGAGATTGAGCCGCTGGGCTCGAACAAACTGATTCCCATTGATGTGCGGGTGATTGCCGCTACCTCGCGCGACTTGAATAAGCTGGTGCGCGACGGTTTGTTTCGAGAAGACTTGTTTTACCGCTTGAACGTGTTGCCCCTGCGCGTGCCCCCGCTGCGCGAACGCCGTGGCGACATTGCGGCGCTTCTAGAAGTGTTGGGCGAAGACGTGGCCCTGCGCAGCGGCTTAGCCCCGCCGGAACTCACGCCACAAGCGCTGGCATTGCTAGAAGCGCAGCCTTGGCGCGGCAATATCCGTGAGCTGCGCAATGTGCTGGAGCAAGTGGCCATGCGCTGTGACGGCCCACGCATTGATGCCTCTGACGTGCAGGCCGTGCTGCGGGACTCGGGTGTTGAAGCTTTGCTGCCCGTGCCAATGCCCACGCCCCCCCTTGCGCAAGCGCTCGATCCCGACCAACTGCTGCGGCCCTTGGCGCAGCAATATGCCGACTTGGAAAAAGCCGCCATTGCCGCTGCGCTGCAGGCCCACCAAGGCAACAAAGCTGCTGCGGCCAAAGCATTGGGAATTTCACGGGCAACTTTGTACCAGCGTTTGACCTAAGGCAAGGTTCTGGGGCAGTGCGTGCCCTATGCTCGTGCGGTGTCGGTCTGTCTAACCCACGGTGAGATGCCATGCAGAACCTGAAGATGAAGTTGACCCAGCTGGTCTGCGCCAGCGCTGCAGCCTTGGGCCTGCTTGGCGCATGCACGCAGAAGCCGCCAGCAGCCTGGTCGGGCTATGCGGAGGGTGACTATGTGTATGTGTCATCCCCCATTGCCGGTCGCGTGGAGGGTGTGGCGGTGCGCGCCGGCGAGAGCGTGCGCCAAGGCGCTGCCTTGTTTAACCTAGACGCGTCCAGCGAAAAATTGGCAGAAAAAGAGGCCGAGGCCCGGGCGCAAGCGGCGCTGGCGCAGGCCAACAACCTGGGCAGCGGCAAGCGGCGCGAAGAGCTGGCGGTGACCCAGGCACAACTGGCCCAAGCGCGTGCGGCAGAGGTGCTAGCCAACAGCGACCTGCAACGCCAACAACAGCTGTTGGCCCAAGGCTTTGTGAGCAAGGCGCGGGCCGACGATGCCGCCACGGCCGTGGCCCAAGCGCGTGCCCGCGTGGCCGAGCTGACAGCCGCCTTGCAGGTGGCACAACTACCTGGGCGCACAGAAGAGATTTTTGCCCAACGCGCCAATGCCCAAGCGGCGCGTGAAGCCTTGAGCCAAAGCCAATGGCGCTCTGGCCAAAAGCAACAAACAGCCCCAGCGGATGCCTTGGTGGCCGATGTGTTCTTTCAGCGCGGGGAGTTTGTAGGGGCGGGGCAACCGGTGGTGTCGCTGCTGCCGCCAGCCAACATCAAGGCGCGCTTCTTTGTGCCAGAGGCAGACCTGGGGGGCATTCAGATGGGGCAAGCGGTTTGGTTGGCGTGCGACGGCTGCGGCAAACCCATGGCGGCCAAGATCAGCCGCATTGCCACACAGCCAGAATTCACCCCACCGGTGATTTACTCCAACGCCCAGCGCAGCAAACTGGTGTTCATGGCCGAAGCGCAACCCAGCGCTGCCGATGCCGTGCGGCTAAAACCCGGCCAGCCCTTGGATGTGCGCCCCGATGTTGCGCCCCCTGTACAGGCGAAATAGCGTGTTGGCGCCCACAGCTACTGCGCAAGCAGCTACATTTTTAGGAGCGGATGGGCCTGCCGATACAGCGCGCTCTTTGGCCATTGACGTGCGCGGCCTGACCAAACGCTATGGCGGGCGGGCTGTGGTCAACAACATCGCGCTGCAGGTTGAGGCTGGGCGCATTGTGGGATTTTTAGGCCCCAACGGCAGTGGCAAAACCACCACCATCCGCATGATTTGCGGGCTGCTTACCCCGGATGCGGGCAGTGGCACCTGCCTGGGGCTGGACATCATGAAGGACGCCGCCGCTATCAAGCGGCAAGTGGGCTACATGACCCAGAAGTTTGGTTTGTACGACGACTTGTCGATTCGAGAAAACCTGGACTTTGTTGCGCGCTTGTTTGAGCTGCCTCATCGCAAGCAGGCGGTAGACGGCGCGCTGCAGCGCTTGGGTTTGGGTGCGCGCCACGCGCAGCTGGCGGGCTCTTTGTCAGGCGGCTGGAAGCAGCGGCTGGCGCTGGCGGCGTGCTTGATCCACTCGCCACGCCTGCTGCTGTTAGATGAGCCCACCGCTGGGGTGGACCCCAAGGCGCGGCGCGAGTTTTGGGAGCAGCTGCACCAACTGGCGGAGCAGGGCATTACGGTGTTGGTGTCGACCCACTACATGGACGAGGCAGAGCGCTGCCACGGATTGGTCTACATCGCGTACGGAACCATACTGGCGCAGGGCACGGCTGCCACTATTGTGCAAGCCGCGGGCGCCACGGACTTGGAAGATGCCTTTGTGCGCTTGGTGGACCAAGCCAAGGACAACTTCGTATGAGCGCCGCATGGTCAAGCCACTTTAGCTGGGCCCGGATGCTGGCGGTGTTCATCAAAGAGTTTCAACAAATGATGCGCGACCGGCTGACCTTTGGCATGGCGGTGGGAGTGCCCATTTTGCAGTTGGTGCTTTTTGGCTACGCCATCAACACCGACCCTAAAGGTTTGCCCACCGCCATTGTGAGTACCGACAGCGGCCCTATGGCGCGTGGCTTGCTGGCCGCTTTGCAAAACACCGGTTACTTCCGGGTGGACCATGTGCTGACCAACGAGCGTGAGGCGGAAGCGCTGGTAGAGACCGGAGAGGTGCAGTTCATGGTAGTCATCCCTGGCGATTTTTCTCACCGCTTGATGCGGGGCGAAAAGCCTGCGCTCTTGGTGTCTGCCGATGCGACCGACCCCAGTGCCTCGGGCAACGCGATTGCAGCGCTCAATGCCTTGGTGCCCCAAGCCATTGCGCATGATTTGCCGGGCGCGCTGCGCGGTTTGGGAGGTGTTGCACCTTCGTTTGAGGTGCGGGTGCACAAACGCTACAACCCTGAGGGGCTCTCGCGCTACAACATCGTGCCGGGCTTGGTGGGTACGATTTTGACCATGACCATGGTGATGCTCACCTCATTGGCCATGACCCGCGAGCGCGAACGCGGAACCATGGAAAACCTGCTGGCTACCCCCGTTCGCCCTAGCGAAGTGATGGTGGGCAAGATACTGCCCTATGTGGTGATGGGCTATGTGCAGCTTGGGGTGATTTTGGGCGCGGCCTTTGTGTTGTTTGAGGTGCCCATGGTGGGCAGCATGCCGCTCTTGCTGGCTTTGATTGGCGTATTCATCGTGGCCAACTTAGGGGTGGGGTTTACCTTTTCCACCATTGCCAAAAACCAGTTGCAGGCCATGCAAATGACCTTCTTTTTCTTCCTGCCCTCCATCTTGCTGTCGGGCTTTATGTTCCCGTTCAGGGCCATGCCGCAGTGGGCACAGTACATCGGCCAAATACTGCCTCTGACGCATTTTTTGCGCATCGTGCGGGGCATCTTGCTCAAGGGCAATACCTTCACGCAGCTCTGGCCCGAGCTGTGGCCCATGCTCTTGTTTTTGCTGGTGGCAGGCACCGTGGCTCTTAAGCGCTATCGGCAGACTTTGGACTGATGCGACACAGGTTTAATTTGTCTGAAATTTGTGCGTATGTTTAATTATTAGTCAATGGATGTCTAAAAGTTAGACGAATTGGTGGCTATTTGCTCCAAACAAAGCGGCCTTCCCTGTAGCGCACCCCCATGGTGCGCGTGGCACGCTTTGTGCAAATACAGTGCGTTCCATCAAAAAATACAGGAGACCGGTATGCAAGTTTCTCAATGGGCTGCGTGGGCATCACGCCGAGGTGTGATTGCTTCTGCTTTGGGCCTCGGTTTGGCCGTTATGGGTGCTGGGGCGTGGGCCCAGAGCAAAGAAATCAAGATCGCGCACATCTACAGCAAAACAGGGCCGCTTGAGGCCTATGGCCGCCAAACGGCGACCGGCTTCATGATGGGGCTGGACTACGCCACCAATGGCACCATGACAGTGGCCGGCAAGAAGCTGGTGGTGATTGAAAAAGACGACCAAGGCAAGCCCGATTTGGGCAAGAGCTTGCTGGCTGCCGCCTACGGGGATGACAAGGTGGACTTGGCCGTGGGCCCCACCGCCTCTCCCGTGGCTTTGGCAATGCTGCCAGTGGCCGAAGAGTACAAAAAAATCCTCTTGGTGGAGCCAGCGGTGGCGGACTCCATCACGGGTGACAAGTGGAACAAATACATTTTCCGCACGGGGCGCAATAGCTCGCAAGACGCAATTTCTAACGCAGTCGCTTTGGACAAAGCTGGCGTGACGATTGCCACCATGGCACAAGACTCGGCCTTTGGGCGCGATGGGGTGAAGGCATTCAAAGAAGCCATCACCAAAGCCAAGCTGGTGCATGAAGAATACCTGCCGCCCGCAACCACCGACTTCACCGCCGGTGCGCAACGCCTGATTGATAAGCTCAAAGACCAACCCGGACGCAAGGTGATCTTCATCATTTGGGCAGGCGGCAACCCCTTCAAGATTGTGGACATGGACCTCAAGCGCTATGGCATTGAGATCGCCACAGGTGGCAACATCTTGCCCGCCATGACCGCCTACAAGCAGTTGCCCGGCATGGAAGGCGCTACCTACTACTACTTTTCGATCCCCAAGAACCCGGTGAATGAAGCCATGGTGGCACGCCACTACAGCCAGTTCAAGGCTCCGCCAGACTTCTTCACCGCCGGTGGTTTTAGTGCCGCCATGGCGGTGGTGACTGCGCTGAACAACAGCAAGGGCGATGCATCTGCCAACACCTTGATCAAAACCATGGAAGGCATGAGTTTTGAAACCCCCAAGGGCAAGATGACCTTCCGCAAAGAAGACCACCAAGCGCTGCAAAGCATGTACCACTTCAAGATCAAGGTAGACCCCGCTTTCGCTTGGGGCGTGCCTGAGCTGGTGCGTGAAATCAAGGCGGACGAGATGAATGTTCCGATTCGCAACAAGCGCTAAGCCTATGCGTGTGGCGCGCCGTTTGGCTTAGGGCCCGGTGCGCTAGTTGCCCCAAGCGCTGGCACTGCGGTGCCTACGCCCGGGGCGTCTTTGGCCTCTTGGAAACATTGCATGCTGGAAACCCAAAACTTGACCGTGCGTTTTGGTGGGCACGTGGCGGTCAACGCCGTGAGCTGCACCTTTAGCCCAGGCACGCTCACGGCTATCGTGGGCCCCAATGGCGCTGGCAAGACCACATTTTTTAACCTGATCTCGGGGCAAATCAAAGCCACTGCGGGCGATGTGCGCCTGCACGGGCAAAGTTTGGCGGGCTTGGGTGTGTCTGCACGCACCCGGGCAGGCTTGGGCCGGGCATTTCAGCTCACCAACTTGTTCCCACAGCTCAGCGTGTTGGAGAACGTGCGGCTGGCGGTGCAATCCGCCCGCGCAGGCAAGCACTTGCGTGGTCTGAACTTGTGGAGCATTTGGAGCGAGCACCGAGCCTTGGTCGATTTGGCGCAAGAGGTGCTGGAGCAAGTGGCCTTGCTAGACAAGCAAGACGCCGTGGTGGCTAGCCTGCCCCATGGGGACCAGCGCAAGCTAGAGGTGGCCATGCTCATGGCCTTGGAGCCCGACGTGTTTATGTTTGACGAGCCCACTGCGGGTATGAGCCATGACGAGGCACCGGTGATTCTGAATTTGATCCGCAAGCTCAAAGCCGACTCTCGCAAAACGATTTTGCTGGTGGAGCACAAGATGGATGTGGTGCGCGAGCTGGCAGACCGCATCATCGTGCTGCACAACGGAGAACTGGTGGCCGATGGCGACCCTGCCGAGGTGATTGCCTCGCCCGTAGTGCAGCAGGCCTACTTGGGGGTGGCGGCATGAGTAACAAGCTCCTTGAACTCTCGGGTGTGCACACCCACATCGGCGCGTACCACATCTTGCATGGGGTTGACCTGTCTGTGCCGCGCGGCCAGCTCACCATGCTACTGGGGCGCAACGGCGCGGGAAAAACCACCACGCTGCGCACCATCATGGGCTTGTGGAAAGCCTCGCAAGGGACGGTCCGTTTTGACGGACACGACATTACCGCTGCCAACACCCCAGACATTGCGGCGCGCCAAGTGGCGTATGTGCCAGAGAACATGGGAATCTTTTCCGACCTCAGTGTGAAGGAAAACATGCTTTTGGCGGCCCGCCAAGCCAAGCGTTTGAACCAGATCGACAGCACGCGGCTGCAGTGGATTTTTTCGCTGTTCCCGGCGGTAGAGAAGTTTTGGAACCACCCCGCAGGCAAGCTCTCAGGCGGGCAAAAGCAAATGCTGGCCGTATCCCGCGCCATGGTGGAGCCGCGCCAACTGCTGATCGTGGATGAGCCTAGCAAGGGCTTGGCGCCCTCCATGATCAACAACATGATCGAAGCCTTTGCGCAGCTCAAGGCAACGGGCACCACTATTTTGCTGGTGGAGCAAAACATCAACTTTGCCAAACGCTTGGGCGACCATGTGGCGGTGATGGACAACGGCCAAGTTGTGCACGCGGGCAGCATGCAAGCCCTGGCACAAGACGAGGCGCTGCAACAGCAACTTTTGGGGCTGGCGATATGAAGAAAAACAAGCAAAAAGTGCCATTGGCGCCCATGGATATTGCGCAGGTAGCTATGAAAAATATAGTAAAGCGTAGCGTGGCGAAGCCAGACGCAAGAGGAGGGCGCAGCCTATGAAAGCGCTGAACGTTGACTACAAACCGCTGTTGCTGGTGCCCGTGTTGGCGCTGGCCGTGCTGCCGCTGATTGGCGCGCCTAGCACCTGGCTCACGCTCACGGTGGCGGGGCTGGCCATGGGCATGATTGTGTTCATCATCGCCTCGGGCTTGACGCTGGTATTTGGCTTGATGGATGTGCTGAACTTTGGCCACGGCGTGTTCATTGCCATGGGCGCGTTTGTGGCCACCAGTGTGCTGGCGCTCATGGGCGACTGGACGGGGTCGCAAGACCTGTGGCGCAACCTAGCGGCGGTGTTTGTGGCCATGCTGGTGGCCATGGGTGTCTCGGGCGCACTGGGCTTGGCGTTTGAGCGCTTTATCGTGCGCCCGGTGTATGGACAGCACCTGAAGCAAATACTGATCACCATGGGCGGCATGATCATTGGTGAGGAGTTGATCAAGGTGGTGTGGGGCCCCGCACAGTTGGCCATGCCCCTGCCAGAAGCCTTGCGCGGTGCTGTGCTCTGGGGTGATGCCGCGATAGAGAAGTACCGTCTACTGGCCGTGGTGGTGGGGCTGGGCGTGTTTGCTGCGCTGGCGTGGACCTTGTCGCGCACCAAGATTGGCCTGCTGATTCGTGCGGGTGTGCAAGACCGTGAGATGGTTGAGGCCATGGGCTACCGCATTCATCGCTTGTTTGTGGGCGTGTTTGTGGTGGGCAGCGCCTTGGCAGGCTTGGGCGGCGTGATGTGGGGCTTGTACCAACAAAACGTCACACCCCAGATGGGCGCACAGGTCAATGTGCTCATCTTCATTGTCATCATCATTGGCGGCTTGGGGTCTACCGGCGGGGCTTTGATTGGTGCCCTGCTGGTAGGGCTGATGGCCAATTACACCGGGTTTTTGGTCCCTAAGCTGGCGCTGTTTTCCAACATTGCGCTCATGGTGGGCATCTTGCTGTGGCGCCCGCAAGGCGTCTACCCAGTTACTAATCGATGAGGTGCATGTATGTTGCAACGCATTCTTTCCAATGACCTGCCACGCAGCCGCATATTGGCTGTAGTGTTGCTGCTTTTGCTGGTGGCACTTGCGGGTGCGCCTTTCTTGTTTCCGGGCGTGAAAGCGCTGAACGTGGCGGCCAAGGTGCTGGTGTTTGTGGTGCTGGTTGCCAGCTTTGATTTGCTCTTGGGCTACACCGGCATTGTGAGTTTTGCCCACACCATGTTTTTTGGCATTGGTGCATATGGCATTGCAGTAGCGACTACGCGCATGGGGCCAACATGGGCCGCTTTGGGTGTGGGGCTGGCGGGGGCGCTGGCGCTATCACTGGTATTGGCATTGGTGATTGGTCTGTTTTCTTTGCGCGTGCGGGCCATCTTTTTTGCCATGATTACCTTGGCCGTGGCGTCGGCGTTTTTGACGCTGGCCTCGCAGCTGTCGGAGATCACGGGCGGGGAGGACGGTTTGTCGTTCAAGGTGCCCGAGCTGCTCTCTCCGAGTTTTGAGTTCACAGACGAGCCGCTGTGGGGCGTGACGCTGGATGGCCGTTTGCTGTGCTTTTACCTGCTTTTTGCTCTGGCACTGGGGCAGCTGCTGGTGCTGCTGCGCATCGTGAACTCGCCGTTTGGCCGCGTGCTGCAAGCCATTCGCGAAAACGAGTTTCGGGCTGAGGCCATTGGTTACCGGGTGGTGGTGTACCGCACCACATCCAGTATTTTGTCGGCGCTGTTCGCGTGCATGGCTGGGGCCATGCTGGCGCTTTGGCTGCGTTACAACGGGCCAGACACTTCGCTGTCGTTTGAAATCATGATGGATGTGCTGCTCATCGTGGTGATAGGCGGCATGGGCACCATGTATGGCGCGGCTATTGGCGCAGCGCTGTTCTTGGTGGCACAGAGCTATTTGCAGGACTTACTGCGGATAGCCAGCGAGGCTACGGCTAGCGTTCCGCTGCTGGCGGCTTTGTTGTCGCCTGACCGCTGGCTCTTGTGGCTGGGTTTGTTGTTTGTGTTGTCGGTCTACTACTTTCCGACTGGCGTGGTGGGACGTTTGCGCGCCAAGGCCTTGGAGGCACGGGCATGAGTTCATTTAGCTCCCACTACCTGCAATGCGCGGGCCGCGAAATTCACTACACGCTGTGGGGTGCGCAGCACGAGCGCACCGTCATCGCTTGGCATGGGTTGGCCCGCACGGGGCGCGACATGGATGAGCTGGCCGCGCACCTGAGCGCTCTGGGTTACCGCGTGGTGTGCCCGGACACGATTGGCCGGGGCTTGAGCCAGTGGAGCCCGGCACCGGCGCAAGAGTATTGCTTGCGCTTCTATGCGCGTATAGCGGCAGACTTGTTTGAGCACTTGAACATAGACAAGGCACACTGGGTGGGTACTTCCATGGGCGGGGCCATTGGCACGGTGTGCGCGTCGGGTCTGTTCGAGCCGCGTTTGCAGGGCCGTATTCAAAGCTTGGTGCTCAATGACAATGCGCCCCAACTGGCGGACGCTGCCATTGCCCGCATTCGTGCCTACGCGGGGGAGCCGCCAGCGTTTGACACGGTGCTGGAGTTGGAGGCGTTCTTCCGTCAGGTCTACAAGCCGTATGGCTGGTTGAGCGATGCCCAGTGGCGGCGTTTGACGGAGACCTCCACCCGACGCCTGGCAGATGGCCGTGTGACGCCGCACTATGACCCCGCCATGGTGCAACAGTTCACCTTGCACCCTAACGATTACCTGATTTGGGAGCATTACGACGCGCTGCAAATACCGGTGCTGTGTTTGCGGGGGGCCGAGTCTGACCTGGTCTTGCCGGAGACCGTGCAAGCCATGCTGCGGCGCGGCCCTGGGAGTCGGGGGCTAACGAGCGTGATCGAGGTGCCGGGGTGCGGCCACGCGCCTGCACTTAACGTGAGTACCCAGCTAGGCTGGGTGAGTGACTTCATCGCCCGCTGTACGTCTTAGTTTTTTGGGGCCTGGCTCAGCAAGTGGCGTCCGTAAAGGCGGTGCGCCTTGCCTACCATGGCATGGTCTGTGCATCTCAAGACACGCCATGTCGCTACACTGCGCTCGCCGCTGTGGCGCACGTGTTTTACCCATTAAGCCCCGACCCATGCCTTTGAACCTGCGACTGACGATTCACTATGGCTTGACCATATTCTTAAGTGCATTCCTGCTGTTTCAGGTGCAACCGCTGATCGGGAAGATGATTCTTCCCTGGTTTGGTGGCTCAGCGGCGGTGTGGACTACCTGCATGCTGTTCTTCCAGTTGGTCTTGCTGCTGGGTTACTTTTACTCGCACTGGGTAGTGCGCAAGCTGACGCCTTACCGGCAAAGCCTGGTGCATGGCGGCTTGTTGCTCTTGAGCGTGTTGCTGATTCCGATTGCGCCTAGCGTGGACTGGAAACCCACCGGCGCAGAGAACCCCACTTTGCGCATTTTGGGCTTGCTCACGGTGTCGATTGGCTTGCCTTATTTTGTACTCTCCACCACTGGGCCTTTGTTGCAAGCGTGGTTTGCCAGGGAGCGCGCAGGCTTGGTGCCTTACCGGCTGTTTGCGCTGTCGAATTTCGGCTCCATGCTGGCCTTGCTGGCGTATCCCTTGGCCGTTGAGCCTGTGTTCCCTACGCAATGGCAGTCGTATCTTTGGTCCGGCTTGTTCGCATGTTTTGTATTGGCCTGCGGGCTCTTAGCGTGGCGCGGTCGCAGTGGGCAGGTGATAGCCGCGCCAAGCCCTGAGCTACACGGTGTTGCACCGCGTTGGAGCAACAAAGTATTGTGGGCCGCTTTGGCGGCATGCCCTTCGATCTTGATGGTGGCCGATACCAGCTACCTCACCACCAACATAGCGCCTATTCCTATGATTTGGGTGGCACCTTTGGCTTTGTATTTGCTGTCATTCATTGTGAGTTTTGACACACAAGGCTGGTACCAGCGCAAGGTGTTCTTGCCCCTGCTGGTGCTGGGCTTGTGGGTGCTGGCGTACTTGCCGACATTGGGCATCAGTGAGTTGCCTATTGCCGTGTCTATGGGCGTCAACCTCGCGGCCTTTTTTGTGGCCTGCATGGTGTGCCATGGCGAATTGGCGCGTCTGCAGCCGCACCCCAGCTATCTCACTGGCTATTACCTGATGCTGTCAGTCGGTGGCGTGTTAGGCGGTTTTTTTGTTGGCGTGATTGCGCCATATTGTTTTAATAGCAACTACGAGCTATCGGTTGGTATTGTGCTTACAGGCGTGGTGGCGGCCCTTGCGGTGATTCCTTCGATACCCAGCCTCCACGCGCGTTGGCGTCAGCTTGCGTGGGCTTGCAGCATCGCCATGTTGCTTGGCATTGCCTATTTGCGCGTGCAAGACCACCAAGAAGAAACCGATGGCGCGGAGGTGACACGCCGCAATTTTTACGGCACCTTGCAGGTATTTCACAACGCAGAGCGCCAGTCACGCAGCATGTTCCATGGGCAAATCACCCACGGGAGACAGTTCACAAGTCCCGATAAGCTGGATGTGCCCACCACCTACTACAGCCCTGACGGTGGGGTGGGCAAAGCGCTGCAAATCAAAGCGGCGCAGGGGCCGCTGCGTGTGGGTGTCATTGGTCTGGGGGTCGGCACGCTGGCTAGCTATGGGCGCACCGGAGACTACATGCGCTTGTACGAAATTGACCCCCTGGTCATAGAGATTGCCCAGAAGAACTTCAGCTATCTGGCGCGCACACAAGCGAAGACGGACATCGTATTGGGCGACGCCCGCTTGCAACTGGAGTTAGAACCAAGCCAGCAATTTGATGTGCTGGTCGTGGACGCATTTTCTGGCGACTCCGTGCCTATCCATTTGTTGACCCAAGAGGCGTTCGCCCAGTACATGAGGCATCTCAAACCAAACGGGGTGTTGGCCGTACACATCACCAACCGCTTCTTGGACTTGCGCCCCGTGGTGCAGACTGCGGCCCAGCAGTTTGGCAAAGCCGTGCGCTTGGTTGATGCCCAGGGCATTCCCGAGAAGCTGGTGCTGCGCTCTCGCTGGGCCTTGATCAGCAGCGACATGGGGTTCTTTCAAAGCTCTGCGCTGGCCCATGCGAGTGCCTACGAGGCACCCCCGGGGTTCAAGCTGTGGAAGGACGACTACAGCAGCATTTTCTCGGTGCTGGAGTAAACCAAGAAGGGCCACAACAGTGGCCCTTTCTTTTTTGGGGACCGCCCAACCTCATTTCGGTATCTACGTTTTCTTATAGCCACCATTAGGGTAAGCATCTAGTGGCCTGTATTCCAAAAGTGTATACAGTTTGACCTCGTATCCATTCCAACTAATACGAGGAGACAACGCAATGTCGGAGAAAGTAGCGGCGGTTGATGAACACCTGCCAATGGGGCGGTTAACAGCTTTGGGGCTGCAACATGTGCTGGTGATGTATGCGGGTGCTGTGGCGGTTCCCTTGATCGTAGGGCGGGCGCTCAAGCTCAGTCCTGAGCAAGTCTCTATGCTGATCTCCGCCGATTTGTTTTGCTGTGGCTTGGTGACTTTGATTCAGTCTTTCGGTGCCACGCAGTGGTTTGGCATCAAGTTGCCGGTGATGATGGGGGTGACGTTTGCCTCGGTCGCCCCCATGCTGGCGATTGCAAGCGGACACCCTGGCGTTGAGGGAGCCGGGCTGATTTTTGGCTCCATCATTGGGGCGGGGCTGATCTCCATCTTCATCGCGCCGTTCATCAGTAGCCTGCTGCGCTTTTTTCCACCGGTGGTGACCGGAACCGTGATTGCCGTGATTGGCATAAGCCTGATGCGGGTTGGCATTAACTGGATTTTTGGCAACCCGTTTGGCCCCACCGCGCCTAGCATCGTGAATCCTGAGCATGCGAAGTGGTTGGCAGACGCCACAGCGGCGGCCAGTGCCGCAGGTGCCTCGTTGCCTCCCGTGCCCGCGGGCTTGGCGCTTGCACCCTCGGTTCCCAACCCCAAATACGCCGAATTGGGCGGGGTGGGTGTTGCCGCTTTGGTCCTCGTCTCGATTCTGCTGATTACGAAGTTTGCCAAGGGCTTTATTGCCAACATCGCCGTGCTTTTGGGTATTGTGATTGGAGGCATAGTGACCGCCGCCACCGGTACGATGACCTTTGACAAGGTAAGCAAAGCCGCGTGGTTTGACTTGGTGCTGCCATTCGAGATTGCCACGCCGGTGTTTGATCCGATTTTGATTTTCACCATGACGCTCATCATGTTGACCGTGATGGTGGAGTCCACCGGCATGTTCTTGGCGCTGGGGGAGATGACGGGCAAACCGGTAGACCGCAAGGCTTTGACCCGTGGCCTGCGCACAGATGGCTTGGGAACCTTGATCGGCGGTATTTTCAACACCTTCCCCTACACCAGCTTCTCGCAAAACGTGGGCTTGGTGGCGGTGACTGGCGTGAAAAGTCGCTTTGTCTGCGTGGCCGGCGGTGTGATTTTGATTGCCCTTGGGGTCTTGCCCAAAATGGCGGCTCTGGTGGAGTCGCTGCCCACCGTGGTGCTAGGTGGTGCTGGCTTGGTGATGTTCGGCATGGTGGCTGCCACGGGAGTGCGCATTTTGGGCAATGTGGACTTTAAGAACAACCGCAACAACGGCATGGTCGTCGGCATCTCCCTTGGTATTGGCATGGTTCCGTTGGTGGCACCCAACTTCAAGCAATGGATGCCGCACAACATCCATCCTTTGATCGAGTCGGGCATTTTGCTGACGACCTTAGCCGCCGTGGTCTTGAACTACTTTTTCAACGGTGCCAAAGAAGACCAGCGTGGCGTGATTGAAGCCGCCAAGATGGCCGAAGCGCACTGAGACACTGCATTCGTCACGAAGGGAAGGGCCACGCAAGTGGCTCTTTGTGTTTCTGGGCATTGAAACGGTGTAAGGCAGATAATGCTTGGCTCACGCCATTTGCCTATTCCCCATGCCCGCCCCCACGCCCCTCACGATCGCATCTTCTGACGACACGCCCGAGATTCAAACGGGCACGTTTGTCCGGTATCCGGGTTCTCCGTTTGAGCTGTACCAGCCGTATCCGCCCGCAGGTGATCAACCTACTGCTATCGAGATGCTAGTGGAGGGTGTCAACGATGGGGAAGTGTTCCAGACCTTGTTGGGTGTCACCGGTTCTGGCAAGACCTTTACGATGGCCAATGTGATTGCGCGCCTGGGGCGTCCTGCCATTGTGTATGCCCCGAACAAGACCTTGGCGGCGCAGTTGTACAGCGAGTTCCGCGAGTTTTTCCCTAAGAACGCGGTGGAATATTTTGTCAGCTACTACGACTACTACCAGCCCGAGGCCTATGTGCCGCAGCGGGACTTGTTCATTGAGAAAGACTCGGCCATCAACGAGCACATTGAGCAAATGCGCTTGTCGTGTACCAAGAGCATTTTGGAGCGGCGCGATGTGGTGATTGTGGCCACGGTTTCGGCCATCTACGGTATTGGGCAGCCCGAGGCCTACCACCAGATGGTGATGACCTTGCGCACGGGCGACACCATGGGGCAGCGCGACATGATTGCTCAGTTGGTGCGCATGCAGTACCAGCGCAACGATATGGATTTTTCACGGGGTGCTTTCCGTGTGCGTGGGGACACGATTGACGTGTTCCCCGCTGAACACAGTGAAATGGCTTTGCGTATTGAGTTGTTCGATGACGAAATTGAGTCGCTGCAACTCTTTGACCCATTGACCGGGCGTATTCGGCAAAAGATTCCACGCTTTACGGTGTACCCCAGCAGCCACTACGTCACGCCGCGCGACCGTGTGCTTGCTGCGGTGGAAACCATCAAGGTCGAGTTGTCTGACCGGGTGAAAGAGTTCGTGGGGCAGGGCAAACTGGTCGAGGCGCAACGCTTGGAGCAGCGCACCCGTTTTGATTTGGAAATGCTCAGCGAAGTCGGGCATTGCAAGGGCATTGAGAACTACACGCGTCACCTGAGTGGTGCCGCACCCGGCGAACCACCCGCGACCTTGACGGACTATTTGCCCAAAGACTCCGTGATGTTTTTGGACGAAAGCCATGTGTTGATCGGCCAGTTTGGCGGCATGTACAACGGCGACCGCTCGCGCAAAACGACCTTGGTGGAGTATGGTTTTCGCTTGCCTAGCGCGCTGGATAACCGGCCGCTGAAGTTTGAAGAGTTCCAAACCAAGATGCGGCAAGTGGTATTTGTGTCGGCTACCCCAGGAGACTGGGAGAAGGCCCATGCAGGGCAAGTGGTGGAGCAGCTGGTGCGCCCGACTGGCCTCGTAGACCCTGAGGTGGAGGTGCGTCCCGCAACAAGCCAAGTGGACGATGTGCTCCAAGAAATCAGGATCCGCGTTGAAAAGAACGAGCGTGTGCTCATTACCACCTTGACCAAGCGGATGGCGGAGCAGCTCACCGACTACTTGACCGACAACGGCGTCAAGGTCCGCTATTTGCACAGTGACGTGGATACCGTGGAGCGGGTAGAGATTTTGCGTGACTTGCGGCTGGGCGCGTTTGATGTGTTGGTGGGTATCAATCTCTTGCGTGAAGGCATCGACATCCCAGAGGTGTCTTTGGTCGCCATTTTGGATGCGGACAAAGAAGGGTTCTTAAGGTCAGAACGCTCCCTGATTCAGACAATTGGGCGAGCGGCCCGCAACTTGAATGGGCGCGCCATTCTGTATGCCGACAAATTCACGGACTCCATGGCCCGCGCCATTGGAGAAACCGAGCGGCGCAGAACCAAGCAGTTGGCGCACAACGTAGCCCACGGCATTACCGCCCGCAGTATCGTGAAGCAGGTGCGCGATCTGATCGATGGGGTTTACAGCGAGAAAGCGGGCAAAGAAGCCGAGCGGCTGGAGCGTGATGCACAGCAACGCGCACAAGTCGAAGATATGAGTGAGAAAGACATTTCACGCGAAATCAAACGACTTGAAAAACTCATGATGGAGCACGCCCGCAATCTGGAGTTTGAAAAAGCCGCCCGTGTGCGAGATCAATTGAGCATTCTCAAACAGCAGGCGTTCGGTGCACCTGGCAATGACAACGTCGTGGGCCTGCTCTAAACAGTTGTTTTGGGCCTAGGCCTAGGCCTAGGGTTACCCCTTAAAACTTCAGGGTACCCGACAAATTTACTGGGTTTTTGGTATACTTGACTCAGTTAGTCAACCAAATGCGACTGAAGGAGCATGCGATGCGTCTCACCACCAAAGGCCGTTTTGCGGTCACAGCCATGATCGACCTAGGTTTGCGCCAAAACAGTGGCCCTGTGACCTTGGCCGCCATCAGTCAGCGCCAGCAAATTTCACTGTCTTACTTGGAGCAGCTGTTCGGTAAGCTTCGTCGCCACGACCTCGTGGAGTCCACGCGCGGCCCGGGCGGCGGGTATATGTTGGCCCGTAAGGCAGGTGATATCAGCGTTGCGGACATTATCTTGTCGGTGGACGAACCCATTGATGCCACGCAATGCAGCGGTAAAGAGAATTGCATGGGCGAAGGAGCCCGCTGCATGACCCATGACTTGTGGGCTTCTTTGAATGTGCGCATGGTCGAGTTTTTGGAGTCGGTCACGCTGCAAAAGTTAGTCGACGATCAATTGGCGAAGGGCTTGCAAGTTGAAGAAGGCCCCAGCCTCAAGCGCGCCATATCTGCCATGCCGGTGTCGCAGACGATTCGCGTGAACACGCCCAATTCTGTTTTTGCCCTGGGCAATGCTTTCTCCAAGTCCTGATTTTCATTTTTCCTTTTTAGCCAGCAACGAGCCCGCCATGGATTCCACTCCCCACTTTCCCATTTACATGGACTACAGCGCCACCACCCCTTGCGATGAGCGGGTGGTTGATGCGATGGTTCCTTGGCTGCGTGAGCATTTTGGTAACCCCGCATCGCGCAGCCATGCGTGGGGCTGGGAAGCTGAAGCCGCCGTTGAGAAGGCGCGTGAGCATGTCGCAGCCTTGATTGGTGCGGATCCTCGTGAGATCGTGTGGACCTCGGGCGCTACCGAGTCCATCAATCTTGCGCTCAAGGGCGCCGCAGGGTTTTACAAGTCCAAGGGCAAGCACATCATTACAGTGAAGACCGAGCACAAGGCGGTGCTGGACACTTGCCGTGAGTTGGAGCGTCAAGGTTTTGAGGTGACCTACCTGGACGTTCAGGCAGACGGTCTCATTGATTTGGATGTTTTCAAAGCGGCAATCCGCCCTGATACGATTTTGGTAAGCGTGATGTTCGTGAACAACGAAATCGGCGTGATCCAAGACGTAGTAGCTTTGGGGACTATCTGCCGTGAGAAAGGCATCATCTTCCATGTGGACGCTGCCCAAGCGACAGGTCGCGTGGATATCGACATGTCTCAGTTGCCTATCGATTTGATGAGCCTGACCTCCCACAAAACCTATGGCCCCAAAGGGGTTGGAGGCCTGTTTGTTCGCCGTAAGCCGCGTGTGCGCTTAGAGGCCCAAATGCACGGTGGCGGCCATGAGCGTGGTATGCGCTCCGGCACGCTGCCTACGCACCAAATCGTGGGTATGGGTGAGGCTTACCGCATTGCCAAAGCCGAAATGGCTACCGACAACGCACGCATCCGCGCTCTGCATGACCGTATGTTGGCAGGGCTCAAAGATGTCGAGCAGGTGTTCATTAACGGAAACTTGGAAAAGCGCGTACCCCATAACTTGAACATGAGTTTCAACTATGTGGAAGGTGAGTCTTTGATGATGGGGATCAAAGGCTTGGCTGTCTCCAGTGGCTCCGCTTGCACCTCTGCCAGCTTGGAGCCTAGCTATGTGCTGCGCGCTCTGGGGCGCAGCGATGAGTTGGCACACAGCAGCTTGCGCATGACCATTGGTCGTTGGACAACAGAGGCGGACATTGATTTCGCTGTCGAGACTATCAAGCTCAACGTAGCCAAACTGCGTGACCTCAGCCCGCTGTGGGACATGTACAAAGAAGGCATTGACATCAGCACGATCCAGTGGGCCGCCCACTAACTCGCACACATTTCATCAAGGTACATAGATATGGCTTACTCAGACAAAGTGGTTGATCACTACGAAAATCCCCGCAACGTGGGTTCCTTTGACAAGGGCGATGACACGGTGGGCACAGGCATGGTGGGCGCTCCCGCTTGCGGCGACGTGATGAAGTTGCAGATTAAAGTCAATCCCGTCACCGGCGTGATTGAAGATGCGCGTTTTAAGACCTACGGCTGTGGTTCTGCGATTGCGTCGTCATCATTGGTGACCGAATGGGTCAAAGGCAAAACTTTGGACCAAGCGGCAGCCCTAAAGAACAGCGAAATTGCCGAAGAGTTGGCTCTGCCACCTGTGAAAATTCACTGTTCCATCTTGGCAGAAGACGCTATCAAGGCGGCCGTGGATGACTACAAAAAAAAGCACCTGAACTGATATGGCAGTCACCGTGACCGAAGCCGCAGCGCGGCACGTTAACCGCTACCTTGTGAAACGGGGCAAGGGCGTTGGCGTTCGCTTGGGCGTTAAGACCACCGGCTGCTCC
This sequence comes from Rhodoferax aquaticus, assembly GCF_006974105.1. Lineage (NCBI taxonomy): Bacteria > Pseudomonadati > Pseudomonadota > Betaproteobacteria > Burkholderiales > Comamonadaceae > Rhodoferax > Rhodoferax aquaticus. The sequence goes on from NZ_CP036282.1 coordinate 1,774,223, forward strand.
GGCTTGGCGTACCAACTGGAATACGTGGACGAATTGGCGCCGGAAGACTTGGTGTTTGAAGGCCATGGTGTCAAAGTGCTGGTAGACCCCAAAAGCTTGGCTTACATCGACGGCACCGAGTTAGATTTTGTGCGCGAAGGATTGAACGAAGGATTTCGTTTCAACAACCCGAACGAGCGCGACAAGTGCGGCTGCGGTGAGTCTTTCCGGGTGTGAACCTTCAGTCCAATGATTTTGAACTGTTTGGTCTTACACCGCAGTTCACCCAAGACCGTGCCGCTGTAGACGCGCGCTGGAAAGAGCTTCAACGTGAGGCTCACCCTGATAAGTTTGCCATGCATGGTGCGGCTGCTCAAAGGGTTGCCATGCAATGGTCTGTGCGCATCAATGAGGCGTACCAACGTCTCAAAGACCCGCTAAAACGCGCGGCCTACTTGTGCGAGCTGGGTGGTGCACCCATCCATGCGCATAGCAATACTGCCATGCCTGCGCAGTTTTTGATGCAGCAAATGGAGTGGCGTGAAGCTTTGGACGAGGCTGCTACCATCGATGCCCTTGATAGCTTGCGCAACGATGTAGACGCCGCCAAACGTGCTCTGTTTGCGGAGTTGGCCCAGAAGCTCGATCAAGCGCCTGACTACGCGGCGGCAGTTTTGCCAGTGCGCGCCCTGATGTTTTTGGAAAAGTTCGGCCAAGATTTGGATCGCAGCTTTGACCAGTTTGAATAAATAAGCCCATGGCGCTCTTACAAATTTCCGAACCCGGGCAATCGCCCAATCCGCATGAGCGGCGTATTGCCGTTGGCATTGACTTGGGGACCACACATTCTTTGGTTGCCGCAGTGCGCAATGGCGTTGCGGAATGCTTGCCAGACGCCCAAGGGCGGGTCATCTTGCCTTCGGTGGTGCGTTATTTGCCCGGCGGTGGGCGGCAGATTGGATTCACAGCGCAAGAAGCTTTGGCCAGCGACGCTGAAAACACCATTGCCTCGGTCAAACGCTTTATGGGGCGCAGTGTGAAAGACATTGTGGGTGCCGAGAAACTGCCTTACCGCTTGGTGGACCACGCAGGCATGCTGGGCATTGACACGATTGTGGGCGAGAAGTCTCCGGTGGAAGTCAGTGCTGAAATCTTGGCAACACTGCGTTATGTGGCGGAAGATACGTTCAATGACGATCTGTTTGGTGCGGTGATTACCGTACCCGCCTACTTCGACGAAGCCCAACGCCAGGCTACCAAGGACGCGGCCAAGTTGGCAGGGCTCAACGTGTTGCGCCTGATCAGTGAGCCGACGGCAGCCGCTATTGCGTATGGTTTGGATAACGCAAGCGAGGGCGTGTATGCCATTTACGACCTCGGTGGTGGCACGTTTGATATTTCCATCCTGCGCTTGACCCAGGGTGTTTTTGAAGTGATTGCCACGGGCGGCGATTCCGCTTTGGGAGGTGATGACTATGACCAAGCGCTTGCTGATTGGGTCTTGCTGCAAACGGGTGCCAAGGTCGATGGTGCCGCAGACAAGGCGGCGTTGAAGCGTGCAGCACGTGTCTGCAAAGAAGCGTTGACTGCTTCTGATTCTGTAGCGTTCCGTGCCGATTTGACGGGCGCCAGCATCGTATTTGACCTGTCTCGTGCGCAGTTTGTTGAGATTACAGCTGCATTGACACAGCGCACCATGCTGGCGGTGCGCAAGGCGCTGCGCGATGCGCGGTTGTCTGCGCAAGACGTACAAGGCGTGGTAATGGTGGGTGGCTCCACCCGCATGCCCCACATCCAGCAAGCAGTTGCAAACTTTTTTGGCCGTGCGCCGCTGACGAACTTAAACCCTGATGAAGTCGTTGCGCTGGGTGCCGCGATTCAAGCCAATCAACTGGCCGGCAACAACGCCGCGGGAGATTTGCTGCTGCTGGACGTAATTCCTTTGTCCCTTGGCGTGGAAACCATGGGTGGTTTGGTGGAACGCATCGTTCCGCGCAACCAAACCATACCTACTGCCATGGCGCAAGACTTCACCACCTACAAAGACGGTCAGACCGCGCTGGCATTGCACGTCGTACAGGGTGAACGTGACTTGGTGGCGGACTGCCGCAGCCTGGCTCGGTTTGAGTTGCGTGGCATTCCACCTATGGCCGCAGGTGCTGCGCGCATCCGCGTGACGTTTACAGTGGATGCGGATGGCCTTTTGAGTGTCTCTGCGCATGAACAAGTCAGTGGTGTGGAAGCGCGCATTGATGTCAAACCCTCCTACGGCTTGGCGGATGATCAAATTGCCAAGATGTTGCAAGACAGCTTTTCCACCGCGCAAGAAGACATGCGCGCACGGGCGCTAGTGGAAGCGCGTGTTGACGCAGACCGCTTGGTGATGGCCACGCGCAGTGCCTTGGCGGCTGATGGTGATCTGCTGAACGACGCTGAACGCGTTTTGATCGATAGTGCAGTAGAGGTGGTGCTAGGTTCGATGGTGCAAGACGATGCCGCATTGATCGAAGCACAATGCAAAGCCCTTGCGCAGGCAACGGAAGCCTTTGCGGCTATGCGCATGAACCGTGGCATCAGCCACGCTTTGTCTGGTAAAAATATTGCGGCCATGTGAGCTGCTTAGGCCCTTTTGTCTATGCCCATTATCAAAATACTTCCCCATGCTGAATACTGCCCGCAAGGCGCAGAGATATCAGCACCTGCTGGCACCTCGATTTGCGAAGCCTTGCTGGAAAACAACATCCACATTGAGCACGCCTGCGATATGAGTTGCGCGTGCACTACCTGCCACGTCATCGTGCGCGAGGGCATGGCCTCGCTTAATGCCTTGGACGAAAACGAAGAAGACTTGTTGGATCGCGCGTGGGGCTTAGAGCCCAATTCGCGCTTGAGTTGCCAAGCATTTTTGGCGCAAAAAGACCTGCTGGTGGAGATCCCCAAATACACCATCAACCACGCCAAAGAAAATCACTGAGTGGGTTTGAGCCATGCGTCAAGTTTTTCTGGATACCGAAACCACAGGTTTGAACGCCCATGACGGCGACCGCGTCATTGAAATTGGCTGCGTGGAGTTGGTCAACCGCAAGCTCACTGGTAACAATCTCCATTACTACTTGAACGCGGGGCGAGACAGCCACGAAGATGCGTTGCGGGTGCACGGCATCACCACCGAGTTTTTGGCGGATAAACCGCCATTCAAAGACGTGGTGGCTGAGTTGTTAGCCTATCTGCAAGGCGCGGAAATCATCATCCATAACGCGCCGTTCGACCTCGGCTTTTTGGATATGGAGTTGGCGCTCTTGGGCAAGCCGCCTCTGCGCGAGCATGTGTCTGGCGTGGTCGATACGCTGGTCATGGCCAAGGAAATGTTTCCGGGCAAGCGCAACAGCTTGAATGCCTTGTGTGACCGCTTGGAGGTAGACAACTCGGGTCGAACACTGCATGGCGCTTTGTTAGATGCAGAGCTACTGGCGGACGTCTACATCAACATGACCCGTGGCCAAGATGCCTTGTTGATGGACAGCGGGACCCAGGATGAACCCGGCATCCAAGTGGTGAATGTGGATTTGACACGGTTTACTTTGCCCATTTTGGAAGCCAATGCACAAGAGCTCACAGCCCATGACGATGTGCTTACGCAAATGGATAAATCCAGTGGTGGCAAAACGATGTGGCGTAAGCTTGCCTAAAGCTGGTATATAATATGCGTCTTTCCTGATACACATTCAGGGCGGTTAGCTCAGGGGTAGAGCACTGCATTCACACTGCAGGGGTCACAAGTTCGAAACTTGTACTGCCCACCAAGTAATTGGTTCAAAAAGGACTTGCAAGCATTTGCAAGTCCTTTTTTGTTTTCCGGGGCGAACGTTGCACGTTCAGTCGGTGTTCTTGTTCCAGATGAGTACGAACGCTTTGGTTTTTTGCCACCAAGTGGCGCGCTCGTCGGATAACACGTCCAGAAAGTCAGACAGCCGCTTAGACTTGGCCATGGTGTAAACGGTCAGCGCTGTGGTCAATAGGAAAACAGCCGCAAACACCGCTAGTTTGCGTTCAATCGGTGCATCCGCTTCAGCCAATAGGTTCATGCCCAAGAAACCCGTGGTGACCGTGCCGATCAAACCAAAAATAGTGACCACCGTCAGCCTTACCACCGTGTTGGCTTGGCGACGGATGCTGTCTGCCTCCAGATATTGGTTCATTTCGGCAATACGTTCTTTGACCTCTGCATAGAGTGGGTCTAAGCCAAGATGCCCGGCACACATTCTGAACAAAGTACGCACTTGCGCTTGCTCTGACACTGAGTGAAACCAGTAGCGATGGGTAAAGCGTAAGAAACTGGCAAAGCTATCGCGAATGGTGCGCTTGAAGCTGCGCACGCTGGCCGCGTCGGTGATGTCGAGATTCTTCAGCGCTTCAGCCAGACGGTCAGAAAACATCAGCAGAGCTGCTTTTTGGAAGTGCGCAATCAAAAACAGCAAGAAGTGTTGATGCCTAAACTGGGCAAGCACGCCTCTGTCTCTGCACATGAAGAACGGGCTGTTTGCATCTCCCACCACCACGAGTGAACGCCCGCTGCACAAATAGCGGGTATGCGGTGCGGCGCCGGTCGGAATCCAAAACCGGTCGTAGCAATAGTCTTTTTCAAAGTGCTGAAAGTGCACCTCTTTTTGATGTGCCTGAGCATCGTCCCCGGGGCGTGCTTCTCCAGTGACAAGTCCTAGTCGAATGAAATCGTTGCGCTCAAGGGCTTGTGGCCGATCAAGCGCCAGATATGCCAGCAAGGGCATGCGGTAGTACTCAATTTGCCGGTAACGCAGAGCGCCGGCTTGGTCCGAGTGGTCGCTCACCAAAGGTTGCAGCAACCAAGCCCAATGGGTAGCCGTGCGCGGGGCACGGTGGCTGCTGACATGCGCCATAAAGCTATCTCTGTCGTGGGCATCTGATTCAGCCAGTACGCGGTCATCATGTCCCAACCATTGCGCGCTGGCCAAGCAGTGCTGGGCGTGACCTTGGGCATCCCAGCCTGCTGGGTAGCCACGACCAAACCGGTACATCACCTCTTGCGCCTGTGCCAAAGTGAGGGCACTGGCGCACACCTCGACGTTGAGCAACACCAAATCAAGATCCAGAAAAAAGTACAGATCTACATGCACGATGTCCAGCGTCAACGCGGCCGTGCCTTCGCGGGTCGTAACGCGCACAGATTTCACATCAGAGCGCCTAAACACGCGCATCGGAGAACCTGCAGCACCTGCGCCCTTGGGGCTGCGGCCTTCGCCATACAAAAATCGCTGAACGTAGGGCAGGAAGGTCACAAACTCGTTGTAGTGACGCTCATGAAAGCGATCACTGTCACCGGTGTACTCGTCGACAACTTCACGCCACGGGCTGGCTTCGCCCATGTCGGCCAACAGTTGCCAAGGTTTTGCGTGCTGTCCAACAGACCCACGCACGGGCATTAACCTCAGTGGCCACAGGAGGATCTGGTGAAAGGCTTTAACACTCAGATCAGAAGACTGGGTTTGCATTACCAATTACCTTTTGCAGAGGGTTACAAAAGTGTACGGCAGCCTAGGCCATAGGGCTAGCACTAATGGCCCCGGCTTCCTGTCGCGAGGCCGCTTAGGCGTCTGCGTTCACCATCACTAGTTTGCCTTTGACAGCACGAGACCACATGTGTGCGTAAGCGGCCTTGAGTTCAGCCATAGGCATCGTGCGGTCAATGACGGGTTTGATCTTGCCGCTGGCATACCAGTGCGCCAACGCTTGCAACATGGCCGCGTTGCTCTTAGGCTCGCGTTTGGCAAAGTCGCCCCAGAACACACCCACAATGGACGCACCCTTGAGCAAGGCCAAGTTAAAGGGGAGCGCCGGGATAGGGCCCGCTGCAAATCCTACAACCAAGTAACGGCCCCGCCACGCGATAGACCTGAAGGCTTGCTCCGCCATGTCGCCACCCACCGGGTCATAGATGACATCGGGGCCCTTGCCCTGCGTTAAGGTTTTGAGGGCTTCACGCAAGTTTTCATGCGAGTAGTTGATGCTGGCATCTGCACCCAAGGACAAACACAGGTCACATTTGTCTTGTGTAGAGGCTGCGGCGATGACTCTGGCACCCATTGCCTTTGCAATCTGAATGGCGGCCGTGCCAACGCCGCCCGCAGCGCCCAAGATCAATACGGTTTCCCCCGCCTTGAGTTGGGCGCGGTCAACCAGGGCATGGTGCGAGGTGCCGTAGGTCATGATGAAGGCGGCAGCATCTACAAAACCTAGTCCTTCAGGCAAAGGCATGCACAGTGCGGCTGGTGCAATCGTGTGGGTACCAAAGCCACCCGTGCCACTTAAACACGCGACCCGCTGGCCCACCGCAAGGTGGCGCACCCCTTCGCCCACGGCCTGCACGACACCAGCGTACTCTGAGCCTGGCACAAAAGGCAAGGGTGGCTTGAACTGGTACTTGTTTTGGACAATCAGAAGATCTGGGAAGTTCAGACTGGCAGCTTTGATTTCCAACAGCACTTCGCCCGCTTGGGGCTGTGGCATGGGCAGCTCTTGCCAGTTCAGGGCATCTACACCCACAGGGTTTTCGCAAAGCCAAGCGTGCATCAGGTTGTCTCCATAAATCGGTGGTGCATGATAGGTTCTAGGCTGCGTTGAAAATGTCTCTCAAGCGACCTGATACCCGCAGCGCACCTACAATGGTTGCGAACTCCCACAGACTATGAAAATCCTAATTTCCAACGACGACGGTTACCAAGCGCCCGGCATAGTAGCTTTGTATGACGCACTCAAGGATATTGCCGATGTTGAGGTGATCGCCCCTGAGCAAAACAACAGCGCCAAGTCCAATGCCTTGACCCTGCATTCGCCCCTGTATGTGGCACGCGCGAGCAACGGCTTTCGCTATGTCAATGGCACACCGGCAGATTGCGTGCACATTGCCATGTCTGGCCTGCTGGACTACCGTCCTGACTTAGTGGTGTCTGGTATCAACAATGGCGCCAATATGGGTGATGACACCATTTATTCAGGCACTGTGGGTGCTGCGATGGAAGGCTTTTTGTTTGGTGTGCCCGCCATTGCATTCTCCCAGGTGGAAAAAGACTGGGTAGAGCTCGCATCAGCCGCTCGCAAGGCCAGAGAGTTCGTTCAGTCTATGCAACAGCAGCGCATGGTGACGACAACCCCGTGGTTGCTCAATGTGAACATTCCGAATTTGCCTTACGAGGCCATCGGTAGCGTCAAGCTCTGCCGACTTGGTAAGCGCCATGCAGCGGAAAAAGTGATTCTTCAGCAAAGCCCTCGTGGTCAAACCATGTACTGGATCGGTGCTGCGGGCCCGGTCAAAGACGATGCCGATGGAACCGACTTTCACGCGACCGCCCAAGGCCATATTGCAGTCACGCCACTGAAGGTAGATCTGACGGACCACGACAGCCTGAGCTATTGGGCGCAAACTGCCTCTCGCCTGTCTGCAGGCCCAGCGTCGGTGGCGTAGGCATGAACCAGCGGCGCCCCAGTTTTCCCGCCCAGTTAGATGAAACACTGGCCCAAACACGGCCCAATCCTTCAGGTAAGCCCGTTGGCCTGACTGCAGCAAGCAAAACGCAAACCCCGGCAACTTTGCCAATGCCTGTAAAAGCGGCACTCCCAAAGCCTGTATCTGCCGTGTTGCCCAGTTCGCACACGTTGCGGGTTGCACCACAAGCGCTGGCAGCGGCGCGTGGCGGGATTGTCAGTGTTCCGCCTACTCGGGGTGCGGCTGGCGAGTCCAGCGCCTTGCGCATGCGTATGGTGCAAAAGTTGGCAGAGGAGGGGGTACGTGACCCCTTGGTACTGCATGCTATGGGGACTGTTGAGCGCCATCGCTTTGTTGATACCGCACTGGCGAACCAAGCCTATGAAGACACTAGCTTGCCTATCGGCTTGGGGCAAACCATCTCCAAGCCCGGCGTCGTGTCCCGCATGTTGGAGCTATTGCGTAATGGAGCGCAAGGCAAGCTAGGCCGTGTTTTGGAGATCGGTACTGGCTGTGCGTACCAAGCCGCCGTGTTGAGCCTGCTGGCCGACGAGGTCTACACCATCGAACGGCTGCGCGGCCTACACGACAAGGCCCGCGAGAACGTGCGCACCATGCGTTTGGCCAATTTGCACCTGCTGTTTGGCGACGGGATGGTGGGCTACGCCAAGGGCGCTCCCTACGCAGGCATCATCGCTGCGGCAGGTGGCGAGGCCATTCCGCAAGCGTGGATTGATCAACTGGCAGTGGGCGCGCGACTGGTCGCCCCTGTCTCTACGACGGGCGGCGCCCAAGGCGCCCAGGCCTTGGTGGTCATTGACAAAACCGCGCATGGAATACATCAAACGGTTTTAGAGGCGGTGCACTTTGTCCCTCTAAAATCAGGCGTTGCTTGAAGGATATTGCTTATGTTTGGTAAATTGCGTGGCGTTTTGGGATGGACCGTTGTGTCCCTCTCCATGGGATTGGTGGGGTGTGGATCAAAGCCCCTGAACCGCGCGCCAGTGGAGGACCGTGGAACCGCCGCAAGCCCTAGAACGGCAGCACTGGACCCCAACACGCCCCCCGTCAAGCAGCCTCCTGGCTTTGAAAATGCTGGCAAGCCCGGCTATTACACCGTGAAGCCTGGTGATGGTCTGATTCGCATTGGCTTAGACAGCGGTCAGAACTACAAAGACATCGCCCGTTGGAATGCATTGGAAAACCCCAACAAGATTGAGGTAGGACAAGTGCTGCGGGTCATACCACCCATAGCGGCAGAAACTGGTGCAGTCGCCAAACCCGTAGGCACTGCTGCTGTGACCGCTGCGCCCCTGCCTTCCAAACCGAGTAGTGCGACAGACAGCAAGCCTGCAGAACCTAAAACTGGCGAAGCGAAGCCAACGGACCCTAAAGCGGCAGACCCCAAAACTGCGGAAGCAAAAACTGCTGACACCAAGCCCGCGGATACCAAGCCTGCTGCTGGTGCGGCTGCCGCAGGTGACGACGAACCCAATTGGATGTGGCCTGGCAAAGGCCCGGTGCTTGCTGGCTTTGATGAAGTCAAGAACAAAGGCCTAGATATTGGTGGAGCTGCCGGTGACCCCGTGCTGGCCGCGGCTGATGGACGCGTGGTGTACTCGGGCGCGGGATTGCGTGGATATGGGAATCTGATTATTCTCAAGCACAACAACACCTACCTTACCGCCTATGCCCATAACCAGACATTGCTGGTCAAGGAAGACCAAAACGTCAAGCGCGGCCAAAAAATTGCCGAAATGGGCAACAGTGATGCAGACCGGGTCAAGCTGCATTTTGAGGTACGCAGGCAAGGCAAACCTGTGGATCCCAGTAAATACCTGCCCAACAGATAGTGGACTAAACGCATGAACACTCCCTTTGGCAATGGTTTAACCGGCATGAACGAGAACCAAGGCCCAACGGGGGAAGTTTCTGATGAGAATGAGGCCTTGCCGCCCGTCGATATTGCGCAGGATGCTATTGAAGTTGTAGCTAAAGCGGGTGATGAGTCCTCTGATACCTTAGGTGTCTACTTGCGCGGCGTGCGCAAGACCGAGCTGTTTACCCCCCAAGAAGAGTTTGATACGGCCGTGCGTGCAAGGGCCGGTGATTTCGCCGCCCGACAAAGCATGATTGAGCACAATCTTCGATTGGTGGTCAGCATTGCAAAGGGATATGGCGGGCGCGGAGTTCCGGTTTCTGACTTGATCGAGGAGGGCAATCTGGGCCTCATGCACGCCATCGACAAGTTTGAACCGGAGCGAGGTTTTCGCTTTTCCACATATGCCACTTGGTGGATACGTCAGTCAGTAGACCGCGCGCTGATGTACCAAGGCAGGGCGGTGCGATTACCCGTCAACGTGGTGCGCGAGTTGCAGCAGGTCTTGCGGGCCCGAAAAACGCTGGAAGGTGACGGTGATCTGGTCGCACAGCGGCCCGATGGCATCCGTGTAGACGATATAGCGGCACTGCTGGGCCGTGACGCCAGTGAGGTCGAAGATCTGCTCTCCATGGCAGAAGCACCGCGCTCTCTGGACGCTGCTTTGAGCAGTGTGGATGGGGATCAAACCTTGGGTGATGGGCTGGTAGACGCTTTGGCATTGGACCCACTGGACATTACCCAAGCGCATGAGGTGGACCAACTTCTTGAGCAATGGGTGGCTACCTTGTCCTCCCGCGAGCGCGAAGTCTTAGAAGGACGTTTTGGCTTGCATGATCGGGAGCCTGAAACCTTGGATGTCCTCAGTGTCCGGCTGGGCTTGACCCGTGAGCGGGTACGCCAGGTACAAAACGAGGCCATTTTTAAGCTCAAACGCCATATTGCACGCCGTGGTATCAGCCGCGATGCCTTGATGTAGAGACCAGCGGCCCCAAGCCTGAGACAATTGGGGCATGACTGACCACACTTCGACCGATACCCCCCAAGACAAGCCGCTGCCCGAAGGCTGGCTCAAAGTTAAATCGCTGGACCTTGAAGCCCAAGGCGTCGCCCACAAGCCCGATGGCAAAGTGGTGTTTATTGATGGTGCGCTGCCGTTTGAAATCGTCAGTGCGCAGATCCACCGCTCTAAGAACAGCTTTGAAAAAGGCACGCTCACCGAAATCCATTTGGAGTCCTCCCAGCGCGTGCGCCCTGGCTGCCCGCATTTTGGACTGCATGAAGGTGCGTGTGGCGGCTGCAAGATGCAGCACCTGCACATCGGCGCCCAAGTGGCCGTGAAGCAGCGCGTGCTGGAAGACAACCTCTGGCACATCGGCAAAGTCAAGGCGGTGAACGTACTACGCCCCATTGAAGGCCCGGCCTGGGGCTACCGCTACCGCGCCCGTTTGTCGGTACGCAATGTGCGCAAGAAAGGCGCGGTGCTGATTGGCTTTCATGAGCGCAAGAGCCGCTATGTGGCCGATATGAAGGAATGCCATGTGCTGGCGCCCCATGTGAGCGCCATGCTGTTGCCTCTGCGCGCCTTGATTGCTTCAATGGATGCTGCCGACCACATTGCCCAAATCGAGCTGGCAGTGGGCGACATGGGCGGTGCGTCTGGACTTAGCGCGGCCGATCAGGGCAGCACCAGCGTGTTTGGCCAAGGCGATGTGACCGCCATGGTGCTGCGTCACTTGGTACCGCTCACTGATGCCGACATGGACCGCCTGCGCCAGTTTGCGGCACGCCACCCCGGTGTGCAGTGGTGGCTGCAGTCCAAGGGGCCTGAGACTGTGAAGCGCATGGATGAGCTGGAAGGCCACGCCACCGGGCAGCTGGCCTACTCCTTGCCCCAATTTGGTATCACCATGCCGTTTCGCCCGACCGACTTCACCCAAGTGAATCCGCACATCAACCGCGTGCTGGTGTCCCGTGCTTTGGGATTGTTGGCGGTGCAGTGGGACGAGCGGGTGATTGACTGGTTCTGCGGCTTGGGCAACTTTACCTTGCCGTTGGCCACCCAGGCCCGCGAGGTCTTGGGGGTAGAGGGCAGTGAAGCACTTGTGACTCGTTCGCGCGACAACTTGGCCGTTAACCAAGACAAAGATGCTAACGGGCAAGCCAGAAAGCCACTGGCTCCTACACAATTTGCAGCGCGTGACCTGTTTGAAATGACACCAGAGTTACTCAAGGGTGACGGCAGCGCCGACAAGTGGTTGATTGATCCACCTCGCGAAGGCGCTTTTGCCTTGGTGCAGGCCTTGGCAGCTCTGCACCAGTCGCCTGAGTTGCGAGCAAGCTGGACAGCACCTAAGCGCATTGTGTATGTGAGCTGTGCCCCAGCAACGCTAGCGCGTGATGCGGGCGTGTTAGTGAATGAAGCCGGCTATCGCTTGAGCGCTGCCGGCGTGGTGAACATGTTTCCGCACACTGCCCATGTGGAAAGCATTGCGGTGTTTGATTTGATCGCCTAAGCCCCGCAAAGTGTTTTGCCCGAAGCCTGGGCAAAACAGCTGCCCCTTACCGACCTAGCTTTGGCGAGCTAATGCTCGCCACCCGCAGCGGTGGCCTTGGGTTTGGCGGAAGGCTTGGCTTTGGTGTCCGAGGCTTTTTCTTTGCCCGTGGCGGCCACTTTTTCGCCAGCCTTTTCTGGCGTCTTGGCTGGGGCCGGGGCCGGGGCTTCAGTGGCACTGGCCTTCTCTTCTTCCACCACGGTTTCTTCACCCGGTTTGGGCGGCGGCGGTGGGGGCGGAGGCCGAGGAATTTTGGCCTCAATACCTTCTACCTTGTTTTCTCGCATGTACTGGTCCATGTCCTTCCAGCCGATAAAGATGGCGGATTTGGACGCTTTGTCGTTCAGTGTGTAGCAGTCTTCCAGGCTGCGCATGCCGTAGCGACACGCGCCGCCAATGGCTTTTGCATCCGCTTCTTTCTTGACCTGTTTGGGGTCTGCCAAGAGCGCCTCAATGTCACACCCGCTCAAAAGCAGGGAGACGGCGAGAAGGCAGGGGCGTAAAAACATAGGGGTGAGGTAGGCTTGATAGAGCTATCGGCAAATTCTGCCCGGTATTGATAAATACGTCACAAGGCAAAGCAAAGAAAAAGGCCCCTAAGGGCCTTTACTTCCGCTTGAGCGCGCATCACACGCACCTGTATCGGAATTAGTCGCGTTCGCCGCCAAAAATGCCCAGCAAAGCGAGCAAGCTTTGGAACACGTTGACGATGTCTAAGTACAAAGCCAACGTTGCGCTGATGTAGTTGGTTTCGCCGCCATCAATGATGCGCTTGATGTCATACAACATATAGGCACTGAAGATACCGATGGATGCCATGGACAGCGCCATCATGCCTGCGGTAGAGCCCACAAACATGTTGATAACCCCACCCACCAACAACACAATCACTCCAACAAACAGCCATTTACCCATGCCAGACAGGTCGGTCTTGATCACGCTCGCCAGGCTTGCCATGACAAAAAACACGCCGGCGGTTCCTGCAAAGGCGGTCATGATCAGGTCAGAGCCGTTCTTAAAGCCAAGTACCATGCTGATCATGCGCGACAGCATCAAGCCCATGAAGAAGGTAAAGCCCAGCAACACAGGCACACCAGCGGCAGAATTTTTGGTCTTTTCGATGGCGTAAATAAAGCCAAACAGGCCCGCCAAAGACAACACCATCCCTAAGCCGCCGCTAAACACTTTGCCCATGCCGGTGGCAACGCCAATCCAAGCACCCAGCACGGTAGGCACCAAGCTCAAGGCCAATAGCCAGTAGGTATTGCGCAACACCTTGTTGCGCTCTTGTTCAGACAGACCATAGCCATAACTTTGGTCAAGAATGGTCACACGATCGTTCATAGTCAACTCTCCTTTGAATGCTACGTAATGTAGTTGTGGACATTCTAGGTACATTCAAGTGCAGGTCCAAAATGTAGGCCCGGATTGGCCCGATTTTTTGCAGGGGTGTTATGCAAAACAGAGCTTTGGACCTGCTGCACCTAGGGGTATGCTCTTGGGTTCTTGAAATCTCAAAAAGTTGCATCTATGAAGAACAAATTTTCCCTCGAATTTGCCGATGTCAAGGCCATTGCGGCTGCAGCAGAAGCAGAAGCCCTGCGCAACCATTGGGCCGTGAGCATTGCGATTGTGGACGACGGCGGCCACCTCTTGCACTTCCAACGTTTGGACGGTGCCGCACCCATTTCCGCGCATATTGCTCCTGGCAAGGCCCACACGGCCGCCATGGGCCGCCGCGAAAGCAAAGTCTATGAGGACATGATCAATGGAGGGCGCGTGTCATTTTTGAGCGCACCTGCACTGGATGCCATGCTGGAAGGCGGCGTTCCCATCATTAAAGACGGCCAGTGCCTCGGCGCTGTAGGGGTTAGCGGCGTGAAGTCCAGCGAAGATGCGCAAGTTGCCAAGGCCGGCATTGCGGCCATTGGTTTGTAAGAGGCTTTAGAAGAGAATTGCCTATTGGCCCGCATGCTGCTTGCGCAGCGTGCTATGAAATATGAAGCTGCTAAGGCCCTGGTTCAGGGGCTGGCAGCTTTTTTTGCGGCCGCGCAAGGTCAAAACGAGGAATCTGCGACTCACTTCGTCAGAATCAGCTTCCCCGCCTTAGTCGCTTGCAAACGGTAGCGTTGGCCCAGGTGCTCAATGTCTACGGCTTGTTGGCTGCCTAGCAACTGGGTGGACTGCAGCACAGGCGGCGTGCTTGCTTGGGCACGTGATGGCGGGCTGGTCAGGGTGCTGGCGCGGACCGGGGCTTTGGTGGTGTGGAGGGGGTGCTGCATAGCGGGCCTTAGCGTTGGGGCTCGGTGACGAAGCCAATTTTTTTCAAGCCCGCTTGCTGCGCGCTGGCCATGGCCTGGGCCACAAACTCGTAGCGTGCCGCTTTGTCACCATAGATGTGCAACTCGGGCTGGGGTGTCTTGCCCGCTTCAGCGCTGAGCATGGGGCCCAAAGCTTCTGGCGACACCTGCGTTTGGTTCCAAAAGTAGCTGCCTTGTGCATCCACACTGAGTGTGATGGTCTCTGGCTTGGTGGCCTGGGCTTGGCTGGTGGCGGTGGGCAACTCCACATTCACCGCTTGCTTCAGGATAGGAATGGTGACGATAAACACGATCAGCAGCACCAGCATCACGTCCACCAAGGGCGTCATATTGATCTCGCTCATTACTTCGGTGTCGGCGTCGGCCGACGGGTCTAGGGTTCCAAATGCCATGGCGGTGGTCCTTGCGCGGGGCGCTATTTAGGCTTTTTTCATGGCAATGACCTTGCCTTCAACATGGCCTGAGCCCACACGGGCACCGGTCACAAAGTAGGCATGCAGGTCATGGGCAAAGCGGTTGAGCTTGGTCAGAATGGACTTGTTGCCCCGCACCAAAGCGTTGTAGCCCAGCACGGCTGGAATGGCCACCGCCAAGCCCAGCGCCGTCATGATGAGTGCCTCGCCAATGGGGCCAGCCACCTTGTCAATGCTGGCCGAGCCGGAGGCGCCAATGCCCATGAGCGCATGGTAGATGCCCCACACGGTGCCAAACAAACCCACAAACGGCGCGGTAGAGCCCACCGACGCCAGCACGGCCAAACCGGCTTGCAAACGGGCGGTGCTGTCGTCAATCGAGTTGCGCAAGCTGCGGCTGATCCAGTCGCTCACGTCTAGCGTGTCGTGCAACTGGGTTTTGGTGTTGCGGTGGTGGGCGGTGGCTTCGCGCCCGGCGTGGGCGAGTTGCACAAAGGGGTTGCCCTGGGCTTGGCCCAGTTGCTCCACGCCGGTGGCAAAGTCTTCGCTGTGCCAAAACGACTCGGTGCGTTGGCCCAGGCCTTTGAACTTCAATATGTCCAAGGCCTTGATGAGGATCACCGTCCAGGTGGCCAAGGACATGACCAATAGCAGCACCGCCACTGATTTGGTAACCCAGTCACCTTGGGCCCACAGGGCGATTAATCCGAGTTGCGATTCCATAACGACTCCACTAAAAAATTGCTGTTAAAAACTAAAACTGAAAACTCGGTCAAAGGGCCAAATGCCTTAAGCGCCGTGCCCTTGCGGCCTATTCCAAAACGAAGTTGATGGGCACGTTGAACCACATGGCCTCGGCCACGCCATTGCGCTTGCCCGGCACGTAGCGCCAACGCAGGGCGGTGTTGAGTGCCGCTTGGTCCAAGCGGTCAAACCCGCTGCTCTGCTTGATTTCTGGGGTTTGCGGCACACCGTCAGCCCCAATGAGTACGCGCACTACCACCTTGCCTTGTTCGCCCAGGCGCTTGCTCAAGGGCGGGTAGGCGGGCTTGGGGTTGTTCAGGTAGTCCGCGTCACTTGACGGTAGCTCGACCTTGGGGGCCGCAGGTGCGGCAGGGCCCGCCGTGCCGCTGGACTTGGCGCTAGACGCGGCCGAAGAGGTGCTGGCACCTGGGGCGGCCGAGGCACTGCTCACTGTGGCGCTCGCGGCTTGGCCAGCATCGGCCACTGCCAATGGCGCGGGCGCGCTGGTAGGTGTGGCTGCAGGCGGCGCAGAGGGTGCGCTGGGTGCTATGGATTGTGTAGCTGCTTGCGCGTATTTAACGGGCGCTACAGCCGTTTTTTGCACTTGCTTGGGCGGCTGGGGTGGGGCTGGCTTGGCGGGGGCTTGTGCACCCGCGTTTAGCTCCACCATGATGATGGCAGGCTCAATGACGTGCACGACCTGTTGCAGCAAGCCAGATTGCACGGCCCACAACAGCGCCGCGTGAGAGACCAGCACGGTGAATGCAATCGAGGTATTGCGCGTGAACTGCAGGCGTGGGGCTGCGCCTGCAGCCCGCGTGCCGGACGCGAATGGGGGAGAGGCGGTGATGCTGCTCATGGTCTAAAAATCCACCACGCGCTGGATAGGACTACGGCCAAGCTGCCCAACAGGGTTGCCAGCATGTGCATAGGGTACGTTCCTTGGTTGATGTGTTTTGGGCGGCATGGGGTGCATTCAGGTGCTGGCCCACATGCGCAGCAGGTTGTGGTACACGCCGGTGAGTTGCAGCACTTCAGCGGTGTCGCCACCTTTCTGGCGCAGAGCCAAAATGGCCATGTCCATGTCGTACAGCAGGCGACGCTGCGCATCGTGGCGCACCATGCTCTCTATCCAGAAAAAGCAGGTCAAGCGCTCACCACGGGTCACGGGTTCGACCCGGTGCACCGAGGTGCCGGGGTACATCACCAGATCGCCCGCCGCAAACTTGATGCGTTGTTCGCCGTAGGTGTCTTGCACCACCAGCTCGCCACCGTCGTAGCTGTCGGGTTCACTCAAAAACAGGGTGCATGAAATGTCGGTGCGCACATGGGTCGCGGAGGCCGCGTGGGTGCGCACCGCGTTGTCAATGTGGTTGCCAAAGGCGTTAGCCTCGCCACCGTAGCGGTTAAACAGCGGTGGGTACACCGTTTTGGGCAGCGCGCCCGTCACAAACATGGGGTTGCGCGCCAAGGCGCTAGACACCATGTGGCGGGCGCGCTGGGCCTGGGGCAAGTCTTCTGGCAACTGGCGGTTGTTTTTAACGGATGCACTTTGGGTGCCCGCGGTGACGCGGCCATCCACCCAGTCGGCAGACAGCACGCATTCGCGCACCTGGGCCAGTTCGTCCGCCGACAGGGCGTGTGCAATCCGTAAAAGCATGGGTTTCCTTGTGACTTGCCAGTGGGGCGGTTTAGAACTTGGTGGTCCAGGTCATGCGCACGCTGCGGCCTGCGCCCAGCGATGGCCAACCTTGGTAGAGCGAGCTGTAGTAAGTGGTGTCACCCAAGTTGTCGATATTCACCTTGACGGTGTTGTCGTTGTTCCATTGGTACTCCACCACGGCGTCAGCCTTGACGTAGCCTGGGGCCTTGTTGGCGAGATTTGCCGCGGTGGTAGACCAAGGACTGTTTTCGCTCACAGCGGTCAGGCCACCACCAATGCGCCACTTATCCATGCGGTAGGTGGTCCAAATGTTGCCTTGCTTGGCGGGCGTGAGGCCGGGGTTCATGCCCACCGTGGCTTGCGCGCCTGCACTGGAGCCCGCTTGGTCAATTACCGCGTTCATAAACACCAAGCCGGCAAATACTTCCCAGTTGGGGGTAATGCGACCTGCTACTTCAAACTCCAGTGCATCGGTGTGGCGCTGGCCCGTGAGCAAGTATTCCCCCGAACCCTGTGCGGTGTCTGTGTTGCGCTCGTTGTATTTGTCGCTGCGGGCTAAGGCGGTGCGCACCGAGAGATCGCCTTCCATCAGCTCCCACTTGATGCCCAGTTCAAGGTTGCGACTACTTTCAGGTGCGGTTTTTGCACTGCTCGCGTCGTATTGGTACAGGTCGCCTGAGGTGTTGAACGAGGTGCCATAGGACGCGTAGTAGCTCACCTCGTCGGTGGGTTGGTACATCACGCCCAAGCGCTTGCTCCACACGCTGTCAGTACGCGAGAGGCTGCCTCCGGTGGCGCGGTCATAGTCACCGCTGAATTGGTCCCAGCGCAGTCCGCCTACCAGCTTCCAGTAGTTGTTGAGCGATAGGGTGTCTTGAACATAGGTGCCTATCGTGGTGGATTGGAATGTGCCAAACCAGTAGGGGATTCGGGTGTCGCGGACAGCGGTGTTGCTCGGGTTGCCCACTGTGGTCGATGGCTTGACCGGAATGCTGGCAGTGACGTAACGGTAGCTGGTAGAGCGCTCCAACGCATATTCCGCACCCACTAAAAGGTCGTTCTTAAGGCCTAACAAGTTTGTCTTAGTGAGGTAATCGGTCTGCACGAAGGTATGGTTTTCCAGCCCACCGCGGGGGTTCGCATTGCCACGGGTCAGTACAGTGCTATTTCCGAAGTTTGCTTGGGTGGTGCCACCGGCTACTCCGAGTTGGGTTGCCCACAAGTCGCGCTTGTACTCACCGCTGCGCACCGTGGTCTTGAGGCTGCTGCCATCTTCCCAGCGGTGCAGATGGCTCACGGTGGCAATGTCTGCCATGTCGCGCTGATAGTCCGAGTCCAGTCCATACCATTTGTCTGTGGGCAAGGGGGCGGGGCGGCCTTCTAACCAACGGCCACCCAAAGTGGGCTTGTCGTTGTAGTCCAAGTGGTACAGGCTAAACGTCAGCTCATCGGCCGTACCAATGCCTAGCTTGTAGTCGAGCGCGAGGCCATTGCGGTGGGTACCAGCTTTGCCGGCCAAACCGTCGCTGTCTGTCTTCATGGCGCCTATGTGCAGCGCTTGGTCTTCGCCTGTTTTGATGTTGAAGTCACCCGTGACCCGCACATAGTTGTCGGTGCCGATGGTGGTGTTGACTTCGTTTTCGTTGCGTGCCACAGGGGCTTTGCTAACTTGGTTGACCACGCCCCCTGTGGAGCCACGGCCAAACAACATGGACGCAGAACCGCGCAGTACTTCGACGCGCTCTACGTTAAAGGTGTCACGGTTGTACTGGGCAATGTCACGCATGCCGTCTAAGTAAATGTCTCCAGCCACAGTAAAGCCGCGCAAGCGGATGTTGTCGCCAATGCGGCCACCTTCACCGGCTTCAAAGGTAATGCCGGGCACGTTTTGCAAGGCGCTTTTCAGCGTGTCTTTGCCTTGGTCGTGCATGAGCTTTTCAGTCACCACGGTGAGTGATTGGGGAATGTCTTTGGCTGCCACCGGCATCTTGCCCACACTGGTGATGCCGCTTTGGTAGCTTTGCTCTGCGCGGTCACGGGTTGCACGGACCTCAACGGGCTTTAGCGTTTTGGTGCTGTCGCTTGCGGCAGTGGTACCGGCATCTTGCGCCAGCGCCCCCATGGACCCCGCCAGTAGGATGGCGCCCAGCGGTAGCAAGGCCATGTTTGCTACAGAGTTTGTAGTGGCTTGCGCAGTATTAATTGGCGCTAGAGGCATATTTGACTTGTTTTTGCGACGAGAAGACACAGCAGGTGAACCTTATGAAAAGTGAGGTGGCTGGCTATGTCACGTCGGGCAAATCTGCGGCGCGTGTGTGGCTGGCTAGGGTTGGCAAAAATGGGTGACGCGCACTCAAATGCGAATCATTTCTATTGCAAGTGCAATAAAAAGCCACATCGGTGGCTGGCAATCAAAAAGCGTAGTGGGTGGATATGGGTCTTGGTGAAACTAAAACTTCAGTGAAAACTTGGCTCGGGGCAGGGGCCTTAAGCCTGGGCGTAAATGGGAATGGTGCGGTGCATAGCGCCAGTGCTGTGGCAGCTTGCGCCACAGTTGGCTATTACCTCACGCGCGCATTCTTCGCACTTGCCGCATTGGGTGGCGACACCCAGTTCCATCTGAATGTCATCAAAGCCCATGCCCATGCGTGCGTGGCGGGCAATCTCGTGGTCTGAGACGCGGCGGCATACGCAAACAATCATGAAGGCTCTCCGGTAATGTAAAGATATGCAAATTATAAATGCGAATCTCTCTCATTTGTGAAATCAATGCCATTCCCGCAGCTTTATTGCGGGAATGCAACAGGCAGCTCCTGCTAACCGAGGCTGCGGGCGTGGTTATCCCAACGCACGCGGGGGCTAGAGCCCGTCGCGCCCGCCTTTGAGCCTGTGTATTGCCCTTGTGCGCCGGTGGCTATCCACTGCGTGCCGTGGGTGAGCAGTGCACCCGCTTCGGGCAGGTCCATGGCACCTTGCCATGCACCAGCCTCTGACCAGCGCACCAATTGGTTGGCCCGCGTAGCGCTGAGCACAAAGCCAGCGGGGGTTGGCGCGCCTTGCCAGTTCATGCCTTCGGCCATGTAGGCCACATCGCCCGCGTATCCGGCGAGCGCAGTGCCAGCGGGCAGGGGAATGCTGCGCAAGGTGTTGCTACTGAGCAGGGCCAGTAGTGGAGCTTGCGCTCGGGCGGCTGCGTCCGTGTGTTCAGACTGCAGGGCAACCGCCACTGTGCCCTGGGGCGACACCGCTATGTGCCGCAGGCTCAAGGCAGTGTCTTCCAGCTGCCAGCGCGCGATCAGCGTTCCGGTGCTGGCGTTGAGCCGGGCAATATTGGGTTCCATGCGGGGTGTATTGAGCTTGCGCCTGCCGGTCTCGGGCAGCGTCAAGATGCCGCCGTTGGCTACGAGTAGCGTACCCGCATCCTCCAGCAGCACAGCGTGCGGCCCAATGCCTGCACTGGAAAACTCGGCCCGTTTGATCAGGGTCAGCGGGTCGCGCAGCGCAATCACGCCTTGGCCGGTTTCGGTGTCGGTCTCGGTGGTGTAGAGCGTGCGGCCGTCGGCAGAAAACACGGCGTGGCCTACCAGCAGCCGGTCGTCTTCCATGGCGTGCCACTGCAGTGCGCGGGCGCTGGCCGTGTCAAAACGCAGCAGGTATTCGCCAGGGCGGCGCGCTACCGCAATGGCTTGCGGCGCGGCTTTGGCTGGCAGCAAATGGCGCGGCACGGGCAGCACCTCGTGGGCGCGCGCTGGCAGTGCCACACCACGCGGCGCAGAGCCGGGGCGCCATACGCCAGCCCACGACTGCTGCGCAAAGTCCCACGCGGTGAGTATGGTGGGCTGTGCGTCCACTGCGGCCCACGCTTCAGGCAGCAGGGCACCTGCGCTGGCCAGCACCATGCTGCGCTGCAGCCATGCGCGGCGTGTGAGTGGTGCAGTGGTGTGGTGCATAGGCCGCTTAGTCACCATCGGCGTCCGAGAAGCCCACCACGATGTGCAGGGCCTGTGCCACGTGGCTGTCCACTGCTTGCTTGCAGCGGCCAAGGGCGGTGAGTGCGGCCTGCATGCTGCTTGCCTGTTTAGGCGTGGCTGCAGCCATGGCTTTGGCGGTGGCTTGTACCGCCTGGCCCAAGGCATGTGCACCGGCCAGGTGTTCCCCACCTAAAAGCAAACCAAAAAAGCTGGCGCGCATCGCATCGGTCTGCTCCGGGGCAGTGCGCTGGGGCGCCAAGGGGTCGGTGCCTATGAGCAATCGCTCTAGCCCGCGCCAGGTCGCCAGCCAGCTGCTGTGCGTGGCGCGTGAGGTGGCGCGCGGCCAGTCGCTTGCGCGGCCCGACTTGGCAGGCTTATCCATCTTTTTCCAGCGCAGCTGGTCGAGGCCGCCCGCCAGTTGGCCTACCCACTCTTGCAAAACGGGCAGGGCTTCGTCGTCTTCAAAACGGTGTTGAATGCGGCCGAACCACTGCCCAAACTCTTGGGCTATGGCTTGCGCTTCTGCTGCGCATTCCGCAGCCAAGAGCTGGGCATACTGCAGCTGCGCCGCGCTGGGGTTGGCTTGCCACAGCAGCCACTCCAAGGCAGGCAAGCCCTTGGCTGGCGCGCCGGTTTGGGCCAATGCGGCGGCTGATTGCGGCATGGCCGCTATGGCCGCCTCAACCATGGCGGGGCGGGTAGGCCAGAAGTCAATCTTTCGGGCGCTGCGCCGCTCCACCAGTGGCCCCACCGACACGGCAGACAAAGTCTCCCAGTCCCACAGGGTTTGCAGCCAAGCCTGTTGTGCTTGCTTAAGCCACGCAGCTGTTGCCGTGGCAGCGGGTTCAGCCCACAGCGCGGTTAGGGCTTGGCTTGACTGTGCAAACGCTTGCGCAGCAGGCACAAAGTGACGCTGCAGCGCGTTGCGCACAAAGTCGGCATGCGTCAAATAGATCGCCTTGGGCTTGGCCGGGAGCGCGGATGCAGGCGCGTTGGCTGCTGCAAACGCCATGGGCATCGCCACGGCGTACAGGGGCGCTGCACCTAGCCAGCGCAGCAGGGCGCGGCGCTGGGCGAGGGTTTGCGGGCAGGGCGCGTGTGCGCCGTTGGCTTGCAAGATTGACATGTTCATAAGGAATTCACAAAGCGCACCAAGGCATCACGCTCGGCTTTGCTCATGGTCAGCACCGATTGTTTGGCAGCCTGCGCCTCACCGCCGTGCCACAAAATGGCTTCTAGCGTGTTGCGCGCGCGGCCGTCGTGCAGCAGAAAGCTGTGGCCGTTCACATCGGGTATCAAGCCAATGCCCCACAGCGGTGGCGTGCGCCATTGCTGGCCGTTGGCCACACCGTCGGGGCGCTTGTCGGCCAGGCCCGTGCCCATATCGTGCAGCAGCAAGTCGGTGTAGGGGTAAATTTTTTGCTTGCTCAGCGCCGGAAAGCGTGACTCGCCCGTGGTGTAGCTGGCGCGGTGGCAGGCGGCGCATTGGGCGCGCTCAAACAAGGCTTGGCCTTGGGCCAGATCGGCGCGGCCAAAGTCGCGCCGCGCAGGCACTGCCAGCGTGGCTTGGTAGGCGATGACTTTCTCTAGCGTGTCGTCGTCAATTTCATGGCTCGCACCGGCAGACCCGCGCGGTGCGCTAGTGCAGTCTTGCTGCTTGGGGCGGCAGTCTTCTTTGGGGAAATGGGTAGAGGTGATGCCAATGTCACCGTTGAACGCTGCAGCAGACTGGTGCGCCAGTGACGGTGCGTTGGCCTTCCAGCCAAAGCGGCCTACTGCGGTCTTGCCGGTAAACGCGTCCACCACCTGGTTGGGTACACCGCGAATGGCATCGCTGCGGCTGGCTTGGTCACGGGCGTTTTGCAAAATGTCTTCCGCCGCAATCGCATCAATCAAACCCACTCCGGCCACCTGCGGCGCAATGCGCGGGCTCACCAGCGTTTGGGGGTGCATGGGCCCATAGCCCAAGTTGGCAAAGCTGTAATGCGGCTTGCGCAGGCTGTAGCGCGTGCCATCGGCAAATTGGCCCGGCACCTCGGTGTAGCGAATGCGCACTTTGCCCTCGGCTTTCACACCTTGTACGCTGGCATTGGTGAACTGCTCGCCATAGGTGGGCTCGGGTTCAGGTTGGCCTTGGGCGTTCAACACCGACAGGCGAAACAGCAGCGCCACCGGCTGCTCGGTAATGCGGGCAAACTTGGCTTGGCTGGCATCGTGCGGGGCACCGCGCCCATCTTGCACATGGCAGCCTCCGCAAGAGCGCGCAATAAAGTGCGGCCCCAGCCCGTCGCGTGCGGTAGTCGACGAGGGCGCTTCCACCCAGTTACGCCTAAAGAACGAGTTGCCCACCGCAAAGGTGGTGCGGCCCGCTTCATCCAAGTTGGCCGCCGGAAAAGAAAACGCATTGCGCCCCACTTCAAACACGGTGGTATCGCCACCGGGGCGCTCTTCGGGCGGGCTAGGCGCATCCGCCGCCGAAGCACCCAACCAAGCCGCCATGGCCACCGAGCCTACGCCCATGGCTAGCGACCATTTCAAAAGGGAACGCAATGCCACGGCTTTAGTCCTTCTTCGCTGTCAAGGTGAGTTTCTGAATGCCAATGGCTTGGGCTGCGTCTACAAAGTCTTTGCTTTGTAGCTTGAGCGCTGTCGCCACCGCTTGCACCTTGATGCGCCCGGGCGCCGTGTCTGGGCCGATGATGGCTTGGTCAAACGGCGCAGGAATGGCTTCAGCGGCTTGCACGCTGGCCGCCACATGCGTGCTGGTGCGCTCGGCCACCGCAGCGTCTTTGGCAGCTACCAAATCGCGCAGGGACGCACCTTGCAAAACTGTGCCATCAGGGCGCACATAGCGGCCCAGCCACACGTTTTCTATGCCGCGTGCGTTGGCCACAATGTCGCGGTGGGTGTTGTCTGAAAAGCAAGAGTGCTCGTCTTCTTGGTTTTGCGAGGCCAAGGCCACTTCAATACGCTCACCCGCCAGTTCACCCCGTGAGAGCGAGCCCACGCCCACCAGCATGCGGCGCAGCGCATCGGGCCCGGCTTTTTCAAAGTTGGCGCGGTAGTTTTTGGCGTCCGGGGTCCAAGCTTTGACCAAGCTAGTTAAGTCGTTCACCAACATGCTGGTCACCACGGTGAGGTACTCGCGGCGGCGCTTGGCGTTGGGTGCTTTGCCGTCCACAAAGTCTTCAAACGAACGGTCGCCAGGGCCGGTGGCGCTGAAGTCTTGGCCCCACAGCAAAAACTCAATGGCATGCCAGCCAGCAGCAATATTTTCTTCACCGCCGCGTTCGTTCAGGGCCGCCAAGCTCTGCTTGGTGATGGCAATTTTGGGGTTGTTGATGATGCCCGCGTTAGGCTTGCCCTTAACGCTGTCGATATACGCCTCGTCCAACGGCCAAGAGTTCAAGCGGCCTTCTGGCCCGTTTTTGTCGTCAATAGGCCCGGCATAAAACCGAAATGCTTCGGTCTGCCCATAGGTTTCCCGCGCCGCCAACCAAGCCTTGCGCGCTGCGGCCAAGGTGTCTGCCGAGGGGCTGGCGGTAAACGCCGTCACAGCCTGCTGCAGGGCAGTGGCGCCAGCTAGTGTGTCGGTGTAATTGGCATGCACCAGCACTGCATAGTGCTTGGCCACCGCCGTGGCATCCACAGCCTGCGCCTGCACACCCAAGCCCCCCCAGGCCATGGCGGCTACCAAAACGGTTTGAAACAGTCGACTTTTTTGCACGGAACGCCCTTTTTCTGAAACAAAGAAGATGCGCATCATAATGCGAATCCTTCTCATTGCTTTTTGATGTGGGGCAAAGAGCGGGTGGCTTGGGGGGGCGGTTAGGTGGGCTAAAGACGCCTAGGGCGGCGAGTTTTGGCTTCTCATTTATCTTGGTGTACACATGCACTACAAGGTTGCAAGCCAATGAGTACGCGGCTCTGCAGAGATTTCGGTGTCCGTGTTGAACAGCAGCGCCCGCTTTATCCTGCGCTGTTGCAGGGGTTGGCCCCGATGTATACCGAGGGTGATAGCAGGCACCCCGAATGGCTCGGTTATAAATCGAGGATTTACAAAACTAGGGAGGGGAAACCATGGCCAGAATTGATCTTGTTTATAAGACAGGTTTCACTTCTGGATCAAGTTATGGCGCATAGATGATTGCGTTCGAGTTCAACGGCGAAAGGCTGCAACCGAGTTCCACCGAGGAACTGGGCTGCTTGATAGATAGGTTTGATAGGTCCCCGATGTTCGAACTGTGGGCTAAGGCGCCCAGCGGCGCATGTCTTTGCATGCTCCGCAATAGAGATGCCGCTTTTCTTTTTTATCTTCGGCAAGAAGGTGACAGCGGATTCACTTCCAGATCCACCTATGAACGACTGGGCACGGCGAGCTTCTTGCTTAGCAATCGGCAGCGCGACGAGTTTCCGCTTTCGTGGTGCATTGACGTCGAGCAGTGCTACAAGGCCATGGCGTACTTCTTCGAGAACGCCGGAGATAAACCAGAATGGATCACCTGGTATGAAGACTAGTCGCGGCTGTTGCGCGCTACGCAATAACCGGTCATTGCAGCCGACCTGCGCCAGCTGTGCGGGCTGGTCGGCTGAATTCCAACGTTGAACTAAACCGCTACGTTGATTGATTTACGGCGAATGCTCCACCATTCCCGACATGCCAAACCAGAAAGGAAACCAGGTGCTGAGTCTTGAAGATGTCTATGCGCTGCAGCAGTTGGTGGCGCGGTTTGCCAACAGCTTTGATCTCAAAGACTGGGTCCGCTTGGAGCGCTGTCTTGCGCCTGAGTTGCACACCGATTACTCGGACCTGCGCGGTACGCCACCCGAGCGTATGTCTAGTAGCCGCTTTGTGGAGCTAAGACGTTCAGCGCTGCAAGAGCTGCAAACACACCATCTCGCGGGCCATGTGGAGATAGAAGGGTCGGGCAGCGTTGGCACCGTGAAAGCCTCCATGGCCATCTACCGCCGCAACGCCCTGGGTGAAGTGCTCAACACCCACTGCCTTTACATCTTTGGCGTGGCGCGCACAGATGGAGCGTGGACCATCAATTCCATTGTTCAAAAGGTCTTTATTAACCACGGGCAGACGGCAATTCACAAGGGGATTGAAAAGTAGGCCGCGAGTGACGCCACCTGCTGTCCAGTGGCTAGCCCGCAGAGCGTGATGTTGATGCCCCGCGAGCCTATTCCGCTTGAGGGCTGCTAGAAGCCCTCATGTGAACTAAACCCCGGCGGGGCTTAGCTCAGCTCGCCCATTTGGCTTTGTTGGTAGTTTTGCAGGCCCACTTTGTCGATGAGTTCGATTTGGGTTTCCAAAAAGTCGATGTGCTCTTCGGTGTCGTCCAAAATCTTTTGCAGCAGGTCGCGTGACACGTAGTCGCGCACGGATTCGCAGTGGGCGATGCCGTCTTTGATGGTGGCTTGCGCGCTCACTTCGGCCTTGAGGTCACAGGCCAAGATTTCGGGCACGGTTTCACCCACATTGAGCTTGGCCAGGTCTTGCAAATTGGGCAGACCGTCTAGGGTGAAGATGCGGTCCATGAGCCAGTCGGCGTGCTTCATTTCGCCAATGGATTCGTCGTATTCCTTCTTGGCCAGCTTGTCAAAACCCCAGTGCTTGAGCATGCGGTAGTGCAAGAAATACTGGTTGATGGCCGTGAGCTCGTTTTTCAGCTGGGCTTGGAGGTGGGAAATAACTTGCGCGTCGCCTTTCATGGCAGCTCCTAGGTGGTGAACGATGGAGTGATTATGGCCAGTGCCACTGCAGTTTGGCCGACCAGGGGCTGACGTTTTACCTAAAAAACCGCAAGAAAAATAGGGTGTTGCAAATGCGAATGATTCGCATATACTGCGACTCAAGTTGAAATTGCAGTGTGCGTGGTTCGCTTGTCGTAAGACGCCTGTGGGCCGAGCTTGGGCATGCTGTGTTTCCGATGTTTCAAGGGAAATATGCCGTTTGTGCCCATGGATATTGCGCAAGCAGCTATTAAAAATATAGTGATAGGAGCTTTTGATGCTAGCCAAGCCACCCGTGCCAGAACTGAAATGCTGCGACCACCACGCACCGCCACCGCTGTTCACCGGCTCACGGCGCAGGCGCTTGTGGGACCTTGAAAGCCATGCCCATTGCCCGCTGGTGGGTGTGAGCATTCCGCTGGACGTGCTGCGCAAATTAGTCAACAAAGCGGTGGGTGGCAATGCCTTGGTGAGTGACTACGAGGTGCATGCCGGGGCCGTGTCTGAGTGCGGGCGGCGCACCCGTTTGTCGGAGCTGATGCAAGCCGATCTGGAGACACGCTATGCGCGTGAAGTGCTGGCTTTTAAGGCTGCCAAGACCACCATGGAGCTTGCTGAGCTGTGGGTGAAGCACCTGAAGTGTGGCGAGGTGTCCGGCGCATTTTGGGCTGCGCTCACGCACCCGCGTTGCGACATGGCTTTGCAAGAAGGCATGTGCCGCGATTTGCATATGTTTCAACACCAAGCGGGCGCGGGTGTGCGCCTAGAGATAGCCAAGTTCAACGCGCTGGCCGATGAAAACGCTGTGCTGGCCCGCGAGCTGGCCAAGGTGCAAGAGCGCAGCACGCGGCTGATTGCAAACAAGGCTGCTGAGTGCGAGAGGCTGCAAGCCGAAGTGGTGCGCGCCCGTGCCGATGTGATTGGCAAGGACAGCCAGATTGCCTACCTGACCCAGGACTTGGCCACGCTGCAAGCCGCAGCCCCCAGCCTAGAAGAAAACCGCCGCTTGCAAAAGCGCGTGCTGCAACAGGCGCACCGCCAAGCTGAGCTTGAAGCGCAGGTGGCGGACCTGCGCCGTAAGTTGGCCGCCGCTGAGCGTGTGAACCAGCAGGCCGACCAAGCTGCGGCGCAGGCCGAGCGCGCCTTGCCCAAGCCGCAAGCAGAGCCAAGCGACGCGCCTTTGCATCTGCAAGAAAAAGTGGTGCTGTGCGTGGGCGGGCGCAGCGGCAATATTGCCAACTACCGCGACGTGGTGGAGCGCGTGGGCGGCCGCTTTACCCACCACGATGGAGGGCTAGAAGACAACAGCAGCGCCTTAGACGCCAACTTGGCTGCCGCTGACTTGGTGATCTGCCAAACCGGCTGCATCAGCCACAACGCCTATTGGCGCGTCAAAGACTTTTGCAAGCGCACGGGCAAACAGTGCGTGTTTGTAGAAAACCCTAGCGCCTCGTCCCTAGAGCGCGGCTTGGCGCAAATAGCAATGCCCATTCGCGCTGTGCCGCACGCCGTGCCTGCGGCAGAAGGGCGCTAGCGTTTACGCGCCCAAGGTTTGCGGTTTGGGCGGCAGGGTGTGGGTGAACAGGCGTTTGAGCACGGTGCCATATTGCTTCCACAAGCTGCCGGTGTTGTAAAACAGGCCGTACTTGGCGCACAGGGCTTGTACTTGCGGCGCTATCTCTACGTAGCGGTGGGCGGGCATGTCGGGGAACAGGTGGTGTTCAATTTGGTGGCTCAGGTGCCCGGTCATGATGTGAAACACGCGGCCACCTGTGAGGTTGCTAGAGCCTTGCAACTGGCGCAAATACCAGTCCCCACGGGTTTCGTTGCGGGTGTCTTCCTCGCGGTAAATGGACACGCCTTCGGTGAAGTGGCCGCAAAAAATCACCACATAGGTCCACAAGTTGCGAATCAAATTGGCGCAGAAGTTGCCCGCCAGCACGCGCGGTGCGCTCCACAGCGCCAATGCCGGAAACAGCGCGTAGTCTTTGAACCACTGCTTGGCGGTTTTGCTTAAAAAGCGGTTGAGCCGCTCCTTGAACACGGGCTTAGGGATGGCGCCGTGCTTGTACTTGCCCAGCTCTAAATCGTGCGAGCCCACGCCGTACTGAAACCCCATGGCCAAGAGCAGGTTGGCGATGGGCTGCAGCCAGTGGCGTGGCTTCCAGCGCTGCGCGCCGGTCACGCGCAGCAGCGAGTAGCCCAGGTCACGGTCTTTGCCCAAGATGTTGGTGTAGGTGTGGTGGGTGACGTTGTGCGAGTGACGCCATTGCTCGCCGTCGCAGGCAATGTCCCACTCAAAGGTTTGCGAGTTCAGCGCGGGGTCGCCCGTCCAGTCGTACTGGCCATGCATCACGTTGTGGCCAATTTCCATGTTGTCCAAAGTTTTGGCATTGGCCAGCGCCAGTACGCCCGCCACCCAGCTCAAGGGGCCCACCCCAAAGTGCAGCAGTGCACGCCCGCCAACTTCGCTGGCGCGGCAAATAGCAATCATGCGGCGCATGTGGTCCACATCGGCTTGGCCCAGGGTGTTCATCACGCTGGCGCGGATGGCGTCCAGCTCGTGGCCTAGCGTGTCAATTTGGTCGCGGCTCAGGTGGGTGGGTTTGGCAAAGCTCATGGGTGCTTCCTTGGTGTGTTGGATAGGGGCAGGCGAGAGGCGAGGGTGCTTACAGCAGGAGCGTGACGTCAGAGCGCGCCACCGAGATGCACAGGCGAATCGCTTCATTGGGCGCGCTGGACAGCTCGCCGGTTTGCAGGTTCTCCACCGTGCCGCTGCGCTTGGTGCATTGGCAGGACCGGCAGATGCCAATGCGGCAGCCGTGCTTGGGGTTGAGACCCGCGTTCTCGGCTTGCACCAGCAAGGGGGCGTTGCCTTGCGTCACAAACTGCGTGCCGCTGGATGCGAGCGACACATTGACTGGTGTGCCGGGCGCACTGCTGGGCAGCAAGGGAAACGCCACAAAGCGTTCGCTGTGCAGGGGCGCGGTGTACGCCTGTGCTTGCCAATGCTGGTGAATCGCGTCCATCAAGCCACTGGGGCCACACAAATAGGTGCTGCGCTCGGCCACATCAGGCACGGCCAGTTGCAGCGCCTCTGGCCCGAAGCGGCCGGAGATGTCATCAAAATGGGTGACCACCGAAAGCTCGGGGTACTGGGCAGCGATGGCTTGCAGCCGCTTGGCAAAAATCAGCTCACCCGGGTTGCGGCACACATGCAAAAACACCACGTCGCCTGGGTAGCGGCGCGCCTGCAAGTCCTTGAGCATGGCCATCACCGGGGTAATGCCGCTGCCAGCGCTGAGCAAGAGCAGCTTGGGCGGCAAGGTGGCGGGCAGCACAAAGCTGCCCTCAGGCTGGCCCACGGCCCACACATCACCCACCTTCACTTGCGCGTGCAGGTAGTGCGAGACCAAGCCGCCCGGTTGCCGTTTGACCGTAATAGCAAAACACCGTGCGCCCGGAGTGCTGGAGATGCTGTAGAGCCGCTGGACTTGTCGCCCGTTGATTTCCAACTGCAGCTGCACATACTGCCCGGCAAGCGCCGTGCGCCTGCCATGCCACAAGGCGTTGGGCTGCAGCACAAAGGTTTTGGTGTCAGCCGTTTCATGCACGATGCGCACCACCCGCGCCCGTGGCTGTGTGAGCGACAGCATGGGGTGTAGCAAGCGCAAGCTGTCCTCCACCGCACTCAGGCGAACAATGCCCGCTACCCACGGATGCTGAAAGAAAGCAGCCACAGCTTGGGTGGCGGCGCCCAGCCTGGTGTTGGGGGCGACTGGGGTGTCGGATGTTGCAGTGAGTGTCATGGGGCGACCCGGTAGTGAATGGCTTGTATTGTGTACGTTTGTACACTCAAAGTATAGGGCTTGCAAAAAATCTAGGGATGTAAGCCAATTAATGGCAATTTACTGAGGGAATTCGTCATTGTGGATATGCTTTGTTAAGATACGGATGTACACAAAACCAGGTCACTTCATGCCCACCACCGCGTCCGCTAGCAAACGCGCAGACCCGCTGACTCGCAGCGCGCGCAAAGACTTAACCCGCGCCAGCCTGATCCAGGCGGCGTTGGCGTTGATGGGGGAGGGGCGCAGCTTTACCAGCTTGGGCATTCGCGAGATCGCGCGTGAGGCCAACATGGTGCCCAACGCGTTTTACCGCCACTTTCGCAATACCGATGAGCTGGGGCTGGCCTTGGTGGAAGAGGTGGGTATCACCCTGCGCCGCTTGCTGCGCGAGGCCCGGCAAACCAGCGTAGAGCCCAAGTCCATGGTGCGCCGCTCGGTGCAGGTGTATTACGAATACGTGCGACAAAACCGGCTGCAGTTTTTGTTTATCTCCAGCGAGCGCTCGGGCGGCAGCCGCATTCTGCGCATGGCCATTCGCACCGATGTGAGCCATTTCACCAACGAGATGGCCCAAGACTTTCGCCGCCTAGGCGTCTACCCCGACATGCCCACCAGCAGCCTGCAAATGGTGTGTGGCCTCATCGTCACCACCATGCTGGCCGCCGCCCCAGAAATCTTGGACCTGCCCCCAGAACAGCCGTTGCTAGAAGCCGAGATGACCGAAAACTTTGTGCAGCAACTGCAAGTGGTGCTCTTGGGTGCTGCAGCGTGGAAAGAGAAGCCTGCGCGCAAGAGTTAAGGGGTAAATGTGGCTGCGGAGCCCATGGGTATTGCGCTATATGCTATTAACTGTGTAGCGGGTATGTGGGCGTTCGTAGTCATGGAACCCGAGTGACTTGCGTTGCTTAGGCGACAGTCTCCATACCCCCGGGGCTTGATTGAGCCTATGCTTAGCCCACCGGATACAGGAGTACTTACCTATGGCCACCCACAACGCTTCCCCTAGACCCTACGACGTGGTGCTGTATGGCGCCAGCGGTTTTGTAGGCCGCCAGACGGTGGACTACTTTGCCAAACATGCAGCGGGCTATGCACCGGGCCTGACATGGGCTTTGGCTGGGCGCTCCAAAGACAAGCTAGAGGCGGTGCGCAAGGCCACCGGTGCGCAGCAGGCGGGCCTTGTGGTGGCAGAGGCCCATGACGCCGCTGCCATGGACGCCTTGGCCCGCAGTGCCAAGGTGGTGCTCAGCACGGCCGGCCCCTTCGCCCTGTATGGCAGTGAGTTGGTGGCAGCGTGTGTGCGCAACGGCACCCACTATGTGGACATTACGGGGGAGACGCCTTGGGTCAAAGGGCTGATCGATCAGCACCATGTGGCGGCCCAGCGCAAGGGCACGCGCATCATTCCGTTTTGTGGGTTTGACTCCATCCCCTCCGACCTGAGCGCGCACTTGGCTAACCAAGCCATGCGAGAGCGCTATGGGGAAGCCTGTGTGGCGACCAAGGTGGCCTTCAGCATACGGGGTGGCTTCAACGGTGGCACGCTGGCCTCGTTGTTCCATATGCTGGCGTCGGGGCAGTCGGCCGCGATGGAAGATCTCTTTTTGCTGAACCCCAGTGGAAGCCGTCCACCCCTAGGCCCTGCCCATGCCGACCCCCTGGGCCCGCGCCACGACACGGACTTTGGTGCCTGGCTGGGGCCTTTTCTGATGTCCACCATCAACACCCGCGTGGTGCGGCGCAGTGCCGCGCTTTTGGGCTATGCCGAGGGGTATGCCTACCAAGAGTATTTGCGCTTGGGCAAAGGCCCTGTGGCTGCATTGGCCGCTAGCAGCCTGAGCCTGGGTTCGTTCACATCGCAGGCAGCCCTGAAGTGGAGCCCCATTCGCAAATTGGCGCAGAAGTTGGCACCACCGCCCGGTGCAGGGCCCTCCGAGGCCAGTATGGACGGCGGATCGTTTCGCGCCCTGTGGGTGGGCCACAGCGCCAGCGGGAACATGGTGCGCGGCATGGTGGCCGACAAGGGCGACCCCGGCAACCGGGCCACAACCAAGATGCTGTGTGAATCGGCCTTGGCACTGGCGCTGCAACTCAACGCGCTACCCGGTGGCCCCCAACACGGCGGTGTGCTCACGCCTGCTAGCGGGCTGGGCGATGTGTTGGTGCAGCGCCTGCGCGCCGCCGGCATGACGCTGATGGTGGAACCGGCGCACGTTTGATCTCTAAACTTCCCCACACAAAGACCCCACTCCATGGCTAAGAAAAACACGTCTGCCTCTGGCAACCCTTGCGCACTGATCACGGGCGCTTCCTCAGGCATTGGGGAGGCACTGGCGGGCTGCTTTGCTGCTGCCGGTCACGACCTTGTGCTGGTGGCCCGGAGCGAAGACAAGCTCAAGGCCTTGGCTGCGACGCTGGCTGAGAAATACGGCGTGGCCGTCCATGTGCAGGCTGCGGATTTGGCGGAGCCCGGTGCCGCCGCGCAGCTGTTTGCCACGGTGTCGCGCACCCACAAATCTGTGGATGTGCTGGTGAACTGCGCGGGCGTGCTGGAGCAAGGGGCCTTTACCGCCATGGATGCTGCCAAACACCAGAACATCATTGACCTGAACATCTCTGGCCTGACGGCCATGCTCAGCGCCTTTGTCCCCGGCATGGCACAGCGCGGCCGAGGGCGGGTGCTCAATGTGGCCTCGGTCGCGGCCTTCCAGCCCGTGCCCACGTTGGCTAGCTATGCCGCTAGCAAGGCCTACGTGTTGTCATTGTCGGAATCGCTGGCAGAGGAGTTGCGTGGCACTGGCGTCACCGTCACCGCCTTGTGCCCCGGCATCACCGCTACCAACATGCTGACGCAAGCGGCCGGGGCCAACGACAAGCTCGGCCGCTTGCCAGGTTTTTTGGTGGGCGATGTGCAGCGGGTGGCCGACCTGGCCTTTGCCGCGACCATGCGCGGCGACGCCATTTGCGTACCCGGTGCCATCAACCAAGCCGCCATGATTGCCTCGCGCGGCACACCCAAATGGTTGGTGCGCCGCATTGGCGGCTTGATAGGACGCAAGGCTGTGTAACGGCCTTGGGGTGGACGCTTAGGCAAATGGCGTCGCGCAACTACCGCTTGCCTTTCTTATTGGCTATTGCTTCGCAGGGACTTGCAAAGGCATGACCGCGCAAGGGTCTTCGCGGGTTTGGGCGGGGGTGAACCACAGCAGATCAAAGCCTTCTTGGTCGTAGTCTTTGGTCTGCGTGATGCCGGGGTCCACCTCGGTGAACGCTATGGTGATGGTTGCTGGGTTGGACGAGGCCTGTTGAAAGTACAGCGGCGCGGCGCGTTCACGGCGCACATGGCCTGCGCCTGCGATGAGCACGGCCCCTTGTGGGCCTGTGGCTTCTAGCGCGGCGGCCATGGTGGCGTCGCGTGCGCGTTGCGCGGTGACCAAGCCCGTCACCATGTTGGCCGGCAGGGCTTGGCCGCAGTGGCCTGCCACCATGTCGGCCTCCCATTTGGCGAAGAGGGCAGGGCTGGCTGTGGGGAGTGTGACTGTCTTGCTTCCTTTAAAA
The DNA here is from genome assembly GCF_006974105.1 of Rhodoferax aquaticus. Lineage (NCBI taxonomy): Bacteria > Pseudomonadati > Pseudomonadota > Betaproteobacteria > Burkholderiales > Comamonadaceae > Rhodoferax > Rhodoferax aquaticus. The sequence continues at coordinate 1,808,415 of NZ_CP036282.1, forward strand.
ATGTCCCGAGCCTCCGCTCTGGATAGATTGGCTGCGGCAACTGGCCATCTCTGTGCTGTGGCGAACGCAATCAGGTCGCGGTACATGGGCCAGCGCCAGCCTTTGCGGTTGAGCTGGCCCGCATCGGCCAAGCGCTCAGCTTGGGCGGTGGCGTCTTTGGTGCTACCCGCTGCGGCGGTCTGCGCGGCATGGAGTGCGGCCTGGTGCTCGGTGTCGAACTGTTCCATCAGCAGCGTGGGCTTGCGCCCGCCTTGGTGCAGGCTTTGTAGCACTTGCAGTTGCAGGGCGTGGTGGATTTCGTTGTCATGCTTTTCACCTAAGAGCACATAGCGGCTGGCTTGGAGCCGGGCCATGGCGGCTTCTAGGCTGATGGTTTGTTGCGCGTGGATGTCCCAAATCTGGCCGGGCGCCACTTGCGCCAGCGTGAGTTGGCTGCACAGCAGACCTATTGACGCAAGGGTGCAAAAGCGAGAGGAGATGAATTGCATGCGAAATTTTAACTTTCTATCTAAATGCGAATCGTTATCATATAGAATTACGGGCATAAATTAGCAAGCTAAGGCCAGCCAGCACGGTTTGACTCAAACCAGCGTGCCCAGCCAACCCCAGCCAGCCAAAACAGTGTGTTTAACTTTTTGGGAATTGGTCATGTTGGATGTCATGGTGTCGGGTGGTTCTGCGTCGGGTCGTGCGGCGCTGGTCTTGGGTTTGGCGTGCGCGGGCCATGCGGCTATTGCGCAAGAAACAGGGGTGGCACAGGCGGCGAAAGCATCAGTGCATGCCCATGTGCCAGCCTTAAAAGAAGTGGTGGTTAGCGGCTCACGCAGCGAGCAAGACAAAGACGAGCTGCCCATCACGATGGAGGTGAAAGACCGCAAAGCCATCGAGGCCGAGCAAATTCGCGACATCCGCGATGTAGCGCGTGACATGCCCAATGTGTCGGTGAAGCGCAGTCCTACGCGCAATACCTTGGCGCAAGTTGCTGAGGGGCGTGACGGCAATGCTGGCTTCAACGTTCGGGGGCTGGATGGCAACCGCGTCTTGCTGTTGGTGGATGGCATGCGCACCCCATTGAGTTACACCTTTGGCGGCAATTCCTTTGGTCGGGACTATTTTGACCTTGGGCTTGTTGAGCGCGTAGAACTGGTGAAGGGGCCTGCTGCATCTTTGTATGGCTCTGACGGCTTGGCTGGGGTGGTCAACATGATTACCCGTGAACCAGCAAGCATGCTCAAAGACGGCGCATCTTTTGGTGGCACGGCTAGCCTAGGTTACAGCTCTGACGACGCGGGCACTACGGCTGGCGTTGCGCTGGCTGGCAAGGCGACTGACACCGTGCAATGGCTGGTCGCTGCCAATGTCAACAATGCATCTGCCATGTCCAATATGGGGAGGAACGACGTTGCCAATGGCGATCGCACCGTGCCAAACCCGCAAACCGACAAAACCGAGTCTGTCATGGGCAAGCTGGTTTTTCAGCCTCGAGCCGGCAGCAAACACAGCATCACTGCAGAGCATGTAGCTAAGCGCAGTGATGTTGACGTGATGACCGCGCGCGCAAAGCCGCCCATCTTGGCGTCTACTGTCATTGGGCTGAAGACTGCCATCACACAACAGCGTGACCGCTTGACGTTTGAGTCGCGCGAACGCGTAGACACAGCGTTTGCGGATAGCGTGCAGGGGGCGCTGAGCTACCAAGCGTCCAAGTCGCAGGACTACTCCTATGAAGACCGCAACACCACGGCAGACCGCATTCGAGACCTTAGCTACGAAGAAAAAGCATGGCAGTTTGGCTTGCGTGCTGAAAAGCTATTGCCACAAGTGGGAGTCGGTAGCCACAAACTGAGCTATGGTGTGGATGGGGTAAGCACGCAAATCGAGAGCATGTTGACTGGGGTAACGCCTGCACCGGGCGACTCCCTTCCCGTCAAGCGTTTTCCTGATACGCGCGAGAGCAGCAGCGCTGTCTATGTCCATGATGAGTGGCTCGTGGGGGATTGGACGATTACCCCCGGTATACGCTTTGACAGCTATAGCTTAAAAGCCGAGCAAGCAGGTTTTCAGTCGACAGCCACTTCGCTGTCGGGCAACGCCGTCTCACCCAAGCTCGGAGCCTTGTACCGGGCCAATGCTGACTGGAGCATGTATGGCAGCTACGCGGCAGGCTTCAAGGCGCCCAACGCGTTTCAGGTCAATAACTTCTTTGAGAATGCACTGCAGGGCTATAAGACCATCCCTAACCCAGATTTGAAGCCTGAGCGCAGCCAAAACTTTGAGCTTGGCCTGCGCGGCCGCTTGGGGCATGTCGACTTAGATGTTGCCGTGTTTGAAAGCCGCTACACCGACCTGATTGAAGATAGAAAGCAGGTAAGTGCCACGGGCGTCACACCACGCGTGTTTCAGTCAGTCAACATCAACCGCGCCCAGATTTCAGGCTTTGAGATCAAAGGGAACTGGATGCTGGGCACAGTAGGCAGCGGCATCGTGTCTACCCAATGGGCGTATGGCCAAAGCCGAGGCACTAACAGCGACACGGGTGCACCCATCAACTCCATTGACCCAGCCAAGCTCAATTTGGGCCTCAAGTACAGCAGCGCTGCATGGGATGCCCGTCTAAGCGCCACCCACTACGCGGCCAAGTCCGCCAGTGATGTGGACAACACCGACCCCGGGGTAGCTGCCAATCAATTTGTCACCCCTGAGGCGGTGACTTTGGATCTGAGCGGTCAGTGGCGCGTACGCAAAGGTTTGCGTTTGAACGCCGCCATCAACAACCTGACCGACCAAAAGGTATGGCGGTGGAGCGATGTGCGTGGCCTAGACAAGAGTGCAAGCTTCGTCGATCTGTACACCCAAAGCGGCCGCAACGCGCAGGTGACCGTGGTGGCTGAGTTCTAAGCCCGTTTGGCCCCGCTTGCGTCGGCATGTCTTGCCTCACCTGTTTGGATTGCTTGTAAGGATGACTCTATGGCAATAGTTGCTTCCCCCGGCGCTTTGGCAATGGACGATGCTGCAGCCTCGTCGGCTGACAGCGAGGAGTACCAGATGCCCTGTGTGGAGGCTTTGTTTGCCGCCACCATGGCCTTGATGACAGGGTTTGGTGCGAGCACCGATGCACCGCAACGCACGGCTATGGCGCAAAAGGTGTTTAGCAACTTGAGCATGTTGTCGCAACACCCTTTGGTGTCGCCCGGACTACAGGCCATGGCGTTCAAGCTGCGCCTGCATTGGCTGCAACCGCAGTCCGACGCAAGCGCCGCACCCACGGCCTTGGCTCCCGACCTTCAAACCCGTGCCCTGTGGCACACCCCACCGGAGAAACTTCAATGAATGCAGTGTTAGAAACCCTAGACCCCACCCAAGTGCGCGAGCGCTTTCACGCGGCCCGCACAGCGGGCAAGCGCGCCCGCGACGCGGCCCACAGTTTGGGTGTGAGTGAAGGTGCCGCGCTGGCCGCGCATGTGGGCGAGCATGGCTACCGCCTCAAGGTGCAAGCTCTGCAAGGTCCTTGGGTTGAGCTGCTCAAGGGGCTGGAAGCCTGTGGCCCGGTGATGGCACTTACGCGCAATGAATCCACCGTGCATGAGAAGACCGGTGTCTATCAAAACGTGAGCGCCAATGGTGGCATGGGCCTGGCTCTGGGCGAAGCCATTGACCTGCGCCTATTTTTTACCCAGTGGCATGCAGGCTTTGCAGTCACGGAATTGGCGAACGACCCGGCGAACCCACCGGTCCTCAGCCTGCAGTTTTATGACGCGCATGGCGATGCGGTGCACAAGGTGTTCACCCGCGATGCGACTGATCTGGCTGCCTTCCAAGCACTCATGGACCAGCACACAGCCAACAAGGTGGCCTATGTGTTCAGCACCCGTCCAGCGCCTAAGCCCGCACGCCCCGATGCCGACATTGACGCCCAAGGCTTGGTTGCGGCGTGGGGGGCGATGACCGACACGCACCAGTTCTTTGGTTTGCTGCGCAAGTTTGATGTGCAGCGCGAGCAGGCATTGGCCTTGGTAGAAGGGCAGTTCACCAGCCGTTTGGCACTCTCCAGCGTGCGCCATGTGCTGTACGAAGCCAGCTTGGAGGGCACGCCCATCATGGTGTTTGTAGGCAACCCCGGATGCATTCAAATTCACAGCGGCTCCGTGAAGCGGGTGGAACCTATGGTGAGCCCTAGCAGCCAATGGATCAATGTGTTGGATGCTGACTTCAACTTGCATTTGCGTGAAGACATGGTGGCCAGCGCCTGGGCGGTGGAGAAGCCCACGGAAGACGGCATCGTCACGTCGATCGAAGTATTTGACCGCGAGGGCGAGCTCATGGCCATGTTCTTTGGTGTGCGCAAACCCGGCGTGCCTGAGCTGCAAGCATGGCGCGACCTGGTGGCCGGTGTGCCCCGTTTGGCCTGATATGCGCAGCGCGCCCAAGCACCATGCCCCACACGAGCCAACCCCTGCATCGCCGCGCAGCGCTGCGCGCCTCCATCGGGCTGCTTTGCGGCCTGTCTGCCCATGCTGTGCTCCCGAGCCTGAGCTGGGCCCAATCAAGCCCAGCCAGCGCATCGCGCTCCGCCAAGAGCGGCTTGCCCAAAATCGTGGCAGTGGGCGGGGCGATCACTGAGTGTGTGTATGCCCTGGGCGCACAGGCCCAGTTGGTGGGCACCGACACGACCAGCGTGTACCCCAGCGCCGCGCAAAACACGCCCAAGGTGGGCTATATGCGCCAGCTCTCCGCCGAGGGCTTGTTATCGCTCAAGCCCGATGCATTGATTGCCAGTGGCGAGGCAGGGCCACCGGCGGTGATTGCGCAAATACGCGCCGCTGGGGTGCGGGTGGACCTGCTAGAGGCCGACCACAGCTGGGCCGAGGTGCAGCGCAAGCTGCTGGCCGTGGGCGAAGCCACCCAGCAATTGCCGCGTGCCCAAGCCCTGCTGGCGCAGCTGGATAGCCAGTGGGCCAAGGCCCAGGCGCACGTGGCAGCCTTCGCTGGCAAGAGACCGCGAGCGCTGTTCATCTTGGCGCATGGCGGAGCTGCACAGGTGGCAGGTATGCAAACCGCCGCTAACGCCATGCTGGGCTTTGCAGGTGCTGAGAATGTGATGCGTGGCTTTAGTGGCTACCGTCCTATGACGGCGGAGGCCATGGCGGCTGCGGCTCCTGAGATCATCCTCACAAGCACCCAGGGGCTAGACGCTATGGGTGGCGAGGCCCGGTTTTGGGAGCGGCCGGAACTGGCTTTGACCCCTGCCTACCGCCGCCGCGCCTTGGTGCATATGGATGCGCTGGAGCTGCTGGGCTTTGGTCCGCGCATGCCCGCTACGGTGCTGGCCCTGAGCAAGCGCATGGGGGTGGCATGAGCACAGCGTCGCTCGGAGCTGCGCCGCGTGTGCCTGCCAACACGGTGATCGTGGCGGGTGCGGTGATGGTCTTGTTGAGCTTGGTGTGGTCGAGCACCCGGGGTGCTTTTGCGATTGGCATGGCTGACCTGGGCAGCGTATTGCAGGCTTGGCTGCAGGGCGGCGAAGTGCAGTCTCCAGCGGAGCTGGTGCTGCTGCATATTCGCCTGCCGCGCTTGGTGTTGGGCTTGGTAGCGGGCGCGGGTCTGGGCTTTGCGGGGGCGCTGATGCAAGGGCTGTTTCGCAACCCTTTGGCAGACCCGGGCTTGATTGGCGTGAGCGCGGGCGCGGCCTTGGCCGCAGCAGGGGCCATAGTGGTGGGCGCTGCGTGGTTTCCGCTTGCGGCCAAATGGCTAGGTAGCTGGTACCTCATCACTTCCGCGTTTGCCGGAGCTTTGCTGGTAACAGTGTGCATCTACCTGCTGGCCCAGTCTGAGCGTGGCACCCGCGTGGGCATGATGCTATTGGCAGGCATTGCTGTGAACGCATTGGCGGGCGCAGCGCTGGGTTACCTGAGTTTTGTGGCGACGGATGAGCAGCTGCGCAGTCTGCAGTTTTGGATGATGGGCAGCTTGGGCGGCGCACGCTGGGGGGCTGTGGGGCTGGTGGCTACCTTGGTGGTGCTAGGCGTGCTCGTTGGTATGCGTTTGGCACGCCCCTTGGATGCTATGGCGTTGGGCGAGGCGCAAGCCGTGATGTTGGGCGTGGACGTGGAGCAGCTCAAGCGCCGCGCGGTGCTGCTGTGTGCGTTGCTGGTAGGTGCCATTACGGCATGTACCGGAATGATTGGGTTTGTGGGGCTGGTCGCCCCCCACTGTGTGCGCATGTTGGCAGGCCCCGGGCACCGGGTGACCTTGCTGGGCTCTGCCTTGCTGGGGGCGGTGCTGGTGCTGCTGGCCGACAGCGTGGCGCGCACCTGGGTGCAACCGGCGGAGCTGCCATTGGGCGTGTTGACCTCGTTTGTGGGTGTTCCCCCATTTCTGGCCTTGCTCTACCAAATGCGGGGGCGGGTATGAATGCCATGCTGTGCCTCAACCAAGTCAGCTGCAATGTGGGTGGTGCCAAACTCTTGGAAGCCACCACTGCAGCAATTGCTGCCGGGCAAGTGACTGCCATTTTGGGGCCGAATGGGGCTGGCAAGTCCACGCTCTTGGCCTTGCTCAGTGGGCAGCGTCGGGCGAGTTCGGGTCGGGTGTGGCTCAACGGCACGCTGTTGGATGACATGTCGCCTGCGGCAACAGCCCGTGTGAGAGCGCTGTTGCACCAAGACAGCAGCGTGGCGTTTGACTACACGGTGCGTGAGTTGGTGGAGCTGGGACGTTACCCGCATCGGCTGCAGCCCAGTGCCCACGAGGCTGGCATCGTGCAAGCCGCGATGGCCGCCACCGGTGTGCTGCATTTGCAACACCGTGTGGTCACGGCATTGAGCGGTGGCGAGCGTGCCCGCGCGCAGCTGGCGCGGGTGCTTGCCCAGCTGTGGGAGCCCACTGCCAGCGGCGAGCCTCGGTGCTTGCTCATGGACGAGCCCACCGCTGCGCTGGATATGGCGCACCAGCACCAGGTACTGGCCTTGGCCAAAGACTGGGCCGTGCGCCAAGGGGTGGGGGCCGTGCTGGTCTTGCACGACTTGAACCTTGCGCTTCGCTATGCCGACCACGTGCTGTTGCTTCAAAAGGGCCGCCTCACACACCAGGGACCGCCGCGCGAAGTGTTGACCCCGGCAGTGGTGGCCGAGGTTTGGGGCGTGCAAGCCCAAGCCGTGGCACATGCCGATGGGGTGGGGCAACTGCTGGTGTCCGCCGCATAGCTTTTCTTGAGGGTTAAAACTGCTGTTTGCGCCCGTAGATACTGCGTAACTAGCTATCAATACTGAAGCGCTACTTGGCGTATATGCGTGCCCGATGTGTCACCGGCCTTTTCAGTCGGGCGTGAAATGTGCGCCGCAAGTGCTGGCGCACCGGGGGCTGTAGCGCACGGCGGCGTTGCTGCGTATGAAAAATGCCAAATTGCATCAAAGACCATGCTTTGGTTACGATCTGTTAGAAAAACAGCAATGGGCAAAAATCCGCATTGACAATTCCTGCATCACTCTCGTTGCATATTGATGGACTCCAAACAATTTTCTCGAACTTCACTCACATTCGCCGCCGGCTTGGTGCTTGCCGGGCAGGCTTTGGCCCATGGCTACATGAGCATGCCAGAGTCTCGTGGGCTGCTTTGCCGCAGTGGTGGCAACAGCAACTGCGGTGCAGTCCAGTGGGAACCACAAAGCCTGGAAGCCCCGTCAGGGTTTCCAGACCGAGGCCCTGCGGACGGCAGTATTGCCGGTGCGAACTTGGCGCAGTTTTCGCCTCTCGATGAGCAAACCAGCAGCCGTTGGACCAAGCGTGCCATCAGTGCGGGTCCACAAACATTCAGCTGGACGCTGACCGCCAACCACGTCGCCCGCAACTTTCGCTACTACATCACCAAGCAAGGATGGAATGCCAACGCCAAGCTCACGCGCGCAGCGTTTGAGAATCAGCCTTTCTGTGTTGCAGATGCGGGAATGCGCCAACCGCCCAAACTGGTTTCTCACACCTGCGTTGTACCGCCACGCACGGGCTACCAAATCATCCTAGGGGTGTGGGAGATTGGGGACACCCCCAACAGTTTCTACAACGTGGCCGACGTGCAATTCCAAGATGGCAGCACACCCCCCGCGATTCCAACCTGGTCCGCAAAAGGCATGCTCTTTCCATCGGTGGATTTGCAAGCCGGTGACAAGGTGGCCACACGCGTGTTTGACGCCAGCGGCGAGCGCCCCGAGTTGCAAACTCGCCTCACGATTGGCAACGCAACGGACGGCGAGCGCAACACCTGGCCCTTCCTGTTGGCGACGCGCATCAACGCTGAACAGCCCAACGTGCGCGCAGGTCAAATGGCCACCGACGGGAGCATTGCCCCGGCCCGAGGTCAAAACGAGGTTTTTGTCCGCAAAGACAGCCCTATCAATCGCATTGAAGTTCAGATTGACAAAGCGCCCACGCCACCCGGCGTGGACCTTCTAATAAGCGGTCTGGCAGGGCAATACCCCATTGCCAACGGTCAGGCGGCACTCACTTTCAGCCTCACTGCTGTAGGCGATATGGATGTCAGCGCGAGTTTGTTTGACAAAAACGGCCAGACCAAAGGCATGACCAGTACGGTGCTCAACAACAGTGGCGTGAACTTGCGCTTGGTGGTCGAAAAAGCCCAAGCCGGGGTCTACCAATTGGTGATCAAAGGTGCAGTCAAGGGCAGTGGCGCTCTGATTCAAAAGACCTATGAAGTGAACTTGTTTGGCGGCGGCCCCGTTGGGAACTTTGAATACAAGTTTCCCGAAGGAATCAAGAGCTACAAGGCGGGCACCCGCGTTCTTCAACCCAAAAACGGCGCGGTGTACGAATGCAAGCCGTGGCCGCAGTCTGGCTTCTGCGGACAGTGGAGCCCCGCCGCGCCGCAGTTCGAGCCAGGCACAGGGCGCAACTGGCAAGAGGCTTGGATCGCTCGCTAAGCCGTGAGTGTCGGCATGTCCGACTCAATGAGGGGGGCGCAGGCACCCGAGCCCGCCGCAAGCCTGGGTACAGCATGCGTGTGTGCCTAGAATTGCGCCATGCAACACTTTTCAAAGACGCCATGGCATCTAAAGCGCAGCCATTGGGCTTGGGCCGTGGCGATGGTTTCGGTGCTTGTAAGCCCATTGGGGTTCGCGCAGTCCCCAACCTTGTTGTCACCCAAGCCGGGTGGAAGTAGCTTGCACTTAGGCGCTTCGGACCCCAACACCTCACCGCAGTTCGGGTTTGACTACAAGGCGCGGGCTACGTCGCACACCGAACAGGGCGTGCGGTTTTGGAATCTGCCTGCAACACCGTTGACCTACAGCAGCGGTGGCGCGGGCTACACCGCCCGCTTGCATTTGTATGCCAGCGGCGGACGCCAAATGTTCAATTGGAAGACCCAACGTGGTTTTTTGAGCAGTGCTGCCGATGTGCGGGACCAAGACTTCACGGTGTTTGTGCGCGTGCACGGGGTACTGACGCCGAAAATAGCCCAAGTTACGTTGAAGATTCGCGGGGGCGGGCACCACCCTCAAGATGGGGACGCCGCCTCGTGCACCATGATGACGGTGGCACCCAGCAGCAACCCCCACGTCACGCGGTTTGGCAAAGAGTTGGCGCACCCGGACTACGACTATGTGCCCCTCAAGCCGGCATTTGCTTTTGCGTTGGAAGAAAACACGTGGACGGGCATCAAGCTGCAAAGCTTTCGCAACCCGAGCAATGCGCGCCAAGTCATCAACCGCCTCTATGTAGACCTGGCCCCGTTTGATGCTCTGGGGCAGCCACGCCAGCAGTGGCAATTGCTCAGTGAGTATGTCGACGAGGCGGGCAAGCGCACAGGTCGCTACGATACGCTGGTAGATTGGGGTGGCTGGCAGACGACCTTGCGCATGGATGGCTACCAAAGTATGGACTTTGCCTACGTGTCGGTGCAGGCTTTGGATGTGGCTCCTTAAGCGGCCTAGCGGCTTGTCTTGATTGTTGATCGCGTGTTTAGATTGAGTTTTCCAATGACAAGAGTATTTTTTCCGCTGCTGGTGCTGCTGCAACTCAGTGCGTGTTCGGTCATGGGGCCGTCGACCATCTCGTCGAGTCGTCCGGCCTATAACCAAGCAGTGCAGATGTCCAATGACCAAGAGATGTTGCTCAATTTGGTGCGTATCTTGTACCGCGACACCACTTACTTTACGAATGTGGAGCGCATTGCTGCATCCTATGAGTTCAACCGGAGCGTGCGGGGCGGCTTGAGTTTGCAATCCACGGCCGACGCCTTGAGCCGTACCCTGAACTTGGGCGACGGCATCTTGGAGTTTAACGAGCAGCCCACGGTGTTCTATGCCCCCATTGATGGGGAAAAGTTTGTGCGCCAAATGCTGACCCCGATGAACCCTGACTTACTGCTGTTGCTGGTGAAGTCGGGATGGTCCATGGACCGTGTGTTTTCTATCGGGGTTCAGGAGATGAATGGCTTGCGCAACGCCCCATCTGCGGCGGGGCCCACCCCTGCGGTCGAGCCCATCTTTAAAGAGTTTAAAGAGGTGGTGCGTCTCATGCGGCTTTTGCAAACGAATGCTGACATGGAGCTAGGCAAGACCCCCGGGGGGGAGGGCATTGAACTGGTGTTTGTGCCGCAACCGCAGTTCGTGGACGAGGTCAAGCGCATCAAAACCCTGCTGGGCTTGGACTTGGCTCGCAACCGTTTTCCCATTTTGTCAGGGTCTGAGACGCACACTCCGGGGGTGGTTTTCATTTCCACCCGGCCCTTGATTTCTGCGATGAGCTATATCGCGCAGGGTATACAGGCACCCCAGGCGGATTTGGACGCAGGCAGGGTGCGTAAGACCCAGCGCCGCGACGGGGTCGGGGACTTTGATTGGCAAACCTTGCTGGAAGGTGTCTTTCGGGTGCGGTCTTCTGCTACGCCACCGGTGCCGGGGCAAGCCAGCGTGGTGGTCCCGTACCGGGGCAGCTTTTTTTACATCGCAGACGATGATTTGGACACCAAGTCCACGTTTGTCTTGCTCAACCAACTCATGGCCTTGAACGCAACCCCAGCAGGCAATGCGTCGGCGATTAACTTTACCTTTGGTAAGTAGCTAGCAACAGTCCGCCGCTTGCAGGGCCCTAGTAGGACAGGTGCTTGGGGTGAATCTCTTGCAAGATGGTGGTGGCGATTTCTTCAATCGACTTCGTGGTGGTCGAGAGCCAGCGAATGCCTGTGCGCCGCATCATGGACTCCGCCTCGGCCACTTCCATGCGGCAGTTTTCAAGGGATGCGTATTTCGAGTTGGGGCGGCGTTCGTTGCGAATTTCACTCAAGCGCTCGGGCTGAATCGTCAATCCAAAAATCTTGTCTTTGTGCGGGAGTAAAGCCGGTGGTAAGTGACGGCGCTCAAAGTCTTCTGGAATCAAGGGGTAGTTGGAGGCCTTCAGACCGTGCTGCATGGCCAGGTACAGCGAGGTGGGGGTTTTGCCGCTGCGGCTCACGCCTACCAAGATAACGTCGCTTTGCTCCAAGTCCCGGTTGCTTTGGCCGTCATCATGGGCCAGTGAGAAGTTGATGGCTTCAATGCGGTTTTGGTACTCCTTGCTTTTGCTGGCATCGCTAAACCGGCCAATGCGGTGGTTGGACTTGGTTTTGAGTTCTTGCTCTAGGGGGTGCACAAAGGTGCCAAACATGTCCAGTAGCATGCCTTGGCAGCCCTCTTGGATGACTTTGAGCACATCCATGTTGACCAAGGTGCTGAACACGATGGGGCGGTTGCCGTCCACCACGCCTGCATGGTTGATCTGCCTAACCGCGTGATGGGCCTTGTCTACCGTGTCGACGAAGGGGAGGCGCACGTGGCGTGACTGGGCTTCAAACTGCGCCAAGATGGCGTTGCCAAAGGTCTCCGCGGTGATACCGGTGCCGTCAGATACAAAGAAGATGGTGCGTTGTTGCATGGAGTGGGTATGCCTTGTGAGTGTTGTGCAAGCGCTGAAGCAAATGAGACGCCAAGCCACCACGGCACGCGCCCTACAATGTCGCAAATTTAGCGCATTTCCCTTCGCCGCTTGGTTTTCATAACAGCAACAACAAAAGCTAGGTGGTGGGGAGGTGCTTTTTGCCGGCGCTGCCATGTGGTGGCGCGAGAAGAGTCCGCCCCGTGGGCGGCAAGCAGTGAAACAGTTTTAACTTCTGGAGTCTTGCTATGTCACATCTTTTCAACCCTACGGACCTTGTCGTTCCATTCGAGCTTTTGCGAATGACAGATGTCGAATCTGTGGGAGGCAAAAACGCGAGTTTGGGGGAGATGATTTCTCACCTGCCCAACGGCGTCAAAGTGCCTACGGGCTTTGCCACCACCGCACATGCGTTTCGCGAGTTTCTGAAGTATGGGGACTTGGCCAACAAGATCAACGCCAAGTTGGCTAGCCTGAATACCGAAGATGTGCGCGCCTTGGCCCAAGTAGGCGCAGAGATCCGTGCATTGGTTGAGGTGCAACCTTTCCCGCCAGCGCTGGAAAAAGGCATTCGCGAAGCGTTTGCAACCCTGAGTGCTGACAACGCGGATGCTACGTTTGCCGTGCGGTCCTCTGCAACGGCGGAAGACTTGCCTGACGCGTCCTTTGCCGGCCAACAAGAAACATTCTTGAACGTGCACGGAATTGAAGACATCTTGCACAAAATTCGCGAGGTTTTTGCTTCCTTGTACAACGACCGCGCCATTAGCTACCGGGTCCACCAAGGCTTTGCCCACGAGCATGTGGCCTTGAGCGCCGGCATTCAACGCATGGTGCGCTCGGACTTGGGCGCCGCTGGTGTCTTGTTTACCATTGACACGGAGTCGGGCTTTTCTGATGTGGTGTTCATTACCTCTAGCTACGGTTTGGGGGAAACCGTGGTACAGGGGGCAGTCAATCCCGATGAGTTCTATGTGCACAAGCCCATGTTGCGGGCCGGCAAGCGGGCGGTGATTCGCCGCAACCTAGGCTCCAAGCTGATCCAAATGCAGTTCACCACGGCGGAAGAAAAGGCTGCGAGCGGTAAGTTGGTCAAGACCGTAGATGTGCCAACCGAACTACGCAACCGTTATTCTTTGACTGAGGCAGAGGTGGAACAGCTCGCCCACTACGCGCTGGTGATCGAGCAGCACTACGGCCGGCCTATGGATATTGAGTGGGGCAAAGACGGGATAGACGGGCAACTTTATATTTTGCAAGCGCGCCCTGAAACGGTGAAAAGCCAAGCAGGCAACTCCGCCGAGTTCCGTTACAAGCTCAAAGGCAAAGGCGCGGTACTGGTGGAGGGGCGCGCCATTGGACAAAAAATCGGCACAGGGCCGGTACGCATCGTGCACAACATCAGCGAGATGGACACGGTGCAGGCAGGCGACATCTTGGTCACCGACATGACAGATCCCAACTGGGAACCTGTGATGAAGCGCGCTTCTGCCATCGTCACCAACCGGGGTGGACGCACCTGCCATGCGGCCATCATTGCGCGCGAACTGGGCATACCCGCTGTGGTTGGCTGCGGCCATGCCACGGAGGCACTGAAAGACGGCATGCTGGTTACCGTGAGCTGTGCCGAAGGTGACACGGGCTTTATCTATGACGGCCTCTTGGAAACCGAGGTGTCCGAGGTGCAGCGCGGTGTCATGCCTGAAATCCCCGTCAAGATCATGATGAATGTGGGCAATCCCCAGTTGGCGTTTGACTTCTGCCAGTTGCCCAATGAAGGTGTGGGTTTGGCCCGCTTGGAGTTCATCATCAACAACAACATTGGCGTGCATCCCAAAGCAATTTTGGATTACCCCAATGTGGACGCTGATCTGAAAAAAGCCGTGGAATCTGTCGCGCGTGGCCATGCATCGCCGAGAGCGTTTTATGTGGACCGCGTAGCGGAGGGCATAGCCACCATCGCTGCTGCGTTTTGGCCCAAGCCCGTGATCGTGCGCTTGTCTGACTTCAAGAGCAATGAGTACCGCAAGTTGATTGGGGGAAGCCGCTACGAGCCGGAAGAAGAAAACCCCATGCTGGGATTTCGCGGTGCGGCGCGGTACATCAGTGCTGACTTCGGTGAGGCCTTTGCGATGGAGTGCGAGGCCCTGAAACGTGTGCGCAATGACATGGGGCTGACCAATGTGCAGGTCATGGTGCCGTTTGTGCGCACCTTAGGCCAAGCCCAAAAGGTTACCGAGTTGTTGGCTCGCCACGGCTTGCGCCGTGGTGATGCCGAACTCAAACTGATCATGATGTGTGAGATTCCGAGCAATGCCATTTTGGCGGACCAGTTCTTGGAGTTCTTTGATGGTTTCTCCATTGGGTCTAACGACTTGACCCAGTTGACCTTGGGCTTGGACCGTGATTCCGGCCTAGAGGTGCTGGCAGCGGATTTCGACGAGCGCGACCCCGCGGTGAAGGCTTTGATCAGCTTAGCCATTGCGGCTTGCAGGCGGCAGGGTAAATACGTGGGTATTTGCGGACAGGGCCCTAGCGACCATCCAGACTTCGCCAAGTGGCTTGAGGATGAAGGGATTTCGTCGATTTCCTTGAACCCGGACTCGGTCATCTCTACCTGGCAACAACTCTCAGTTAAATGAGTGCCGTAGCCGTCACGCCCTCGTGGCGGCTACACGCTTGCCTGCTGGGTGTGTGGTTTGCCGTGTCCTTTGGCACGGCTTTCTTCGCACGTGATTTGCAGTTTTTAGTGGCAGGCTGGCCGTTTGCGTTTTGGATGACTGCCCAGGGCGCAGTACTGGTATTTGTGGGCATTGTGGTGGCCTTTGCGTGGGTTGCTAATCGACGCGATACAACCCCTCTTGGCTTTGACCTCGTGACCTACACCCATAGCAAGCAAAAGCTGCACCGTCGCTTTGTAGCTTATGTGGCTGGACTGCTGATTTTCTTGTTGGCGCTGGCCTTTGCCGAGCGCTTGGGGCTGGCGCGCCACTGGATCGCGGCCATCTTTCTGACCTCCACACTGCTGTTGTATGCATTGATTGGGATATACGGACGCACGTCTGATGCGTCCGAGTACTACGTGGCGGGGCGGCGCATACCAGCGTTCTATAACGGCATGGCAACTGCCGCAGACTGGATGAGCGCAGCCTCGTTCATTAGTCTTGCGGGCGGTCTCTATCTACAAGGATTTTCTGGTAGCGAAGCGCAACCTGGCGGACTTGCCTATGTTTTAGGGTGGACTGGGGGCTTTTGCTTGGTGGCGCTGCTCGTTGCCCCCTATCTGCGCGGCATGGGCTTGTATACCGTGCCCGAGTATTTTGATATGCGGTTTGGTGGTCGCTGGCCCCGCTTGATTGCCGCAGGCGCAGCCATCCTTTGCTCATTTACTTACGTCGTCGCCCAAATTTACGGTGTGGGCCTGATCACCTCGCGTTTGACAGGTGTGCATTTTGAGATCGGAATTTTGTTGGGCTTGGGCGGCGTGCTGGTTTGCTCATTTTTGGGCGGCATGCGGGCAGTGACATGGACCCAAGTAACCCAATACGTCATCATCATTTTGGCGTTTCTTATTCCGGTGTCTTGGCTTGCCTACAAGCAAATTGGGAATCCTTTTGCCCCATTGGTCTACGGCCAGCAGTTGGAGAAAATTGCTGTGTTGGAGCAGCAGCTTTTGAAATCGCCTGCTGAGCAAGCGGTGATGGCGGAGTACGCCAGACGGGCCAAAGAATTCGAGACGAAATTGCTCGATGTGGATGCTGCCTTGCTCAACCACCGCCAAGAGCTGCGTGCCAAGTTGCTGGCTTTGGGTGACCAAAAGGCAGATGACGCCCATGCGGTGGCCTTGCGCCGTGAACTGGCAGCAGTGCCCAAAGACTCTGCTACTGCGCGTGAATTGTGGACGCGCGCGCGCGCGGACAACCTAGAGCGTGCGCAACCCCTCGGTGGCTTGCCTTTGCACTCACTTCCATATGCGGGAGACCCTACAGGTGATGCGCAAGCCAAGCAGGCGTTCGATACTTCACGTCTGAACTTCTTAGCGCTTATGTTCTGCCTGATGGCCGGCACTGCAGGTTTGCCACATGTGTTGACCCGTTACTACACCACGCCCTCCGTGGCTGAGACGCGGAACTCTGTCGCTTGGTCCTTGGTGTTCATCGCCTTGTTGTACTTGTCAGCGCCAGCTTTGGCGGTTTTGGTCAAGTACGAAGTAATGGCCCATCTCGTGGGGCAGCCCTTTGACAATTTGCCTGCTTGGATATCACAGTGGTCGAAAGACGCTGCTCTCTTATCCGTAGCCGATGTCAACGGGGACCACGTCTTGCAGTTTGCAGAAATCAAAGTGGGCGCAGATTTTGTGATGTTGGCCTCGCCAGAGATTGGTGGTTTGCCTTATGTAGTGTCCATGTTAGTGGCTGCAGGGGGACTTGCGGCCGCTTTGTCAACGGCTGATGGACTCTTGCTCACGATTGGCAATGCCTTGGCAAGGGATGCGTTTTCGGCTCAAGGCAGCAGTAAAGCGCAAGACATGCGTCGCGTGATGTGGTCTAAATTTGCCTTGCTGGTAGTGGCATTGATGGCGGCTTACGCCGCTGCGCAAAAACCTGCTGGGATATTGCATTTGGTGACAGCATCATTCTCGCTGGCAGCCGCGGGACTGGTGCCGGTGATGGTTTTGGGAATTTTTTGGAAGGGCACGACGCACGCAGGTGCGATAAGCGGAATGCTGAGTGGCCTCGGCATCACGGTGCTGTACATGGCGATCAACAACCCAACGCTACGCTCATACATGGGCTTGGAGGGGCGGGGATTGTGGTGGGGTATTCAGCCGATGTCTGCTGGGGTTTTTGGGTTCGCGTTTGGGACAGTTGTGACCATTGTGGTGAGCTGCGCAAGTGGCAGAAAACGGGCGAACGGGATTCTTGCGTAAAGTCCCTGCTTGGGGTTATAATCTTGGGCTTCGCCTTGCTGCACCTCAATTAGACGCTGAGGGCGGCTTTTCCTACCCGAGTTTGGGTTACCCATAAGGAGTATCAATGCGTCACTACGAAATCATTCTCATGATCCATCCGGATCAGAGCGAACAAGTTCCTGCAATGCTGGAGCGCTACAAGGGCATGATCACCGCTGGCGGTGGTAAGGTTCACCGTGTTGAAGACTGGGGACGCCGTCAATTGGTGTACATGATCAACAAGCTGGCTAAAGCCCATTACTTGTGCGTCAACATCGAAGCTGACCAAGCTGTGATGTCTGAGTTGGAACACGCATTCAAATTCAATGACGCAGTGCTGCGCCATTTGACAGTGTTGAAGAAGAAGGCTGAAACAGGCCCATCTTCCATGATGAAGACGGTTGAGCGTGAAGATGCACGTAAGACCCAACAGGCTGAATACCAAGCCTAAGTCGGGTTTTGTCTACGGGAGTTGGTACGAATTTGCTGCTGCTGACAGCGCGTGTTGAAGAGCGAGACGCACTGAGATACACGCCAGCTGGCATTCCCGCCCTTAGTTTGCGACTCGATCATGAGTCACAAGCCCAAGAGCTTGGGGAGCCAAGGCAAGTAAAGGCATCTATCAAGGCTATTGCTTTTGGATCGCTGGCAGAAAGACTTGGGCAACAAGCTTTAGGCAGTGAATGGAAGTTCAGTGGCTTTGTTGCTAACCCTCGAAATGGCAAGCACGTTGTGTTTCACATTCAAGAATTCAGTCCCATTTAGTTTAAGGAGGCCCTCATGGCCACATTTAAAAAATTCAACAAAGACAAGCGCCCAAAGCGCCCAGCGCAAAATCTGTTGTTCAAGCGCAAGCGTTTCTGCCGCTTCACCGTGACCGGTGTGGAAGAGATCGACTACAAAGACATCGACACATTGCGTGACTTCATCGCTGAAAACGGCAAGATCATTCCTGCGCGTTTGACCGGCACACGCGCAATTTTCCAGCGCCAATTGAACACCGCTATCAAGCGCGCTCGCTTCTTGGCGATGTTGCCTTACAGCGACCAGCACAAGATCTAAGGAGTAACAACCATGCAAATTATTCTGCTCGAAAAGGTTGTGAACCTTGGCGACCTCGGTGAAATCGTTCGTGTTAAAGACGGTTACGCCCGCAACTTTTTGATCCCTTACGGCCGTGCACGTCGTGCAACTGAAGCTGCTAAGGCAGCTTTTGAAGCCAAGCGTGCTGAGTTGGAAAAAGCTGCAGCGGTTAAGCTGGCCGAAGCACAAGCTCAAGGCGCTAAGCTGGGCGGTACAACCATCAAGTTGACGCAAAAGGCTGGCGTGGATGGTCGTTTGTTCGGTTCCGTGACCAATGCTGACGTCGCTGAAGAACTGACAAAGACAGGCTACAAAGTGGCTAAGTCCCAAGTTCGTATGCCTAATGGCGCTATTAAAGTGACTGGCGACAGCACTGTGAGCGTTTCTTTGCATACTGATGTGGTGGTCGAAATCACTGTATCTGTTTACGGCGAAACTGCTTAATTCATCGTGTTTCAGTGAGGCTGGTGTGAGAACGCCAGTCTTGATTTGAAATACAAAAGCCGCTTAGGTCTAGGCCCAAGCGGCTTTTGTATTTTTGGCGTGGGCTTATACCGCGAACTGCACAGCTTACCCACAGTTTGATGGAAAGTTGTCCCCAGGCTCGTCGTTTCACTGACCCAAGCAAAGTGCCTAGCGGTATTCATTTGTTCCAAGGAAAACGTATGACCGACGATCTCTCGCTACCCGCTGACTTCGGCCAAGACAGGCAGATCGCACAGCTGCGCATACCCCCGCACTCCATCGAGGGCGAGTCCAGCGTATTAGGCGGACTGTTGCTGGACAATTCAGCCTGGGACAGGGTTGGAGATCTCCTGAATGACGATGATTTCTACCGCTACGAGCACAAGCTGATTTATTCAGGTATCAAAATCTTGGTGAACGCGGGAAAACCCGCCGATGTGATTACCGTGTTTGAGCACATGCAAAGCCAAGGCAAGGCTGAGGATGTGGGGGGCTTGGCTTATCTCAATGCGTTGGCGCAGTATGTGCCTAGTGCGAGCAATATTCGCCGCTACGCTGAAATCGTGCGTGACCGTTCTTTGTTGCGCAAGTTGGTCAGTGCCAGTGATGAGATCGCCACTAATGCATTCAACCCCAAGGGTCGGCCCGTGTCAGACATTGTCGACGAGTCAGAACGTAAGATCTTCGAAATTGGTGAACAAGGTAAGCGCAACAGCCAAGGCTTTCAGGGCTTGGATACGCTGGTGGTTGATTTGTTGGACCGAGTCCAAGAGATGGCGGACAACCCCAACGATGTGACCGGCGTGCCGACCGGTTTCTATGACTTTGACCGCATGACGGCTGGCCTGCAGGCCGGTGACCTGATCGTATTGGCCGCTCGCCCTTCTATGGGAAAAACCGCTTTGGCGATCAATATTGCGGAGCACGTGGCATTGAATGAAGGCTTGCCTGTGGCGATTTTCTCGATGGAGATGGGGGCCGCGCAGTTGGCAGTGCGTATTGTGGGTTCCATTGGCCGTATTGACCAAGGCCATTTGCGTACGGGCAAGTTGTCGGACGAAGAATGGCCACGTCTGTCAGAAGCCATTGAGCGTTTGCGTGTGATTTCTTTGCATATCGACGAAAGTGCGGGCTTAACTTCGAGTGAGCTGCGTGCCAACGCACGTCGCCTTGCGCGGCAGTGCGGGAAGTTGGGGTTGATCGTGGTCGACTACCTGCAACTGATGAGCGGCACCGGAGGCGATGGAGAGAATCGCGCGACCGAACTGGGCGAAATTTCCCGGGGATTGAAGATGCTGGCCCGTGAGTTGCAGTGTCCCGTTATCGCCCTGTCGCAGTTAAACCGAAGCGTGGAGCAACGCCCCGATAAACGCCCCATGATGAGCGACTTGCGTGAGTCGGGCGCTATCGAGCAGGATGCGGACATCATCATGTTCATTTACCGGGACGAGTACTACACCAAGGACCAGTGCAAGGAACCAGGTGTCGCAGAGGTCATTATTGCCAAGCAGCGTAACGGCCCAACGGGCACCGTCAAACTGGCTTTCATGCGCCAATTTACCAAGTTCGAAAACTTGGCCAGTGGCGGTGGTGGTGACTACTAAAAAGTGCCGCTAACGCAAGTGTATGTTGCGTTAGCAGCTACTTTTTTTATAGCACTTCGCTGGCAAAATCCGCCAGGCGAGAACGTTCGCCGCGTGCCAAAGTAATGTGGCCGCCATGTGGCCACCCTTTAAAGCGATCCACTGCGTAGGTGAGTCCCGAAGATCCCTCGGTGAGGTAGGGGGTGTCGATCTGTGCCAAGTTGCCCATGCAAATAATCTTGGTTCCAGGGCCTGCGCGCGTGATAAGTGTCTTCATTTGCTTAGGCGTCAAGTTTTGCGCCTCGTCAATGATCACGTATTTGTTCAAGAAGGTGCGACCGCGCATGAAGTTCATGCTCTTGATCTTGATCCGGCTGCGGATCAGTTCATTGGTGGCAGCGCGGCCCCATTCGCCTGCACTGGTATCCGTTTTCCCAAGTACTTCAAGGTTGTCGTCTAAAGCGCCCATCCAAGGGCCCATTTTCTCTTCCTCAGTTCCAGGAAGGAAGCCTATGTCTTCACCCACACTGACCGTCGCGCGGGTCACAATGATTTCGGTATAGCGTCTATCGTCCAGCACCTGTGTGAGACCCGACGCCAATGCCAGCAATGTTTTACCAGTGCCTGCGGTTCCCGAGAGTGTGACAAAGTCGACTTCTGGGTCCATCAGCAAGTTCATCGCAAAGTTCTGCTCACGGTTGCGAGTCGTGACGCCCCAAACCGCATTCTTTAGGTGGGTGAAGTCGCGCAAGGTTTTGAGAACTGCGGTGGAGCCGCGTATTTCTGTAACACGGGCGTATAGGCTAGGCTCACCCGGAGTTTCAAAATAGACAAACTGGTTGATCATCAGGCTGGGGACCAAGGGGCCAGTGATTTTGTAGAAGGTGTTTTGGCCCTGTTGCCAACTCTCAATCGACTGGCCATGGGTGTTCCAAAAATCAGCAGGCAAGGCCAAGGCCCCAGCGTAGAGCAAATCTCCGTCTTCCAGTGTTTTGTCGTTTTGGTAGTCTTCTGCCGCTAAACCTAAAGCACGCGCTTTGACGCGCATATTGATGTCTTTGGACACCAAGACGACCTCACGGGGGGCAAATTTGGCTCTGAGTGCTTCTACTACCCCCAATATCTGGTTGTCAGCCTTGCCCTGTGGCAGGCTGGTTGGCAGCTTATAGTCCAGAGGCTGCGTCTGGAATAAAAGCTTGCCACGGGCATCTTTGTGGCCAGTGCTGTTGAGGACAAATCCGGCCGTGATGTCAGCGCCAGGGGTTCCCGCCAACGCATCCAGCGTTCGACTGGTTTGGCGCGCGTTTCGTGCCACCTCTGTCATGCCTTTCTTGTGGCCGTCTAGTTCCTCCAAAACAATCATTGGCAGGTAGATGTCATGCTCTTCAAAGCGGAATAGACACATCGGGTCATGCATGAGTACATTGGTGTCCAGTACAAAGAGCTTTGTGGGCCCATTGCGCTTGGTCTTTTTGCTACTCACCCCAGCGACAGGAGAGGGTGCCTTGTAAGGCGTTGTTAGGATTTTTGCATCCGCAGGCACTTTTTGCGTTGGGGCCTCCACTGCTTGGCGTTGCACCGTCGGCGTCTTGCGTGCCGGAGTCCCTGTGCCAACTGTCTGTGGGTGTTGGGCGATTGAAGAACTGTCGGCAAGTGCAGGCCTCTTCGCGGGGCGGGTACTCTTCTTTGCGACTTTCTCTTCAAAGGCTTTTGCGGGGAGTTGATCGGCGCGTTTGGTCGGAGCAGTAGGCAAGGGCATTGATAGAGGCTCGTAGAAAGATTATGGGAGGAATCTAATTTCAAAAGCAAAAAAGCCGCCTTGAACCAAGGCGGCTTTGTGTGGGAACGCGGTTGCGTATTTAACCTGCATGTAGCCCATTATGCATGAGCTTTTGTGACAGCTGGCGCTGTGCCGACTGCCATTGCAGTGGCGCTTTAGGCCGCTTTTTTGAGCCCCTTAACGGCCGTGAGTACGTCGTCTACGTGACCAGGGACTTTGAGTCCGCGCCACTCTTCTTTCAAGACGCCATCGGCGCCAATCAAGAACGTACTGCGTTCAATACCTTTGACCTTTTTGCCGTACATGATCTTGTTCTTTACAACACCAAACATGTGACACATTTTTTCTTCAGTGTCCGCAATCAACTCAAACGGGAGTTCGAGCTTGGCTTTGAACTCGTCGTGAGACTTCATGTTGTCACGAGAGACACCGTACACAGTGGCCCCAGCTTTGACAAAATCTTTGTAACGATCCCGGAACTGCATAGCCTCCGTGGTGCAGCCGGGCGTGTTATCTTTTGGATAAAAATACAAAACCATGACTTTTCCGGCATGATTGGTATTGCTTACTTTGACGCCATTGGTGGCGTTTGCTTCGAATTCGGGAAGAGGCTTGTTGACAACGATCGCCATAGGGTGTTTCAGTCTCGTGTGCTGGATGTGTCAATCTAAGAGGAGGGTATTGATAAGTGACAGATATCAACCACCCTCGACAACAACCCGTGATTTTACTCTGAAAACGACCAAGCCCATTCTTGGGGTTAGCCCGATTCACAAAAGCAGGGCAGCAACCACCTTTCGCCCTTCACTCGCTAAAAAGTTATAGGTCCTGCACGCTGCCTGTGTGTCCATCGTTTCTACACCAATGCGCTTGGCGTACAAAGCCTGCAGCCAAACAGGGCGGGCAAACCTGATGGTTGCGCCGCTCCCAAACAGAATCATCTCGGCATCCATCATCGCCAGCTGTTCAAAATGGTGTGGGGTCAGTGCGTCAAAGCTGTTGCAGTCCCATGCTTGGCAACCAGTGGCAGCACTGATGATGATGCTGGAGTGGTACTGCTCACCGTTCACAGCCACCCACCCTGACCCATAGGCAGTAATTGATGGGCCTTGAATGGCATCGGGCTGGAGTTTCATGGTGCGGGGCTTTGCTGTTGGGTGTTGCACCGCACTAGAAGCGCGCGGAACTGTGGTCAAATTATAGGTTTCACCCTGTCATGCTGACTCTCGGAGGGACTTTGAGAACCATTCAGAAATCTGCCAAGCTGGCCAATGTGCTGTACGACGTGCGTGGGCCGATTGTGGACGCCGCCCGCAAGATGGAAGATGAGGGCCAGAAAATCATCAAGCTCAACATTGGCAACCTAGCGCCGTTCGGCTTTGATGCTCCCGAGGAAATTCAGCAGGACATGATTCGCAACCTGCCCAATTCGGCAGGTTATAGCGACAGCAAAGGTATTTTCTCTGCCCGCAAGGCGGTCATGCACTACACACAGCAGCAGGGCATCAAGGGCGTTACGCTAGATGACATTTATCTAGGCAACGGTGCCAGTGAGCTCATTGTGATGGCCGCCAATGCCCTGCTGGACAACGGCGACGAGTTGCTAGTGCCTTCGCCGGACTATCCCTTGTGGACGGCGGCCACCAGTCTGTCGGGTGGAACGCCTGTGCATTACCACTGCGACGAGGGCAACGGTTGGCAGCCCGACTTGGCCGATATTCGTGCCAAGATCACGCCCAAGACCAAGGGCATTGTGGTCATCAACCCCAACAACCCGACGGGTGTGTTGTATACGACTGAAGTACTCAAGGGCATCATTGACCTCGCTCGTGAGTTCGAACTGGTGATCCTTGCTGACGAGGTGTACGACAAGGTGTTGTACGAAGACGTGAAGCACACGGCGATGGCCAGCCTGTCGAGCGATGTGCTCACGCTTACCTTCAATTCATTGTCCAAAGCTTATCGCTCCTGCGGCTACCGTGCAGGGTGGATGGTGCTCTCTGGCCCCAAGCACATTGCCACGGACTTTATTGAAGGCCTGAACATGCTGGCCAACCTGAAGCTGGGCTCCAACGTACCTGGCCAATACGCAGTGCAGACGGCACTGGGGGGCTACCAAAGCATTCTCGACCTGACCCGCGAAGGCGGGCGCTTGCGCCGTCAGCGCGATCTGGCTTACGAACTGATTACCGCTATCCCCGGTGTGAGTTGCGTCAAGCCACAGGCCGCCTTGTACATGTTTCCGAAGCTGGACCCCAAGGTGTATCCCATTGAGGACGACCGCCAGTTCTTCTTGGAACTACTGCGTGAAACGCGGGTGATGTTGGTGCAAGGCACGGGCTTTAACTGGCCCAATCCAGACCATTTCCGCATTGTGTTCTTGCCGCACGAAGATGATTTGCGCGAAGCGATTGGCCGCATTGCGAGCTTTTTGGAAAGCTATCGCAAGCGCTCTGCGTAAGCCCTTATGTAATCGTTGTATTTGTTGATTTGCTATTTCTTTTTATAGCTGTCTGCGCAATATCCATAAGCATGACAGCGACATTTGACCTCGAAAAATTATGAAACCCATACAAGTTGGCCTGATGGGCTTTGGCACAGTTGGCACCGGCGTGTTCAATGTGCTGCAACGCAACCAAGCAGAAATCAAGCGTCGCGCTGGCCGTGGCATTGAAGTGAGCATGGTCTCGCGCCGCAATACGGCGCTGGCGCAAGAGGTGGTGGGCGACCGCGCGACCGTAGTGGCAGATGCCCGCGCCATCATCGCCAACCCCGACATTGACATCGTGGTCGAACTGATTGGTGGCTACGACCTCGCCAAAGAGCTGGTGTTAGAGGCTATTGCCGCGGGTAAACATGTGGTCACTGCCAATAAAGCGCTGTTGGCCGTGCATGGCACCGAAATTTTTGCCGCTGCGTCTGCTAAGGGTGTGATGGTAGCTTTTGAAGCTGCCGTGGCGGGTGGCATACCCATCATCAAGTCTTTGCGCGAAGGGCTGACCGCCAATCGCATCCAATGGATTGCCGGCATCATCAATGGCACCACCAACTTCATCTTGTCCGAAATGCGCGACAAGGGCTTGGACTTTGAGGTGGTGCTCAAAGAAGCGCAGCGCCTGGGTTACGCAGAAGCCGATCCCACCTTTGACATTGAAGGTGTAGACGCCGCGCACAAGCTCACCTTGATGTCGGCCATTGCATTTGGCGTGCCCGTGCAGTTTGACAAAGCGCACATCGAAGGGATTACCAAACTCAGCTCCGTCGACATCAAGTACGCGGAGCAACTGGGCTACCGCATCAAGCTCTTGGGCATAACCAAGCGCACACCGAAAGGCATTGAACTGCGTGTGCACCCCTGTTTGATTCCGGCCAAGCGCTTGATTGCCAATGTCGAGGGCGCAATGAACGCCGTAGTCGTCAATGGCGATGCAGTGGGCACCACCCTGTACTACGGCAAGGGCGCGGGCTCTGAGCCCACCGGCAGCGCGGTGATTGCTGATTTGGTGGACATCACCCGCCTGCACACGGCAGATGCTGCCCAGCGCGTGCCGCATTTGGCGTTTCAACCTGATGCCATGAGCGACACCCCTGTATTGCCCATGGGCGATGTGGTGACCAGCTACTACCTGCGTTTGCGCGTGGCCGACGAGGCCGGCGTGCTCGCACGGGTCACTGGCATCTTGGCAGAAGCGGGCATCAGCATTGACGCTGTGCTGCAGCGGGAGGCCGATGAGGTGGGCGGCGAAGGGTCTACCCAAACCGATCTCATCATCCTGACCCACGACTGCGCAGAAGCCAAAATGGACGCTGCCATTGCCCAGATGCAAGCACTGCCCACGGTGCTGCAATCCATCACCCGTATTCGCAAGGAAGAGTTGGCCTGATGAAATACCTCTCCACCCGCGGCAACCCAGACCGCAAGCGCTTTTGTGAAATATTGCTAGAGGGCTTGGCGCCTGACGGCGGCCTGTATTTGCCTGAGACTTACCCGCAGGTGAGCGACAGCACACTCACGGCTTGGCGCAAGATCTACCACGAGCAGGGCTACGCCGCTTTGGCGTTTGAAGTCTTGAGCCTGTATATCGACGACATCCCGGCCGATGACCTGCGCGCACTGTGCGCCAAGACCTACACGGCGGAGGTGTTTGGCACCGGTGAAATCGTGCCTTTGCGCCACTTGGAAGACGCGCATGCGGGCCACGCCCCCGTGTTCTTGGAAGCCTTGTCCAACGGCCCGACGTTGGCGTTCAAAGACATGGCCATGCAGCTCTTGGGCAACTTGTTTGAGTACGAGTTGGCACGCCGGGGCGAAGAGCTCAACATCTTCGGCGCCACCAGCGGCGACACCGGTAGCGCGGCCGAATACGCCATGCGTGGCAAGAAAGGCGTGCGCGTCTTTATGACCAGCCCGCATGAACGTATGAGTGCGTTCCAGCAAGCGCAGATGTTCAGCCTGATGGATGCCAACATCTACAACATTGCGATCAAAGGCGTGTTTGACGATTGCCAAGACTTGGTCAAGGCCGTGAGCAATGACCTGGACTTCAAACGCAAGTACAAAATTGGCACGGTCAACTCCATCAACTGGGCGCGCTTGCTGGCCCAGGTGGTGTACTACTTTGCGGGTTACATCCAAGCTACTGAGCAAGCCCCCACGCTCGGCACTGGCGTGTCCTCGCTGCCCCCCGAGGGAGCGCAAACCGCCTTGGGGCGGCCCGGCGGCGGTCTATCCAATGCGCAAAAGGTGAGCTTCACTGTACCGAGCGGTAACTTTGGCAACGTCTGCGCAGGCCATGTGGCGCGCATGATGGGACTGCCCATCGACAAATTGGTGGTGGCCACCAATGAAAACGATGTGCTCGACGAGTTCTTCCGTACCGGTGTGTACCGTGTACGCGGTAGCGCGGATACGCATGAGACCTCCAGCCCCTCGATGGACATCTCCAAAGCAAGCAACTTTGAACGCTTTGTGTTCGATTTGCTGGGCCGTGATGGCGCGCGGGTCAAAGCCTTGTTTGGTGAAGCGCTGTCCAAGACGGGCAAATTCGACCTCAGCGCCGACCCCGCCTTTGCCAAGGCAGCCGCCCAATATGGTTTTGTCAGCGGCAAGAGCACCCACGCCAACCGCTTGGACACGATTCGCGACACCTGGGCTCGCCATGAAGTACTGATCGACACCCACACGGCCGATGGACTGAAGGTTGCCAAAGAGCATTTGACGCCGAGCATCCCCATGGTGGTGCTGGAAACCGCGCTGCCCATCAAGTTTGCTGCAACCATCGTAGAGGCCTTGGGGCGTGAGCCCGAGCGCCCTGCCAAGTTTGATGGCATCGAAGCCTTGCCCAAGCGCGTGCTGGTGATGGATGCCGACGTGGCTGCGGTGAAAGCGCTGATTGCCACAGAGTGCGGCTACTGAGCCTTACCGTTGGCTGGTTGTCAGTGTCACGCCTAGGTGTACTTTTTGGGTAAATTGGGCTGCTGCGCGCATGTGTGTTGCGCAAGCAGCTATTGAATTCGTAGCGCAGAGTTTTTGATCTGAGACCATGACACCTACAGCACGTCCTGCTTTGCAATCCCTAGACGCCGCATTAGAGAGCTTGTTGGCGCAGGCTATGCCACTGGATGGCCCAGAGCGTGTGCCCACACTGCAGGCCGATGGCCGTGTACTGGCTGAAGATGTCGTCTCCGCCTTGCATGTACCGCCCATGGACAACAGCGCCATGGATGGTTATGCGATGCGTTGCGCCGATGTGCTTGCAGCGGGCACGGTGCTGCCTGTGTCACAACGTATTGCCGCTGGTGCGGTGGGCATGCAGTTGGCCGTTGGCACTGCTGCCCGTATCTTTACGGGTGCGCCTATTCCGCCTGGCGCTGACGCCGTAGTGATGCAGGAAGAATGCACCGCACTGCCCGGCGCGATTGGTGATGACGCGGCCCGAGTGCAATTGAATGTGCTGCCTAAGCTTGGGCAAGCCATTCGCAGGGCGGGGGAGGATGTGGCCCGAGGGCAAACTGTGCTTGCGCGCGGCATGCGCTTAGGGCCTGCCGAGTTGGGCCTCGCCGCAGGCATTGGGCGCGCCGATTTGTTAGTGGCTCGCAAGCCGCGGGTGGCCTTGTTTTCTACCGGAGATGAGTTGGTCATGCCCGGCACAGTCGCACCTGAAGACATGCCGCCAGGCGCCATCTACAACTCCAACCGGTTTTTCTTGAATACCTTGCTCACCCGCATAGGATGCGAGGTGCGCGATATGGGCATCGTGCCTGACGACCGTGCGGCCACGGAGGCAGCGTTGCGCGAAGCGGCTGCTTCCAGCGACTTGATTTTGACCAGCGGCGGGGTGTCGGTGGGTGAGGAAGACCATATCAAGCCCGCCGTGCAGGCCTTGGGCCGCTTGGACCTGTGGCAAATCGCAATCAAGCCCGGCAAACCGTTTGCCTACGGGCAAGTCGGTGCTGCTCACTTTGTGGGGCTGCCTGGTAACCCGGTGTCGAGCTATGTCACGTTTTTGGTGTTGGTGCGGCCATTTCTATTGCGGCTGCAAGGTATGCAAGATGTTGCTATGAAAACGGTAGCTGCTCGCGCAGACTTTGCTTGGCCTAGAGCCGATAAGCGGCAAGAGTTCCTGCGTGTACGCCGCAATGCGCAAGGCGGTCTAGACCTGTTTGCCAACCAAGGTTCTGGTGTTTTGACCTCTGCCGTATGGGGCGATGGCTTGGTGAACCACCCCGCAGGCAAGACCATCGCCGCGGGTGACATGGTGCAGTACATCTCTTTTGCGGAGCTGTTGGCGTGAAGGTGCAACTCAAGTATTTCGCATCTATCCGCGAGGCCATGGCCACTTCAGGTGAAGTTTGGCTCACCGAATCCACCACTTTGGCTGCTCTGCGCGATGAACTCGCCGCCAGAGACCATGCGGGCGCCCCCGCGTTTGCACGTGGCCGGCCGGTGCGCATTGCCCAAAATCAAGTGATGTGTGCCGAAACCGCAGCCGTCCAAGACGGCGCCGAGATTGCATTTTTCCCACCAGTCACAGGGGGGTGACCCCGGTGGCCACTGCGGCGCTTTGTCCGCAGCGGCATCGCCGACGTGCGCTATTTCTCCGTCGCACTGATCGCTGCACTGATCCCCGCCATACGCTGGGCATGCGCAAGGCTGGCTGGGGCCATAGGCGCGCGCAAGCCGTTGGTCAGCAAACCTTGGTGCGCTAGCAGCGCTTTGATGGGGGCGGGGTTGGGTTCTGCGAATGTTGCCTCAATCAAAGGCAGCAGGGGTCGCCACAGCGCTTGGGCTTTGCGTAGGTCGCCTTGGTCGATGCAGCGCATCATTTCCACCCATTGGCGCGTGTGCACATGGCCGGTAGCGGCAATGGCACCTGCGCCACCCAGGGCCAGGGTGCTGAAGACGTTGATGTCGTCCCCCGCCAGCACTTGCAAACTGCCCTCGGCAATCAAGGCTTGGGTTTTTGCAGTGTCGCCACCACAGTCTTTGATCGCCACGACGCGGGCATGCTGTGCCAGTGCGCGCAGGGTGGCTAACTGCAGCTGCACGCCCGTGCGGCTGGGAATGTCGTACACGATGAGGGGCAGGGGGCTTGCGTCGGCAATGGCGGTGAACCACTGCAGCAATCCGTCTTGGGAGGGGCGAATGTAGTGGGGCGCAGGCACCAAAAGCCCCGCCAAGGGGTAACTCGCCAATGTGTTCACCCACTCCAGGGTGTCACCCAAGTGGTAGCCAGAGAGCCCCATTACCAGCGGGATGCCATTGGCTGCGCTATGCACGGTATTCAGCACGGCAAGCTGCTCGTCCTTGCTGAGGGATGCGGCCTCACCCGTAGAGCCGCACACCACAATGCCCGCAATGCCTTGGGGCACCAAATGCTGCACCAGCTTGCGAAGTGCCGTGTGGTCTACCGCACCATCGATAAAAGGGGTGACCAGTGGGATCCACAGGCCGTTGAATTGGGAAGTAACTTGCACGCGCATATCCTTTTCAAACAAAAGACCGATAGGTAAACCATCGTCAGGTGCGCGGTGGGTGCTAGAAAGAGTTGGGGGTTTCTTGGCAGTTCCATCGCTCATCTGAGGACGGAACCGCAGCCCCGATCAGATGAGCTTTGGTTTTTTAGACTTGCTTGCAAGCGCGCAGGCCAGATCCAAGGCCGTAGGGCCTTGGAGTGGGTGGGTGTGGATTGCAAACATAGGGAGCATGGTAGCAGCAGTTGTGAGGCTGAATGACTTCTGAGCGTAAGCAATGCCACAATCCAAAGCCTGTTCCTGCCGTGTTGTGTGCCATGTCTAATCCTTCTCGCGTCGCGATCCAAACCCAAGACTTTGATGTCAGTGCCGAACTTGCAGCCTTGCGTTTGCATGATGGTCGGGTCGGTGCGGTGTGCAGTTTTGTGGGCACAGTCCGCGAGCGGACCTCCGGAGTTGCCGGGCAGGTGCATTGCATGGAGCTAGAGCACTACCCCGGCATGACCGAGACATCCATAGAAGCCATGATAGATGCGGCCCAACAGCGTTTTGACATCTATGCGGCCCGCGTGGTGCACCGCGTAGGGGTGCTCAACGCAATGGACCAAATTGTGCTGGTGGCGGTGACCTCCGCGCACCGTGGCCAGAGTTTTCAAGCGTGTGAGTTCTTGATGGATTACCTCAAGACGCAGGCCCCCTTTTGGAAAAAGGAGCATGGCCCCCAAGGCGCGCAGTGGGTTGATGCGCGCGTGGCCGACGAAGCCGCCGCAGCGCGTTGGGGTGATTGGCGCACTTGATTTTCACAGTGCGGGGGCGATTACTTTTGCAAATGGGGCCATGCGTGCGTATCACACGCGCGTTTGACCTGCATCAACCTAATCGCTAGTGCGTGGCGCATACAGTCTTGAAATGCGGCGCTTAGTCACAAGCTGAGAGCCAATATTGCTTTGTAAGGATTGGCTATGCGAATCGAAAAACTCACCACCAAATTTCAAGAAGCATTGGGCGAAGCCCAATCACTGGCGCTGGGCAATGACCATGCCTATATTGAGGCGGCCCATGTGCTGGTCGCCATGCTGCGCCAAGACGATGGCCCTAAGGCCTTGCTGCAGCGCGCCGGGGTCAATATTGCCGGCCTGCTGAGTGCGGCCGAAGGCGCTATGAAGAAACTGCCGCAAGTGCAAGGCCACGAGCAAGTGACTGTGAGCCGTGACATGGTGAGCTTGCTGCAAGCGGCCGAGAAAGAGTCCATCAAGCGGGGCGACCAGTTCGTGGCAGGTGAGCTCTTTTTGTTGGCGGTGGCCGATAGCAAAGCCGACATTGGCAACCTGGTGCGTGCCAACGGCTTGACGCGCAAGAGTTTGGAAAGCGCTATTGACGCAGTGCGCGGCGGGCAAAACGTGGACAGTGCTGATGCCGAAGACCAACGCGAGTCGCTCAAAAAATACTGCATCGACCTGACCGAGCGCGCGCGCTTGGGCAAGCTAGACCCGGTGATTGGCCGTGACGATGAAATTCGGCGCGCCATTCAAGTGCTGCAGCGCCGTACCAAAAACAACCCTGTGCTCATAGGCGAACCCGGCGTGGGCAAGACCGCGATTGTGGAAGGCCTGGCGCAGCGCATTGTGGACGGTGCGGTGCCTGATTCGCTCAAGGGCAAGCGTGTGCTCAGCCTGGACATGGCCGCACTTTTGGCGGGGGCCAAGTTCCGTGGTGAGTTTGAAGAGCGCCTGAAAAACGTGCTCAAAGACTTGGCCAAAGACGAGGGGCAAACCATTGTTTTCATCGACGAGCTGCACACCATGGTGGGCGCAGGCAAAGGCGAGGGTGCCATGGACGCCGGCAACATGCTCAAGCCCGCTCTGGCACGTGGCGAGCTGCATTGCGTGGGTGCCACTACCTTGGATGAATACCGCAAGTACATTGAAAAAGACGCTGCGTTGGAGCGCCGCTTCCAAAAAATCTTGGTGGGCGAACCCACCGTAGAGGCCACCATCGCCATTTTGCGTGGGCTGAAAGAGCGCTATGAAACCCACCACGGCGTGCAGATAACCGACCCTGCCATCGTGGCCGCTGCAGAGCTGTCTAACCGCTACATCACCGACCGCTTTTTGCCGGACAAGGCCATTGACCTGATCGACGAGGCGGCCAGCAAGATCAAGATCGAGCTGGATTCCAAGCCCGAGGTCATGGACAAGAAAGACCGCCGCCTGATTCAACTGCAAATCGAGCGCGAAGCGGTGAAGCGTGAGAAAGACGAGGCTTCACAAAAGCGCCTGGAGCTGATCAACGAAGAGATCACCACGCTGCAAAAAGAGATCGCCGACTTGGACGAGTTGTGGA
The DNA here is from genome assembly GCF_006974105.1 of Rhodoferax aquaticus. Classification (NCBI taxonomy): domain Bacteria; kingdom Pseudomonadati; phylum Pseudomonadota; class Betaproteobacteria; order Burkholderiales; family Comamonadaceae; genus Rhodoferax; species Rhodoferax aquaticus. The sequence goes on from NZ_CP036282.1 coordinate 1,840,516, forward strand.
AGGCCGAAAAGGCGCAAGCCCAAGGCTCCAAGACCATCATGCAAGAGGTGGAGAAGCTGCGCTTCCAAATCAAAGAGCTCACGGACAAGGGCGACTTCAACAAGGCCGGCGAACTGCAATACGGCAAGCTGCCTGAGCTGGAAAAACGCTTGAAAGATGCCCAAGCCCAAGAGGCCGGCAAGGCCAAAGACGCCAAGGATGGTGGGCGCACCCAGCTGCTGCGGACCATGGTGGGCGCCGACGAAATTGCCGAGGTGGTGAGTCGTGCCACTGGGATTCCAGTGTCCAAAATGCTGCAGGGTGAGCGCGACAAGCTGCTGCAAATGGAGGCCAAGTTGCACGACCGCGTGGTCGGCCAAGATGAAGCCATTGCGGCCGTGGCCAATGCGATTCGCCGTTCACGCTCGGGCCTGTCGGACCCGAACCGGCCTACCGGCTCTTTCCTGTTCCTGGGTCCCACCGGCGTGGGCAAGACCGAGCTATGCAAGGCGCTGGCGGGCTTTATGTTCGACAGTGAAGAGCACTTGGTGCGCATCGATATGAGCGAGTTCATGGAGAAGCATTCTGTGGCGCGACTGATCGGTGCGCCCCCCGGCTATGTGGGCTACGAAGAGGGTGGCTACCTGACCGAAGCTGTGCGCCGTAAGCCCTATAGCGTGCTGCTGTTGGACGAAGTCGAGAAGGCGCACCCAGACGTGTTCAACGTGCTGCTGCAAGTGCTGGACGATGGCCGCCTGACCGACGGCCAAGGCCGCACGGTGGACTTCAAGAACACGGTGATTGTGATGACCAGCAACATCGGCAGCCAGCTCATCCAGAGCATGGTGGGGCAGGATTACGAGGACGTGAAAGAAGCGGTGACGGGCGAGCTGAAGAACCACTTCCGTCCCGAATTTTTGAACCGCATTGACGAAACGGTGGTCTTCCATTCACTGGACGCTGAGCACATCGCGTCTATCGCCAAGATCCAGCTCGCTACGCTGATGGCACGCCTGGCCAAGATGGACTTGACCTTGCAAGTGAGCGATGCCGCAGTGGCTGAGCTGGCAAAGGTGGGCTTTGATCCGGTGTTCGGTGCGCGGCCTTTGAAGCGTGCCATACAACAGCGCATTGAAAACCCGCTGTCCAAGCTCTTGTTGGAAGGCAAGTTTGCGCCCAAGGACGTCATTCCGGTGGATGTAGACCCCATCAACGCGCCAGGCCAGTTCAGCTTCTCGCGCGTGGTGCACTAAAGCGAATCGCTAGCCCGCCTCGGCCATCATCGATGCCGTGCGTGGTGCTAGCAGCAGGTCTTTAAACGCCTGCCATAAGGCGTCAGCTTTGTTGTTCGAGTTGCTCAGGCCGGTGCCAGCACCTGCTTGGGCTTCCACGTAGCGCTGCACCACGTCTTGGCCCAGGTTGTAGTTGATGACGTAAGAGCGGTTGTGCTCAATAAAAGCTAGGCGCTGCGTGGCGCGCTTTTCGTCGTACAGGGAGTACTGCATGAGCAAAGCGATAGCGCCGGCACGGTCTATTTCGCCGTCCAGATAGCGCTGTGCCACCATATTGCCGGCGTAGGAGAGCTTTTGCACTATGCCTTGCACTTGGTAGTAGTGCTGCGCAGTACGTGGGTCTAGGCCTGCCAAGGGAAACAAGGTGCTTTGTTCAAACGCCAAGCGCTCTTCATGTGGAAACACCACGCTGATGCCGTAGTTAGCGCTGCCCTCTGACAAGAACGCCATGGGCGAATACAGGGGAAACACGCTGTACTCCAGCCAGCCTTTTTCGCGCACCAAATGCTGCTCGGTAAGCAGGTGGAACACATGGTGGCCGGGGTAGCCCTCGTGGCTGGCTAAGTCAATGGCGCGGCTGATGGGCATGGGCAAGTCGGTGTTCACCTGAATCAGGCTGTAGCTATTGCCCTTGTACCAGTTGTACGCGCTCCACACCTGGTTCTGCACGTACTCCACGGTAAAGCGCTCATGCTCGGGCAAGTTGATATAGCGCTTGCTGCGCTGGCGAGACTCGGCAATGGCGGCAGAGAACACCGCATCCAAGCGATCGACAGGAATCTCAAACCGCCGGTTCAACGCCACCATGCGTGCTTGCACGCTGCCAGTGCCCGGAAGCAGACTGTCTAACTCTGAGACGATGGCGGCTAGCTCTGCCTCTTGCAAGCGTGGCGATACCGCGTCATACAGCGCTTGTGACTCGGCATCAAAGCTTTGGCGTTGCCCCATCAGGTGGCGTATGTGGCTACACACAGCGTCTATGTGCTTGCCCAAGAATGTGGCGCGCAGCGCTTGGTCGGCGGGGGCTGTCGCTTGGGCAAACTCTGCGGCCAAGCGTTCGCCTTGCTCTAGTAAATCGGGCAGGGCCAATGTCGCCACCTGCGCTTGCCACTCGGGCGGGCCATAGTAGGCATCCACATACGAGCGGTCGTGCTGACCGACCGACAAAACCAGTTGGACATAGCGTTGGGCAAAGGGATTGAATGACATGGAGGCTAATGGCTGGCTAGTTGCAGAAAGTGGGCCGTTGGGCAGCGCAGCATCATAACCGTGCCTTGTTCCGGCGCTGTAGGTGAAATTTTGAAGAAATAGGGTCTTTGCGCCCATGGGTATTGCGCAAGTAGCTATCGTTTGTATAGCAATGGTGAGGTGGCGCAAGACTGGATAATGCAGCCATGCCCTCCCGCTTGAGCCCCACACCCAGCAGCTTTGTGTTTCGCCCGCGCCTGACCTTGCAAACCTTGAGCCGGGGTGACGGTTTGCTGGGCTTGAAACCATTTGCCAAGCTGGGCCCACGCGGAGACCGTGTGACGGTGGCTGCGGTGGAGTGGACCTACCAGCTAGACGGTCGCACGGTGTGGCAAGGCCCCGCGCCTAGCTCAGTGCTCAACACCCGGCCAGCTGCCGCGTTGGACGTGATTGCGGGCGATGGAGCCTTGCTTACCTTGGAGCGTGACCTTGACGCAGAGCGCGACGCTGCTGATGTGCTGCGCGACCTAGGGCTGCACCCCATTCCGACGGAGGCCTTTCAGTGGCGTCACCCAGACGCTGCACCCGACTTGCCGCAAGTGTGGACCTTGGCGCAAGAGGCCTTTTTTGGTGACTTTTGGGCAGACCAGGTGCCTGTGCTGCAGGCCAAGGGCTGGTCGGTGGTGGTGAAGCCAGGCTTTGCCCATGAAAGCGTGCCCGTGCAGGCCTGGCGCTTGGTGGTGGAGCCAGACACGGGTGAAGTCATAGGCCGAGAGTTGTACGGTCCCTTGGCTCCTCGCATCGCACCGGTGGAGAAATTGGGCTTGCCCGCACGTGAAGGTGCGTGGCTATTGAGCTTGGGCGTTGAGATTGATGGGCAGGTGCTAGACCTAGCCCCCATGCTGGCCGACCTGTTGCGCCGCGATGCGCGCTGGCTGAGTGCCCAGCACATTGCAGAAATCGACGACCTGGCCATCATCGTGCTGCGCGCTCCGGGTGGTAGACGCATTGATGCCCCCGCCGCGCCTCTCAAGGCCATTGTGGGCGCCATGGTGGACTTGCTCACTGACCCACGCCGCACGCCGGTGGACGGTGGCCCTATGCGCTTTAGCGCTTGGGATGCAGAGCGCTTGGACGCACTGCGGGCCAGCTTAAGCGCGATGCCCGGTAGCCCCAGCGCATGGCAGCTGCAGGGCGAGGCGGGGCTGCGCAGCCTAGCCCAGCGCTTGCGGGCCATCGGCGTGCCCCAGCCCGTGGCGCAGCCGCAGGGCTTGGCCGTGCAACTGCGCCCCTACCAGCTGCAAGGCTTGGCCTGGCTGCAGTACCTGCGGGCGCAGCACTTGGGCGGCATCTTGGCCGACGACATGGGCCTTGGCAAAACCGCGCAGGTCTTGGCCCATGTACTGCTAGAAAAGCAAGAGGGGCGTCTGACCTTGCCCGCTTTGGTAGTGGTGCCCAGTTCGCTGGTGTTTAACTGGCGGCAAGAAGCGCAGCGCATGGCCCCAGACTTGCGGGTGCTGGCACTGCAAGGTGCGCAGCGCGATGCAGAGTTTGATCGCATGGCGCAGCACGATCTGGTGCTGACCACCTACCCCTTGGTCTGGCGTGACATCGACGCCTTGGCACGCCAGTGCTTTCACCTGTTGGTGCTGGATGAAGCGCAAATGGTGAAGAACGCAGCCGGCCGGTCCGCTAGGGCATTGCGCCAGCTGCAAGCCCGCCACATGCTGTGCATAACAGGCACACCGCTGGAGAACCATTTGGGCGAGCTGTGGGCGCAGTTTGACTTTTTGATGCCCGGCTTCTTGGGTGATGCGCGCAGCTTTGGCCGCATATGGCGCAAGCCCATTGAAGAAAACGGAGAGACCTTGCGCGCGCAGCTATTGGCGCAGCGGGTGCGTCCGTTCATCTTGCGGAGGCGCAAAGCGGAGGTCGCCAGCGAATTGCCACCTAAGACGGACATCACCGTGCGGCTAGCGCTTCAAGGCCAACAGCGTGAGCTCTACGAGGCCGTGCGCGCCGCCGCCGATGTGCAAGTGCGCCGGGTGTTGCAGCGCCAAAGCTTTGCGGGCGCCCAGATCAGCATTCTGGATGCCCTGCTCAAGCTGCGCCAAGTTTGCTGCGACCCATTCCTGCTCAAAGGGCGCAATACGCCTGTGACTATGGAGCGAGCCAAGCTCGCATGGCTGGGGGAGACCTTGCCCGTTTTGGTGGAAGAAGGGCGGCGGGTGCTGGTGTTCTCACAGTTCACCGAGATGCTGGGCCTTGTGGCCGACGCGCTGGTGGCCCTCAACCTGCCTTTTGTGAGCCTGACCGGGCAAACGCGCCTAGGGGCAGGGCGCCTGGGGCGCTCTGCGGTGGTGCATCAGTTTCAAGCGCTGCAAGTGCCCATCATGTTGGTAAGTCTTAAAGCCGGTGGGGTGGGCCTGAACCTTACCGCGGCGGACACGGTGGTTCATCTAGACCCTTGGTGGAACCCTGCGGTGCAAGAGCAGGCCACCGCGCGGGCGCACCGCATCGGCCAAAGCCTGCCGGTGCAGGTGTACCACGTGGTGATTGACGGCAGCATTGAAGAGCGCATGCTGGAGCTGCAGCGCCGCAAACAGGCGCTTACAGAAGGTGTGCTGGGTGTGGACCCCGCCATCGCTACCAAGTTCAGTGAAGAGGATCTCCAAGCCTTGTTGATGCCACTGGCCTAGCGCTCAAAAAAAAGGCGTCCCCTTGGAAGCCGCATGAATAGGGGCTTTGGCGACTTGTACCGCTGAAAATCCACAAAGTTACCCACAGAAATTGTGGGCTTCCAGGAGTATCAGCGTGCTTTTTCTCTGAGGCGCGAGAACCCCAATGGCTTCATATTTGGACTTGGCACCAGCGGGCTTTGTCGGGCGCATTGGGGTAGGGAAAAGTCTCTGAAACTCTTGCAGCCGAATATCAGTAGGCGCTTGTTGCTATACAAAAAGTAGCGATAGTGCTGCCTCAGATTCCTCATCAGTGCAGCGTCTTAATTTTGACCCATTGGCAAGTGCTTGGCATGTAAGCGGGGGCATGTGGCAATTGCTCTCTGCCTAGGGCTGCGGTTATCCACATTCGGGGTCGGACGTGAACTGCTCGCGGAGCGTCATGGCCAAACCGGTGAAACGCTCGCTTCTGTCTACGCGGGCTGGGCTGGCGTGGGGCTATGGAGCGGGTGCTACTCAGCGGCTTACTTGGGCTGGCCTGATCTGCGCTCTGGGCAAAAAAGCACATGCGCCGCGGCAATCGCCCCAATCCCGCATGGATACTGGCTTCTGCTTCCTGAAACGATAGCAGTCCACAAAGTTATCCACAGATATGGAGTCCGAGTGTGGGCAAATTCAGGTCGTAAAGTCGCCGCATTTAGGTTTTATAAGCACTAGCACGAAACCAGTGTGGTTTCGGTTTTGGCCTGGTGTGAAGTGTTAAATATTTGTTAAAAGTACTTTACATTGTGGCCGTGTAATGGTTTGGTGCTATGGTTTAGAGAGCAAAAAAATGTTTCCAAGGCCAGCCCTCGTTGGGTGCTTAAACTTTAAGCAAGCCAGTGAAACCCGCATGGTTACTGGCTTTCCTCAGTTGCCCCCATGGTGCTCCCCAAACTTATCCACAAAACATGTGGAGCGGGGTTTTCGCTAGCTGAGAGACTTATGTGGTAGGCGCGCAGCCACGATTTAACGGGTTTTTTGCTGCGCACTTCATAAACGCAATGCTGTGCAGCTTACGCTTTGGCGCTTAGTCTTTAGGTGTGTGAATGATGATGAGCACCGGGGGAACCCGGCCGTCGACATCACGAGGCAGCGTCTCTGTCTTGTTGATCGCGTTGATCACGGCATCGTCCCATGACTTCACGCCGCTGCTCTTGATGATCTTGACGCTCATGATGGTTCCATCAGAGAGGGTGCGCACCTCGGCCTCGGTACTGGGGTTACCCACCAAAGACTCGGTAAACGTCGTGTTGCGCCTGAGAATCGCCTTGATGCGGCCGGCATAGCTTGCCGATGGTCCCGCACTCTTTGCTGCGCTGCCAGAACCATTCGGGTCGCTGCTGGTGGAGGCAGCGTTGGCCAACTGCAGCATGCGTTGGACTGTCTTTTGGTGCTCTAGGTCCCGAGCTTTGGCTTCCGCTTTAGCTTTGGCTTCTTTGTCTTTGGCCAATGCCGCATCTTTTACGTCTTTGGCGCGCTGCTCTTCAAGTTTTTTGTCCTTAGCCGCTTTGTCAGCTTTCTCTTTTTGCAGCTTTTCTTTGGCTTCTAGCTCTTTGGCACGTTTGTCTTGTTCTTGCTTTTCCAGAGCGAGCTTTTGCTGGCGCTCTTGTTCTTTCTCTTTGCGGGCCTTTTCCTTAGCCAAAGCAATATCTGCATCGGCGACTTGCTTGACCGGCGGAGCAGGCGTCTCCACGGGCTTTACAGGTTCTGGTTGCGTTAGTTCCTCGACAGGCTCCGCAGGTGCCGCAGTTTGCGGAATACTGGCCCATAGCTCAGCTTGCGCAGTCACAGGCGGCAAAGTTCGCTTCCATTGCACCCCAATGGTTAGCACCGCCACCAAGACACCGTGCGCGATGATGGCGAGCGCCACTGCCCTCAAAAATCCTGGAGGTCGTGGTGGAGCAAACTCGTTGTGACTGTAGAGCGTAGCCATGCCGCAGTTAGTTCACCATTTGGACCGACAGGCCTACGCGTTGAATGCCTGCCCTTTGCAAGGTGTCCATCACCTTCACCACGCTCTCGTACTTGACGGATTTGTCTGCGCTGATGATCACGGCCGAATTGCTCGCATTTGCAGCTGCACCACCTGCGGCAGGCTTGTTTTGCGCTGCCTTCACTGCACTTGCCAGTTCTTTAAGTGGCAATTTGCTCGTCTTGTCATTGATCTTTAACTCAAGAATATCTTCTGTTTTTCCCAGAATCACTTGAATGATTTGATCAGGCTGCTTGGCCGCTTTGCCAATACTTGGCAGGTCGATCATGCTGGGTGTAATCAGCGGCGCGGTCACCATAAAAATGATGAGTAGCACCAACATGACGTCAATAAAGGGCACCATGTTGATTTCGTTAATGGTGCGCCTACCGCGGCCGCGACTGACTAGAGAGGGCATAGCACAGCTTCCTTGTAGGTCTAAGCAATCAAGCCCATTAGCGTTGCGCAGCAGTTTGCGCGCTTACATTGCGCTGCAAGATATTGGAGAACTCTTCAATAAAGGTCTCTTGGTGGGTGGCGATGCGGTCGATGTCCCGGGCAAAACGGTTGTAAGCCACAACCGCCGGAATGGCAGCGAACAAGCCAATTGCGGTAGCGACCAACGCTTCAGCAATTCCAGGGGCTACCGTAGCGAGGGTGACTTGCTGCAAAGAAGCCAAGCCTGTAAACGCGTGCATGATTCCCCACACCGTGCCAAATAGCCCTACGTAGGGAGACACTGAACCGACCGACGCGAGAAACGACAGATTGCTCTCAACAACGTCCATTTCACGTTGAAAGCTGGCCCGCATGGCGCGGCGTGCACCGTCCATGAGCGTGCCGGCGTCTGTAATGTGGCGTTCACGCAGTTTTTGGTATTCACGCATACCACTCGCAAAAATGCGCTCCATAGGCCCAGAGTTCGCCACATTCTTTGTGGCTGCGGCAAAAAGCTCGTTGAGACTGGTTCCAGACCAGAAGTCCCGCTCAAAGGCATCATTCTGGGTTTTGACCTTGCCTAGTGAAAACAACTTGCGAAAAATGGCGGCCCAACTGGCAATCGAAATGCCCATGAGCAGCAGCATGACCGCTTGCACCACAGCACTTGCGTTGAGTATCAGGTGAAGTATCGATAGGTCTTGGTTCATAGCAATCTAAGTGAAGAACGAATTACAGTAGCACCGCGCGCAGCCGGGTCACCGCGGTGCGCAATTGCTCCATAGAGCTGGCGGTAGAAAAACGCACAAACTGCTGTGTTTGGGCAGAGCCGAAGTCACGACCGGGCGTCACTGCAACGTGCGCACGTTGCATGATGTCAAAAGCAAATTCCCAGCTGTCTTTGAGGCCGAGCTTGGCACAGGCTTGCGTGCAGTCTGCCCAAGCATAGAAGGCTCCATCTGGCATCACGGGCACATGCAAGCCCAGCTCGTTTAGCTGGGGGATAAAGTAGTCACGCCGTGCTTTGAACTCTGCTCTGCGCTGCTCGTACAGGGACAAACTCGCCTCTTCAAAGCAGGCCAAGGCTGCATGTTGCGCAATGGTGCTGGGGCAAATAAACAAGTTCTGGGCGAGGCGTTCAATCACTTCGACCAAGGTGTCTGGGACCACCATCCAACCCAAGCGCCACCCCGTCATGTTGAAGTATTTGCTAAAGCTATTGATGCTGATGATGCTGTCGTCCAGCGACAGCGCGGACTGTCCGTACTCTGCGTCAAAGCTAAGGGGGAGGTAGATCTCGTCGACCAAGGTCACGCCGCCCCGGGACTGCACCACTTGATGGATGCGCCTGAGTTCGTGGGGCGATACCGAGGTGCCCGTGGGGTTGGATGGTGATGCCAAGACCACTCCCCGCGTGTGTGGACCCCATGCAGCTTGGACTTGGTCCGCGGTGAGTTGAAATCGCCCCGCAGCAGTGGTCGCAAGCAAGACCGGGGTCGCCTCAGCGGCGGTAACAAATTGGCGGTTGCAAGGGTAGCTAGGGTCGGGCATGAGCACTTCATCACCGGCCCCAAATAAAGCTAAACACGCCAGATGGAGCGCAGCGGATGCACCTGCCGTCACCACAATGCGGCTTGGGGCGACCTGTATACCAAAACGACTAGCGTACCAATGGCTAATGCGCTCCCGCAGCATGGGCAGTCCCGTTGCGGCGGTGTACTGGGTGTTCCCGTCGTGTATCGCCCGCATTGCAGCCTCTTGGACCAAAGGGGCTGCCGTAAAGTCTGGTTCCCCGATGTTCAGAAACACCATAGGCGAGTCGGTGTGCGCGACTTTTTGCCCTAGGGCGGCCGCCGCTTTGGCAACCTCCATGACGTAAAAGGGGGCAATGTTGCGTGCACGGTCGGATAACTGCATGGGCTAAGTCCCCGATACGCTTAAGCGCGGGGCTTTTTGGCGCGGTCTGATTCCATTTCGGCGGCACGCAAGCTTGGCGCTATGCCATTAAGCACGCCATTGACGTACTTATGCCCGTCGGTACCACCAAACTCTTTGGCCAATTCAATGCACTCGTTGAGTACTACACGCCACGGCACATCAAGGCAATGCGACATTTCATAGGCACCAATCCACATGACGGCACGCTCGACCGGCGAGATCTCAGTCAGCGGTCTGTCCAGCAAGGGCACGATGAGGGCGTCCAACTTATCAGCTTCTTCTATGCAGCCATGGAGCAGGGAGTCAAAGTGGACGGCATCCGCCTTGCTAAAGCCCGCCAAATCCCGGGTAAAAAGGTCAATATCTGGAGCGGGGTTGCCGCCTACCAAGCTTTGGTAGAGACCTTGTAGCGCAAACTCTCTGGCGCGACTGCGGTCGGACTTGCTGCCTGCTTTGCGGGCACCGGTGCTTGTCAAGCCGGTCCGTGTCTGGCGCGGAGGGCGTTTTGAGGTGGATGGGGATTTTGTTTCGCTCATTAAATTGACTCCAGCAAATTGGCCATTTCAACGGCAACTCGGGCGGCATCACGCCCCTTTTCTTCTTGGCGGGCAACGGCCTGCGGCATATCTTCAGTCGTCAAGATGGCATTGGCAATGGGCAGTTGGTAGTCCAGTGAAATGCGGGTCACGCCTGCACCAGACTCGTTGGCCACCAACTCAAAGTGGTAGGTCTCGCCTCGAATGATGCAGCCCAAGGCTATCAATGCATCGTACTTGGACTTCTCTGCCATGCATTGCAGGGCAACCGCAACCTCCAGCGCACCAGGTACGGTGACATGGTCAATGTCTTTTTCAGATACGCCAAGCTTGATGAGTTCACTTTTGCAAGCTACCGCCAGCGCGTCCGTAATGCTGGCATTGAACCTAGCCTGCACAATACCTACGCTGAGTTTCTTGCCGTTAAGTCGGTTGTCGCTAGCGGCCATATTGCCTTTGTCTGCTCCAAACATAGTATTTCCCTGTGTTAATCGTCGTTACTTACTGACGTAGCCTGTGATCTCAAGCCCATAGCCCGTCATGCTTGGCATGCGACGGGGGCTGCCAAGCAAACGCATCTTGTGTACGCCGCAGTGTCGCAAGATTTGTGCACCGATACCGTAGGTGCGCAAATCCATACGGCCTCTGCTGGGCCCGTGGGTGGACTGTGCAGTACCTTCAAATTGCGAGAGCAACTGTTGTGCAGTCTCACCGCAATTGAGCAAAACGACAACGCCTTTCCCTTCGGTGTTGATATGCGACATGGCAGCATCCAAACTCCAGGAGTGCATAGACCTACCAATTTCTAACGCATCCAAGACAGAAAGAGGCTCATGTACCCGCGCGGCGACAGTGTCCCCAGCTTCCCACGTACCCTTGACCAACGCAAGGTGCACGCCGTGGCCCGCAGTGTCGCTAAATGCGTGGGCTGTGAACTCGCCGAACGCGGTATGGATGTTGCGGGAGCCGTGGGTCTTGATCAAGGATTCCACACGGCTACGGTACTCAATCAAATCGGCAATCGTGCCGATTTTCAAACCGTGCTCTGCGGCGAACAATTGCAAATCGGGGAGGCGGGCCATCGTGCCGTCGTCCTTCATGATTTCGCAGATGACAGATGCTGGTGAGCAGCCCGCCATAGCGGCTAGATCACAGCCCGCTTCCGTGTGGCCAGCGCGCATGAGCACGCCGCCGTCCACTGCCTGTAGCGGGAAGATGTGTCCAGGTTGTACCAAGTCGTCAGGAATCGCGTTGTGCGCAACTGCTGCCTCAATAGTGCGTGCGCGATCAGCTGCAGAAATGCCGGTGGTAACACCTTCTGCCGCTTCAATAGAAACAGTGAATGCGGTGCCTTTTTTGTCGCCATTGCGCGCCGTCATGGGCGGGAGTTGCAGTCGCTCGCAGCGTTCACGGGTGAGCGTCAGGCAAATCAAGCCTCGGCCATAGCGGGCCATGAAGTTAATGCCCTCCGCTGTGACGTGGTCGGCCGCCATGACCAGATCACCTTCATTCTCACGGTCTTCTTCGTCGACCAGAATCACAATGCGTCCGGCGCGCATATCCGCAACGATGTCTTCGACCGGTGAAATAGCGACGGGGGAGATGGCACTCATGGACAGAGCTTTCAAGTAAGTAAGTGAGTGATGCAAGGCATAAGAGTCTTCTTGCCCAAAGCAGGCATGGGCACCGGCAACTTAGGACGGAATCGCGTGTTCCACTTTTGCGGAGGACAGCATGCGCTCCACATAACGCGCGATCAAATCTATCTCGAGGTTGACGGTACTGCCGGCGCTTAGGCTGCCCAGTGCAGTATGGTCTATGGTGTGGGGTATGAGGTTAATGCTCACCTCGCATCCCTCAGCTTGGTCATCAATGCGGTTCACCGTTAAGCTCGCCCCGTTGACGGTAATGGAGCCTTTGTAGGCCAAGAACTTACCCAATTCCCGGGGGGCCAGTATGCGAAGTTCCCAGCTCTCACCAACCTTTGCGAAGTAGGTCACGGTCCCTATGCCATCAACATGGCCAGAAACAATGTGCCCACCTAAGCGGTCGTGTGCGCGCAGTGCTTTTTCGAGGTTGATGGGCCCCACCTGGGCAAGCCCTGAGGTCTTGTTCAGTGACTCTGCAGAAACATCGACGGTGAATTGCTGAGTGACAGTGTCGAAACTAGTGACTGTCATGCAAGCACCGTTTAATGCAATGCTGTCCCCCAAGCCTACGTCGTCCAAATACTGCGCAGGACATGCAATCGTCAAACGCTTGCCATAAGTTGAAGAACTGCCGAGGTCGTTAATGGCGGCGATGCGCCCTATGCCGGTGATGATTCCAGTAAACATGGGGCTATTTTCGCAGGGATTCGACCTAAAGTATGCCAGCATACCCCGAGCGTCGACAAATTTCTTTGGGTGGCTGGCTGCCCTTGCAATAAGCGGATCAATGGGCTATTTCCAACACTCTTTTACTGTCTTGGACCCTGAAGCCGATCGTGCGCCTACTTGATTCAAACCCATCGTCCCGCATTGGGTATCACCAGATTGGGCGCCTTTAGGTGTTGCATTGATGATAAAGGTGGTCGCTGTTGGGGCATTAGCGAACGCAAATGTATAGGTAGCCGACAAGTCTTGGGTGCAGGTGGTGCCGGGTAGAACTGCGGCGGCATAGCTCATTGTCGTAGTGTACTGTCGCTCCATCAATTGCCCCAATTCTACCAGGCAAGCTTTTGCCAGTACTCGGCGTGTTTTGATGATGTGTTCTTGATAGTTGGGCAATGCAATCATCGCCACGATAGAGATTATCGCGACAGTGATCATCAATTCGATCAAGCTAAATCCCCTGTTTCTTTTTTTCATGACTAATCCCTAATGATTTCTCGCCAAGAAATACGACCGCGAATGGGGGTGACGCCTGTGTTTAGAGACACATCGCCAACTGGGGTTCCTTTTTCACCCCCAGAGCCTCCGACCGCCAATCGGTTGCCCACTTTTGTTGCTTGGCTGGGGATTCCAACGCCTAAATCGATGGAGCCAATAAAGGTGGTTCCAACTTTATCGTTTTTGAAACCATCTTTTCCATCCACATCAATAATGCCAATGGGAAGAGCGCCACCTGTGTAAGGCGAGATAAAATTCATATAACCATTTCCGCTCGCGACACAGGGATCATTCGTTGCTGGAATCATTGAGCTTGCCACTAGGGTAGGTAATGCTAGTTTATAGACGATAGATTCGGTTGTGAATCGTTCGCCTTTTGAAACCTCCATATCGATATACCAGCCCATCTTGTTTTTCATATCGTCTTTCTCTGGCACGGAAAAAGTACGGACCGAATAACCTTCAAATGAGGTCGCTTTGCTCAAAGTACGTGCTTTCAGAGTAGACCTATCTGAATCAATAGGCGTGCCAGAGTCGATGAGTCCGTACCAAGATTGGATATGCGTGTCAGCGGGGTCGGTTGATGCGAAATATGAACCTGTACCAAAAAAACAAATCGTTTGCCAAAATTAATGTCTGTTGTTACATTGTTCACCGCAGAGCTAACCTTCGCTGTAATAGGCTGAGGTTGTCCGTCAGGGTGTATTGCGATAAATAAGGGTTTACCATCATTGGAGATCGTCCATTTAGAAGAGTCTTCCGAAGATACATCAAATTTCCATAGATTGCCTTTTAGATCACCTGCATAGATTAGGTCAACCAAACCATCTCCATTGGTATCTACCATCCCGGGAGTACTTAATCCATTATCGTTTGCTGCTTTCGTTGATATCTTCTTTACTTCAGTAATTGCGCCATTCACGTCCAGCATGAAAAAGTAGAGAACAGCAAGACCAGACGTGCTGTTGTACCCATTTCCAACGATCACAGCTGATTTCCCATTATTCATTTTGACCAAGGCGGGTCGACCAAGCATAAATCCCAAATCAAGGTCCGTTGATGCGGCGGAGCTGGCCGCCGGTGTGTATTCCCACAAGTGTTTAGTGGCATCGAAAGCAGCCGTGCTAGTCACATCTAAGGCAAACAGCCCTTTTCCCCCACGCCCAAGCGTGGCGAACAGATAGTTATTTCCGCCAGTGTTGGCTCCTCGTGATGTAATTTCGATCTCACCATCGACGTAGTAGTCATGTGTATAAAAAGGTGAGCTTAGTTTCTTGAGCTTAACAAGTGATGACTGTGGAATATGTGCGAATTGCTCTACTCCGTCTTGGGCGTTAAACGCATGCAACATTCCAGCATTTGATCCTACAAAAATAGTATCAGTATCTTTGAGGTAAATAGGAGATGAGTGAATGATGTCGCCTAGAACAGTGTCACTACGGTCTCGCAGTCTCCCGCCATTCTTGATTTCGTTGGTTCTCACGCCACGGAAGTAGTCCACAATTTCGCGTTCGCTACCTAGAATTTCCGCTACCATTTTATTGGTGCTAACGGCCTCCCACGTAAAGTTTCTGGCAACTCCGGTGCCATATTCATTGGGAGTGTCCGCTTTTAAAAAAATTTTTCTACTACTTGCTGCTGGCATTTTTGTTGAAGCTTTCCACGCGGTGTTCATACTAACCCCAGCGTTGGGTATTGGATAAGATACCAAATCTCCCGACCAATATTTTGCATCAAAGCGCGCTTGAAAGGTGCGTGCGCTTGTGCTCAATTTGGAGCTATTGGTAATAACATTGCTGGCACTTGAATTTGCTACGGAGATCGAGTCAAATGCTTTCTTAATGGTTTCTTTGAGTTTTATTGGGTTTTGTACCAAAAAATAGGTGTCTGGAACGCCGTTTGCATCCGAGTCCCATTCGGGTTGAAGATCAGGCATTCCGTTGTTATTTTTATCAGTAAAACCACCCCATTTTGCGGCATACCATAAAGGATCTTTGAGCAAGGTTGCCGCAGGAGTAGAGCTAGCGACAAATGTGCGCGTGTCTCCGGCGCTACCTATTGTCGGCAACCTATTGCAGGATACATCTGGTTTGTCATTGTCGCAAAATCCTGGCTCTTTGCCTGACGGAACATTGAGGAAGTAGGGAATGTCAACAAAGACATCCTTTTTGTTTTTCTGTGAATCTTGGACAACTAAATACACTCCGTCCTTAGTCGTTCCCGAGATAATGTAGCCCATGTTTTGGATAGCCCCACCTGCTTGATAGGTGGGTTTAACATTGACTTCAAGCGTTTTATCTTTAGTGAGTTTTATTTCATACTCGGTAATTGCATCCATATCGTGGTCCGCGCCTTGTTCAACGTCCTCGAAATTGATTTGGAACTTTGCGTAATAGCGCCCCTCATTGATGGAGCTATTCTTGTCATTAGTACCGGAGTTAGCTATGTTTGTGACATAAAAATCAACAATTTGATTTGTTGGTTGAAAGCCACCTTTTTTTGATGATTCAAGTACTGATTTGGCAAAAGGCACTAAAGTAATGGTCCTCCCGGAATCTACTGCAACCTCGATTTTTGGGAGCGGAGAGGCTAAGGCAACGCTAAAGGTATCAATCGATTGACTGCCCTTTACGTCAGACCGAATGTCATTTCTTTTGGCAAAGCTCGCAACAGACGCTGAGTAGTAACTCCCTTGTTTAGTTGGCTCCTCGGGTGCCAAGCCGCGAATGTTTTTCAGGGACTCAACATCTTTTGCGGATGGTGCGGAATCGAACACACCCTTTGATTCCCCAATAAATCTCTTGCCTACGATGGATGATTCGTTGCTGGAAATGGTATCCGCTTCTTTAGAAACATCTAAGCCAGAAACATCCCCACTAAATGGCTTACCTTTGGAGTCTTTGTATTGACTTCCTGGCAGTTGGTCTGAGTCATAGGATGGGTTGATGTCTGAAATCGTCAAGAAATTCGCCTTGGCGCACCAAGGTGACTTAGCAGCACTGCTCGTAGAATAAGGGTCATCCCATGTAGCACGGTTGAGTCCTACTTCGGCATCTATTACCGAGGTGGTAACCTGGTAGCTACTGGTGGCAACTTTCTTGCCTGCAAAATATCTCACGCCTTCGTACATCATTTCAGCAATTGGGTTGCCCCAGTCCGGGAATTTTCCCTCCGTCATAGCCTTTTCGCTCTCCCAGCCTCCTTTGTAGGAATTATCTGTCTTAGTATTATTAAAGTCTCTGATTCTGAATTTGTTAAAGGTTTCAACAATTGGTGCAGTTAGTGTAAAGACTCCTGTATCAGGGCTTACTTCACTCGAAAACTTTGAGACCACTTTCCTGAGTATGCCTCCAGATAGGTTTGAATCGTAACTTCCCGTAATTAGGCCAAATAGCATGGAATCATTTTCACCATAATCGTGCAATAATCCCGTGGGCTTGTATTTTGTTCCGTACTGTTTACAGCCGGAATTGAAAGCAGAAGTACATACCTCGACTCGAACTGTATAGTCTTTGCGTGTTCCACCATGTGTATTGTTAGCTAATACCGGGTTTTCGGTCGATGCCCAGTTCCAAATTCTGGTTGCTGTATCTGTCACTACGGACAGGTGCGGGGGCAGGTCACTGCAGTCATCGAGTCTTGTGCAAGACTTTCCGGCATTTTGGGTTAGGTTTCCAAACAAGTGGCGTTTGTTTTCCGAGGGCTGCTTAAGCGGAGTGTAGTCTGAGATCAAATAGCCATCTATCGACTTACTTGTGTATTCTTTTCCCCAAGAGTGGGCGTCTTGAGGAATATATGCTCGTCGCAGAATGGTTTGGTCGGCCGTATCAATTTCTCTATGCCCGCCATATAGCACCTTGCGAAGAGCATCTATTCGCGCGGTGGTCTGATAGTTCAGCCAGTTTCCTGACCAGGCATCTTTACATTTTCCACCGGTTGCGAGTGATGTAGGTGTAAATAGGCCATCTTTATCGGATTTGGCGTTGTGGCTGTAGCAGAGAGATGAATCAAATAACCCGTAGTATGTAATACTCGGCTTGAATCTGAGATCTATTGAACCATCGCCATCGATGTCTGCTGTGTCGTTGTACGACTCGTAAAACAACTTGTGGTCGCGACCGGCAACCAGCATGACCATTGGTTTTGCTGTTGTCTGAGTAAGTAGCGGCGTTGCAGGTATAGTAATAGCGTGAATCTCAATATTAAAGAAAAATAGGGTCGCAATGGCAAGACCCTGTATCAATAGTTTCCTTGCTGATATATTTTTCATATAGGTATTCAAGCGTGAGTAGTTCTTCGTCACTCGGTGGCATAAATAGACTGCAGCATAACGGTTGCGCGCCCTGTGCCACCATCTGTTTGCGCTGTGATGCGGTAGCGTCTGCAGTTATATGGATCGCTTGAGTCACCTGGTCTACAAGAAAAAGTATTGCCTAAATACTCCACAAAGTATTTAGGGGTAATTGCGAGAGAACCACTGCCAACGGTGCTGGCATTTTCCCAGCCAGTGAAAGCGGTATCTAACCAGCGTGCATTCGTGCTTGCTGTAGTAATTCCACAAACATTGATTTTTCCAATCTTCGCGCAATTGGCACCCGCTGCAGGTGTTGGTTTTTCCGACTCAACCAAGGTTTCAATTTCCTTTAATGCGGCTTCTGTGGCTTGCAAAGCAAGGTTTCTATCGTACATGTTAGATGTCAGTCGCTCTTCTGCGGTAATCTGACGTATAGTCGCAATACCCAGCAGCGTCATAATTGCCAAGATAATCAGACTAATTACAAGTGTTACACCTTTTTCGTAGCGCATTATATTTTTTTGTTAATGAAATTCAAGCTCATGGCGTTGCCTGAAAGAGTGTATCTCTGCTTCTTAGCCCAACTGCATACACAAGAGGCTTTTCAATGAGGGTGTTACTTGTACTAATTGAGTTTTCGCTTTGTAAGGTAATTGCAAACCTAACAGCAACTACTTGCTGGTCATTTGACTCGGTCCAAGCGCCGCTTCCAGCATCAAATACACTATTGTCTGCATTGATCCAACTGGAAGCTAGGGTGTTAGTGGCAACGTTTTTGGTAAGATACTGAATTTTCATATCCTTTATATTTGTTAGTACTTCATCTGTATCAGTGGTAATTTTAATGCCGCTGGAGTCCTTTCTTTTGGTAATTCGTTTTTTGTATAGCGAATTTTTTCCATTGCTGCCAATTCCTATATACCAAAATGAGGTTTTTAGGTTTGCAATTTGCGCATAAGTAATATCAAAATTTTTCGTAGGTGCCGCTGCACAGTTGACTGGAGTTGGGTATCCAAGGTTGTTCGAGCAGTTGAGTGCAGTAAAACTCTTGTCGTAGCTAAGTATTTTAGATGTATCACTAAATGTCGCGACTTGGAATATTGCTGCGCTTTGAAGATCGCATGCGATTACCACATCGTCCTGTGTAACGCTAGTGCTGGAATTTAAGACCATCTCCATTGCCGTTGCATCATGTGAGAGAATGCTGGCTGAATTTGAGTCAGACTGCATGATTAAAATCGCGTCAGTGTTTGGTACGCGATTGTTTTTGCTAGTTCCAAAAGGTACTATGTCGGCTATATTGGTGGTTCCTGAATACCCGCGAACTGTTCCTGCATTCCAGTCACTCCACCAAGGTATGGTGCTCGGGCTTGGCCTTAGCCTAACTAGGTTGGCTACGAGCTTTGAACCACACGGCGTTTCGCCGGCTTCCTTTAGATCGCGCGATAGGACATCGAAGGCAACCCTCGCATTCTCTTGAATACGAGCTATGTTTTCGGTTACTTGGAAACTTTGTTTGTTTGTGCTTAGTACACTGAGTATTCCTGATACAAGAATCAAGCCAAGTACAAGGGCAACCAATAGCTCAACGAGTGTAAAACCTCGGTTGCTGCGGCACATACGGATTGGTTCTTTAGTTGACATGAGCTTATATGCTCGACCGAATTTCAACTTTTTGAGCACCTAGACCGCCTGCAAGGCTATCGTCCCATATCACTTGAACGCGACAATTTCCAACAGCGTCACAAAAAATTGCACCTTTGGTTGTGGTGTCGTTAATTGTTCCGATGTTCTGTTTAACTGCAGTCAGCCACAGTTTTCTATTGGCATCAAATAAACTATTTCCTGTGATTGAGTCTGGGTTATATATGGAGCCATTTATTTCATCGTTTGAATTCAGTGTTCCAGTGTTGTAATTCAGTGCCTTGGCACTGTTTGGGTCTACACGTAACATTTCCATCATGTACGTTGCAAGCATTACTGCCTGAGACCTCTGCAAACTACTCACATTACCTTTGAGTGCACGTGCTTGCAATCCAGCCATGCCTAAAGTACCTACACTCAGTATTAGTACGGCGACAAGTATTTCTATGAGAGTCGCACCTTTTTGCGCGCCATTTTTAAGCCAGCTACGGTTTGATTTCGAAGTGATGGCGGGGGTAGTATTCATTTTCACTGTTATGTTGGAGCTGGGCAGGTGGCGTCTACTACCGGTGTATTAACTGTTACTCGTCCGGCAAAGTTGATGGTTAGATCACGTGCCCTTGAGTTATTTTCTATTGCCGTAGACTTACTACAGACGCGAATTTTGCCCATCAGTGCGGCACCCGTATTCGTCTTTGCCTGACCATCGGGGCCGTAAGAGATATATCGAGTGAGTCCATTTGCACCAATGATTACGATTTGATTTTGGATGGGTGGAAATAGAAAGTTTATGGTGTCACCTGCATCAATGTTGGCAGTAACTCCACTGTGGTTGGGGTCCGAAAAGACAATCCAACCTTGCTCCCATGTGCCCGCGGTGGTGCATTGAATGCCATTTGAACTCACACACATCGTGGCACGTCGACCAGTTTTTGCGGCGGTTGAGCGTGTTTGCGCGAGGCTTGTCACTAAATCGCTCGTTGCACTTCGAACAGCGGAAGACGCCGCTGCACTTCGAAAACTGGGCACAGCGATAGTCAAAAGTATGCTTAAAACCGTCAGCGCAACCATGAGCTCCAGCAGGGTTATTCCGGCCTGACTTGTTCGGGGGCGTTCTTTGGACATATATTTATCAAGGTTGTGTTCAACCTTTTATTTCGGCTCAGCTAGGTGGAAACACTGCCAAGTTGGCAGGCGGTTGTTTTTCAACTATCAGTGGCGATGCATGCCATTTTTCGGACGCTTTTCGCTAGCGGTCGACTGTGCTTTTTGTCAATATGATGAAGTACGGCCTTGTTGAGTGGGCACAAATTTTTCTACCTTTCGTTATGCCGACACATTGGCATTTACCTTGCCGCACTTGCTGGACATGTCAGAATTCTTATGTGTGAGGCGGGATTGCTTACCCAAAATATTGGTAAAGTAGATTTCATCTTGATTCACTTTGTTGTTGAAGCGGTCCAGGTATAGGATCGCGAACTGGTTCATTGCTTCTTTTCAATCTCTATTGGTTCGGCTCCAGTCGCCAGTGATATTGCGCAGCGCTAGCAATATGAGCTGGCTGGCCGCGTCTTCCGAAGAGAAGTGCTCCCGTGAGTTAATGGTCTTGCAAAGGCTGGCGTTGACGCTCTCAAGGGCATTGGTGGTATGGATGGCCTGCCAGGTGTGCGCCAAGTAGAGATGTGACCACACTGAAACTGTAGCGGTGTTGATGCGGGTATACAGGTCCACGGTACATTGCGATGGTATTGAATGAAATCAGGTGTGTCATTGCCGGGAAAACTGAGATCGTATATTCAAGTATTTCGTTATGCTCCAAGTATGCTCGACATCTAGATGACATTAATTTGCAGTAAATCTATGTAGTATTTTGAAATATACTCACACATACACACGCCACGTGGTTTTGTGAGAAAATTCCATCATCTGCAATAAGCACCGTGTGAGTTTGCAAATCCATAGGACGCTTATCAACCATTGAAAATGAAAATTTACAATGCGCATATTCGGTTTGGATTTTTCGTCGGCACAAAACACCCGTCAAAGCACGACAACGACCCAAAAAAAATCTCGATTGCGGGTATTTAGCTGCAAGACAAAACCAGTACCGACAGCCAAGCCAGTGCAAGTTGCTGCATATGCACAAAGCTCATCTCCGATGAAAAGTCGTCATCGGAGTCGGCAACAAAACCGAACTCCAAGGTACCGACACCCAGTCCCTTGAGACCAGCTTCGTAAAGACGGACCCGACCAAAGCAGGTGAACTCATCAAGGATCCAGCAAAAACGCCGCCCACATCTCCCAGACCGAGGACTCTGAAACAGCAGGCCTAGACCAAGAACAAAAGGGCCGGTAATCCCCCCGATAAGCCGAAGTGCCGAGAAGTAGAATTTTCTGAGAAGGAAGTTCTGCGTGAAGAAGTCGAGGTTTACGGACAGCCAGATCATGGCTACATTGAGGCGTGTAGAAGCAGGCCTGCCAGTGCCCGAAATCTGTCTGGAACTGGGTATCAGCAGTGCCACGTTTTACAAGTGGCGTGCGAAGTTTGGCGGTATGGACACCTCCATGATGTCGCGTATTAAGGAACTCGAGGACGATAACCGACGTCTGAAGAAGATGTACCTCGTAGAGAAGCTCAAGGCTGAGATCGCCAAAGAAGTTGTGCAATAGCGCGGGCTAACCATACGGGTGGCCTTTGGGGTATTCTCGATCAGCGAGTCCTGCTACCGCTATGAATCCAAGCGAAACGCTGAGAACGCGCTGACTGCCGACTGGCTGGGACAACTCACGGACAACCATCGCAGCTGGGGCTTTGGCCCGTGCTACTTGTACCGGCGCAACGTCAAAGGCTTCGGCTGGAACCATAAGCGCGTGTACCGCATCACCGAGAGCTGGAATTGAACCTGCGCTTGTTCAACGTGATTGATGACTTCAACCGCGAGGCATTGCGCATCGAGGTGGACTTCTCACTGCCCTCGGAACGCGTGATACGGGCCTTGAAACAGATCATTTCCCGGCGAGGTAAAGCACCGGTAACTCGCTGCGATAACGGGCCGAAAAATATCAGCCAAACGATTCAAAACTGGGCCAAGGAATGGGGCATACGGTTTGGATACATTCGGCCTGGCAAGCCCCAACAAAATGCCTATGTCGAACGGTTCAACAGGACCGTTCGCTACGAATGGCTATCCCAGTGTTACTGGTCCAGCATTGAAGTGGTTCAGGACTTCGCCATCCAGTGGACGTAGTCCTAGAATCACGACTGCCCGAATATGTACCTGGGCGGTTTCATCCCAAAGCAGCATCTGGCCATGGCTGTATAACTGTTCTACTTTTAGGATCAGTGGAAGTCGGGGGGGGGTACCTTTTGGGATCGTTAAGCACTTTCATTCAGAACTTGGCTGCCTCGGTGCGCACGATCCATAAGCCCATAATTTCACGCGTGCCGTCGCTCAGCACACCTAGGGCCAGGTAGACGGCCTTTCTGCGGACCACAGCATTCTCGCGACTCTTCATCTGCAAGGCGTCAAAAAAGAGCAGCGGATAGATGGGCTCTAGGGGAGCATGACTGCTAAATTGTCACCTCGGACATCATGGCGTCCGTGACAGAGCTGACGAACTCCGGCGAGCCTTGTCTACCTTACTACTCTGCTAGGAAATTTTGTATCTCGCGTATCCTTATGCCGCGTGCGTACATGGGCACGATCTTGTTGTCAAAGCCTGTGTAGCGGACTTCGTGTTTCGGGAAAAGGTTTGGCTCAAAGCAGTCAGCGCGGACCCGAGTGACTTCGATGCGGAGGATGTCGTCTTAGGTCAGGCAGGTCTTGGCAGTAGCTCCATTTTGGGGCTGCGGGGGAGGTATACGCTTTTCTGAAGGGGCATAACCCACAGTTGGTGGGTGATTTCAGCGCCCAGGGGACGCACAATCAGTGCCATGTTGACGGCTATCGAAGCGGTAACGACCAACTCAGCGCTCACGGGGCGATTGATAAACTGGTCAATGAGTTCTTTGGGTATGGTTGGCAGCGCCTGTGCGGCTAAGCCCTTCCTTGTTTTGCTCGGTCTACATGCTCCCTGGTGACATGGTATGCCTCACCCACAAAATTTCCGATAGGCTCCATTGGCTTACCGACTCACCTCGTCTACCAACGTCTTGAACTCGTCAATGTCTTCGAAACTGCGGTAGACGCTTGCAAAGCGAACATATGCCACTTTGTCCAGTTTCTTGAGCTCGCGCATGACGAGTTCACCGATCTTTGTGGACTGTAGTTCCCTTTGGCCAAGGCTAAGTAGCTTTTCTTCAATCCGTTCGATCGCACTGTCAATTTGTTCAATGCTGACTGGGCGCTTGCGCAAGGCAAGGTTCATGGATGCCAAGAGTTTGGGGCGCTCGAAGTTAATCCGTCGCCCATCTTTCTTTACGATAACGGGGAAGTTGACGTCAGGTCGCTCGTAGGTGGTAAATCGCTTTTCGCAGGACGCGCATTGGCGTCTGCGGCGAATGAAGTCCCCGTCTTCAGAGATACGCGTCTCTACGACTTGGGTATCTGTATGGCTGCAAAACGGGCACTTCATTGTTGGGAGGCTTAGCCGTAGACAGGGAAGCGGGTCGTCAACGCGTGTACTTTGGCTCTGACTGCTTCAATGTTGTTGGCATCCCGCGGGTTGTCCAAAACATCCGCTATCAAGTTCGCCGTTGCGCGAGCTTCGGCATCTTTGAAGCCACGAGTCGTCATGGCAGGTGTGCCAACGCGAATTCCGCTGGTGACCATGGGTTTCTCAGGGTCGTTGGGGATGGCATTTTTGTTAATGGTCATATGTGCAGAGCCGAGCACCGCTTCCGCTTCTTTGCCCGTAATGCCCTTGGATCGCAGGTCCACCAACATCAAATGGCTTTCAGTGCGCCCGCTGACAATCCGCAGTCCGCGCTCTGTGAGAGTTTCGGCCATGATGCGCGCATTGGTGATGACTTGCTGCTGGTACAGCTTGAATTCTGGGCTGAGTGCTTCTTTGAATGCAACTGCTTTAGCTGCAATCACGTGCATCAGTGGACCACCTTGCAAGCCAGGGAAGATGGCGCTGTTGATGGCTTTCTCGTGCTCGGCCTTCATCAAGATGATGCCGCCACGTGGACCACGCAGGCTCTTGTGGGTTGTTGATGTAACAACGTCCGCATGAGGGACTGGGTTAGGGTATAAGCCCGCTGCAATTAATCCCGCGTAGTGCGCCATGTCGACCATGAAGATCGCACCGACTTCTTTGGCTATCTTAGCGAATCGTTCAAAATCAATGGCTAGAGAGTAGGCGCTGGCGCCCGCGATAATGAGTTTGGGTTTGGATGCGCGCGCAGTTTGTTCCATCGCGTCGTAGTCGATTTCTTCTTTGGAGTTCAAGCCGTAGCTCACGACATTGAACCACTTGCCACTCATATTGAGGGCCATACCGTGGGTGAGGTGTCCACCCTCGGCCAAACTCATTCCCATAATGGTGTCGCCGGGCTTGAGAAACGCCAAGAAAACAGCTTCGTTGGCTGACGCTCCGCAATGCGGCTGAACGTTGGCGGCTTGTGCACCAAAAATTTGCTTGACTCGGTCAATGGCAAGCTGTTCGGCGATGTCTACATGTTCGCAACCACCGTAATAACGGCGACCAGGATAGCCTTCGGCATACTTATTCGTGAGCTGACTGCCTTGCGCCGCCATTACCGCTGGAGACGCATAGTTTTCGCTAGCAATCAATTCAATATGGTGTTCTTGGCGCGTGTTCTCTTGGAGGATTGCGGCCCAGAGTTCGGGGTCAGTGTGTTCTACGAGGATATTGCGTTGGTACATGGCAGTGCCTATTGACAATGAACTTTGACCAGCATCGGCTGGTCAAAGACTACCCAGGCGAACGGCAAATCACACCAATCACGTAACCGGTGTGGCACGCTTCCTTGTGGTGTCCCACTTCAGCAGCGTGTGCCGCTGAGTGCGGTCGCTGCCTATCGCCAGTTGCGTGCGAGCGCAAGTTTACCCGAGCTTGCCTAGGAGTTGGCGATGCTAGCCATTGTTTCTGGTTCTGCGGGCGCCGGTGCTGGGGACTTGTTGCCAGCGGGGATGATTTGAGGTGTAAATGTAGGTACCGAGCGTCCTGAAGCTACTTGCTGCAAGCGACCGTGCTCAGCTAGGACCTTCGCCACATATCCGCCGTCGTCCTCCATGTTGGCCGCGCCTACGTAGTATTTGAGGCCACCTTCGACAGAGCCGGCGCGGGCAATGCATTCTTGCAGTACTTTGACGCCCACCCTCAGGTTGCTAACCGGGTCAAAAGCGGCAAACTTGCCCCCGAACCCCTCGTACTTGTCGCTGTGCACTTTTGTCATGACTTGCATCAAGCCTTGCGCACCAACCGCGCTTTGGGCAAAGGGATTGAACCCTGATTCCACTGCCATAACCGCAAGAATCAGCGTCGGGTCTAGCTTGGTCCGGCTACCGGTTTCATAGGCTTCTGACACCAACGCACTGATGGGCTCCGGTGCAACGCTGTATTTTCGGCTCAACCAGTAAGCCACCGCAGCTTGTTGCTTGGGCAGGCTTTGAGGGTTGGCGGCTGTTGCGCGTTCGTAGGCCACGTTGTCACTAATTATCCCGGTCACGGCTTGTTGGCGATCTTGCAACCAGCTAAACAACTGGGTCTCTCCGGCTTGGCGGATCTCTGGCTTGGCAGTGAGGGCAATTGCCGCAAACATTACGGCTAAACCCAACAGAGCAAAACCACTGTGGGTAATTTCAAAAAAACCTTGGGCGATATCGCTTAGAAATACGCGAGTGCCTTTGGTGAACTTTTCGGTCGCTGTCATAGCTATTCCTTCTTTTGCGTGGGCCATGTACGCAGCACAGGTGGCTGTGCTTATGCTATGGCGCCTCGTTTGGGTTGGTACGCTATCAATATCCTGCGGCGTCGATACGACATGTGCAGCGATTTGAATATGCCGGGTTCGGCAGCGGATGCGGGTGAACCCGCTAGATTTTTGGTTGGGCGGATTCTATGGTCATTTGTTATATCGAGTCAACCATAAAGAATTGATTCTTAAGTCTAATCAAGAATAAATTTGCTCTATCCGAGCCGTGACAGGCAGTTAGATCGAGATCCTCAAGTCAACAATTATTCCAATCTCCTCATCGGTTTAGATTGAAAGAAGTAGTTGAAAACCGCCTTATGGGTACCTAGACTGAAAGCACCTGTTATAGGTATTCTGTCGGCAGTAGCCAGTTGTTTGCCGTGATGGTATTTGCAATAAAGCGGCCCCGATAGGTGTTAATGAGGCAATCCATTGCTTCTAGTGCACTGGTGGACGAAACGCTCCACAGTGCCAAGCCCGACGGCTTGGGCCTCAGGCCTGCCGTCAAGCCCGGGTACTGGTTGTTCTACCAGCCCCGGGCTTTCTTGTTTCTTGGAATCCTTGGTGTGGTCGACTATGCATCACCTCCATTCACCAATTTTCTGCCTCAATCAAGCGATTAGGGTTGCAATCTGTAGTTCGAAGCAGTCCTTTTGCTCGCGGTGCGTGCCCCATTGCCTTGGTACTAAAGGTCGCAACGCTATGCATTTCGAGCGAAAAACCGGCTTCTTTCGTGTGAGTGCTCGACTTCACGCGAAAAACGGTCGTTTAGCGGCGAAAATACTAGGTTGTGGTTTTTCACTCAACTAACTCCCAACCTATTGTGACGTCGACTTCTTCCTCTAAAAACAACGATATGGCCCAACTAGACAGCATGACTGGCGGAGCTTTTTCTGCACCCACATCTGGGGAACGCTCTGCGCGCGTGCGCGACTGGTTACTAGGCAACCCTAGCTATGAACAACTGACGGCAGTCTTCAAAGAACTGTCAGTTAAGGACAAAGGGGCATCCAAGCTGGTTCGTGAACGTTTGGATGAGGTAAAGCGAACCAAAGGTCAGGAGCTATTGGTTGCGGAGTGGTCGACAAAAGCACAGGCACTTTTGGAGACGGCCAAGATGAATGTCGCTGATGCGATGGCGTGGCAGCGAGATGCTGCCAAAGCGGGGGCTCCGCTGAGTAAAGAACCGCTGTTTGCCTTACGTACCCAGCTGTCAGAACGCGTCCGTGTCATTGAAGATTTGCAGCACCGTGTACAAGTACAGCGAGAAGCCGCGGTCCTATTGGCTCAGCGCATTGAAGTTTTGTCTACAAAGCCTTGGCGAGACGCCAATGCCTCTGTTGAAACGCTTCAGGTGGACGTGACACATTGGCAGTCTCAGGCTGAACAACTCTTAGCTGACCCCAGTTGGGCCAGTGTTGACGTGAAGTTTCCTCCGCTGCTGGATGCATCAAGGGGCCAGCTATTGGTAGTGTGGGACGCATTTCAAGGCGCCCTCGCGTTGGCCGTTGCTGCGGCAGCTGATGTCGCGGCGCCTTTGCCACCTGTACCCGTGTGGGCTGATGAGTTACGCGTACTGCGCGGAGTCCCTACTGAAGTTGCGACGCGGCAAGCCAAGCCCAAGATCGATCCAGAGGTGCGGCAAAAGGCAAATGCGGCTGTGCGCGATGCTTTGGCTGCGCTCGAGCAAGAAGTCGGTGAGGGCCATGGCAAAGCGAGTGCAGGAGCTGCTGGGGCACTGCGCCAAGCGCTGAAGGAGCACGGCAAGTTCATTGACGACAAGCTGGATAAACAAGTGCATGGCGCATTGGCCGCAGCGGGCGAGCTTGAGGGGTGGCAGCGCTGGCGTGCAGATCAGTTGCGTGAGGAGCTTGTCGCCAAAGCTGAAGGGCTTCTTGCGCGGCCTGAAGGTCAGGCAATTGGTGGGCGGAAGATGCAGGAGACGCTGCGCACCCTGCGTGACCAGTGGAAGCAAACCGATCAGGGTGGCGTGCCGAACCATGCAATGTGGAAGCGTTTCGATGAGGCGTGCAACGAGGCCTACAAGGTCGTAGAGGTATGGCTGGATAAAGTGAAGGCAGAATCCGCCGAGCATAAGGCGCAACGATTGGCACTTATAGAGGAAGTCAATGCTTGGGCTTTAGCCAATCGAACAGCCTTGGATGATGACTGGAAAGGCTTTAACCGGATACTGCATCAGTTCGGAGATCGTTGGCGCGATGCCGGGCACTTAGGTGAAAAGGCCTTTGCCGAATTGCAGGCCTTGTGGAAGTCGGCAATTGCCAACGCCGCCGCTCCCTTAGAAGCCTTGCAAGCGGAAAGTTTGAAGTTGCGCCACGCCATGATTGATGAGGCCAAAGCGTTGGGGGCCGCTCCTGTGCTGCGCATAGATGCGGTCAAGGCATTGCAACAGCGCTGGCAGGCAGAAGCACACGCTGTACCAATTGATCGTAGGCAAGAGCAAAAGCTCTGGGATGCATTCCGAAAACCCATCGACGAAGCATTTAACCGGAAAACAGCAGAGCGCGAGAAAGCGCAAGTTGCGCTGAGTGCGCGCGATCGAATCGTTCTTGATGCTGCCAAAACTCTAGAAAACGCAAATGCTAGCGGTGACGCACAAGCGATTCGTGCCGCAATGGCCGCTTTGGATGCGGCGCTGCGAGGGCAAGCGCAGGCGCAAGCTGATATGAGTGCAGCGGACGCACAGGCTAACGCTGCGCAAGGTGCGGCAGCAGATGTGATTTCTGATGGGGTTGGGGCTTCTGCGCCCATAGATACTGCGCAGAGTGCTATTGAAAATATAGCAATTGATGCGCCTGCAGCTCCCTCAAAGCCGGCCCCAAAGCCGGTGATCGCGATGCGTGGCGATGACCGCCCTGGCATGAAAAAGGAAGTGCCCGCTGCCCCCGGTCGGGGTGACCGCAAAGACCATGGTCGTGGCCCGCGCGACGGCAAACCTGGCATGGGGGCTCGAGGCAGCGAGCGCGGCGCAAGGGGGGATCGGAACGAGGGTGGCGCACGTGAGCAGTCTAGAGATTGGCAGGATGCTCCGCGTCTGGGGGATGCCGCATTCAGAGCTCAGCGCGATGCGTTGGACAAAGCACAGCAAGCTTTGCGCACGCTGGCGGCGCAAGCCCATGGTGAAGCATTGACGCAGTTGATGGCTGCGTGGGAGAAGCGCGACGCAAGTGCTGTGCCAAGCGCCCAAGATTTGGGCTCGCGGGCATCGGCGCCAACACGCGCAGCGTGGTTACAGGCACTAGGGGCTGAGGTCAAGACTCCGGCAAAGTCTAATGGGCGTGCGGTAGATCCTCAAACAGCCTTGCTGCGTTTGGAAATGGCCGCAGAGGCACCTTCACCAGCGGAGCTGCTGAGCGCCCGTAGAGCATTGCAATTGCAATTGCTTACGCGCCGCAATGATCCCGCGCCTGCTGAAACTTGGGGGCAAGACGTTGCAGTAGTGCTGGCTTCAGACTACAACGCATCAGATGCTCGTCGAGTTCAGGCGGTCTTAAAGGTGCTGTTAAAGAAATAGATGCAAGATAATTTTTCCCTGCTCTTGGGGAAATAGCACTTGGAAGTCGCATTTCGCTATCTGGAGTGCGACTTCTTTTTATGGTGTGACTGTGACACGCTCCGCAGCTAAGGCGTGGGGCGTTGAGGTGGCTAGTTGCAAGCGCAGCAATTGCGCGCGTGCAGGAGTTACAGACAAGTCCCAATCACTCAGGACAATACGCTGGTGCTCGTGATCTAGTTGGTGTGTTGCAGGTTTGTGTGTATGGCCATGGATCAGCGTTGGGGTGTTCATTTGTACCATGAGGCCTAAGGCGGCTTCGGTATCAACATCCGCGTAGACTGTTCCTTTTTGCTTCAGAGCTTCGCTTTTTGCCCGCATATTGCTTGCCAACTCAATACGTTGATCGAGCGGCTGCGACAAAAACGAAGTTTGCCAATCAGGACTACGAACCATGGCTCTGAACTGCATGTACGCGTGGTCGTCAAGGCACAAAGCGTCCCCGTGGCTCAAAGCCCAGCGCTGCATGCCAAAGACGAGAGTGCAGGGGTCGCTGATTAGCCGCGTGCCTGATGCGTTAGCGAATCCTTGCCCTAATAGGAAATCCCGATTGCCGTGCATGACGTGAACAACAGAGTTCTGTGTGCAAGACCGGAGTCGCCGCGTGCACATTGCCTCAAAGGATGACGCATTGTCCAAGACATCGTCGCCCACCCACACCTCGAAGAGATCCCCAAGAATGAAGATGGCGTCAGCTTGGGTGGTGTTTAGGTAGTGTTCCCAAGCTCTAAACGTCTTGGGCTCACTTGCATGGAGGTGCAAGTCTGATATGAACTCAACACAGCGCCAGTGGTCTGGCGCATGTATCTCCATGGCAGGGGTCGTCAACAATTAAAGCGCAATGGCTTTTTCAATGATGACATCTTCTTTTGGAACATCATCGTGAAACCCCTTTCGACCGGTCTTCACGGCTTTGATTTGGTCGACCACTTCCGCCCCTGAGACGACCTTACCAAACACTGCATAGCCCCAGCCTTGGGGTGATTTGCTGGTGTGGTTAAGAAAACCATTGTCAGCAACATTGATGAAAAACTGTGCGGTTGCGGAGTGCGGTTCACCAGTGCGCGCCATAGCGACCGTGTAGATACTGTTTTTCAAGCCGTTGGAAGCTTCATTTTCAATAGGAGCTGCGCAGTCCTTTTGGGTCATGCCAGGTTCCAGGCCGCCGCCTTGAATCATGAACCCAGGAATCACGCGGTGAAAAATAGTATTGTTGTAGTGGCCTTTGCCAACGTACTCCAAGAAGTTGGCAACCGACTTTGGCGCTTTTTCTTGGTCAAGTTCAAGGGTGATGACGCCATAGTTGCTAACGTGTAGTTCTACTTGGGGGTTGCTCATAAATTTATTTCACTAAAGTGGCAGAGGTAATAACAACAGGAGTTTTGGGCACATCGCTAGGAAAGGGCCCCCCGGCACCTGTTGGGGTGGATTTGATTTTAACGACCACATCCATACCGCTGACAACTTTGCCAAAAACGGTGTAGCCAAAAAGTTGCGGCGCGGTCGTCAAGCGTTCGCGTGGTGTGTTGGTGTAAACCTGACCTTGGTATTCAAACCTAGGAACTGGGTCACCATCAGGAATCAGCACGGGATCCAAGAATCCATTGTCTTGCACATTGATGAAAAACTGGGCAGTGGCCGATTGCGGGTCGTTTGTTCTGGCCATTGCTAAAGTCCCACTTAGGTTCTTTGGTCCGCCTTTTGCCAGTGCCTCACGTCCTTCATGTACCACTGGGGGCCGTGTTTTTTTCTCGACATAGTTGGAGTCAAAGCCGCCTCCTTGGATCATGAAGTTGCTGATCACACGGTGGAAAACCGTACCGTCATAGTGTTTGTCCCTGACGTACTGCAAAAAATTTTCAACGGTTTTGGGCGCTTTATCCGCGTATAGCTCAACAACAATATCACCAGCGGAAGTTTGTAGCCGAACTTTGGGGTATGTCTGTGCTTGGCTAGAGGTTGAGACAAGTGCGCATAACAAGCTAACGGCCAATAACTGGCCCATAAGTGAACGTTTCGATTGCTGCACTACAGTGTTCCTTCAAAGAAAATTTTCCATTTGTTACCTTCGCGCATCCAATACTGGCGCTTTGTAAGGCCATAGCGAACGCCTTCGGCTACTTCTCCAAAAGTGACGACCATGGTGTCGGAGGTATCCGTCCATCGCAGATATGAGATGTCTTTGAGTTGTATTGTTCGCCCACGTGCAGTGGCTAGCTCGGATTTTAGAACCGGAGTCCATTGCGCCAAGTTCTTGCCGTTGCTACTGAAATCAGTGGTGTAAAAGGCCAGCAGCTGTTCTAAATCACCAGCTGTTTTGGCATTGCGCCAAGCGTACAGCACGTCTTCAAACGGTTTGCCATCTGCCCGTGCGTTGTGGGGGGGCACCCAGTTGAGTTGAGTTGTGATGACGACCGGCGTTGTTCGAACTTCCACAGTCCGAATAATGCGTTCGAGATCCGGGTTGGCCAGCACCACGCAGCCATCGGATGCCAAAGGAGGGCGGGAAAATTGGTTAGGTGGCGTGCCATGCAACCAAATACCACTGCCTGTCTTTCCGCGTTTGGTATCCAAAACATTGGGATAGTTGATGGGCAAAGCGCCCGATCCGTAGAAGTCCTTTAGAGACTTTCTATCTAAATTGCTGGTGATGTAGTAAACCCCCAGCGGGGTTCTTTGGTCGCCTTCGATGCTTTTGGCTGTACCTGCCTTGCCAACTGATATGTAGTAGTCGGCAACCAAATTTAGGCCAGTAGCGGTGTTTTCAAACAAGTAAAGGCGCGATTTTGATGCATCCACAGCGATGGCGTGCTTCGATCGCTGGGAAAGTGCAAGAAACTGAGATGGAATACTGCCACTCGGTGGGCGCTCTTTCAGCGCTTTGATGCGTCGCAAAGACTCCTCTCTGAGTTCACTCAAACTTTGGCCAGCGGCTGGCGAAAGAGCGTCGGGTATGTCTCCGATCGCTTTTACAGGTCGGGTCCTTGATGCCAATAAGTCGCCATACACTAACTGCGCGAGTTGAAAACTAGGTAAGTCTGTAACCAGTTGCTCCGCTTTGCTCAGTGCTTCTCGACTGTGCCCTCGGCCAATGAGCGTGTAGACCTCAATTAGGCGTGCTTCGGCTATACCGTCCGCTTCCTGCACATGAGCTACCTCTTGACGTGCCGTCTCTTGACGCTTGTTTCCAGATGTATTTGCGGCGAAAGAGGCCATTGGAATGGCAATAACAAATGCCAATGCGACTTGCAGCATACGTAGCACTCTCATACTAGCGTTGTGTGCCCGAGTCGTTACATAAATGAATAATCATTAGTCTAGGGTAATAGAAGCTTGCTTAGCCGCCTGTTGATTCTTTAGCGATTTGCCAGTGTTCTCCATTTTTGACTAATTCAAGCGTTTTTCGACTTGAAACGGCCAAACCGCTTGCTTTGTAATCTTGCCTAAACTTGGCAACGGCCTTGCTGCCGGATACGGTCACTGTGAGGTTTTCTAGCTTCACGCTGATCTTCGATTTGCTGCTTATACGCTCACGTCGCTCTTCTTCCCAGTCACTGCGCTTCATTGATCCGGGCGGATCAAAATCACGGCTATAGGCAGCAAGATATCCTTTTACGTCTTTTGATGACCAAGCGCTAGCCCAGGCGCGAACTGCTGCTTCTGCTTCCTTGGCGTTACTTCCATCGGTGTTGGCAGTCACAGGCCCAGGTTTCGCTGCGGTGGGTGGTGCTGCCGACGGTGACTGTGCTGCGGCGGTTGTTGGAGTGTTGACTGTAGGTGGTAATGGCGAGGTTGCCGTTGCTGTAACTGCTGGTGCGCCGGTAGGTTGCGCTGGCTTGCTGGGAGCAGGGCCTGGCAGGGTCGGTGCTGGCTTACTTGCCATGGTCGCAACAGGTGCTTGTGTTGTTGATGGCAATGTCGGCGCTGCAGGTGCCGAGCTCAGACCTTGCGCAGGCAAACTAGGGCGCTGGGATTTTGCACCTGTCGGGCTAAAGAGCTCACGAATTAGCGCGAGCTTAGGAGCCACAGCTGGGTTTGATGCGTCAAGCTGCAGGGCTTTGTTGTAGGCTTGGCTTGCTAACTTTGCATACACGTCACCAAGGTTTTCGTGTGCTGTTGCGTAGCTAGGGTTGGTCCTGATCGCCATTTCTAGAGCCGCGCGAGCCTTGTCGAATTGGCTTTGGCTCGCATACAGTACGGCCAAATTATTGTAGGGTTCTGGTAGTTCGGGGTAGTCCTCAGTCAGCCGCGTAAATGTGGCAATAGCTTCCACGGTCTTTCCAGAGTCCCGCTGAATTACGCCTTTTAAAAACCTCATCTGCGGATCTTTGGGCTTGGTTGCCAAGTACTGGTCAGCTTTAGCCATCGCATCGGGCAGCTTGCCATTGCGCATGAGTTGCGAAACGTCTGTGTATTCGTCGGCATGGGCGTTGGCAATGAGCATCAAGGCCGAGAGAGAGAGTAGTCGAAGCGAAGAGTAAACAGCGGTTCTGGCGTACGTCATAAAGCCTTTTGATTTCTGCGTATTGGAAGTGCCCTGACAGCTGGGCTTTATACTGTGCCGCATTGTAGCTGAGGGGGTCTTGCTCCCCGGTTAGCTGCCTACCAAGATTTACCCTAACAAAATTTGCTTCGGCGTTGGTTTTTTTCAGGACAATGGCTTCTGAAACACTCGCTTGATTTACCCATGAGTTTGAACATATACAACACGCTTTCGCGTGCCTCCGAGCCATT
Source organism: Rhodoferax aquaticus (assembly GCF_006974105.1). Taxonomy (NCBI): domain Bacteria; kingdom Pseudomonadati; phylum Pseudomonadota; class Betaproteobacteria; order Burkholderiales; family Comamonadaceae; genus Rhodoferax; species Rhodoferax aquaticus. The sequence continues at coordinate 1,874,578 of NZ_CP036282.1, forward strand.
TACTCCGATCGAACCAGGCCATGTCCGAATGTATGTTTGCGGCATGACCATCTATGACCTATGCCATATAGGACATGCTCGGATGATGATGGCCTTTGACGTCGTCCATCGCTGGTTGGTGAGTTCTGGCTTTCGTGTCACATATGTTCGCAACATCACCGACATTGATGACAAGATTATCAAACGTGCTGTTGAACGTGGAATGACTATTCGCGCGTTGACAGACGAAATGATTGCCGCAATGCACGAGGATATTGGACGCTTGGGAATTCTTGCTCCAACCGTGGAGCCAAGGGCTACCGAGTACGTAACGCCTATGCTGGAGTTGATCGCGAAGCTCGAAGCAAAGGGTCTAGCTTACAAGTCCAACAGCGGCGATGTCCTTTATGCAGTGCGTAAGTTCGCAGGTTATGGCAAGTTGTCTGGCAAATCGCTAGATGAGTTGCGCGCAGGAGAGCGCGTTGCGGTCGCTGATGGGAAAGAGGATCCGTTGGACTTTGTGCTTTGGAAGTCGGCCAAGACGTCTGAACCCGCAGATGCCAAGTGGAATGGGGTAGTGGGAGAGCAAGACTACGGTGTTGGGCGTCCTGGGTGGCACATTGAATGCTCCGCTATGAGCTGCAAAACCTTGGGAGAGACGTTTGATATCCATGGCGGAGGCGCAGATTTACAGTTCCCCCATCATGAAAATGAGATAGCGCAGAGTGAGGGAGCCAACGACAGGCCTTTGGCCCAGTTTTGGCTGCACAACGGTTTTGTGCGCGTTGACAATGAAAAAATGTCCAAGAGCTTGGGCAATTTCTTCACTATTCGAGAAGTCCTCGCAAAGTTCGATGCGGAGACAGTTCGTTTCTTTCTTGTGAGAACGCATTACCGGACTGCACTCAACTACAGCGATGTTCATCTGAATGATGCACGCCAAGCGCTCAAGCGGCTATACACGGCGCTTGATGCGGTGCCCCCATGCCAGCAAGCTCAGGCAATTGAGTGGAGCAACCCTTATGCGGCCAAGTTTCGCGCTGCGATGGATGAAGATTTCGGTACTCCAGAAGCTATTGCTGTGTTGTTTGATTTGGCTACTGAAGTCAATAAGACTAAGTCGCCTGACCTGTCGTGGATACTCAAATCACTTGGCAACTGTCTAGGGCTTTTGCAAGGAAATCCTGGCGAATTCTTGCAAACGGGCGCAGCGGTAGATGCATCTGTGATTCAAGCTCAGATCGAGATGCGAAATTCCGCCAAACTGGCAAAGGATTTTGCAGCTGCTGATGCGATCCGGCGTGAGCTTTTACTAAAAGGTATTGTGCTGAAAGACACCGCGGCTGGGACAAGTTGGGAAGTTGCTGCGTGATGGGCATCCCCAAGAAAGCCGTTACGCAGCCAATTACGCCATCGTATTGGGCCGATGCCTGCAAGCATTTGGTAAAAAAAGACCGCGTAATGAAACGACTCATTCCCATGTTTGGTGATGCTTGTTTGCAAACGCGTGGTGATGCCTTTGTAACCCTGGCCCGCAGCATCGTAGGGCAGCAAGTTTCGGTCAAGGCCGCACAGACTGTCTGGGAGCGTTTCGCTGCCTTGCCGCCGGTGCTAACGCCAGCAAATGTTCTAAAGCTTAAAATAGACGACATGCGCTCGGCGGGGCTCAGTGTTAGAAAAGTCGAATACTTGGTTGACTTGGCTTTGCACTTTGACAACGGGTCTTTGCATGTGAACGCTTGGGAGGCGATGCCAGATGAGGAAATCATTGCTGAGCTGGTATCGATTCGGGGAATAGGTCGCTGGACAGCCGAGATGTTCTTGATCTTCCACTTTATGCGACCCAATGTTTTGCCGTTAGACGATGTGGGATTGATTGATGGCATCAGCAAAAACTACTTTTCAGGCGAGCAGGTGAGTCGCAGCGATGCGCGGGAAGTTGCGGCTGCGTGGGCCCCTTATTGCAGCGTTGCAACTTGGTATATTTGGCGTTCCCTCGATCCGCAGCCGGTCGGGTACTAATTTTCATGCGTGCCCAACAGCGGCTCTGCAATCGTTTGATGGAGATACACAATGGCAAAGAAAGTATTTTTGGATTTTGAGCAGCCAGTTGCCGAGCTCGAGAACAAGATCGAAGAACTGCGGTATGTGCAAAACGAATCCGCTGTGGATATTTCTGCCGAGATTGATCAGCTTGCTAAAAAAAGCTTGCAGCTTACGAAAGACATCTACAGTGATTTGTCGCCGTGGCAGATCACCAAAATCGCTCGGCACGCAGAGCGTCCTTACACCTTAGACTACGTGGGAGAGCTATTCACCCATTTCGTTGAATTACATGGCGACCGGCATTTTGCAGATGACCTCAGCATAGTCGGAGGGTTGGCACGATTCAACGGCACGCCGTGTATGGTCATAGGCCAGCAAAAAGGCCGAGATACGAAAGAGCGAGGCCTGCGAAATTTCGGGATGAGCAAGCCTGAGGGATATCGCAAGGCTTTGCGCTTGATGAAGCTCGCGGAGAAGTTTAAGCTGCCTGTTTTTACGTTTGTAGATACCCCTGGGGCCTACCCAGGCATTGATGCTGAAGAGCGTGGCCAATCAGAAGCCATTGGGCGAAATATTTTTGAAATGGCTCAGCTTGAGGTACCTATCATCACCACCATTATTGGTGAGGGCGGCTCTGGTGGAGCGCTAGCGATCTCCGTTGCAGACCAAGTGTTGATGTTGCAATACTCGGTGTACTCGGTCATCAGCCCTGAGGGATGTGCATCCATTCTCTGGAAAACATCAGAGCGGGCGCAAGACGCCGCAGATGCTTTGGGCATCACAGCACATAGGCTGAAAGCACTTGGGCTGGTCGACAAGATTGTGAGTGAGCCTGTTGGCGGAGCCCATCGCGATCACAAGCAGATGGCTGCATTCCTGAAACGCGCCTTAAGCGATGCCTATCGTCAAGTCAGTGATTTGAGCGTGTCTGCTTTGGTAGACCGGCGTTACGAACGACTGCAAAGCTATGGCCGCTTTGTAGATACCAAAACTGCTACGAAGTAGGGAATAGGTGATTGCCGTATGACGGTCTCATTTGAGACGGCCATCGCGCAATTTGAGCCTGAATTGCCGCTAGCTGTCGGATTCAGTGGCGGAGCCGACTCGACTGCTTTGCTGGTTGCGTGCGCTAGGAAGTGGCCTAGGGAGGTTGTCGCTGTTCATGTGAACCATGGATTGCAGGCAATGGCCTCTGTTTTTGAGCAGCACTGTCAATTGGTGTGCGCAGAATTGTCTGTAGAGTTGTTTGTGTGCAAAGTAGATGCAAAGCATCGGCCGGGCCAGAGCCCCGAAGACGCTGCGCGAAGAGCCCGCTATGCTGCTTTTGATGAAGTGATTCGGTCAGGCAGGATAACGCATTCGATTAAGTCCATCGCGCTTGCACAGCATGCCGATGACCAAATTGAAACAATTCTTTTAGCCCTGAGTCGTGGCTCTGGGGTCGCGGGTGTAAGTGGCATGCCGGCCAAGTGGACGAGAAACGGGCACGTATTCTTCAGACCGTTGTTGCAGGTTTCCTCGATTGATGTGCGAGCTTGGTTACGCAGCTGTGGCGTAGAGCATATTGAAGATCCTAGCAATGCCGACGTAAGATTCACACGCAATTACATTCGTGGCACGTTGACACCCGTTCTTGAAACTGTCTTCCCACAATTTCGAGATACCTTTGCCCGCAGTGCCATGCACGCGGCGCAAGCCAATGATTTATTAGATGAGCTGGCCGAAATCGATGCCCAGACTGTTTGTGGTGGTGCTTTTCAAGATCCGGCCATACGTCTAATTCAGCAGTTGTCTCCAGCGCGGCAATCAAATTTCTTAAGGCATTGGCTTAAAAGACGTTACGGCGTTGTACCTACTACTGCACAGTTAAATGAGCTGAGAAGACTTGTGCAAGCCTGCACGACGCGTGGACACAACATCCATCTAAAAGTTGGGCATGGCCACGTCATGCGAAACGGTATGGTTTTGGCTTGGCACCATCCGAATGATTTGTGTTGACTCTTCATGTCGTCAATGTCGACATGGCTCACTCACTGAGCGCTTTATGGTCTGCGGGAGGTTCGGTGCACCGGACGTTCAACCTAGAACGGACCTTGAGTCTAAAAGGCTTGTTTTTCATGCGATAATACGTGCTGTCTGGAAACGTGACCGAGTGGCCGAAGGTGCTCCCCTGCTAAGGGAGTATGGGGTGTAGAGCCTCATCGAGGGTTCGAATCCCTCCGTTTCCGCCAGAAAACAAAAAAAGCCCGTGATTTTCATGGGCTTTTTTTTGTCTTGTTGTTTTGACTATCAAATCAACTATCAAATGAAGTGCCGGTTGTTTGGCTGCTTTGGGCGACTTGCGGAAGATGGTCAGTGATTGCTTTCTGAAAGATAATCGCTTCCACTTGTCGCACCGAAGGATACGCAGTCGCTTAGTTGTGCCAACAGAAGCGTCTAAGGCTGGTAAAACACTTCCTATTCAGTACCTGCCCTCCCGCTTTTCCAGATGCCTACTTTTGATCATGGATAAATCCTTGCTGCAGCAGCAGGTGCTGGAGCGGCTCTCCGAAGATCTGCTGCAAACCGAACAGGCAGCGCGTGCTGCCCATGAAACGGCGACTCACGAAGAAAACATTGCCGAAAACAAATACGACACATTGGGACTCGAAGCCGCCTACCTGGCCACCGGCCAGGCTCGGCGCGCCGAAGGCATCCGCCAGTCGATAGTTTATTGGCGCCAATTTCGCCCGTGCCCCTACGACGCCAGCAAAGGGATACAGCTTGGCGCGCTGGTCTGCCTAGTCGATTCCGACGACAAGCAGCAACAGCTTTTTCTCGGGCCGGATGGGGGCAGTATGAAGTTGGTCAGCGGCGCTCAGCTCGTTCAGGTCATCAGCAGCGAAGCCCCTTTGGGCAAGGCCATACTGGGTAAATGTGAGGGTGATGAGGTGTGGATACAGGTCGCTCCAATGCGACAGCAATTTGAGGTACTGTGGGTTTGTTAAGCCGCAAGCAAGCCCACGTCAAATTGGCTGAGGTTAGCAGACGTGCCTGGAGGCTAGACTTCGGCTGTGGGCAACTTGCGGGTATTCATGAATAACCAGTAACTGGAAGCCAAATTTGGTTGTTGCCACCGACCGAAAATGTGCCTATCAGAGACAAAGGGGCATAGGCCATTTATCTATGGGCGATCAGCAAACTGCAGCTGAATGCGGGCACGCTCAGCAGTTGCCTCCATCAGCACGCGTACGCACTCGCCATCGAGCCGTCCGCTGGCCACTTCTTGGTCCAACTCTTGGATAATGTGCGCTTCAGTCCAGGCTGGCTTATAGGGCCGAACATTGGAAAGCGCGTCATACACATCCGCCACAGCGACTATACGGGCCTCCAGCGGAATCTGGTCCATCAGCAGCCCATGCGGGTAGCCAGAGCCATCACCACGTTCATGGTGGCAGGTGACGATATTGCGCATAACATCAAAGGCCAAACCATTCTCCATCTGCAAATCGCACCCCATCTGCACAACAATGGATTCACCGATCGCTACATGGCGGCGCATGATCACCCACTCATCTCCGTCCAGCTTGCCAGGTTTGAGCAAAACCCTGTCGGGGATGCCCACCTTGCCCACATCATGAAGCGGAGCGAACAGAAATACGTACTCAATGAATTCGTCAGTCAGCGAGTGACTTTCTGCCAGCTTGAGCGCCATCAAATGCGAGTACGCGGCCATGCGCTCCAGATGTTGGCCGGTTTCAAGATCGCGAATGCGCGACAGGCCACTTGCCATTTGTACCGTGCCCACCATGCCGCTGACTACCTGCAGCTGCAGCAAATACAGCTGCGCGATCAGGTGCGAAAACATCTCCAAAAACTCGGTCATGTCCGCACTAAAAAAATGCGGCTGCTTGGAATCAAAAAACAAAAAACCTGCCAGCTGATTCCCCTTAAAAATCGGCACTGTCAAGCTGGAGCGGTAGGCATGCCGCTTGAGCCAGTCGGTGTGTTGAGTTGAGGCCGCTAGGCTCGTATCAATGTCATCCACTACCCGACTCATTCGCCCGTCCGCCAGCACCTTTAAAGAAGGCACATTTTGCAACTTGGCCTCGTAATGGTCCAGGTGCATGCCATCGCGGTTGCTGCTGACGAAGGTCTTGAGTGCATCGGTGCGCGGGTCGTAAGCGGCCAGAGCCACCCTGTCGATACCTGGGTAGCGAGAGCTAATGGCACCGTGGACGGTTTTTAGCTGGGACTCCAGATTGGCTGAGGCCGGAGTCGCAGCACCGCCTAGGGCATGGTAGGTCGTGCTAGTCATGAAAACGCTAGCTGCGGCGTATTGGAACGAAGCATCTCGTCGACTGCATCGAGAAGCCCAGAGGTGGATTCGCCATCCTTGAAGTGAAACAGGTACATGGAGTGATCACCCCAACCACCTGCTGTGACAACGCGCTGGAGGTGGCGGTCTGCACTGAGCTTGAGCTTAGTTTTCACGCCGTTGGCATCGCGATCAGCGTCGGAAACGGTCAGCACTTCCACTCGCTCTGCCAGTTGGTTGCTTAATGCATCGTTTTCGTTGACTGGACTTCACCCGCTTTAACAGACACCTGTAAAGGTCTGCATAACAGTTCTGCTTCTTAGTTCAGCGGAAATTGGGGGGATTACCGTCTGAATAGCACGCTGTTGAATTGCACTGAAACCTGACCCAGTGGGTCAGTTTTAGATGCAAATCAACAAAGGACGTAAGCACAGAGTATTTTTGAAAGCTGGTGCTGCTCGTTTTTTGTCGCTCCAGCATTACACTGGTAGGCATGACACAGATTACAGAACTATCTCCCGGTTTGGTGTTGCAAAACACGTTGTCACAGTCCTCCCTCAAGGACTACAAGTTGATAGCTTTTGATATGGACTCAACGCTGATCAACATAGAGTGTGTTGATGAAATTGCGGACGTGGTCGGGCGCAAAGCAGAGGTTGCTGCCATCACGGATGCAGCGATGCGTGGGGAAATCACCGATTACAAGGACAGCCTTCGCCGACGTGTCGCTTTGCTAAAAGGCGTTACTGTTGCTTCAATGCAAGAAGTGTATGAAACCCGGTTAAAGCTTAATCCTGGCGCGGTAGAGCTGGTTCTTGCTTGTAAGGAAGCAGGATTAAAAATTCTTTTGGTCAGTGGTGGTTTTTCTTTCTTTACAGATAGGATTCGCGATCGCCTAGGTATTGACTTCACGCGTTCAAACGTTCTAGGAGTGGTTGATGGAGTGTTGACAGGGGCCTTGATTGACCAGCCATGGGGAGACATATGCGACGGTGAAGAGAAACGGAAAATGCTCCTGTGGACCTGCGGAGAGCTTGGAATTTCTCCCAGTCAAGTGATTGCCGTAGGTGATGGCGCAAACGATTTGCCCATGATGTCTACAGGCTGCCTGTCCGTCGCTTATCACGCAAAACCTGCTGTACGAGAGCGGGCAAACATCGCGATTAATGAAGGTGGTTTAGATCGCTTGCTCGAGGTTGTACGCCCTTATGCGCAGGCAAAACCAAAATCGCTGGACTTATCCGTATTAGATGATTTGGTGGGTGGGGATCCGGCCAAGTTTCGCAAGTTCGCTATGCTGTTTATCAGCTCCTTGGGCGATGTGCTTTCGCAGGTAGATGCTGCGGTCGCTGCAAGCGACTTGGCGACTCTGGCCGCTATGGGGCACCGCGCAAAATCTACTGCCATGAACATCGGTGCTGCTGAGTTCTCTGAACAATGTCTTTTGCTTGAGCAAAGCGCAAAAGCCAACCAAGTCGATAGTGCTCTTAGGATTGCACATGGGTTGCGACCGTTGTTCGACGGTATCAAAGCGGAAATCGATCTCCGACTTGCTAGTTAGTCCTAGGAGTGCTGGGCACTAGGCTAGCTTATTGATAAGTTGCAGTAGAGCTGTTTTATCTACCGGTTTGGATAAAGTGCCCAATAACGTAAAGCGACGTAGTTGGGCTACTAGTGACGCCGAGTGCATGACGTCACTTGCTTGGCCAGAAACAATGATCAACGCACCAGCAAAACCGCCTTTAGCGACGGCGGCCATGAACTCAAACCCATCCATTCCCGGCATGTGCAAATCACTCAACATCAAGTGAAAAGGTGCGTTTGCCTTTGCCTTGGACAGAGCGCTCAGCGCTTGCTCCCCACTAGCTGCTGCAACGATATCTAGTATCCCCAGTCCTTTGAGGGCTTCAGCAATAACTTCCAACTGAAATGGGTCATCGTCTACTACCAAGACTCTGAGAGCCTCGCGCGTTTTGGGGAGGTCGCCAACTGGCTTTGCGTTGAGTGTGTTCATTTGTGATTAGGCTCACCGGCGGGTGCGCACGTGGTTCTGATCTTCCATGGTGTACGTCTTGCTCAAACTTCCCATCCATTCTTCCACGGTTGGTAGGGGTTCGTCTAGGTTGTCCTGCATCCGCTTCATATCGGCTTCTACACCGCTAAGAATTTGCGACACACGATCCTGAAACTGCATGGCCATCAGCAGGTTTTCCACTTCGTGCCGCACCGTAAGCCCATGGCTTCGCATGGAGTCTGCGGAGGCGCCCAACTTTCGTACATGGTTAAGGACATCTTCCACAATGGAGCCGGACATAGAGACGGCATGTTGGTCTTGCGCGTTGGACTCTTCGGCGGATGCCATGGTTTGTGCCATGACGGACACTACCTGATCCACCCTAGTGCCAATTTTCTTGCCGGTTTCAGCTGAACGTTGCGATAGCTTTCTTACTTCTGCGGCTACCACGGCAAAACCTCGCCCTGATTCACCTGCTCTAGCTGCTTCAATAGCGGCATTAATTGCCAGCAAGTTGGTTTGGGCGGCGATGCTGCTAACGTCGGCCGCCATGGCCCGAAGTTCATTCGTTTCATTGGCGAGGTGGCGAATGTTTGAAATCATAGTGTCCTTACCCTCAATGACCGAGGTTAAGGAACCTACCACTGGTTGCAGCTGACGCTCGCACAGAGTTAGCAGGCCAATGGTGCTGTTGCTAGAGTCGGGGCTTAAGCCGGGGCCTGAGCCAATGCCAGCAAGGTCAAATTGCTGGAGTACCGTGGCAAAGCTGGTGGTCAGTTGCACCACTGCTCCCTCCGTCTGGGACTTGACGGCGCTAACGTGGTGTTGCCACGCCGGCAGCACCTGCTTGAGCAGGTCACTGAGATCATCTGCAGAGTAGGGTGGGGCAGAGTCTTGTGACGATGCGCTGCCTAGTGCATATCTTTCCTCGATAGTAGATCCGCGTTGCCATTGCAACATGACGATGACCACAACGACAAAGACTCCGACCAAGCTCAGCCAGCGTAGCCACATGGCGTCATCCACAAGTGCAGGGATTGTTACCAATCCAGTGGCAACTAGCACTAGCACCCAAGTTAGCGCTGTGGGCGGGGCCATGCGATTGCTTTGATCGCCTTGGGCCTCGTTGATTTGCGACATAAGTGGCGGTCCCTTAAAAAATTTCAACACCGCGTGTACGTGGCACGCTCTGAGTAAAACTTTCGGCCCTTTTCATTCCCCTGTGGCCAACGAGGAGGGCTCTTAAAACAATAGTACCTAGTTTCTACAAGATTGGGAATACCGGTGAGCTCAGCCATTTCAACAAAGCGCTGTACAACTCGCCGGGGTCTACGGGCTTAGAAACAAAATCATTCATCCCTGCATCGATACATGCTCTGCGATCTTCTACAAAAACATTGGCAGATAAGGCCAAAATTGGCGTGTGTTCTTTGCCCGGTAGTTGGCGTATGTGCTTGGTCGCTTCCAGCCCGTTCATGATAGGCATCTGCACATCCATCAAAATCAGGTCATAGTGGCTTTGGATCACCTGCGCCACTGCATCTTTCCCATTGGCCGCAGTGTCCACTGCAAAGCTGATCTCCTTGAGGTAGTCTGCCGCGATCTCCCGGTTGAACGGATCATCGTCTACGACGAGAATGCGGGCGCTCGGAAATTTGCACTGCAGCAGTAATTCAGCGTCCTCCTGGGCGTCTGTTGTCGCAGGCGTACTATGGCCTTGGATTTGCCTCAAATGGGCGGTGAACCAAAACGTACTGCCCACCCCGAATTCGCTTTGCACGCCGGCATCACCTCCCATTAAGTGAGCAAGCCTATGGGTAATTGCTAACCCTAGCCCTGTGCCACCGTACTTGCGGGTTGTGGACGCGTCGGCTTGTTCAAAAGCCTGGAACAGTCTGGTGACATCGTGGGATTGAATGCCAATGCCCGTGTCAGAAACATCAAACCGAACCACGAGATTGCCATCCTGTGCGTCAACCAAGCGGGCTGCCAAGTTGACCTGGCCGCGCTCCGTGAACTTGACTGCGTTGCCAGCGTAGTTCAGCAACGCTTGTCTAAGGCGGGTGGGGTCCCCACGCACGGTGGGCGGGAGGTCTATGCTTGTGGTGTGGACGGAGAGGCCCTTTTCGCGGGCGGATGGCGTGATGATGGTCGCAACGCTGTCTACCAATGCCTGAATCGAGAACTCTGTGTCTTCAAGCTCTAGACGACCCGCTTCGATTTTGGATATATCCAAAACGTCGCTGATGATGGAGAGTAGATGCTGCCCCGCACTGTTGATTTTGTTGAGTCGTTCAATTTGTTGTGCGGTGGGGCTCTCCCTGCGCAGCAGGTTGGAGAAGCCCAAAATTGCATTCATCGGCGTTCTGATTTCATGGCTCATGTTGGCCAAAAACTCGCTTTTTGCGAGGTTGGCGGCATCAGCTTGCTGACGTGCTGCAATCAGTTCTGTGGTTCTTTGCACCACCATTTCTTCCAAGTGATGGCGGTGTCGGTCTAGCTCTTCGCCGAGTCGTTTGCGTTCTGTGATGTCTTCGTTGACAGCTACATAGTGGCTGATCGAACCGTCTGGCTGTCGTAAGGGAGCAATGATCGCGAATGAGATGTACTCAGAACCATCTTTGCGACGGTTGTGAAACTGACCTTGCCAAGTTTTTCCGTCGCGCAAGCTTTCCCAAAGACTGATGTAGGTCTCCGCAGGTGTGTTTCCGGACTGTAGTAGCTTTGGATTCTGTCCGATGACCTCGTTCAGGGCATAGCCATTGTTATGAATAAAGGACTCGTTTACATACTCGATGCGCCCAAGCGTGTCCGTGATAACGATCATTTCGGGGCTTTGGGCAACAGCCTGAGAGAGTTTTCGCAACTGGTTCTGCGCTGCATGCTGCTCTGTCAAATCACGCACCACACCAATGAAAGTGGTTTGACCGCCCCGAATGCTTTCTGACACGGACAAACTCATGGGGAAGTGCTCTTTGTTTTTACGCACTCCAATCACTTCGCGGGATCGACCTAAGACATAGGCTTTGCCTGAGCTACTGTAAGACAGCAAAGCCGCATCGTGTTCGGCTAGGTCTTGGGGGGACATCAAAATGGAGACGTTTTGCCCCACAATTTCCTCTTGGCCGTAGCCAAAGATTCGATTGGCCGCTTTGTTGAATGACTCTATGACACCGGTGGCATTGATGGTGATCAGTCCGTCCACCATGTTGTCCAAAATGGCTTGCGTATGTAATGCGGACTCACGCAACTTGGTTTCTGCCTGGTGCTTGTACAGCGCCATCTCCAGTACGGTGCGTAGCTCTTGTTTGGCACAAGGCTTGACGATGAATCCAAAAGGCTCAGCGAGCTTGGCTCTGGCAAGCACATCTTCATCCGCCGTAGCGGTTATGAAAATGACGGGCACCGCAAATTGGTTCCGTATAGCCACCGCGGCAGCAATGCCGTCCATCGCCCCGGCAAGTTGGATGTCCATCAAAACCAAGTTTGGCTTCAAGGTGCCTACAAGGTCTACAGACTCTTCGCCCAATGCTGATTGGCCAATGTGGTCATAACCTAGGTCAAGCAGTTGGCGCTTGATAAAAAGCGCGCTGATAGGCTCATCCTCGACGACCAATATCCTCGGCTTGTTACCCGCAGAATCCATCCACCGCCCCCTGATCAAGACATACAGTGATATTTGTCACGGAAATCAGCGGCCAATGTAACCGAACTTCAGTGCGCAAGGGGGCAAAAAAAGACCCGTAAGCGCAGCCTATCGTGCCTGGTATGGATGTCTGCACACTTTGGTGGCGTCAGTACTTGAAGCATTACGCCGTTGCATCCTCTTTCGGTTGCCCAAGGGACTTGAGAACATCCCTGACCATTTGGGTACGGTCTGTGGTTTTGGGGAGTTCGCGTTCGATGCGTAGCTTTTCATTGCCCGCCAGCTTGATGTGTTTGTTTTTCTGAATCAGCTCAATGATGCGCATCGGGTCCACGGGCGGATTCTTCTTAAACGTAATGGTGATGACCCCGGGCGCGGCATCCACCTTCACAACGCCATAGGGTTTGGCAATCACCCGCAAGCGGTGCACATCAATCAGTGTCTGCGCTTGGGCGGGGAGCTTGCCAAAGCGGTCTACGATTTCTTCCAGCAGCGCGTCAATTTGGTTGGAGTTTTTGGCAGTTGCCAGCTTTTTGTAGAAGCTCAGGCGCAGGTGCACATCACCACAGTAGTCATCCGGCAGCAGGGCCGGCGCGTGCAAATTAATGTCGGTGGTGACATTCAAGGGACTTAGCAAATCCGGCTCAATGCCCGCTTTGAGACAGCGCACGGCTTCACTCAGCATTTCGTTGTAAAGCTGAAAGCCTACTTCCAGCATGTTGCCGCTTTGGCTTTCGCCCAACACCTCGCCCGCACCACGAATTTCCAGATCGTGCATGGCCAGGTAAAAGCCGCTGCCCAGTTCTTCCATGGCTTGAATAGCGTCTAAGCGCTGGGTCGCTTGTTTGGTCAAGCCTTCGAGGTCAGGCACCATCAAGTACGCATAGGCTTGGTGGTGGCTGCGGCCCACACGGCCCCGCAACTGGTGCAACTGTGCCAAGCCAAATTTATCGGCCCGACTCATCACAATGGTGTTGGCGGTAGGGACGTCAATCCCGGTTTCGATGATGGTGGAGCACAGCAGCAAGTTGCTGCGCTGTGCCACGAAGTCGCGCATCACAGCTTCAAGTTGGCGCTCCGGCATTTGGCCATGCGCAACCGCAATGCGCGCTTCAGGCAACAGTTCTTCTAACTTCGCGCGGCGGTTTTCGATGGTTTCCACTTCGTTGTGCAAGAAATACACTTGCCCGCCGCGCTTGAGCTCACGCAGCACGGCTTCGCGGATCACGCCGTTACCTTCGGTGCGCACAAAGGTTTTGATGGCCAAACGGCGTTGTGGTGCGGTGGCAATCACACTCAAGTCGCGCAGGCCTTCCAAGGCCATTCCTAAGGTTCGGGGAATAGGGGTGGCTGTCAGCGTGAGCACATCCACCTCGGCACGCAAAGCCTTCATTTGCTCCTTGTGGCGCACGCCAAAGCGGTGCTCCTCGTCGATGATCAATAGCCCCAAATTCTTGAATTTGGTGGACTCGCTCAACAGTTTGTGGGTGCCCACCACGATATCGACCGTACCGTCGGCCACACCCTTGAGTGCCGCCGTGATTTCTTTGCCTGAGCGAAAGCGGCTCATCTCAGCCACTTTCACCGGCCACTTGCTAAAGCGATCTGACAGGGTTTGGAAGTGCTGCTCAGCCAGCAGCGTGGTGGGCGCCAACAGCGCCACTTGCTTGCCACCGGTGACCGCCACAAAGGCGGCACGCAGCGCGACCTCCGTTTTGCCAAAGCCCACATCACCGCAGACCAGCCGGTCCATGGGGCGGGGGCTGATCATGTCTTGGATGACGGCGTGGATGGCGGCCGCTTGGTCTGGTGTTTCGTCAAAACCAAAGTCATTGGCAAAGGTTTCGTAGTCCGACGGCGAATAGCGGAAAGCGTGCCCTTCGCGGGCGGCGCGCCGCGCATAAATGTTGAGCAATTCCGCCGCGCTGTCGCGCACCTGCTCAGCGGCTTTGCGTTTTGCTTTTTCCCATTGGCCAGACCCGAGCTTGTGCAAGGGGGCTTCGTCCGCACTCACGCCGGTGTAGCGGCTGATGAGCTGCAGCTGGCTCACGGGCACATACAGTGTGGCTTGGTCGGCGTATTCCAAATGCAAGAACTCTTGCAGCTCCGGCTCGCCTTGTGCGTTGCGCTGGCCTAGGTCCAGATTGATCAAGCCACGGTAGCGCCCGATGCCGTGGGCCGAATGCACCACCGGGTCACCCAGGTTGAGTTCACTCAGGTCTTTGATGAGCGCTTCTACATCGCTCACCTGCTCTTGTTTTTTGCGACGGCGGGTGCTTGGGCCTGCCGCAAACAGCTCAGTCTCCGTAATCAGGTCAATGCCAACTTCCAGCCAGCTAAAGCCAGTGGTGAGCGCCGCTGTGGCAATGCCGGTTTTCTCGTCGCTGGCCAAGAATTCGTCGAGCGAATCAAACGCTGGCGGGCTCACGTTAGAGGCGCGCAAAAAGTCCAACAGGCTTTCACGCCGCCCCGCGCTTTCCGCCAGGATCAGCACACGGTGCTGGGTATTGGCCGCGTGGGCTTTCAAGCGCGCCAGCGGGTCTTCTGTGCCGCGCAGTACCGTGAGTTCTGGCAGGGGAGCGAACTCGGCGAACACATCTTCGCTCTGGGCTTTGATGGCCAGCTGGGCATGCGCGTTGGCGCGCCCGTAAAACTGCTCGATGGTCAAAAACAGAGATTCGGGCGGCAGCACCGGGCGCTCTGGGTCCGTTTGCACCAAGCGGTAGCGGTCTTTGGTGTCTTGCCAAAAGTGCTGGAAGGCAGGCTCCAGCTCCCCATGCAAGACCACGGTGGCGTCTGCACCCACATAGTCAAAGACGGTGGCTGTATCGTCAAAGAACAATGGCAGGTAGTACTCAATGCCTGCCGTGGCCACGCCATTGCCCATGTCTTTGTAGATGCGACTGCGCGTAGGGTCTCCATCCAATAGTTCGCGCCAGCGGCTGCGGAACTTGGCCCTGGCATCGTCGTCCATGGGGAATTCTCGGCCCGGTAACAGCCGCACTTCGGGCACTGGGTACAAGCTGCGCTGGCTGTCGGGGTCAAAGGTGCGGATGCTGTCGATCTCGTCGTCAAACAAATCAACCCGGTAAGGTACCAAGCTCCCCATGGGGAAGAGGTCTATCAACCCCCCGCGCACCGCATACTCGCCAGGGCTCACCACCTGGGTGACATGGCTGTAGCCTGCCAAAGTGAGTTGGCCTTTGAGTTTGGCTTCGTCCAGCTTTTGCTTGACCTTGAACTGGAAGGTGTAGCCCGCCAAAAAGCTTGGGGGCGCCACCCGGTACAGCGCGGTGGTCGCAGGCACGATGACCACGTCTGCTCCATTTTCCTTGTCGCGCTGGCTGATGCGCCACAGGGTGGCCAAGCGCTCACTGATCAGGTCTTGGTGTGGGGAAAACGTGTCGTAGGGCAGGGTCTCCCAGTCGGGGAACAGGGCACAACGCAGGTCGGGGGCAAAAAACGCGATTTCATCCAGCAAACGCTGCGCATCCAGAGCATTGGCCGTGACAACCGCCATGGGTTTGCCCGCTGCCTTTTCACGTTGGCCCAAGCGCGCAAGCAGCAATGCGTCTGCAGAGCCACTGGGTTTGGGAAGGGTGAAGCGCTTGCTTTGCTGTAGTTTGGGTAAATCCATGGATGGCTTTGGCGCAGTGCAAGCAACCATTGGCGTTGCTTGGGTGCAGGTTTTAGTTGGCTTGGTGCGTTCGATTTTAGAATGGCACGCGCACCATGACTGACACAACTCCCATATCCTTGAAAAACACCCCGCCTCCCGCGCGCCTTTGGGCGCTAATTCCTTGTGCAGGCACCGGCTCCCGCTCCGGCGCTAGTGGCCCCAAGCAGTACCAAAGCGTTGCGGGCAAGCCCATGGTGTTGCACACCTTGCAAGCGTTCGCGGATGTGCCCCGCTTGGCGGGTGTGCTGGTGGTGGTGTCTGCGGGCGATACGTTTTTTGAATCAGTAAATGCTCCTGTATTGGTAGCGGCTTGTGGCGGTTCTACAAGGGCTGCAAGCGTTTTTAATGGTTTGCAGGCCTTGCTAGACCAAGGCGCCGACGCCCAAGACTGGGTACTGGTACACGATGCCGCACGCTGCTTGCTCACTCAGCAACAGGTTGATCATTTGATCGACCAGTGCTTACCTGATGCCGTGGGTGGACTCTTGGCACTCAAGCTGCCCGACACCTTGAAGCGCGAAGAAGGCGGGCGCGTGGCGGGCACGGTAGACCGTGCAGACAAATGGTTGGCCCAAACGCCACAAATGTTTCGCTTAGGTGCCTTGCAAAGCGCATTGCTAGCCGCGGGAGACGCAGTAACCGACGAGTCCAGCGCCATGGAGTGGGTGGGTCAGCGGCCCTTGCTGGTGGAGGGCAGTGCCCAAAATTTCAAGGTGACCTACCGCCAAGACTTCGCGCTGGCTGAAGCCATTTTGCGAGCCCGCACACTGTCGGCCACCAGCTAGAGCCGATTCGGTCTAGATTAATAGACAGGCGCAACTAGAGTTTGCTGCATTATTGATAGCTGCTTGCGCAGTATCCATGAGCGAAAGCGGCATATTTTCCCGTATTGGCGTGGGAAAACCCTAGGCGATTTGTGGGCGCTGGCGTCGTCTTGCCCTAGCCAAAGCCTCTACCATGCTGCTTGGTAACCCATTGGTATTGAAATAGGACAGAAGAAAAGCATGAAACTGCGTATTGGTGAGGGCTGGGATGTGCACGCTTTGGTCGAGGGGCGCAAGCTCATCTTGGGTGGCATAGAGATTCCACACAGCAAGGGCTTGTTAGGCCATTCCGATGCGGACGCTTTGCTGCACGCCATTACCGATGCACTCTTGGGCGCTGCCGCGCTGGGCGACATCGGTACCCATTTTCCCGACACAGCCGCCCAGTTCAAAGGCGCAGATTCGAGCGTGTTGTTGGCCGAGGCGGCCCGACTAGTGCGTGCCAAGGGCTACAACATTGGCAATGTGGACAGCACGGTCATTGCGCAAGCCCCTAAGCTGGCACCGCATATTGGCGCGATGCGGGCACGTATTGCCCAAGTTCTAGGCGTAGAGCTTGACCAAGTTAACGTGAAAGCCAAAACTGCAGAAAAAATGGGTCCTGTGGGCCTAGGGCAGGCCATGGAGGCCCGTGCCGTTGTGCTACTGCATTGATGCCGCGACGTGCTCCCGTTGAGCGTCGTACGTCACTTTGAGAGTTTTTAGTTTTAGCCTGTAACCCACCATGACCCCAAACTCCGACCACACCACTGCTGAACCCGGCATGCACTCTGGTGCTGCTGTGACTACGGCGCACCCCCACTTACTGCAGCCCCTGGATCTGGGGTTCACCACCTTACGCAACCGCGTGATCATGGGTTCTATGCACACGGGCTTGGAAGACCGTTTCTACAACTATGGCAAGTTGGCCCAGTACTTCAGAGAGCGGGCCAAGGGCGGGGTCGGCTTGATCGTTACAGGCGGAATTTCGCCCAATCGGCAAGGCTGGTTACTTCCTTTTGGCGGCACCATGAACTCTGTGCTGGATGTAGGCAATCACCGCAAGGTGACGCGTGCGGTGCATGAAGAGGGTGGCAAGATCGTGATGCAGATCTTGCATGCGGGGCGTTATGGCTACCAGCCATTCGTAGTCTCAGCATCCGCCAAAAAGTCACCCATTTCGCCGTTCAAGCCCAGAGCCTTAAGCGAGCGGGGTATCCAATCGACGATTAAAGACTACGTTCGATGCGCCGTACTTGCGCAAAAAGCGGGCTATGACGGCGTTGAGATCATGGGCAGCGAAGGCTATTTGCTCAACCAGTTTTTATGTGCCCGCACCAATGCGCGCAAAGACCAGTGGGGCGGCAGCATTGAAAACCGCATGCGCTTGGCCGTAGAAGTGGTTCGCCAAGTACGTAAGGCCGTAGGCATCAACTTCATCATCATGTACCGGCATTCCGTCCTAGACTTGGTGGAAGGTGGCAATACCTGGGACGAAGTAGTGCAGGTGGCGCAGGCGCTGGAAAAAGCGGGCGTCACCTTGTTTAACACAGGCTACGGCTGGCATGAAGCCCGGGTCCCCACTATCGTGACATCGGTGCCTCGGGCTGCGTTTGCCAGCGTTGCGGCACGCTTACGCCAATCCGTGTCCGTGCCTGTGGCCGCGTCGAATCGCATCAACATGCCGGATGAAGCGGAGGCCATGATTGCCAACGGCGACGTTGACATGGTGTCTATGGCCCGGCCATTTTTGGCTGACGCTGACTGGGTCCATAAAGTCAAGGAAGGGCGCGCAAATGAAATCAACACGTGCATCGCTTGCAACCAAGCCTGTTTAGATCACACGTTTGCGAACAAGCGGGCTAGCTGTTTGGTGAATCCGCGTGCCGCGCATGAGACCGAGCTGGTTTACCGCAAGGCGCGTGCGACCAAGCGTGTTGCCGTCGTCGGCGCCGGCCCTGCGGGGCTGTCCGCTGCCACGGTAGCGGCGGAGTGCGGCCATGATGTGACCTTGTTCGACGGGAGTGACAGCATTGGCGGGCAATTCAAGGTCGCTATGAAGGTGCCTGGCAAAGAAGAGTTCGCTCAGACTCTGCGCTATTTTTCCAAGCGGCTAGAAGTCACTGGAGTGAACGTGCAGCTCAACCAACGCGTGCAACGCGAGGACTTGCTCAACCAAGGCTTTGATCACGTGATCGTGGCCACTGGCATTACGCCACGCACACCGCACATCGAAGGTGTTCAACATAGCAAGGTTGTCTCCTACCTAGATGTGCTGCAGCGCAAAGTACAGGTGGGCAAGCGCGTGGCCATCATTGGTGCTGGAGGTATTGGTTTTGATGTGGCTGAGTTTTTGTTGCACAACCCGGTGTTCCCGCTGCCCTTGGAAACCTCGCACTGGTGTGATGACTGGGGCGTGGATATTCGTTCTGAGCACCCTGGTGGCTTGTACCCCCCAGAGCTTGCTACCCCGCCTGCCGAGCCGTATCGCCAATTGCACTTGTTGCAACGCAAGGCGGGGCGTCCGGGCGCTGGGCTTGGCAAAACATCTGGCTGGGTGCACCGTGCAGTGTTGCAACGTAACCACGTCAAGATGTGGTCTGACGTTCAGTACCGCCGGATTGACGATGCAGGCTTGCACATCACGGTGGCGGGGGAGGAACGCCTGCTGCATGTGGACCACATTGTGCTGTGTGCCGGCCAAGAGTCGTTGGCTGAACTAATGCCTGCCAAAAAACCGAAAAAGAAGTCAGGTATGCCCCAGTTTCATTGCATTGGGGGCGCAGCCCTTGCGGCTGAGCTAGACGCCAAGCGTGCCATTCGCGAAGGCGCTGAGCTCGCAGCGCGCTTGTAGTCTAGACCTTGGGGGCTTGTTGCAGCTTGAAGTTGGCCGACAGCCCCCCCATGCTGGAAATTGCCAAAGAAAACCCACCGCCCATGCGCTGAAGGGTCTTCTCCACAATGGCGAGTCCAAGGCCTGCGCCGTTGGCTGCCGTGCGGGCAGTTTCCCCGCGGAAAAACGGTTTGCTGAGGTTGGCGAGTTGGTCTGGCGCCACGCCAATGCCGTGGTCACGGATTTTGACAAGCACCCAGTTGTTGCTGGCGACTGCAGCGATGTCGATGTTAGCGATGCCTGAGTCGGATGACTTGCCATAGCGCCGCGCATTTTCCAAAAGGTTGCTGATGATGCGGCCCAATTCCACTTCATCGGCCATGACCATCAGGTTACGGTCTACCTTGACGCTGATATTGACGTCGGGTTGATTGCGCAAGGAGTAGACGCAGGAGTCCACCACACTGATGAGCGATACGCGCGCCAGTTCTACCCTGTCGGGGCGGGCATAGTCCAAAAACTTGTCGATGATGGCGTCCAGTTGCGCAATGTCCGCCGCCATGTGCGCGCGCGCAGTCAGATCACTCACACTGAGTTCTGTTTCCAGTCGCAACCGTGCCAGAGGGGTACGTAAATCATGAGATATACCCGCCAACATAAGGGCCCGGTCGTGCTCTACCTTGGCTAAGCTTTGGGCCATGCGGTTAAAGCCAATGTTGACATCCCTGATCTCGGCCGTTTGAACAGTTTCGTCCAAGCGGCTTGCGCCAAAGTCGCCTTCACGCATGCGGCTGGCTGCAAATGACAGTTTTTTGAGCGGCCGGTTAATCAGCCTCGCGATCAGTGCCGCGCCACACAGCGACAGTGCCCCTGCGACAGCCAGCCAAATAATCCAAGTCTTGCCAGTGGTTGGGCCAAAGCGCGCCAAGTCCGTTAACAGCCAATACGGATCTCCCGCAATGTCAAAACCAATCCACAGGCCCGGCTGTTGGTTGACGCGGCTGGCGATGACGGTGCTTTTGCCCAAGCGCTTGATGAGCTCTTGGGTAACCTCTTTGCTTAAAGTGTCTCCAGAGAACGGGACATACTGGTCGTTGGCCTCGCGTGGGATGATGCGCAGACCTTCTTCTGTATTCATGGTCTTGAGCAAGGCGACCCGTCCAATGCTGTCGGCGTAGACCAAAGCAGCGCGGCTGAGGTTCACCTGGGAAGCCAGCTGCTGCGCGGTTTGCACGGCCCGAGGTTCAAACTCCAAGGCCCGCAAGGTTTGCAGCCAAGCCGCTATGCTGCCCAAAAGCAGCAATGCGAGCAAAAAGAAAGTGCGCCAAAACAGACTGAGGCTCGTGAGCCGATGGCTCGCAGATGCGACTGGTGGCACCTCCAGAGGAGAGACCGCACTGCCCTCGAACTCAGTGAATCGCGACTCCAGCAGCTGAGATTTTCTGGCCATCAAGTCGGCTCATCGGGAATGAATACATAGCCTACGCCCCAGACGGTTTGAATAAACCGGGGCGCGGCTGGATCGGTTTCTATCAGCTTGCGCAGGCGAGACACCTGCACGTCCAAGCTGCGGTCAAAGGGTTCGAACTCACGGCCGCGGGACAGTTGGGCCAGCTTTTCACGCGACAAGGCGGCGCGGGGGTGGCGTACCAGAACTTTCAGCATCGCAAACTCACCGCTGGTGAGCATGAGCTGTTCACCGTTCCTATGCAAAGTACGCGCGCCCAAATCGAATACGAATGGGCCAAAACGCGCGACCTCGTTGTCAGGCGAAGGTGCACCTGGCGCTTCCAATACCGGGCGGCGGCGCAGCACAGCATGGATGCGGGCAAGCAGCTCACGGGGGTTAAACGGTTTTGCCAAGTAATCGTCGGCACCTACTTCCAGCCCCACAATTCGGTCTACATCTTCCCCTTTGGCTGTCAGCATGATGATGGGCGTGAGGTCGTTAGCAGCCCGCAAGCGCCGGCAAATAGACAGGCCATCTTCGCCCGGCATCATCAAGTCCAGCACGATCAGGTCGGCGGTGTCGCGGGTCATGGTGCGAGTGAGTGCACGCCCGTCTTCGGCCAAGAGGACTTCAAATCCTTCTTGGGTGAGGTAGCGCTTCAAGAGTTCACGGATGCGGGTGTCATCGTCAACCACAAGAATCTTGTTGGTGCGGGGCGTGGTGTTCTGCATAGTGCTTTTTAATTTGTAACAAACGCGATTTTCGTAGGCTGTGGAAGAAACAGCTGTGTGAAATGGTGAGTTTGACAAAGTGTTACACGTTTCTGAGGCTTAATTGCCTCTAATTCGCGTGTTTGTGTGCACTTCGTCTCACTCCATTACGTTGCATTCACATGTTCAAAAAGCACTTGATTTTTCTCCTTTTGGGCGGTGGCGTTGGGCTGGCGCATGCCCATCATGATGGAACTTTTCACTCCGAGGGCTACTCCGACACCTTGGACGTCAGTGTTGAAAGCGCAACAGTGCGACTACGGCGTGCCGACGTTCGCGAAGCCGCGCAAAGCACTTTGCGTGCAACGCCGCAGGCAGAGACTGCTTCCAAGCCAGCCTTGTCTGCGCATGCCAAGGGTGCCCTGCGCGAGCAGCTGAGTAAGTTGCGCTGATCGCTGGCTGTAGTGGCTGGTGCATTCCATAGTGAGTTGTTTTTATTGGGAGATTGGGTTTGAAAAGTGCTATTAAAGTGGTAGCTGCTTGCGCAGCATTGGTGAGCGCTAACGCTGTGTTTGCGCAAAATTCAACAACCCCAGAGCCGCGTAACGTGGTGCAGCTCAGTGCAATGGCCACGGTGGAGCTTCAGCAAGACTTGCTCACCTTGACCTTGTCCAGCACCAAAGAGGGGGTGGACGCCAATGCGGTCCAAGCTAGTTTGCGCCAGGCGGTAGACGCTGCCCTGGCGGAGGCCAAAAAGGCAGCGCTGCCCACCGGCATGGAGGTGCGTACGGGTGCATTTGGGCTACAAGCGCGCTATGGCCGCGACGGCAAGATCAACGGCTGGCAAGGCAGTGCCGAACTGGTCTTGGAAGGCCGTGACTTTGGGCGCATTGCAAGCACAGCAGGCAAGGTTCAGACAATGACGGTGCGCAACCTGGGCTTTAGCCTGAGTCGCGAATCGCGCGCCAAAGCCGAGTCTGAAGCGCAAGACATAGCCATTGATAGCTTTAAGGCCAAGGCGACGGAGGTCGCGCGACGCTTTGGATTTGCCGCCTATTCCTTGCGCGAAGTTGCGGTGAACGCCAATGACCAAGGCTACCCCCCCGCACCTCGCATGCAAGCCATGGAGTTCAAAGCCACGGCGGCTGATGCGCCGGTTCCCATGGAGGCTGGCAAGTCGGCTGTGGTCGTGAACGTCTCCGGGACCATACAACTTAAGTAGCTGGTCTTGAGTGTGGGCAAGTTCTGTTAGACCTTGCCCACAATGTGCGCTACATTGGGCTAATGCAAGGAGACTCTTGACATGCCCTCACCAGCGCCCGACATGCAACCCAAGACCCCCTTGGCCGAAATGCACGGTCGCCGTATCCGCCTCATGTTGTGGATTTCTTCGGCACTGTTGGTGCTCTTGGGGGGACTTTGGGGTGTCTACTTTTCGCTCAAGCATGACTGGATCATCGTAGGCCTAGACATTTTTATGGTGGGTCTGGGTTTAGCTAGTGCTGCTCTGACGCACTACAAACATACCCGCGCGGCTTTCTTTTTGATGTTTGCTAGCTTGCTGGTCTTGTTGATAGGTTTGGCTTTGGTCTTTGATGTTCCTAGCCCTGACGCCCCGAGATCGGTGCATAACTTTCTCTTGGTGTTGGCGGTGGCGTCACTGATGGTCTTGCGGGACGAACCTGCAGTTTTGCGCTTCTCAACCACGGGTGCATGTCTCGCTGTTTTTGTGATGTTGGCGAGCACGCAGTTTGGTGTAGCGCCCAGTTATGTGTTGCCAGATAGTGTGCGCGTCGGTGGCACTTGGTTCAACAACATCGGCGCAGCTGTGGGCGTCTACGCGCTGATCCACGTCATGATGGCTGATGTGGAAGAAATCTCCTCGCTTGAAGCGGACTTGCGCAAGAGTTTGGATCGTGACGATTTTTACTTGGTCTACCAACCGCAGGTTACCTCCAGTGGGCAGGTGATAGGTGCTGAAGCCCTGATTCGTTGGCTGCACCCTAAGCTGGGGGTAGTGCCTCCGGGCGAGTTCATTCCGTTGGCGGAGCGCACAGGCGTCATTGTTCCTTTGGGCATGTGGGTGCTCGAACGTGCGTGTGAGCAGTTGGCCATTTGGGCCCAAAATCCTCACACGGCCAAGCTGACTCTCTCCGTCAATGTGAGTGCATTGCAGTTTCGTCAGGCCGGTTTTTTGACAGATACGAAAATTTTGGTATCGGAAACAGGAGTGGACCCGTCACGTCTCAAGCTTGAGCTCACCGAAAGCGCTTTGGTCAAGGACATGGACGACATCGTGCACAAGATGGATGCGCTGAAGTCTGTTGGCATCGGTTTTTCCCTGGACGACTTTGGCACTGGCTATTCCTCACTCAACTACCTCAAACGGCTCCCGCTAGACCAACTCAAAATTGACCAGTCTTTTGTGCGTGATGTGCTCACCGTGCCCAGCGATGCCTCGATTGCACGCATGGTGATTTCATTGGGCAAGAGCATGGGCTTTACCGTGATTGCCGAGGGCGTTGAGACGCAAGGGCAACGTGAGTTTTTGATGCAAAACGGTTGCCACATTTTTCAAGGCTACTTGTTTAGCAAGCCCTTGCAAATCACCCAGTTCGACGCCTATGTCGCCGAGCGCACTGTGGCCTAGTTCCTACTCGTAAAACGCTATATTTTGTATAGCGTAGTATGTTGGCGGGACGAGCGTTAGTGGCAGTTTGGCTTACTGGGCGGTCCAGCCACCGTCCATATTCCACGCCACACCACGCACGTTGTTCGCAGCGGATGAACACAAAAACACGGCGAGGGCGCCCAACTCCTCAGGCGTGGTGAATTGGAGTGATGGCTCCTTTTCACCCAGGAGCAGCTTCGTAGCTTGCTCGTTGCTCACGCCCAAGGCGGCCGCTTTCGCGTCCACTTGCTTTTGCACCAAGGGTGTCAGCACCCAGCCGGGGCAGATCGCATTGCAGGTCACACCGGTGGTGGCATTTTCCAGCGCGGTCACTTTGGTGAGACCAACCACACCATGTTTTGCTGCCACATAGGCTGATTTTTCGGCCGAGGCAACCAGGCCATGCACCGACGCCACATTGATGATGCGGCCCCAGTTCTTGGCCAGCATGGTGGGCAAAGCGGCACGCGTGGCATGGAACGCACTGGAGAGGTTGATCGCCAAAATCGCGTCCCAACGGTCTACTGGGAAATTCTCAATCCGCGCCACATGCTGAATGCCCGCGTTGTTCACCAAGATGTCCAGGCTGCCAAAGGTGGTGTGCGCGTGTTGCACCATGTCGGCAATCTCGGTGGGCTTGCTCATGTCGGCGCCGTGGTAGCTCACTTGCACGCCCAAAGCCTTGATCTCAGCCAGTGGCCCCTCCACATCTCCAAAGCCATTGAGCACGATGTTGGCGCCTTGTGCTGCGAGCGATTTTGCAATGCCTAAACCAATGCCGCTGGTGGAGCCGGTGACCAACGCTGTCTTGCCTTTTAACATGCTGAGCCTTTCAAAGTGGTGGGGTGTTTCAATTACGATGTGTGCATTATCAAACCACGCTGAAAACCATGGCTGACCCCAAGCTGAACTACCTGCAATGCGCCGACGCCAGCGCAGGGCATCGCATGGCCTATTGGGACTGGGGCGACCCGCAAGCCCAGCATGTAGTGGTGTGTGTGCATGGGCTTGCGCGCCAAGCGCGTGACTTTGATGTTTTGGCCCAAAGCCTGCTGCGTCAAGCCACCGAGCCATTGCGCGTAATTTGCCCAGACGTGGTGGGGCGCGGCCAAAGCGACTGGCTGGCTGACCCCATGGCCTATCAAATCCCTACCTATGTTGGCGACATGCTGGCCCTGTTGGCAGAGCTCAAGCTCACGCAGGTCGATTGGGTGGGCACTAGCATGGGCGGCTTGATTGGCTTGGTGCTGGCGGCGCATGCGGCGTCGGTAGGCGCACGTGTGAACAAGCTGGTACTCAACGATGTGGGGCCGGTCGTGCAGTGGGCGGCGATTACCCGCATAGCGGCTTACCTAGGCAAAGGCGCGCAGTACAGTTCATTGGAAGAAGCTGCGCAGGCTTTGTTGCTGCGTTCTGCGAGTTTTGGCCCGCACACGCCCGAGCAGTGGCTGGAACTGTCGCGCGCCATGGTGAAGCCCGTGGCCGGTCAGGCAGGCATGCTGCAACTGCATTACGACCCCGCCATTGCTATCCCGGTTGCCGCCGTAACGCCTGAGGCTGCAGCCCAAGGTGAGGCGCTGATGTGGCAGATCTACGATAGTTTGACCATGCCCACCTTGCTGTTGCGTGGTGCGGATTCGGATCTGCTGAGTGTGGAGACCGCGCACGCCATGGCACAGCGTGGCCCCAAGGCAAAGGTGGTGGAGTTTGCTGGTGTGGGCCACGCGCCTACGCTAGTAGCCCCAGACCAAGTGGCTGCAGTGGCTGGCTTCTTGCTTGACAGTGAGGAGGCTAGGCGCGCTGCCTAGAAGCCTGCGCCCACCCCATTCGCCACCCCGTGAGAAGTGCATGAAAAGTTTATACGCCGATCAGTCTGTGCAGGCCACGCCGCCAGTGATCGCTGCCACCGCTGATAGTCTGCCTGAGCAGGCGGGTGCGCTGGCCCGTGCGCGGGCCTTTGCTGAGCCTCTGCTTGCGTGTGAGTCCTTGGACACCGGTGAAAACATCTTGGCCCATGCCGATGCAGTTGCCACCATTTTGAAGTCCATCGGTGGCTCCGAGGCCATGCAAGCGGCCAGCTACTTGGTCTATGCCTGTGACCATCTGAACAAGCCACACGAGGTGATATCGAAGGGCTTTGGTGCCAATTTTGCAGACCTGGCGCTGGAGACCACCAAGCTGGTGCGCGTGCAACGCATGGCGCGCATTGCGCAGAACTCCGCCAGCCGCACGAACGTGCCCATGGCGCAAACCGCCGCCACGCAAACCGAGAGCGTGCGCAAGATGCTCTTGGCCTTTTCCCGCGACCTGCGGGTGGTCATGCTGCGTTTGGCCTCGCGCTTGCAAACCTTGCGCTACTACGCGCACACCAAGCTGCCTGTGCCCCAAGGCGTAGCCAGCGAAGCCTTGCAAGTCTTCGCCCCCTTGGCCAATCGCCTGGGTATCTGGGAAATCAAGTGGGAGATGGAAGACCTGTCCTTCCGCTTTCTGGAGCCCGATACGTACAAGCAAGTGGCCAAGCTCTTGGATGAAAAGCGCACCGAGCGTGAAACCTCGGTGGAAAACCTGCGCCAACAGGTCGCTGCTGAGCTTGCGAAGCAAGGCATCCATGCCACAGTGCAGGGGCGGCCCAAGCACATCTACAGCATTGTCAAAAAGATGCGGGGCAAGTCACTCGGTTTTGAGCAGGTGTACGACATTCGGGCCCTGCGCGTGGTGGTACCTAGCGTGCCAGATTGCTACGCCGCGCTGAGTTGGGTACACAGCCAGTTTGTGCCGGTCACCGACGAGTTTGACGACTACATTGCCCGGCCCAAGGCCAATGGCTACCAGTCTTTGCATACCGTGGTGCGCGACACCAGTGGCAAGCCGATTGAGATCCAGCTGCGCACGCAGGCCATGCACGACCACGCGGAGCACGGTGTTGCCGCCCACTGGGCCTACAAGGAGGCGGGCGCTAAGGGGTATGGCGGTGGGGTTTCGGCCACGGGCGCCTACGACGCCAAGATTGCAGTGCTGCGCCAGTTGCTGGCGTGGGAGCGCGACCTCAGTGGTGAGCAAGGCGCAGGTGTGTTTGATGACCGCATTTACGTGCTCACGCCCGACGCCGCCGTGGTGGAGTTGCCCCAAGGCGCCACCGCCGTAGACTTTGCCTACAGTGTGCACACCAACTTGGGCCACCGCTGCCGTGGTGCGCGGGTAGACGGCGCCATGGTGCCCCTGAATACTCCTTTGAAGAACGGGCAAACCGTTGAGGTGACAGCAGCCAAAGAAGGCGGCCCCTCGCGAGACTGGCTGAACCCCGAGCTGGGATTTTTGGCCAGCCACCGCGCGCGCGCCAAGGTGCGCGCCTGGTTCAACGCCTTGGCCATGGGGGAGACGGTGGCCAAAGGGCGCGAGGCGGTAGAACGGCTGTTGCAGCGCGAAGGCAAAACCTCCGTCAAGTTAGAAGACTTGGCCTCCCAGCTGGGCTTTAACTCAGCCGATGACTTGTTTGAAGTGGTGGGCAAAGACGAGTTCTCTTTGCGCAACATCGAAATCGTGTTGCGCCCGCCCGAGCCCGTGCAAACGCAAGACGAGGTCATGCAGCTGAAAAAGCCGCGTGCGAGCCACAACTCTGGCAAGGGCGGTGTGCTGGTGGTGGGGGTGGACTCGCTCATGACTCAGCTGGCCAACTGCTGCAAGCCTGCACCTCCCGACCTGATCAGCGGCTTTGTCACCCGGGGCAAGGGCGTGAGTGTGCACCGCGCGGACTGTTCCAACCTGCGCAATATGGTTACGCGCAGTGGGGATAGGGTGATTGACGTGGCCTGGGGGACCGAGCCCAACCGCAGCACTGCGGTTTACCCGGTGGATGTGGCGGTCGAGGCCGTAGACCGTCAAGGCCTGCTGCGCGACATTTCTGAAGTGTTTGCCAAAGAAAAAATGAACGTCATTGGTGTCCAAACCCAATCCGTCAAAGGCACGGCGTGGATGACGTTCACGGTGGAAGTCTCAGAGTCTGGGCGCTTGACCAAGGTACTGAGCATCGTGGGTGAGCTGCATGGCGTGCGCAGCGCTCGCAGGCGCTAATGCGGCTTAGACCGCAAGCACCTCTCCCGACCAACTTCCTCCATTGGTAGGCGCAGCTTTGCGCGCGATCACTAGGTAAGCACCTGGGCCAGGGGCTTTGGCAACGCATTCGCCGGTGGGAGCCCAAAAGGCGCTTTGCCCCGCCGTGACATAGCCCCCAGAGTTGCCTCCGTGGTTGGCCATAAGGGTGCCCATACGGTGGCGTATGGCATAGCTTTGCATGGCAGGCGCATTAGCCGCATAGCCATTGGTGGACTCCAGTACACCCGCTAAATACAGCGTGGCACCAGCTTGTGCGGCCAGCGCAGGGTGTTGGGCATGGGTAATGTCGGCACACACGCCTTGGCCAATGCGCTCACCCAGGTAAGCAAAGGTTTGGCTGGGCGTCGGCTTGGCGATGGTAGGCGCGTGGGGGCAAGGGGACGCAAAAGCGTCCTCACCAGGGTGCAGATGCTGCTTGCGGTAGACACTGTGGGTTCCGTCTGGAAAGAAAGTAATGGCTCCAATGGCCGGCTTCAACGTGTCGTTAGGCACTGGCGCGCCCACGATGACTACCATGCCCGTGGCGCGCACCTTGTCACGCAAGGGCGCTAAGCGGGCATCTTGTGGTGTGACTGTGCAAGTGGCCACATGGGTCGGTTCATAGCCCGACAAAGATAGCTCTGGAAACAGCAGCACCTGCACGCCTGCGGAGTGGGCCACATCGACAAAGCGCAAATGGGTCGCCAAGTTGGCAAGGATGTCACCAGGAGCAGACGCAGTTTGGGCGGCCGCGAGCGTGATAGAAAAAGCTGAGGTGGAGGGCATAAGGATGGGGGTGACGCATTTCTGCGTGCAGGGCAACAGGGGGCGTGGTGGCTAGGGACAATGCCTACTTGCAGGAAATCATAGCGGTGTTCTAATGCTACGCTATTGATAGCTGCTTGTGCGGCTACTGCGGCGGCTAACCACACACTGCATGAACCCATGATCCAAGACGACGCGATTCCCATGCTTGAACCCGTGCGCTTGCCGGCGCATATCAAAGCATTGGTGGTTGATGACGATGGCTTTCAGCAAGCACTGGTGTCTGATGTGCTGCATAGCTTGCAGATTGACGATGTCACCGTCGCGTCCAGTGGTGCGAGCGCAGTGACTCTGCTGAATACGGCTAGTCCACCGTTTAACCTCTTGGTGTTAGACCTGTGTATGCCGGGCATGGACGGGTTTCAGTTCATGGACACAGTTGCTAAGCTGGGCTACATGGGCGCCCTGCTGATTGTGTCGGGCCAAAAGGCGGAAGTGGTGCGTGCCGCATCAATGGTTGCGCAGTGGCGCTGCTTCCATTTTTTAGGCGCTTTGTCCAAGCCGTTGATCAAGCAAGACTTGGAACGCGTCATTGCACAGGCCCAAGCGGCTCGGTAGGGCTGGCCTTTCGTAGCTTCGGCTAGTGTGAAAACACAAGCATGGACGCACTGCCCACCGCTATGTACTGACCAGTGAAGTGAAGGCGGTGGCCATCCACTGCAAAGACGGTCACGTTGTCTCCTTGCTTGTTGTGGCACACGTATAAATAGCGTCCACTGGGGTCTAGCGTGCAGCTGCGGGGAAAGCTGCCCCGCGTCCATTCCTCGCCCAAGCAGCTGGGTGCTCCTGTGGAAGCGTCCAGCTCAAAGATGGCGATGGAGTCATGCAAGCGGTTTAACACCACAAAGTGCGAACCACTCGGCAGCATTTGAATGTTAGACGCAAAGCTAGTCCCCTTAAAGCCAGCTGGCAAGGTGCTGGTTTCGCTGACCCAAGTCAACTGCCCAGTGCCGGGGTCAAAAGTGAAAAATGCAACGGTGGACGCTTCCTCGTTCACGACGTACAGCCAACGCCCGTTCGCGTGAAAAATAAAGTGCCGCGCACCTGAACTCTCCGTCACGCAGGCGGATGTGGGGGCACTTAAAGCCCCTGTGTCACGGTCAAAGCGGTAGGCGATCACGCGGTCTAAGCCCAGGTCGGTTACCAGTACAAAGTTGCCGCTAGGGTCGGCCTGCACCATATGGGCGTGGGGGCCGTCATGGTCGCTCAATGCAAAGCCCTCATGGTCCAAAGCGGCTTGCGGCACCACATTGGCGCCGGGCGCGCAGGGAGTCGCGCCACAACAGAGTGCGTTGGGGTACACCCTAGCGGGGCGATGGCTGTCAAAGTGACCATCGGCCCGCAGGGCGATCACACTGACATCGCCGCTCACGTAATTGGCGGTGAACAAGTAGCGACCTTCGGGGTGCACGCTGATATAGGCGGGGTTCTTGCCACCGCAATCCACCTCGGCCAAAAACTGCAAAGCGCCATTCGGACCCATGGCATAAGCGCTGACAGAACCACTGGTGTTGGGCCCCGTCAACCCGTCAAACTCATTGGCCACATACAGCACTGCAAGTGCCGTATTGGGGTGCCGCGCCAGAGTGGCTGGGTTGCGGTCGGCGTAGGCAGGCGCATTGCTGTTGTCATGCAATGCGGCGACTGGGGCATTGGGCAATCGTTGCAGGGCGCCTGTGTCTGGGTCTACGGCAAATTGGTGCACGCCAGAGCCGACGCCTCCGCGCCACGGCTTGCCTCCGTCTGTGTAGGTGCCGACATAGGCAAACAAGGGTCTCGTTGGAGTCGGAGAGATGGCGTTAGGCATGCAAGACACAGATGGGTAGGTAGAAAATCCCTTCAATGCTACCAATTGCATAGCTGGTATCGCTTTGCTGGTGAGCGCAAGGGGCCTATTCGCCGTATTTTAGGCCCCTGCCAGCAGAAGCAAACCGTCGCTACCCTAGAGCCCTAACCAGCTGCGTGCCAAGGTGAAGCCTTGCACGCCCATTGCCCATACCAGTTGGCCAAATGCAGCGGTGTAGGCGATGGCCGCAAGCCCCACGATCAGCGAACCCAAGCATGCCAAACCGTCTTTGAACATCCAAGCCAAGCAAAGAAACACCAAGCTCAGACTCGGTAGAACATTGCCCAAGGGCAGTGGTAGAAAAATAATGGCCGCCATGGCGGCTATCCAGAAGGCCCACCCCATGGCCCACCGAGAATGAAACACGCTAGGCCAGCGTGGGTGCAGCCAGCGGTCCGCCCGCGTATACAGGGTAGCCATAAACCGCAAGACACGTTCGCTCCACTGGGGGCTCAGCGCAATATGGTTGAGTGATTTTTCGAAGGGCAGGCCGGGACGGTGCAGGCCACCGATGGCCCAGCGCCATGCAATGGCAAAGATGGCAAAGCTCAAGATAGTGCCTACCCCAGCCACGGGGACCACGGTGAGCACCGATAGCACCAGAAGCACCACGACCAAAGAAGCGTCGCCGTGCAAACGCAAAAGCGCCTGGAGGGTCACCGGGTCCGGGGTGTAGCCCTGCAGCCGCGCGCGGCGGCGACGTGCCAACGCGCGCAGGAACGACACACTCAACGTGGATTGGGTGCTTGACATGGGCATCAACCGTAGCGTGGTCTGGGGGAGCGTCGGCGCAGTCTTCCCAGAAGGAAAACACCAAGGCCAGCCAGCACCAGCAGTGCCACCAGGCCCAAGCCCCAAATGACCCACAGCACAGGTGCTACCCACGCGAGCAGCGGCAAAATCCAGGGCATCAGTGCGGCCGCTAGGTCCAGGGCCCAGACCACGCTTGCGCGCAAGGTTTCTGCCAAGGCCGGGTCTATCCACAAGGCCACCCACGGTGGCATAGGCCACTGGCCCAAAGCGTATAGCCCACCTGGCAATTGCCCGCCTTGGCTGGCCAACCAATCGGCGACTGCGGCTGACAGTGCGATGAATGCCGTCCACACAAGCGCTAACAAACCCGTACCGATGAGAATTACGATTTTCATGGGCCGATTATCTGTGTGGCCCACTGCGGGGTGTTTTTTAAGGCGCCAAAGGGCTCACCTTGCATGAGGCCATGTTGTGTGGATAGCCAGCTGGCGCATGCGCCTTAGGCGCTGAGTCTTTGCGAGGCCCACAGCACTTGTTCCACCACGGCTTGCACACCCTTGCGTTGAGCTTCTACTTGCAAGTTGCCACTGGCGTCGAAAGCCTCGCCAGCCCGACCCAGCGCATACTGTTTGGGGCAGACCCAGCATTCCAAGCCTTGAAGCAATGGATTCAAATGGCTGAGTGAACGCAGTCCACCCAAGGCGCCGGGTGATGCGCTCAGCAGCCCCAGCACTTTGCCCGCAAACGGCAGTTGGCTGTTGCCCCAGACGGGGTGGCCTTTGACGGGGCTGGACGCCCAGTCCAATGTGTTTTTCATGAGGCCGGTGTAGCTGCCGTTGTACTCGGGGGAGCACACAATCCAAGCGGGGTGCGCGTGCATGATTTCCTTGAGGCGAATTACATCAGCAGGTGTCCCGCTGGCTTCTAGGTCTGCGTTGTAGAGTGGGATGTCCAGCGACGACAGCTCCAATTCGGTGACCTCTGCACCCAAGGTCTGCGCTATCGCGGCGCTGGCATGGGCCAAGCGGCGGTTCAAGGAATGTTGGCGTGTGCTGCCTGCAAAAACGAGTAATTTGGTCATGGTGTTGTTGGTGCTGCGCCCGTGGGGAGGCCAGTAGTGACGGGTTGATAAATGGGAGTGCCCTGTCGAACAGGGGGCGAATCATAGCTTTGTTGGGCTTTTTCAAACGCATGCGTAGCCCCACTCCTGAACACCGCTTTTCACGCTGTTTTGGCTTTTCACAAAGACGCCAACATGCGATACTGAAATGTGATTGTGTGTACGCGTGCGTGCTCTAACCAGACCCAACACCTCCATGAATTCTGATTTTGAATTGCTTTTGGCCGAGTTAATGGCCGAGTTTTTGGACGAGCTTCCCAGCCGATGCAATGACCTTGAGCAAGCAGTGTTTGCTCTGGAAACGCAGCAAGCGGGAGCATTTGACGAGTTGTTTCGGCAAGTGCACAGCTTGAAAGGTACGGGGGGCGGTGTGGGCATCCCCATCATCACGACGGTTTGCCACCAGTTAGAGAGCTTTATTGCTGAATGCAAGCAGCACTTTGACCACGCGGCGGCCAGCACTGCGTTGGCTTTCGTGGACCTTTTGCGCAAAACCCATGCGCCTGAGGGGCGCGAGCCCACTGCCGTGGCTGAGATTGAGCAAGCCTTGGACCAACTGCGCGTCAAAAGTCTGCGGGGGCGCACCAGTGTGCTGCTGGTGGAGCCCTCTCAGACGCTGCGCAATTTGTACGAAAAAGAGTTGGCAAGCGCTGCAACCCAAGTCAAAGTCTTGAAGGGTGGCTTGGATGCGCTGCAACGCTTGCTTCAGGAACCCTTTGACTTGTTGGTCATCTCGCGGGAGCTGCCAGATCTCAACGCCTTAGCGGTCGTGGCTGCCTTGCGGGAGGCCCGCTGCCGCAACAGTGAAATTCCGGTGGTTCTGGTCAGCAGCAACGCCGCGCCGGTCGCGGCCAGTTTCGGATTTAGGGCGACGTTGGGGCGCAATGTAAATCTGATCCCAGAGTTGAATCGGCACATTGCCAGTTTGGAGCCCAAACCTGCCGCCAAGACCCACAAGCGCGGGAGTCATTAGCCCTAGACCCATGCCGCAGCGCGGAACTGCCCGGGCGTGGTGCCCGTCCAGTTTCTAAAAGCGCGGATGAAAGAGTTGCCGTCTTGAAAGCCCAGTAGCCATGACACCTCGCCCGGGGTAATGGTGCTTTGGCGCAGGTAGTGCTCGGCCAAGCGCTGGCGGGTGTTACTCAGCACCTCTTGGAAACTGCTGCCTTCGTCGCTGAGTTGGCGCTGCAGCGTGCGGCGGCTGGTCAACAGTTTGTCGGCCACCTCTTCAACGCTGCTGCGCCCGCTAGGCAAGAGCTCCAAGAGTGCGCTGTGCACCCGCTCCACGGTAGTGGCTTGCGCGTCCAGAGCGGCGAGTCGCTTGCGCAGCGTGGGCTCAAAACTTTCCCACATGCCACTGTCTTCTGTCAAAAATGGGTGCTTGGCATCTTCTGCGCTGAAGGTGATGCGGTTGTGCGTGCTTGGCTGCGGCGAGCAGCCAAAGAAAGCTTCTAAAGGAACAAGGTTGCTTGGTAGCTGCGTGATTTCGACGCGCAAGGGTGTAATGTGTTTGCGCGTGGCCAAGCGTGCTAGCTGGGTAAAGAACACCATCTCGGTGATCGCCAAGCTGCGCGGAAGGGCGCCTGTGTGGCCATAGCAGTCCAGCGCCACACTGGTGCATGCCGGGGTGCTTTGCACGTCCAAAATCATGGGGCCTATGAGCCGCTTGAAGTCGGACAGGCGCACCAAGGCAGTGGCCAGGTTGGGGGCGCACAAGCTGGCGAAAATGGGCGGGTCAAAGGCTTCCACCGAAATGGCCTGCCCAAACTTCAAAGGCAGCTCTTCCCCCCCAGCCACTTGCTCCATGCCCGTCCACAGCCTGAAGAAATCTTCGGGGCTTAGTGTCGCACCGGGCCTTGTAAACAAGTCAGCAGGCAGCTGCGCCCATGCCAACACTTCGGCCAAATTCAGACCCATGTCGGCCATCAGCAGCTTCCAGCCGCGCAGGACGACGAATTTGCTGGCGTGTTTCAAGGTGTACTCCGTTTGGGTAGGTGCAGGGCCTTATTTGACTTGGCTCATCAGCGCCATGTCAAACAGGCGATCGCCGAACCATTTGCGCATGAACATCAAGGGTTTGGCCATTTTGCCTGCCACATATCGCGTCTTGGGCCGTGGCGAGGCTATCGCCTGAGAAATCACTTGCGAAATCACGGATGCGGGGGACGATGCATGGGGCTTGCTGTAGGCGTCACGCGTGGCTTGGGCCATGCTTCGGGCCAGCTTGGCATAGGGGCCGCTGCCAGAGCGCTTGAGCATGGGGTCCACCGCTACGTCACCAAACTCGGTAGCAATCACGCCGGGCTCGATGATGACTACCTGAATACCATGCGGGGCCAACTCTAGGCGCAGGCAATCGCTCCAGCCCTCCAGCGCGTGTTTGGTCGCGTGGTACCAGCTGCCCAAAGGCGTGTACATCTTGCCGCCCATGGAGGAGATGTTGATGACCTTGCCGGCTTTCTGACTGCGCATATAGGGCAATACCAGCTGTGTCATGCGGGCCAGGCCAAAGAGGTTGACCTCAAACTGGTAGCGGGCATCTTGCAAGCTGGTGTCTTCCATGGCGCCGTACATGCCAAAGCCAGCGTTGTTGACCAAAACGTCTACACCGCCGTGGGCCGCCGCGATGGTGGCAATGGCCGCTTGCATTTGCGCTTCGTCAGTCACGTCCATTTTGAGCGGGTGAGCGCCCAAGGACTTGAGGTCTTGCATGAGCTCTAGCCGCCGGGCTGCGGTGTAAACCACGTGGCCTTGCGTAAGTAGGTGCTTGGCTTGGGGTTTGCGGGTGTTGGACATGGCGGCGATCTTTCTGAAGGGCAGTTGATGTTGCGATGGGATGAATCGTAGGAGGTCACCGCCCTGGAGTCACTCGCAAAGCGTGCCAAGCTGCATGCAAACTGCGCCTAAGCCTGACGCATGGATCAAGGCGTCGCAGGTTTGAACTCCACGCGCACAAAGCCCTCGCTCGCCGCCTGTACCAAGCGCACTGCCACGCGGGTGAAGGTCAGGCCCTCTTCGGTCACGGTTTCACTCGTCAAAACAAATGGTTGCGACGCTGTGACGGTAGCCATCAGGTGTTCGCGCTTTTGCCCAAAGTCGATGGTGTTGTCGGGAAGCAGCTTGACTTGGCCCGTGCTGATGATGGCTGTCTCAAATGTTTGCGGGGATTGGAAGCGAAATGCATCCTCAATGGCAATTTTGGCCTCTGGCGCCCGTGTATGTTGCGCAGTGCGCTCTAGTTTTTGTAGCATGGGAAGCGTGTAGGCGGGTTTCATGTCAATGCGCACCATGCTGCCCTGCGCATCCAGGTGCTGCGCCAACATGGGCGCTTGTACCTTGGTGGATTCTTGCTGTAACTGCCCACCGACAACGGGCACGGGGTGCCCCCAGGAGTTGATGCCGCGAATGGTGAAGCGCTCTTTGCTAAAGGTTTTGGACGAATACACCGTGGCACCTGCATCGCCCACCGGTTGCTCGGCGCCTAGGGCGATGGAGTAGGACCCCACGTCGTTATGGCTGTGGTTGCCATTGCCCCCTGCTTTGATCGCAAAACCTAGTGACTCCCCCGGCCCGGGGCGCGAGACCAAAACGCCCACCGAAGTGAATAAGGTGTGCAGCCCCATGGACTCCCTGCTTAAAGCCGAGGTGGATGGCACCAGCGCGGGCTGGGCAAAAAGCTTCAAAGAGGCCAGCACCAAGGGGCTGGAGTTGGCCGGTGCACTTGCGCCAATGGGCTGAGTGGCCAGCGTTTGGGGCTGGCCCAGTTGCAATGCTTGGTTGGCGTAAGCGCGGGTGAAGTCGTCCATGCGGGTGCTGCGCCCCGCGTCGCCAAACAAGGCCACCTGGCCGGGCGCCATCTCGTAGCGGTAGCCATACAAGGCAATCTCGCGCACCTTGTCGGGGGCAAACAAATCCAGCTGGCCTTGCGTCGCTTGCATTAACAACTCGCGCAATTCCACAAAGTGCGAGAAGCCATAGTTCCAATACCCCGGCCCCTCTAGCGCATAGCCATCGGACGGAAACCCAGACAGGTAGCGCTGGATGTAGTGCTCGGCCCCAGCCACAAACACCGCGCGGTCTTCCTTGCCTGCCAGCACAGCCAAGGCTGCACCGGTCACGCCTTTGAGGCAGACCGCATTCCAGTTGTGGTCGGCCTGCAACCACCAATGGTCTTTGCCACCCTTCACATAGCTGCGCCGCACAGGGTCCAGCACACGTTGTACGATGGCTTGGCGCACCGCAGCCTGCGTTGTAGCGTCTAACTTGCTGCCCAGCATGTACAAGGCTTGGCCCAGTTCGTGGGCCGTATCAGCAGCCATCAGGTCCACCTCGTAGTGGTGGTCGCGAAAGCTGCGCAGGGTTTTGTCATGCGCCGCCCAGGTCCACGTAGGCTGGCTTGTGAGCGCTTGTAGCAAGCGTGTGATCGCGGGCAAAAACCGTCCCTGCCATTGGGCGCATTCGGCCAGCACCAGCACATGCAGGCCTGCCTTGCGTGCATTCATCATGCGCTCGCCGTTTCCGCGCACGCCATTGCGGGAGTATTCCAAGTACGCGGCGTCGTCCCATGCGGGCACGGGCTGGTCGGCAAGCTTGGGCGCTGCTTTTGTGATCTCTTGCAAACGCGCCTGCACGTCGGCACGCTCCCACGCCGAGCGGTCTGCACAGGTGGGGCCGGTGCCTGAAGGGGTGTCTGCGAGCCAAGGAGTCAGCGCTTTAACGCGCTCAGGCTTGATCTCAGGAA
This sequence comes from Rhodoferax aquaticus, assembly GCF_006974105.1. NCBI lineage: Bacteria > Pseudomonadati > Pseudomonadota > Betaproteobacteria > Burkholderiales > Comamonadaceae > Rhodoferax > Rhodoferax aquaticus. The sequence continues at coordinate 1,912,083 of NZ_CP036282.1, forward strand.
ATTCAGCAGCGGATGCACCTATAACGTAAGAGCAGGCAAGCACCCAAGCGAAGACGCGCAGCCTAACTGTTGTGCCCATAGCTGGCTCCTAGGACACGCTGATGCCAAGTGTTCGCAGGATGTGCGCCCAATGCTGTGGCTCCACGGGCGTGATGGACAGCCGGCTGCCTTTCTTCAAAACCAGCATGTCACTCAGCGCCGCGTCGGCACGCATTTGGGGCAGGGTGAAGTTGCGGGTTTTGTGCAGCACTTGCACATCGACCAGCAGCCAGCGCGGGGCGTCGGGTTTGCTGGCCGCGTCAAAGTAGGTTGATGCGGGGTCAAATTGCGTGGGGTCCACTGTGACGCCGCTGGCCACCCGCGCAATGCCGACGATGCCCGGCTCCGCGCAGCTGGAGTGGTAGAACAGCACACCGTCGCCCAGCTGCATGCCGTCTCGCATGAAGTTGCGGGCCTGGTAGTTGCGAACACCGGTCCACCCCACGGTGGCATTGGGCATGGCCAACACATCGTCAATGGAGGCCTCTGCGGGCTCGGCTTTCATTAGCCAGTAGTTGGTCATGGGGCAAGGCGGGTATGGTTGACACGAGTCAAGCGCTACGCGTTCCCGAGCGCCTGATTCCGATGGAACGCGATAGGATTTAGCAATAGGCTTAAAACTCAAAAGGTGACAATGTAGTCCTATATCGAGGTTGGAGTACTGTCGATCCCAATGCCGATTTGGCTGCATTAGCCTCTTAGTCGAGAGGATTCAATGAATCTTGTGCAGTATGCTGCGTTGCCATATTCAACGTGAGAATTAATTACTTCTCTTTATGATTTTCTTTTCTCAATTTATTCGAACACTTCTAATCGCTTGCTTGTTTTTTACAGTATCAGCTTTTGCGACTGATCCCTCTTTGATTTACCGCGGTGTTACTCTTGGGGATGAGCTTGATAAAGTTCAAATGCTAATAGCCAGTGAGTTTCCTCGCATAAATGTGATTGATCGCAATTACCTAGTCAAAGCCGGGGACGACGAGGGTATGCAGCGTGATTCTTGTGCTTATGCAGCAACATCCAATCGACAGAAAAACTGCATATTAGCGAACTTCGGTTTCTCAAGGCAGCTCCAGTTGAATAATGTTTATGTTGAGCAGAGCTTCATGCCTGCAATATCACTTGAGTCTCTTATGGGCAAGCTCTCAAAGTCCTATGGAAGTCCCAGACTCACTTTTCGCGAGATTATTTCTGCAAGCCCGCCTTCCAACACAGCATTCGTGAGCCCTGCATCTGAACTTACTTCGCTGGTGTGGGGAGGCAGTAAAACTCCATCTGGTTCTTATCGTAATAGTTCATTTCCCTTTGAAGCCCTAGAAAGAATTGGGGGAAAATTTGTATCTGTTTCAATTTTCCATCAGGGCAATTTGGTCAACGGCTACTCACTTCGCATTCTTGACGAAGTCCGCGCCAAAAGTAATGCCGTTGAAATGATGCAGGAAATAGAACAACAAGAGGCCGCCGGGCGCGCAAAAAGCGACGGATCGGTCAAGTTTTGAGGATTGTCGTGACTGGCGGTTCCGCAACGTTGATCGCCCGCGCCGGACAATGCTTGGGATGCATTCCGCGTCCACACGGAGGTGATGATCCCGGAGAATCCCCCAAACGTCTCAATGCACCTAAGCGACCGGGTGCGCCGTCGGCAGGCGCGTTGTGGATGAGCAGTCGAGCATGGTTCCCGCAATTTGAGGAAACCAAACCTAGCGCCGCGCAACGACGCCCAAGGCCAATTTGCTGCAGGCTTATTTCCGAGCGCGCCGCATCGCTAGCGTATGCGTGGTCGTTCACCGGTCGATGCGGCGACCCGCAGGGGTGTTCCTGGACAGGGTGTTGATGCAGTGGGCAGGTCAAAGGCACAGGAATTTGATGGTGTGCAGGCTTTCAGGCGTGTCACTGCGGCGGCGGCTGAGTTGCCGGTGGCCAGCATGGGGTCCACGACCACCACATCACGCTCTTCCATGTTGCTGGGCATCTTGAAGTAGTACTCCACGGCTTGCAGTGTTTTGGGGTCGCGGTACAGACCCACATGGCCCACGCGGGCACCGGGCACTACGCTGAGCACCCCATCCAGAATGCCGTTGCCGGCACGCAGTACGCTGGCGAATACCAGCTTTTTCCCGTCAATGACTTTGCCGGTCGTCTTCTCCAGTGGGGTTTCAATCTCTAGGTCTTGCAGCGGCATGTCGCGGCAGACTTCGTAAATCATCAGGCCGGCTAGCTCGTTGAGCAGGCGGCGGAAGCTGCTGGTGCTGGCTTCTTTTTTACGCATCAGGGTGAGCTTGTGCTGCACCAAGGGGTGGTCGATGAGGGTGACGTTGGCGCGGGCTTCTGGGTTTAAGGTAACCATGTTTTTATTCCTTATCAGGTGACGTTGGGAGTGGCTTGGAGTATCGGCGATGGCGACTTGGTTTTGCTAGCGTCTAGAGTTGCCCATCAAACCACCCAGCACCCCGCGAATCAGCTGGCGGCCCACCTCACGGCCAATTTGGCTGGCTGCACTTTTGATGAGCTGCTCACCCACGCTGGCCCGGGTGCGCCTAGGGCCGCCACTCAGGAGGTCGCCCAGTCCGTCGAGCAGTCCACGTGGGGCTGGGGCCTCGGACGCGGAGCCAATAGGCGTGCGGCTTGTCCCGCTTGGGGCCGGGTTGGCATTGGGGGCGCTGTTGCCTGTGACTGCGGTCGCGCTTGCTGCTTGGCCGCGCAAGGCCTCATAGGCGGAGGCGCGGTCCACTGCTTTTTCATACACACCCGCCACGATGGATTCGGCCAGCAGCGTTTGCCGCTGCGCGGGGCTGATGGGGCCAATTTGGCTGGCTGGCGGCAGCACATACACGCGCTCGGTGGGGGCAGGGCGGCCTTTTTCATCCAAAAAGCTAACCAAAGCTTCACCCACTGCCAGCTCCGTAATCGCCGTGGCAATGTCCAAGCCGGGGTTGCTGCGCATGGTGTCTGCTGCGCTTTTGACGGCTTTTTGGTCACGCGGCGTAAAGGCGCGCAAAGCGTGTTGCACCCGGTTGCCCAGTTGGGCCAGCACAGTGTCTGGAATGTCCAGCGGGTTTTGGGTGACAAAAAACACGCCTACACCTTTGGACCGGACCAAGCGCACGACCAGCTCAATGCGTTCGATCAAAACCTTGGGCGCATCAGCAAACAGCAGATGCGCTTCGTCAAAGAAAAACACGATCTTGGGCTTGTCCAAGTCGCCCACCTCGGGCAGGGTTTCAAACAGCTCCGACAACATCCACAGCAAGAAGGTGGCGTACAGCCGGGGTGCATTCATCAGCTTGTCGGCGGCCAAAATGTTGACCACGCCTTTGCCGCTGGTGTCGGTTTGCATGAAGTCGGCAATGTTGAGCATGGGCTCACCAAAGAACTGCTCGCCGCCTTGGGATTCGATTTGCATGAGTCCGCGCAGAATGGCGCCCACGCTGGCTGCGCTGATGTTGCCGTACTCGGTGGTGTACTCACTGGCGTGTTCGCCCACGTGCTGGCACATGGCGCGCAGGTCTTTCATGTCCAAGAGCATGAGCCCATCGTCATCTGCGATTTTGAAGACTAGTTGCAGCACGCCGGCCTGGGTCTCATTCAGGTTCAACATGCGGGCCAAGAGCAGGGGGCCCAAGTCGCTCACCGTGGCGCGGGCCGGGTGACCTTGCTGGCCAAACACATCCCACAAAGTGGCGGGGTATGCTTCAAATTCAGGAGCGGCCAGCGCACGTTCTGTAAGCACCGCGGCCAGTTTTTCACCTAACTTGCCTGTTTGCGAGATGCCGGTGAGGTCGCCTTTGATGTCGGCCATGAACACAGGCACGCCCAGCTTGGAGAAGCCTTCGGCCAGCGTTTGCAGCGTGATGGTTTTGCCGGTACCTGTGGCACCGGTGATCAAGCCGTGTCGATTGGCTTTATCTGGGCGCAAAAAACACTGCACCTGTGTGCCTTGGTGGTGGCGCTGGGCCATCAAGATACCCGCATCGGTTATGGAAGCCATGAATCTCTCAAAAAGTACAATCTGTGACGTAGCGTAACGAATTTTTGAAGGGCATCAAGTGGCAGGACACAGTAAATGGGCCAATATTCAGCACCGTAAAGGTCGACAGGACGAGAAGCGAGGCAAGATCTGGACCCGCATCGTTCGCGAAATCACGGTGGCGGCCCGCTCTGGTGGTGGAGACCCCGCCACGAACCCCCGGCTGCGCTTGGCGATTGACAAGGCTAGGGCCGCCAATATGCCCGCCGACCGCGTGAAATACAACGTAGACAAGGCTACGGGTTCGCTAGACGGCATCAGCTACGAAGAAATTCGCTACGAAGGCTATGGCATTGGTGGCGCGGCCATCATCATTGACACCATGACCGATAACAAGGTACGCACAGTGGCCGAAGTGCGCCACGCCTTCAGCAAGAACGGCGGCAATATGGGCACAGAGGGCTCTGTGGCGTTTCAGTTCAAGCACTGTGGGCAATTGATTTTCGCACCAGGCACCAGCGAAGACACAGTCATGGAGGTGGCCTTGGAGGCGGGTGCGGATGACGTTGTAGTTGATGACGATGGCGCTATCGAAGTGCTGACCAGTCCTGCAGAGTTTGAAGCTGTGAAGGCCGCTTTGGAGGCCGCGGGCTTAGTGGCCGAAATTGCGGGAGTGACCATGCGCGCCGAGAACACCATTGAACTCAGTGGCGAAGACGCGCAACGCATGCAAAAGCTTCTAGACGTTCTAGAAGATCTGGACGATACCCAAGACATTTTTCACAACGCTGCTCTGTAAAGTTACTTATGAACATCCTTGTAATCGGTGGCGGTGGCCGTGAACACGCATTGGCTTGGAAACTGGCCCAGTCGTCCAAAGTGCAAATGGTGTACGTGGCTCCGGGCAATGGTGGAACCGCTACAGACCAGCGCTTGAAAAACCTGAACATCACTGGGGTCAAAGAGCTTCGTGAATGGGCCATCTCCCACAAAATTGATCTCACCGTGGTCGGCCCTGAGGGCCCATTGGCCGCAGGCGTTGTAGACGAGTTTAGGGCGCATGGCCTGCGTATTTTTGGGCCAACCAAGGCGGCAGCGCAGTTGGAAAGCTCCAAAGCGTTTTCCAAGGCGTTTATGCGTCGCCACTCCATTCCTACCGCCGAGTACGCCACGTTTTCAGACCCCGTGGCGGCCCACGCGTATGTGGACAAAATGGGCGCACCCTGCGTGGTCAAGGCCGATGGCTTGGCTGCCGGCAAGGGCGTAGTGGTGGCCATGAGTTTGGCCGAGGCCCACGAGGCCATTGAATTCATGCTGGTGGGCAATGCTTTGGGGGTGGTGCACAACGATGGCGACGACGGCAAGGCGGTGCCACGCGTGGTCATTGAAGAGTTCTTGGAAGGCGAGGAAGCGAGCTTTATCGTCATGTGCGATGGAAAAAATGTGTTGCCCTTGGCAACCAGCCAAGACCACAAACGGTTGCAAGATGGTGATCAAGGCCCTAACACGGGTGGTATGGGGGCTTACTCACCAGCGCCCGTAGTGACGCCTAGCGTGCATGCAAAGGCCATGCGGGAAGTGATACTGCCAACCATCAAAGGAATGGAAAAAGACGGCATACCTTTTAGTGGCTTTTTGTACGCCGGGCTGATGATTGATGCCAACGGTCAGCCCAAGACACTGGAGTTCAACTGCCGCATGGGTGACCCTGAAACCCAACCGATCATGATGCGCCTGAAATCCGATTTGGTGGACGTGCTGATGGCGGCCACGGAGCCGCATGGCGCTGGCAAACTGGATGAGATGGAGTTGCAGTGGGATAGGCGCACGGCCCTGGGCGTTGTGTTGGCAGCCCCCGGCTATCCCTTGCAGCCAAAGACTGGTGGCGTGATCCGTGGCCTGCCCAAAGACAGCGATGATGCAGCGGTTTTCCATGCAGGCACTCAGCTGGTAGAGGGGCAAGTACTTTCTTCAGGCGGGCGCGTACTGTGCGCCACAGTACTCGCGGACAGCGTGCGCCAAGCGCAGCAGCGTGCGTACCAAGTTATCAGTGATATTCACTTCGATGGTATGCAGTACCGCACCGACATCGGACACCGCGCCGTCAAGGCTTGAGCATGCAACTGCGGATGGGAAATGCCCACCAGCCCGCTGGCAAAGGCAGTGCGCTTGCCCGTTGGCTATTGGGCTTGTTTGGGTGGCAGGTTCGCTTTAACGGATTACCTGCTCTGCAGGGCGTGATCATCATTTATCCGCACACGAGCAATTGGGACTTTGTTGTTTTGATCTTGGCCAAATGGGCTGTCGGTTTGGATGTGAGTTTTTGGGGCAAAGACAGTTTGTTCAAGATTCCTTTGTTTGGCTACTGGCTCCGCTGGATTGGTGGCGTGCCTGTTGTTCGTAACGCCCCCCAAGGGGTGGTGGGGCAGGCCGTTGGCAGCCTGAGTCAGGCGCGGGCGGAGCAGCGTTTGTTTTGGCTGGGTTTGTCGCCTGAGGGGACCCGCAAGTTGACGGCGGGGTGGCGCAGCGGGTTTTATCGGACCGCCGTGGTGGCCCAAGTTCCCCTAGGTTTTGTAAGTCTGGACTATGGCCAGCGCGTCGTAGATGCCAGCCAGTTCGTAGATTTGAGCGGCGACGAGACGGCAGACTTTGCGCGGATTCGCCACGTATTTGCGCATGTGAAAGGCTTGCATCCGCAGCTTGCGGCACCTATAGAACCTTTGCCTGGACGAAGTGCCGGCACTTAAGCGAATCAAGCATGACCATTTTGAATACCCCCGCGGTGGACCCTCAAGCGGTACGCGACTACCTCATGGGCTTGCAGGCCCGTATTTGTGCAGCGATCAGTGCGTTGGATGGGGCTGAGTTTGTGTCGGACCCTTGGGAGAAAGCCTCGCATGAGCCCTTGCAGGGCAACGGTATTACCAAGATTCTGGAAGAGGGTGCCGTATTTGAGCGGGCTGGATGTGGTTTTTCACATGTGCGTGGCCCACGGTTACCACCCAGTGCAACCCAGCATCGGCCTGAGCTCTCAGGTGCGCCTTTTGAGGCCATGGGCGTCTCTCTTGTTTTCCACCCGCGCAATCCCTACGTACCTACGGTGCATATGAACGTGCGCATGCTGGCTGCCAAGAACCCACAAGGTGACGATGTGTGTTGGTTTGGCGGCGGGATGGATTTGACCCCTTTTTACGGCTTTGATGCTGATGTGAAGCACTTTCACCTAGCCTGCAAGAGTGCCTTGCAAGCCTACGGTGATGATAAATATCCGCGCTTTAAAGCTTGGTGCGATGACTACTTTTTCTTGAAGCACCGCAATGAACCCCGAGGGGTGGGCGGCGTTTTCTTTGATGATTTCTCTGAGCTCGGGCCCAAACGAAGTTTTGAGATGCTGCAGTCAGTGGGCGATGCTTTTCTGGGAGCCTATTTGCCTATCGTTGCGCGTCGTAAAGACACGGAGTACGGTGAGCGTGAGCGTGCCTTTCAGCTCTACCGGCGTGGCCGGTATGTTGAGTTCAACTTGGTGTGGGACCGGGGCACCCATTTTGGCCTGCAGTCTGGCGGGCGCACGGAGTCCATTCTTTTGTCTATGCCGCCGCATGCTGCTTGGTCTTACCAAAACGTGCCCGCGCCTGGAACTGCCGAAGACGCGCTCTATCAGCAGTATTTGGTGCGTAAGGACTGGATTTGAGCGCCAGTATTGCGCCCGTGATGCGCGTAGGCCTTTACGGGGGCGCCTTTGATCCGCCACATCGGGGGCATGTGGCGCTTGCGCAAGCAGCAGTGTCTGGCCTGCATTTGGACGTCTTGCATGTGGTGCCCACAGGGCAGGCATGGCACAAAACACGCGATTTATCGGATGCCAAACATCGGTTGGCGATGGCGCGCCTCGCCTTTGAAGGTGTGGCTGGCGTAGTCGTGGACCCGCGAGAAATAGAGAGGCACGGTCCGAGCTACACGCTGGTCACTTTGGATGAACTAAAGCGTCGGTATCCAGAGGCTCAGCTTTTTTTGATATTGGGTCAGGACCAAGCGCAAGCCTTTGCGAGTTGGTGGCGTGCGGATCAAATTTCGCAACTTGCTATAATTTGTGTAGCTGCTCGCGCTGGATTTATGGGCGAAACCCCCTTGATTGACTCTATTCAAGAGCCAAATGGACCCTTCCAGCCCCTCGAAATGCCCTTGGTGCCTGTGAGCGCCACCGAAATTCGCCACGCCGTGGCGGCTCGCCAAAACGTTGCCCCTCTGGTTTTTGAACCCGTTGCGCGTTATATTGATCAACATCACCTCTACCAAACTGCCCGATGACCACTTCAACCGTTGCAAAAAAAGACATACAAAAACTCCAACGCGCCATCGTCGATGGGCTGGAGGACGTGAAGGCGCAAGACATCCAAGTGTTTGACACAGAGATGCAGTCCGCATTGTTTGAGCGTGTGATCGTGGCGTCTGGTACATCGAACCGCCAAACCAAGGCCTTGGCTGCCAGTGTGCGTGACGCGGTGCGTGAAGCCGGTTTTCCTAAACCCCGCGTGGAAGGGGAGGCCAACGGCGAGTGGATCATTGTGGACTGCGGCCAAGCTGTGGTGCACATCATGCAACCTAGTTTTCGCACCTATTACAACTTGGAAGAGTTATGGGGTGACCATCCGGTGCGCTTGAAGCTGGGGGCAAGCAAGCCTGCTGCTTCAGCCAAGGCTGCTGAGTCGATAAAACCTGAGGGCACTTTGAAGCGCTCTAGTGCAGCGAAGAAAGGTGTGGCTGAAGCGTTTCCTTCGAAAGCGCAGCTGAAAAAAGCACAGACCGAAAAAGCTACGCCAGCAAGAGCGGCTGCAAAGAAATCAGCCGCTAAGCCCGCCCCGGAGGCACCTGTGTCAGTGGCGAAACCTGCAGCGCGCAAAACCGCTGCGGCTAAATCGGCACCTGCCAAGGTTGCGGCAGCCAAGTCGCCCGCAGCAAAGAAAGTGGCTCCTAAAGTAGCTGTCAAGGTTGCGAAAAAGGTGCTCGTAGTCAATGCACCAGCGAAAACAGTCGCTAAAGTCGCTGCGAAAAAGGCTGCCGTGAAGAAGCCGCCGGCTCGTAAGGCGTAAGTCGATAGTGCGCTTGGTGATTGTTGCCGTAGGGCAAAAAGTACCGGATTGGGCGCAAACCGCGTGGGACGACTACGCAAAGCGCTTTCCTCATGAGCTCAAGATCGAGCTCAAAGCCGTAAAGACTGAGCCCCGGGGTTCGAAGACCCTTGAGACTTTGTACGCCGCCGAGCGAGCACGCATTGAAGCGGCTATTCCCAAGGGTGCGCGTATCGTTGCCTTGGACGAGCGCGGAACCCAACTGACAACCAATGCGTTGGCGGGTCGACTGACTGACTGGCAGATGTCTGGTGGCGATGTGGCGCTGGTCATTGGGGGGCCTGACGGTATTGACCCCGCATTTAGGCAGCTCGCACATGAGCGGATTCGTTTGTCTGACATGACGTTGCCGCATGCATTTGCCCGTGTTCTGCTGATAGAGCAGTTGTACCGTGCTTGGTCAATCAACGCCAACCATCCTTACCACCGGGAGTGATTGCATGCCTGATTTCATTTACCTTGCATCACAAAGCCCGCGCCGTAGCCAGTTGCTCACGCAGCTGGGCGTTCGCCATCAGCTCTTGCTGGCAGACGCGCAAGAAGATGCTGAGGCTTTAGAGTCCGTGCTGGGCAATGAATCACCTAAGGCTTACGTTCAACGCGTAACGATGCTGAAGTTAGGCGCTGCTCTGGAACGCAGAATCAAGCGCGATCTGCCTGCGGCCCCAGTACTTTGCGCTGACACAACCGTGGCCCTGGGGCGCGAGATACTGGGTAAACCTGTGGATGCAGACGATGCAGTACGGATGTTGACTGCACTTTCAGGTAAAACCCATCGCGTCATGACCGCTGTCGCGCTAGGCTTGGGCGCAAAAAAAATACTTACTTTGAGTGAATCACTTGTGACGTTTGCAGAGATGTCTCACGCTGAAATTCTTGCCTACGTGGCTTCGGGCGAACCTATGGGAAAAGCCGGAGCCTATGCGGTGCAAGGAGCAGCCGCGGCATATATAGCGCGCATTAGTGGTAGCTATACCGGTATCGTGGGCTTGCCTTTGTTTGAAACCGCGCGCTTGCTCAAAACAGTAAGCTAGGGCTATGCATCAAGATATTCTCATCAACTGGTCCCCGCAGGAAACACGGGTCGCGATTGTGGAGCATGGGGCTGTGCAGGAGCTGCATGTTGAGCGTACCTTAGAGCGTGGTCTTGTTGGTAACGTGTACCTCGGAAAAGTTGCGCGGGTATTGCCAGGGATGCAATCAGCCTTTATTGATATTGGTTTAGAACGCGCCGCTTTTTTGCATGTGGCAGACGTTTGGCACCCACCGGCCGAAGGCGAGTCGTTGAGCGCCGCGCGCGCTTCCCAACCCCAAATACCCATTGAAAAACAGGTCTTTGAAGGGCAAGCGCTGATGGTGCAAGTGATCAAAGATCCGATTGGCACCAAAGGCGCCCGCCTCTCCACGCAGATCAGCATCGCCGGCCGTCTTCTTGTGTTTTTGCCGCAGGATGATCACATCGGTGTTTCACAAAAAATACCACCAACCCAGAGGGATGACTTGCGCAGTCGGCTGCAGACCTTGGCAGGCGCACAGGGTGGTGGTTTCATTCTGCGTACCAATGGCGAAGATGCTAATGACGCTGAGTTGGCTGAGGACATTGCTTATCTGCGTAAGGCTTGGGCGCGGGTGAAGGACGCAGCACTGCGATTGCCCCCAAAGAGCTTACTGCACCAAGACCTGAACTTGCTGCAGCGTGTGCTGCGTGATTTGGTGGGTGAGTCGACACAGACGATCCGTGTGGACTCTCGCGAACAGTATGAATTGCTTCGGACATTTGGCGCGGAGTTTATGCCCGCGGCAAGCGAGAAGTTGCAGCACTACAAAGGTGAGCGTCCCATTTTTGACCTGTATTCGATTGATGAGGAAATTGCCAAGGCGCTGGCCCGCAGGGTGGATTTAAAGTCGGGCGGGTATTTAATCGTTGACCAGACAGAGGCGCTAACCACAGTGGACGTGAACACGGGGGGCTTTGTCGGGGCACGTAATTTTGACGACACGATTTTCAAGACCAACTTAGAAGCCGCTCAAGCCATTGCCCGACAGTTGCGCTTACGTAACTTGGGCGGGATCATTATTGTGGACTTCATTGACATGGTGAGAGAAGACCACCGTGATGCGGTTCTTGGCGAGTTTCGCAAGCAGTTGGCCCGCGACAGGGTGAAGACCATGGCGGGCGGATTTTCTCAACTGGGTTTGGTTGAAATGACCCGTAAGCGCACCCGCGAGTCTTTGGCACACATGCTTTGCGAGCCATGCCCCACATGTGAGGGCAAGGGTATTGTGAAAACGGCGCGTAGTGTTACATACGACATCTTCCGGGAAATCCTGAGGGAGGCACGCCAGTTCAACCCCAGAGAATTTCGCGTAGTAGCGTCGCCTAAAGTCATTGAGTTATTCCTCGATGAAGAAAGTCAACACTTGGCAGGACTCTCTGAATTCATCGGCAAGCCGGTGTCGCTACAAAGCGAGGCCGCTATGGCGCAGGAACAATACGACATTGTTTTGTTGTGATGGTGGCTTGTGACTGAGCGTTTGCGTATTGCGGTTCTGAGCCGTAATTTTTCAGTGACCGGCGGCGGGGCAGAGCGCTACTCCATCTCAGTGGTGGAGCAACTCGCCAAACAGCATGAAGTGCATGTGTTTGCACAGACTATTTCGCATGATTTTCCAGGCGTGACGTACCACCAGGTGCCCATGCCGATGGAGCGCCCGCGCTGGATCAACCAACTTTACTTTGCATGGAAGACTTGGCGTGCCACACGCTCGGGTTTTGACATCGTGCATTCCCACGAGAACACGTGGCATGGCAATGTGCACACGGTGCATGTGCTGCCAGTGAAGCACACGCTGTTTGCCGGCAAACAGGGCTTCTCATTGGCCTTGCGTTGGTTGAAGGTGGTAACCAGCCCTCGCTTGCTGGCCTATCTTTGGCTTGAAGAGCGACGTTTTGCTTTTGCCTACAAAAAGAAGGTGGTGTGCGCATCGACCACGCTCAAAGAGGTGTTGGAAGGCGCTTTCCCTGATTCGTGTGGGATGCTGGAAGTCATTACGCCGGGAGTGGATGCGGTGCCTGGTCCTGCGACACCGCAGGCCAAGTCTGAAGCGCGGCGTGCACTCGGGGTGCCGGATGATGCCCCGTTGATGCTTTTTGTGGGTAACGATTTTGGCAAGAAGGGGCTCACGACCTTGCTGGACGCGCAGGCGACGCTCCATAGCAAGGTGCAACTGCTGGTAATCGGCAATTCAGAGCGTGCCGCTGACTATGAGCAACAAGCGACGAAGCTGGGGCTCCGCTCACGGGTCCATTTTCTGGGCAGCCTAGAGGATATGTCTCCAGCCTACATCGCTGCGGACCTGCTGGCGCATCCGACTGTGGAAGACTCCTACGGTATGGTGGTTCTGGAAGCTATGGCACATGGTCTGCCGGTGGTGGTGAGCGATGCGCCTTTCAGTGGAATTGCCAAGGATTTGACCTTGGGCTTGAATGCGCTGCTGCTTTCAATGCCGACTAACGCGAGTGACCTTGCTTCGAAGCTAGAGATTTTGCTTGGTGACCGTGCTGCTGCCAGTGCGCTGGGGGCCGGCGCTGTGAAATTCGCTCAGGAGAATTCGTGGGTTCAGGCCGGGCAGAGGTATGGCTCGCTCTATTCAGATGTGGCTCGCAAGTACCAACAACGTTGGTTGGTGCTTTCCCATGCATTCAACATGGATGGGCGTGCTGCCAGCCAAACCATTACCGACAAATTGCCGCACCTCGAAGCTGCAGGCATAGAACTGGTAGTGCTAAGCGGTGTTTCAGGCAGCCATGATCGCCACTACGAACACTACCAACTGTGGCCTGCCGGTCCTGCGGGCATCCGATTTGAACTGCGCCATGTTTTGCGCAAGTACTTCACTTCTCCTCTGGCCTACAGACTGGTGATGGTGTTGTTGTCGCTACCCTTGCTACCGTTGATGTTGGTCGAGAAGCTGATGCGCCCCGTGGAAAGCTCTTGGTCCTGGTGGCTATCAGCCTATTTCAAGGGATTACGCTTGGCGCGCCACCGAAAGTTCGACTTGATCTACTCAACCGGTGGTGCTTTTGCGGCGCACTTGGCCGGTAATGCCCTGAAGCAAAAGCTGGGAGTGCGGTGGCTGGCCGAGGTGCACGACCCGCTGGTGATGCCTGGCGCTGAGCCGGTAAGCAAGCAAGAGCTGATGCAGGCAGAGGTAGAGCGCATTATTTGCACCCATGCAGATGTGGCTGTCTGGTTTACTGATCAGGCACTGGCCAGCGCCAAGCGTAGGCATCCCCAACTGGGTGAACGCGGCAAAATGATGTTGCCCGGGATTGATGCGCCGTTCAAAGAAATGCCTCCTTATGTGCCCGGGCCGAAGATGGTGATTGGGCATTTCGGCTCTTTATCTCCAACACGTAACCTGACTCCCATTATTGAAGCACTGGAAGCGCTAGTGGCACAACGCCCCGAGCTTCGCGACAAAGTTGAACTCCAACTGACGGGAGGCCCCTTGGATGCAGTGTCTGAGGCTGCCATCTCAAAGTCGCCTGTGCGGAATCTGGTAAGGCACCTGGGCAGGATAGAGGCAGATCCAGCCTCAGGGCTATCTGGGCGCGAGCAGATTTTGCGGCGTATGCGTAGTGCGGATGTTTTGCTTTTACTGCACGGTACGGAGGCGATCTGCGCTGAATACATTCCGTCCAAACTTTACGAGTACCTGTGGATGCAGCGGCCGATCTTGGCGACGGTCCATGGCAATCCCCAAATGGAAGTGTTATTGCAAAAGCAAGGCCACGTCGTTGTGAGGGATAGCACCGGTATTCTTGATTCGTTAAACAGGTTTTTCTATTCCTGGCAACGGCAGAAGCTTGCAGACACAGGCCTTGGAAGCGCCTTGACGACGGCTTCTGCGGTTTCACAATTGATAATGTGGACAAAATGATGCCGATACTCTCCGTCATAGTTCTCGGCTTTCGGCAATTCGAAACGGTCACCAAGAATTGTCTAGATTCCCTGATTCCTTGGTTTAACCACCCCGATATCGAGGTATTGGTAATAGACAATGGTTCTCCAGATGATTCAGCGTCGCTTACCCAACAGTGGTGTTCGAACCACCCCAATGTGCGTTGCTTCATTAGTGAAGAGAATCGGGGCTTTGCGGGGGGGATGAACTGGGGTGTTAAACATGCGAAAGGCGAATGGCTATTGCTTGTAAATAACGATACCGTTTTCCCCGGGCGCGCCTTGGACGCGTTGCTGAACGTTGTGCTGTCAGTGCCAAGCGATGTGGCAATGTTGGGACCAGTAACTAACGCAGCGGGCAATGGTCAACGCTTATGGCGACCAGAAGCCTCACATGCCGAGTGGCTTCAGATTGGTGAAACACTGCATACACATCCCACACAGCAATTGATGCCAACGTATCGATGTGATTTCTTCTGCATTGCCATTCGCCGCAAAGTTTGGGAACAGCTGGGCGGCTTAGATGTTGAATTTGGACTTGGGTACTATGAAGATGTGGACTTTAGTTTGCGGCTTAGGACTGCAGGTTATCAGCAGATGATTACGGAGGATGTATTCATACTGCATGTTGGTAGCGCAACCTTCAAAGGTAGTAAAGACGCACGGGCCTTGATCAAACGCAATAAGAAACTGCTACAAACTAAACATCGGTTGGTTCGTTTTGAGCACACCCGATTGGGAAACTTAGCGGCACTAGAGCGTTATGAAACATTGCGCCAACTCGGCGTCTGGACCTCGTCCTTGCAATTGCGCAAGGATTTGCGCATGCGAGCACTGGAAGAAGATGCGCCTAGAAGTATCGTAAAACGCTGGTTGTGGCAGCGAAAGATTAAAAGGGTGTTTAGATGAAGTTTATTGTAAATCGATGGAACGGCTGGATGCCTGTTGAAAGTACCGCACTTGAGCGCATCATCATGGCCCTGATTGCACTAGCCCCTGTTTTTTATCTTTCGATCCCTCACTGGATCACTAATATATCTATATTATCTATTCTGCTAATATTGGCATCTTCTATATTCTACAGAAATTATTTTTCTGTATATAAAAATGCCGCGCTATTGCCTTTTTTGTGCATGTTTTTAGTTTATTTTTTGTCAATTTTTGTGTCGCAGTTGGGTCGCGGCGTCTTTGTGTCGAAAGAGTATTTGGACCAAACGCGGTGGCTGCTTGGCATACCTTTTTTTGCATTTCTATATTATTTTCGGATTGATTTTTCGCTGATGCTGCGCTGGTGTGCTCCGCTTGTAGTCATATTTGCGTGGATAAGCAGCACATTTTTCATTCCCAGTGATGCGTGGGGCGACCGTGCAACCATTGAATTCATGGATCCTTTGGCATTTGGATTTATGAGTTTGTCAGTGGGGCTGATGTGCTTGGTTACGGCGATTTTGGATCTGAGAAGGGGGGGTATAAGTAAGCTGGCGGTTTTGAATCTTGTAGGATTCTTGGTTGGACTTTATATTTCGTTGCGAAGCGGCAGCCGAACTGGATGGCCGGCGTTTCCTTTTGTTCTGCTGTTGATCGCCGTGGTCCAATTTGAGAAATCTACTAAGGGACGAATCTATTCAGTTCTTTTGCTGGTGCTCCCGCTGTGCGTCATAGCGTTGCTCTCCACCACGTTCCGTATGCGCATGGCCGATTTCGTGAATGAAGTTTCCAGTTATCCCTGGCATGGTGGAGTCGCTTCCGATACATCAGTGGGAATGCGTATCACCTTTTACCGACTGGGGGTCTATTATTTCTCTGAGAGCCCTTGGTTTGGTTGGGGCGACAGGGGGTATCTTGTGATCAAAGATGCCGCAGAAGTATTGAGGTTTTCAACCGCGTACACCAGGGATTTTGCCTACCATGCGTTGTTCCATAGCGAGTGGACTACACAAGCTGTGAGATTTGGCGTACTGGGTCTCTTTGCAGTTTTTTGGGTCTTTGCGGTGCCTGTTTACTTCTTCTTTACGCGTCTACGCTCACACACCCACGCAGCGCTTATGGGCTTGGCATTTCTAATGTGCCAACTGGCCGCAAGCTTCAGCACTGAAATATATAGCTCCAAAGGAATGATCACATTCTCAGTAGTGGTTGTTTCCGGACTTTTGGTCAGTATTCTTGCTGGGAATGGCAATACAGACCGCTAGCGGCAAGTGCCTCACATCTTGCGACGAAGAACTTGATGAGCCAACAAAATTATCGCGCTGATGTTGATGGTTTGCGAGCAATCGCAATTTTATTCGTGGTTTTGTACCACGGATACCCATCGGAATTCAATGGTGGGCAGATAGGTGTCGATGTATTTTTTGTTATATCCGGTTATTTGATAACGGGATTGATCATCGATGATGTGTCAAAGAACCGGTTTCACCTCACCACGTTTTATGCAAGACGCATCCGGAGAATTTTCCCGGCTTTAATCACCGTGCTGTTTTCCTGCATGGCCCTGGGGTGGTTTACCCTATTAAGTGTTGACTTCGAACAATTGGGCCGCCAGGTAATCGCTGGTGCCTTGTTTTCTGCAAATTTTCTGTTTTGGAATGATGTTGGATACTTTGACATCGCTGCGGAGAAGAAGCCACTCCTGCATTTGTGGTCATTGGGGGTGGAGGAACAGTTTTACATTGCGTTCCCAATCATTTTTGTTTATATCCGGAAAAATTTTAAAATAATATTTTTTGCGGTGCTACTGCTAACTTCGTTAGCGCTGTATATGTGGATTGGAAGCGTTAACCCATCGAGTGCCTTCTATTTGCCACATACTCGGTTTTGGCAAATCCTTAGTGGATCAGTCTTGATCCTTATGCAGCGTGAATACTACAAGCCATCTAAGAGATTGGAAAATGCTGCTTCGTTTTTCGGAGTAGTGGTTTTAATACTTTCGCTTTATACAATGCGCGGACCCGTCGAATTTGCATCCTACCGTTCGATCTTTCCCGTCATTGCTGCGATGCTTTTTTTATACGGTCAATCTTCATGGATCAATGGCACCATATTGTCTTGCCGTCCGATGGTTTTAGTGGGAAAGATCAGTTTTCCGCTTTATCTGTGGCATTGGGTTTTGCTGTCGTTTTGTCATATTTTTGAGGATAGTAAGCCATTCATCGAGGTGCGAAATCCTGCGCTGATTTTGTCTTTTTTGTTGGCTTTTGCCACGTATTGGTTCATCGAGCAGCCGGTCCGTTTCGGTCGATGGAGCCACTACCCAACTTCGATACTGTCGCTCCCATTATTTTTTGTTTTGATAATTGGAGGGTGGGTCTATTTTGACAATGGTGTGCCGCAGCGGGCTGCTGCTCAAGTTTCGCAACTCAATAGTGGTGATATCGGACAGCAGGGATTTCTGACCTATCTAAGAACGACTGCACACCCCTGTGCCGAGCGTGGATGGGTGGCTGCTGTGAATGAAAAGGGTGTGAGTTCGAGGTGTGCGCAAAACCATAGTAGTTCTGAAAGCCCTGCCTACGTGCTGCTTGGGGACAGTCATGCGGAGCATTTATTTCCAGGCTTGGCGGAACAATTTCCCAAGACTGCGCTTGCATACACTACCCGGGAAGGTCTTCCTCTCACTTCTAATCCCGGTTTTCGTGAGATTTTTTCAGCCATCGCGGCAGACCACTCTGTAAAAGGCGTTCTGCTATCTGCCCACTGGGCTTCGAAACTACAAGATGCTGATCACATTAGATTTCATGCCGATCTAAGGGCGACTCTTGACTACCTTACTGGTCAAGGTAAGGCGGTGTATCTGCTGGATGACGTTCCCATATTCCCATTCAACGCGGAGCGATGCGCTTACGCTGACAGATTCTTTGTTTCAAATATGTGCACAGCCTCTAAGGGGTCGGTTACCCATACACCCCTGAACTTAGCAGACAACATTAGCAACCCGCTCGTGCTTTATCTCAATCTTGAAAAATACATCTGCAACGAGCATGAATGTCATATGGCTCGTGAAGCCCGCTTGCTTTATCGTGACAGGAATCACCTTAACTTAAACGGTTCACGCTATGTTGCATGGGCTTTGCATGCGGAATACCCGAAACTCTTTCCGTGAACCTCGTATTCTCAATTGAGAACATTCCTTTTGGCGGTGGTGAACCAGGGGGTAAATGCTTGGTCGCGTTTTGCTATCGCGTACTTCAATCGTTCTTTCTGTTTGCGAAGTGGGGTATTTGTGTAGTAAACCCCAGTTCCACCGCCAACCCCGCAAATAATGGGGGGAGGTGCCATAAGGCAGCCCTTCAATTGAGCCGTCAAAAAGATATCTTTAAAGCACTCTTCTAGACTGTGCCCGTGCTGAGATCGCACAGCAAGGTGTGCGTTGAGGAAGAGTTTGCGGTAGATATCTATATTGGCTGCATAGAAGCGTGTGTCAATATAGGCTAGGGTCGTGGGTGTCAACGGAGAGAATGTGTTTGAAAAAACACCCTTGAGCAGCAAATCCCCATTCCACTGTTGCATGCATCCAGCAAAGTTCTCCACCCAAAGTTTGGACGTGCATTTGGCGAAGGCACCTGCAGTCCTGATTTGCTCAGAGTTCTCGATAGCATATTTAACGATTTCTCCTTCCCCATAACCGCGCCCGTGGAGCTGCACTGCGGCACTGTCATTCTGAAAGGTCAGGCACTCGATCTGATGCGCGTTGGGAAGTTGTGCCACCATTGGGCGGAAATCGAAGCCAGAGCCGTCGCACAGTACCAGTGGTGTGTGTGGGCTGATGGCGCTCCATTGCAACACCGACTCCATCGCTAGTCGCACCCGCTCTTGCGGATCTTGCAAACGTACTCCTAGATCATGAACAACCACGCTAGAAGTCAATAAGACCGGAGGCCTGTCGTACGTCATATCCTGTTGAGTACCCGTCGCAAACGACGCCCAGCGCGAGAAAGCCAATTACCGCCCTCTGAGGGCCAGTCCATTTCGCGCTCCCATGCAGACTGGTAGACCACACCGCAATAAAGGCGCTCCAGTTGTTTTTCTTGAATACCCAAGCGCCTGTCGAAGCGCTGTTGCCAAGCATAGTGGTACATCTTGAAAAAAGGCTGGGATGGTAGCAGCTCAATTGATTTGTACTTAAGCAGCGCCTCGCCGTACCAACGCTGTTCGTTTGCAGACTTCAACACCAGATCTAGAAAGGACAATCCCCGAGGGTGTGCGTAATTGGCGGCTAGGCTTTCCCATACCCGCTTGTCCCAGATCGGGCAATTGGGCCCGAAATTGTAGTGTTTACCTCTACGCCCAAACTCCAGTTGAACTCCAAGTGACTCACGCTGGAAATCTTCGAGGACTTTTGCTTTCCGCTTTGCCAAAACAGGATAAAGGAGGTCGCGCCCCTCGTCCATTATGGTGTAAGGTGTTCCATCAGCGGTGATGAATTCGTGTAGATGAAACGGCCTAATGAATATGCAGTCAGAGTCCAAGCACATGTATGAGACGCACACACCTTTTCGCCAGAATTCCGATTTCACTATCTGCTGAGATAGGTTGCCTGGAATACGGGCTAACTTGACGGGGTCGATGTCTGGGTTGCACGTAATGATGGACTCGTCCGTCAGCAAATTGACATTTAGACCTTGGAGATGCTCCTGAAATAATGCTAGGTCGAGCTGAGGGACCGAAACGTAGAAGGGAATATTGTCCCTGTTGTATTCCCGTATCGAATGCGTCAAACGTACGACGCGGTTGAGGTCCGTACGATAGCTTTTGCAATAAAGAACAAAAGAATTCATGCACGGCGATCTTCGTACGGGGTGAGGATTTTCAAGAAAAACTGCAAAGGGTTTGTAGCCCGCGCGACCATAATCCGTTTAAGCGCATAGGGGTTTTCGCCAATCTGCACACGTCCCCGACGGGTACTGGTAGCAGTGATATAGCCTGCAGACCGTACCATGTCTTCATGCTCAGTTTTGAACCAGCCGTACGGATAGCAGAAGTGTCGAACTTCAATCCCTAGCGTTTGCTCCAGTTCATACTTTGATTGCACAACCTGTTGAAGCGCTGCTTCCTTTGTCAACTCCGTGAGGTTCGCATGCACTTGAGTGTGCGAACCGACATCCATTCCGCTCTCATTCCAAACGCGCCAGTCCTCCAAACTCATGAGCGGTTTTTGGGCTACTTTTCCTATATCCCAAGCATTTGTTCCGCCGATCATGCTACTCACGCCATAGCACGTGGCTGTAAACCCATGGGTTTTCAAGATTGGCAAGGCATGAATTACATTATTCTGATACCCATCGTCAAACGTGATGCCCACCACTTTGTCTTGCTTTTCGCCAAGCAAATAGGGCTCAAGGTCCCGCATGGAAAGTCCCTTGTAACCAAGGCGGCGAAGCATGCGCATTTGCCAGGCAAACGATGAAGGCGCAACCACCAAACCCCGTAACGCTGTCCCTCGAGGCGGGGGTGCATCGATTTGGTGGTACATCAGAATCGGTATCTTCATGTCTGTAATCGTTGGAGATTGGCGTAATAGCCGTTACGCTGGATGAGGGTGGCATGATCTCCTGATTCCACAATGCGGCCTTGATCCAGCACGATGATGAGATCCGCACGTTCAATCGTACTGAGTCGGTGCGCAATCACCAAGGTAGTACGGTCACGCATGAGGGTTGCCAAGGCATCCTGTACTGCACGCTCCGACTCGGTATCCAAGGCCGATGTAGCCTCATCAAGAATCAAAATGGGCGCATTTTTAAGCAGCGCTCGCGCTATGGCAATGCGTTGACGCTGCCCCCCAGATAAAGATGCTCCGTTTTCTCCTGTCAATGTATCCAGACCTTGGGGTAAGTCTTCAATGAACTCCCAAGCGTGCGCGGCAATGGCTGCATCCTTTATCAAGGAATCGTCGACATTGCGCGCCTGTCCAAATGCGATATTTGCTCGGACACTGTCATTGAGCAGAATAATGTCTTGACTGACCAATGCAATGTGTTCGCGCAGATTGGCCAAAGTTAAGGTGGAAATATCAACGCCATCAATCGACACAGAGCCTGTGTCGGGTGAGAAGAAGCGTGGGATGAGTGCGGCTAGGGAGCTTTTGCCACCGCCTGATGCTCCCACCAAAGCAACGGTCTGCCCAGATCGAATGTCGAGATTGATGTTGCTTAATGCCAATTTGTCGCTGCCGGGGTATCGAAACGACACATCCTCGAAATTGATGTTTCCTTTGCAGTCTTCTAGGGTCGCTTGACCCTGGTTGGCTTCAGCGGGTGCATCCAATACGCCAAAGACACTTTCGCAGGCGGCTAATCCACGCTGAAGAATCGGGCTGATGGTTGTGAGTTGCTTGATGGGAGAAATCAACAACAACATTGCGGTAATGAAGGACACGAAACTTCCGGCGGAGTCGCCAGCCTGGCCCATTGATCGACTCAATGCCATAAAGATGATGAAGGCGATTGCAATTGACGCAGCCATGTGAGTGATTGGCGTTAGCGCAGATGCGGGGACCGCCTCCTTCATCATGCTACGTCTAAAACCTTCAGTTACAGCAAAGAACCGATCCCGTTGCTGTTCCTGTCCACCGTAGATCTTGATGACTTTATTTGCAGCGGTGGTTTCTTCGACGGTATGAGCTACAGCTCGTAATGCATCAAGGCTAGCTTTGCTGGCCTTGCGAATCCTTTTGCCAAAACTTTGAATAAGTAAGGCAATAACTGGACCGACGGTAAGTGTGACCAGCGTCAGCTTCCAATCTAGGTAAACCAGATAACTTAGCAAAGCGAGTGCAGTCAGTGATTCCCTTATTGCGGTGACCAATACATTAGTTGCCGCTTGGTTGATATTGTCTACGTCGTAAAGGATGCGGGCAATCCATTGAGATGCCGGCTGCGTTTGGAAAATGTGCGTAGGCGATTCGACCAACTTTTCGAACATGGCTCGTCGAAGATCTACTACCAAGCGGGTTGAGACCCAGGTCATTAAGTAGTTCGTCAAGAATGAAAGTACTCCACGTACCATGAAAAGCAACACAATGCTTAGGGGTATCAGCCACACCATGCGAGCGTCCGTTGTCTTGAAGCCGCTATCCAGCAAGTACCGCATGATGGCCGGAAAAACAGGTTCAGTCGCTGCTGTGCAAACCATGCAAAGCACAGCTAACAAGAAAGCTCGCCAATACGGCTTGACAAAGCCTAAGAGGCGAATGTAGTGAGCTCGGTCTTGTTCAGTCATTTGACGACTTTAGGCACATTCTTCCAGGCGTCTTCTTGCTGAATTTCCATTGCTTTCACATAACGATAAAACGTACCTTCAAAATTGCCAATAGCGATAACTAGTCCAGCCCCACCATCCAGAAAGCCCAGTTTGAACAAATAGTGTTTCCAAAACGCCCACTTAGCGTGCAGCAAAGCTGTCCAAATGGATATCTTCTTGTGCTTGATCTTTTCCGCACCTAAGCTTGAATACCGATTCGCCTTATGCATGACCTCTGCCATGTTTTTAAAAGGGAATTGCCAAATGGCTGATTTCATTTGGCCGATGGGCAGCTTTGAGTGCAATACATATCCTTCGTGCACTGGCTTAAGGTCGTAAGTCATGGCTCCGCGGCGAAACAATTGAGGCTGTCGGTAGTTCGGGTACCAACCTGAATGTTGGATCCACCGCCCCATAAAGAAGTTACGTCGAGGCGTGTGATAGACCTCGTGTACACCGTTGCTGGAGATTAGCTGTTTAATCTCCGCCGAAGCCTCAGGTGTGCAACGCTCATCCGCATCAAGACTGAAAATCCAGTCCTTGGAACAAGCTTCAATAGCCTTGTTGCGCAGATCACCAAACCCATTGAATTCCACTTGGATGACTTTGGCTCCTAGTTGCGCAGCGAGTGCGGTCGTGCCATCCGTGCTGAAGGAGTCGGCAACAATGATTTCATCAGCCCAAGACACACTCTCAATAGCAGCACGTACTTTGTCTATTTCGTTGTAAGCGATGATGTACACGGAGACTGTGGGCATTGGTGATGTAGGATTACTTGGAACGGAGGAGACGGTCTGTATTCTCCATAGCTTTTTAGTCTATTCCAAAAAATGTCAGATCAAAGTTTGTTGTCAGTCGTTGTGACGACCTACAACCGCAGCGAGACTGTGGCGCAGGTTCTGCGGGCACTTGCCGTGCAAACTGACAGGCAGTTCGAAGTTGTTATCGCTGATGACGGGTCCAACGCACAGCATCAGCAGGCCATTGCTTTGAGCGCTGCTGCGTGCCACCTAAAGGTTACGCATGTTTGGCATCCTGATGTGGGTTTCACCGCTTCGGTTGCGCGAAATCGCGGCGTCTTTCACTCCAGTGGGAACTACATCATCTTTATAGATGGCGACTGCGTTCCTGATGTCGATTTTATAGCGCAACATCGAGCAATCAGAGAAGCGGACTGTTTTGTCAATGGCAGCAGAGTCTTGCTGTCGCCGTCTTTTACTGACCAAGTGATATCAGAGAATTTAAATTTAGCTGGGCGTAGTTTAGGCTATTGGTTACAGCGACGAATTTGTGGTGACTGCAGTAAGCTCACCGGCCAATTGCGCTTTCCCTTGAGTCGCGGGCGACGTCAAGCACAGTTTAGGTGGAGGGGCATCAAAAGTTGCAATATGGGAGTGTGGCGCCACCATTTCGAGTTGGTGAATGGGTTTGACTCCACATTCAATGGGTGGGGGCATGAGGATGCTGATTTCGTCCTGCGTCTGCATAACGCGCATGTCATTCGAAAAAATGGGTTCTGTGCGACAGAGGTTTATCACTTATGGCATCGCGAGGCAAATAGACAAAGTGAGTCTTTCAATGCGGAGAAGGTACGGTCGCGCATTGGTACAGGCCAAGTCTGCGCGGACATTGGCTACGCCCAACTCGCAAACGATGCGAGTGTGGTTGTTCGAAGATGGGGATAATGTCGCTCATGAGAAATTTTTTAGCGTGTTTGTTTTTCTTTACGCTTAGTTCTGTGGCAAGTGCCCAGTTCCGTGTGGAGGTCAGCGGGGTTGGGCTAACCCAAGTACCTATTGCTGTGTCTGGTTTTCGAGGTGAAGAGAGTGTTTCCCAAAAGATCAGTGCGATTGTGCTTGCCGATCTTGAGCGCAGTGGACAGTTTCGTAAAGTTGAGACTGACGGTGTTGTGCTCGACGAGTCGGTGCGGCCGTCAACCTCGGGCTGGCGCCAAAAGGGCGCTGACGCTTTGCTGAATGGCAGCGTTCAACGACTTGCCGATGGTCGCTACGATGTGCGATTTCGGCTTTGGGACATGGTCCGAGGCACTGACGGGCAGGATCTTGGTGGACAGACCTTCATCGCCTCAAGCTCGGAACTTAGGCTCGTGGCGCATCGAATTGCTGATTATGCTTATGAAAAGCTTACAGGCGACCGGGGATTCTTTACCACTAGGCTGGCGTACGTCACAAAAGTTGGTCAAACCTATAACTTGTGGGTTTCTGATGTTGACGGTGAAAACGCGCAAAGTGCGTTGAGTAGTTCTGAGCCAATTATTTCGCCCGCGTGGTCACCAAATGGTTTGCAACTTGCTTACGTATCGTTTGAGTCTAGGAAACCAGTGATATTTGTGCACGATGTTGCGACAGGCAAACGTCGGCTTTTGGCGAACTTTAAAGGTTCGAATAGCGCGCCAGCTTGGGCTCCTGACGGCAAGACACTTGCGGTAACTTTGACACGCGATGGTGGGTCACAGCTCTATGCGCTTGACGTTGCAACCGGGGAAGCTAAGCGACTAGCGCAGTCGCCTTCAATCGATACAGAGCCCACTTACACGGCTGACGGTAGATCCATTTATTTCGTGAGTGACCGAGGTGGTGCTCCCCAGATTTACAAAATGCCATCCACGGGAGGTTCAGCCGAAAGGGTTACTTTCAGTGGTAGCTACAATATCTCGCCTGCCCTTAGTGCTGACGGCCGTTGGTTGGCGTATATATCCCGCGTATCCGGCGCATTTAAGCTCCATGTGATGGAGTTGAGTAATTCGTCCGTATCCGCCGTCACGGAAACCGCTGCTGATGAGAGCCCGAGTTTCGCGCCTAACAGCAAGATGCTGATCTATGCAACGCAAACGCAAGGGCGCGAGGCCTTAATGACTTCCACGATTGATGGAAAAGTGAAGGCGAGGTTAGCTGGTCAAGGCGGTGACATTCGTGAGCCCGACTGGGGTCCATTGCAAAAGTGACAGTATTATTTTTTTAGGAGTTAGGGATGAAACGTATAGTGTTGATAGTGGCAACAAGCGCATTTTTGGTTGCTTGCGGCTCGTCGGTGAAGCTCGATGACGTGCCAGTCGTTGATAAATCAGGTACTTCGGTTGGTGCTTCAACTGCGTCAACAACTCCTGACGACTCGGCAAATACCGGGGTTAAACGGGTCGAAGTTGGAAAGTCGGACGTTGACCCCCTGAAGGTCGCTGCGAAGGTTGTTTATTTTGATTACGACAGTTTTCAGATTCGCCCAGAGTTTCAAGCCCTGATTGAAGCGCACGCGCGTGCGCTAAAGCTTGATAAGAGCAAAAAAGTAGCAATCGAGGGGCATACAGACGAGCGTGGTGGGCGTGAATACAACTTGGCCTTAGGGCAGAAGCGTGCAGAAGCTGTGCGCAAAGCGTTGGCGCTTTTGGGTGTTGCCGACTCCCAAGTTGAGGCGGTGAGTTTCGGGAAAGAAAAACCAGCAGTGTTAGGTGACTCCGAAGCTGCCATGGAAAAGAATCGGCGTGCGGAAGTTAGCTATCGATGAGTCTTCTCATGGGCTTTGGTAAGTTGAACTTAAGACTCTTCTTTGTTTTTGCTGCGCTGTGGTTGTTTGTGCAGCCAAGTGTTGCTGGTCTATTTGATGATGACGAGGCTCGACGTGCAATTCTTGAGCTTAGGCAAAGCCATTCAGATCTGAAACTGTCACTTGAGAGGTTTCAACGCGCGACCGAGAGCAAGTTGGATGAAGATGGCAAGAAAAC
The DNA here is from genome assembly GCF_006974105.1 of Rhodoferax aquaticus. Classification (NCBI taxonomy): domain Bacteria; kingdom Pseudomonadati; phylum Pseudomonadota; class Betaproteobacteria; order Burkholderiales; family Comamonadaceae; genus Rhodoferax; species Rhodoferax aquaticus. The sequence continues at coordinate 1,938,159 of NZ_CP036282.1, forward strand.
TCTTGAGGAATCAGCGACGCTAAAACGTAGTTTGATCGAACTGCAGAACCAATTGGAATCTTTACGCTCCGACTTAGCCAAAGTGCGTGGGGTTAATGAACAGCTTGCCAAAGATCTGTCTGATGTTCAGAAGCGTCAAAAAGATCAGGCGCAGTCGCTGGATGAGCGGATTAAGAAATTCGAACCTTCTCGAATCACAGTGGACGGACGAGAGTTTTTGGTTGAACCTCAGGAAAAGCGAGATTACGATGTGGCTTTGGCGATTCTCCGCAAAGGAGATTTTTCATCCGCGCAGCTCAGCTTTGCTGACTTTCTCAGCCGTTATAGCCAGTCGGGCTATAGGGCTTCAGCGTTGTTTTGGTTGGGTAACGCGCAGTTCGCGACAAAAGACTATAAAGAGTCTATCGTCAACTTTAAGGCTTTTATTGGGTTGGGGGCTGATCACCCAAAAGTACCCGAGGGTCTGCTTGCAATTGCAAATAGTCAGTTAGAGCTGAAGGATTCTAAGGCTGCAAAAAAAACTCTTGAAGAGTTGGTAAATTCGTTCCCAGGAACTGAAGCTGCCAGCGTCGCCAAAGAGCGATTAGCGCGCATCCGCTAGCTTCGAGCTTTGAGTTTTTAATGGAAGACTCTGTCATATCAGATCTCACGGTGCGGCGCTTTTCTGGGCTTGATAGGTTGCTCGGTGTTGCGTCAGCGAATCGTGTACGTAAAGCGCACGTTACAGTGGTTGGTATTGGTGGCGTAGGTTCTTGGGCTGCTGAAGCCCTAGCCAGAAGCGGCGTAGGGCAGATTACGTTAGTAGATTTAGATCACGTCTCCGAGTCAAACATCAATCGCCAGATCCAAGCATTAGAGTCAACCATCGGTATGGCTAAGGTTGACGCAATGGCAAGTCGTATCGCTAGCATCAATCCTCATTGCATCGTTAATCGCATCGATGATTTTGCCAGCAAGGAAAACTGGCAAAGCATAGTGCCAGACCACGTCGATGGTGTCATTGATGCCTGCGATCAGGTCCAAGCCAAGATGGCAATGGCTACTTGGGCTATGCGCAATCGAAAATTGCTTATTTGTGTAGGTGCTGCTGGTGGAAAAACCCACGCCCACCGCGTGGATGTTGCGGATTTGAGCAAAACCACAAATGATCCGCTGTTGGCGAGTCTCCGTTACCAATTGCGCAAAGCTGGCGATGCCCCAAAAGGTGGAACCACTATCGGTCTTACATGTGTGTTTAGTAATGAGCCAGTTAAGAAGCCAGACATCTCTTGCTCAGTAGGTGGCGGGGATGGTTCTTTAAATTGCCAAGGCTATGGATCTTTGGTAACAGTAACCGCAACTTTTGGCCTAGTTTCTGCTGGCTGGATGATTGAAAAGCTCTCGAAAGCAAAATCGGTCTAAAAACACGCTATAATTCAAAGCTTAGCGAAAGTTAAAATTAACTTAGCTGGGACGTTAGCTCAGTTGGTAGAGCAGCGGACTTTTAATCCGTTTGTCGTGGGTTCGACCCCCGCACGTCCCACCATTTTCTCAGTGGGTTCTTAGCTCAGTTGGTAGAGCAGCTGACTCTTAATCAGTAGGTCGCGTGTTCGAGCCACGCAGGACCCACCAAAAAGCCTTATAGCGCAAAGACGGCCTGCTACTTTATTTGTAGCAGGCTTTTTTGTTTCTTTTTGAGGTGGGTTCTAATCTGGTCGCTCTATCGTGTGTGCGTCATGCGTTCATCCCCAAAGAGTCCTCGTCGCCAGTCCTGAACCCCATTTCGCGAAAGAGTCGTGGGAACATAAGGCTAAAAACACCCAACGGCCGAATGCTTGGTGCTATCCCTTTCGAGTTATGTACAGGGTGGTGAGGCGCAGGGCCTTGATGTCAGGTTCCGTAGTAGCACTGCGTCACCATAAGTCGAAAACCCGCATGTCGCGAGGCGACCTCTAAAACTCATAGGTTAGACCCTCGCGTGCGAGCTGAACATCCAGTCCATTGCAAAGACTAGAACTCTCTATCAATGCTTCTTGAAATACTTGTTCTAGTGCTGCGTCCGATCTGAGTGGCTCGTGATGAGTGCAAAACAATATCTTAGCGTTTGCGGCCTTTGCGCAAGCAATGCTGCTGGCAAAGGTGCCGTGCCCCCATCCTCGCTTGCTCGGATACTCGGCTGTAGTGTATGAGCAGTCAGCGATTAGCACGTCCACGTTGCGCATGGCATCGTGAATGGCCGCGTTTCGATCATCAACAAATGTTTGATACTCCCCGTAGCCCCGATCATCACACGGGTATATGTTGTAGGGAGGCTCATGATCGCCGGTAAAGAAGACCGACTTTCCGTTGCAGTCAATTCGATAGCCAAAATCAATAACAGGGTGATTGAGTAGGCATGGTGTGATGGTCGCGCTGCCTATCCTATGGGGAATGTTTGGCGTTAGTGTGATGTATTCAAGGCGCGCTTTCATTTCCTCCTCCCTGACAGGAAAGAAGCTGTATTGCATTTGAACCGCCATAACCTGCTCAATGCCCTTGCCTGTCACTGGATCGAAGCCGCCGTGGAGTCTTAAAGTGTTTCCCGGGATGAAGTTTGGAATGAAGAACGGAAGTCCTTGTATGTGGTCCCAGTGCGAATGGGTAATCAAGATATTTGCAGTGACGGGCATTTCACTTAACAGGCTCTGTGACAAGGGAAACAGCCCAGTTCCGGCATCTAGTATTAGCAACTCATTGTTATCAGTTCTGATTTCTATGCAGGTGGTATTTCCGCCGTACCGCACGGTGGCTGGCCCGGGTGACGCAATTGAACCTCGAACACCCCAAAACGTAACTCTCATCTGCACCTCTCATAGTTGTGCCAAAAGTGTTGACTCTGCAATGATGCTGTCCATATCGCCAAGCAGTGCGACACTCTCATCTAAAGTGCCTCCCAGTCTCGCTTTAACGCTCGGAGGGAATTCATCGAATAAGTGGTTGCCGCCAAAGCCGATTTCTAGCTTTTTCGAGATTTGATTGGCGGCGAAGACGCAGGCAGTCATGCCAGTATCTTGGAGGTCGTCTACTCTTTGATGGCGAATGGTTGTTACTAGCTCGGCGGAAAATCGCCATTTCTCGGCGAGCATGGCACCGACCAGTGCATGGTCTACCCCCGCGGTTCCGATAAGTGCAGCGTTAAATGGGATGTTGTCCGTCTTGCATACGGTTAGTGCCATTTTGAATTCAATGGGCATGAACTGAAGCAGCACAATTTTCCCAAAGTCATGCAGGAGGCCTGCAATGAAGCAGTCCATAGGGTCGGCTTGTCTGCTAAGTGCAGCTAAGCGCTTTGCGATAGTGGCGGTAGAGAGGGAGTGGATTAGGTACTTTTGAATGTCAAAATCAGCGGTATTCGTCTTCGGGAGCACGCCAATGGCAGCAATGCTCAAGGATAGATTTTTTACAGTGTTGAACCCCAAATAGACAATTGCGTGTCCTAGCGAGGTAACTTGTTTCGGGAGGTTGTAGTGGGCTGAGTTGGCCACCCGCAGTATTTTTACGGTGATGACTGGGTCCAGCTCGATAACATCTACCAATGCCTTGGGAGTGCAATCAACGTTCCTGGTAAGCTCAATTACCTTTTGTACGCTCTTTGGAAAAGCGGGCATGCTGTCGACTGCATGTGCCAGTTTTTGCGCTAATTCGGGTTGCATGGTGCTGGTCGTTTCAATCGTTACTGTGATGCATCATAGGCAAAAAACTACCGATGGGGCGGTGGCATTGGCTACCGAATGAGGGAGGAAACGATTCTCCATCTACCGGCGCAATTTTCTGAATCACACGAATGCTATAATCGATCAGATTTGCCGTTGAAGCTTCTTTGTAGATGCGGTGATTCAATACGCAAGCCCAGTTCTGTCAAGGTGTTGTTTTGGTAGGTTGAAGTTTTTTCGACTTCCGATCAATTAGCGGACTGGGTTTTAGACCTAACCTTTGGAGTAATTATGGCTGTAACAATGCGCGAAATGCTCGAGGCTGGTGTTCATTTTGGACATCAAACTCGCTTCTGGAATCCTAAGATGGCTCCGTACATCTTTGGTCACCGCAATAAAATTCACATTATCAACTTGGAAAAGTCGTTGCCGATGTTCCAAGAGGCGGCAAAGTTTGTGCGTCAGTTGTCTGCAAAGCGTGGAACGATATTGATGGTAGGCACAAAGCGCCAGGCCCGCGAGATTGTCTCGGCAGAGGCGCAGCGCGCAGGTGTTTCTTACGTTGATCAGCGCTGGTTGGGTGGCATGTTGACCAATTTTAAGACGGTCAAAACTTCTATCAAGCGCTTGAAAGATATGAAGGCGCAACAAGAAACTGGCTTGGATGCATTGAGCAAAAAAGAGCAGTTGATGTTCGCCCGAGAGTTGGCGAAGTTGGAAAAAGATATTGGCGGCATTCAGGATATGGTCGCTTTGCCTGATGCTATTTTCATCATCGATGTCGGATACCACAAGATCGCGATTGCTGAGGCGCGTAAGCTGGGTATTCCTTTGGTTGGTGTGGTTGACTCGAATCACTCCCCTGAAGGAATCGACTATGTAATTCCTGGCAATGATGATTCATCTAAGGCGGTGACCTTGTATGCACGCGGTATTGCTGATGCCATCATCGAAGGTCGCGCTAGTGCGGTCGATGATGTGGTTCGTGCTGTGGTTGCAGGTAGCGAAGAAGAATTTGTTGAGGTGAGCGAAGCCGCTGCTTAAGTAGGCTTTTCCCAAAAAAGGGGGCGTGAAGTCCCCTTTTTTTTGCTTTTATTTGACTGTTTAATTGAATACGGAGATTTTTATGGCCGCAATTACTGCTGGAATGGTTGCTGAACTGCGTGGGAAAACCGATGCCCCAATGATGGAATGCAAGCGTGCATTGACAGAGGCAGAGGGTGATATGGTCAAGGCGGAAGAGCTGTTGCGTGTCAAGCTTGGAAGCAAAGCCGGCAAGGCAGCAGCCCGCGTAACGGCTGAGGGAGTTGTTGCTGCGTACTCCGAGGGGCATGTCGGTAGTTTGATTGAGGTCAATTGCGAAACTGACTTTGTTACCAAGAATGATAGCTTTCTCTCGCTGGCCAATGCCGCTGCGATGTTGGTCGCAAAGTACAACCCAGCTGACGTCGCTGCCTTAGCTGCTCTGGAATACTCTCAAGACGGTTTCGGTCCAACCTTGGAAGATGTGCGCAAAGGGTTGATTGGAAAAATTGGCGAGAACATGACGTTTCGCCGTTTTAAGCGGTTCGACTCGGGTGCAAGCTTGGCGTCCTATTTGCACGGAACTCGCATTGGGGTTGTGGTTGAATTCGTTGGGGATGCCGTTGCAGCTAAGGACGTGGCAATGCATGTTGCCGCGATGAAGCCTGTTTCTTTGTCTAGCGATCAGGTCCCAGCTGAATTGGTGGAGCGCGAGCGTTCGGTCGCTGCAGCCAAAGCGGCTGAAGATGCGGCAGTCGCCTTGGCAGCAGGGAAACCAGTTCAGTCGGCTGAGATTGTTGCAAAGCGAATTGATGGCGGGGTCCAAAAATACCTGAAAGAGGTTTCATTGTTCAACCAAGCGTTTGTGAAAAATGACAAGCAAACCGTTGAGCAAATGTTGAAAGCAGCTGCAACTACTGTCAATGGATTTACACTCTATGTGGTGGGTGAAGGCATTGAGAAGAAAGTGGACGACTTCGCTGCTGAGGTTGCCGCTCAAGTGGCGGCCGCTAAGCAAAGCGCGTAGATCGTTTTCAATCGTGTCCAATTAATACCGAACCGCTAAGTAAACGGAGTAGTCCATGAGTCTAGAGAAACCTGCGTATAAGCGCATTCTGCTTAAGCTGTCAGGCGAGGCCTTAATGGGAGACGATCAATTCGGTATTAATCGGGATACCATTGTCCGTATGGTGGACGAAGTCGCAGAAGTAACCCGGTTAGGAGTCGAGGTTGCTGTTGTAATTGGTGGCGGTAACATATTCAGGGGGGTCGCGGGGGGCTCCGTGGGTATGGACCGTGCGACAGCCGATTACATGGGTATGTTGGCGACAGTTATGAATGCCTTGGCTCTTGGTGACACGATGAATAAAGCTGGCTTGGTGGCTCGTGTTATGTCAGCTATCGGTGTTGAGCAGGTGGTAGAGCCATATGTGAGGCCAAAGGCGCTTCAGTACTTGGAAGAAGGCAAAGTAGTAATTTTTGCTGCTGGAACAGGCAATCCATTCTTTACTACCGATACTGCTGCAGCCCTTCGTGGTGCAGAAATCGGCGCTGAAATCGTCCTGAAGGCAACCAAGGTTGATGGTGTTTATACTGCTGACCCGAAAAAAGACCCCGCAGCAACACGGTATGCTTCCCTTACGTTTGACCAAGCCATGCAACAAAACCTAGGCATTATGGACGCTGCTGCCTTCGCATTGTGTAGAGATCAGCGTCTTCCGATCAAGGTTTTCTCGATCTTTAAGCACGGTGCGTTGAAGCGAGTTGTCTTGGGTCAGGACGAGGGCACGCTAGTTCACGTTTAGTACTGAACTGCATAGCGGCAAGGGCATTTAAGAATTGAAGGTGAGCGATGGCGGTCGTAGAAGTTAGAGCAAATCTGGAAAGCAAGATGGATCAATCCATTTCTGCGTTTAAGAATAATCTGTCAAAAATTCGGACAGGGCGGGCCAACCCCGCACTCTTGGATTCTGTACAAGTTGATTATTACGGTTCAATGGTCCCGTTAAGTCAGGTGGCTAACCTTTCTTTGCTGGATTCCCGTACTGTTAGCGTACAGCCTTGGGAGCGTGGTATGGGGGCGAAAATTGAAAAGGCCATCCGCGACAGCGATTTAGGATTAAATCCTTCGAGCATGGGCGATCTTATTCGTGTGCCTATGCCGGTGATGTCGGAAGAGCGGCGAAAAGAGCTCACAAAATTGGCCCGCAGTGAAGGCGAGGGGGCGAAAATTGCGGTTCGAAACATTCGCCGGGATTCCAATGAGTCTGTGAAAAAGCTGGTAAAGGATAAGTTGGCCTCGGAAGACGATCAGAAGCGCTCTGAGGCTGAGATTCAAAAGATTACGGATAAATATATCAGTGAAATTGATCGACTGGTAGTAGCTAAAGAGCAAGACATCATGGCTGTTTAGTGTCCGCTTGTATTGATCATCCGTCTTACCGAGCAACCTTTTGACAGTACCTTTACATATAGCCATTGTCATGGACGGTAATGGGCGTTGGGCATCCAAGCGTTTCTTACCCAGAGTCGCCGGGCACCGTCAAGGGGTTGAGTCCCTGAAGCGGATGGTGAAAGCGTGCGTTGCGCGTGGCGTCTCAACGCTAACGGTTTTTGCTTTCTCTTCGGAGAACTGGAATCGCCCGGTAGACGAAGTTTCCGGGCTCATGGATATCCTAGTTGGGGCACTTGCAAAGGATGTCACCCAGCTAGAACGGGAGGGTGTCCGACTATTCTTTCCGGGTTCTCGTGCTGGGTTGTCCGAGCGTGTCTTGGCCGGGTTGTCAAACGCAGAGCGACTGACGTCCGCCAACACCAAACTCATGCTCAACGTATGCTTTAATTTTGGCGGGCGTTGGGACATTGTTCAGGCGGCCTCAGCGTTGGCTAGAGCGGGTGAATTGATTACCGACGCAAGCTTATCTTCTAAGCTAGCGTTGGCGCATTGCGAAGATCCGGATCTGCTCATTCGGACCGGCGGGGAAAAGCGGCTTAGCAACTTCCTGTTGTGGCAATGTGCTTACTCGGAGCTGGTGTTTAGTGACGCACTTTGGCCGGATTTCGATGAGGCTCACTTGGATCAAGCCATTGAAGACTTTGCAGGGCGAGAAAGACGTTATGGAATGACGTCCGGCCAGTTGCCATTGGCTGACGCGCAAGTTTGATTCTTAATCCCTATGCTAAAACAACGTCTCATCACTGCTTTGCTGATGCTTGCGGTTTTGCTGCCTGCAGTGTTTCATCCAAACCCCTTGATTTTTTCAATAACGGCCGCACTGATGGTTTCGGTGGGCGCATGGGAATGGGCGCGATTAAATCAAGTGGGTGGTGCGCTCGCTTGGGGAGTGGGTTTACTGTGTCTTGCTGGCTGCATTCTTACTTTGATCCTGTCCCCAGACCTCCATTCGCTCAGATCAGTATGGTTGTTTGCAGGAGGCGGCTGGGTTCTCTTCAGTGCCTTGTTGCTCATGCATGGAGCCACTACTTGGAATTCAATATCAAAATGGGTTCGCCTTTTCGGAGGTTTGATTGCATTGGGCGTCGCTTGGTTAGCGATTAGCCAAGCGCGACAGCTTGGCTTGAGTTTTCTTCTTTCTGTACTAGTTCTCGTCTGGGGGGCCGATGTGTTCGCCTATTTCGCAGGGAGACGCTTTGGTGGCCATTGGTTCAGACGCAAACTTGCGCCTAGTATTAGTCCAGGGAAGACATGGGAAGGCGTTTTGGGAGGAGTCTTAGGTGTGCTGGTGATTGCGCTAACGTGGACTTATTTCGAGTCGCATGTCGGCCTGTCCACAAAGAGTTTGTTTGGCTGTCTTTACTCACAGGGCGCATGGGTACTAGCTGTTGGAGTAATGTTTTTAGTTGCAATGAGCGTCGCTGGTGACTTGGTGGAATCTTTGATCAAACGTTGCGCAGGCGTCAAGGACAGTAGTAGTTTGCTACCGGGGCATGGGGGAGTTTTGGACCGTATCGATGCATTACTACCCGTTCTTCCTCTCGCCATGATGCTGTACTCAATATGACAAATGACATGAAGCGCGTTGTTGTCTTGGGTTCAACCGGGTCAATCGGTAAGAACACGCTCGATGTCATTGAGCGGAATCCCGATTTGTTCAGTGTGTTTGCCTTAGCTGCATCGACCAGTGTCGATGTCTTGTTGGCTCAGTGTGTCAAGTTCCGCCCCACCTTCGCAGTAATGGTGAGTGGGATTCATGCAAGTCAACTTGCTGATGAATGCCGTCGCCTAGGTTTGCCTACCAGAGTTTTGGTGGGTGCGGAAGCATTGGAGTTGGTAGCCAGCCATGAGCAAGCTGACTATGTAATGGCTGCTATCGTAGGGGCGGCAGGATTGGCCTCATGTATGGCTGCTGCGCGAGCCGGTAAACGTATTCTTCTTGCCAATAAAGAGGCGTTGGTCGTTGGGGGGCAACTTTTTCTAGACGCAGTCCGAGAGGGGGGCGCCCAGTTACTGCCCATTGATAGTGAACACTCCGCAATTTTTCAGTCATTGCCAGATGATCCTAACGTTTGGCTGGCACAAGTCGACAAGATCGTGCTGACTGCATCCGGCGGCCCTTTTCGTTCAAGGACTCCGGCTAGTCTGGCGTCAGTTACCCCAGAAGAAGCCTGCGCGCATCCCAATTGGCAAATGGGCCGGAAGATATCAGTGGACTCCGCCACGATGATGAATAAGGCTCTTGAGGTCATTGAGGCCAAGTACCTGTTTGGCATTAGGCCTGGCCAAATTGAGGTCGTCATTCACCCGCAAAGTGTGATCCATTCTATGGTTCAATATGTCGACAACTCTGTGGTGGCGCAGTTGGGTACGCCGGATATGCGGGGGCCCATTGCGCTTGGATTATCGTGGCCCAAACGCATTGTTTCTGGTGCGTCTGCACTTGATTTTTCCAAAATGGCATCATTGACCTTTGAGTCGATGGATTCGAATCAGCATGACTTGAGGTTTCCTGGACTAAAGCTTGCTTGGCAAACCCTTGATGGCCCCTCCGGCACAACGGCGGTGCTGAACGCATCGAATGAAATAGCGGTAGCTGCATTTTTGGCTGCGAGGATTCGCTTTGACCAGATCCATCATGTCAACTTGGCATCGCTTGAGCATGTGGTTATTGCTTCACCTCTTGACTTGGGTGATTTGTTGGAAATCGATGCATGTGCGAGACGATATGCAGAACAGGCCGTGCTGGCATTAGCACAATAGGTCGTTTTTTTCCGTGGTTGGTGATCACTGAAGCACCTCGTTAAGTCCGCGTCACCACTCTCTCTCTCTCTCTCTCCGTATCAACAATCTGTCCAGCTGTCGCAGGCGCAACAAACTGGCTTGATGCATTGGCTGAGGTATCATCTTCAATGAATAGCTTTGTTTAGAGATGGTGGGTTTTGTATCGCTTGGTGGCTTGATCCAAGCTGTTTCTAAAATGCCCCCTTTGAGTGCTGAAAACGCACCTCTCTTTTTTTGATCGACTTGTCGGGCTTTAACGCTCTTGTTCGGTAAGTCTCACCTACTTTGGTTGAATGTATGGAATTGAATAGGTCTTTCGTTCGGGGTTTGTCCGTTGTCATTTCGGCATTGGCGATGCTTCCTGTGGCTGAGGCACTTGAGCCTTTCTCAGTCAAGGATATTCGTGTTGAAGGGTTACAGCGGGTGGAGGCAGGAACAATTTTCGCCTCTATGCCAGTACGCGTGGGGGACACTTACAGCGATGAGAAGGCTGCGGCGGCTATAAAGTCATTGTTCGCGTTGGGCTTGTTTAAAGACGTTCGAATTGAGGCCAAGGATGGCGTTCTCGTAGTGCTAGTTGAAGAGCGCCCTAGTGTGGCTGAGGTGGATTTTTCAGGCACCAAAGAGTTTGAAAAAGACGTTTTGAAGAAGGCGTTGAAGGACATCGGCTTGGGTGAGGGCCGACCGTTTGATAAAGCTCTGGTGGATAAAGCCGAGCAAGAGCTCAAGCGTCAGTACATCAGTCGCAGTCTTTACGCTGTAGAGGTGGTTACGACCATCACTCCTATCGAGCGAAACAGAGTCAACCTGAGTTTTGCTGTGATTGAGGGAGAAACGGCAAAAATTAATTCGATCAAGATTGTGGGAAACAGCACATTCTCCGAGTCAACCTTGACGGGCCTGTTTGATCAAGACACTGGCGGTTGGTTGAGTTGGTACACCAAGTCAAATCGCTACTCAAGAGCAAAGCTAAACGCAGACATCGAAACCCTTCGCTCCTACTATTTGTCGCGTGGATTTTTGGAATTTAAGGTTGATTCGACCCAAGTCGCCATCTCGCCGAATAAGCAAGACATTGACATATCGATCAGCGTGACGGAGGGTGAGCGTTTTGTTGTTTCCAAGATTAGGCTGGCGGGAAACTACTTGGGAAAGGAGGAGGAGTTTCAGGCACTAATAGCTATCAAGGCGGGAGACGCTTACAACGCTGATCAGGTCGCGCAAACCACAAAGGCTTTTACCGATTATTTTGGAAATTTTGGATATGCGTTTGCCAGAACCGAGGCAGTTCCAGAAATTGACCGCGGCACAAATCGTGTCGAGATTACCTTGCAGTCTGAGCCGTCAAGGCGCGCGTACGTACGAAGAATAAACGTTGCAGGCAACGATAGAACGCGTGATGAAGTGATTCGGCGCGAGTTCCGTCAATTGGAGGCAGCGTGGTATGACGGTGAAAAGATACGGCAATCGCGTAACCGTGTAGATAGGCTTGGGTACTTTAAAGAGGTGTCCTTGGATACGCAGGAAGTGCCGGGGTCGCCTGATCAGGTGGACCTTACCGTGACAGTGGCTGAGAAACCCACGGGCAGTTTAAGTTTGGGAGCAGGGGTTTCTAGTAGTGATGGTTTGGGTTTGATGTTCGGATTCAAGCAGGACAATGCGTTTGGCTCAGGCAGTTCTTTGGGGGTGGAGCTCAACACAAGTAAGGTCAATCGAACTATTGTGTTCAACACTACAAATCCTTATGTCACTGACGATGGCGTATCCAGAACCATTGACCTCTACCAGCGCAACACAAAGCCTTACACCGACCTAGACAGTTACTCCATCGAAACTGTCGGCACCAGCGTAAGGTACGGCATACCTATTACCGATCTAGATACGGTCTATCTGGGTGTTGGTGTAGATAGAACCACGATCGTTCCAGGGACCTTGTTACCAGCGGTGTACAAGGATTTTGCGACGGAGTTTGGCTATACATCCAATGCGGTGCCCTTAACTGTTGGGTGGGCGCGTGACTCTCGCGACAGTGCCTTGGTTCCGAGTACAGGTAAAGTCATTCGTACTTCTGGCGAATGGAGTGTCGCTGGTGAGTTGCGGTACGCTAGAGGCACTGTGCAGTACCAGCAGTACTACCCGGTTTCGAAGAAGGTGACAGCGGCTTTTAACTCTGATTTCTCCTTGGGCGCCGGTACAAATGGCTTGTCGTACCCTGTTTTTAAGAACTTTTACTCCGGTGGTTTGGGGTCTGTGAGAGGTTTCGAGCAAGGCAGTTTAACGACTGCGGCACAGCGAGCTGCTGGTTTGACTGCAACTGGTGGCGCTAAAAAAGTCACGTTCAACGCTGAGTTGTTGTCACCGCTGCCAGGTGGGGGTAACGACCGAACTCTGAGAATGTATGGGTTTGTGGACGCTGGCGGAATCTATGGTGCTGATGAGACGGTTCAACTTGGGGACCTGCGTAGTTCCTTTGGTATAGGCATTAGTTGGATCTCTCCCGTGGGACCATTGCGTTTAGCGTTTGCCCGGCCATTGAGCAAGTTTGATGGGGATAAACTTCAGGGTATTCAGTTTCAGATTGGGACGGCCTTTTAATGACATATTTTGCAAAAAAATGCTTGGTTGCGATGGCCTTGTCGGCCGCGGGTTTGACTGCAATTGCGCAAGACTCGCGTATAGCCTACGTAAATACCCAGCGAATCACCACAGAGTCTGCACCCGCAAAGACGGCGCAAGCCAAGCTTGAACAAGAGTTTTCTAAGCGTCAGAAGGATTTGGTGGACCTCCAAGCTTCGCTCAAAGCGTTGAGTGACAAGTTTGAGCGCGACGCCCCCACGTTGAACGAAACGCAAAGAGTGGGGCGCCAAAAGGAGTTTGCCGATCAAAACCGGGATCTTCAGCGCAAGCAACGCGAGTTCCAAGAAGACTTGAATGGCCGCCGCAACGAGGAATTGCAGCAAGTGTTGGACAAAGCCAATAAGGCTGTTAAACAAGTAGCAGACACTGAAAAGTACGACTTGGTGATTCAAGAGGTGGTGTACAGCAACACCAAGCACGACATCACCGATAGGGTACTTAAGATACTGAATACAAACGTAAAGTAGTCAAGAATGAAGAGCGCCTTGGTTCAGGAGCCTGACTTGGCTTCTGTAGTGGCTGCATTGGGTGGGACTCTTTTTGGTGATAGTGCTTCCCGAATCTCAGGGCTGGCACCCCTCGAAAGCGCGTCAGGGAGCGAGATCAGCTTTCTTAGCCACCCGAAGTACCAGCAGCAGCTCTTGGGAAGTATGGCTGCATGCGTGATCGTTTCTCCCGGGATGGAGTCCGTAGCCCGCCAACGCGGTGCCTGCATCGTGGTTGACGACCCATACCTCTATTTCGCCAAGTTAACGCAGTGGTGGAAGCGTCTTTTGCCCTGCGAATCGGGACCCAAGGTTCATCCTACCGCGGTCATTCATGAGACCGCGTTTGTGGACCCGTCCGCCTCTGTGGGACCTTTGTGTGTTGTTGAGCGTGGTGCCTCAATTGGCGCAAACACTGTACTGAAATCACGTGTTACCGTGAGTGAAGGATGCTCTTTAGGGCAGCGCTGTGTGGTCCATCCAGGTGTTGTGATCGGTGCGGATGGGTTTGGTTTTGCATTGACCAATGGGACTTGGGAAAAAATAGAACAGTTAGGCGGCGTTCGTATTGGCAACGACGTAGAAATTGGCGCGAATACGTGCATTGATCGCGGGGCGCTGAGTGATACCGTCATTGAGGATGGCGTTAAGCTCGATAACTTGATTCAAATCGGTCACAACGTACATATTGGCAAACACACGGCCATGGCCGGTTGTGTGGGTGTTGCTGGCAGCGCCACCATTGGTGCGCATTGCACGGTGGGAGGAGGAGGGATCGTTCTGGGGCATCTGAGCTTGGCCGACCATGTCAACGTATCTGCGGCCACAGTGGTCACGCGCTCGATCCGTAAGCCCGGCACTTACACTGGCATGTTCCCCATCGATGACAACAGCGCATGGGAGAAGAATGCTGCGTCACTGAAACAATTGCACAGTCTGCGAGATCGCATTCGCGTGTTGGAAGAAACTCTGAAGACAATGGAAAACAAATGATGGACATTCACGCAATTTTGAAGCAGCTGCCGCATCGCTATCCCTTTTTGTTGGTTGATCGTGTGTTGGAGTTGGACAAAGGTAAAACCATCAAGGCACTGAAAAACGTGACCATGAACGAGCCTTTTTTCGAAGGACATTTTCCTCACCGCCCAGTGATGCCTGGTGTTCTCATGCTGGAAGCACTTGCGCAGGCCGCTGCTTTGCTGGCATTTGACGCCTTGGGTACTTCCCCAAGCGATGACATGGTCTATTACTTTGCGGGCATTGATGGTGCGCGCTTCAAGCGTCCTGTTGAACCAGGAGATCAATTGATTTTGGACGTGGAGTTGCTTCGTATGAAGGCCGGTATATTTAAGTTCAAGGCTAAGGCAACCGTGTCTGGTGAGTTAGCTGTCGAAGCCGAGCTGACTTGCGCAATGCGCGCTATAGCCTAGTGAGCGAGTTGTGAGCAACATTCACGCCACCGCCGTTGTATCGGCAAGTGCTGAAATCGATTCAACGGTGACGGTCGGGCCTTACTCTGTGATTGGTCCCCACGTCAAGATAGGGGCCGGTACTACAGTGGGGCCGCATTGTGTGATCGAAGGGCACACCACCATCGGGGTTGACAACAGAATATTCCAGTTCAGTTCCTTGGGTGCAATACCGCAGGACAAAAAATACGCTGGCGAACCGTGTGAGTTGGTTATTGGTGATCGAAACACGATTCGCGAGTTTTGCACCTTCAATATTGGCTCTCCAGGTGACACTGGCATCACCCGAGTCGGCAATGACAACTGGCTTATGGCATATGTGCATTTGGCGCACGATTGTGTCGTCGGCAACAACACAATTTTTGCCAACAATTCGCAGCTGGCGGGGCACGTCCACGTAGGTGATTGGGCGATTCTTGGTGGTTTCACGGTTGTGCACCAGTTCGTGAGAATCGGCGCCCATAGCATGACCGCGATGTGCACACTTTTGTTTGCCGATGTGCCTCCCTATGTGATGTGCCAAGGCCAGCCGGCCCATGCTCGGTCAATGAACTATGAGGGTCTGCGCCGTCGCGGGTTTTCGGCGCCTCGGGTAGGCGCAGTAAAAGCTATGCATAAAGCCTTGTATCGGGATGACCTGACATTGGAGGCGGCACGTGCACGCATCGCTGAGTTGAAAGACGCTCACGTCGAGTCAGAGGCGGACATCGAGATGATGTTGGCGTTTCTTGCTCAGACATCTCCGCAGCGCGGCATTGTTCGCTAGTTTGGTTTAGCTGTCGCCATGGGACTCAGCAATACCTCGCCCTCTGGAGCGACAGACCAACTTGATCGGTTCGGTGTTGCTTTGGTCGCAGGGGAGGCCTCAGGTGACCTTCTTGCTGGGTTACTTTTGGATGGGATGCTGGCGCAATGGCCTCGGTTGCATACTTTCGGCATTGGTGGCCCACAGATGGCACTCCGAGGGTTTGATGCGTGGTGGTCGCACGAAAAACTCGCGGTTCACGGCTTTAGCTGGGAGCTAATGCGTAGGTATCGCGAAATTATCGGGATACGCAGTAGCCTAAAAACCCGTCTGCTTCAGAGCAAGCCCCAAGTGTTTATCGGTGTGGATGCGCCTGACTTCAATCTTGACTTGGAAGCGGAGCTAAAGAACGCAGGCATTAAGACGGTCCATTTTGTGTGCCCGTCTGTGTGGGCGTGGCGCCCTAAGCGATTAGAGAAGATTAAGCGCAGCGTAGATCACGTTTTGTGCATATTCCCTTTTGAGCCAGCCTTACTGGCGCGGCACGGCATTCATGCGACCTACGTTGGCCACCCGCTTGCTAGCCATATACCGATGCAGCCAGATCGTGCGATGGCGCGCGCCGCCTTAGGATTCTCGGCCGATGACTGTGTTGTGGCCCTATTGCCTGGTAGCCGCAGGTCGGAAGTGCAGCACCTAGCTTTGCGCTTCTTTATGGCTGCTGCGCTTGTTCTGCGTGCGAAGCCTGCTATCAAATTCGTAATTCCAGTCGCCCCTTTGTTGCGTATTGAGATTGAAAAGGCCGCCCAAGCCTGCGGGATGTTGGAACACGTGCTTTTGGTGGATGGTCAGTCCCACACCGTGCTTGCAGCGTGCGATGTCACGCTGATTGCAAGCGGCACGGCAACCTTAGAGGCCGCGTTGTTCAAGCGCCCCATGGTCATCGCATACCACATGAGTTGGTTGTCGTGGCAAATCATGCGGCGCAAGCGACTGCAACCGTGGGTGGGTTTGCCCAATATCCTGTGCGGAGAGTTCGTAGTGCCCGAGTACTTGCAAGACGCAGCAACTCCTCAAGCGCTGGCTAGCGCTGTTCTTGGGTGGTTGCAGGCCGAGCCCGCCACTACCAAGCGCCTAAGGGCGCTTAACCAAAAATTTACTGCAATGCACACTGAACTGCGGCGTGATACCGCTCAGTTAGCTGCCCATGCCATTCAGCAAGTCCTCCAGAGCTAAACCACGTATGGCAAGCCTTAATTCTCCGCGCCAAACCAGTCTAGTTTGGACTGCGCCTGGACTTATTGCCGGGGTAGACGAAGCTGGGCGCGGGCCATTGGCGGGGCCTGTGGTGGCCGCTGCCGTCATCCTGGATGAAATGAATCCTATAGCGGGCTTGGCAGATTCCAAGGTCTTAAGCGCCGCACGGCGTGAGGCGTTGTTTGACGAAATTCGTGCCAAGGCGCTGTGCTGCGCCATAGCAGAGGCGAGCGTTGAAGAGATAGAGCGACTCAACATTTTGCAGGCCACTATGCTCGCTATGCGTAGAGCCGTAGAAGGCCTGCGCCTCAAACCAGCAAAGGTCTTGGTAGACGGAAATCGCATCCCAGTATTGGGCGTGTTGGCTGAAGCGGTGGTCAAAGGGGATGCATTCATTTCAGCGATCTCTGCTGCATCTATCTTGGCTAAGGTACACCGTGACCGATGGTGTGAAGAGGTCGATCACCTCTACCCTGAGTATGGTTTTGCAAAGCACAAGGGGTATGGCACTGCGCAGCATTTGGCAGCATTGCGTTTTCACGGTGCCTGTCCCCAGCATAGAAAGACTTTCCGTCCCGTAGCGGAGGTGTTGGTATGAACGCCCCTTCGATGCTGCGTATTAGCTCTAGAGATAACGCCTTGATCAAGGACTTGCGGCGTTTGTCCCAAGAAAATGGGGCGTATCGAAAGCAGCAGCGCTATTGGGCAGAGGGAGACCATTTGTGTCGCGCGGCCTTGGTCAGGGGTATGCGTCCCGATATAGCTGTATTCGCCGAGTCGTTTCTATCGGCTGCGCGCACAGAATATGTGCAGGCCGCTACAAAAAACATAGTAGTTCCGGATGCACTTTTTCATGAGATCAGCGGCCTAGAGTCGCCAGCGAGCATGGGATATGTGTTTGCGTTACCTCGTGACCAAGGTCTGAAACCTGGTGTTGCCACCGTGATTCTTGACCGGGTTCAAGATGCCGGCAACGTTGGGTCTATATTGCGCAGCGCTTCAGCGTTTGGGGTTGAGCAAGTGCTAGCGCTAAAGGGTACAGCGGCGCTATGGGGTTCCAAGGTTTTACGTGCCGGTATGGGTGCGCACTGGGGTTTGCGGCTGTTCGAGGGATTTACCTTTGCCAACCTGGATGGCTTGGACCTGCCCATCGTGGTTACGAGCTCACACAGAGGGGAGTTTCTCCATGTGGCTCAGTATACGAACCAGCTGCCAAATCCATGCGCGTGGGTCTTTGGGCATGAAGGGCAGGGGGTTTGCACGGAGTTGGAAGCGATGGCACGCGTGCATATTCGTATCGCTCAACCAGGGGGGGAAGAGTCTCTCAATGTGGGAGCCGCCGCTGCTATTTGCCTTCATGCAAGTGCATCTCAAGCACCCAGTGTGAGGGCTTAGTAGTTCAGGTGCGGCTGGGTTTCCTTATGCCGCTTCATTTGCCTCGGCTATAATGGGGCGCTTCACCGCATCCTGTACGTCTAGCGCCTCAAAAAGCACCTCCCTTCACAAAAGCAAGCCAAGAGTTGATTCTTGAGCGCGTTTGGGCGTACCCGAAAACCCCATCCGGAGAAACCAGTGCTTTTGTCTTTAAAGGGAACTACCCCACCCGCCATCTTGGCGCTCGCAGACGGCACGGTCTATATTGGCAATTCCATAGGAGCCGCAGGCTCTACTGTCGGGGAGGTGGTATTCAACACTTCCATGACGGGCTATCAGGAAATCTTGACTGACCCCAGTTACTGCCAACAGATCGTCACACTCACCTATCCCCACATCGGCAACTATGGCGTCAATGCTGAAGATGTCGAGTCCAACAAGGTTTACGCCGCGGGATTGATCATCAAAAATCTGCCCTTGGTTGCATCCAACTTCCGACAGACCCAGTCGCTCAGCGAGTACTTGCAAGAGCAAGGCAGCGTTGCTATCGCCAACATTGACACACGCCAGTTGACACGTCAACTCAGAACCCACGGTGCCCAAAATGGCTGCATCTTGGCGCTTGCCCCAGGGGAGGTGATTACTGCTGCTGTCGTTGAAAAAGCCGTAAGTGCCGCTAAAGCTGCTCCGGCTATGGCGGGTTTAGATTTGGCCAAGGTGGTTAGCTCTAGTGCAAGCTATAGCTGGACCGAAACCGAGTGGACTTTGGGGGAGGGCTATGGTGCGCAACTTGCCCCCACATTCCACGTGGTCGCGTATGACTTCGGTGTCAAGAAAAATATCTTGCGCATGCTGGCACAGCGGGGCTGCAAAGTTACCGTGGTACCCGCGCAGACACCCGCTGCGGAAGTATTGAAACACCAACCCGACGGCATTTTCTTGAGCAACGGCCCAGGCGACCCAGAGCCCTGTGACTACGCGATTGCCGCTGCCCGTGAATTGATTGATTCAGGTACGCCCACGTTTGGTATCTGCTTAGGTCACCAAATCATGGCATTGGCCTCGGGCGCCAAGACCTTCAAGATGAAGTTTGGCCACCACGGCGCCAACCATCCGGTGAAAGACCTGGACAGTGGCCGTGTCAGCATCACGAGCCAGAACCACGGGTTTGCTGTGGACGAGAAGTCCTTGCCCTCAAACTTGCGCGCTACCCATGTCAGCCTGTTTGACAACACCTTGCAAGGCTTAGAGCGCACTGACAAGCCCGCGTTCTGTTTCCAAGGTCACCCTGAAGCATCACCAGGACCGCAAGACATTGGCTACCTGTTCGATCGTTTCATTCGTGAAATGGAAACAGTGCGAGGCGCCAAGGCATGAGCTTTTATGGTGTCACCGATTTGTGGACGTATGTCCTCGGTGCGTTAGGCATCATTTTGTTGCCTGGCCCGAACTCCCTTTACGTGTTGTCTGTTGCTTCGGCACGTGGCGTGCGTGCAGGGTTTAAAGGCGCTGGCGGCGTTTTTGTCGGAGACACCATCTTGCTTGCCCTGACCGCCTTGGGTGCGGCGAGCTTATTGCGTACCTACCCTGCACTATTCATCGTCGTTAAGTATGTGGGCGCCGCCTATTTGGCGTGGGTGGGCATCAATTTATTGGTGGCAGCAGTGAAAAAGTTGCGCGCAGGAACGTCAGTGATCGATGCCGCTTCTGACGCTGCCCCCACAGTCAATATGAACCACCCGTTTAAGCGGGCGCTTCTCATTAGCTTGCTGAACCCGAAGGCGATTTTGTTCTTGCTGTCGTTCTTTGTTCAGTTTATTGACCCCAGCTATGCGACGCCCGCAGTTCCTTTTCTGATTTTGAGCTTCATCGTCATGGCCTTCAGTGCTGTGTACTTGTCCACCATCATCTTCTTGGGCGCGCGCTTGGCCCAGTTGTTTCGTGCGCGCCACCGCACCAGTGCTGGTTTGTCCAGCGCGGTGGGGGGCTTGTTTGTGTGGTTTGGGGTGAAGCTAGCGTCTGCAAGTTTGAGTTAGTACCTGTCGCCTTGGACGGGTTTCGGAAATTTGTGCAGCGTCCTTAGGCGCTGTACGCACATAAGAAGTAGTGAAATATGCCAAAACGTACTGATATCAAAACTATTCTCATCATTGGCGCTGGCCCCATCATTATTGGCCAAGCGTGTGAGTTCGATTACTCCGGCGTGCAGGCATGCAAGGCGTTGCGTGAAGAGGGCTACCGTGTGGTGCTGATCAACAGCAACCCCGCAACCATCATGACCGACCCCGCCACGGCTGATGTGACCTACATTGAGCCGATCACCTGGCAAACCGTCGAGAAGATCATTGCCAAAGAACGCCCTGATGCCATTCTGCCTACCATGGGTGGTCAAACGGCCTTGAACTGTGCGTTGGATTTGTGGCACCACGGGGTGCTGGAAAAATACAAGGTGGAGCTCATCGGCGCAACTCCTGAAGCCATAGACAAGGCGGAAGACCGCTTGAAATTCAAAGACGCGATGACCAAGATCGGTCTAGGTTCAGCGCGCTCCGGCATTGCCCACAGCATGGACGAGGCTTGGGCTGTTCAAAAGACCTTGGGCTTTCCCACGGTCATTCGCCCTAGCTTCACACTGGGCGGCACGGGCGGCGGCATTGCCTACAACTCCGAAGAGTTTGAAACTATATGCAAACGCGGTCTTGAAGCCTCGCCTACCAATGAGCTCTTGATTGAAGAGTCTCTCTTGGGTTGGAAAGAGTACGAAATGGAAGTGGTGCGCGACAAGGCGGACAACTGCATCATCGTTTGCTCCATCGAAAACTTGGACCCTATGGGCGTGCACACAGGTGACTCCATCACGGTGGCACCAGCGCAAACCTTGACGGACAAGGAATACCAAATCCTGCGCAATGCCTCGTTGGCGGTGTTGCGTGAAATTGGAGTGGACACTGGCGGCTCTAACGTGCAGTTCTCCATCAATCCCAAAGATGGACGCATGGTTGTCATCGAGATGAACCCGCGCGTGTCACGCTCTTCGGCTTTGGCGTCCAAGGCAACTGGCTTTCCGATTGCAAAAGTGGCTGCCAAGTTAGCAGTGGGCTACACCTTAGACGAGTTGCGCAACGACATCACGGGAGGCGCAACGCCAGCGAGTTTTGAGCCCAGCATCGACTATGTGGTTACCAAAATCCCACGTTTCGCCTTTGAGAAATTCCCAGCAGCCGATAGCCGCCTCACTACGCAAATGAAGTCAGTGGGTGAAGTGATGGCAATGGGCCGCACCTTCCAAGAGTCCTTCCAGAAAGCCTTGCGCGGTCTAGAAGTCGGCGTGGATGGGATGAACGAAAAAACCCAAGACCGCGAGGTATTGGAAAAAGAATTGGGTGCACCAGGCCCAGAACGCATTTGGTATGTAGGTGACGCTTTCGCCCAAGGCATGAGCGTGGATGAGGTCTACGCCATTACCAAAATCGATCCTTGGTTCTTGGTGCAAATTGAGCAGATCGTCAAAATCGAACTGGAAATTGAACGCTTGCCCCAGCCAGACAGCGGCTCTGCTCTTGACCGCATCGACGCAGCAACCTTGCGCAGCCTGAAGCAAAAAGGTTTTTCTGACCGCCGCTTGGCACGCCAGTTCAAAACCACGGACAAGGCGGTTCGCGAAAAGCGCCGTGCCTTGGGTGTGCGCCCCGTTTACAAGCGGGTAGATACCTGCGCGGCTGAGTTCAGCACCAACACGGCCTACATGTATTCCACCTATGAAGCCGACGGCTCAGAGTGCGAAGCCGCGCCTACCAACAACAAAAAAATCATGGTGTTGGGCGGTGGCCCCAACCGCATTGGCCAAGGGATCGAGTTTGACTACTGCTGCGTGCACGCGGCTTTGGCCATGCGCGAAGATGGTTATGAGACCATCATGGTCAACTGCAACCCGGAAACCGTGTCTACCGACTACGACACGTCCGACCGCCTGTACTTCGAACCGTTGACCCTGGAAGACGTCCTAGAAATTGTGGACAAAGAAAAGCCAGTGGGCGTCATTGTTCAATACGGTGGGCAAACACCGTTGAAGTTGGCCTTGGATCTCGAAGCCAACGGCGTGCCCATTATTGGCACTAGCCCTGACATGATTGATGCAGCGGAAGACCGTGAGCGTTTCCAAAAACTGCTGCATGAACTGAAATTGCGCCAACCCCCCAACGCGACGGCCCGCACCGAGCCTGAAGCCCTGGAAAAGGCTGCCGCTTTGGGTTACCCCTTGGTCGTGCGTCCTAGCTATGTGTTAGGTGGTCGCGCCATGGAAATCGTGCATGAGCAGCGTGACTTGGAACGCTACATGCGCGAGGCCGTTAAGGTTAGCCATGACTCCCCGGTGTTGTTGGACCGTTTCTTGAACGACGCGATTGAGTGTGATGTCGACTGTATCCGTGACGCAGGTGCTGATGGTATTGAGGGCGCTACGTTCATCGGTGGCGTGATGGAGCACATTGAGCAAGCCGGTGTACACAGCGGCGACTCCGCCTGCTCGCTGCCTCCCTACAGCTTGGGCACAGACACGGTGGCGGAGATCAAGCGCCAAACCGCAGCCATGGCGAAGGCCTTGAACGTGGTGGGTCTGATGAATGTGCAGTTCGCGATTCAAAACGTAGATGGCAAAGACGTGATTTATGTGCTGGAGGTCAATCCCCGCGCGTCACGGACTGTGCCGTTTGTAAGCAAGGCGACGGGCATTCAATTGGCTAAAGTGGCCGCACGCTGCATGGTGGGACAAAGTTTGGCCTCTCAAGGCATTACGGCGGAAGTGAATCCTCCTTACTTCAGTGTGAAGGAAGCGGTGTTCCCGTTCGTGAAGTTCCCAGGGGTAGATACGATACTGGGGCCTGAGATGAAGTCCACAGGCGAGGTGATGGGCGTCGGGAAAACCTTTGGTGAAGCATTCGTTAAGTCACAACTGGGCGCGGGCACCAAGCTGCCGCGTGCAGGGCGCGCCTTCTTATCCGTCAAAAGTGCCGATAAACCCCGTGCCATTGAAGTTGCACGGGCCTTGGCTCACATGGGTTTTACGGTATCGGCGACCAAAGGCACAGCGGCTGCTGTTAACGCAGCTGGGGTCGCGTGTGAAGTGGTCAACAAAGTCACGGAAGGTCGCCCCAACATTGTGGACATGATCAAAAACAACGAAATTGCATTGGTGATCAATACTGTAGAGGAGCGCCGCAATGCCATTGCGGATTCCCGTCTGATTCGTACCTCTGCTTTGTTGGCACGTGTTACCACTTTCACGACGATTGCAGGCGCTGAGGCTGCCGTACAAGGCATGCCCCACCTGGACCATCTCGATGTCATTTCCATTCAGGAAATGCACGCACAGTTAGCTGCCGCCTAAACGGCTGGTCACAATCGCGGCATAATTGCTGCAATTCATACCGCCGATCGGCAACGGTCGGCGGTTTCCTTTTTTGTTCATCCCGTTTTAACCCGGAGCAGTACGTGGCTACCATCCCCATCACCAAACGCGGCGCAGAGTTGTTGCGCGCAGAATTGCACAAACTTAAGACGATAGATCGACCCTGGGTGATTAACGCCATCTCTGAAGCCCGTGCCCAAGGCGACCTGAGCGAAAACGCAGAGTATGAGGTCGCTAAAGACCGTCAAGGCTTTATTGAAGGTCGTATTCAAGAGGTCGAAGGCAAGCTTTCTGCATGCCAAGTCATTGATCCCGCCGAGTTGGACGCTGAAGGAAGGGTGGTCTTCGGAGCCACTGTGAAGCTAGAGGACGAGGAAACCGGCAATACAGTGACTTACCAAATCGTCGGTGAAGACGAGGCCGATATCAAGCTTGGCTTAGTCAATATCAGCAGCCCCATTGCACGTGCCTTGATCGGGAAATCTGAAGGTGACACCGCGGAAGTACAGGCGCCCGGTGGCGTGCGGGCCTACGAAATTGTCACTGTCTCGTATATCTAGGGTGCTAAGCCAGCTGCCAGTGTGGCTGGCGGCGTTGTGGTGGGGTAGTTTGACGACCCTTGGCTTTTTTGTCGTTCCGATGCTGTTTTCCAATTTGGCCACGCCCGCCATGGCTGGCAATATGGCTGCCAAGCTGTTCACTGCGCAAACCTATGTGTCCAGCGTTTGTGCCGTGGGTTTGATGCTTCTTTTGAAACAAAAAATGGCTACTGCGCCCATGGATAAAGCGCTAGCTGCTATAGGTTTTGCAGTGGCTGGTTTGCTGTTCGCTCTGCTTGTGGAGTATGGCGTTGCTCCGCGCATTGTGGCGCGTGACAACCTCACACTGTGGCACCGGGTGGGAGGTGCCATGTATTTTCTGCAGTGGCTATGTTCGGCCGTGGTGTTTGCTTTGCTAAGCCGTCGTGAGGTGGGAACTCCAGCGCAAGCCTAGCGAAAGAGGAGCAGAGCGCAGCTTAGGTTTGGCTGCGTTTCTTGATGCTGGTTTGTGGCTTAGGTTTGGCCCGCTTCACATTGCCACCTGCTGTGAGTCGCTGATTTCCCAATACACGCAAGGTCTTAACTTCAGGGCGTTGTCCGGCGCGCTTGCTGTACTTCAGCACTTTAAAATCGCGCGGGCCAGCCATGCGGTCTTCGTCAACTGTGCGTTCTTTTTCAACTTTCGGGCGCCACATGACCAGCAACTTGCCGATGTGCTGAATGGGAGCCGCGTTGAGTTCTTCCGTAATGGATTGGTACAGACTCTCTCGGGCAACCCGGTCGTCTGAGAAGACTCTGACTTTGATCAGACCGTGGGCGCTGAGCGCTGCGTCGATTTCTTTTTTTACATTGGCGGTAAGGCCGTCATTTCCAATCATGACCACGGGGTCAAGATGGTGGGCTTCGGAGCGATGTTCTTTGCGCTGGGCAGGTGTCAATTGAATTTGGGGCATAGGGGTATTATCGGTGCAATGAAAACCCCTAGTAAAGGCAAAAAGGTCAACAAGGCCTGGCTGCATGACCATATTAACGATCCCTACGTCAAATTGGCGCATAAAGAGGGCTATCGCGCCCGTGCCGCCTACAAACTCAAGGAAATTGACGAGTCGCTGGGTCTCATCAAACCTGGGCAACTCGTAGTGGATCTTGGATGCACGCCCGGTGCCTGGAGTCAATATGTGCGTCGCAAAATGTCGCCCAAGGGCGCTGCGGTGGGGGATTTGAACGGTACCATCATTGGTCTGGACATCTTGCCCATGGATCCTATCGAGGGAGTGACCTTTATACAGGGTGACTTTAGAGAAGCAGACGTGCTTGGCTTGTTGACACAAGCCTTGGAAGGTCGTCAAGCCGATGTCGTGGTGTCAGACATGGCTCCTAACTTGTCGGGTATTTCATCTGCAGACGCTTCACGTGTGGAGTATTTGATCGAGCTTGCGATCGAGTTTGCACAGAACCACATGAAGCCACAGGGAACCTTGGTTGTGAAGGCTTTTCACGGTGGTAGCTATGACTCGGTTGTGCAGCACTTTAAGTCTGCTTTTTTGGTGGTGAAGAACCACAAACCCAAAGCGTCACGTGATCGCTCGTCTGAAATCTTTTTGTCAGGCCAGGGTTTGCGTCTGAAGTAATTTCTCGTAAGGAATACTGGTGCCATCATTTCCATCCGGAAACTATGGCTGAATCGGAATAATTTGGGCCTTAAACCTTGAAAGGCCTAAAATAGGACTCAGGTACGCAATGTCTTTCTAATTGCGCCCGTATTGGAGCTTCGCTTGAATAATCAGTGGTTTTCGAAAATTGCAGTGTGGTTGGTGATAGCGCTTGTGCTATTCACCGTGTTTAAGCAGTTTGACTCGCACGGCTCAGCCGGGGCGAGTGTGATTGGGTATTCTGAATTTCTTGACGAAGTTGCGGCTAAGCGCATCAAGAGTGCAGTCATTCAAGAAGGCCCTGGTGGCTCTGAGATTCTGGCCGTCACAACGGATGACCGTAAGATCCGCGCGACCGCAACCTACCTCGACCGAGGCTTGGTCGGTGACTTGCGCAACAACGGTGTCAAGTTTGACGTCAAGCCTCGCGAAGAAGGCTCCTTGCTCATGACATTGCTCGTGAGCTGGGGCCCTATGCTGCTCTTGATTGGCGTTTGGGTGTACTTCATGCGCCAGATGCAAGGCGGTGGCAAAGGTGGTGCGTTTAGCTTTGGAAAAAGCAAGGCCCGCTTGCTGGATGAAAACGCCAACACCGTGACTTTTGCAGATGTTGCAGGTTGCGACGAAGCCAAAGAAGAAGTTAAGGAAGTTGTCGACTTCCTGAAAGACCCTAGCAAGTTCCAAAAGCTGGGCGGGCGTATCCCGCGCGGATTGCTGTTAGTTGGCCCCCCTGGGACTGGTAAAACGCTTTTGGCAAAGTCCATTGCTGGCGAAGCCAAAGTACCGTTTTTCAGCATCTCGGGTTCTGACTTTGTAGAAATGTTTGTTGGCGTGGGCGCTTCCCGCGTGCGCGACATGTTTGAAAACGCCAAGAAGAATGCACCTTGCATCATCTTCATTGACGAAATTGACGCCGTCGGTCGCCAGCGCGGTGCTGGCTTGGGTGGCGGCAATGATGAGCGAGAGCAAACCCTCAATCAGATGTTGGTTGAGATGGACGGTTTTGAAACCAATGTAGGCGTCATCGTGGTGGCTGCTACCAACCGCCCCGACATTTTGGATGCGGCTCTGTTGCGTCCAGGCCGTTTTGACCGTCAGGTGTATGTGACGCTGCCTGATATTCGTGGTCGCGAGCAAATTTTGAACGTGCACATGCGCAAGGTTCCTTTGGGTCAAGACGTGAGTGCGATGACCATTGCCCGTGGTACACCCGGCATGAGCGGTGCCGACTTGGCTAACCTGTGCAATGAGGCCGCGTTGATGGCTGCACGTCGCAATGCCCGTTTGGTGGATATGCAAGACTTTGAAAAAGCCAAAGACAAAATCTTGATGGGCCCTGAGCGCAAAAGCATGGTCATGCCTGAGGAAGAACGTAAAAATACGGCCTACCATGAGTCTGGGCATGCGCTGATCGGCAAGTTGCTGCCTAAATGCGACCCAGTGCATAAGGTCACGATCATCCCTCGTGGACGTGCTTTGGGGGTGACCATGAGTTTGCCCGCGCAAGACCGGTACAGCTACGACAGCGAGTTCATGCTCAACCAAATCAGCATGTTGTTTGGTGGCCGCATTGCTGAAGAAGTGTTCATGAAGCAAATGACCACGGGGGCTTCCAACGACTTTGAACGTGCGACTTCCATTGCACGTGACATGGTGACCCGTTATGGCATGACAGACGCCTTGGGCCCTATGGTGTATGCCGAAAACGAAGGGGAAGTGTTTTTGGGCCGCAGCGTGACCAAAACCACCACCATGAGCGAACAGACGATGCAAAAGGTCGACTCCGAGGTGCGTCGCATCATTGACCAACAGTATTCTTTGGCGCGCAAGCTCATTGAAGACAACCAAGACAAGATGCATGCGATGGCCAAAGCGCTGCTGGAGTGGGAAACCATAGACAGCGATCAGCTCGATGACATCATGGCTGGCAAAGAGCCACGCCCACCCAAAGACTGGAGCCCCCGTGCGATCAACACCGGTAGTGGTGACGGTAGTGGCGGAGGGAGTGGCGCGGTCGCAACTGGGGCAGCTACCAACGCTGCCTAAGCGAACATGCGATAACAAAAAGGGGCTTTCAAAGCCCCTTTTTTTATGCCTGCACTGATTAGCTTCCTTTGCGCTCGCTTCCGAACTCGCCAGTTTGGCGACGGATAATGTGCCGCATGTACTGGCAAACCTCACGCTTTAGCTTAGATGTATCCACCCCCAAAGTCATGGGGATCGTCAATGTCACACCAGATTCGTTCTCTGACGGTGGCCGCTTTGCCACTGGGCAAGAGGCGATGTCGCAGTGTGAGCAGCTGTTGCGGGATGGGGCCCACATTCTGGACATAGGCGGCGAGTCGACCCGCCCAGGGGCGTTGGCCTTGCCTCTTGAAGACGAAATGGCGCGTGTGCTTCCCGTTCTGAGGCATGCGCTTACATTGGGTGTGCCCGTATCGCTAGACACCTATAAGCCGCAACTGATGCGCGCAGCCCTTGACATGGGGGTAGACATCATTAACGACGTCTGGGCTTTGCGATGGAAGTCTGATGGCGATAGTCTGACTGGGGTGGATGTTGTGGCCCAGCACCCCAGCTGCGGCGTCTGTTTAATGCATATGCACCGTGAACCCAGCACCATGCAAGTAGCACCTATGGAGGGTAACGTGATGGCCCAAGTCGTATCGTTTTTGGGCAAGTCCGCTGACGCGCTGCGGGCTAAGGGGGTGAATGCAAGCCGAATTTGCCTAGACCCCGGCATTGGATTCGGAAAAACTGTCGTACAAAATTTCTCGCTGTTGGGGCAGCAGCGTGCTTTGTTGCCGCTTGGTTATCCAGTGCTTGCGGGATGGTCCCGCAAGTCGTCTCTTGTGGCAGTCACGCAAGACTCACTTGGCAGCGCCGCTACACTTAACACCCGTGACAGGGTGGTACCCAGCGTAGTTGCTGCCGTGCTCGCCGTGCAAAACGGCGCAAGCATAGTACGCGTGCACGATGTGAGAGAAACGGTGCAAGCCCTCAAGGTGTTGGCCGCTGCCAATAGCAACGCTGCAGATTTTTAAAACAAAGGGCATCCATGCCCCAAACGAGAGGTTGATCGCATGAGTCGAAAATATTTTGGTACAGATGGAATCCGTGGCGCTGTAGGGGTTGCACCTATCACGCCCGACTTTGTGCTGCGCTTGGCCCATGCGGTTGGTCGTGTACTCAAACAGACCGACAATCGCCCAACGGTATTGATTGGCAAAGACACGCGTATTTCTGGCTACATGCTGGAAAGCGCCTTGGAGAGTGGCTTTAACTCTGCGGGGGTAGACGTGGTGCTGCTCGGACCCTTGCCCACGCCAGGCGTTGCCTATTTGACCCGCACCTTGCGGGCTTCCTTGGGGGTGGTGATCAGCGCCAGCCATAACCCGTTTGCCGACAACGGCATCAAGTTTTTCAGTGCCCAAGGTACCAAGCTGCCCGACGCTTGGGAGTTGTCCGTCGAGGCTGCTTTGGAACTGCCCCCTCAGTGGGTGGATTCGGCCAATTTGGGTAAATCCCGCCGTTTGGACGATGCGGCTGGCCGCTACATTGAGTTTTGCAAAGGTACATTTGCCAACAACCTCACGCTCAAAGGCGTCAAGATCGTCGTCGACGGCGCGCATGGCGCGGCTTACCAAGTCGCTCCCAAAGTGTTCCACGAACTGGGCGCCGAGGTCATCTCGATTGGCTGTGCCCCAGATGGCCTCAACATCAACCACGGGGTTGGAGCTACGCACCCTGAGGCACTGGTTGCTGCTGTCAAGGCCCATGGCGCAGACTATGGCATTGCGCTCGATGGCGATGCCGACCGACTGCAATTGGTGGACGCTGACGGACGCCTCTTCAACGGCGATGAAATCTTGTACCTCATGGTCAAAGAGCGCCTGTCCCGCGGTGGGCAAGTGTCCGGACGCCGTAGAGATGAGTCCGTCCCTGGCGTCGTGGGCACGCTCATGACCAATATGGCGGTGGAGTTGGCATTGAAAGACAAGGGCGTGGCCCTGGTACGCGCCAAGGTTGGTGACCGCTATGTGCTCGAAGAACTTGAAGCGCGCGGTTGGGTACTGGGCGGCGAAGGTTCTGGCCACTTGCTGGCTTTGGACAAGCACACCACGGGCGATGGCATTGTGTCAGCCCTGCAGGTGTTGCAGGCTTGTATTCGCCATGGTCACACCTTGGCGGCATTGCTTGCCGATGTCACGCTCTTCCCTCAAATCTTGATCAATGTGCGCTTGCAGCCCGGCCAAGACTGGAAAGCCAGCCCCAATCTGGACGCCACCACCAAAGCGGTAGAGGCAGAGTTGGGCGACACCGGCCGTGTGCTCATCCGCGCAAGCGGCACCGAGCCCTTGGTGCGCGTGATGGTAGAAGCTCGCGATGAAAGCCAAGCCCGCGCTTGTGCCCAGCGCATTGCGGATACCTTGAAGGCTTAGGGTGTGAGAGGCTGCGCGATGAGGCTTTGCCCAGTCGCGTAGTCGAACGGCCTTCAATTGCAACGGATGGACATTGCCAGATTCCCGCTTGTTTTGCGATGGATTCAGGCGATCCATGCCAGGGTGCCAGCGGAAATTTTGCGGCTACTGCATCCGCTAACTACGGCGCAAATCAAAGGTTTTCAAAATCGCCACCACCGCCCATCCGATAAGCGCAAGTAGCTACTATTTTTGTAGCGAAGTCATCTCGCCCAAAGCACGAATTCCCACCGGCCGTTCGGCCATCCATGGCACCACGTAGCTGTGTTTTGACAGCCCATGGGCAATCCGGTCCATCTGCTGTTGTTCACCAGTTAGTCGGGTTGCTAGCAACGTATCCTGCGTGCCGGCGGCGACCATGCTTTTGTTGATGACCCAGGCGAAAGGTTCGATTTTCGCGCGGCGCAGGTCGTCCTGCAGCGCTGCGGCTTGCGATACGGGGGTGATTTCGGGCAGTGTGACCAGCACGATCTTGGTGTGCTGCGGGTCTTGCAGGCGCATCAGCGGCGTGACAAGTCGCCCTAGGCTGGCGTCGCCGTACTCACGCAGCATTTGGCGGTGGTAGGCGCCGGTGGCGTCCATCAGCAGCAGGCTGTGGCCGGTGGGCGCGGTGTCCAGCACCACAAAAGCGCTGCGCGCCTCGGACACGATGCGTGAAAACGCATGGAATACCGCTACCTCTTCGGTGCAGGGCGACTGCAGGTCTTCCCTTAGCAATGCAACACCCGCTGCGTCCAGCCCCGGCGATTTGGCGGCCATCACCTTGGCGATGTACTTCTCAGTCTCTGCCTTGGGGTCTATACGGTCCACCTTCAGGCCGGGCAGATTTCCGTCCACGGTCACTTGCAGGTGGTCTGCGGGGTCGGTGGTGCTCAGGTGCACCGAATGGCCACGCTGCACCAAGCCAGCGGCAATGGCAGAGGCGATGGTGGTTTTGCCTACGCCGCCCTTGCCCATGACCATGATGAGTCCACGGCCTGCTGTGGCCAGTGCGTCGGTGAGCGCAGCGAGCGTGTGCTCCATGTTGGCGTGGGGCACCGCGCGCTTGGCCGGGCGTGCAGGATGTGCTGGCGCGCTTGGCACCGCGTCGTCGCTCGAAAGCAACGCGCGCAGGGCAGCCAAGCCCACGGTGTCAAACGCGCGCAGCGGAATCCGGTCTTGCGGCAGCACCTGCAAATGCGCTGGCATGTCCGTAAGGGCCTGCGTGCCCAATGCTTCAAAGGCAGTAGCCACAGCATCGTCCGCCGCACTGGCATGGAACACGCCGTTGATGGCCAGGCGCTGGTTATGCAGCCCCAAGTCCTGCAGCTCCAACGAAGTGCGCGCAGCCTCAGCAATGGCGCCCACATCGGGGCGGGTGACCAGTACGACGGTGGTTTGCGCAGCATCGCTCAGCGTTTTCAAGGCTTGAGCGAATCGAGCTTCCTGCATCTTGAGTCCTGAGTGGGGCCCGAGGCACGAGGCACCACGGTCGTTGCCTTCTAGAAAACCGGTCCATGCTTTGGGCAGGCTCAAGAGGCGTAGCGTGTGACCTGTGGGTGCGGTGTCAAAAACCACATGGTCATAGCCCGCAGCGTCGCCACTGAGCAGGTTGGCAAACTCGTCAAACGCGGCAATCTCGGTGGTGCAAGCGCCGGACAGCTGCTCTTGCACCTGGCTGCGCTCGGTCTGGGAACTGGCTGGGTCCATTTGCGCTAGCACACGGGCTCGGTAGCTCTGGGCCGCGCTGTCGGGGTCGATGTTGAGCACTGATAGGCCTGGTACGCCCGGCACGTGTACCGGTGCGTTGGCCAGGGTGATACCTAGTATCTCGTCCAAGTTGCTCGCTGCATCGGTGCTGACCAGCAGTACTTGCTTGCCGCTGTCGGCCAGCGCGATGGCGCAGGCCGTGGAGAGGGAAGTTTTGCCCACGCCGCCTTTGCCGGTAAAGAACAGGTGGCGGGTAGGGTGGTCTAGAAATGTGAACATAAATGGCCTCTTGCAACCATGGAATAAGCGCAGGTAGCTATGTTTTATATAGCGATTGCGGCGCTTATGCGCATCGCTTGCTGTCAGGTAGGAGCATGCCTTGTTGTGCCAAGTCGCTCAGTTCGGGGGCCAACAGAACAGGCGCAAAGCCGCCGCCTGGAGTGCGGAAGTTGGTGGTCTGGCCGCTGTAGGTGCGGGCGGCCAATAGCTGCACCTGGCCCGCGTAGGTGTAGGCCCGCACATCGAACTTAAGTTCCGTGGTGGCTCCGTCTATTTGCATGGCGCGCAGCGGCGGCGGCACCAGCGTTTGGGCGATGTAGTCGCCCGCCTGGATCTGCTCCCACACCTTCTTGGTGAGCTTGTCGCCCCGGTACACCGCCCGGGCACCAAACCCGTCTAATGGTTTAAAGAACAGCTGCTTGCGCCGTTCCCAGAGCTCAGGTGCATGGTCCGGGCTTACCCGTTCACTGGCGGGTACCGCGGCAAGCAGGGTGCGTTGGTCTGCTGCATCAAGCCCCAAGGCTTTCAATGCTGCGGCTTGGCCCAAAGTGACTAAATGCTGTTTGTTGGCCCGCAAAGCATGGGCGCGTGGGTGGGGTGTGACTGCTGCCAAACCTCGTGCATAGGCCTGTGCCAGGGCCGTGTGGTCAGCTGCAGACAGGTCAAAGTCGGTCAAACGGTTGTAAACCAAGTCCAGGGCTAAGGTGTCACTGAAGAGTTGCCCATCGCGCAATTGCAAACTGGCTGCATCTACCACCACAGCCTCTATGTCGTGGCGCTTAAAGAGTTGGGCAAACAAGGAGAACTCGGGCGCCAAGTACTGGCTGTCGGGCGCTTGGTCCACGATAGCAATGCTGCGCAGAGGGCGCGGCGCTTGTCCTTGGGCTTGCAAAAACAGCGCCCACTCTGCCTGAAACATGGCCACAAAATCATCTTCCAGCGTGCTGACGTTGCCGTAGGCGTGCAGCGTAGTGTCCATCAGGTCGCAGCACGCAGCCTGCGCACGAAGCAGCACCGCATTGAGCATGGCACCGCCCGCGTTGGTGTTGATTTCAATGAGTTGCGGTCCTGTGGGCGTGAGGTGAAAGTCGTAGCCCATGAAAACGCCCATCGGGCCGTGGTCAGCCTGCGCAATGGCACTGGCTGCCGGGAGTACCTGCGCTGCCCACCCCGGCAGGGACAAGGTGCGCTCAATGGCTGCCACCGCGTTTTGCACAGCTTGCACCGTGGCGTGCGACACAAACACCGCCGTATTGGAAAACAAGTGCGGGTGCGTTTGCGCCAAGGTGCATGCTATGTCGCGTAGCCTTGGATCCCGCCCTATGGCTTGGCTCAGCAAGTTGACGTCCAAGGTCTTGCAATAGCAGTGATGGTTCAGCGCATCGGCCAGCGCGGGGGATGTGTGTGTCATGGTGTGGGGCGTTTGGCTCACAGGCTACGCTGATTCACCCGCTTCATCAGTTGTTCAGCACTCTCTTTGCGCTCGCTGTAGCGGTCCACCAGATAGTCGGACGCATCGCGGGTGAGCAGGGTGAACTTCATCAGCTCTTCCATTACATCGACCACGCGGTCAAAGTAGCTGGATGGCTTCATGCGGTCGTCGTCGCCGAACTCCATGAATGCCTTGGCCACCGAGCTTTGGTTAGGGATGGTCACCATGCGCATCCAGCGGCCCAGCACACGCATTTGGTTCACGGCGTTGAAGCTTTGCGAGCCGCCGCTCACCTGCATGACCGCCAGTGTCTTGCCCTGGGTGGGGCGCACGGCACCGCTGTTGAGTGGTATCCAGTCGATCTGCGCTTTCATGATGCCGGTCATGGCGCCGTGCCGCTCGGGTGAGGTCCAGACCATGCCTTCGCTCCACTGCGTCAGCGCGCGCAACTCTTGCACCTTGGGGTGGGTGTCGGGCGCGTCGTCGGGCAGGGGCAGGCCGCTGGGGTTGAAGATGCGGGTCTCAGCCCCCATGGCCTGCAGCAAACGCGCAGCCTCTTCGGTGAGCAGGCGGCTAAAGGATCGGGGCCGCAGCGAGCCGTAGAGCAGCGCAATGCGCGGCGCATGGGTGGAGGGCGTTGGGCGCAGTGCGGCGGCATCCGCCAGGCGGAAGTGCGCGACCTCCAGTTGGGGCAGGGTGCTTAGCACATCAGACACGCTATCAGACACGTTGGCCCTTGTCATTCACCACTGCTTCGCCATCTTCTTTGGTGAAGGCAGCTTGCTGGGCGTGGGGCAAGAGGTCCAGCACCAGCTCGGAGGGGCGGCACAGGCGGGTGCCCAGGGGCGTTTCCACCACCGGGCGGTTGATGAGAATGGGGTGGGCCAGCATGAAGTCCAGCAACTCGTCGTCCGTCCATTTGTCGTTCGACAGATCCAGCTCGGCATAAGGCGTGCCTTTTTCGCGCAGCAGGGTGCGGGGGCCTGTGCCCATGGCAGCCAGCAACTCTTGCAGGCGGGCCTTGGTGGGCGGTGTTTTTAGGTATTCGATGACCGTGGGCTCCACGCCGCTGTTGCGGATCATGGCCAGAGTGTTGCGCGAGGTGCCGCAGGCGGGGTTGTGAAAAATGGTGATGGTCATACAGAGGTCTTCTTGGAGGAAAGTGCTTGGGCCAAGGCGACCCCGAGGCCTGCACCCACGGTTTGCGCCAGCACAAAGCCGATGGCGCTGGCCGGTGCAATGCCCGCAAAGGTGTCGCTGAACATGCGGCCCATGACGGCTGCCGGGTTGGCAAACGAGGTGCTGGCGGTGAACCAGTAGGCCGCGCCGATGTAGCAGGCCACCAGGGCCGGGGCTTTGCCTTCAGGCGCGCGCAAAATAGTGAACAGCAGCCCGCCGGTGGCCACGGCTTCGGCCACCCACTGGCCCCAGCCGGTGAACTGGCCGGCAGCGTCCCAGCCGCCGCGCAGGTGTTGGCTGAAATGCAGCAGAGGCAGCTCGAACATGGCGTTGGCCAGAGCTGCACCTGCTATGGCACCGGAGAGTTGAGATGCTATAAAAAACGTAGCCACTCGCGCACTATTCATGGGCGAAAGTTGCCCTTTTGACCACATAACGAGCGTGACCAGCGGGTTGAAGTGGGCGCCGCTCACCGGTCCCAGGCTTTCGATCAGCACGTAGAGCGCGAATACAGTGGCCAGGGTGTTGGCCAAGAGCGCCACGCCATCGTTGCCACCACTGATGCGCTGGGCCATGATGCCTGAGCCTATGACGGCGCAGAGCAGGGCGGCGGTGCCTGCGAACTCTGCAAGCAGTTGTTGTGGCAGTCGGCTTGGTGCGACGGCTTGTGGGGCGCTGCGCCCGGGCGGCAGTGCGTTCTGCTTCGTGTCCTCCGCCCTACGGCTTGCGCCTGCGGGCTCCTCCTTAACCTGCGCAGAACGCACCGCCGCCCCGGCTTCGGTCGTGGCGTTCAAGCCAGATTCAATTTCTGTTTGATCGCTCATGCTTTTGCCAAGTCCTTCGCGGTTTGCTGGATCACCATGGCGCTTAGCTTGTCGGTGGGTAGGTTGACAAGTAACTCCAGTCGGCGGTGGATGGCATGCAGGGTATGGCGAAACGCTTGGGCCTTGTCAGCATCGCTACCGTCGCCCGCAGACGGGTCGGCGTAGCCCCAGTGGGCGGTGGCGGGTTTGCCGGGCCAGAAGGGACAGACTTCACCGGCAGCGTTGTCGCACACGGTGATGATGAGGTCCATGTGCGGTGCGTCGGGTAGGGCGAATTCGTCCCAGCTTTTGCTGCGCAAGCCCGCTGTTGAGATGCCTGCGGTTTCTAGGGTTTGCAGGCCTATGGGGTTGGGTTGTTGGTTCTCACGTGGGCTGCTGCCAGCCGAGTAGCCGACGAAGCGGCC
The DNA here is from genome assembly GCF_006974105.1 of Rhodoferax aquaticus. Classification (NCBI taxonomy): domain Bacteria; kingdom Pseudomonadati; phylum Pseudomonadota; class Betaproteobacteria; order Burkholderiales; family Comamonadaceae; genus Rhodoferax; species Rhodoferax aquaticus. Next base: position 1,973,945 of record NZ_CP036282.1, read on the forward strand.
TTTGCCGATGTGGTTGAGTGTGGCTTCGGCCAAGATGCTGCGGGCCGAGTTGTGGGTGCACAAAAACAAAACGCGGATGGGGGAGGTTTCGGACATGGGTGGTCTTTCTTGGTCAGGGAAACGGGGTTTGGCAAGAGCGTTAGCAGCCGCGCTCAGCAGCCGCAGCCAGCCATATTGGCGCTTTTGTTTGACACCTCCAAGTCACAGGCTTGGCCTTGGCAGCAGTGTTCTGTGAGGTAGGCCAGCACGCCGTTCATGTGGGCGAAGTTGGCGCGGTAGATGAGGTTACGTCCACGCTGCTGCGCCGCCACCAAGCCCGAGTGCGTCAGCTCTTTCAGGTGGAATGACAAGGCGCTGGGTGATGTCTGCAGCTGCTGGGCCAGCACACCGGGCGTCAGACCATCTATCCCCGCGACCACCAAAGCTTTGAAGGTGCGCAGCCTTTGGGCCTGGGCCAAGGCGGTGAGGGCTTTGAGGGTTTGGGTCTCGTCCAAAACGGTGGCGGCTGCCGTGCAGTCTACGGGGTCGAGTGGGATTAATGCATTCATATTTCAATGATACTTGAAATATTGAATTAACCATTGTTTGCCAATGATTTCGGCACTGGAGTGGGCTTGGTCGATGTGGGGCTATGTCATGGAAGTTTCATAGGAATGCCTTGGTTGCGTCATCTTGGCTGCGCACAATTTCCGTCTAGAAGCACCGTAGAGGACCGGGGGCAGGTCTAGATGGCTTCTAAGTAGCGCAGTTTTTACTAAAAGCAAAAATAGGAGTGCACCGTGACGAACCTCAATCGCATCGAAGTGCGTGATTCAAGCCCCAGCGCAGTCGCTGGCATTGCCAACCCCGCCACTACCCAGAATTCAGCAGCCCGCAACATCGAAGTCTCATGGGCACGCCATTTGGACGATGTGCGCGCCGCACAGCGCTTGCGCTATGACGTGTTCGCCACCGAAATGGGAGCCCGCCTCAGCACGACTTTGCCGGGCCATGACATCGACTTGTTTGATAATTTTTGCGAGCACCTGCTGGTGCGCGACCAAGCCACCCAACACGTGATTGGCACCTACCGCGTGTTGACCCCTGTGCAAGCTAAGCGGGTGGGCAGTACTTACAGCGATACCGAGTTTGATTTGACCCGCTTGCGCACCTTGCGTGACCGCATGGTGGAGTTGGGCCGCAGCTGCGTGCACCCCGACCACCGCCATGGCGGCGTGATCATGGCGCTGTGGAGCGCTTTGGCCGAGTTCATGGTGCGCAACCAACTCGATACCATGATTGGTTGTGCCAGCGTGCCCATGTTGCATAACGGCATTGTGAGTGGTGACGTGGCTGCCAGCATCTGGCGCCAAGTGCAGCAAACCCACTTGGCACCTATTGAATACCACGTGCGCCCGCGTTTGCCCTTGCCTATCGACAAGCTGGACTCCACCCTCAACGTGGAGCCACCGGCATTGATCAAAGGCTACTTGCGCTTAGGTGCCAAAGTACTGGGTGCCCCGGCATGGGACCCAGACTTCAATTCGGCGGATTTGCCAATGCTCATGCGCATTGCCGATTTGCCTGCCCGTTACCGCAAACACTTTCTGGGGGCGTAATGTTGGCTGGCTTCGACGCCCTGGGTGCAAACTGGCAGGGCGTCACCGCCAGCGCCAGCACCGAAGTTGACGACGACTCTGGCCCCCTGCGCTACCGGGCCATTTTTATATCTGACATCCACCTAGGTACCGCCGGCTGTCAAGCCACCGCCCTGCTGGATTTCATGAAGCACCACTCCAGCGACTACCTGTACTTGGTGGGTGACATTGTGGATGGCTGGCAACTGCGCCGTCGCTGGTTTTGGCCCCAAGCCCATAACGACGTGGTGCAAAAAATGCTGCGTCAAGCCCGCAAAGGCTGCAAGGTCGTGTTTATTCCGGGTAACCACGACGAATTTGCCCGCGCCTTTGTGGGCCACCATTTTGGCGGGGTTGAGGTGTTGGAAGACACCGTGCACACCACAGCCGATGGGCGTGCCTTGTGGGTCACCCATGGTGACTACTTTGATGGCGTGATTCAGTGTGCCAAGTGGCTGGCTTACGTGGGTGACAACTTGTATGAGTTCACCCTCAAGATCAACCGCTACCTCAACACCTTGCGCGCCCGCATGGGGCTACCGTATTGGTCACTCTCTGCCTATTTGAAAAACAAGGTCAAAACGGCAGTGAACTATGTGACGGACTTTGAGGTGGCTGTCGCCAATGAGGCGCGTCAGCGAGGCCACCAGGGCGTGGTGTGCGGCCACATTCACCGCGCCGAGATGCGCACCATTGACGGAATTTTGTATTGCAACGATGGCGACTGGGTAGAAAGCCGCAGCGCCTTGGTTGAACATATGGATGGCCGCTTAGAGCTGGTGTATTGGGGCAGTGAGCCCGGTAAGCCAGACGCCGCCGCCACAGCTCCCCGCCAACTAGCCCATTCTTCCCTATGAAATTAGCTCTTGTGACTGATGCTTGGCAACCCCAAGTCAACGGCGTCGTGACCACTCTGGTGGAGTTGGTACGTGAAATGGAGTTGCAGGGGCATGAGGTGCTGGTCATCCACCCAGGCTTGTTTCGCACCCGCCCATGTCCAGGCTACGATGGCATTGACTTGGCTGTGCGTCCAGCCAAGCGCCTCTCGGAGTTGCTGAGCACTGCCAATCCAGATGCCATCCACTTGGCCACAGAAGGCCCCTTGGGCTGGGCCGCGCGTAGCTACTGTCTCAAGCGCAAGCTGGCGTTTACCACGGCATTTCACACGCGTTTCCCTGAGATTCTGAAGGCAGCCCTCAAAGTGCCTTTGTGGCTAGGCTATGCCTTGTTCAGGCACTTTCACCGCCCGTCCTCCGGTGTCTTGGTTCCTACACCCAGCGTGATGCATATGCTGCAGTCGCGGGGCTTTAAGAACCTGCGTAACTGGACACATGGCGTGGACACCCAGCTGTTTGGGTACCAAGGCCTACCTGAGGTCTACAGCCCCTTGGGCGCTTTAGCGCGCCCTGTCTCACTGTTTGTGGGCCGGGTGTCGTATGAAAAAAATATTGAGGCTTTCTTGAAACTTGATGTGCCCGGAACCAAGGTGGTGTGCGGGGTGGGGCCTTTGGAGGAGTCGCTGAAAGAACGCTACCCGCATGTGCGCTGGCTGGGCGTTTTACCTAGGCCTGAGCTTGCGCGAGTGTATGCAGCCGCAGATGTGTTTGTGATGCCGAGTCAGTCGGAAACCTTTGGCTTGGTCATGCTGGAGGCCATGTCCTGTGGTACTCCGGTGGTTGCCTACCCTGTGGAGGGGCCATTGGAGGTGATGGGTAGCCCAGCTTTGGGTGGGGTTTTGGAAGACGATTTGGCGGTAGGGTGGTATCGTGCGCTAACCGTTTCACGCCATGAGGCGCGGGCGCGGGCGTTGACCTTTAGCTGGGCGCATGCTTCGCAGTTGTTTGCGGGGTTTTTGGTGCCATGCAAACGGGGGCAGACATTTGACAAGCTAGTTGCAGCTTAGGTGTCATGGTTTCGTAATGTGACTGGTCAACAATTTGTCACCATGTTGTCATAGTCAGGTAGGTATTCATGTCATCCATCGCACAACGCACCCGTTCCAATGTGTCCACAGACGCATTTGAGCTGCTAGACCGCGATCACAGTCTCATTGCATTTAACGAGCGTGTACTGAGCTGGGCCATTCGAGAAGATGTGCCTTTGTTAGAGCGCTTGCGGTTTTTGTGCATTGTTTCGTCGAATTTGGACGAATTTTTTGAGGTGCGCGCCGAGCCTCACTTGGCGGCCAGTCAAGCGCATGACCATAAGGGCGCGTTTACTGTGAGCTCGTTTGAGAAGCTCAGTGCCGCCTTACACAAGCTGGTGGCGCAGCAGTATGCGCTGTACAACGAGAAGCTCTTGCCCGCGTTCGAGCGAGAGGGTATTCGTATCGTGTCGCATGCGGAGCGCAATGCCGTGCAGCGCAAATGGGTACGCCAGTACTTCTTGCGCGAAGTGCGCCCCTTGTTGATCCCCGTGGGCTTAGACCCTTCGCACCCCTTCCCGCAGGTGGCTAACAAGTCCTTGAACTTCATTGTGCGGTTGGGCGGTAAAGATGCTTTTGGGCGTGAGAACGACATTGCCATTGTCAAAATTCCTCGCGTGCTGCCGCGCTTCATTCGGATGCCTGAGAAAGTGGCTGGCACGGCGGCCGCCTTTGTCTCGTTGTCGAGCGTGATTCGCGCCCATTTGGATGAGCTGTTCTTGGGCCGTACGGTGGGGCAGTTTTCTCAGTTCCGCGTCACACGCCACTCGGACTTAGCGGTAGACGAAGACGACGTGCAGAACCTGCGGACCGCACTACGCCAAGGCCTGGTGCATCGGAATTACGGGCAGGCCGTGCGCTTAGAGGTTTCGGCGGGGTGCTCTGAACATTTGGCGAGTTTCCTGCTTAAGCAATTTGATTTACCTGCAGAGTCTTTGTACCGCGTGCACGGGCCGGTTAATTTGGTGAGGTTGACACAGCTCATTGACTTGGTGAATCGGCCCGAGTTGGGCTTCACGCCCTACCAAGCGTCCTACCCGGTGCAAGTGAACCAAAACCAGTCCATCTTTGAGCAGTTGCAACGCGGTGACATTTTGATTCACCAGCCGTTTGAGAGCTTTGATGGGGTGTTGGCCTTTTTGCGACAGGCAGTGCAAGACCCTCATGTGTTGGCCATCAAGCAAACCATTTACCGCACCGGTGCGCAATCGGAGTTGATGGATCTGCTGCGTGAAGCCGTGCGGCGTGGCAAAGAGGTCACCGCGGTTGTAGAGCTAAAGGCACGCTTTGACGAAGAAGCCAACATCAACTGGGCAGAGATGTTGGAGTCCATTGGTGCACAAGTGGTGTATGGCGTGGTGGGCTTGAAAACCCACGCCAAGATGATGCTGGTAACCCGGCGCGAAGGAAAGACACTCAAACGCTACGGCCATTTGTCAACCGGTAACTACAACCCGCGTACCGCACGCTTGTACACCGATGTCAGTCACCTTACCGCCGATGTCGCCTTGACTACGGACATGGAACATGTGTTTGTGCATTTGGCCAGTCAAAGCCGTCTGCCCAAGCTCAGCAAGTTGCTCATGGCGCCTTTTGATTTGCAACGCAAGCTCATCAGCAAGATTGATGCATTAGGGCTTGCCGCTGCCAGTGGGAAATCCACCCGCATCGTGGCCAAAATGAATGCGCTCACCGATGAGGCTTTGATTCGTAGCTTGATGCGTGCCGGGCAGCGCGGTGTGGAGATCGATCTGATTGTGCGCGGAGCCTGCATGCTGCCTGCCCAGGTGCCGGGTGTTACGGACAACATCCGTGTGCGCTCCATCATTGGCCGGTTTCTTGAGCACTCACGCGTTTTCTACTTTAGGCAAGGCACGGAGGATGAGTTGTACCTCTCCAGCGCCGATTGGATGAATCGCAATATGGTGCGTCGGGTCGAACTTGCGTGGCCTGTGACAGATGAAGCGCAGCGCCAGCGATTGGTGGACGAATGTTTGGTTGCTTACATGCATGACGGGCTGGACGCCTGGGACATGGGAGCAGACGGCGTGTATACGCCGTGCCAAACCAGCGCAGATAGCCATGCCCATGCAGCACAGGCGGCCCTCATGGCGCGCTACGCACGCTTGGGCTAATGTAAAAAAGGAGAGGGGGATCTTGCATGGACTTGATACTGTGGAGACACGCAGAAGCGATTGACTTGGAATTGGTTGGTGACGATATGCTGCGCACGCTCACGCCGCGCGGTGAGCGGCAAGCGGCCCGTATGGGCGCGTGGTTGGACCGCCAACTGCCCGATGGGGCTAAAGTGTGGTCAAGCCCTGCGCTGAGGGCCGAGCAAACGGCCAAGGCTTTAGGGCGGAAGTTCAAGGTGAGTCCTGCCTTGGCACCCCTGGCCACTGTCGACCAATTGCTAGAGTTGGTGCAATGGCCGCACGGCAAAGGGTGCATCTTGGTCGCGGGACATCAGCCTACGCTGGGCCAAGTGTTGGCGCGGCTTTTGGGCTTAACGGAGAGCGAGTGCGCTGTGAAGAAAGGCGCTATCTGGTGGCTGCGCCACCGCGAGCGCGATGGCGTTGCCAAAACGGTGGTGGTTACCGTGCAGTCGCCAGACTTGTTGTGACTGCGGCTGGCAAATAAACCACCTACCCAGCAAGTGCCCTGTTGAGGGCTCTTGCACCTTGTCGGCTTACTTGGTGGCCTTGGCAGGGCGGCCAGTTTTCAGGCTAGGAACCGCCTTGATGGCTGCCAAGAAGGCGGCGTCTGTCATGGCTGCAATAGCCTTGATGCCTGCACGAATCAGTTCGGTTTTCTTGACTGGGCTCGCTAACTTAGTGGCGCGGTCTTTGAGGGTTTCCAAGACTGCGTATTCCAGCTTGGGAATCGTCAAACTGTCGCGAACCATTTTGGGCTTCTTGACCTTGGTGGGCTTTGCGGCTGCAGGTTTTGCTGCGGGGGCCTTTGCTGCAGGCTTTGCTTTTGTTGCAACTTTTTTGGCTTCAACAGGCTTTACCGCTGGCTTGGCCTTTGCCGGGGCTGTAGCGGAGGCCTTGGGGGCTGGAGCCGCTGCCTTGACTGCTGGCTTGCTTTCGACCTTCGCAACGGGCTTGGCTTCTGCCTTAGCGGCTGGTTTTGCTACGGCTTTGGGAGCCGCTTTAGGCGCTGGGCTTGCTACAGGTTTCGTAGTGGCAGGAGCTGGGGTGGCGGGGGCTTTTTCGACTTCAGACATGCAAGATCCTTAAATTAACGGTGTATATAGTTTATATCGTTTATTGTTGAAGTCAAAATCCCTATTGGGTTGGGGCCAAATCAAGTGAAGCGGGAGCTGACTTTGCTGTACTTGGTGTGTCTTTTGAACTTGTCATAGGTGTGTCACGGCAGTGCAATAACCTACCTACCTGACAATGACAGGAGCCCCTTGTGTCTTTTCAAGCTCTGCGCAGTGCAGTACCTGCTGCCGACACATCAAGTGCTTTGGGCCCGCTTGGAGCGCTATTGGCTGCTGGACAGCTCTATTCCGTTTTTCAGCCTATCGCTCACCTGGCAGATGCGCAGGTGTATGCCCACGAAGCTTTGGTGCGTGGGCCCCAAGGCACACCACTACACACCCCAGACGCCCTATTGCGAGCCGCTGCAGCCGAAGGCTTGAGCTACGAGTTTGAGTACGCTTGCGTGGTCGTGGCCATTCAAACGTGGGGCAGATTGGGTGTTCCTGGGCGTTTGTTTGTCAACGTCAGTGCCAGCGCTCTCACACGCATGGTGCAACTCCACAGTGCTGAATCGTTGATGCGTCTGGTACTTGACTCTGGCGTTGTCCCTCGCATGCTGGTGCTAGAGATTACGGAGCATGAGCGCATTGACGATATGGATCAATTGCACGATGTGGCTGAAGGCGTGCGCGCTGCGGGTCTTACGCTGGCTTTGGATGACTTTGGCGATGGACGCTCTAGTTTGCGCTTGTGGTCGCAAATCAAGCCGGAAATCGTCAAGATTGATAAGTACTTCACACGGCACATCAGTGCGCATGGAGATAAGCTAAAGACCATTCAAGCACTGCAGCAGATTGCGGTTGTGTTTGGCACGGACCTTGTGGCCGAAGGTATTGAGACCGCTGATGATCTGCGCGTTTTGCGTGACTTGGGCATCGCCTACGGTCAGGGGTACTTTCTGGGACACCCTGATCGTCAACCTCAAAAATACTTGGGCGTTGACTGCTCGCGGGTGCTCAAAGAGCGCCAAGTGAGCGTATTCCCGGAGCTCACGCGTGTGACCCCGGGCGGGGTACTGCGCAACTTCGCATTGGTGCAGGCCCCTACCGTCACACCGCACACCACCAATGACGCTTTGGCCGCCATTTTTATGGAGTTGAAAGAGTTGCATGCCATTGCCGTCATGGAAGGTGAACGTCCGATTGGGCTCATTAATCGGGCGCGTTTCATGAGCGAGTACTCCAAGCTGTATTACCGCGAGGTGTGGGGGCGCAAGTCCTGCATCGTCCATGCCAACCGAGAGCCTAGGCTCATAGAGTTAAAGCACAGCGTGGACGAGTTGTTAGGTATCCTGACCTCCCAAGACCAGCGCTATTTGTATGACGGATTTATCGCAACCGACAATGGTCGCTATGCTGGTTTGGGCACAGGTGACCAACTGGTGCGCTCGGTCACAGAGACCCGTATTGAAGCTGCGCGGCACGCCAACCCCCTTACTTTTTTGCCTGGCAATATTCCGATCAGCCAGCACATAGACCGCTTGCTGAAGAAGCAGGTGCGCTTTGTTGCTTGTTACGCCGATCTCAACCATTTCAAACCCTTCAATGACCACTATGGCTATTGGCGTGGCGATGAGATGATTTTGCTATTGGCTAGGTTGTGCATGGAACACTGCGATGCACAGCGAGATTTCTTGGGGCATGTGGGGGGAGATGACTTCATCATGCTGTTTCAAAGCCCAGACTGGCGGCTGCGGTGTGACCGCTTGGTTGCCGAATTCAATCAAGGTGCAAGAGCGCTTTTTGATGCCGATGCTCGCCAGGTAGGTGGCATACATGCCGAAGATCGGCATGGCATTCACCGGTTTTTTCCATTCACGACCTTGTCAGTGGGCGCTGTAGTCATTGACGGGGGTGCTTTCACCCGGCCAGAGCATGTGGCGAATTTGGCGGCAGCGGCTAAACACGGCGCAAAGCAGTCAGGTCTTGGCGTTTTTGAGCAAACATCGCGGACCACGACGGAGCTTAAGGACTACCCCACAAGTAGTCAGCCCTTGTTGCAACCTTAGAGACCGCGAATCTCTAGAGGCCATGCAGTTTTTTGCCATGCCAAAGCTTCTTCTTTCAGCAAGTATGCCGACTGTGGATAGGCAGCGGCCCAACCAATGCGTGTGGTGAGACAGGCAAAATAGGGCGCTTGCGTGCTGCGCTCAAGGGTCATACCCTCAAGGTCGGGGTCCCGCCTGGCGTGGCAAAGAATCACTGCAAGGCGCAGCGACATGAGTTGGGCGGCTAAGCCTTCTTCGCCAAGCATGGGTTCAAGCTTGCGCAACTTCCCCCGGTGCCCTAATACCAAAAGGCTAAGCCGGTGCATCTCTGACAGCGAAAAACCCATGGCATCGGCGTTGTCCAAAATGTAGGCGCCATGCTTGTGGTAGTCGCTGTGCGAAATGTGGCTGCCAACTTCATGCAATTGGGCAGCCCAATTGAGTTTGCGCAAGAAACGATCACGTTTTGCAAACTCACTACATGACGGGTCCGAAATAATGGGTGCAAGCAATTGGGTTGCCACATTGCCAACCCGTGCCCCGTGCACGGTGTCGATTGCAAACTTGGTCGCCAAACGTTGCACACTGTTGATGCGCAAATCGTCCACCGTGTTGCTAGTACCTAGCAAATCGCAAATCAAACCATGGCGCAGTCCACCGGCGGCATGCTGCATGGATTCAATGCCCAAGAGACTGAACACCGCGCGCATCACGCTAACACCGCCGCCAATGATGGCCTTGCGGTCTTCGCGCATGCCCAACATCCGCAGGCGGTCCACACTTTGCCCGGCCACCAGCTTTTCTAGCAGCCAGTCCAAGCCGTCTTGTGTGACCACGCCTTGTGGCCATCCTGCCGCAACCAATACGTCACCAATAGCGCCAACCGTACCCGCTGAACCATAGGCCACGTCCCAGTTGTCCGGGTGGTAGGCGTCAAAGGCTTCGTCCAGCACTGCTTTTGCGGCAATTTCCGCTATTTCAAAGGCTTTGCGTGTGAATTGGCCATCTGCAAAGTAACGTTTGGACCATGCAATGCTGCCCACGCGAAATGACTCCATGACGCTGGGGGTCATCCCTTGTCCCAAGATCAACTCGGTTGAGCGACCGCCAATGTCGATCACAAGGCGGCGCTCCTCGGAGCGCTCCAGCATGTGCGCCACACCTTGGTAAATTAGCCGCGCTTCTTCACGCCCGGAGATCACATCAATCGGGAAGCCTAGTACTTCGTTCGCAGTTTTGAGAAACTCGTCGCGATTGCGCGCTTCGCGTAGCGTTTGGGTGGCTACAGCACGCACTTCGCCGGGTTTGAAGCCGGCAAGGCGCTCGCCAAAGCGTGCCAGGCAGTCCCAGCCGCTTTGCATGGCGTCTGCGGTCAGGTTGCGGTTCTCGTCGAGCCCCCCACCTTGGCGCACGGTTTCTTTCAGGTATTCGGTGCGACGAAATTCACCATGGTCTACGCGCCCGATCTCGAGGCGAAAACTGTTTGATCCTAAATCCACGGCGGCGAGCCGACTTCCGTTTTGCATCTGCTTTTACTTCTACTTTTGATGGGGGGAGCTATCTTCGTTAAGAGCATAGCACCGTAGCCGGAACACCGGTTGGGGGTAAAAAGACTAGCCGATCAGGCGGCCATCCGGTGCAATCATGCTTTGGGTTACATACGTGCCACTGCGATTTTTTCCGTCGAGATTGAGTCTAAAACCACCCAGTTCGACAGAGCTACGCTTCTGGAGTGCTTGCAGTGTGCTTTGGCGTGTCACTGCGCCGTCTATGGACTGGAGCATCTCGTAGGTGTAGCGTGCCGACATAAAGCCAGCCAAGCTGTGGGGGGTAGGGGGTTCGTCATAGAGCCGCCCTAAGGTGTCTCGGTAGGCGCGAACGATAGGTAGATTGGAGTTCACCAGCGGCACAACTTGGGTTGCCACCACTTGTGCGTGGCGAGAGCTTCCCATTTGACTCAGTGTTTGCAGATTGACATCCGACATGCCGACGATGTAGCGCAAGGCGGCTTGTTTATCAATGCCCCGGCTAAACTCGTATAACTCGGGGGTTCCACCAATGAAAACCAATACCCGTGGTGTGTCCGGCGTGAGTGTTTTCCCAAGCTGCTGTAGATCTGCGCTGGGGCTGTAGTTTTTGAGTCGCAAGCCAAGGGTTTGGGCTGCAAGTTCAACATCTGTTTTGTAGCTCGCGAACTCGGCGGGAGAGCCGTACACAGCACCCATCTCCGTCACCCCCATCACGGCCAATGACTTGACAGCATGTGTGATCTGGTCTTGGCGAGACGCAAAAATCGGGAAGGTGTTATCACCGCCGATCAGGTCAAGGTTTTGAAGCCAGGGGGCGATGTGCGCGATGTCAGGTAGCTCTCTGCGCAGAATATCTGCAATTTGGCTTGCCGCACGGTCGCCTGAAGTGCCAAACAATGCGACACATTGGGTTTGATTTTTCAGCGACTCCACCGCCGCACGGAGGTTGGCGGCGGTCCCATCCACTTCTATGACTTGGTGTTGGATTGTCTTGCCGCGCAAGCCGCCTTTGGCATTGATGTCACTCCAAGCAGCCCGAGCCCCTACCAGAAAGTCTTTGGACACGTCAATTTGAGTCGCTGACATGTCTACGATTTGCGCCACCGATATGCGTCCTGCACTCGTGCTCCTGCTTGCCTGCGCCCAGGCCGGCAAGGCGGCACTTGCAGCTAAGCCACTGGTGATTCCAAGAAGTTTGCGGCGGTTAAGGATGTACTGGTGGTGCATGAACGTGATCGCTTCGTAGGTGGACTTGCCAGGGTGATGTGTGCTACAAAAAAAATAGCTGTATACGCACACTGGGTGTGCGCAAACAGCTATTTTTGCGGGGGAATTTGACTGCGCTGTGACGCGCGTCGATTTACTTCTTGACCGGAGCTGTCATCACGGTGTCAATGATGTGTACCACCCCGTTGGTTGCCACCAAGTCGGCCTTGGTGACGGCTGCATTTTCCACAGTGACGAATTCGCCCGCTTTGGCGATGGCGACGTTGGCGCCGTGCAGGGTTTTGACGTCACTATTTTTGATGTCTGCCGCCAGCAGCTTGGCCGCAACTACATGGTAGGTCAGCAAGTCTTTGAGCTTGTCAGGGTTTTGGCTCAGCTCATCCAAGGTTTTGGCTGGGACTGCCTTGAATGCTTCGTCCGAAGGGGCAAAGACGGTGAAGGGGCCGCCGGACTTCAAGGTCTCGCCAAGTCCCGCTTTCGCTACCAATTTGCTGAGTGTGCTCAGGCTAGGGGCACTTGCTATGGTCGCACCCACGTTCACCGGCGCTGAAGTCGTGGCACAACCCGCGAAAGCCAGTGCCGTGGCGGCTGCCAGTATGAGTCGTGCGGAAGCTGCAAATAGAGTGTCTTTGGTCATGAGTGGCTCCAGATGAACAGTGAGAAGTCGAGAGCTTAAGTATTTTTGATGACAAAAAAATGACACTAAGTTGAAAATGGAGTGTCAAAAAAAAGACTAGGTGATTTGGGGCTTGTTTGCCCAAGTCACAAAGATGTCATAAATTCTTCTTAAAGTCAGCCCATCTGTTTCTCGATCAACCAACCAACCAAGCAAGGGTATCCGATGACATTTACTTTCAAACGCGCAGTTCTTGCAATTGCCATCACTTCTTCATTGGGTTTTGTGGGTGCCGTTAGTGCCCAGGAACTGACGGGTGCTGGTGCCAGCGCGCCGGCCCCTGTCTACTCAAAGTGGGCCTCTGATTACAACAAGGCGACTGGTGTCAAGGTGAACTACCAGTCCATCGGTTCTGGTGGTGGTATCAAGCAGATCGACTCCAAGACAGTGGACTTTGGCGCATCTGATGCTCCACAGACGGACGAAGCCCTGAAGGCCAAAGGTCAAATCCAATTTCCTACCGTGATCTTGGGTGTGGTGCCGGTGATCAACGTTAAAGGTATTGAGCCTGGTCAACTGCGTTTGAACGGTCAAGTGCTGGGTGACATCTATTTGGGCAAGGTAGCGCGTTGGAATGACCCAGCCATCAAGGCGCTGAACCCCACATTGGCATTGCCGGATGCTGCCATTGCTCAAGTGCGCCGTGCTGATGGTTCGGGAACTTCCTTCTTGTTTACCAACTATTTGAGCAAGGTGAATGCGGAGTGGAAAGCCAAAGTGGGCGAGGGTGCTGCCGTGAACTGGCCAGTGGGTGCGGGTGGCAAGGGTAACGAAGGCGTTGCAGCCTTTGTGAGCCGCCTGCCTAACTCAATTGGTTATGTGGAATACACCTACGTCAAGCAAAGCAAGTTGAGCTTCGTAACGATGCAAAACGCCTCCGGCAGCTTTGTTGCGCCCGACGACACTGCGTTTAAAGCCGCTGCAGCGGGTGCAGATTGGACTAAGTCATTCAACCAAATCATTACCAACATGCCTGGTAAGGATTCTTGGCCTATCTCCGGTGCGACATTTATCTTGATGCACGCCAAGCAAGATAAGCCCGCCAACGGTTTGGAAACCCTGAAGTTCTTCGACTGGGCTTACAAAAATGGTGACAAGACCGCCATCGACTTGGAATATGTGCCTATGCCTAAGCCAGTAGTCGCAGCGATCGAAAAGCTGTGGGGCGAAGTGAAAGACGCGTCCGGCAAGTCCATTTGGACTAAGTAAGCTTTTACGCACAGGAATGCCTTGGCGGAGAAACCCCCTATGACATCTATACTGGCTCAGGGGGCATCCCCGTCAAGTTCAACCTCTACTTCGTCTTTGCGCGCAATGACCCAACCACCTACACGACAAAAAGCCCGTTCGGGCCCCATGGCTGACCTGATCTTTGGATGGTTAGCCAAGGGAGCGGCTTTCGCAACTTTAGGCCTACTGCTGGCTATCTTGGCATCCTTGACGCTTAGTGCGATGCCTGCCATCAGCAAGTATGGCTTCTCTTTCCTAGGTAGCACCGCTTGGGATCCTGTGAAAGAAGAGTTTGGTGGCTTGGTCATGATTTACGGAACGATTGCAACCTCGCTGATTGCGTTGCTGATTGCAGTTCCAGTGAGTTTTGGGATCGCCTTGTTTTTGACAGAGTTGTCACCTTCTTGGCTGAAGCGTCCTTTGGGGACAGCCATTGAACTGCTGGCTGCTATTCCTTCGATTGTTTACGGCATGTGGGGCCTCCTGGTGTTCGGCCCCTTGCTGGCCACCTATGTGCAAGTGCCACTACAGACTATGTTGGCTGGGGTGCCTTACCTAGGTGCTTTTGTGTCAGGTCCACCCGTCGGTATCGGTATCTTGTCCGCAGGCATTATTTTGGCGATCATGATCATTCCGTTCATTGCCTCGGTGATGCGTGATGTGTTTGAAGTTACGCCACCCCTACTGAAAGAGTCTGCTTACGCTTTGGGCTCTACGACTTGGGAAGTGGTCTCGAAAGTCGTTTTGCCTTACACCAAGGCTGGTGTTATCGGCGGCATCATGCTGGGTTTGGGACGTGCCATTGGCGAAACCATGGCAGTTACCTTTGTGATCGGTAACTTTAACCAGCTGGACTCTTTGAGCCTCTTTCAAGCTGCAAACAGCATCACATCTGCTTTGGCCAATGAGTTTGCTGAGGCGGGTGAAGGCCTGCATCAAGCCGCCTTGATGTACCTGGGCTTGGTCTTGTTCTTCATTACTTTTGTCATCTTGACACTGTCGAAACTGTTGCTTGCGCAACTGAAAAAAGGCGAAGGAGCTAAAACATGAGCGCTACTTTGCAAGCGCGTGCCAACAAGTACGCACGCAGAAAAATCATCAATACTGTGGCAACTGGCTTGTCGCTGGCAGCCATGGCGTTTGGTCTGGTGTGGTTGTTCTGGATTCTTTTTGAGACCCTTCGCCTTGGCATTTCAGGGTTGAGCGTTGCTACTCTCACCCAAATGACGCCACCACCTAACGAAGTTGGTGGGCTTGCCAATGCCATGTTTGGTTCGTTCTTGATGGTGATACTGGCCGCTTTTGTGGGCACCCCCATCGGCGTTATGGCAGGCATCTACTTGGCAGAATACGACTCCAAAGGGTGGCTGGCTTCCGTGACCCGGTTTGTGAATGACATTCTTTTGTCTGCACCAAGTATCGTGATTGGTTTGTTCGTGTATGCCGTAGTGGTGTCCCGATTCAAAACCTTCTCAGGTATTGCCGGGGTACTCGCGCTGTCATTACTCGTGATTCCGGTGGTGATTCGTTCGACAGAGAACATGCTGCAGTTGATCCCAGGTGCCTTGCGTGAAGCGGCCTATGCCTTGGGCACGCCAAAGTGGAAAGTCATTCTTAGCATTACCTTGAAAGCTGCCCGCACTGGCGTGATTACAGGCATCTTGCTGGCCGTGGCGCGTATCTCTGGTGAAACTGCTCCACTGTTGTTCACCGCACTGAGCAACCAGTTCTGGTCCAGCAACTTGGGCGAGCCTATGGCAAGCCTGCCAGTTGTGATCTTCAAGTTTGCGATGAGCCCGTATGAAAACTGGCAGCAATTGGCTTGGGCCGGCGTTTTGATCATCACTATTGCAGTGCTGGGTCTGAATATTCTTGCGCGGGTGTTGACCCGGGGCAAATTCTAAGTATTAGCACATCACATTTATCAAAGAGTTACTCCATGATCTCTACACCTACCGCGCCTGAAAAGACCAAGTTGGCAGTCAAAGACTTGAACTTCTACTATGGCAAGTTCCACGCGCTGAAGAACATCAACCTCAGCATCCCTGAGAACAAAGTCACCGCGTTCATCGGACCCTCCGGTTGTGGCAAGTCCACCTTGCTGCGCATCTTCAACCGCATGTTTGAGCTGTATCCAGAGCAGCGCGCAGTGGGCCAAGTATTGCTCGATGGTGAAGACCTGTTGACATCGAAAGAAGACGTCGCTTTGTTGCGTGCCAAAGTTGGCATGGTGTTCCAAAAGCCCACGCCGTTCCCTATGTCCATTTACGACAACATCGCTTTCGGCGTGAAGCTATTTGAGTCGCTCAATGCCAGCGATATGGAAGAGCGCGTGGAGTGGGCTTTGCGTAAATCTGCGTTGTGGACCGAAGTGAAGGATAAGCTGCACCAGAGCGGGTCTAGTCTGTCCGGTGGTCAACAGCAACGTCTGTGCATTGCGCGCGGTATTGCCATCAAGCCTGAGGTGTTGCTGTTAGATGAGCCATGCTCTGCCTTGGATCCGATTTCGACCGCTAAAGTAGAAGAGCTGATCGTCGAATTGAAAGACGACTACACCGTTGTGATCGTTACACACAATATGCAACAAGCTGCACGCTGCAGCGACTACACCGCTTACATGTATTTGGGCGACTTGGTTGAGTTTGGGTCTACGGAACAAATGTTCTTCAAACCTACGCGCAAAGAAACTGAAGATTACATCACCGGCCGTTTTGGTTAAGGATTTTTATGCCAGATAAACACTTATCGAGCCAGTTCGATAGCGAACTTACCTCAGTCTCTTCCCAAGTGATGGAGTTGGGTGGTTTGGTGGAATCTCAGATTCGCCAAGCGATCTATGCGCTGTCGCAATTCAGCGTAGAGGTCGCCAATGAAGTAACGGCCCGTGAAGCGCGTGTGAACGCAATGGAGATCGAGATTGACCGCGATCTGTCTTCCATCATTTCGCGCCGCCAACCAACAGCCCGCGATCTGCGATTGCTGATTGCCATTTCTAAGACCACCGCCAATTTGGAGCGCGTGGGCGACGAAGCTGAAAAGATCGCCCGTATGGTGCGTTCCATCATTGACAGTGGCGCACCTCGCTCTTTGCCGTCTCTTGAGTTGCGCGTAGCAGCAGACTTGGCTTCTGGATTGCTAAACAAAGCGCTAGACGCGTTTGCCCGCCTGGATGTGAGCGCAGCGGTAGCCATTCTGAAAGAGGATGACTTGATTGACAAAGAATTCGACGGCTTTGTGCGCAAACTCATCACTTACATGATGGAAGACCCGCGCATGATTTCGCCGAGTTTGGACTTGCTGTTCTTGGCCAAAGCCATTGAGCGCATTGGTGACCATGCCAAAAACATCGCTGAGTTCATCATCTATGTGGTGAAAGGCGAAGACATTCGCCACACTTCCATCGAAAAAATTGAGTCATTAGTCAAATGAGAACGATGCCCGCAGTGTTGATCGTAGAGGATGAGCCCGCTATTGCCGAGCTCATCGCTGTTAATCTGCGGCACAACGGTTTTCGCCCGACGTGGGCCATGGACAGTGCCAGCGCCCAGCGCGAGCTCGATGCATCACTGCCAGACCTGATCTTGCTCGATTGGATGCTGCCCGGCGAGAGTGGCTTGGTTTTGGCTAAGCGTTGGCGTGCACACCCCCGCACGAAGGCGATTCCATTGATCATGCTGACGGCTCGGGGTGATGAGTCTGATCGGGTGGCTGGTTTAGATGCAGGGGCAGATGACTATATTTCTAAGCCTTTCTCTACCAAAGAGTTGTTGGCGAGGGTGCGGGCCGTGCTTCGTAGGCGCGTGCCTGAGCAGGTGGGGGAGGCCATAACCATTGGGTCTTTGACCTTGGACCCATCGACGCACCGAGTGACTTTCGACGAGCAAGCTTTGAAGCTAGGTCCCACAGAATTTAAGCTTTTGCATTACCTGATGGGGCATGCCGAGCGGGTACATAGCCGGGCGCAACTGCTAGACAAGGTGTGGGGTGACCACGTGTACATTGAAGAGCGCACGGTTGATGTCCACGTGAAACGCCTTCGTGAGGCCTTGCTATTGGCCGGGCCGATGGTTGAAACCGTCCGTGGTGCGGGTTGCCGACTGACCGCAAAACCCATCACAAGCATCCCTTCCGGTGACAAGCTGCATGCATGACCCTTTGCACTGACTGAACTGCATGTATTGGCGTCTGTTTGTATTCTTTCTATTCCAAGTATTGGCCGCCATCCTGGGCTGGTTGTTTCCTGTCTTTCACAGTGAGGTGATCACCGCTGTTTGTGCAAGCTTGGTTGCCAGTTATGTTTGGTTTCTCATTGACACTCTGCGCGGGGCACGGCTGGTGCGCTGGTTGCGAAAGGATGACTTCAGCAACCCCGCCTTTGAAGCAGGGTTTTGGGGTGATGTTTCAGACCGCATCCGCAGATTGATGCGTGCGCGTGATCGGCTGGCCATAGAGAGCGAGGGGCGACTGCAAGATATTTTGGCTGCCTTGCAAGCATCGCCCAATGGCGTGGTGCTGCTGGACTCCGAATGGAGAATTGAGTGGTTCAATCAAACGGCCGCCGATCACTTCGGATTTGATGCCCGTAGAGACATGCTGCAACACTTGGGCAATTTGGTCAGAGAGCCTGTATTGGCAAGCTATTTGGCTGCCCATGATTTTTTGCATGATGTTGTGGTGCCTGGGCGCCGCAGCACGGCTTCTAACCCTATCAAGCTGTCGGTGCATATTCACTCCTATGGCGAAGGACGCAGTCTTTTGCTTTCACGAGACATCACAGCGCTCGAACAAGCTGAGGCGATGCGCCGCGATTTCGTGGCTAACGTGTCGCACGAAATCCGGACGCCGTTGACTGTTTTGGGTGGGTTTGTTGAGACTTTGCAGTCGCTGCCCCTCAATGAACAAGAGCGAGAGAAGTATCTTGCTTTGATGGCCCAGCAGGCGGATCGCATGCAGACCTTGGTCACTGACCTGCTGACACTTTCTCGGCTTGAAGGCAGCCCGTTGCCGCCGACGCAAGAGTGGGTCACGTTGTCCACTCTGCTGGAACAGTGCGAGCATGATGCACGCGCTTTATCGGGCCTGCTGTGGAAAGACCCCCAGACCATCAGTTTCGATGTAGAAGAAGGATGCCAGGTCTCTGGTACTGCGACCGAATTGCACAGTGCCTTGTCCAACTTGATCAGTAATGCGGTTCGGTACACACAAGGTGATCGCTCCATTACCGTGACCTGGAAGAGAAGGGCCGAAGGGGGTGCTCTTTTTTGCGTAGAAGATACTGGCCTTGGTATCGCACCTGAGCACATCGCGCGTCTAACAGAACGGTTCTATAGGGTTGATCGCAGCCGCTCCCGCGATACGGGTGGTACCGGACTAGGTTTGGCGATTGTCAAGCATGTGGTGCAACGCCACGGAGCTGAGCTGACCATTAGTAGCGAATTGGGCAAAGGCTCCCGTTTTGCAATTGCATTTCCTGAGCACCGCGTTCGCGACTTGATGTCTGCGTAAGCATTGAATGGCTTGGAGATCCACGTGAGGTGGGTCCTCGTGAAGTCTGGGGTCGAGGTCGCGAAAGAGTACGGCCCTTAATCACCTTTTTGCCCATTTGTTGAGTCAGCAACTTAAGCACTATGCCCTATTCAACCAACCAATGAAAAAGCCCGCTATGTTTAAGTAGCGGGCTTTCAAGTACCCTTGCGGGTTTGTTTGGCTCCTCAACCTGGGCTCGAACCAGGGACCTACGGATTAACAGTCCGGCGCTCTACCAACTGAGCTATTGAGGAATGAATCAAGACCTAAATTATAACGTCTGTTTTTGGAGTTTTTTGCTAGATGCTAAAAAAATTCAACTATTTGTTCCTTAACGCATAGCTCGGCACGCCAAAGAAAGCGCTAAGGACAATCAACTCGGAAGCACGCCAAGCACTTTATGGAGCTTGCTACTGGTCGTCGTGTATTGCAAGGCAACGGTTTTGTGAGGGAACACCTGTTGCGCTACCTCGAAGGCGGCCAGCGTCGCTTCATGGAATCCGCACAGAATCAGCTTGCGCTTGCCGGGGTAGGTATTGACGTCTCCGATCGCAAATATGCCGGGTTCACGCGTCGCAAAGGTGGCCGGGTTGACCGTAACCTGGCGGCGATCCATATCGAGGCCCCACTCTGCGATGGGTCCCAGCTTGGGAGATAGGCCTAGGTAAACTGCAAGCGTGCTGCAGATAAGCTCAGATGCAGTGCCATCCGGTAGGGCGATCGTGAGACTCGAAAGCAGGCGACCGTCGTCTTGCATTCCGGTGATTTGGCCCGCCAAAAACCTCGCTGCACCTGAATGGCAGAGCCGTCGAAACGTGTCCACCGTCTCAGGCTCGGCAGACAGGCTATCGCGTCGGTGTACCACCGTGACGGCCGGTGTATTTGGACTAGCAGCCTGTGCGTCGCAAATGGCAATGGCGGCTCGAAGTGCGGATTCGCTGTCGCCCAGGATGACCGGGTGGGGGCCGAGTTGTTGAAGGTGGTCTCGGGGTTCGTAGAACACCTGTGAGCCCTCGAAGCGATCCAAGCCTTCCACGACGAGTTTTCTGGGAACAAATGCCCCCACGCCAGCGGCGATGAGTAAAGTCTTGGTCAGAAACTGCTGGCCTTTGTCGGTGACCACTAGGAGCCTGCCGTCAGGCGCGCGGTTGACCGTTTTGACTAATTGATTGAGGTGAAAGGTCGCAGCAAACGGCGCAATTTGTTGCAGCAGTCGTTCGGTCAGCTCTCTGCCAGTGCAGACGGTCAGCGCCGGTATATCGTAAATTGGCTTGTCAGGGTAGAGCTCCATGCATTGCCCACCCGCATAGGGGAGTGCGTCAACTACATGGGTCTTGATTTCGTGTAGCCCCAACTGAAAAACTTGGAACAAGCCCACAGGGCCTGCACCAATGATCAGCGCATCGATTTCTTGGATAGAAGCTGCTGCCTCCAATGAATCGAAAATGACTGCGGAGTGCGTTAAAGACTCCATGAGAGAAAGGCCTGCTTAGCGAATCAAATGCTGCAGCTTATTGACTTGGTCTTTCCATTCCTCTGCATCGGGTAAGGGAGCCTTGCGCTTGGTAATGCTCTTCCAGCTTGAGAGCTTTGCCAACTCTGCATTGAGCGCTGTCATGTGCTGTTGGTCTTTGGGAACGTCTTCTTCTGCGTAAATTGCGTTGACAGGGCACTCAGGGATGCATACCGCACAGTCGATGCACTCATCGGGGTCGATGGTCAGAAAGTTAGGGCCTTCGCGAAAGCAATCCACGGGGCAAACATCGACGCAATCGGTGTACTTGCACTTGATGCAGGCTTCGGTGACGGTATGGGTCATTTTTAGTCTTAAACGAACAAAGTTGAGGGGGAGGGCGCTGCGACGCTAACCCTTGATTTTATTGGCATTTGGGCGCAGCAAGCTTTTGGCATTCAACAAACCCTAAAGATCGGCCCACTGCGCTTGGGCACAGTGGCTTTTCGACTAACCCAGCAGCAGAGCGCCGGACGTCTTGTGGCTGGCGGTGTCCACCAGAATCAGCGAGCCCAGCACACGGCTTTGCGCGTACGGAACGGCCGTAATCGCCTCTTGCAAAGCGAGCTCGATGTGGCCAATGGCGTTGGGCGCAATCTCGGTCGCGTCGTGCTCTTGCAGGGTGTTGATGTCCAGGCTGTGCACGATGCGCTTGACCTTGGCCTTGATCCAGCGGTGGCCATGCAAAGCCAGGTACACGCGACCAGCAATCAGGGGCTCATCGTCCATCCAGGCCACAGTAGCCTTGATCTCGCGGGTGGCTTCTGCAAAAGCACGGGGCTTGGGGGTATCCGCGAATTCGTCGTCCGGGTCTGCTGCGGGCGTCACTTGTGCCAGCAGCCAGTCGCCACGGGACACATCCACTTCGCGGTCCAGCGTGATGCCAGCGCCATGGCCTGCGGCAATGCTGCCGGGCACACGGGCGTGGTTCACCACTTGGGCCACCACGGCGGTCTGGCCGCTGGGGTGGATGCTGATGGTGTCGCCCACCTGCACGGTACCGGTAGCAACGCGGCCCCAGAACACGCGGCGGCCCTGCGAGGTGTCGGCAGAGTTGTGGAATTTTTCGACCCATTGCACCGGGAAGGCGAAGGGCACATCGGTCTCAGCCGCGGTGACAGGCAGTGTCTCCAGCAGTGCCAGCAGGCTCGGGCCTTGGTAGCCGCACCAGTCGGGTGTGGCCTCCACCACGTTGTGGCCCTTGAGGGCAGACATGGGGATGGTGGCCGTCACCGTAATGCCCGCTTGCTGGGCAAAGGCTTGCAGCGCTTCGCTGATCTTGGCAAACGCCGCGGTGGCGTCATCACCCAAGGCGTCGAGCTTGTTCACGGCAAAGATGATGCCGGGCACGCGCAGCAGGTTGACCAGCAAGCTGTGGCGGCGGGTCTGGGGCAGCAGGTCCACCAAGCCGTCCACATTCCACTTGAGTTTGGTCGCGTCGACAAGCACCACAGCGGCATGGGCGCTGCTGGCGGCAGTGACCATGTTGCGGGTGTACTGCTCGTGGCCGGGCGCATCGCCAATGATGAACTTGCGGGTGGGGGTGGCGAAGTAGCGGTAGGCCACGTCGATGGTGATGCCTTGCTCGCGTTCGGCGCTCAGACCGTCGGTAAACAGTGCTAGGTCAGCCTCGCCGCTCTTGGAGACGTTGGCCAACTGGTCTTGCAGCACCGCCTTGCTGTCCACCAGCAGGCGGCCGATCAGGGTGCTCTTGCCATCGTCCACACTGCCGCAGGTGATGAAGCGCAGGGCGGATGAGGTGTCATTTGTGCTGCTGGCGCCCGTGGAATATGCGGGAGCAGCTATTGATTTGGTAGCAGTTGTCATAAGACTTTCTAGCAGTAATGGCTAGGATTGGGTAGGTAGGGCGCTTTGCGCAGTGAGGTAAAGGAGGAGGCCGCAGGCCGGGGGACACGAACGCAGCAGAGTGCCCTGCCTGCCTGATCCGGGTTACGCCTAGAAGTACCCGTCCTTTTTTCGCTTCTCCATGGAAGCCTCCGAAGTCTTGTCGTCCATGCGGGTGGCGCCACGCTCGCTCACGTCAGCCGCCAGCGTTTCGATCACGATGTCGGCAGCATTGGCTGCCAAGCTTTCCACCGGGCAGGTGCAGGTGATGTCGCCCACGGTGCGGAAACGCACGTCGCGGCTCTCAATCGTTTCGCCTTCTTTGGCCGGGGTCAGGTCGGTGACCGGCACCAGCAAGCCTTTGCGCTCGACCACATCGCGCTTGTGGGTGTAGTACAGCGATGGCAGGGCGATCTTTTCGCGCTCGATGTACTGCCACACGTCCAGCTCAGTCCAGTTGCTGATGGGGAACACGCGGAAGTGTTCGCCGGGCTGCAGACGGGTGTTGAACAACGTCCATAGCTCAGGGCGCTGGGCTTTGGGCTGCCATTGGCCGAAGCTGTCGCGGTGAGAAAAAATGCGCTCTTTGGCGCGTGCCTTTTCCTCGTCGCGGCGGGCGCCGCCAATCAGCGCGTCAAAGCGGAACTCGTCGATGGCTTCCAGCAGCGTGACCGACTGGTGCACATTGCGGCTCTCGCCGGGGTGGGCCAGGCGCACTGTGCCGCGGGCCATGGAGTCTTCCACGCTGCGCACGATGAGCTCGGCGCCCAGTTCCTTGGCGCGGAAGTCGCGGAAGTCGGTCACTTCATGGAAGTTGTGACCGGTATCGATCATCAAGAGCGGATAGGGGATGCGGCCGACGCCAAATGCCTTCTCCGCGCACTTGAGCATCACCAGCGAGTCTTTGCCGCCCGAGAACAGCAGGGCGGGGCGCTCAAACGCAGCTGCCACCTCACGCAAAATGAAGATGGTTTCCTCTTCCAGCGCGTCGAGGTGCAGGTTGGAGAGGCGGTCGAAATGGGTGGGTTCAGTCATGGCGTTCATGCTTTGGCTTCTTCATGTTTTACGTGCAGGCCGCACTCTTTGGCAGCTTCGTCCTCCCACCACCAGCGGCCGGAGCGGAAGTCCTCACCCAGGCTGATGGCGCGGGTGCAAGGCTCGCAGCCGATGCTGGGGAAGAACTGGTCGTGCAGGGGGTTGTAGTCCAGCTTGTTGGTTTGGATGTAGTGCCAGACATCACCCCAGGTCCAGTTGGCCAGAGGGTTGATCTTGATGCGGGGCTCAGAGCTGTCCACCAAGGGCACATCGGCGCGCGCGCCCGACTGCTCGCGGCGCAGGCCGGTGATCCAGGCGTCTTTGCCCTTGAGGGCGCGCTCCAGCGGTTCCATCTTGCGGATGCCGCAGCAGGCTTTGCGCAGGGCGATGCTCTTGTACATCGCGTCCTTGCCTTCGCGGTCCACAAATTGGATCACCGATTCACTCACCGGCTGGTACACGGTTACCGCAGCGCGGCTGGACGCCTTGAAGCGCTCCAGCAGGTCCAAGGTTTCCTTGTGCAGGGCACCGGTTTCCAGCACGAAGATGCCGATGTCCAGCTTCAGGCTGTTGATCAAGTGGCTGATCACCACGTCCTCTGCGCCCAGGCTGGACGCTTGGGTGACGGTGGCCACTCCTTTGCCGTTCTCGCCATCCACACCCGCATATTGGGCTGCTGCCTGGGCCAGCACGCCTTGGGCTTCGGCGAGCTTGATGATGTATTCGCCGCTGGCTTCGGCGTTACGGGCCATGGCGCTGCCCGCAGGCTGCACTTGCACCGCAAAGCGGTTGCCTAAAGAGGAGGTTTCCGCACTCATACCGCTTCCCCTTCACGGGCAAAGTGCGGCTTGACGGTGACTGCATCGCCTTGGTAGAAGCCGCGGTAGCGGTCGAACTGGCGCTGTGCAAAGTCGATATTCTGGTCAGCGCGCAGCACGGCCACGTCAAAACCGGTGCGTTCCATTTGCACCAGTTGGTCGATCAGCACGTCGCCGGTGGCGCGCAGTTCGCCGGTGAAGCCCAAGCGGCGGCGCAGCAAAAAGGCCTGGCTGTATGCGCGGCCGTCGGTGAACTTGGGAAAGCTCAGGTCGATGCGGGTCACGCCTGCGAGGTCCAGCGCGCGGGGGTCTTCGGTGTTCGCCAGTTCAATGACTTTCTGGTCCTCAGCGCCCGTGGAATGTGCGGAAGCAGCTATCAATTTCATAGTTTTTTCTTTCTTTCAGCGTGCGGGGCTTCAGGCTTCTTGGGCGTCTTTGGCGTAGCCATCTTTCTTGGGCAGGGCGTGCAATTCTTCGTGCTTGTCGGCCAGGCGGGCGCTGTTGGCAGCCGCCTTGAAGGGGTCCATGCCCACGCGCTTGAAACAGTCGATAAAGGTCTCGCTGCCCACGCGCTGCTGGCGGAAGGTCTCGAGCACGGCCTCAATCACGCCGGGCACCTCTAACGCACCGAAGGAGGGGCCCACGACCTTGCCGGGGACTGCGTCACCACTCAGTGCCGAGCCGTCCGAGCCGCCCAGGGACACCTGGTACCACTCCTTGCCGTCTTTATCCACGCCCAAGATGCCAATGTGGCCGCTGTGGTGGTGGCCGCAGGAGTTGATGCAACCGCTGATATGCAGGTCGATCTCGCCCAAGTCATGCAGCTCGTCCATGTCCTGGTAGCGCTCGGTGATCTGGGCGGCAATCGGGATGGAGCGGGCATTGGCCAGTGCACAGAAATCGCCGCCGGGGCAGGCGATCATGTCGGTCAGCAGGCGCACATTAGAGCGGGCCAAGCCAGCGTGGCTGGCGGCCACCCAGAGGGCGGGCAGGTCCTCAAACCGCACCCAAGGTAGCAGCAGGTTCTGGTCGTGGGTGACGCGGGTTTCACCGGCAGAGAACTCGTCGGCCAGGGCGGCTGCGGTATCGAGCTGGTCGGCATCCGCGTCTCCCGGGGCTTGACCCAGACGCTTGTACGACAGGGTGACGGCACGCAGAGCCGGGTTCTTGTGTGGGGCCACGTTCTGCTGCAGCCAACGGTCGTAGTCCTTTTGACGCTCAGCAGGGATTGCTACAGTTTTAGTAGCTGCCGGCGCACGTTCGGTGAGCGCTGGGGGCACAAAACATGCTGTAACGCGGTCCAACTCCGCCTGGCTGATGGTGTGCGGGGCACCGTCGCGGGTGATGATTTGCTCGTACTCGGCCTCCACCTCGTCGATGTAGCGCTGGCCTTCGGCCTTCACCAGAATCTTGATACGTGCCTTGTACAGGTTGTCGCGGCGGCCCCAGCGGTTGTACACGCGCACTACCGCCTCTAGGTAATTCATGATCTGGTTCCAGGGCAGGAAGGCGCGGATCTCGGTGCTGATCACCGGGGTGCGGCCCATGCCGCCGCCCACAAACACGCGAAAGCCTAGCTCGCCGGCATCGTTCTTAATCAGGTGCAGGCCCACGTCGTGCCAACGCACCGCAGCGCGGTCTTCGGTAGCGCCGGTGATGGCGATCTTGAACTTGCGGGGCAGAAAGGCGAACTCAGGGTGCAGCGTGCTCCACTGGCGCATGATTTCGGCAAATGGGCGGGGGTCGGCAATCTCATCCACCGCCACACCGGCCAGCTCGTCACTGGTGATGTTGCGGATGCAGTTACCGCTGGTCTGGATGCCGTGCATGTTCACGGTGGCGAGCAGGTCCATCACGTCGGCGCTCTTTGCCAGCGGAATCCAGTTGAACTGCACGTTTTGGCGGGTGGTGAAGTGGCCGTAGCCCACGGGTAGGTGGGTGGTGCCCCAGGTGGCTTGGGTGCCGATGGCCTTGTCAAACACCTCTTTGCTGGGGTGGTCGTATTCGCGGGCAATGCGGGCCAGCACGCGGAGCTGTGCGCTGGAGAGCTCGCCGTAGGGCACGGCCACGCGCAGCATGGGTGCGTAGCGCTGGATGTACCAGCCGTTTTGCAAGCGCAGAGGGCGGAACTCATCGTCGCTCAGGGTGCCGGCTTGGTTGCGCTCCAGTTGGTCGCGATGCTGGGCCGCGCGGGCGCGGATGAACTGGCGGTCAAATTCGGTGTACTGGTACATGGTTCAGTGGTTCAGATAGCAAGTAATTTCAGACCGGCGTAGGCCAGTAGGAGCGAAAGCAGCGAGCGAATGACGCGCTCTGGGGTTTTGAACATCAAATGGGAGCCTATCCAAATTCCGGGGATAGAACCCGCCAACAACTTGGCCAGCATAGACCAATCGACGGTACCTAACGATGCGTGGCCCATGCCTGCCACTAGCGTTAAAGGCACGGCATAGGCGATGTCCGCCGCAACGATGCGGGGTAGCGGTAGCAATGGGTAGAGCAGCATCAGCACGGTCACGCCGATTGCGCCTGCGCCCACCGATGTCAGCGTGACCAAGGTGCCGATCAAGGCACCAAACAACAATGGCAGGGTCCAGTGGCGTGGGCGAACCGCCGCTGCTTCTTCGCCGGCTGCAATGGTTTTGGGACCCGCTTTGCCACGCAGGGCCTTGTACAGCGTGGCAGCTGCGGTGAGCAGCAACGCAAAGCCCAGCGTGGTGGTCATGATGTGCTGCACGGTCTGGCTGGTGGTGCCCAGTGTGTGCAAGACGTACAGCGTGATGAGTGCGGCCGGAATGCTGCCTGCGGAAAGGTTCAGGACCACAGGCCAGTCAATATGGCCGGAGCGAGCCAGTTTAACGGTGCCGCCCATCTTGGTGAAAGCGGCAAAAAGCAAGTCGGTACCAACCGCTAGATAGGGTTTCACGCCAAAGAAAAAAATCAGGATAGGGGTCATCAAAGAGCCGCCCCCCACTCCGGTCAGACCAACTACTAAACCAACAAACAAACCCGCGAAAACGAACGCTAAATCGTGCATGGGGTGCACTGTAGAGCCTTGTCTTCAGAACTAAAACGATATTTTTGCTATGTTGGTATGCGATTTGGGAATATAGAGGAGCAGCGTGGGGCGGTGCACAGCAGATAGTGCCTATGAATAAGCCTGGCTAGCCGTTGCGCCAAGGTAGGCGGTAATGGTGGCCAAAAGTACCACATTCCCACATCCGCACTGCGCAGGCAGCTATGTTTTGCATAGCAACGGCCTGCGTAGGTCCGTGGGGGCTCTGTTAGTACTTCTTGCCGCGCAACTCTTCCATGCGCTCGTCAAAGTAGCTGCCCACGGTGTAGCGATCCGACAGCACCACTTCACGGCGTGGGTGCAGGAACAGGGGCAAGGAAATGCGCGACTTCTTGGCGCCATCACCTGTAGGGTTCAGCACGCGGTGAATGGTGCTGGGGTAGTAATGGCCCGAAGCCTCTTCCAGCATGTCGCCGATGTTGACGATGAGCAGACCAAAGTCGCAAGGCACGTCGTGCCACGCTTCATCTTTGCCCAGCACTTGCAAACCGGGCTCGGTGGCGGCAGGCAAGATGGTGAGCAAGTTGATGTCACCATGTGCTGCAGCGCGCACGGCACCAGGCTCTTCGTCGCCGCGCAAGGGTGGATAGTGCAGCACCCGCAAAAGGGTGTGGTCGCTGCCTTCGATCATTTTGGGCAAAGGCATGGAGTAACGCGCCTTCACCTCAGCGGGGGAGTTGTCTTCCACCCAACCCAAGAGTGTGGCTGCCAATGCCGCACCTTGCGCGTAGTAGCGCTGGGCAGCATCAGTCACCTCGGCTGGGTAACGGCCATTCGGGTAGATGTGATAGAACTCTTTGAGGTCCTTCTTGCTGTGGTTTTTGGCAGTTTCCGAGACGCTGGGCGAGAAGTAGCCGTCGTGAGTTTCGGAGTTGCTGGGGTACTTGTTTTTGGCATCAGTTTTGAAAAAGCCTAGCCATTCGGCGTAAATGCTTTCCACCAATGCTTGTGGCAAAGGGTGATTTTTCAGAACGCCAAAGCCTGTTTCGTGCAAGCTTTTGCAAAAGTCTTGTGGTGCCGTAGGGCTAGTGAAATCAACAATCGGCAAGTGCATGGCTTAGGCTTTCAACCAGTTGGACATGAGGGCTTTTTCAAAGACTGCCAAGCAGCCTGCAGAGTCAACCTGCATACACACTTGGGTAGACGGAATCTCAGCGCCCCAGCCTGGGTGCGGGTAGGCGATGTAGTCGCGCCGATTCATCATGGTTTGGCCTTGGGACAAACCCTCAGTGCCCACGCGCACGCGGCCATTCTCAATAGTGAACAACTCAGGGTTGACCAGGTAAATGAAGGCCAGCAAGTCATGCGCAAAACAACCGGGGTTGAGCGCTAAGTGGGCGTGCAAGCCGCTGTAGAACGTCGCATAGAACTCCACCGCGTGGTGCAGCGTGTCGGTAGCAATGTGCTTGTGGTGCTCAGCCAGTTTCTTGAAGAAGGCCAGCTCGGTGACCACTTTGTGCGTGACATCCAAGCCCACCATAGTCAGTTTCCAGCCCGCTGTGAAGACCAAGTCTGCGGCGTGGGGGTCATTCCAAATGTTGGCCTCAGCGACCGGAGACACGTTGCCTGGTTCAATCACGGTGCCGCCCATGATGATGACTTCGC
This sequence comes from Rhodoferax aquaticus, assembly GCF_006974105.1. Taxonomy (NCBI): domain Bacteria; kingdom Pseudomonadati; phylum Pseudomonadota; class Betaproteobacteria; order Burkholderiales; family Comamonadaceae; genus Rhodoferax; species Rhodoferax aquaticus. The sequence goes on from NZ_CP036282.1 coordinate 2,002,821, forward strand.
GCACCAGTTCGGGCAAATTGGGCTCTAGCTTCAAGGCGGTTGCCAGGTTGCCCAAGGGGCCTACGGCCACCAGTGTGATTTCACCGGGATTCGCACGCGCCATGTCCACGATGAACTGCGCCGAGCTGCGTGGGTCCAGCTGGTTGCTGGTGGCAACGCGGCTTGGCAAGTTGCCCAAACCATCACCCCCGTGGATGAAGTCGGGCGGCGTGCCGGGTGCTTTGTACCAAGGGGTTTGTACGCCCTTAGTGACTGGGACTTCGCGATTGGCGATGGCCGTGAGGTACAGCGCATTGGTTGCTGCTTGCTCCACGGTGACGTTGCCAAACGTTGTGGTGATGCCCACCACATCGATGTCTGGATGCGCCAAGGCGAAATACAGAGCCATGGCGTCGTCAACACCCGGGTCCGTGTCGTAAATTACTTTGAATTTGGCTTGTATTGTCATAGTGGTGCCTTGTTTTGAATGGGTTAGGACAGTCCGCAGTAGGTCTTGAGTTCGGTTAGCGCTTCTGCGCTGGCAGGCGCACTGCTTGCCAGCAGTGTTGCCACTTCTTGGGCTGTAGGGATGCTCGATTGAGCCCCTAATTTGGTGCAGGCCAATGCACCAGCTGCACTGGCTTGGCGCAACGCGTCTGGCATGGCAGCTCCGTGGCTCAGCGCTGCGACCAGCGTGCCGCAGAAAGTATCACCCGCTGCGGTGGTGTCTACGGGGTCGACTGGAAATGCCGGCTGCAAGTAGATTTGTCCTAGATGGCGCGCGCAGCATCCACGGTGCCCGAGGGTGACCACTACGGTGGGGGCATCAATGCGTTCCAAGCACTGTGCAATGCTGCCTTGGTGTTGGGTAGTAGCCGCAAGCTCGCCTTCATTCAAGATCAAGATGTCTACATTGCGCAAGAGTTCTGCAGGCAGGGCTTGGGCAGGCGCTGCATTGAGGGCGACCGTTACAGATTGGGCCTTTGCAGCTTTCGCGTAGGCAGCGACAGTCTCCAATGGGGTTTCGAGTTGCATCAAAATATGGCTGAAGCCTACCAAGGCGGGCAAATGTTCGGCGCGCAAACTGTGGTTGGCGCCAGGGGCCACAGTGATTGCATTTTCTGCGTCGTCGGACACGCAGATAAACGCCGTTCCGGTGGGTTCATTGGTGCTGCGCACGGTGTGCAGGTTGACATTAGCGTCTGCGAGGGAGGCTTCGATGGGCGGCGCAAATGCGTCGTCACCCAGGGCCAACAGCATATGGGTGCTAACGTCACCAGCGCGTGCGCTCGCTACGGCTTGGTTGGCACCTTTGCCACCCGGAAATGTTTTAAAGTCGCGGCCCAGCACGGTTTCTCCCGGGCTTGGAATGTGGTTTGCGCGAACGACAAAGTCTAAATTGGCAGATCCGGCCACAAGTATCATTGAATCCTCTTTCTTGCGTTTAACCCACCATTTTGCAGCTTTTTCTGCATTTCAAAATAACGCTGTTTGTATAAATGCCAACTTCTATTCATTCGCAAGCCAAGCAGCTAGATCTAACTGGGAAAAGCAGGTCAGGGTCGCAGGCCGCCCCGTATGTGGTGGTGGTCGGCGGCGCCAATATGGACATCATTGCCAGCACCCCTGTTAGCGTAGCGGTGCACGACTCTACCCCTGGCAAAATTTCTTGCGCTCCTGGCGGGGTAGGGCGCAATATTGCGGAAAATCTGGCGCGTTTGGCTGCACCTGTGCATCTGCTCAGTGCGGTGGGCGATGACGTGTTTGGCAAGACTTTGCTGGACGCAAGTCGCCAAGCAGGGGTCAACATGGACAGTGTGTCGGTTTTGCCCGGCCACCGCACTGCGACCTATCTGTCTCTGCATGGCCCCAGCGGAGACATGGATGTGGCGGTGAATGACATGGGCATCATCGAAGCCTTGACCCCAGAGTGGCTTGGTCAGCATCATGAGTTGTTAGCCCACGCCGCTGCTGTAGTGGTGGACTGCAATTTGCCAGTGGATTGTTTAGCAAGTTTGTTGAATAGTGACATCGCAGCGCCTTTGTTTTTGGAAGCGGTATCGGTCACCAAATGCGTGCGTGCACAAGCTTGGCTCCACAAAGTGCATACCTTGAAAGCAAACGGGCTTGAGGCCGCCGCCTTGACCGGACGAGACATTCAGACCTTGGATGACGCGAAGCTGGCTGCCCTTGACTTGCATGTCCGCGGGGTCACCCACGTGGTGATTAGCTTGGGCGAGCAGGGCGTATGCTGGTGCGATGCGCAGGGGCAGCTTGGTCAACGGCCTGCCCATGCCGTTGAGGTGGTGAACACGTCTGGCGCGGGCGACGCTTTGATGGCGGGCCTGGTGAAGTCCTATTTGCTTGAATACACCCTAGGACGCAGTGTGGACTACGGTATGGCATGCGCAGAACTCACCTTGGAATGCGCCTTGGCCAACTCCCCGCAACTTTCTAGTCAAGCGGTGCAAAGCCGCTTGACGCCCCAATAACCATTAACAGTATTTTTGGAAAACACCATGAGTCACACCTCTTACCTCGACATTTCGCCGGAAGTTCAACATGCCTTGAACCATGGCTTGCCCATCGTGGCGCTGGAATCAACCATCATCTCTCATGGCATGCCGTACCCCCAAAACGTAGCCACCGCAATGCAGGTGGAGGCTGAAGTGCGTGCCCATGGGGCGGTTCCCGCAACCATTGCTATCGTGGATGGGCGCCTTAAAGCGGGGCTGAGTACAGAACACATTGAAGCGCTGGGGCGCGGCGGCCGTGATGTGGTCAAGGTAAGCCGCCGTGATATTCCGTTCATCGTGGCAGCGGGCACAACCGGCGCAACAACCGTAGCGTCTACGATGGTGATTGCTGCTATGGCTGGAATTTCAGTGTTTGCAACCGGCGGTATCGGTGGCGTGCACCGCAATGCGCAGCAAAGCTTTGACGTGTCGGCAGATTTGCAAGAGTTGGCGCAAACGCCTGTCGCAGTGGTGTGTGCAGGTGCCAAGTCGATCTTGGATTTGGGCTTGACCTTGGAATACCTAGAAACCCACGGCGTGCCGGTGGTGGGCTACCGCACCCACAAGTTGCCAGCTTTCTTCACGCAAGACAGTGCGTTCTCTGTTGATTACCGATTAGATAGCTCTCTCGAAATTGCCAAAGTCCTGCACGCCAAATGGGCGATGAACCTCAAAGGTGGCATGGTGATTGCTAATCCGATACCAGAGGAGTTTGCAATGCCCCGGGCGGTCATTGATTCAGCGATAGAGCAAGCGTTGCTTGAAGCACAGCAACAAGGCGTTGGCGGCAAAGAGTCGACACCATTTTTGCTTGCACGGGTATGCGATTTGACGGGGGGAGATAGTTTGGCCGCTAACATTCAGTTGGTGCTGAACAATGCGCGACTCGCTTGTGCCATAGCCTCAGAATTGCGACAGCTAAGTCAGTGATTGGTGATAGGGTTTATATGGGAAGGCTTATATCTACGGATAAGCCCTGATATAACCCACTTGCGGGGCAGCGTATGCTTCTGCTACGTTATCGATATCGGCGTGTCCACATGCAGTGTAGATCGATGTGAATAGTTTGTATTTGTTAGTCTTTAACCTTCTATTGAATAGAGAGAAATTATGAAAATGATGACCACAGCGCGTTTGGGACTTTTGGCTGCTGCTTTGATGGCCAGCTTCCACGCCATGGCTGAGCCAGCGGTTGTGTTTGACATGGGTGGTAAATTTGACAAGTCTTTCAACGAAGCTGCTTTCACCGGTATGGAAAAGTGGAAGAAGGAAACCGGGAAGACTTATTTGTCGTTTGAGATCACCAATGAATCTCAGCGTGAGCAAGCGATTCGTCGTATGGCTGAAAAAGGTGCGAGCCCTATCATCGGTATTGGTTTTGGCCAAGCTTCCAGCATTGAAAAAATCGCAAAAGAGTTCCCTAAGCTGAACTTTGCGATTGTCGATATGGTGGTGGATTTGCCTAATGTGCAATCTGTGGTGTTTAAAGAGCAAGAAGGCAGCTTCTTGGTAGGTGCTATGGCTGCCATGGCCAGCAAAACCGGCAAAGTGGGTTTTGTGGGCGGAATGGACATTCCTTTGATTCGCAAGTTTGAGTGCGGCTACAAGCAAGGTGCTTTGTACATCAACCCCAAGGCCGAAATGATTGGCAACATGACTGGCACAACAGGTGCAGCTTGGAACGACCCAGCACGTGGTGGTGAGTTGGCCAAAGCACAGTTCTCACAAGGCGTGGATGTTGTGTTTGCCGCAGCAGGTGGGACTGGTATTGGCGTTTACCAAGCGGCAAAAGACAATGGTAAATTGGCGATTGGTGTTGACAGCAATCAAAACCACATCCAGCCAGGCACTATGTTGACCTCTATGCTGAAGCGTGTGGATGTGGCTGTTTACAACGTCGCTAAGGCACACAAACCTGGTATGTCCGTCTTGGGCTTGAAAGAAGGCGGTGTTGATTATGCTATCGACGACAACAACGCAAAACTGGTGACTGCCGACATGAAGAAGAAGCTTGATGCGGCTAAGGCAGGCATTATTAGCGGCAAAATCAAAGTTGCCGACTTCATGGCTGACAACGCTTGCAAAATCTAAGGTAAGTGTTGCCCAAAAGCTGTCTAGGCTTGTGTAAGCAATAGGCAGCTCACATGCAATTGAGCCCGCTGTGCGTCATGTGCAGCGGGTTTTTAGCTTCTTTGAAAGTGAACCATTGAGGGGTGGACTTTGAGTTTAGAAAACACCACGTCAAAACAAGACGCCACGCTAGCCGTGCGCATGGTCGGTATCAACAAACGGTTCGGCGCGGTTGCTGCCAACGTTGACGTGAATTTGAACATCCAAAGTGGGACTGTTCATGGAATTGTTGGCGAAAACGGTGCTGGAAAAAGCACTCTCATGTCGGTGTTGTATGGGTTTTACACCTGTGACAGCGGCACGATTGATGTGTTTGGGAAACAGGTACTTATTCGTAATGCAGACGATGCGATTGCATTGGGCATAGGCATGGTCCATCAGCACTTCATGCTGGTGGATACCTTAACTGCGCTAGAGAATGTGATGCTTGGAGCTGAGCCACATTGGCTCTTGCAGAAGGCGGATGGCACCGTTCGAAGCAAGCTCGAAACTCTCATGCAAGCAACAGGCTTGCACGTCAAACTAGATTCTCTGGTGGCTGATCTACCCGTTGGTGATCGACAGCGTCTTGAGATTTTGAAGGCGCTTTACCGTGGGGCAAAGGTTCTGATCCTTGATGAGCCTACCGCGGTGCTAACACCCCAGGAAACCGAACATTTGTTTGGAGTGTTGCGGGTACTGCGAGAGCAAGGCACGACCATTTTGTTGATTACCCACAAACTCAAAGAAGTGATGCGTCTGTGTGACTCTGTCACAGTGATGCGCGGGGGTCGTGTTGTTAAAGAGCTGGCCATCGCAGATGCGTCTATTGAAGTGCTGGCTGAGTCCATGGTGGGGCGAAAGGTTCAGATGGGCCGAGTCGATGGCGATGTAAAGCAGCCGGGTGCCGAGCTACTAATCGCCAAGGGCATCACAGTGCGAGACAACTTGGGCGTAGTTCGGCTCGACAACATCGATTTGACTTTACGTGCAGGGGAAATCGTAGGTATCGCCGGTGTTTCTGGCAACGGGCAGAGTGAGTTGTTGGATGTCTTGTCAGGCTTGCTAACGCCCAAAGATGGGGCGCTGAAAGTTTGTGGTCAAAGTTTCAATGCCCAGTCTTGGCTAAATCCATTGCAAGCGCGAGAGTTGGGTCTAGCCCATGTGCCGGAAGACCGCCACGCGCGTGCGCTTGTGATGGAGTTCGCGGCTTGGGAGTCCGCCGTCTTGGGATATGACGGTCGCCGTGATTACGCTATGTTTGGTTGGATGAATCACAACGGCATGCGCAATGCAACGGCATCCATGATGGAGAAATTTGACGTCCGTCCGCGAGATACAAAACTGGGCAGCAGTAAGTTTTCCGGCGGCAACCAACAAAAACTCGTGTTGGCACGGGAGTTGGGGCAGCAACCCAAGGTCTTGCTAGTGGGTCAGCCCACGCGGGGAGTCGATATTGGGGCTATTGAGTTTATCTATTCGCAGCTCCGGCAAATGCGTGACGGGGGCTGTGCCGTGCTGGTCGTTTCTAGTGAGTTGGATGAAATTTTGGCGTTGTCAGATAGGGTGATTGTGATGAATCAAGGGCGGGTAGCGGGCGAGTTGGCCATTGCCGACTGTACGGAAACTGGCATTGGTATGTTGATGACAGGGGGGCACTGATGAATGCCGCGAACACACTGCCTAGGTGGGCAGACCTAGTGCTTCTTCCCATAGTTTGTTTGGGGGTGGCGCTGCTAGCAGCTGCGGGGGTCGTTGCATTGATTGGCCAGAATCCGATGGAAGTTATTTCTGTCTTGATTCATGGTGCTTTTGGTTCACAACGTGGACTGAGCTATACCTTGTACTACGCCACTACGTTTGTCTTTACCGGTTTAGCTGTATCGGTTGCGTACCATGGCGGCCTGTTCAATATCGGTGGTGAGGGGCAGGCAATACTGGGTGGCTTAGGCACGGGTTTGGTTGCTCTATGGCTTTCGCCAGTTCTGCCGGCCTGGCTCATGCTGCCACTGATGCTGTTGTGTGGCGCTTTGTTTGGCATGGTGTGGGCGGCCGTACCAGCATACCTTCAGGCATACAGAGGCAGTCACATCGTGATTACCACCATCATGTTCAACTTCATTGCGAGTAGCCTCTTGGTGTATTTGCTGGTTAATCATTTACGACCAGCAGGGTCGATGTCTGTGGAAAGTGCAGCATTTGCGGAGTCGGCAAAACTTCCAAGCATGCATGACGCCATGGGCTGGTTTGGCGTTACTTGGGCAGACTCACCTCTGAACATTAGTTTGGTTCTTGCCCTGATTGCATGTGTGGGGGTGTACTTGTTCTTGTGGCACACCCGGGCCGGTTATCACTTGCGCGCCGTGGGTTCAAGTCCAAGTGCTGCGGAGTATGCCGGTATACGTTCCAAGCAGCAGGTGATGGTTTCAATGGCTATTTCTGGTGCACTGGCCGGCATGGTTGGGATGAATGAAATTGCCGGCGTTAACGGGCGTCTGTTGTTGGAATTTGTTAGTGGGGCAGGCTTTACTGGCATTGCAGTGGCACTTATGGGGCGAAATCATCCCGTGGGCATCGTGCTCGCCAGCGTTTTGTTTGGTGCTTTGTTTCAAGGCGGGGCAGAGGTTGCTTTTGATGTGCCCGGTTTTAGCCGAGACATGGTAGTGATGGTGCAAGGGTTTATCGTTTTGTTTTCAGGTGCCATGGTGTATGTCATTGCGCCTATCTTGGCGTGGGTGTTATCAATGATCATGCGACTTTTGCCAAAAGGCTCTGCGAAGGCAGCAAACACGGGAGCCAGCCATGGATGATGCATTGATTGGTGCCTTGTTGGCATCCACCCTTCGAGTTTCCACACCCCTTATCTTGTGCGCCTTGGCTGGACTTTTGTCCGAGCGTTCAGGGGTTGTTGACCTCGGGTTGGAGGGCAAAATGTTGTTTGCTGCTTTTGCGGCCGGTGCAGCAGGTGCCGTTTACCAATCTACCTATGTCGCTGTCCTTTGCGCAATGGGTATTGCTATTTCTTTGTCTTGGATGCACGGATTGGCCTGCGTGAGTCATAAAGGTGATCAGGTGATCTCAGGTGTGGCTATTAACATCATCGCAGCCGGGCTGACCATGGTGTTAGGTATCGCTTGGTTTTCGCAAGGCGGGCAGACGCCGCCAGTGGCCACTTCGGTGCGCATTCAGCCGCTCTTCCCGTCTGCTGTAGAGGGTATGAAAGACATTCCCTATGTAGGGGCCATCTTGGGTAACGGACTTTTGAGCCACAACTTGCTCGTCTACCTTGCGTTGGCACTTGTTCCTGCTGTGTGGTGGCTCATGTACCGCACACGGTTTGGCTTGAGGTTGCGAGCGGTTGGAGAAAATCCGCAAATGGTCGATGCAGCTGGCGTTTCTGTGACTAGGCTTCGCTACACGGCGTTGACATTGAATGGGATGCTGTGTGGGTTAGCAGGTAGCTACTTGGTGCTGGCACAAAGCGCTAATTTTTCAGCCAACATGACGGCTGGCCGGGGATTCATGGCCTTGGCCGCACTGATTTTTGGGCGCTGGAATCCAAAGGGGGCACTTTGGGCCTGTCTGCTTTTTGGTTTTTTGGATGCGGCAGCAATCCGAATGCAAGGAGTTCATTTGCCCATGTTTGGTGAGGTTCCGGTGCAGGTGATTCAGGCCTTACCTTACGTAATGACGGTGGTTCTGCTTGCAGGATTTATTGGCAAGGCCGTAGCGCCTCAAGCATTGGGCAGGCCTTACTCAAAAGAGCGCTGAATCGCGGATGAATGTCAAGTGAGTTGCGGTATGGACCTTACTTGGCATTCGGGTGGTTTTGTGGCCTATGTCACACGCGCAACATCAAGGCTTTTGGCCAGTCTGGTTTCGACTGGCCACGGTTCCCCCCCAATGCGGGCCACCAATAGTTCTGCACACAAAGCGGAAAGGCTAAGTCCTCTAGATCCCATGCCAATCGAACACCAAATGCCAGGCAAGCGAACAGGGTCTACGGGACCCACCAAGGGGAGTCGATCGGGAGTGACACAGCGCGCATTTGACCAATGTTTCGTCTGCTTTTGGTCAAAATTCTGTTTCAAGTAGGTAGCAATAGTGGGTAGCAAAGCAAAAAGCCGCTCATAGTTCGCCCAATGCTGCATTTGAATGTCGTTTGCCTGCAGCGAATCCGTGATGTATGTAGCGCCAGTAAACCACTGCGGTCCATCACCTGTTGGTATGTTTGGTATATAGCTTCCATTCCCGTTCACCGGGTGATTGGGCTGCGGAGCCATCGTTCCGGAACCTAGGTAGACGCCATGCGAAACAGTCCCGTAAATGGTTTGCAACGCAGGGCGGAATACTTCACCCGTGTCGTGTGCGAGGCTTGCTTGTACTAACGGGCCGAAGCCGGCTGCATTGGCTAGTACTACATGATCGGCGTTCCCCATAATGCTTCCAATTGAATCCATTAGGTTCCAGCTGTCAGTTGTTTTTTCTAAACGAACTATCAGTGAGTTCCCCACAAAGGTTATGTTCTCATGTGAGAGTAAGGCGTTGACAAGTTGGGCGGGTTTGATCCAAGCGCCTGTTGCGTGCCAATGGTTGTTCTTTGCAATGAGCCTGAGCTCTGGATCACGCGCGAGTTCTAGTATTCCAGAGGTATGCCAATCGAGTCCTTCCTGCAAGTAGTGCTTAGCTAGCGCAAGCAACAAACGCGTGCCGGAGCGAGATAGCTGTGACTGAGGATCATCGTCCTTGCTGTGGTGAGGTGCCACCAAGCCAACCGGTAGTCCGGATGCGCCCATTGCCGGATGGCTGTGTTCATCGTAAACACGAACTTGCCAACCCCGCAGGGCTAAGGCGTGAGCGATAGTGGAACCTGCTAAGCCGCCTCCAATCACAGCACAGCTTGAGACTGTGGGGGCGTTCATGGAGTCTCCCTTGCGAGAGCTAACGATAGGCCACTCGGGTTGGTACTCCACACCGCTTGGAGCAGGTTTGAAGCCCGCTGCCTTCCATGCCTTGAGGTCTAGATTAGCCTGCTTGTGGATAGATATGCGCGTGCCTCTACGACTCCGTCGAGACAGCAGTTTGTAACTCCAGGGGTCCAGCGGGGCTTGGGCCGCATAGATAGTGTTAGCGGAAAAGGTTGAGTTGCGGAGGACGGTATTGATAGGGCCAACACAAAGGGTTAATGACAGCTGCCCTGCTGAAAGTGCAACCCTATGGAAGGTTGAGCGGCCACTGAAGTCAATAGCATTCAGAGCGGTCGCAAGATCTTGTGCATCCTCCGAAGCATCTGCAGCAAGTGTGAGATCACTAACGCATCCGCAGATCCCTACATAGTGGAGCACTGTTGACCGATGAGGGTCATGGCGCCACGTCCGCCATGTTTCCAGGAAGCTAGTACCCGAGCCGAAGACTAGATCCAGTACGGTCCATGCCGGTGCTGAGTGCCAAGCTGCAGGGAGTCCGCACGCAGCCAGGGCATCTGCCGAAGGGAGTGGCACAGATCGACAAACTTAGGCACTTGGAGGTACGTAACCTTGCGCTGCATCGGCACCGTCACCAAAGAAGTGGTTCTCCATTTGCCGTGCCAAGTACTGCCGCGCGCGGGCATCTGCTAAGTTGAGTCGGTTTTCATTGACCAACATGGTCTGGTGTTTGAGCCAAGCAGCCCAAGCCTCTTTGCTTACACCTTCCCAAATGCGTTTGCCCAACTCCCCTGGATAGGGAGGAAAATCTAGCCCTTCCAATTCTTTTCCTAACTTGATGCAGTTAACAGTACGAGCCATAAATACCTTGCCTTATTAAAACAGTGAAGATTATTGATGGGCTGAATCTTATTCGGTTTAGTGGCTCCTGTTGTGTCTTGGTAGGCAGACGCGCTTAGTGGGGCTAGGTGTGCATTGGTCATTGAACGTAGTCCTATGGCCCTAGGGTACCTGGTTGCGTATGGGCATGGCATTGAGGAGGTGTACTGGAACTAACAGAAGTATTTTTTTGAACTAAGGGCTTGATTTCGGACATTTTTTGTTGCTGTTGGTGCACAATGTTTCGATGATTAACGAGAAGGTGTTGAGCATGCCAACTGACGCAGATACCCTTCATTTTCTGGATGACGAGAGTGAAGGCCAGTTTGCTAAAGAATTGTTTTGGCGGCTGATGGTTGTCGACGATGAACCAGACGTTCATCGGGCAACAACTTTTGCGTTAGCTGGTATCAAAATACTGGGTCGGTCGCTGCAATTCTTGCATGCCTATTCTGCGGCTGAAGCTACGCAGCTGTTGCGCACTGAACCTGATGTTGCAGTGGTGCTTTTGGATGTCGTTATGGAGCGTGAAGACGCAGGCTTGGCGCTCGTCAAGACCATACGCCATGACTTCAAATTGACAGAGTTGCGAATCATTCTGCGTACCGGTCAGCCTGGCTATGCGCCTGAGATTGAGACTATTCACGACTTCGACATCAATGACTACAAAACCAAGTCTGAACTTACGCGGACAAAGTTGTACGCCACGGTAACTGCTGCGCTGCGGGCTTACGATCAAATTCGCAAGCTTGACGAGTTGGCGTTTTACGACCGTTTGTCTCAATTGCCCAATCGAAATAAATTTCTTGATTTGAGTGATGAGCGGTTGGCATCTGGTCGCCATTCCGCTGAGGTTATCGCGATTCTGGATATTGACGACTTTTCTGAAATTAACGATGCGCTAGGGCACCAGCAGGGTGATCGGCTGTTGCAAGCAGTAGCAGACCGACTGAAGCAAAAATTAGGGTCAGAGGTTATTTTGGCCCGAATTGGCGGCGATACCTTTGGCTTGATGGGAACTGCTGCCGAACTAGAGCCCGCCCGGGTTTTGTCTCTGTTTAGAGATCCGTTTCTAGTCAACGAAGACTCTATGGTGGTCACAGCCACAATGGGGCTGACAAAGGCGCTTGGTGGTGGTGTTACTGGGCGTGATGCCATTAAAGATGCGAACATTGCACTCAAGCGCGCAAAGAAAAGCCGGCGCGGTAGCTTTGTGATGTATTCGACTGAAATGGGGTCTGACATTCGCGAACGGGTGCGACTGCTGCAAAACTTGCGTAGCGCCGTCGAAAGCGAGCGGCTCTTTGTGGTGTATCAACCGCAAGTCAACTTGGCATCTGGAGCCGTAGTCGGGGTGGAGGCCCTTATTCGATGGCGCAAGGAAGATGGGTCTTTCGTTGCGCCGGATCGGTTTATCCCCCTGGCCGAAGCCTCAGGCATGATTGTCGCCATCGGCGACTGGGTCCTGCGTATGGCCTGCCGTGAGCTGGTCCGCTTTCAAGCATTGGGATTGCCCACTCTGCGGATGTCGGTTAATGTTTCACAGATTCAATTCAGACATCCTGATTTCCTCGAAAAACTCAACGCCGCGTTGTTAGATACAGGTATCAACCCTAGGTACTTGGAGCTTGAAATCACCGAGTCGGTGGCCATGGAAGACGCAGATTTCATGCTCGAAACTTTGCACATGGTGCGAGAGTTGGGCATCTCCATTGCCATTGATGATTTTGGTACCGGCTACTCGTCGCTAAGTCAATTGCGTCAGTTGCCGATAGATCGTTTGAAGATTGATCGCGCTTTCGTGGGTGAGCTCAGCCAACAAGTGTCGGGGGGGCATATCGCGGCGATGGTGATTGAATTGGGGCGCAATCTCAAGCTGACTGTCATCGCCGAAGGCATTGAAGATGAGGGGCAGGCGCAGAGTCTGCTCGGACTAGGCTGCCATGAGGGGCAAGGTTACTTGTATGCAAAACCGTTGCTTCCGGCTCAGTTCACAGAGTGGTATCAAGCGAGGGTAGCGAACCCCGGTTAAAGGGCGCACCCATGCAGGTAGCTGAATACCCCCCAGTTGCGGGGCAGGATGATACATATTTCATGCGCTTGGCACTGCAGCAGTGCTCTCAATCAGGGGAGTCTGGCGAGGTGCCAGTTGGCGCTATTGTCGTTAAAGATGGGCAAGTCATCTCAGCAGGATCCAATTCACCGGTTCGTGAGCATGATCCAACAGCCCATGCAGAGATCAAAGCACTGAGGGCCGCCGCCGCCCACTTCAAGAACTACAGACTGGACGGATGCGAGCTCTACGTCACCTTGGAGCCCTGTGCCATGTGTGCTGGAGCAATGCTTCACGCCCGTATCAAACGCGTGGTGTTTGGAGCGAGCGATCCGAAAACCGGAGCAGCAGGCTCCGTGATTGATTTGTTTAGCCAGCCTCAGTTGAACCACCATACATCGGTAGCGCAAGGCGTGCTTGAAGACGAATGTGCGCAGCAGTTGCGAGAGTTCTTCCTTCGCAAGCGACGCGAAAAAAGAGAGTCTAGTTGTCGCCTGCGCGATGATTCGCTACGAACTTCTGACAGCAGGTTTGACTTTCTGGGAATAGATGTTTTTTCTTCAGTGTATTTGGACGGACTTGCAAGCCTCCGTGGGTGGCGATTGCATTATTTCCATGCTGTGGCGCCTGTACGAAGCGCACCAGTCTATCTTTGTCTTCATGCCTCAAACACATGGGCTTATACGTTTCGAGAGGTTCTGAGAGGTGTATCCGCACATGGTAATGGCACGGCCATCGCCCCTGATTTAGTCGGTTTTGGCAAGAGTGACAAGCCAAAACGGGAAGATGCACACGACCTCACGCTGCACGTGCAGATACTGCAGGAAATGGTGAATCATTTGAATTTGTCCAACATCGTTCTGGTGCTGCAGGGTGACGCATTGCACTTAGGTATCCAGTTACTGTTGCAAGACCGTGATCGCTTTTGCGGGTTGATCATGGTGGATCCTCCTTCTTGGGCTGGCGCTTTTGTGTCAAAGGCAGACCATCACTTAGACTTACCCACCGACGCAGCTGGGTTACCTCTTGCGATTGAAGATGCGCCATTTCCGGACGCTGGGCATCGCGCTGGCCCTAGGGCATTTGCGTCGCAAGTGGCTGCAGGTGCAACCTCCCAAGGTAGCGTGTTTATAGAAAAGGTAACGCAATTCTTTCACGATGAGTGGCCGCACCCGACCGTGATCGTTAAGCGAAAACATCCAACACTAACTGCTGGCCTTCAGCAGCGTAAACGCGGTAGTACATCAGCCATTCCTGCTGTGCTCATTGATGACAGGTTGGCAATGAGCCTGTTCACTTACTTTGCTGCAGGATAATCGTCGAGTGAAAAAGCATATATATATCTATTCCCCATCGGGCGCAGTCCGTGACAAAGCTGCGTTCAAGCGTGGCATTAAGCGCCTGCAGCAGCTGGGTCATGACGTTGAGGTTGATGCTGATGCCTTGACCAGTCACATGCGTTTTGCTGGTGATGACGCAACCCGTTTGCAGTCTATCCATAGGGCATGCGCAAGTGGTGCCGATGTTGCGCTGATATCACGGGGTGGGTACGGACTCACACGTCTTCTGGCTGACATCAAATACAAGGACGTCGCCAAGGCGGTGGACCGTGGGACGCAGTTTGTAGGCCTCAGTGATTTCACTGCATTTCAACTGGCTGTCTTACGCAAGACCGATCGTATTACGTGGGCGGGTCCTGCCCTATGTGAAGGCTTTGGTGTCGGTGGCCCGGGAAATGTGGAGGCACCAGACGACATCATGGAAGACTGCTTCAATGACATGCTACTGGGGCAAGGAGAGGGTTCTGGGTGGCGAATGAATGCAGTGCCTAATGCCTTATTGGAAAAACCAGACGTCCTCTTGAGCAAGAATGGTCAGATTTGGGGTGGCAACTTGTCCATCGTGGTGTCGTTGCTCGGGACTCCTTACTTTCCAATGGTTAAAGGGGGCATTTTGTTTTTGGAAGATGTTGCGGAGCATCCCTATCGCATTGAGCGTATGCTGACGCAGCTCTTGCATGCGGGTGTATTGGCACAGCAGAAGGCCGTTGTGCTTGGGCAATTCACAGACTACACACTTACCTCGCATGACAGAGGGTTTAAGTTGCAGTCTGTCATCGCTTGGCTACAAGCTACTTTGAAAGTGCCAGTTCTGACAAATTTGCCCTTTGGGCATGTACCGACCAAAGTGCTGTTGCCAGTAGGTGCCAAAGCGGAACTTGCGGTGAATGGTCGAGACGCAATGTTGGTTTGGGGGCATGTTGGGTGACCGCTGTTTCGCAGCGAGTCCCTGACCGTGTTCTAGGTGGTCACTAATGGGTACTCCTTAAGGTAACGGTCAGAATGGGCACTCAGGTCACTGTGGTCTTCACAGATCTTCATGGCAGCACGGCCGTATATGAGTCGCTGGGCAACGTGCGGGCGACCCAAACGGTCACAGACATTACGCATTGGATATCGCAACAATGCGTGTCACATGGCGGTCGCGTTGTCAAAACCTTAGGCGATGGTGTGCTCGCCATGTTCATGGACCCACAGAGTGCGGTGCGGGCTGTGGTTGAGCTGCAACGGACGCACTACAAGCGGGTAATGGCTGCCCCGGCAGATGCGCGCTTACCCATGCGCGTTGGGCTAGCGAGTGGCGAGGTCGAACTTGTGGACAATGATTGCTACGGAGATGCGGTCAACGTGGCGTCTCGTCTATGCGATTTGTGCGGACCGCACCAGATCTGGGCAAACTCCGCTTCACTTACAAGTTTGTATGAAAGCAGCGGCGTGTCGTTCAGGCCTTTGGGGGCCATTGGGATTCGTGGCCGCGCCGAGCCCTGTTCTGTTAGTCAAATTGAATGGCGGCAAGAAGAGTTCTCTGACTTTCTTACCGTGAACGGTAAAGTCGAAGATGCTTTCCCAAGCAGTGGCAGCGATGTACTGGGTCGCGAGATAGAACTACGTTGCATGGAGCAGTGCAAGCGATATAGGTCGTTTGAGTTGCCGATCTACATTGGGCGGGTGCGCGCCGTCGAGTTTAGGGTAGATGACCCCAGGGTGTCTCGCAACCATACACGCCTTGATTGGCGCAATGGAAGCATCGTTCTTTCGGATGTCAGCAGTTACGGGAGTTGGGTCCGGTTTGCTGGAGATACCGTGTCAGCGGTGTTTTTGCGTCGCCAAGAATGTGTTTTGCACGGGAAAGGGGAAATCGCTTTGGGAGCCCCTTTTAGCGACCTTAGCGCACCAGTTGTCTCGTTTTCAGTTCTTTAGCAGCATTGCAAACTCAAGGGTTGCAGGGTTTCACCGGTCCTTGAGTTGGAGGCACCTACTCTGACTTGGCGCGGATAGCTAAGGTTCACAGGGATTGCCGCCAATCGCAGCGTTTCCGGAACTTGGTAGAGCCCAACTGTCACGTATGGGCGGGCCACGACGTCGTGTTTTAGAAGTTCGCCTGCACTTTCACCAGCCTTCACACGTGAGCGGTGGCCATTCTCAGTCACAGTCCAGTAGGCGATATACCTATCCTTGGCTACTGTGGCCTTTCCCTTTAGGGAGCTAAGCCAACAGTCCGCATGCGGACAAGAGCTGCAGGCTTCCGAGGTGTAAAGCTCAACGACAGGTGTCCTAGTTGCGGGGGGGGCAGCTTGCAAGCCGCAGACACCCCCCAGACCCGCCCATAGGATACAAGTGTTGCCAACAATCAAACTTTGGTGATGCCAATCGGCTGTCATGAATGTATGCATGAGTTCATGCTGGCCCCTCGATACTGTGATATTCCAACTTAGTCGTGGCTTGCCTAGCAGACCTAAACGTAAGCTGAAAATTCAACAAAAACAGGTGCTATCGCACGTCAGTACTGCGTGACTCACTATAAAAGTTATAGCTTACTGAGCTTCTCTAAGGCAGCCTGCAATGTGCTGTCTTGTTTTGCAAAACAAAAACGCACCACACCTTGGTCAAAGCTATCTCCATAAAAGGCGGATAGTGGAATAGCCGCAACCCCTACTTCTGTGGTCAGCCATTGACAAAACTGCGTTTCGTTCAGGTCGCTGACGCTAGAGATGTCTACGCACTGAAAGTAGGTGCCTTCGCACGGGAGCAGCTTGAATCGACTGCCAGACATCCCACGTCTAAAAAGATCCCGCTTGCGTTGGTAAAACGCAGGCAGTTCCAAGTAGGGTGCCGGGTCGACCATGTAACGTGCCAAAGCATGCTGCATTGGCGTGTTGACGCTGAATACATTGAACTGATGCACCTTGCGAAACTCTGCCATTAAGCTCGCTGGTGCTGCTACCGTGCCAATTTTCCAACCGGTGACATGGTAAGTTTTGCCAAAACTCGACACGACAAACGCTCTGGCGGCTAGCTTTGGGAATCTTGCCGCACTTTGGTGTTCTTGGCCATCGAACACCATGTGTTCGTAGACCTCATCACTGATCAACAGGACCTGGGTCGGCTCCAAGATTGCTTGCAGCGTCAACATGTCTTCTTTGCTCCACACCGACGCGCTAGGGTTATGGGGCGTGTTGATGATGATGGCGCGGGTTCTAGGGGTTATCGCCGCGGAAATTTTGTCAAAGTCTGGTCTGAATGTGCCTGCAACCAACGGTACCCGCACAGCTGTGGCCCCTGCTAAGGCGATGTTGGGCACATAGCTGTCATAGCAGGGGTCAAGCACGATGACCTCATCCCCAGGATGTACCACTGCCAAAATACACGTGATGATGGCTTGGGTAGCGCCCGCCGTGATAGTGATCTCGTCGCTGGCGCTGTATTGATGGCCATGGAGTGCCGCAATTTTGGAAGCAATGGCCTCTCGCAGGGGCGCAATACCCGGCATTGGCGGGTACTGGTTATGCCCTGACCGCATAGCGTCACTGACATGTGAGAGAAGGGCAGGATCACATTCGAAGTCGGGGAAGCCTTGGCCCAAGTTTACGGCCTTGTGTTTCGTGGCTAACGCTGACATCACAGTAAAGATGGTTGTGCCAACTGTAGGCAAGCGGCTGACCAATGCGGGGGATTCAAAGTTCATAGTCGTTGACATGGCCTTCCATGGCTTTCTCAATCAATGCGCGGCTGAGACGGTCACTCAGTAGCTCGGCAAAAGTGTATACAAAGTTACGCAAGTAAGCGCTGCGCTTAAATGCAACCCGTGCCACATTTTGGCCAAATAAATGACCTGCCGGGCGGGCAATCAGTCCCCCTTGGCCTCCTGTTTTACTCTGGTCTTCTAGTACGTCCGTGACGGCCATCTCAGCCGCAATGCCGATACCTAGGCCCAGTCGAACATAGGTCTTGATCACGTCTGAGTCGATAGCCTCTAGCGCAATGCGTGGGGTAAGCTTACGTGCTGCAAATGCTTGGTCGATTTTGGTGCGGCCAGTGAAAGAGGGGTGGTAAGTAATCAAAGGCTCTAGCGCCACGTCCTCTATGGTGATGCGCTCTTTGTTTGCCAATGGATGGTTCACAGGAAGCACCAACATGTGCTGCCATTCGTAGCAGGGCAGGGTTACCAGTTCCGCATAGGCCGCAAGAGACTCTGTGGCAATGCCTATTTCAGCCACCTCATCAATCAACATGCGAGCAACTTGGTCTGGTGCACCTTGGTGCAAGCTGATGTTGACCTTGGGGTAAGCAGCCCGCAAAGCGGCTACCCTTGTCGGAAGAACGTACCTGGCTTGCGTGTGGGTAGTCGCAATAGAAAGCGTGCCGTTGTCTTGGGCACTGTACTGCTCGCCAATGCGCTTGAGATTGCCCACCTCTCGCATGATGAGTTCAATGCTTCTGAGCACGTGCTGCCCTGGCTCTGTGATGCGCTTGAGCCGCTTGCCGTGGCGTGCAAAGATGTCCACCCCTAGCTCCTCCTCCAGCTCAATAATGGCCTTGGAGACCCCAGGTTGGGAGGTGTGCAGCGCTTTGGCCGCTTCTGTCAAATTTAAATTTCGGCGGGCCGCTTCCTGAACAAAGCGAAATTGGTGCAGATTCATATCGAATATCAACTAAAGATGTTGTTTATTATGCTCCAATCGCTATTTGGATAGCGCTGCCTGCGCACTATTTCTGTAGAGCGATATCGCACAGTGTCTGTATCAGGCGCTCGTCTTCCCCGACAGCGGGTTGAAGCAAAAACTCTGTGTTTGGGTAGGTGGTCGTGAGTTCGGCAACAAGCAAAGGCAAGTCTTCGCGCGCATGCTTGCCCATCCCCAAAAACATGGGAACAACCGTGATGCTCTTGATACCAGCCGAGACCATCGTAGTGACGGACTCCAAAAGACTTGGGGAGCACAACTCCAAGTAGGCGCAATCCACCAAAGCGTTGGCCGCGTCATCCCTGATTTTTTGGGCAACGGCTTGCAACGGTCGACTCCATAGCGGGTCACGTGAGCCATGGGCAAACAACACAATGCCCTTAGTTAAGTTGTTTTTGTTGTTCTCGTTGTGTGTAAGGGTCATCTTCGAATCACCAACCAAGTAAATGCTGACAGGGAAGCTACTGAGTAAATCAGGCCGGGCAAAGCGGCGGTGAGCCAGGGTTGCCATCCTTGCAAAGCGCCCAAATCGCCCAGCACATTATTGAGAAGTACAAAACTAATCCCGGCCATGACCCCACCGAACACGTAGCTCGCAATGCCGCCTGAGCGAAAGTGCAGATATGCAAACGGCAGGGCAAGTACAACCATGACCAAGCAGCTCAGTGGATAGAAGACTTTTTTCCAAAACTGAATTTCATACTTCTGGGCCGCCTGGCCATTCGCGTTTAAGTGCCGCATGTATTGGAACAGGTCAATCGTACCCATGCGCTCTGGTCGCAGAACCGCTGCGGCAACCATCTCCGCGCTAACCTGTGTAGGCCAACGAAAGGTCTCCATAAAGGTGCGCTCAATGCCCGCAGACTTGGCATCTCCTGCAGCGAACTCTGTGCGTTCGACTTGCTCTAGCAGCCACGAGTCATCTTCGCCAAACTTGGCCGCTTTGCCCTGAGTGGTGGAAACCATGGAGCCATGGTTGTCAAACTCGTAGATACGCACATCCTTCATATCAGCTTGCGCGCTCAGTGAACCCACGTTGATTGCATAGTGGGCATAGGCCTGCTTCTCTTTGAGCCAAGCGCCTGTTTTACCGACGGTTACGTTGCCACTAAACTGAGCTTTGAGGAGCTGGGCAGTTTTGTCCGCCAATGGGGCAACGTAGTCGCCTATGGCGAAGGTAATGATGACAAAGCTAACGCCAAGCGTCAGCAAGGTTTGCAACGCCCGCCAAGGGCCTAATCCGCTAGTTCTCAGAATTGTGAATTCTGAGCTTTGTGCAAACCTTGCCATTACAAAAATGGTGCCTATGAGTACCGTAATTGGGAAAAGCTCGTAGATGTGGCTCGGGGCCATCAGCGCAACGTACAAAAGCGCTTTGGGAATGTTGTAACCCGTTGCACTGTGGCGTCCAACGGCTTGCAACTCATCCACGAAGTCGAAAAAAAAGAACAATGCGATGAAGCCAAGTGTCACCAATGCCACAGCCACAATCACTTCGCCATAAAAAAGTCTCCGTAGGGTCTTCATGCGGTGGTCTGCTCGGGGTTGGCGCGACGCGGTCTACGCGTGAGTCGCAAGGTCCAGTTGTTGTGGCGCTTACTTAGCCACAACACCGCGACCAGTAGCGTCCCCCCATGCAAAGTCAACAGCAAGACGCCGATGGAAACTTGAGAAGTTTCTACCCAGTTCTTTCCTAGAATGAGCAGGTTGAAGTACACAATGAAGGTAAGAAATGCCACACCTAAATTGCCAGTGCGCCCCACCCGCGGGTTCACCCCAGCGGTGGCAAGACCAATCACAATAAAGTTAAACGCTGCCAAGGTTAGGCCTGCACGCCACGCCAGCTCGCCCAAGTATCTCGGTGTGGGCATTTGTAGCAATCGCAGCGTGCTCAATGATGCTGACGGCTCATTGGTTCGCTGGGATTGATCACTGGGTCCGACGCGTGCGCCGTATGTCTCAAAGGTGCTTACCGCCATGTCGCGCTTGGCGAAGTTTTTCTCTAAGCGTTGGCCGTTTTCTAAGACCAAGTATTTGTCGTCACCCACCACTTCGATCTTGCCCCGCTGTGCTGAGGTGATAGTCTCCTTGCCCTGTTCGTTCGTTGCAATGAAGACGTTATGACCAACTTGCTGGGCTACGCTGTCTTTCTCGATAAAGAAAACACGGTCACCGTTAGCAGACTCTTGGAACTTGCCGGGCTCAATGCGTGCAATATCTCCGCGCTTTTCGTACTTATCTCTAAAGTCCTCAATACGACCAAATGCCCAGGGCAGGATAAAGAAGGCCAGAGCCATAATCACCACCAAAATTGGCCACGCAAACCGATACAAGGGCACCAACAAAGATGCCAATCCTTGCCCACTTCCAAACCAAATGACCATCTCACTGTCGCGAAACATACGCGTCAGCACGCTTAGGACCGCAATAAACAAGCTCATGGAAAGAATAGTGGGCATGTCTGACAGGACGGTATAGCCCATGATGATGAGCACGTCAGCAGGGTCAAACGTACCCCGAGATGCTTCGCCCAGTGTCCGAATCAGTGTCATGGTCATGACAACCGTAACAAGCACGACCAATGTAGCGCCAAAGCTGCGGGCTAATTCTTTGCGAATGGAGGAATGGAATAACATTGGTCTAAAGGAAAAACGCAATTATGAACTTTGAACTCAAACCACTCGGATTGTTAGCCTGCGCCAACGAGAAATGTGATGCGCTCATCGTATTGGTTCCTCAGGCATTCAAAGCCAGTAAGGACGACTTATCGCAACTGATTGCCCAAGCGATTAAGGCGTCGGACTTTGAAACTAAACCCGGCAAGACCTTGAGTTTGTACCGACCCTTGCAAGCAAATGCTGACCGCGTTGTGTTGGCGGGCATTGGTGATGGCAGCGCCCGCCAAGTCCGTACGGCGGTTCATGCCGCCTTAGCCTTGGTCAAAACGCCTTCCCTTAAAAAACTTGTGTTGAGCTTTGCCACTCCGGCGCAAGAGGGATCTGTGCGCGCAGCCGTCAGTGCCAGCGCTGATGCTAGCTACGTCTACGTTACCACCAGGTCCAAACCAGAGCCTAGGGTGCTGCAAAAAGTGTTGATTGCCTGTGAAAACGCTTCTGAAGTGAAGTCTTCCTTTGACCGCGGTGTTGCCACCGTAATCGGGGTTGAGTTGGCTAAAGAGTGGGCCAATAGACCTGCCAATTACGCAACACCTACGTTACTTGCCAAAGCGGCCCAAGAGTTGGCTGCATTTCCTAAATTTAGCTGCGAAGTTTTAGGGCCTAAAGAAGTTGCCAAGCTGGGCATGGGTGCCTTTATAGGCGTGGCACAAGGCTCGGAGCAGCCCTTGCAATTCATCGTGCTGCGCTATGACGGTGCGGTAAAAACCAAAGCGCCTACCGTTCTGGTTGGTAAGGGCATCACCTTTGACAGCGGCGGCATTTCACTAAAGCCCGGTGCGGAAATGGATGAAATGAAATATGACATGGGCGGCGCAGCCAGTGTCATTGGGGCGTTTCGAGCCATTGCGCACCTCAAGCCCGCAATCAACCTAGTCGGGCTCATCGCCGCTTGCGAAAACATGCCCAGTGGGCGTGCGCTCAAGCCCAGCGACGTGGTAACCAGTATGAGTGGCCAAACCATCGAGATCTTGAATACCGATGCAGAAGGCCGCCTTGTACTGTGTGATGCACTCACCTATGCCGAGCGGTTTAAGCCAGCTGCTGTGGTAGACATTGCAACACTGACCGGCGCCTGTGTGGTGGCCCTCGGGGGCGTTCGCAGCGGTTTGTTTGCGACCGACGAAGCATTGGCCCAAGCCCTGTTGGCAGCCGGTGATGCGTCGCAAGACCTGTGCTGGAGAATGCCGCTTGACGACGACTACGCAGATGGATTGAAGACCAGCTTTGCAGACGTGGCCAACGTCGCAGGACGTGCTGGCGGTGCCGTTACCGCCGCGAAGTTCTTGCAGCGCTTTACCGAAAAGTACCCGTGGGCCCATTTGGACATCGCAGGCACCGCATGGAAAGGCGGCGCAGCTAAAGGGGCAACGGGGCGCCCAGTGGGCTTGTTGGTCGAATACTTGATGTCACAGGCCGCAGCTAAGTGACAGAGGTTGCGTTTCATTTCGGGGCACCTGACAAGCTTGCCTACGCGTGTCGCTTGCTGCGCAAGGCCGCTGGCTCGGGTGCATCTATTGTGTTGGTTGCTGATAGCGAAACGTTGCAGTTCCTGGACAGTGCACTCTGGGGGGTGTCAAGCACCGACTTTGTGCCACATTGTCTCTTAGGCGCAGACCTAGACATACAGCGCAAGTCGCCCGTCGTTCTTGCGCCATCGGTGGACGGCGTAGCACTCGCTCGGGATGTACTTGTCAACCTCGGCCAGCTAATTCCCACTGGCTTTGAAAGCTTCAAACGGGTGATCGAAATAGTCAGCACCCAAGAGTCGGATCGTCAGCTGGCCCGGGATCGCTGGAAACAATATGCCAAAGGTGGCTTCACTATTGTTCGCCATGACCTTCAGTTGAAAGGTGCGACCTGATGCCAAGCGAGAGGCCCGCGGCACGTTTCTTGCCTACTTTGACCGAGGTGGTGAAGCCAGCCGTGCCTAGCACGGCACAGCCAACCGAAGACGATTTGATTGCGCGTGTGATGGACCGGCTCATGCCCATGTTGAACACGCGGCTTGAAGCGCATTTTGAAATCGCAATGCGAACTCAGTTACAGCACATGCGTGCCGGCTTGCAACAAGACTTAGAGAGTGCCGTGAGGACTGCTTTGGAAGCCGAACTGGCTAACGCATCAAAGCCCTCTGTGCCGCGCTAGGCCCTGTTTTGGGGCGGCTTTGCTTGTGTTTGCTGGGGAACATCCCTATATAGGTGCGTAAACAAATGCGATATCGTCTAGCGGGTGGAAAAAGCTAATTCACGCAGGTGTTCTCGTCAATAAATATTTAAGGCCATTTATGCAATTCAAAGTAAAAAGTACATTAACCGTCTTGGCAGCCGCGACCCTGTTGGTCGCTTGTGGCAAGAAAGAAGAAGCCGCAGCTCCAGCAGCAGCACCGGCTGCGGCTGCACCTGCCGGTGATGTCATCAAGATCGGCCACGTAGGCCCAACCAGTGGTGCCATTGCCCACTTAGGTAAAGACAATGAAAACGGTGCGCGTTTGGCCATCGAAGAGTTGAATGCTGCAGGCGTCACCATCGACGGTAAAAAAGTAACTTTGGAATTGATGGCTGAAGATGATGCTGCGGATCCAAAACAAGGCACCGCCGTCGCACAAAAGTTGGTGGATGCTAAGGTTGCAGGTGTGATTGGTCACTTGAACTCTGGCACAACCATTCCTGCGTCCAAGTTGTACAGCGATGCAAACATTCCGCAAATTTCTCCTTCTGCGACCAACCCTAAATACACACGCCAAGGCTTCAAGACAGCTTTCCGCATGGTGGCTGACGACGCGCAGTTGGGTGGCACTTTGGGCAAGTACGCAGTGGGCACCTTGAAGGGTAAATCCATTGCCGTGGTGGATGATCGCACGGCTTACGGCCAAGGTGTTGCAGAAGAATTTAGCAAAGCAGTTGAAGCCGCAGGCGGCAAAGTGGTCGCCAAAGAGTTCACAACGGACAAAGCCACCGACTTCAACTCCATCCTGACTACTATCAAAGGCAAAAAGCCTGACGTCGTGTTCTTTGGCGGTATGGACGCGGTTGCCGGTCCTATGCTCAAACAAATGAAGTCTTTGGGTATCAAGGCCAAGTTCATGGGTGGTGACGGCATTTGCTCTACAGAATTAGTAAAACTCGGTGGTGACGCGATTGCTGACGACCAAGTATTCTGTGCTGAAGCAGGTGGCGTTGAAGGCGAAGGCAAGGCTGGAATGGATGAGTTCAAAGCCAAGTTCAAAGCTAAGTTTGGCACTGATGTGCAGGTCTATGCGCCTTACGTCTATGACTCAGTGAAAATCATGGTAGCTGCCATGGTCAAAGCGAACTCATCTGACCCCGCAAAGTATCTGCCCGTATTGGCAGCAACGGCTGACTACAAGGGCGTGACCGGTCCTGTGTCCTTTGATGAAAAAGGCGACATCAAGAACGGCGCCTTGACATTGAAGACCGTGCGTGGTGGCAAATTGGAAACACTGGCTGTTATTCGCTAACGCTTCAGTTTTTAAGCCCGACGTCGTCGGGCAAACTTCAAAGGGTGCCCATAAGGCACCCTTTTTTTATGGATGTATCCGTATTTTTGAAAAAATACGGGATTCCTCAGCATATAATTGAAAGCTCTGGAGAGGTGGATGAGCGGTTTAAGTCACACGCCTGGAAAGCGTGCGTGGGGTAAAACTCACCGCGGGTTCGAATCCCGCCTTCTCCGCCAGAAAATGAAAAAAGCCCATGTCAATCATGGGCTTTTTTTTGCCTTGTGGCTTTGATTATCCAATCAACTATCAAATGGGTTGCCGGTTGTTTGGCTGTTTTTGGCCCAGCTGCAGTCTCTTCGCCAACTTTGGCAAAATTAGCTGGCCATTAGCCTCCTTAAGGCTAATCTAAATCTGGACAAAATCGTTCAATCAGTGCCTTCAAATCGCCAATGACAACGGGCTTTGGCAAATGCGCATCCATGCCAGCTTCCAGGCACTGCTCTCTGTCTTCATCACGCGCATTGGCCGTCACTCCAATGATCGGAGTTCGCTGACCTGCTGCCTCTTTGGCTCTTATGAGCTGCGTTGCTTCCAGACCGCCCATCACAGGCATCTGTAAGTCCATCAGAATCAGATCCCAGGTGGAGTTTGAAAACTGTTCCACGGCCAATTCACCATTGGCCGCGATGGTGACGGAGTGACCAGCGCGCTTCAGAATGGTGGACAGCATCAGCTGATTTATTGGGTGATCCTCCACTAGAAGCACCTTTAAGTGACGACTGGCCAATTGGCCCTGCTGTACCTCTGCCATCGGGGTTGTCGACGCTTGCACGGCTGTCTTGGCTGGCAAGTCAGGCACGCAGGTGAGCCGAACGGTGAAATGGAAAGTGCTCCCTTCTGCCACAACGCTTTCTACACGAATGCGCCCATTCATTAGTTCCACTAGGCTGGCACAGATTGCCAATCCTAGGCCAGTGCCGCCGTAGCTTCGCGTTGTCGATGCATCAGCTTGCGAGAACGCCTCACATATTGACTGCATTTTTTCAGGTGGGATACCAAGGCCAGAGTCTGAAACTGCAAAACTTGCCTCGATAATTTTTTTGCTCTCAGAAGACAGCTGCAGCGCCACAACTACTTCCCCCGCGCTAGTAAATTTGATGGCGTTGTCGCTCAAATTCGATAGCACCTGTCGCAGACGACCAGGAGCGCCCATCAGATTGGGGGCAAATTCTGTGGACTGTCGAAGCGCAAGACGAGCTGCTTTTGATTGGCCCGTACTTGTATGCCTTGAAGGGTGTCACGTACCAACTGCCCTATGTCAAATGCAATAGATTCGAGTTCGATCTTGCCGGCCTCAATTTTAGAAAAGTCCAGAATACTATTGAGAATCACCAAAAGCGATGCGGCTGAACTCTTGACCGCTTCTAGGTAACTACGCTGGGTTGCGGTCAATGTCGTGTCGAGGGTCAAATCCGTCATACCCATGATGCCATTCATGGGGGTTCGAATTTCATGGCTCATGTTCGCCAAAACTGGGATTTGGCCTGATTGGCACTTGCAGCACGCTCTTCTGCCTGTTTGCGCTGTTCTAGCGCTACGTGCAAATCAGCGAGCGGCTGCTCCAAGCTGCGTTGCGTCAATTCAACTTGATTTCGTGAGCCAATAATGCCCTCGCGAGCGTCGTCGATGCTGTGTGCGGCGCCGCCGATCTCTGCCTGTAAGTTGTTAAAGCTCTGGGCCATTTGGCCAAGTTCGTCGCGACTGTTCACTTGCACTGGCCTGCTATCGACGTGTGCATGTGCCTCATCAAGACGACCTTCACCTAAAGCGCGCATGGCTCGCGTGAAGTCCGCCACCGTCCCACTCGCTAGTCTTTGTGCTGCGGAGGCCACTTCAACCGCAGAGTGCGCGATCATCCCCGGCAAAACAAGCCCCACACTGATCGTGAGCATGGCGACCGCTACGAAAACGTCTTCCAAAGCGCTGATCCATGCACTATTGCCTTTGGGCACGCTTTCGCCCGCTAGCAAATATCCGGCGCCGTCCAGCACCAGTACCAACAGCATTGCACCAGTGAGCTTGATGTGAAGAGAGTGCGGCACACCAGGCAAGCCAAGCTTGTGTCTGTCGGAATACTTCCGAATGGCATACAGGACAGCGACAGAGTAGGCGAAGGCCAGACCGAAGAGGACTGTTGGTAAGCCAAAGGCTCCCGCGCGGCGCTCTGTAGGGGCGCAATAGACCCGGTTGGTCGCGCCGTAGAAGCCATACAGCTACGCATTGGCAATGCGATGCCGATGAGGTACGTGAAGTTAGCTGCAGCGATCAACCAAATAGGTACAAAGCCAGACAGGAATGCGAGGATTGCCGACACAGCTGCAATCGGCACTGTCATGCGCGACACCCACTTCACACCTAGCAAGTTCACGCCCATGAAAAACAGCTTCAAACCGACGGCTAGCGCTTCTACTGATACTTGAGGCAGGTACCAGCATTTAATCGCCGAAGCAGACCATAGTGCGGTTAGCCCGCAAGTAGGTACCCAACCCCACCACTAACATGTACCGGCAAGATTGGCGAGCACTGGAGCGTAAGGCCGGAACGCTTCGCTACACGTTGCCGCAATGCCTCCAACACGGTTGGGCCACATCAAAACCAATTCGGTCCAGCCAGGCGCCGCGGCCCAACTCAGCAACAGGCCTAAGGCCAGCAACGTAACGGCTGCACGACCCTGACCAAGAATGTTCCCCTAGCCTGCAAAGAGTGCAGCAATAAGAAATAGGCTTTGGTTGCTCCCCCATTGCCAAAGCGGTAGTCCCTATCCATCCTAGCGTTCGGGGATGATCCGCTATTGCGGTGGGTACTTCAGGCTGTTGAAGCTGAAGGGGCTTTGCGGTTGTCAAGGCGTCTGACATGGCACGTTTTGCTCCCGCAGACGTGTAAAGATCGTGTTTATTCCAACTAATTGCAATGCTCCTCTGATGGAGTCAACCTAGCACGGAAAAAAGCCCTGCAGCTGAGGCGGGGCTGCGGACTATTTCCAGGTATCCGTCCATTGGCGCAAGCAGTTCGTCAGTTCGGTCTGGATCGGCGGTCTTGTCCATGTCCCCAAGCCTAAGTCTTTTTCTGACAGCCAAGTGCGTGTTCAACTTCAATACCAAGACATCGGTGAGTTCCCCCCCCTGTTTTGCTTCGCGCAACAAAGCAAGTAAGGAATTGATCGCATGTTCACCCTCATGGGTTAACTTTTGAACATGGACTACGCGACTTTCAAAACCCGCACCTGTTGCTTCGCTTGAACGCCTACGCAGTTGCGCCCTCCGCGCTTGGCTGCGTAAAGCGCTTGGTCTACATTGCCCAAGAGTTGTTCGATACTGCCGATTTGGTTGTCCCAGGTAGCGATGCCCAAACTGGCGGTGATGTAGATGCTTTGGGTGTCCGTAGCGTAGGGATTCAATGCAATGGCTTGGCGAATGCGCTCTGCCATGTAGGCCCCTTCGCGCAGTTCAAGGTTGGGGCAAATTATTAAAAACTCCTCGCCGCCCCAGCGACACACCGTGTCTTCTTTGCGCGCTTGCTTTTGGAGGCACTCGCTCACGAGTTTGAGTACATCGTCCCCCACCATATGCCCATGCAAATCGTTGATGCATTTAAAGTGGTCAATGTCGATGCTGATGACGCTGAAGGGGGCCGAGTAGCGGCTGGCATTGGACCAAGTCTGTGCCAAGGTGTGCAGGCCCGCACGCCGATTCGACAAAGCGGTCAAGGGGTCAGTGAGCGCGGATTGAAGTAAGCGCTGGTTGCTTTGCGCCAGGTCTTCGGCCGCCATTCTCAGGCGCTTGTGGTCTCGCTCCCACGCTTCACTAATGCGCACGTAGCGGGCTTGGGTGTGCAGTCGTGCTTGCAAGCAACGCAAATGGACGGGCTGCGGCAGGCAGTCATCCCCCCCCGCGTCAAAGGCGGCAAGTACACGATGTTCGTCATCGTTTTCGAGCAGCATCATCACAAAAATATGCTGGCTCCATGTATTGGACTTGAGCGCTTGACACAGACCCTTGCTGTTCATGCGCTGCCCGGATCCGAAAGTGAGCACCGCGTGGGGCTTGAACTTGAGAGCCAGGCTGAGGGCGTCTTGGCTGTTGTCGGTGGTGAGCGTCTCGTACTTGCACTCATCGCGCAGGTAATCGCTGATCACTTCGGCAAATCGCGCATCCTCGCCGGCCACCAACACTTTGAACCATTGGGTGTGCGACTCCACCATAGCGGCGAAGGAGGACACATCGTTGACTTGCACGTTCAAGCTATTTCCCCACATGCGCCACTGCTGCAGCAGGTCATCGACGCACTCGGTGAAATCACTTTCGTCTAGGCCCAGTTTCCCAGCTAACAGGTGCAACTCCGAAAGCTGAAATGCCGGATCTTTGCTCGGATGCAAGACAAAGTTGGCAATCCTGAGGCTCAGGTGAACCAAGGTGGCCAAGCGCCACTGCCGTGTGCCATGTGCGTAGATGATGGCCTCTGGGTCTTCATGAAACTTGAGCGGCTCAATCAAGACTTCTGGCAGGCCCCATTGCTTGAGCAGCCGGTCAGTCATGGCAATGTGGTCAGTGTCCAGTGCTTTGCGTTCTTCAGCCAATAGGTTTCTAGGCTCCAAGCCACGCACCAAGATGGCGGAGTACTCCATGGGGTAGGCGGTTGCGAGGGCAAGGCAACCGACTCGCGAGAGCAAACCACATGAGAAGAGCTCATCGGCCATGCCAAGCTCTAGCATTTCGCCTAAGTCTTTGACGGCAACCGCCATCAGTAGTGCGTGACTCCAAAACAAGGCGTAGTTGAAGTGTTCACATTCGCCACGCCCGTATTGGTCCACCAAGGAGAAGCTAAGTGCGAGAAGCCGCACCGACTGCACACCAAGCCGATTGACTGCCTCTACGGCCGACACCACTGGCCACATCATGCCCTCTGCGAGGTTGTTGGCTTGCTTCAAGAGCCTGCCTGTCAGAGCCGGGTCTGACTGCACTAGCGTTGCAATCTGGCCAATGGTGACGCGCTCGTCATCGCAGAGCTGCATGATCGATAACGCCACGCCTGTTGGGCTGGGCAGTTTGTGGGCCCTTTTTAGCAGTATTGGAATCGCTGTTCCGCTCATAACGTACCTCCACTTTTTTTCTTTTACGTACCGGGGATGGCGCCCTTGGCTTGGATTGTCTTTGCAACCTTTGCGCTGTCTAAGGGCTCCAACGCATTGCAAAAGGGACTTGGCTGGCAATGCGCAATAAATTATTTATTGAATTTCATGTAGGTCGCACAAAAAAGTAGATAGCAGCCTTGGCTCTCAAAATTCACATTTATTTGGAGGAATGTGTTGGCTTTCGCGCAAAAGCCGCGTGGAAAAATGGTTTTTTTGAGAGGGTGTGCGGCAATGAAATGGCCCCGGAGTTTGGGACAGGTGTTTAAGTGAGACCTATGCAAGCCTGTGGGCAGCGCCGCACCTGAACCCGCCGCTTTTCGCTGCCACGCACGCGCTATACCGACGGGTGTTAGGACGCTTTATCCGCATGGGTTGGGTGCGGGCCTAAGGCATCAGGCCCCTAAGTGTGTGCTAAGTCCGCGCAAGCAAAGTTCGCGGGTCTTCAACAACCAAGCTTGTCTGCTACACACCATGCAAAACTCTCTTCATGCGTCCGCCTATCCGGCCTGGGTCTAGGACGGGCAGTCGGCACAGCTCGCCCTGTCCACCCCAAAGCATGGCCTCATGCTGCTGGACCTGGGCCTCCCCAAGGTAGACGGCATGGAGATTCTGCGCAGCGTGCGCGCTCGGGATGACGCCGTGCCAGTGCTGGTCACTACCGCCCGCGATACGGTAGAAGACCGGATCAAAGGTTTAGACCACGGCGCGGAAGACTACGTGCTCAAGCCCTTTGAAATGTCCGAACTGCTTGCTCGTATGCGGGCAGTGATCCGGCGCAAGGGGGGGGGCGCGTCCGGCACGCTTCTTTCGAACGGAAATATGTCCTTAGACCCGGTGACACGGGAAGCAATCGTTGAGGGCGCGAGGACTCTGCTGTCAGCCAAGGAGTTCGCCCTCTTGCATGCACTGATGGCTGTTGTGGCATGTGTGTTGTCCTATTTCACGGCCCTTCAGGAGGCCAGGAAGTTGCAGGATGACGTGCTGCGTCAGGTCGTCCATTTGGTCCATCGGCAGGGTCTGGCCGCTGATCCCGCTCCGGCTGGAGTGGAGACTGACATCCTCGATGCCGACTCTGTGGTCGTGATCCAGATCCTGCACCCGGCGGCACCAGAGCGCGACACCAGTACGATGGCGGGCACGCTCCTCCTTGCCGCTCAGCGAACGGGTGTGCGTGATGAAATCCGCCCCTTCGTGACCGCCATCAACGACCTTCTCAACCGGGTACAGGGAGCGATGGACCAGCAACGTCGCTTCCTCGCTGATGCAGCACATGAACTCCGCACGCCCTTGACGGCGCTCACCCTACAGGCCGAACAGTTGGCGAGCACAGAGATGCCGCCGTCGGCCAAGGCCCGTGTGCGAACCTTGATGACTGGCTTGTCGCGAGCGCGCCAGCTAGTCGAGCAACTCCTGACCTATGCACGGGTCCGGGATGTGAGTCAGGATGTGGTTCACTCGACCGCCGTTCGCGCAGTCGCCCACCGCATGAGCGAGAGCGTGTGTTGGACCCTTTTTACAGAGGGCTAGGAACCGATGTCATCGGCTCCGGTCTGGGCCTGTCGATCGTTCAGACCATTGCACGACGCATCAGTGCCAGCCTCGAACTCACCTATGCGGACAAGGAACGGCGTCAAGGCCTGCGAGTGATCGTCACGCTTCCGTCTGCGGAGGACACGCATGCTTAAACAACGCAAAGACTACTTCGCGGTACTCGTTTTGGCCTCGGTGCTGGTCGCGCTGGTGCCTACCGTCTGGCCTGTGCTGGATCTCGCTGTAGCAAACTACTTCTTCCAAGCAGCGGATGGCTCACAGTCCGCCACTTGGACTGGGGTGGTCTTTGTCAATCGGTATGTACCGCTCATGTTGGTTGTCGCCAATGTTGAGTTGACAGGGTGTGCTTGAAACAGCTGGTAGTCCTTAACCTTTGCGGACACAAGAGGAATAGTGGGAGGTAGAGCAGTACATCCCTGTACTTCATTCATTGCACGCTCTGTCAAATCGCAATCCGCTCCAAAAAGCATGTGTTACCAGGCCTTCGCGCCGTACTTGTCAAGTAACTTCTTGAGTTCGCCCGATTTTTTCATCTCCGCTGTTTTAGCGTTAATTGCCTTGACGATGTCCGCGCTCTTGGGGTTCTTCGCACCAAAACCGGCGAAAAGATCAGTGGATTCCATGCAACCCGCTGACACGACATCCTTGAGGGCGGGCTGCGACTTGCGCAAATAGTTCACGACGGTTTCGTTTTCGATAAACGCCTGAAAACGCTTGCCCGTCAGCTTCTTGATGTTGAGTTCCAGAGCGTTATCGCCGGCTGCACTCTGCACCTTGGAGGGATTGGACTTTTGCCAGTTCATGAATTCGTCCGGATATACATAGCTCTGGATGGTCCCCACCGATTGCAGTTTGGCCAGGTCCGCCGGGCTGCTGTATTTCAGGGAGTCGCCTGCATTGACAAAAAAGCAGGTGGTGTCCACCCCCAGCTTGTCAGTGACCAGCATGCCTTCCCGGTCACCGGTCGCCATGCCTACCACTCCGTTGATCTGTCCATTGCGCGCCTCGGACAGCGCGCGGGACCACGGCGTAGTGGCGTAGTCAACTGTATGGCCCGCGGTTTTGGCAGCCGCCTGAATAATTTCGATCATGTAACCCGGCTGGGCCGATTTGGGTTCGCAGTTGTAGGGGCACCAGTTGTCGGCGCGGATGGTCCAGACGTCGGCGTGAGTCAATGGCGCGAGCGATAGCACCGCCAAACCTAGGATATAGCGTGTCTTCATGAGCGTTCTCCGGTTAGATCCTTGGCAGTTCGGCATGTTGAACTTTGCCCCGCACACCAACTCGCGGCCGAACTAGGCCCAACTCTGCACATGGGGAATGACTATACCGAGGTTCAGCAATTTTGTGGTGTCAGACGCGAAGTTCAGCGACAGCATTTGCACGCTTTCCTTGACTGAGGTCTTGGCGTGACTTTTGCGGACAAATGTAGATCTGCATGTCCATTACGCGAATGCGACTTACTTGAGTTCTGACATTTCTTTGACCTGCCAAGCAAAATCGTAGAGCCTAACTTTGCTGCGGAAAAACCGGTCGTTACGCCACTCATCGATGACGCGCAACGCTAGTTTGAAGGTGTCGTAGTCCAATTTGTAGAGTTCACTGAGAAGGAACTCATGCCCCATTTCTAGGGCGACGATCAAATAAGAAAATATCTTAGCGTCCCTAGATTCAGGGTCTTTTTCAATGATTTTTCGAGCTTCCTTGAAGGCAGACATGTTTTCTCCCAAAAAATCCGCGAGGGTCAATCGTGACAATGTAAACGGAAATACTGTAGCTGGCCCCGCAGATAAAGAATGCGACGCTTTGCTGTAGTTATTCTGCACAGCCAGTGAATCGCCCCCGGCTTTCCGAAACCTATTGCTGCATCTGCCCAAAATGGGTGGCAATGCGTTGCGACAAAGCGATTCAACTGCTAGCCTGCTCTAACTGGCAAACGCTCACCATCCGCTTGCTGGATCTAGCCATGGATGTATTGAAAGCATCCGACTTTCCAATTGTCTTGGCTAGTTTTTGCGACGAATATGTTCAGCTTTCATTGACCCCAAATGACGGGACACTTGAATGTGGTTCCGCCACAGCAGGAGGCGCGACGATGTTAGACAAACTGAGTTTCAAACAAAAAATTGCCTCCATCGTGCTCTGCGGAGTAGGTTCGGTGCTGCTCTTCTCTGTGATTTCAGTATTTGACACAAGGCGCTCGCTGACTGATGCGAGGAAGCTTGAGTTGGTGACAGCAGTGCAGTCTGTTCATGCCTTGGCAATCGGCTATAAGGCCAAGGCCGATCAAGGTCTGATGAGCAAGGAAGACGCGCAGAATGCTGCTGCCGATTCCATTGGAATGGCGCGGTACGGCGGAGCTAACGGAAAGACTGAGTACTTCTATGTTTGGCGTACCGATGGTGTGGGCGTTGTTCACCCGATCAAACCCGAGTGGATAGGGCAAAACATGATCGGAAAAATCAAGGATGGGTCCGGAGTGGATGTTATCCAAGCACTCATAGCCGGGCTTCAGGCAAGTGCTGACGGAGCTGCATTTGTGCCGACCATGTTCCCGCGCCCCGGTAGTTCAGAACCAGTTCCAAAACTGCAGTTCATTATGAAAGTCGAAGGCTGGAACTGGATGGTGGGCTCTGGCTTGTATACCGATGATCTGGACGAACAAATACGCAGCGAAGTGTGGCAGGAGCTTGCCTATGGCCTTCTGGGCCTGATGTTTATGGGCGGCGTAGGCCTAGTAGTTGCGAGATCGGTCATGCGCCAAATCGGTTGTGAGCCCGCTTTGGCGGTGACAATTGTCCAACAGGTCTCGATGGGCAATTTGACAGTTGATCTGCACCAAGCGCCCAAGGGCAGTGTCATGGCTGGACTTAGTGACATGGTGGATTCGCTTCGTATATTGGTGACGGAAGTTCGCAGCGGTTCGGAGGGAATTGCAAGTACGAGCGCCGAAATTGCCCAAGGCAATAATGACCTCTCTGTCCGCACCGAGCAGCAAGCAGCGGTGCTAGAAGAGACCAGCGCATCGATGTCTGAATTGGGAGGGACCGTCAACCAAAATGCATATGCCGCTCGTCAGGCTAACGAACTGGCCACCAGCGCATCCAGCGTAGCCATGCAGGGTGGCGAGGTTGTTGGCCGCGTGGTTGAGACCATGAAAGGCATCAATGCATCGTCGCGCAAAATTGCCGACATCATCAGCGTGATTGACGGCATTGCCTTTCAGACCAACATTTTGGCGCTCAATGCGGCGGTTGAGGCTGCGCGCGCTGGCGACCAAGGAAGGGGCTTTGCAGTGGTCGCCAGTGAAGTACGTGCTCTTGCGGGGCGCAGTGCAGAGGCTGCGAAGGAAATTAAGTCACTGATCAATACCAGCGTGGAAAAGGTCGAACATGGCAGCAGCCTCGTTGATCAGGCAGGTACTACGATGCAGGAAATCGTCTCCTCCATCCAGCGAGTCGCGCACATCATGGGTGAGATAAGCGCTGCGTCCAACGAACAGTCTCAGGGGGTGAGTCAGGTGGGAGAAGCGATCAGTTCCATGGACCAAACGACCCAGCAAAACGCAGCTCTTGTTGAAGAAATGGCTGCTGCTGCAACTGGTCTGAAAACGCAGGCGCGCGACCTAGTGTCCACCGTTTCGCTCTTTCAATTGCCGTCTGGCCTTTGAGCTCAGTGCCACGGGGCTCGCGCAATCAGCGCCAGCGCTGCCTAGGGCTTGCGTATCTTGCTCGGCATTCATGTTCCATGGCGACAGGTTATGCCTCACACATGAGGTTTCTGACTGAGGGTGACCGGCATCACCTACATCCGAATGCATGAAGGCTGGTTGTACTTGGCCGTGTGGTGGAACTGTTCTCGCGCTGGGTCGTGGGAGGGGCAATGAGTGAACGCATGACCAGTGAGCTGGCCTTCAATGCGATGCCCATGGCGGTGTGGCGATGCAAGCCCGACGCCGAAGTCATGGTGCATTCTGACCAGGGCAGCCCATACACCAGAGATGACTGGCCTTTCAGCTTTGGTAATCTGTAGGGTCAGACTACCACCATCGCCGTAGAGCCCAGGCTTTGCCAAACGTGTAACTTGAGGTGCGGAGAGTCGGCCTATTGAACGTGCCATAAGTTCTAATCCGTTTCAAATCAACTATCCAAACAACTATACAAATGGTCGTTGGATTGGGTTCAATTGGGTTGAACGCGATTGGATGCTTGTTGCTCGTAAGCCATTGATTTTTTTGGTGTATTTGTACTTGTTTGGAATTTGTTGGATGTCTCGATTGCGCAAGCCTTCCCCGCCAGAAAAAAGTAAAGCCCTGCAATAAGGCTATTGCAGGGCTTTTTTTAGGGGGCAGCAAGCTGTCCTTTGTTCTGAGCCTTTACTTGATCGAGCTCACCATCTTCATGGCCGATGCGATCAATGCAGACACTTCCGACATATTGCTGGGCACGATGAGCGTGGTGGATGCGTCGGCCGCTACTTGGGCGTAGGCGTCCACTGCACGCTCTGCTACTTTGAGTTGCACAGCTTGTTCACCACCAGGTAGGCGAATGGCGGCTGCAACACGCTCTATGGCTTGTGCGGTCGCATCGGCCACAGCGGTGATGCTGGCTGCCTCGCCCTGGGCTTTGTTGATGGCGGCTTGCTTTTCACCTTCAGATCTAGCGATGAAAGCTTCGCGTTCGCCGGTGGCGATGTTGATTTGCTCTTGGCGGCGACCTTCGGATGCCGCAATCAATGCGCGCTTTTCACGCTCAGCGGTGATTTGCGCTTGCATGGCATGCAAGATTTCTTTCGGTGGTGTGAGGTCTTTGATTTCGTAGCGCAAGACTTTGACGCCCCAGTTCAGCGCCGCTTCGTCGATGGCCGATACCACTTGGGCGTTGATGATGTCGCGCTCTTCAAACGTTTTATCTAACTCCAGCTTGCCGATGACCGAGCGCAGAGACGTTTGAGCGAGTTGCGAGATGGCCACGATGTAATTCGACGAGCCGTAGCTGGCGCGCATGGCGTCAGTGACTTGAAAATACAAAATGCCGTCTACCTGCAACTGGGTGTTGTCCCGGGTAATACAGACTTGACTTGCGATGTCGAGCGGGATTTCTTTGAGCACGTGTTTGTAGGCCACACGATCAATAAAAGGCAGCAGGATGTTGAGCCCCGGAGTCAGTGTTTCGTGGTATTTGCCCAAGCGTTCTACCACCCATGCATGCTGCTGGGGCACCACCTTGACCGCACGGGTTACGAATAAGACGGCAATGACCAGTATGACGATTGCTATTTCCATAAAGACTCCTTGTTAAGACTTGTCGACCAATAAGCGGCTGCCAATTACCTCCGCAATGCGGTGGCTACCGACACTGGGGGTAATGCCATTGCGGTGGATGGCGGTCCACTGCGCGCCGCGGTATTGCACCTGGGCGGTGCCGTCGGCTTGCCAAGCATTCACGTTGACGGTTTCGCCAATGTCCAAATTGACATCGGGATTCGCTTGTGCGGATGGTTTGCCTCTGCCGCGTGCAGGCCGAAAGTGCCACCATGCTACTGCTCCGCACCCCACCACTGCGGCGACGACAATTTGGTACGTGGTGCTGAGACCCGCGTGGGCCCCAATGGCTGCAGCAACGACCCCGATGGCTAGCATGAGGAGGTAAAAAGTGCCGGTGATTAGCTCTAGCGCCACAAGTCCCCCTGCAAGCAGCCACCAAATAGTTGATTCGCTCATATAAGTTTGGATCGAACTCTCTGTGTGTTGACAACGCCACATTGTGGGTCAAAAGGCGAGGGGTGCCACATGGCTTGCGCAATTAGTACTTACACTTCGCGCCTGCTTAATTGTTTTTGGTATTTCGCTGGAGTAATTTGATGAAGTTTCGCTTTCCCATCGTCATCATTGACGAAGATTTTCGCTCTGAAAACACCTCCGGGTTGGGTATTCGCGCTTTGGCTCAGGCCATAGAGACTGAGGGCTTCGAAGTGCTGGGCGTGACCAGCTACGGCGATTTGAGTCAGTTTGCCCAGCAACAAAGCCGCGCCAGTGCATTCATTTTGTCGATTGACGACGAGGAATTCACGCCTGGGCCCGATTTGGACCCGGCAGTATTGAACTTGCGCCACTTTATTGAAGAAGTGCGTCGCAAAAACTTGGATGTGCCCATCTATGTGTACGGCGAGACCAAAACTTCACGCCACATTCCGAACGACATCTTGCGTGAGCTCCACGGTTTCATCCACATGTTTGAAGACACGCCCGAGTTTGTGGCGCGCCACATCCTGCGTGAAGCTAAGAGCTATTTGGAGGGCGTGCAGCCCCCGTTCTTCAAAGCCTTGCTGGATTACGCTGAAGACGGTTCTTACTCATGGCATTGCCCCGGGCACTCAGGCGGCGTGGCCTTTTTGAAGAGCCCTGTAGGCCAGATGTTCCACCAATTTTTTGGCGAAAACATGCTGCGTGCTGACGTGTGCAACGCCGTTGAAGAGTTGGGCCAGCTGCTAGACCATGACGGCCCGGTGGGCGCTTCTGAACGCAATGCGGCGCGCATTTTCAATGCAGACCACTGCTTCTTCGTGACCAATGGCACCAGCACCTCTAACAAAATGGTCTGGCACCACACTGTGGCGCCGGGCGATGTGGTGGTGGTGGACCGCAACTGCCACAAGTCCATCTTGCACAGCATCATCATGACGGGGGCGATTCCGGTCTTTTTGAAGCCCACGCGCAACCACTTTGGCATCATCGGGCCCATTCCCAAAGAAGAGTTTGAGCCAGCGGCCATTCAAGCCAAGATCAAAGCCAACCCGTTGCTCAAAGGCGTAGATGCGAAAAAGGTGAAGCCTCGTGTGCTGACATTGACGCAATCCACCTACGACGGGGTGTTGTACAACACCGAAACCATTAAGGGCATGCTTGATGGCTATGTAGACAACCTGCACTTTGACGAGGCTTGGTTGCCACATGCTGCTTTCCACCCCTTCTATGGTAGCTACCACGCCATGGGCAAGAAGCGCGTGCGGCCTAAGCATGCGGTGGTGTATGCGACGCACTCCATTCACAAACTGCTGGCCGGAATTAGCCAAGCTAGCCAAGTGCTGGTGCAGGACTCCCAAACGGTGAAGTTGGACAAACACTTGTTCAATGAAGCTTATTTGATGCACACCTCCACCTCGCCGCAGTACAGCATCATTGCCAGCTGCGACGTGGCCGCCGCCATGATGGAGCCACCCGGTGGCACGGCCTTGGTGGAAGAGAGCATTGCCGAAGCCCTGGACTTCCGTCGCGCCATGCGCAAGGTGGACGAAGAGTACGGCAAAGACTGGTGGTTCAAAGTATGGGGCCCGGACAAGTTAGCCGAAGAAGGCATTGGCCGCTCAGACGACTGGATCATCAAAGGCGAAGCCAAGAACGCCAAGGCAGGTGTCAATTGGCACGGTTTCGGCAAGATGGCGACCGGCTTCAATATGTTGGACCCCATCAAGTCCACCATCGTGACTCCGGGCATGGACTTGAGCGGCAAGTTTGCCAAGACGGGTATCCCGGCCAGCATCGTGACCAAGTTCTTGGCGGAGCACGGCGTGGTGGTGGA
Source organism: Rhodoferax aquaticus (assembly GCF_006974105.1). Lineage (NCBI taxonomy): Bacteria > Pseudomonadati > Pseudomonadota > Betaproteobacteria > Burkholderiales > Comamonadaceae > Rhodoferax > Rhodoferax aquaticus. The sequence goes on from NZ_CP036282.1 coordinate 2,041,764, forward strand.
GAAAACGGGTTTGTACAGCTTCTTCATCATGTTCACCATCGGCATTACCAAAGGCCGCTGGAACAGCATGTTGACGGCTTTGCAGCAGTTCAAAGATGACTACGACAAGAACCAGCCCATGTGGCGCATCCTGCCGGAGTTTTGCCAAAAGTACCCACGGTATGAGCAAATGGGCTTGGCGGATTTGTGCCAGTTCGTGCATGAGCTGTATGCCAAGTACGACATTGCACGCCTGACGACAGAAATGTACTTGAGCGACCTACAGCCCGCTATGAAGCCCAGTGACGCCTACGCCCACATCGCGCACCGCAAGACCGAGCGTGTGGAGATTGATAAGTTGGAAGGCCGCATCACCGTGGGCTTGGTCACACCATACCCTCCAGGCATTCCTTTGTTGATTCCTGGTGAAGTGTTCAACAAGAAAATTGTGGACTACCTCAAGTTCTCGCGCGAATTCAACTCGCTGTGCCCCGGCTTTGAAACAGACATCCACGGCTTGGTGGAAGAAGTGGGCGACGATGGCAAGAAGCGCTACTTTGCCGATTGCGTGAAAGCCTAAAAGCACAAAAAAGGGTCGGTAGCAGTGTGAAACTGCTACCGACCCTTTGCTATTACTTATATAGCTGATTACGCTTATTCTATGGGCGTAAGCAGCTATTTTTTTGCTTAAGCGCCTTCTACAACAGCCACAGCAGATTGGCTCACGCCGCAGTCCACATACGAGATTTGGCCGGTTACTCCAGAGGCCAAGTCGCTCAGCAAGAACGCGGCCACGTTGCCCACTTCGTCAATCGTGACGTTGCGGCGCAATGGGGATGCGCTTGCGGAGATGGCCAACAAACGTCCAAAGTCTTTAATGCCACTTGCAGCCAGTGTTTTGATGGCACCAGCGCTCAATCCGTTGACACGCATGCCGCGCGGGCCAATGGCTTCTGCCAAGTACCGAACTGAAGACTCCAACGACGCTTTGGCCAAGCCCATGGTGTTGTAGCTAGGTACCACGCGCACACCGCCCAAGTAGGTCAAAGTCAAGAGCGATGCCTTGTCGGTCAGGTAAGGCAATGCTGCCTTGGCCATCGCGGGAAAGCTGTAGGCACTGATGTCGTGGGCAATGCGGAAGTTCTCGCGTGAAAGTCCGTCCAAAAAGTTGCCAGCAATCGCTTCGCGTGGGGCAAAGCCAATGCTGTGTACAAAGCCGTCAAAGGTGGGCCAGTGGGTCGCTAGGTCGGCAAACAGCTTGTCGATTTGGGCGTCGTCACCCACGTCGCAATCGAAAATCAACTTCGAGTCAAAGTCGGCTGCAAACTCTGTGATCCGGTCTTTGAACCGCTCACCCACGTAGCTAAAGGCCAACTCAGCGCCTTGGGCGTGGCAGGCTTTAGCAATGCCGTAAGCGATGGAGCGGTTGGATAAAACACCGGTGATCAATAATTTCTTGCCAGCTAAAAAGCCCATAACGTCCTCTTAAAAAATGCTCCGAATAGTGCAGAATTGTCGCATGCGAATTTTGTTGCCGATGCTGCTCTTGGTTCACGCTGGTTACAGCTTCGCAGCCCACGGCTATGCCTTATGGGGTGACCTGCAATATCCTGCAGGTTTTTCGCAGTTTGCCTACGTCAATGCTGCTGCGCCTAAGGGCGGTGAATTGCGCTTGGTAAGCAACCTGCGCGTTTCCACCTTCGACAAATATAACCCGTTCACGGTGAAGGGCTCTGCGCCTGCCTATCTCAGTGGGCTGATGTTTGACTCACTCTTGGCCAGCTCACTCGATGAGACCTCTGCAGGATACGGGCTATTGGCCCAGGACGTGACCGTGTCTGACGACCGATTAAACGCCACCTTCCGCCTGCGCCCTGAGGCTCGCTTTCACAATGGCGAGCCGGTGCGTGCTTTGGACGTGAAGCACAGTTTCGCCATGCTCATGGGGGAGTTTGCGTCGCCCGGCTATCGCACTGCGTTGGAAGACTTGGCCAGTGTCGATGTGGTGGACCCACTGACGGTGCGTTTTCGTTTCAAACGCCCCAACCGAGAGCTGCCTTTGACGGTAGGGGGATTTCCTATCTTTAGCCACCGCTGGGGGGAAGTGGGCGGGGTGCTCAAGCCCTTTGATCAAGTGGTGATGGATATTCCTATTGGCAGCGGCCCCTACAAGATTGGCCCTGTGGTGTTTGGCAAAGACATCACTTACGTGCGTGACCCCAACTATTGGGCCAAAAATTTGAACGTCCGCAAAGGCACCGCTAACTTTGACCGTATTACCGTCAAGATCTACAAGGACAGCACCGCGCGCTTAGAAGCGCTCAAGGCGGGCGAGTTTGACCTCATGCGATTTTTCTCTGCAGGGGACTGGGCGCGGCGGGTGAATGGGCGCAAATTTGACTCCGGTGAGTTGGTGAAAGCTGAGTTCAAGCACCGCTTGCCCACGGGTTTTCAAAGCTATGTTCTCAACACCCGTCGCAGCCAGCTACAAGACGTGCGCGTGCGCCAAGCACTGGGGCTTGCCATTGACTTCGAATGGATGAGCCGGCAAATGTTTTATGGGGCCTACCAACGGGTGCAGGGCTTGTTTGGTAACACGGACTGCCAAGCCTCGGGTATCCCAGATCCAGCGCAGCTGGCATTGCTTGAGCCTTGGCGCTCCCGCATACCACAGGCGGTGTTTGGCCCTATGGCTCAGGCTCCGCGCACAGATGGTGATGGCTCTTTGCGTGGCAACTTGCGCTTGGCTCAGAAGCTGCTCAAAGAGGCTGGGTGGACCTATCGAGACGGTGCTTTGCGCAATACCCAGAACGATGTGTTTGAGTTGGAGTATTTGGACAGCGCGGAAACCGGCGCGCGCACCGTGGGACCGTGGGCCAGAAATCTTGAGAAGTTGGGAGTCAAACTCACGTTTCGCCCTGTGGACTTTGCCTTGTACCAGCAGCGCCTCCAGAAATTCGAGTTCGACATCACGTCCATTGCCTACCAAGGGACGCACAACCCTGGGCAAGAGTTTGCCGATCTGTTCGGAAGCAAAGCAGCAAAGCAAGAAGATTCGGGCAACTTCAGTGGTGTCCAAAGCCCAGCGATTGACGCATTGGTCACGCGCATGACCCAAGCCAACTCCAAGGCTGAGTTGCTGCCTGCTTGCCGCGCCTTAGACCGTGTGATCAGCCATAGCCACTATTTAATTCCTCAGTGGTCAGCAAGCACGCACCGCTTGGTCTACAACGATTGGCGTCTTAGCCGCCCAGAGCAAATGCCGCCTTACGCGCAAGGTGAGACATGGGCTATTGACACTTGGTGGGCCAAATAAATGCTGACCTATGTATTCAAACGACTGCTGCTGATGGTGCCCACCCTGTTGGGGGTTTTGTTCTTCACTTTCTTGGTGATTCAGTTTGTGCCTGGTGGCCCCGTTGAGCAGTACTTGGCCGAAGCAAAAGCAGGCGCTGGGGTTGGGGCTGAAGGCGGCCTGAGCTACCGCGGGGCGCAAGGTGTAGACCCCAAACGGCTTGAGATGGCCAAAGCCTTGTATGGCTTTGATAAACCAGCGCACGAGCGGTTTGTGCAAATGCTGGTGCAGTTTGCCCGCTTTGATCTGGGGAAGAGCTTCTTTCAGAACCGGGATGTGTCCCAACTCATCTGGGAGAAGCTGCCGGTGTCCATGAGTTTGGGACTTTGGACTTTTTTCATCAGCTATTTGGTGGCAGTGCCTCTGGGCGTTGCAAAGGCGGTGCGTGCGGGGTCTCGGTTTGACTTGATCACCACCATGGTAGTTCTGGTTGGGTACGCCATTCCGGGTTTTGTTCTGGGGGTGGCGTTGTTGGTTGTCTTTGGTGGGCAATTGCAATGGTTTCCCTTGCGGGGCTTGACCTCTAGCAACTGGGAACAAATGGCGTGGGGCGCTCGCATCGTGGATTACCTTTGGCACATTGTGCTGCCTGTCACTGCCATGGTCTTAGGCAGTTTTGCAGTAACGGCCATGCTCACCAAAAACGCTTTTCTTGAAGAGATACGAAAGCAGTATGTGGTGACCGCCCGCGCTAAGGGGCTGTCAGAGAACCGGGTCCTTTGGAAACATGTGATGCGTAATGCGCTGATTCCCATCATCACAGGTTTTCCGGCGGCCTTTATCGGAGCGTTCTTTACGGGCTCATTGCTGATTGAGACGCTGTTTTCATTGGATGGCTTGGGACTGCTGAGCTATGAGAGCGTGATTCGGCGGGACTACCCCGTTGTCATGGGGACTTTGTATTTGTTTACGCTGATTGGTTTGGTGACCAAGCTGATCTCTGACCTTTGTTATGTTTGGGTGGACCCGCGTGTCAAATTCGACTGATCCACACATGGTTACAGTGGCTGGGCCCGCTGTCTCGCTGGTCCCACAAAGCCCATCTCGGCGCGCCTGGCAGCGCTTCAAACGCAACCGTATGGGCTACTTCAGCTTGTGGGTGTTTGTGGCGCTCTTAGTTGTCAGTCTGTTTGCTGAGTTGGTTTCCAATGACCGCCCGCTCTTGGTACGCTACGAAGGGCAAGTCTACGTTCCTCTCGTGCGCGACTATCCCGAAACCACGTTTGGGGGTGATTTCGCAACGCCGACGGACTACTTGGACCCTTTCATTCAGCAGCGCCTCGCCGCGCCCGGCAATTGGGCCGTGTTCGCCATCAATCCCTATGGGCCCAAGACGCTGAACTATTTTGCCAAAGAGCCCAATCCGTCGGCACCTAGCCGAGCCAATTGGCTGGGGACTGACGACAAGGGTCGCGACCTCTTGGCGCAATTGATTTATGGGTTTCGCGTCAGTACGCTTTTTGCACTGGCACTGACGCTCGTTGGGGTCCTTCTTGGCTTGCTGACGGGGGCCATCCAAGGTTTTTTTGGTGGCAAAACAGACTTGCTGTTTCAGCGTTTTATCGAGGTGTGGAGTGCCATGCCAGAGCTCTATTTGCTCATCATTTTTAGTGCGGTGTTTGCCCCTAGCATTACTTTGTTGCTAGTGTTGCTCAGTCTCTTTGGCTGGATGGGGCTCAGCGATTACGTGCGTGCCGAGTTTCTGCGCAATCGGCAGCTTGACTTTGTTCGGGCAGCTAGAGCGCTGGGCGTGTCAAATTGGAAAATCATCGTGCGCCATATCCTTCCCAACAGCATGACACCGGTGGTGACTTTTTTGCCTTTTCGCATGAGCGGTGCGATCCTGGCGCTCACCTCTCTAGACTTTTTGGGCTTGGGTGTTCCCCCCGGAACTCCGTCATTGGGGGAGCTCTTGGCGCAAGGTAAAAACAATATTGACGCTTGGTGGATATCTCTCTCGACATTCGCCGTTCTGGTCATCACTCTTCTGCTACTTACGCTTATGGGTGATGCGTTGCGCGACGCTTTGGACCCACGCAAGGCCGACCAATGATGCTGCTATCTGTCGATAACCTGCGTGTAAGTTTTGCGGGCCACGCTGTCGTAAACGGTGTCAGCTTTAATATCAAGCCAGGTGAAAAACTGGCACTGGTAGGCGAGTCTGGCTCAGGGAAAACAATGTGCGCCATGAGCCTGCTGGGGCTTGCGCAGGGTGCATCTGTAAGCGGCCATGCGTGGTTTGAAACTGACAGCGGTCGAGCAGACTTGCTGGCGATGCCACCGCAAAAGATGCAAGCCATTCGCGGCAAGGACATCGCGATGGTGTTTCAAGAGCCCATGTCTGCCTTGAATCCGCTGTTCACGATTGGTGAGCAGATTGCGGAGGTTTTAGAGCTAAAAATGGGCTTATCGCCCATGGAAGCTGCGCAGGCTGCTATTGATTTGATTGCAGACACGGGCATTGCAAACCCTTCTCATCGGGTTAATGCGTATCCCCATCAACTCTCGGGCGGGCAGCGGCAACGCGCGATGATTGCTATGGCGTTGGCTGCGCGGCCCAAGCTACTGCTGGCGGATGAACCAACAACAGCCTTAGACGTGACAGTGCGCCGACAGATTTTGGATCTTTTGGGTAGTTTGCAAGTCAAGTACAACATGGCAGTCCTGCTGATTACCCACGACCTCCACTTGGTGCGCAGCTTCGCGGATCGGGTTGCGGTGATGGAGCAGGGGCGTATCGTCGAGCAAGGCGTTGTTGCGGATGTTTTTACGAAACCCCAGCATGCCTATACCCGTCGCCTATTGGCGAGTGCCCCTTCTCGGGACATACAACCAATTCAATTGTCGGCCCCGGTGCTGGTGAGTGCTGCTGGATTGCGGGTTTCTTACCCGGTGGCCACACCTGGTCTACGTGGCTGGTTTGCAAAGGCGGTCTTTACCGCGGTCGAGGGGGCCAGTTTTTCTTTGGCTGCTGGTCAAACACTTGGGATAGTTGGGGAGTCTGGTTCAGGTAAAACGAGTCTGGCTTTGGCCGTTTTGGGCTTGCACCCGTCAGAAGGTAACTTGCGCTTGTGGGGTAGAGGCTGGGGGCAAGCGAAATCCGTTGACTTGGCATTGCGAAAAGATATTCAAGTCGTTTTTCAAGATCCCTTCTCTTCGTTGTCTCCACGCCTCACTATTGGCGAAATAGTCGGGGAAGGGTTGTTGATTCACGCTCCATCTCTCTCGGCGGCACAGAGGCAAAGCGAAGTCTTACAGACTTTGGCGGAAGTGGGTATGACGGACGCTCAGTTTCCTGGGTTGTTACAGCGTTATCCGCACCAGTTTTCAGGGGGGCAGCGGCAACGCATTGCCATTGCGCGTGCGTTGGTGGTTGCGCCTAAACTGCTAGTGCTCGACGAGCCGACCAGTGCACTTGATATGACTATGGCTCAGCAGGTGCTAGGGCTTCTGCAACGGCTCCAGCATGGAAGGGGGCTCGCCTACTTGTTGATTACCCATGATGTAGCGGTGGTGCGCGCCATGGCCCACGATGTCATCGTTATGCGTGATGGACGCGTGTTGGAGCAGGGGCCGGCGGACCAAGTTTTTCATCGACCAACGCAGGAATACACCCAAATTTTGCTTGCGGCTACGCAATAAATCCTTAAAAATCAAGGGCCTTATACCGTTTTTCGGATACAATCCAAAGCTCACGACCAAACGGGCGGGTAACTACCGCCCGTTTTTTTTGGTCGTTTGTTTTTTGAACGTGTTTTTGGCGCTGTTTTGAACGGATAAACCCAACGTGGCATTACAAGATATTGTTGAGCAAACAGTTGTTGGCCTTGGCTATGACTTGGTGGAGATTAATCGCTCCGCTGGCGGTTTGCTGCGTATCACAATCGATTTGCCTTGGACTCAGCCGAAAGAGGGTGAGTTGCCAACGGAGCAGTTTGTCAACGTTGAAGATTGCGAGAAGGTGACCCGTCAATTGCAGTTTGCGCTTGAGGTGGAGACGGTTGATTACCGTCGGTTGGAGGTGTCTTCCCCTGGTATAGATCGACCACTTCGTCATGCGCAGGATTTTGAGCGATTTGTGGGTCAGGTTGTGGATTTGACTCTCAAGGCGCCTATGGGAGTGGCGGCCGCGGGGCAAGTGAGTGCGAGCCGAAAGAAGTTTCGCGGCACCTTGGAGCGGTTGGTTGCTCAGACCGGTGAGGTTTCTTGGCAGATTGTTTGGAGTGATGAGCCTGAGGTGAAGCCGGGGCAGCGTGTCAGTAAGAAGCGCGTTCCTGCGCCATTGCAGGCACTGGGGTTTACCTTGGATGAGTTGCGCGAAGCGCGTTTGGCGCCTATTGTGAGTTTCAAAGGGCGAGGTGCTGCAGGTTTTATAGAAGGTGCTGATTGAAGGCGTGTGCCTTCAATGGTGTTGAGTTTGTATTGGTGGATTGATTAAAAGAGTCTTCAGGAGAGTCATAGCATGAATCGCGAACTGTTGATGCTGGTGGAAGCCATCTCACGTGAAAAGAACGTGGAGTTGGATGTGGTAATGGGTGCTGTCGAAGCTGCACTGGCGCAAGCAACTAAAAAACTCTACCCCGGTGAGGTGGATATTCGAGTGGCGTTGAATCGCGATAGCGGTCATTACGAAACGTTTCGTCGTTGGCACGTGGTGCCTGACGAGGCTGGCTTGCAGTTGCCTGATCAAGAGATTCTTTTGTTCGAAGCCAAGGAGCAAATCCCTGACATAGAGGTGGATGAGTACATCGAAGAGTCGGTAGAGTCTGTGCCTATTGGGCGCATTGGTGCCATGGCAGCCAAGCAAGTTATTTTGCAGAAAATTCGCGATGCTGAGCGCGAGATGCTGCTCAATGACTTCATGTCTCGCGGTGAAAAGATCTTTGTTGGTACGGTTAAGCGTATGGACAAGGGGGACATCATTGTTGAAAGCGGGCGCGTAGAGGGTCGTTTACGCCGTGGTGAGATGATCCCCAAAGAGAACCTGCGTACAGGGGATCGCGTCCGCGCCATGATCATGGAGGTGGACCTCACGCTGCGTGGTGCGCCTATCGTGTTGTCGCGCTCTTCGCCCGAGTTCATGGTTGAGTTGTTTCGCCAAGAAGTGCCTGAGATTGAGCAGGGCTTGTTAGAAATCAAGTCTTGTGCACGTGATGCGGGGTCCCGCGCGAAAATTGCTGTCTTGTCCCATGACAAGCGCGTCGACCCTATTGGTACTTGCGTAGGTGTGCGTGGTACCCGTGTGAATGGTGTTACCAATGAGTTGGCTGGTGAGCGCGTTGATATTGTCTTGTGGAGTGAAGATCCGGCCCAGTTTGTGATTGGTGCATTAGCTCCAGCCAACGTTTCGAGCATTGTCGTAGACGAAGAACGGCACGCCATGGATGTGGTTGTCGACGAAGAAAATCTCGCCATTGCTATCGGGCGTGGAGGTCAAAACGTGCGTTTGGCTTCTGAGTTGACAGGCTGGAAAATCAACATCATGGATGCGGCTGAGTCGGAGCAAAAGCAGCATTCGGAAACAGACTCAGTGCGAGTTCTGTTCATGGAGAAACTGGATGTTGATGAAGAGATTGCGGATCTCTTGATCGCGGAAGGGTTTACAAGCTTGGAACAGGTGGCCTATGTGCCGCTTGAAGAAATGCTTGAAATTGAGAGCTTTGACGAGGAAACGGTCAGCGAATTGCGGACCCGTGCAAAGAATGCTTTGTTGACGATGGAAATCGCTCATGAAGAGAGCGTGGAAGATGTTTCACTGGATTTGCGGGATTTGGAAGGTATCACTTCTGAGTTGCTGGGCAAACTGGCCGACGCAGGCGTCCACTCTAGGGATGACTTGGCCGATTTGGCCGTTGACGAACTTACAGAAATCACCGGCCAGTCTGCGGACGAAGCCAAGGCCCTCATCATGAAAGCGCGCGAACATTGGTTTACCAATGATGCCGCTTCTGAAGAGTAATGGTCATGAAAGGTTACACAATAAATGTCCAGTACGACAGTCGCCGAGTTTGCCAGTGAACTCAAAAAATCAACCGAAGTTTTGCTTGAGCAATTGAAGTCTGCCGGAGTCGCTAAGTCTTCGGCTTCAGAAGTCTTGACAGACTCGGATAAGCACAGCTTGTTGAGCTATTTGCAAAACAGCCATGGAACGGCTTCCGCCGAGCGGAAGAAGATCACCCTGGTTAAGCGTCAGACTACCGAAATCAAGCAAGCTGATGCCACAGGCAAGGCCCGCACGATCCAAGTGGAAGTCCGCAAGAAGCGAACCTTTGTTCGTCGTGATGACGGAGTGGACCAAGTCACTGATGCTCAAGAGCAGGAAGTCGCTGCTCAGCAAGCTGAGACTGAAGCCCAAACGGCCGAACTTGCGCGCCGAGAGGAAGAGGCAAGTCGCCAAGCTGAATTGATTCGCCTTCAAGAGGAAGAGCTAGCTCAACGGCGCTTGGAGCGCGAGCTTCAAGAACAGAAAGCACGTGAGTTGGCTGAGCAAGCAGCCGCCAAAGCAGCGCAAGAAGCGCTAGAAGCGCAAGAAGCGGCGCAGGCACGTGCATTGGCTGAAAAGGCGAAGATAACGGTTGCAGTAGCAGCCCCCATCGATACGGCGGCCAAAGAGGCCGAAGCTGCTGCGAAAGCAGAAGCCTTAGTAAAAGCCCGAGTTGTCGCAAGCGAAAAGGCTGCAGCCGATTCCAAAGCACGCGCTGCCGAAGAAGCTGCGCGTGCCACTGATTTGGGCGAGCGTCGCCGCAAAGCCGAAGCCGAAGCAGCGGCCATTCGTTTGATGATGTCTGCCCCGGCTAAGAAGCCGATGTTGGCCAAAAAACCGGATGAGGCGAAGCCAGATCCTGCCAAAGCGGGTCTCAAAGGCACATTGCATAAACCTGCTGCAGGTGCAGCAGGAGCCGCAAAACCTGCTAAGCCAGGTGCACCAGCTACGCCAGCGTCTGGCAGTCCAGGTAACGCGGGTGGTGGTAGCGGTAAAGAAGTCAAGTCCGCCAAGCTGTCCAGCAGCTGGGCGGGTGACCCCGCAAAGAAAAAGGCAATTCCTACCCGTGGCGACACTGGCGCAGGAGCCGGGCGTTCGAGCAACTGGCGCGCTGGCCCCAAAGGCAGACGTGGCAGCAACGACCGCGAGGAACAACGTCCTCAAGTCGCTATCGCTGAAGCGCGTGTTATTGAAGTACATGTGCCAGAAACCATTACTGTTTCTGACTTGGCGCACAAAATGGCGGTCAAGGGTTCTGAAGTCATCAAGCATTTGATGAAGCTTGGGCAGATGGTGACGATCAACCAGTCCTTGGACCAAGATACCGCCATGATTGTGGTGGAGGAAATGGGCCATAAAGCAGTTGTGGCAGCACTGGACGATCCTGAGGCATTCACGGATGACGAAGTGTCCGAACATCACGCCGAAACCCTGCCACGCGCACCCGTTGTGACCGTGATGGGCCACGTGGACCATGGTAAGACTTCATTGTTGGATTACATTCGCCGTGCCAAAGTAGCATCTGGGGAAGCCGGTGGCATTACCCAGCACATTGGTGCTTACCATGTGGAAACACCTCGCGGCATGGTGTCCTTCTTGGACACCCCTGGACATGAGGCGTTTACCGCTATGCGTGCCCGTGGTGCCAAGGCCACGGACATCGTGATTTTGGTGGTTGCTGCTGACGACGGTGTGATGCCGCAAACCAAAGAGGCCATCAAGCATGCCAAGGCTGCAGGCGTTCCTTTGGTTGTGGCGATCAATAAGATCGACAAGCCCGATGCCAACCCTGAGCGCGTGAAGAACGAACTGGTGGTTGAAGAGGTGGTGCCAGAAGAGTTCGGTGGAGATTCGCCTTTTGTGCCAGTGTCTGCCAAGACGGGTCAAGGCATTGATGAATTGCTGGAACAAGTGTTGTTGCAAGCCGAGATCTTGGAACTGCGTGCACCAGTGGACGCCATGGCCAAGGGCTTGGTGATTGAAGCGCGCTTGGACAAGGGCCGTGGCCCGGTTGCTACCATCTTGGTGCAGTCAGGCACATTGAAGACGGGTGACATTGTGCTGGCGGGTTCTACGTATGGCCGTGTTCGTGCCATGTTGGATGAAAACGGCAAGCCAATCAAAACGGCTGGACCTTCCATTCCTGTTGAAATTCAGGGTCTGACCGAAGTGCCTCAAGCAGGTGATGAATTCATGGTGCTTGCGGATGAACGCCGTGCCCGTGAAATTGCCACCTACCGTGCAGGCAAGTTCCGCAACACCAAGCTGGCTAAGCAACAAGCGGCCAAGCTGGAGAATATGTTCTCGGACATCTCTGCTGGCGAAGTCAAAATGCTGCCCATCATCGTCAAAGCCGATGTGCAAGGTTCGCAAGAAGCGTTGTCGCAATCCTTGCTTAAGCTCTCGAATGATGAGATCAAAGTGCAGTTGGTTTACGCCGCAGTGGGTGCTATCAGCGAGTCGGACGTGAATCTGGCGATTGCTTCTAAGGCAGTCATTCTTGGCTTCAACACCCGTGCAGATGCCGGTGCGCGCAAGCTTGCTGAAGGCAATGGTGTCGACATTCGCTACTACGACATCATTTACGATGCGGTGGACGATCTGAAGCTCGCAATGTCTGGCATGTTGACGCCCGACAAGAAGGAAGAAGTCATCGGTACTGCGGAGATCCGCCAAGTGTTCAAGGTCAGCAAGATTGGTTCTATCGCTGGCTGTATGGTTACTGCTGGTGTGGTCCGCCGCTCCGCTCGCTTGCGCTTGTTGCGCAACAACATGGTGATTTACACCGGCGAGCTGGATTCCTTGAAGCGTTTCAAAGACGACGTGCGCGAAGTTCGCGAGAACTTCGAATGCGGTTTGAACATCAAGAACTACAACGAGATTGAAGAAGGCGATGTGCTCGAGTTCTTCGAAATTCGCGAAGTTGCGCGTACTTTGTAATCGGTGCTGATCTATCGTGCGTAAAAAGTCCAGTACCCCAAACCGCAGCTTTAAGGTCGCTGATCAAATTCAGCGTGATTTGACCGAGCTCATTGCTAGGGAACTTAAAGATCCGCGGGTTGGGATGGTTACGATTCAGGCTGTGGAGGTCACGCCTGACTATGCGCATGCCAAAGTGTTCTTCAGTCTCTTGGTGGGTGACCCTGTCGCTACAGCTGAAGGCTTGAACCAAGCTGCCGGCTTCTTGCGATCGGGGCTATTCAAGCGATTGCACATTCACACTGTGCCAACCTTGCATTTCTTGTTTGATCGTACGACCGAGAAAGCTGCTGACATGAATGCATTGATAGCACGTGCGGTTTCATCACGCGCAAAAGAGGACTGACCATGCCATTCGCCGGGTCGCCTGAGGGTGCGAAGGCTCCCTTGGGGGAGCCGGACGTACTTGCTGGATTGCCGCAAACGTTGCACCCTAAGGGTGGGCGCGTTCGTGTGGTGCGTAGGCCCGTGCACGGTGTCTTGCTGCTAGACAAGCCCTTGGGGTGGTCTAGCAACGATGTACTTCAAAAAGTAAAATGGCTGCTGAGGGCCGAAAAGGCGGGCCACACTGGCACTTTGGACCCTCTCGCTACAGGTGTTTTGCCGCTGTGTTTTGGCGCCGCGACCAAGTTTAGCCAGTTGCATTTGAATGCCGACAAAAGCTACGACGCTGTGGCGCGCTTGGGTGTCAAAACCAGTACCGCGGACGCAGAGGGTGATGTTGTTGAAGAGCGTGCGGTGCATGTCAATGAGCAGGACTTGGTGCGGGTCCAGGCGCAGTTTCTCGGCGCGATAAGCCAAGTGCCGCCTATGCACAGCGCCTTGAAAAAAGAAGGAAAAGCCCTGTACGAATACGCAAGGGCCGGTATTGAAGTGGTGCGTGAGTCACGTGCGGTGCAAATTCACAAACTAGATGTGGCGTTTGAGGCATCAGACGCGCAGCCTGTTTCACTCAATTTGCATGTCAAATGCAGCAAGGGAACGTATATACGAACCTTGGGTGAGGACATTGGCGAAGCGCTCGGATGCGGCGCGCATTTGACCAGCTTGCGCCGTGTGCAGACCGGTGATTTTGGTATTGCACAGTGCGTGACTTTGGAAGCATTGGAAGCGATGGATGAGGCGCAAAGACTGGCGTGTTTGCTGCCTGTTGAAGCCTTGCTTGCGGATCATGTGCCTGTCACGTTAAATAAGGAAAATGCAGCCAGGTTTTCCAATGGTGTTTCACGGCGCGGAGCTTGGAGTGATCACGAAATGGTTGCCGTGTTTTCAGAAACACCGCGTGCGTTGCTGGGTACAGCGCATACATCGGGTGGTGAATTGATACCCGGGCGCTTATTGAGCCCCATCGAGATTGAGCAAATTCAGAAGTTTGACCAGATTTAAGAGAAAGTGAATCATGAGCATTAAGCAAATCCGCAACATCGCCATCATTGCCCACGTTGACCATGGCAAGACCACCATGGTTGACCAGTTGCTGCGTCAGTCCGGCACTTTTGCCGATCACGAAAAAGTGGTCGACACCGTGATGGATAACAACGCGATTGAAAAAGAGCGTGGCATCACGATTTTGGCCAAGAACTGCGCCGTGGTTTGGGAAGGTACCCACATCAACATCGTCGACACGCCCGGACACGCGGACTTCGGTGGCGAGGTGGAGCGCGCATTGAGCATGGTGGACAGCGTGTTGTTGCTGATCGATGCCCAGGAAGGCCCCATGCCCCAAACCCGCTTTGTGACCAAGAAGGCCTTGGCCTTGGGTCTGAAGCCCATCGTGGTGGTGAACAAGGTGGATAAGCCTGGTGCGAATCCTGACAAAGTGGTCAATGCTGCATTCGATTTGTTCGACAAGCTGGGCGCGACCGACGAGCAGTTGGACTTCCCTGTGGTGTATGCCTCTGGTATCAATGGTTGGTCTTCACTGGAAGAAGGCGCTGCTGGTGAGCAATGGGGCCCCGACATGTCGGCCTTGTTCAACACCATCCTGAAGCACGTGCCACCGAACTCTGGTGACCCCGCTGCGCCCTTGCAGTTGCAAATTTCTGCACTGGACTTCTCGAGCTTCGTTGGCCGTATCGGCGTGGGGCGTATCAGCCAAGGTACCGTTAAGCCCATGCAGGATGTGGTGGTTATGGAAGGTCCGAACGGCAAAGCTGTCAAAGGCCGTGTCAACCAGGTGTTGACATTCCAGGGTCTAGACCGCGTGCAAAGTCCTTTGGCTGGACCTGGCGACATCGTTCTGATCAATGGTATTGAAGAAATCGGTATCGGCGTGACGGTGACTGACCCAGCCAACCCACAGCCTTTGCCCATGCTGAAGGTGGACGAGCCCACGCTAACTATGAACTTCTGCGTGAACACCAGCCCCTTGGCTGGCCGCGAAGGCAAGTTTGTGACCAGCCGCCAAATCTGGGACCGTCTGCAAAAAGAACTGCAACACAACGTCGCCTTGCGCGTCAATGAAACAGACGAAGAAGGCGTGTTTGAAGTGCTGGGTCGCGGTGAATTGCACTTGACTATTCTTTTGGAAAACATGCGCCGTGAAGGCTATGAAATGGCCGTTTCCAAACCCCGCGTGATGTTCAAGGACATCGATGGCGAGAAGCATGAGCCCATTGAGTTGGTGACAGCCGACATTGAAGAGCAACACCAGGGCGGCGTGATGCAAGCCATGGGCGAGCGCAAGGGTGAGCTGGTGAATATGGAACCGGATGGTCGCGGCCGTGTGCGCTTGGAATACCGTATCCCTGCCCGTGGCTTGATCGGTTTCTCCAACGAGTTCCTGAACTTGACCCGTGGTTCAGGTTTGATCTCCAACATCTTTGACTGCTATGAGCCGCACAAGGGCGACATCGGTAGCCGGAAGAACGGCGTTTTGATCTCCATGGACGACGGCGAAATCTTCACCTACGCCTTGGGCAAACTGGATGAACGTGGCCGTATGTTCGTGAAGCCTAACGACCCGGTGTACGAAGGCATGATTGTGGGTATCCACAACCGTGACAACGATTTGATCGTAAACGCGACACGTACCAAGCAGCTAACCAACTTCCGTGTTTCCGGCAAGGAAGATGCCATCAAGATCACACCGCCTATTGAGCTGACCTTGGAGTACGGCGTGGAGTTCATTGACGATGATGAGCTGGTAGAAATCACGCCCAAGTCGGTGCGTCTGCGTAAGCGCTTCTTGAAAGAGCACGAACGCAAGCGTGCTTCCCGCGATTAATTCATTGTCCCGGCGTTAGCCGGAGCATTGAAGCCCCGAGAGGGGAATCAACGTCCGCGGTCCGGCTGTGCTGGTACCGCGGCGTTTTCGTTTTAACTGTGCCATTTCCTTTGGCACGCACTTCTTGATTACGGCATGAAGCTCACCCATAACCGCGCTGTCTTGCTGATGGTGCTGGTCGCCTTGATGTGGTCCACGGCCGGAGTCGTGACTCGCCATTTGGAGTCGGCACGCAGTTTTGAGGTTACGTTCTGGCGCTCGTTTTTCACCGTGCTCAGCCTATCGGCCATCTTGCCGCTTGTCAGTGGCAGGCAGGTGTTCGCCAAATTGCGCCTTGCTACTCCGGCGTTTTGGCTGTCAGCTGTCTGCTGGAGCGTCATGTTCACCGCCTTCATGGTTGCACTCACACTCACCTCCGTGGGCAATGTGCTAGTAACCATGTCGATGGGGCCATTGCTGACGGCTTTGATCGCCCGGGTATTCATCGGCCACAGGGTGCCTATGCGTACCTGGGTGGCCGTGGTCGTTGCAGGCGCTGGAATCTTCTATATGTATGCCTCTCAGGTGGGAAGCATCACGCTGTGGGGGACTTTGGTTGCACTGTGTGTTCCCATAGCGGGAGCTACCAACTGGACGGTTACGCAGCACGCCCATGGCCAAGGCCAAGATGTAGATTTGATGCCTGCCGTATGGGTGGGCGGAGTGATATCGTGCCTGGTGGCGCTGCCCTTGGCGCTGCCGTTCCAGGCCACCGCGCACGACGTGGCCTTGCTTGGTCTACTGGGCGTGTTTCAGTTGGCTGTGCCTTGTGTGCTGAGCGTGCGGGTTGCCCAAGTACTGAAAGCGCCCGAGATATCCTTGTTGCAATTGCTGGAAGTTATTTTTGGCATTCTTCTGGCGTGGTGGGGCGCTAACGAGGTGCCTGGTAGTGCCGTGCTGTCCGGTGGCGCATTGGTCATCGGTGCATTGGTCGTCAACGAACTGATTGGATGGAGACAGCGTCAATGACATACGTACATGAGAATTCAGAGCTCTTAACCGAAGTGCGCGGCGGCGTAGGCTTTATCACCTTGAATCGCCCCAAAGCCTTGAATGCGCTCAGTCTGGGCATGGTGCGAAGTTTGTCTGCGGTGTTGCTCGACTGGAAAGACACTGCAGCTATTCATGCCGTCGCCATACGGGGTAGCAACAAAGAGGGCGTTTTTGGTGGATTTTGCGCCGGTGGCGACATCCGCTTCTTTCATGCCGCAGCGCTTGCTGGCAATCCCGCGTTGGAAGACTTTTTCACCGAAGAGTACGCGCTCAACCACCTCATCCATACCTACCCCAAACCCTACATTGCCTTTATGGATGGCATTGTCATGGGCGGAGGCATGGGAATCAGCCAAGGTGCCTCGCACCGGTTGGTGACCGCACGGACCAAGATGGCAATGCCAGAAACCAATATTGGTTTGTTCCCAGACGTTGGCGGTGGCTACTTCTTAAGCCGTTGCCCAGGCAGAGTGGGGGAGTGGTTGGCGTTGACCGGTGAAGTGATAGGCGCAGATCAAGCCCTTGCCTTTGGATTGGCTGACCACGTGCTGGACCCGGCAAACCTTGCGACCGCGTGGGACGCTTTGGCGTCACAGGATTGGAATCAAGAGGATCCACTTGTCAATTGGGTTGCTACATATTCAGTAGCTGAAAGCGCACATTCCACGGGCGCTGAAGGCCAGATTGATCAATTTTTCTCCCGCGATACGGTGTCTGAGATCCTTAGCGCTTTGGAGCTTGACGCCAGTGGCTGGGCACAAGCCACTGCCGCCACCTTGCGCAAGCGCTCGCCGCTCATGCTGCATATAGTGTTGGAGCAAGTGCGCCGTGCACGATCGATGACGCTTGCTGATGACTTGCGCATGGAACGGGGCATGGTGCGCCATTGCTTTGCCACGCAGCATCTGGGGCGTCAAGGGCCGAGTAGCGAGACGGTGGAGGGTATTCGTGCTCTCGCGGTGGACAAAGACCATAGCCCGCGCTGGAGTCCGGCGCGTATTGAAGATGTCACTACCGAAATGGTCGAGGGCTTCTTTCAAAGCCCTTGGCCTGCGCATGCTCACCCTTTACGGGACTTGGTGTAAACAAGTCGAGTTGATGTAGCAGAGTGGGGGCAGCTTAGCGGCTTCGGTCTTTCATAGCCCGCTCCACCTCACGCTTGCCTTCTCGATCTTTGATGGTGTCGCGCTTGTCATGCTCGGCCTTGCCTTTGGCGAGTGCGATGTCGCATTTCACTTTGCCAGACTTCCAGTGCAGGTTAATCGGTACTAGCGTATAGCCTTTCTGCTCTACCTTGCCGATCAAGCGTTTGATTTCTTCCCTGTGCATGAGCAGTTTCTTGGTCCGCACTTTGTCAGGGCTCACATGGGTAGACGCGGTATGCAAGGGATGGATCTGCAGGCCAAGGATGAACAGCTCACCATTGCGTATCACCACGTAGCCGTCGGTGAGTTGGACCTTACCTTCGCGCAGTGACTTGACCTCCCAGCCTTCGAGCACAATCCCGGCTTCAAATCGTTCTTCAAAAAAATAATTGAACGCCGCTTTTTTGTTGTCAGCGATGCGAGTTGCGGTTTCAGGTTTTTTAGCCATGTGCGTTAGATAGGGATGTAATGGATGCGAACAAGGCTTGACTACAATCCCGCGCAGACCGCTATTCTATGAAAACCGTAACCAAGTCAGTCCTCATCTGGTACAGCCCCCAAGAAATGTACGTACTCGTCACTGACGTTGCGCAATATCCACAATTTTTGCCTTGGTGTGACCATTCCAAAATTGTGGAAGAGGACGCCTCGGGTATGACTGCGGAAGTCGGCATTTCATTTGGTGGAATTCGACAAACTTTTACCACTCGTAACACCCACGTGCCCCCCAGTGCTGTGAATTTACAACTGGTCGATGGGCCGTTTTCACGCTTGGATGGGCAATGGCGCTTCATGGCCTTGGGAGACGGTTCCCAGCGCGCTTGCAAAGTCGAGCTTTCACTGAACTACGGTTTTGATAACGCTACGCTGGGTGCATTGGTTGGCCCCGTGTTCGACAAGATCGCCGCAAACATGGTGGATGCGTTTGTGAAGCGTGCGCAACAGATGTATGGAACTTGATCGTTTACTACATGTCACCGTGGTGTACGCGCCGCATGCGCGCCAAGCACGCGAGCATTTGATTGAGGTGAAGTCTGGCAGCACCGTGGCGCAGTGCTTGTCGGCCAGTGGTTCGCTCACTGGCATGACAGCTGACGATTTACTGCAATTGCGGGTCGGCGTATGGGGAAGAAAATGTTCCCTTGCACATATCGTGCGAGATGGGGATCGCGTGGAGCTTTACCGCGCCTTGCGGGTCGACCCCAAGGTCGCGCGTCGCGAGCGATTCAATCGCCAAGGCGCTAAAGCAGCGGGTTTGTTTGCGACCCGCCGCGCTGGCGCCAAAGCGGGCTACTGACGCCAGTTACTTGCAGTTGGCTTCCATGGCTGCCTGCACGGTTTTTAGCTCGGTGGCACGCGCGGCGTCATCCAGAACTTCTCTTTCACCATTGGCCGCCGTGCGGGAAATGCGAATGCCAGAGTCCAATGTGGCTTTGGCCTGTTTGGCTCGGGCGCAGCTTTCAATCTTCGCTTTGGCAAGGCGCTCTTCGTCAGCCTTGCGTTTGGCGGCTTCTGCGTCGGCTGCTTGCTTTTTCTTGGCTTCTAGTGCTTTGTCTACGCCTGCATCTTTGGGAGCAACCGGTGCGGCTGTTCCAGATGCACCTTGAGCTGCGGCTTCACTAGGGGCAGGCGCAGCGTCTGCGCTGAGTGGGGGTGCTGTAGCCGCAGCGCCAGAGGGGCGCTTGAGAATGCTCTTCTCCGCCACGTCAGGCGGTGGGGCTCGGTCACTGAACACTTTGCGGCCATCTTTGTCTACCCATTGCCACTGGGCGTAGACGGTCAAGCTACCCATGGATAAGGCGACCATGAAAAGTAAGTGCGTCGGTTTCATGCGTGAAGTGTAGCCGCCTGATGGAACTTCACGTGAAGGCCGCGTGTCGTCCAAGGGTACAATCTGCCATTTGGAGCTAAGAACATGCGCCTGATCGGCAAAGCGCTCACCTTCGACGACGTCTTGTTGGTGCCAGCGTACTCCCAAGTCCTTCCTAAGGACACCTCTCTCGCCACCCGTTTTACCCGCAACATCGCTCTTAACCTGCCCTTGGTCTCAGCCGCCATGGATACGGTGACCGAAGCGCGCTTGGCCATTGCCATTGCCCAAGAAGGGGGCATTGGCATTGTTCACAAGAACATGTCGGCGCAGGAGCAGGCGGCGCAAGTTTCCAAAGTCAAGCGCTATGAATCGGGCGTATTGCGTGACCCCGTGGTCATTACACCGAACCACACGGTGCGCCAGGTCATGGCCTTGTCTGATCAGCTGGGCGTCTCGGGCTTCCCGGTGGTGGATGGCGGCAAAGTGGTCGGAATCGTGACCGGTCGTGACTTGCGGTTTGAAACCCGCTACGACCTGCCGGTGAGCAACATCATGACCAAGCGCGATAAGCTGGTCACCGTGCCGGACGGCACCACATTGGCCCAAGCCAAGGTCTTACTCAACCAACACAAAATTGAACGCCTTTTGGTGGTGAACGACGCGTTTGAGCTCAAGGGCTTGATCACGGTGAAAGACATCACCAAACAAACCAGCTTTCCCAACGCTGCACGCGACGCCCAAGGCAAGTTGCGTGTGGGTGCGGCCGTTGGCGTGGGTGACGGCACTGAAGAGCGTGTAGAGGCCTTGGCCCGCGCTGGCGTGGATGCCATCGTGGTCGACACAGCGCATGGGCACAGCAAAGGCGTGATCGATCGTGTGCGTTGGGTCAAACAAAACTACCCCCACATTGATGTCATTGGTGGCAACATCGCCACGGGCGCTGCCGCTTTAGCCTTGGTTGAGGCTGGTGCAGACGCGGTGAAGGTCGGTATTGGCCCAGGCTCCATCTGTACAACCCGTATCGTGGCGGGTGTGGGCGTTCCCCAAATCATGGCCATTGATAGCGTGGCTACTGCGCTCAAAGGGACAGGCGTTCCTTTGATTGCCGACGGCGGTATTCGCTACAGCGGTGACATTTCTAAAGCCATCGCTGCTGGAGCCAGCACCGTGATGATGGGTGGCATGTTTGCCGGCACGGAAGAAGCGCCAGGCGAAGTCATTTTGTTCCAAGGCCGCAGCTACAAGAGCTACCGTGGTATGGGCAGCATTGGTGCCATGCAGCAAGGCAGCGCAGACCGTTACTTCCAAGAGTCCAGCACCGGCAACCCCAATGCAGACAAGCTGGTGCCAGAAGGCATTGAAGGCCGTGTGCCTTACAAAGGCTCCATGGTCGCCATCGTGTACCAAATGGCCGGTGGCGTGCGTGCGAGCATGGGCTACTGCGGAGCGGCCACCATCGAAGACATGCAAAACCATGCTGAGTTTGTGGAAATCACCACTGCCGGCATCCGTGAAAGCCATGTCCACGACGTGCAAATCACCAAAGAAGCGCCCAATTACCGCGCGGATTGAGTCACTAAAGACTTTTAAGGCGTCTGGCAGCAGACGCCTTTTTTACTTTTAACCCTTGCTCTTACCTCGTTTGCCATGCACCAAAAAATTCTGATTCTTGATTTCGGCTCTCAAGTGACCCAACTGATCGCACGCCGCGTGCGCGAGGCCCATGTGTTTTGCGAAGTGCACCCTTGCGATGTATCGGAAGAGTGGATTCGGGACTACGCGCGCGACGGAAACCTCAAAGGCATCATCTTGTCTGGTAGCCATGCCAGTGTGTACGAAGAGACCACAGACAAGGCTCCACAAGTCATTTTTGAGCTTGGTCTGCCTGTTTTAGGCATTTGCTACGGCATGCAAGCCATGGCGCACCAGTTGGGCGGTTTGGTGCAGGGCGGCCACAAACGCGAGTTTGGTCACGCAGATGTTCGGGCACATGGCCATACGCGCTTGCTGGAAGGCATTCAAGACTACGCTACGCCAGAAGGCTACGGCATGTTGCAAGTGTGGATGAGCCATGGCGACAAGGTCACCGAGCTGCCACCCGGCTTCAAGCTTATGGCTTCGACCGACAGTTGCCCCATTGCCGCCATGGCAGACGAAGAGCGCCGTTTTTATGCGGTGCAGTTTCACCCGGAAGTGACCCACACCAAGCGCGGCGCAGCGATCTTAGAGCGCTTTGTGTTGGAGATTTGCGAGACGCGCGCTGACTGGATCATGGGCGACTACATCAGCGAAGCGGTGGAGAAAATCCGCGCGCAAGTGGGCTCTGAAGAAGTCATCTTGGGCTTGTCGGGCGGGGTGGACTCCTCTGTGGCGGCCGCATTGATTCACCGTGCCATTGGCGACCAACTCACCTGCGTTTTTGTCGACCACGGCTTGTTGCGTTTGAATGAAGGCGACATGGTGATGGACATGTTTGTGGGCAAGTTGCACGCCAAAGTGATTCGCGTGGATGCTGCTGACCAGTTCTTGGGTCACTTGGCTGGAGTGTCTGACCCGGAAGCCAAGCGCAAAATCATTGGCCGTGAGTTCGTGGAAGTGTTCAAGGCCGAAGCCGCCAAGCTCAAAGGCGAAGGGGCCAAAGGCGCCAAATGGCTGGCCCAAGGCACGATTTACCCTGACGTGATTGAGTCTGGCGGAGCGAAGAGCAAAAAGGCCGTGACCATCAAGAGCCACCACAACGTGGGCGGCTTGCCTGAGCAGCTTGGCTTGAAGCTCTTGGAGCCATTGCGCGAATTGTTCAAGGACGAAGTGCGCGAGCTGGGCGTGGCGCTGGGCTTGCCTTACCACATGGTGTATCGCCACCCCTTCCCAGGGCCAGGCTTGGGTGTGCGGATCTTGGGCGAGGTAAAAAAAGTGTATGCAGATTTGCTGCGCCGTGCCGATGCCATCTTTATTGAAGAATTGCGCAATTTCATTGACCCAGAAACTGGCAAGAGCTGGTACGACCTCACCAGCCAGGCCTTCACCGTGTTCTTGCCCGTCAAGAGCGTGGGCGTCATGGGCGATGGCCGCACGTATGACTATGTGGTAGCCCTGCGCGCCGTGCAAACCAGCGACTTCATGACCGCCGACTGGGCCGAGCTGCCCTATGCACTCTTGAAGAAAGTGTCTGGCCGCATCATCAACGAAGTGCGCGGTATAAACCGCGTAACCTACGACGTCAGCAGCAAGCCACCAGCCACAATTGAGTGGGAATAATCAACGCAGCGCGCGCAGCGGCATGTAAATGTCGGTGCGTAGCGCTGTGGGGGCAGTGTCCAGGGGGGAGTTGAGGTATTCCTCAAACACCGGGGCATCGGCTACCTCTCTGCCGGATTGCGGCAGCCAATAGCCAAACAGCCAGCGGTACGCTGCATGCATGGAAGCGTAGGGGCCTTGGTATTGCAGCACCGCGTAGGGGCCGCCGACGAGTTGCCGGTGTTCTAGTGGTGCTGTGATCAATGCTTCAGGGATTTGCGCGGGGTTCCACTCCACACACGCTTGGGAGCGCAGGTCTTTCTCCTGAACTGCGAATGGGTCATCCCAATACACGCCAATGCTGCGTAGCGCTCGCACTTCTAGGCGCTGGGCGCCTAGCCAGCCGTACAAGGTGCCAAAGGCTTTACCGATTTCCATGAACGAGCCTTGGTGGGGCACGCCCACTAGCTCGAGCGCTGAGACCTCTACCAGTTTCACGGCAAAGGCATCCGCCTGGTAGTCGGGGCGGGTGTAGTGAAACGCGATGTGCTGCCCCGTCTCTCTGAAGCTTGCGGGTGCTTGCCCATACACCGCAGTGAAAGTGCGGGTGAACGATTGCACATTGGGGTAGCCCCACTTCTTGGCAATGGCACTCACTGCAGCTCCGGTTTGGGCCAGTTCCGCCGCAGCGCGTTGGAGTCGCAGGCGTTTGACTGTGGCGGCCATGGTCTCGCCAAAAAAAGCGGCGTAGATCCGGTGCCAGTGCTCTGCCGATAAATGCGCCAGTTCGGCCAACTGCAGCATATTCAGCGGTTGGTCCAAATGGTCGTGGATGTAGTCGCTAACCCTTTGGAAACGGGCGTGGTAATCGCTAAGGGGTTTGATGGCGCGTGACATAGGGCAATGACCAGTCTATGGTGCGGTGATTGTGGCGCACTGCACCGGGAGTCAGCTACTTCACGCTCACCATGATGCGAATAGCGCCATCTGCGCTGTAGTGTTCGTAGTCAGGCAAGAACTTGCGGGGCAGGTCATGCATTTGCCAAATCTGTTGCCATGCCGGGCCCACTTGGTCGGGGCGTGCTGGCTCCACCTTGAATACGGCGCGATTGGCGGCAGGTATTTGGGTGCTGGCAAAGCCTGCTGGCACTCTAGAAGCATCGCTGACCGTGCAGCCAAGCACAAAGCTGTACCCCAAGGTGTAGACCTCTTCGGGACGCTCTGGGATGCGGTCAAAGTCGGTGTACACCGCATAGAGATCATCGCTCAGTCGGTTGGGAATCTGGTCCAACACCGCCTTCTCAAAAAAAGCGCTCCATACGGGGGGAATGTCGTTAAAAGCGGTCGCGTTCTGAGTGCGAATCGAGAGGCCAACAATGGTCAGGGCAGGCGCTTGCACAAGGCTGTACATAGGGTTTGCTTAGGAGTTGCGAGGCCCCTAAGGTATCACCCATGCTCTTTACAAATCCTGCGGAAATGCGTGGCTGGGCGGATTGGCGCACCTGGTCAAGGTGCGCCATTTTTAGGGCCAATTTCCCGGCCTTAGCCCAGTTTTTTGACTAAGACTTGGCTCTTGCGGTCCCAGTTGTATTTGCGCTTGCGGGCTTCGGGCAGCCAGTCTGGGTCGACCAAGACAAAGCCGCGCTTCAAGAACCAGTGGGTGGTGCGGGTGGTCAGCACAAAAATGCTGTCTAGGCCTGCCGCCTTGGCGCGTTGCTCCACACGCTTGAGCACACGCTCGCCGTCGCCTTGGCCTTGCACCTGGGGCGACACGGTGAGGGCAGCCATTTCGGCGGTGCGTGCCTCGGGGTAGGCGTACAAGGCGGCACAGGCAAAGATCACGCCGTCATGCTCGATGACGGTGTACAGGCCCGCGTCGCGCTCGATCTCGGTGCGGCTGCGCTTGACCAAGGTGCCGTCTTTTTCAAACGGTTCGATCAGTTGCAAGATGCCGCCTACATCGTCTTCGGTGGCTTCGCGCAAGCTCTCTAGCTTTTCGTCCACCACCATGGTGCCAATCCCATCGTGTACATATACCTCCAGCAAGATGGAGCCGTCCACCGCAAACGGGATGATGTGGCTGCGCTCCACCCCGTTTTTGCAGGCCTTGACGCAGTGCTGCAAGTAAAAGCCAATATCGGTGGGCACGCTGGCGGCAGGTAGCGTGGCGAGCAGCTTCTCAGCCGTAGCCAAGGGGAGTTCGGTGTCTATGGGGTTGTCTTCTCCGGCAGGAGCCAGCGGGTCGATACGAATGCCGGGCACTTCGGTCACAAATATCAACTTGTCCGCCTGCAGCTCGGTAGCGACCGAGGTTGCCACTTCTTCCATGGTGAGGTTGAACGCCTCGCCGGTGGGGGAGAAGCCAAAGGGCGAAAGCAACAGCAGCGCGCCCATGTCCAAGGTTTTGCTAATGCCCGCAATGTCTACCTTGCGCACCAAACCGCTGTGCTGAAAGTCAATGCCATCGACAATGCCCACCGGCCGCGCGGTGATGAAGTTGCCCGAAATCACCCGCACCGTGGAGTCCGCCATGGGCGTGTTGGGCAAGCCTTGGCTAAATGCCGCTTCAATCTCGTAGCGCAATTGGCCGGCGGCCTCTTGGGCGCAGTCCAGCGCCACTTCGTCGGTAATGCGAATGCCGTGGCTGTACTTGGGCGTGTGCCCTTTGGCGCGCAGCTGCTCATTGACCTGTGGGCGAAAGCCGTGGACCAGCACAATGCGCACGCCCATGCTCTGGATCATCGCCAAGTCCTGGGCCAAATGGGGCAGTTTGCCCGCCGCAATGGCCTCGCCTGCAATGCCCACCACAAAGGTTTGGTTGCGAAACTTGTGGATATAGGGCGCCACAGAGCGAAACCAAGGCACAAAGGTGAAGTTAAAAACAGAGGTCATGCGGGCAAGGTGCGGTTAAACAGGGTGGTGGCTGGGATAATCCGTGATTCTCTACGAAGTTACCGCCTTGACAGCCCAGCCCTTACAAATCGAGTTTCCTGAAACCCTGCCCGTGTCGGGCAAACGCCAAGAGATCATGGACGCCATTGCGGCGCACCAAGTGGTGATCGTCTGTGGCGAAACTGGTTCAGGCAAGACCACCCAGCTCCCCAAGATTGCCCTTGCCATGGGGCGCGGCAAGCTCAACTACCCAGTGGGGCAGCGTGGGCGCTTGATTGGTCACACCCAACCGCGCCGCATAGCCGCCAGCAGCGTGGCCAAGCGCATTGCCGAAGAGCTGAAAACCCCGCTGGGTGATGTGGTGGGCTTTAAGGTCCGCTTCCAAGACCGCTTGAGCAAAGACGCCTCCGTCAAACTGATGACTGACGGCATCTTGCTGGCCGAGACGCAGACCGACCCACTGCTCAACGCCTACGACACCATCATCATCGACGAGGCGCATGAGCGTTCGCTCAACATCGACTTCTTGCTGGGCTACCTGCGCCAAATACTGCCGCGCCGGCCAGACCTCAAAATCATCGTCACCTCGGCCACCATTGATGCGCAGCGCTTTGCGGAACACTTTGCGAGCCGACCGGCGCTGGGCCGCCCCAAGCCGGGCGACGCCCCCGTGGGGGGCAGCGACCCGCAGCGCGGTGGAGCGTGGGGGCCTTTAACACCCGCGCCCGTCATCATGGTGTCCGGCCGCATGTTCCCAGTGGAGCAGCGCTACCGGCCGTTTGAAGAAAGCCGCGAGTACGACCTCAACAACGCCATTGCCGATGGTGTGGATGAGCTGTGGCGCGATCCCCACAACCAAGGTGACATCTTGGTGTTTCTGCCCGGCGAGCGTGAGATTCGCGAGGCGGCGGACCACCTGCGCAAGCACCTGAGCCACCAACCGGTGATGCGCGGTGCCGAAGTGCTGCCGCTGTTTGCGCGCCTGAGCCCGGCGGAGCAAGACCGTATTTTTGACGGCCACACGGGCAGGCGCATTGTGTTGGCAACCAACGTTGCCGAGACGTCGTTGACCGTGCCAGGCACCCGATACGTCATTGACGCAGGTACAGCGCGCGTGAAGCGCTATAGTTTTAGAAGCAAGGTGGAGCAGCTGTTGGTGGAGCCCATCAGCCAAAGCTCGGCCAACCAGCGGGCAGGGCGCTGCGGGCGTGTGGCCAACGGCATTTGCATCCGCCTGTACGACCAGCAAGACTTCGACGGCCGCCCCAAGTTCACCGACCCTGAAATCCTGCGCAGCTCCTTGGCTGGCGTCATTCTGCGCATGAAGTCATTGCACCTGGGGGTGGTGGAAGACTTTCCTTTCATTGAGCGCCCTAGCGGCCGCGCCATTGCCGACGGCTACCAACTGCTCAATGAGCTAGGTGCCGTGGATGACGCCAACGAACTCACGCCCATGGGTCAAGAGTTGGCCAAGTTGCCGCTAGACCCCCGCGTGGGCCGCATGATTTTGGAAGCTCGTTCGCGCGAGGCGCTGGACGAGGTGCTGGTCATTGCCAGCGCCTTGAGCGTGCAAGATGTGCGCGACCGCCCCATGGATGCCCAGCAACAGGCTGATGCCGCGCACCAAAAATTTGACGATGAAAAGAGTGAGTTCACCGGCTACCTGAAGCTGTGGAAATGGATACACGACGCACGTGGCGGCGCATCACCTGCCGCCCCGGGAGTTGGGGGCGGTGGGCGTTCTGCGCAGGTCAAGGAGGAGCCCGCAAAGCGGGCGGGGGACACGGAGCAGAGCGCACGCCGACTCCAGCTCCCAGCGAACGCACAAGGATCTGCGCACAGCCCCACCCACAAACTTACCAACCGCCAATACGAACAACTCCTGCGCCAGAACTTCGTCAGTATCCGCCGCGTGCGCGAGTGGAAAGATATCCACAGCCAGCTACACACCGTGGTGGCAGAACACAAGTGGCGCCTCAACACCACGCCCGCTAGCTACGAGCAGCTGCATCTGTCCATGCTGTCGGGCCTTTTGGGCAATATTGGCTGCAAGATTGAAACCGAGGGCGCATCGGGCGACTACCTGGGTGCGCGCTCGGTCAAGTTTTACCCCCACCCAGGCGCCCATTTGACCAAGAAGCCGGGCCGCTGGATTGTGGCTGCTGAACTCGTGGAAACCACGCGCTTATTTGGCCGGGGCATTGCAGGCATAGACCCGCAGTGGCTGGAGCAGGTGGGTGGCCATTTGCTCAAAAAGCAGCTGGTCGACCCGCACTGGGAGAAAAAGGCCGCCGAGGTCATGGCCCTAGAGCGGGCCACGCTATATGGCGTGGTGGTCTACAGCGGGCGCAAGGTGAACTACAGCCGGGTCGATCTGCCCGGTGCACGTGAAATTTTTATTCGCGAAGCCCTGGTAGGCCAACAGTGGGAAACCACGCTGCCGTTTCTGGCGGCCAACCACAAGCTCATCAAGCAGGTGGAAGACCTGGAGCACAAAGCCCGCCGCCAAGACGTGCTGGTGGATGATGAGTTGATCTACGCGTTCTACGACCAGCAACTGCCTGCCGATGTGTGCAGCGGCTATAGCTTTGAGCGCTGGTACCGCGAAGAGCTCAAGCGCCAGCCCAAGCTCTTGATGCTGACCCGCGAAGAACTCATGCGCCATGAGGCGGCCGGCATCACCACCCAGTCATTTCCCAAGACGCTGCGCTTGGGCGGTGTGGACTGTGTCGCCACCTATTTGCATGAGCCAGGCGATGCCAAAGACGGTTTGACGGTGACCGTGCCCATCTTTGTGCTCAACCAAGTGAGCGAAGAGCGCTGCGAATGGCTGGTGCCCGGCATGCTCAAAGACAAGGTGCAGGCGCTGATCAAGACCCTGCACCAGCGCCCACGCAGCCGCTTGGTGCCGCTGCCAGACACCGCCACCAAATTTGCCACCGTCTTGAACGCGCCCGAGCGCTTTGGGGCGGGCAGCTTGGTGGATGCCGTGCTCAAACTGGTGCGCGAGGCCACCTCGCTAGACATCGTGCGCGCCGACATCAAGGTAGACATGCTCACGCCCCATTTCTTTATGAACTTCAGGGTGGTGGACGAGCATGGGCGCCAGCTAGGCCATGGCCGCAACTTAGGCGCGCTCAAGGCCGAGCTGGGTGCACAAGCACGCGGTGCATTCCAAGCACTGGCGGGCTTGAAGTTGGCTGGCAGCAAAACTGCAGAGATTCAGCCGAATTTGGGGCAAAAACAGGCAGTAGCGCCCATGCATACTACGTCATTAGCTACTAAAAATGTAGCTAATGGCGCACAGAAAACGGGCGCTGCGCCGCCGCCGCCAGCAGCCAAGGCCGGTGCAACGCACACCAGTTGGACCTTTGGTGAGCTGCCGGAGTTGCTAGAGATACAAAAAGGCGGCCAAACACTGATTGGCTACCCGGCAGTGATTGACGGTGGTGAGTCCGTCAGCATTGAAGTGTTTGACGAACCCGATGTGGCTGCTGCCAAACACCGCGCAGGCTTGCGCCGTTTGTTTGCTCTGCAAATCAAAGACGCGCTCAAGTACCTAGAGAAAAACATCCCCGACCTGCAAAAAATGGCCGTCACCTTCATGCAAGTGGGCAAGGCGGACAACGGCTCGGGCGGCGGCACGCTGGAAGAGTTGCGGGAACAAATCATCGCAGTGGCCTTGGACCGGGCGTTTTTGCTAGACCCTTTGCCCACGGATGAGTTCGCATTCAAGCGGCGGGTGGACGAAGGGCGGGGGCGGCTCACGCTCATTTCTACCGAAGTGGCGCGTTTGGCAGCCACCATCTTGGCGGAATACGCGGTCGCAGCCCGCAAAATCAAAGACACCAAGAATGCGGCAGACGCTACTGCCGACGCCAGCCAGCAGCTAGGGCGCTTGATCTCCAAACGCTTTTTGCTGCAAACGCCTTGGGGGCCCTTGCAGCACTTTGCGCGCTACCAAAAAGCCATTACTGCACGTTTGGACAAATACCGCGCAGACCCCGCGCGTGACGCCGCCCGCATGGCCGAGCTGCGCCCGCTGGAGCAGCGCTATTGGCGCTTGGTGGCCGAGCGCAAAGGCGTGGTGGATGAACGCATGCTCGAGTTCCGTTGGCTCTTGGAGGAGTTGCGCGTGAGCTTCTTTGCCCAAGAGCTGCGTACCCCGCAGCCTGTGAGCGTCAAGCGCCTTGAAAAGGCCTGGGCACAGTTGGGTTAGAGAGTTGATGGTGGACTAGGCATCGTCCGACAGCGCTCCGTTTTCTTCGCTGTATTGGTCTTTGATGCGAAGGATGTCGGGTAGCGCTAATCTAAACGGTGCCATCAGTGCGGGGTCAAACTGGGTGCCTGCACCTTGTTCAATAAATGCCACCGCTGCCTCGGTCGTCCACGCCTTTTTGTAGGAGCGCTCAGAGGTAAGGGCGTCGAACACATCGGCAATGGCGACGATGCGGCCAAACAGTGGAATCTGCTCGCCGACCAGGCCGTTGGGGTAGCCCGTGCCGTCCCACTTCTCGTGGTGGGTTAAGGCCACGCTGTGCGCAGCGCACAGGAGATCATCTTTGTGCTCGCCAATGATTTTGGCACCCATGGCAGGGTGCTGGCGCATGGTGTCCCATTCGGCCGCATCGAGCTTGCCGGGTTTGAGCAAGATGTGGTCAGGGATGCCGATTTTGCCCACATCATGCATAGGTGCTGCTTGGAACAAGGTTTCCACGTGCAAAGGGTTCAGGCCGTGGGCCTGGGCAATCAGGCGCGAGAAGTGGCTCATGCGGATCACGTGGTTGCCGGTTTCGTTGTCCTTGAACTCGGCGGCGCGCCCCAAACGCAAGATGATTTGGCGGCGCGTGGTTTCTAGCTCTGCCGTGCGCAGCGCCACCATGCGCTCGAGCTCCCGGGTCTGGTCATACAGCGCAAGATGGGTGCGCACCCGCGCCAGCACGATGGCAGGACTGATGGGCTTGGTGATGTAGTCCACGGCACCTAGCTCCAAGCCTTTGCGCTCGTCTTCCTGCTCGCTCATGGCCGTGACGAAGATGATGGGTATGCCTTTGGTGTCGTGGTTGCGTTTGAGGCGCTGGCACACGTCGTAGCCACTGATGCCCGGCATCATGATGTCCAACAAGATCAGGTCTGGTTTGTTGTCACCGGCCGCAATCTTGAGCGCCTTTTCTCCATTGAGGGCGATCTTGGTGATGTAGTGTGGTGCCAAAACTTCCGCCAGCAAGTCGATGTTTTCTGGCGTGTCGTCCACGATGAGGACGGTTTGCTGCGCGTGCTTGGGTATGGGCGTGGCACTCATGGGCGAGTCCTTGGCTATAGCGTGATAGACAGCGCTTGGGCAATCTCGCGGAGCTTGTCCAAGGCGCTTTCAAACTCGTACTTGCTGATGAGCTTTTGCAGCTGGCTACTTGCCGCGCCTTGGCCCGCGTTGCGCAGGTCGGCGGCTAAGCTGTCGGCCAGTTTGGCGGACCGCGCATCATCCTCCGCCAGCAGTTCGGCCAGTTGCCGCATGCTGTTGCCCAAGGTTTCCAAATCAAGCGGGGCTGCTGCCTGAGCGGTTGCCACATCGGGTGCTTCGGCACCCAAGGCGTCATGGGCACCTAGCGTGAGCGCGCTGCGAATGTTCAGCACGGTTTCGGCCAGCGCTTGCGCAAGCTCTTGCAGGGCGGCCGTGGTGGCTGCTGCGTCTTGCTTGCGCAAAGCAGATTCAGCGTTGCCTGCCAAGGCCATGACTTGGCTGGCCCCAATGTTGCCCGCCAGCCCTTTGACGGTGTGGGCTTCTCGGGTGGCGGTGTCAGTGTCACCTTGGCGGAGGGCCTCTTGGATGCGCTGCATGGCATCGCTTTGCGTTTCCACAAAACGGGTGATGAGTTTGCGCATGAGCTGCACATTGCCATCCATGCGGCGCATGGCGCTGCCAATGTCCAACCCTGCGATGGCAGGCAAGCTGTCAGACGCTTGTGATGGCGCGCTTGCGGCATTGGCAGGTGTGTTGTTGGCAGGGTCGCTGGGCACCACCCACTTGGCGAGGCTGTTGAACAGCTGGTTGACGTCAATCGGCTTGCCAATGTGGTCGTTCATGCCAGCAGCAAGGCATTGCTCTTTGTCGCCGCTCATGGCGTTGGCGGTCATGGCCAGGATGGGGAGGGTGGCAAAGCGTTCATTTGCGCGCAGCAAGCGCGTGGCTTCAAAGCCATCCATCACCGGCATTTGGCAGTCCATCAGCACGCCGTCGTAGGCAGTTTTCTCCACCATCGCTACGGCTTCTGCCCCGTTATTAGCCACATCGACCCGAATGCCTGCGCCTTGCATGATCTCCAGCGCCAATTCTTGGTTGACTAGGTTGTCTTCTACCAGCAGCAAATAGGCACCACGTACTTTTTGCAGGGCCTCTTGGTTGGCTTCTTGCCGCTGGTGCTTGCGCCCACGGGTCACCACGTCTTTGCCCAGCGCGGTCAAGATGCTGTCTAACAGGGCGGAGGGGCCCACAGGCTTGAGCAGGAGCCCATCAATTTTGGTGCCTTGCGCCTGCTCCAAGAGCTCGTCGCGGCTGTGCGCCGTGACCATGACAAACGCCGGTGTGTGGTGAAGGCTTGGGTCGGCGCGAATGCGCTGGATGGAAGAAAGCCCGTCCATCTCCGGCATCATCCAATCCATCAGAACCAGGCCGTAGGGTTGCCCATGGGCCTGCGCTTCTTCTAGGGCAGCCAGGGCCTGCGTGCCACTGTGAACCGCATGGGCTTTGAATTTTTGAGATTCCAAAATCGCCAACATGATCTCGCGGGCACGGGCGTTGTCATCTACGACCAAAATCCGCAGATCGGCAACGTCGCTGTCCATCTCTAACCTGGGCCGTTGTTCGATTTGGAGGCCAAACATGCCGGTAAAGCTGAAGGTACTGCCTAGGCCCGGGTGGCTTTGAACGCTGATGTCACCCTGCATCAGTTCCACCAAACGCTTGCTGATCGTGAGGCCTAAGCCAGTGCCGCCGTATTTGCGCGTGGTGGACGCATCGGCTTGGGAGAACGCGCTGAAGAGCTTGTTGCGTTGGTCCTCGCTTAAGCCAACGCCTGTGTCGCTGATGTCAAACTGCAACTTGATATGGTCAGCAGGTGCGCCGGGCAGCGTGCGAATGGCCACGGTGATTTCGCCACGCTCGGTAAATTTGATGGCGTTGCCGACCAGGTTCAACAGCACTTGCCCCAAGCGCAGAGAGTCACCCACTAAAGCTGTGGGTACGTCAGGAGCAATGTCAAACAGCAGCTCTAAGCCTTTGTCCTGCGCTTTGATGACGCTTAGATCCGCCAAGTTTTCCATCACGTCTTCAAGGTGAAACTCCGCGCTTTCAAACTGCATCTTTCCCGCTTCGATTTTGGAAAAGTCCAAAATGTCATTGATGATACCCAGCAGGTTGCGGGCGGCGGAGTCTACTTTTTCAATGTAGTTGCGCTGCTTGGCATCTAGGTCGGTTTTCAGTGCCAAGTGCGACATCCCAATGATGGCATTCATGGGGGTACGAATTTCGTGGCTCATATTGGCCAAGAAGTCAGACTTCATGCGGGTCGCGTCTTCCGCCAGTTCCTTGGCTTGGCGCATGGTTTGCGCGGCGATGCGCTCCGCAGTGACGTCGTCCATCATCCACACGGTTCCGCGCGAGAGATCATTCATGTCGATGGCGCTGCCACTCAGGCGACACCAGATGCGGCTTCCATCCTTGCGGTAGAGCTCTTGGGTGCTGAAGTGGACGCCATGGGCCTTGATGTCGGTGTAGGGACCTTCACCGTTGCGAACGCTTTCATCTAGCCAGATTTGGGGGGGCTTGCCGACGAGTTCGCCGTGGTCCCAGCCAAATAGTTCGTCTAATTTGTGGTTGGCCCGCACGACGATGGAGTCTTTGATGAACGCGATGCCAATGGTGGCCGCCTCAAAAATAGCACTTTGCTCATCACTGGCCTGGCGCAGTGCCCGCTCTGCGCGCTTTTGGTCGGTGATGTCGCGCATGGACGCAATGATGAGCGAGCGCTCATCATCCTCTGCGATGTAGCAAGACACATCGACATCAATGGCTACGCTGTTGCTTCGCACATAGCGTGTTTCAAACCGCAGGGGGCGTGCGGCATCTCTCAGCGTGTCCACAAGGCTTGCACCATCATCGCCAGCGAACTTGTGCAAGAAAGGCGCTGGCACTTTGCTGCCTATGACCTGCTCTAGCGTCGCTTCAATCAAAGCCAGTGCGGCTTGGTTGGCGTAGGCAACGGTCATCGTGTGGGGGTCCGCCCAAAACATGGGCTCAGAGTTCTCCACCACCGTGCGGTTGAACAAAATGCGCTTTTCCGTTCTCTTGCGCTCGGTGATGTCAATCATCCAAGCCAAGATGCCAGGCTTGCCCTCATGGTCGGTCGGCATGTAAGTGACTTGCAGGTCGCGCACTGTGTGGTTGGGGCAGTACATCTGCAGCTCCAAGTCATTCACCACCCCATGCGACTTAATCTCTTGCACGATGCGGCTGCGGTCCTCGGGCACCACCAAGGCATTGGAGGCGGCATCTCCCACTTTCATATCGATCAGCTCGGTGATGCGCGGGTTGGCAAAACGAATAATGCCCTCGCTGCTGACGGCTACGCCCACAGGGGCCACGTCCAAAATGTTCTGTAAGCGGCTGGCCTGCGTGTGCAGCCTATGGATCAGGGTATCGACGGTTTGTGCAATCAAGGAGGCATTGACCAAGAGCAGCACGACCAGTTGCGACCAAAGGTACAGGTTGAAGTGGTGCAGCCGTTGGGCTTCAGTCTCCACCGTAGGCGTGCCAAACACACCATAGAGTCCGTCCAAGGCCCGCATACCAAATACCACGCCTGCTACGACCACCGGCCACAACAACCCGATAGCACCGGCCCTGCTGTAGTGCGGACGAATGGCGCGATAGCACTCCTGCACTGCCATCAACGCAATGGCCGAGGCGGCCCCGTACACCCCCACGCTGCCCAAAGCACTTAAATCACCGGCGTGGGCAAGGCCCACCACCAGAATCCCTGCGCCAGCGGCAACCGCTAAGTCACGCCGGTAGGTGCAATGCAGGCCATGCAGTTCACGCATGCCAGAGCGAAATAAGACGGTACCGCCTAGGTACAGCAGGTCTGCCCCATTGAAGGTTTGGTAGAACGCGACAAAACTCACGTTGGAGTCTCTGAAAAACGGGACGATGTCGCCCAGCACCAGCAAGAAATTGGCCGCACAGAAATGCCGACTGGCCGTGCGCGTGCTGTCGGTACTGAAGCCAAACGTGGACCACCCTAAGCACGCCAAGGTGGATATCAGCAGCAACACATTGGCAAGTGTTCCGGGATCGGTCATGGTGGGTGGCCTTTGCGGTTGCGGTCAGGGGCGCGTGTCTTTCACTTCGCTATGGAGGGCATACGGCAGCTGCACTGTGAGCGTGGTGCTAGGTGTGTCGTCGCTGGTGGACATGGCAATCTCACCTTGTTGCGTAACTGCAAACAACTTGGCAGAGAAGGTGCCAAGCCCTGTGCCATCTTGCTTGCCGGACGTTGAAAACTTGTCAAAAAACGTGTCGCGTATGTCTTTGGGCACCGCGCCCAGGTTGTGGATTTTGACCAGCACCTTGCCGTTGACAATGTCTAGGTCTACTTGGATGGCGCTTCCAGTGGGTGCCGCCTCCATGGCGTTTTTCAGTAGGTTGTTGAACATGGAGTAGCACAGCAACTCATCCCCCATCACGGGGTAGGCGTCTGGCGTCTCCGCAGCGGAGCCCTTGTTGGCGAACTGCAACGTGATCTGTCGCGCGCCAAGCTCTGAGCGCATTTCCTTGGCAATACGCTGCAGCAAGGGGCCAAGCTCTACGGTACTGGGGTGGTACTCATACGTGCCTTGTTCCATCTTGTAGAGGTCCAGCGACAGATTGACCATACCCAGCACGCTGTAGGCCGCTTGTTCTATGTACTTGACGATTTCCTTGTGGTTGTTGGACATCAGGTTGTCGCTCAACAGGCTAGACGAAAAACTGATGATCCCTGCAATCGGGTTTTTGAGGTCGTGTTGGGCAATGCGCTCCACCTCGTCGCGCAGGCGGATGTTGTCTTCCAGCACGGCATTTTTTTCGATGAGCGCAATGCGGTTGCGTTTGAGTTCGGCGAACGATCGCCGCAATTTGAGGTGGGTCTCAATGCGCGCTTTGAGGATGGGCGGCTCCGCAGGCTTGCTCACAAAGTCCACAGCGCCGAGCGCAAAGCCTTTGGTGACGTCGGTGGTGTCGCTCATGGCTGTTAAGAAAATGACGGGAATGTCGGCTGTGAGCGGGTTGGCCTTGATGCGCTTGCACACCTCAAAACCATCCATGTCGGGCATCATCACGTCCAACAAAATGAGGTCAGGTATTTTTCCTGAGTCCAAGATTTTGAGTGCACGCTCGCCACTATTGGCCGCTTTGACTTGGTAGTCGTCTCCCAGCAGCGCGACCAATACATCCAAGTTGTCCGGCACGTCGTCTACTACCAAGAGCACCGGCTTGGTGGCCACCACATTGGGGTCGGCAAGGGTGGTGATGCGGCTGGCAGCGGGGAGGGCGTTGCGCGTAACCACCGGCACGTGGCGACTGGACCGCAGGCTGATGGGCCGTGGGTGCTCAATCACTTTGCGAACTTTGGCCTCCAGCGCGCCCACGTTGAAAGGCTTGACCATGTACTCGGACACGCCTGCCTCAATGGCCACTTGCACTTGGTGGCGCTCGGTCTCTGCCGTCATCATGAGAACTGGCAAATTGCTGTATTTGGCGCTGGCGCGAATGGTCTTGAGCAGCTCTAAGCCTGTCATCACGGGCATGTTCCAGTCCGAGATCACCACATCAATCTTTTGGTTTTGCAAGATGCGCCACGCATCAGCGCCGTTGTTGGCCGTGATGACATGCTTCATGCCCATTTGTTGCAAGCTATTGGTGAGAATGCGGCGCATGCCCTCCATATCGTCGACCACCAAAAAAACTGTGCTCAGGTTCATAGTGCAACTCGGGTCGGTTTGCGCTCCTGGGTGGCAGCGCACTGGATACAACGAACGAAGGCAACCCTCCTACAGCGGAAGTTGCGTCGATAAGTCTAGCCCCAATCGCTGTTGGGTGGGGAGGGAAATAGGGGCGAAGTGCAGCCGTGCTCTAGGCGATGGCCCTTCATTTGCGCGGTGTTTGCGTCAGGTAGTGCAGGGCTAGCTTGGCTTGCTGTGTGGTGGCACCGAACGCCATGCCAATGCAAAACTGCTGATCTTCGCCGGCGGGGTTGTTGTGGCAAATGCGTGCAGCCACCGTGATGGGTAGTGGTTCGCCTTCTATTTCTGCGGAAATAGTGAGCGTAATCGCCCCCCCGATAGGACCCACGGGGCTGGATGCTTTCACCATGGCACCTGCCATGCTGATATCCACCAACTGCCCCTCCACCGCTGCAAGTTCGGCAATGCCGCTGGGCTCGCCCGTCCATAGCTGGCAGGGCCATGAGGTCTGGGTGCGCAGCGACTTGCGCACCGTGCGGCAGTCCACTTGTGCCGGGTAGGCCAACAAGGCGTAGGCAAATGGCTTTTCAAAGGTTTGAAGCACTTTGCTCAGGAAAGAAAACTCTAGCTGGCCTGTGAAGCCGCGCACGACACAGACGTCACCCTCCGTAAGGCCCGTGCTTTGCCCCTCTGGGCCCAAGGGGCCTACCATGACACCTTTGGACTCTATAGCTCCGTAAAACTGCGCCTCCGCTTTGGTCGTCCCCTCAACCAAGCGTCGGGTCTGCAAGGCCATGCCAGTGCGCAAGCCCAACAGCTTGAGGGGTAAGCGCTCTACCAGTTCAGGCCCAGGGGTGGTGGTTTGCTCTGACACGGCTCAGTTTTGGGCTTGAGGCAAGGATTTGGTCCATTTGGTGATGGTGGTGACCATAGGGGCCACTGCAGCAGGGTCTTTGATGTCCCCCGCCAATACATGTTGCCCTACGCTTTTGCTATAGGTTACCGCTTCCAGGGCTTTGAGTGGGGCACCTACGCGGGTGAAGGCGGCTTGCGTTTCTGTGGGGTCCACGGTTTCATCCTGTTCGCTGTACAGCATGATGACCGGGGTTTGAAATACAGAGAGGTCGCTCTCCCGCACGTTCTTGACCAAAGCCATCATGGGAAATATGGCGCGGGTGGGGTAGCTTGTGGTCCACCCGTTGGCTTCGCGGTCATTGGCAGGCGTCCAACCACGGGTTTCGCCTTCTAAAGTCAGCGCGATGGTCTTGCCCCAAGGGCCGTTGATCAATTCAGCACGCTTATCTTTGGGGCCAAAGTTGGGCGATACGAAGGCATACGCTGCCACTTTGTTGCTGTCAGGAGACGTTGCAAACCAAGTTGCCAGCGTTGCCCCTGTGGAAACAGCAATGACCAAGACTCTATCGCCCAATGTGTTACCAATGCGCACGGCTTCTTGGGCATCCGCCATCCAGTCTTGTACGCTCGCATCACCCATGGCGGCACCCGCACGGCCATGGCCGGTGAGCCGGGTGTAGAACAAGTTTGCGCCCAGTTCCTTGGCCACTAAGTCGGCCACTGGCGCAGTTTCTATACGGCTCGCAGAAAAGCCATGCAGGTACACCACAGCCCATGGGGTACGTGTCTTTGCCTCAGTCGCCCACACAATGCCTTTTTGGTTGTTGGGCTTGATGTCGGTGTACGCAGCCTCACTGGCTTTGACCCAGTTGTCCAGTTCCGCAATCGCCTGAGGTGGTGCCGCCCGGGTCGTTGGTGTGTTGGGGCCAAACTCGTTGCGGGGCCCCACAAAAAACAGCGCTGCCAATACGCCCAAAGTAGCGAGTAGCCCAAGCACGATGCGCAACCACAGTTGAGGTGCCGTGAAAGCGGTGCCAACGGCATCGGTGTAGTTGGGCATTCGGTTCTCCTGCGATGAATGGCTGTAGTGCTTTGGATGCTTGGCCTGTGGCCTCAAAGATGCCGAAGGAAAGATCGGCAAATAGAAGCCATGCGCAAGCCGCTGTTGTCTAAGATAGTACACCGACTACACCATGGTTTTTTTGGCGGCTTTACGACAAGTGCCAATGCCCGTGGTGCACGAAGCTCAAACAATGGAGGTCTCTATGCGGTTTTTTGCTTGGCGTACTGCCACGGCCTTGGGGCTTGTGGGTCTGCTTATAGGTTGCGCACGCGTGTCTGAGACCAGTTTGCTGCTGTTTTCTACCTTGCTGCCGGCGACCTTGGTGGTTGACGGGCAATTGCTGCAAGGGGATATGCAGCTTTTGCCAGACCGCACGGGCACCATGACAGTGCGCAGCCAGCGCACAGCCAAAACACTACAGCCTTCTGAAGCTGCGCCCCTCGTAAGTTGTGTGGGGCAGTTGCGCTACAGCGCGACCATGCATGGTGTGATTGATTTGCGTTGCAATGCCGGCGTAGAAACAGAATTGCGCTTTAACATGCTCAGTGCAACCCGGGGCTACGCCTACGGGCAGACCCCCCAAGGCCCGGTGAGCGCCACCTTTGGTTTGAACACGCGTGAGGCGCGTGCGTACCTTACCCTGCCGCCCGGCAAGCAGTTGGTGGATACGGGGGATAGTTATTTCTTTGAGCTTCGTTAAGGGATTCGGGTGTGGAAACTGTAGATTGCGTGGTGGTTGGTGCGGGTGTGATCGGCTTGGCCGTAGCGCGGGCCTTGGCCTTGGGGGGGAGAGAAGTGTGGGTACTGGAGGCGGAAAACGCCATAGGCACCCAAACCAGCGCCCGCAATAGCGAGGTGATTCATGCGGGCATTTATTACCCCGCTGGCTCTTTAAAGGCTCGGTTATGCGTGCAGGGCAAGACCATGCTGTATGACTACTGCGCCAGCCGTGGCGTGGCGCACCAACGCTGCGGCAAGCTCATTGTGGCTACCAACGCCACGCAACTGGCCGAGCTGCAGAACATCATCTACAAAGCGCAAGCCAACGGCGTGCATGACTTGCAGCTTTTGTCTGCAACACAGGCCCAGGCTCTAGAGCCAGCGCTGCAATGCGTGGGCGCTTTGCTGTCACCGTCCACTGGCATTGTGGACAGCCACGCGCTGATGCTGTCTTTGTTGGCCGACTTGGAGAATGCAGGCGGTACTTTGGCGCTGAATTCGGCTGTGGCGCGCATGCACTATGCGCAAGATGCTATTGAAGTGGTAGCGGAGGATGGAACGCAGCTGCGCGCGCGCACAGTGGTCAACGCAGCGGGCCATGGCGCGGTCGCACTGGCAGGCCATACGCAAGGCCTTCCCCAAGCTAAGCTGCCCACCGCCTACTTTGCCAAAGGCAGTTACTTTGCCTTGGCAGGCCGAGCCCCGTTTTCTCGTCTGATTTACCCCGTGCCTGAAAAAGCCGGTTTGGGCGTGCACCTCACGCTGGACTTGGGCGGGCAAGCCAAGTTTGGGCCGGATGTGCAATGGGTAGAGCGGGCCGACGATCTGCAGGTGGAGGCAGCCCGGGGCGATGCGTTCTATGCCGAGGTGCGCAAGTATTGGCCTGCCTTGCCCGACGGGGCGCTGAGCCCTGCCTACGCG
This sequence comes from Rhodoferax aquaticus, assembly GCF_006974105.1. NCBI lineage: Bacteria > Pseudomonadati > Pseudomonadota > Betaproteobacteria > Burkholderiales > Comamonadaceae > Rhodoferax > Rhodoferax aquaticus. Next base: position 2,081,962 of record NZ_CP036282.1, read on the forward strand.
GGCATGCGGCCCAAAATCAGTGGGCCCCAAGAGGCGGCGGCTGATTTCTGCATCCAAGGCCCGCGCGACCACGGCGTGCCCGGCTTGGTGAACCTGATGGGACTCGAATCCCCCGGCCTGACCAGCGCGTTGGCCATTGGTGCATTCGTGCAAGGGCTGCTGGAGCCCTAGCGAGGGGCCGTCCAAACCAGCTTTCTTTGGCTGCTTGGGTTGCTACTGTTTATATAGCTACTCGCGCAATATGCATGGGCGCTAGAGCCCTTATTTGCCCATGTTTTTGATCGCCAAGGCCGCATCGGCCACCAGTTGGGGGCCTTGGTAGATCAGGCCGGTGTAAATCTGCACCACATCGGCCCCCGCTTTGATTTTGCTCACTGCGTCGGCTGCACTCATGATGCCGCCCACGCCAATGATGGGGAACTTTGGCCCCAGCGCCGCACGCAGTTGCGCAATCACGCGGTTACTCATTTCAAGCACCGGTGCGCCCGATAAGCCGCCTGCTTCTTGCGCATGGTCCATGCCCTGCACCGCGTCGCGGCTTAGAGTGGTGTTGGTGGCAATCACGCCATCCATCCCTTGGCGCAGCAGCGTGGCGGCAATGAGTTGAACTTGGGCCTCATCCAAGTCAGGGGCAATCTTTACAAAGATAGGTTTGCGCAGTGGGGTGACTCCACCTTTGCCGTCCGGTGTGCCGTTGTGGGTGGCCAGTACTTCACGGCGCTGGGCAATCGCGCTGAGTAAGCCATCCAGCGCTTCGTCACTTTGCAGCGCGCGCAGGTTTTTGGTGTTGGGGCTGGAAATGTTGACGGTGATGTAGTCCGCATGGGCGTACACGCCATCCAAACACGCCAAATAGTCGCTGGTGGCTTGCTCGATGGGCGTTGCGGCGTTTTTACCGATGTTCAGGCCCAAGACCAAGCGCGGGCTCTTGGCTTGGCGCAGGCTGGAGCGCTGCACATTGTCAATAAACGCATCCAAACCTTCGTTGTTAAAGCCTAGGCGGTTGATCAGCGCGTTAGCCTTGGGCAAGCGGAACATGCGGGGTTTGGGGTTGCCGGGTTGGGCCTTGGGCGTCACCGTGCCTACTTCAACAAAGCCAAAGCCCATGGCGCTTAGGCCATCGATGCAGCGTGCATTCTTGTCCAAGCCTGCGGCCATACCGACGCGGTTGGGAAAGCGCAGGCCTGCCAACACAATGGGGTCATCCACTTGGGTATTGCAGTACGCCCACTGCAAGGGCGTGCCTTGGGCCTTAGCAAGTCCCGCCATGGTGACCTCATGGGCTGCCTCGGGGTCTAGGCTGAATAAAAAGCGACGGGCGAGACCGTAAGGCACAAGGGACATCGGATAATTCCTCCAGTATTTCAAACCGATTTGTAATTTGCTTGAGGGATTTTCTCAGATGACCACACCATCCTCCGCCAACGCCCCGGCGCTCACCCAAGACGAACTCAAAACACTGGTGGGGCAAGCTGCCTTGCAGTACGTGGTACGCGGTGAAATTGTGGGGGTGGGCACGGGCTCTACGGTCAATAAGTTCATTGACGCCCTGGCCACCATCAAAGACCAAATCAAAGGCGCGGTATCCAGTTCCGTGGCCAGCACCGAGCGCCTGCAGGCCTTGGGCATCCCGGTGTTTGACTGCAATGAGGTGACCCAACTGGCCGTGTACATCGACGGTGCGGACGAAATTGATGGCAAGGGCTATATGGTCAAGGGCGGTGGCGCGGCGCTCACCCGGGAGAAAATTGTGGCTGCCCAATCCACACAGTTTGTGTGTATTGCCGATGAGTCCAAGCTGGTGCAAACCTTGGGCAAGTTCCCCTTGCCTGTGGAGGTGATTCCCATGGCCAGCCAGCGGGTGATGCGCCAGTTCCAAGCCCTAGGCGGCAGCGCCAGCATTCGCCAAAAAGATGGCAAACCGCTGGTGACCGACAACGGCCAGTGTATTGTGGATGTGACCGGCTTGCAAATTGCCGATCCACTGGCGTTTGAGGCTACCGTAAGCCAGTGGCCGGGCGTGGTGACGGTGGGGGTGTTTGCCGTGCAGCGTGCCCACGTGTGCTTGCTGGGCACGCCTGCAGGCGTGAAAACGCTGACGTTCTAAAGCCGACGGCTTAGAACGTTATCCCTGCCGGGTTGGCGGGGTTGAAGGCTGGAGGCGCCGTGAGATCCACTTTGGGTTCAGGCGCTTTTTCTTTGGGGGCTACCGGTGCAGGCTTGGCGATTTGCACCAAGGGCGTGGCAGCTGCATAGCGGTAGCCAAGGGGCAGTTGGGACGACTTAGGGTAGCCTGCAGCGTCTAGGTATTGGTTCCACTCGGCGTCCGACATACCCTTGAGGCGCTGGCTGCCTATGGTCAGCACGGGCAGTGAAGTGTCTCCGGTCAAACGCTGCAGCGCTTCCGAGTCTTCATTGGTGTTGACGGTTTTCTCGGTAAACGGAATGCCTCGGTTGGTCAGCATAGAGCGGCCACTGTCGCAAGGGCCACATTTCGCGGAGCTGTACAGCGTGACAGGGAACTTGCTCACCACTTGGCGCAGCTCAAAGGGCAGGTTAGACGCTGACGCCGCACCCGCTGCGCCAATGCCGGTCGCTGCAATCTTTCCCTGCTCTGGGTTGGCTGGAGGTTTGTCAGAGAACGATACTTTGCCGTCTGGCCCCACGATGCGGTACACCGTTTGGGCGGATGCAGTCACGGCAAAACCCAAAACCAAGGCGCTGGCGAGCCAGAGGGCGGGTTTGGCTTTAAACAGCTGCACAGTCATTAATGGGCTCCTTGGGTCATGCCTTGGTGGCGAAGCAAGGCGTCTATACGGGGTTCGCGGCCCCGGAAGGCCTTGAACGATTCCATGGCTGGGCGGCTTCCACCCGCCTCTAGGATCGCTTGGCGGTATTGTCTGCCAGTCTCGGGGTTGGGGGTGCCGTCTGCCGCTGCGGTTTCTTCAAACGCAGCGTAGGCGTCGGCACTGAGTACCTCTGCCCACTTGTAACTGTAATAGCCCGCCGCGTAGCCGCCCGCAAAAATGTGACTGAATGTATGTGGAGTGCGGCTCCAGCTAGGGGGTTGCAAGACCGCTACTTCTTGTCGTACCTGGTCTAGCAGTTGCATAAAGTCACCGTCGGTTTGCGGCGTGGTGTGCAGCAGCATGTCAAAGAGCGCGAACTCGATTTGCCGCAAAGTTTGCATGCCGCTTTGGTAGTTTTTGGCCGCCAGCATCTTGTCAAACAGCGCGCGGGGCAATGGCTCGCCGCTGTCTACGTGGGCTGTCATGTGCTTGAGCACACTCCATTCCCAGCAAAAGTTTTCCATGAATTGGCTAGGCAGCTCGACCGCATCCCACTCCACACCGCTGATGCCGGACACATCGTGTTCGTTGACTTGGGTCAGCATGTGGTGCAAGCCGTGGCCAAATTCGTGGAATAAGGTGGTCACATCGTCATGGGTGAGCAGGGCGGGCTTGCCGTCGACCCCTTGCGCAAAGTTACACACAAGGTGGGCAACCGGGGTTTGCAACTGCCCGTTGTCGGGCCGCAACCAGCGTGCGCGCACATCGTCCATCCACGCGCCGCCACGCTTGCCGCTGCGCGCAGCCGGGTCAAGGTAGAACTGGCCTACCAGTTGCAAGCCGGTGGCGGTGCGCCGCTCGATGCGATAGAACTCTACGCCGGCGTTCCATACGGGCGCTGTGTCGCGACTGATTTCTAAGTCGAAGAGGGTTTGGGCAATCTTGAATAAGCCGTCCAGCACTTTGGGTGCGGTGAAGTACTGTTTAACCTCTTGCTCGCTGAAGGCGTAGCGGGCTTCTTTGAGTTTTTCGCTGACAAATGGCCAGTCCCACGCCTGCGGGTCAGCCAAGCCCAGCTCGTCCTTGGCAAAGGTGCGCAGGTCAGCCAGGTCTTTCTCAGCAAACGGGCGGGCTTTGTGCCCTAGGTCGCGCAGAAAGGTGATGACGTCATCGGTGGAGTTGGCCATTTTGGGCTCGACCGACAAGGCACCGAAGTTGGCAAAGCCCAGCAACTGGGCTTCTTCTTGGCGCAGCGCCAGAATTTCGCGAATGATGGGTGCGTTGTCACGTTGGGCGGCTTCGGCATCCGCTTGGTCAGACGCACGGGTGGCGTAGGCCCGATACAGCTTGGCGCGCAAGTCGCTGCTGTGGGCAAACTGCATCACCGGCAGGTAGCACGGCATTTTGAGGGTGAGCTTGTAGCCTTCTTTCCCTTCAGCTTGTGCTGCCGCTTTGGCCGTTTGTAGTACATCGTCGGGCACACCGGCTAATTCTTCGTCGGTGGCGTAGTAGCTAAAGGCATCTGTGGCGTCGAGTGCGTTTTCGCTGAACTTTTGCCCGAGTTCCGCTTGGCGTTCTTGAATTGCTGCAAAACGGTCGCGCGCAGCGCCTGTGAGTTCAGCGCCGCCCAATACAAAGTTGCGCATGGCGTTCTTGTGGGCCTGTTTTTGCTCTGCATTCAGCGTGGCGACGTCGATAGCCTTGTACTTGGCGTACAGGCGTTCATCGGCCCCAAGCTTGGTCCAAAACTCGGTAACTTTGGGAAGCGCTTCGTTGTACGCAGCACGTAGCTCGGGCGTATCGGCCACGCTGTTGAGGTGGCTCACGCTGCCCCAAGCGCGGCCCAGTTTCTCTGTGGCTACATCCAATACCTTGGCAATCTCATTCCATTCGGCAGGAAAGCTTGGCTCTGTGACAGCAGTCAGTGCTACCTGCGCCTTGGCCAGCAACTCGTCTAGTGCCGGAGATACATGTTCCGGCGCGATTTGGTCAAACAGAGGAAGGTCGGCAGAGGAGAGCAGGGGATTGGTCATAGGTGGTCAGATGCGGGTGGGCAGCAAAGAATCAAGCGATGGGCACAGGCCAGAGGGAAAACAGCGCGTATCAGCGGCTTGCAGCAGCCAGTTCAGCCGCTTGCAAGGTGTTCACCAAAAGCATGGTAATGGTCATAGGACCCACGCCGCCGGGCACGGGGGTGATGTAACTGGCGACGGTGCGCACTCCTTCAAAGTCCACGTCGCCGCAAAGCTTGCCTTCATCATTGCGGTTCATGCCCACATCAATCACCACGGCACCTGGCTTGACCATATCGGCCGTCAGCACATTGCGTTTGCCCACGGCAGCAACAATCACATCGGCTTGCAAGGTCATGGCTTTCAGGTCGGTGGTGGCGCTGTGGCAAACGGTTACGGTGGCGTTTTTCTGGAGCAGCATCAAAGCCATGGGTTTGCCCACAATATTGCTGCGTCCGATGACCACCGCGTGTTTGCCGCGCAGGTCGTAGCCAATGCTTTCCAACATCTTCATGCAGCCATAGGGGGTGCAGGGCCAAAAGCCTGGCTGGCCTACCATAAGCGCGCCTGCGCTGGCCACGTGAAAACCGTCCACGTCTTTGGAGGGAGAAATAGCTTCGATCACTTTGTGTGCATCAATGTGCGCAGGCAAGGGCAGCTGCACCAAAATGCCTTGAATGCTGGCGTCTGCGTTAAGTGCATCAATGCGCGTTAGCAGTTCACTCTCAGTCATGGTGGCGGGGTAGCGCTCTAGCACCGAGTGCAAGCCGCTGTCGCTGCAGGCCTTGACCTTGTTGCGCACATACACCTGAGACGCTGGGTTGTCGCCCACCAACACCACAGCCAAACCTGGAGTGACGCCCTTTGCTTTAAGGGCCTGGGTGCGGGCAAATACATCGGCACGGAGTTGGGCTGCGAGTGCGTTGCCGTCGATGGTTTGGGCGAGAGTGGGTGTTGTCATAGTCGATTAAAGTAAAAACGCCCACAATTCGAAGAATGGCGGGCGTAGCTTGCTATCTAAAAAGTAGCGTTTTCTTAGGCGGCTTTCGGTGCGTTTTGACCCAAGGCGATCTTCAGTAGGTCAGCAACGGTATTGGCGCTGAGCTTTTCCATAATGTTGGCGCGATGCGCTTCCACCGTTTTGATGCTGATGCCCAAGTCATCCGCGATTTGCTTGTTGAGGCGGCCCGCCACAATACGTTCCAGCACTTGGGCTTCCCGCATGGTGAGCTTGGACAGCAAGGCGTCACGGCTGGCTGACAGCTGGTGCTCAGCGAATGAGCCCTTGGCTTGTTCCAACATGCGCTCGACCAGCGAGGCCAATTGGTCTTCGTTGAAAGGCTTTTGGATAAAGTCCATCGCGCCTTTTTTCATGGTGTCCACTGCCATAGGCACGTCGCCGTGGCCGGTAATAAACACGATAGGCAGCGGTGAGCGGCTCTCAATCAGGCGGTTCTGCAGTTCAAGGCCAGTCATGCCGCCCATGCGAATGTCCACAATCAGGCAGGCCACTTCACGTGCGTCGTAGCGGCTCAGAAACGATTCTGCAGAATCAAAACAGCGCACACGGTAGTCTTTGCCTTCAAGCAGCCATTGCAGCGAATCACGCACGGCTTCGTCGTCATCAACCACGTAGACAGTGCCTTTTTTAGGAATCAAGCTCATTGATGGAGTCCAAGAAATTATTTGCTGATACGCGGAATTCTTATCGAGTCCGGACTGGCTTCGGACAGCGGAATCCAGAAAGAAAACCGGCATCCCGTGACCACATTGCCATTGTAGATGTTCTCAGCAGTCATTCTTCCCATGTGCGATTCAACGATGGAGCGGCATAGCGAGAGGCCGATGCCCATGCCGTCCGCCTTGGTGGAGAAAAAGGCTTCATACAAGCGCGCCATGACCTCGGGGGCAATGCCTTTTCCGGTGTCTTGTACGGAGAATTCAATCACGGGCTTGTCATCCACACGACGTGGAACTACGCGCAACTCCACCACCCGCTGCGCCGTTTGCCGCAAGGCCATATCAATCGATTCTGCTGCATTGCGCAGTAGGTTGACCAGCACTTGCTCAATCAATATAGGGTCTACCAAGAGCTGGGGCAGGCGGGCCGCCACGTAGTGGTTCAGGCGCACATTGAAGCGGCGTAGCTCAATTTCTGCCAGTTCCACTGCTTCTGCCACCATGGTGGCTACTTCGGCATTGGTGCGGTTGGGCTCACTGCGTTTCACAAAGGAGCGTATGCGTTGAATGATTTGGCCTGCGCGGTGCGCCTGCTTGGCGGTTTTTTCCAAGGCGCCCAAGAGCTCTTCTTCAGTGATTTGCTTGGCTTTGATGCGCGACACCATGCCGTTGCAGTAGTTGTTGATCGCGGTCAGTGGTTGGTTGAGTTCATGCGCCACGCTAGAAGCCATTTCACCCATGGTGATCATGCGACTGGCAGTTTGTGCGCGCTCGGCTTGGGTGGCTGCTTGTTCTTCTGCTAAGCGCCTGGAGGTAATGTCTGTGGCGATCACCATTTGCGCTAATCGTCCGTCTACCCAGCTGAGGTAACGAGTACGCACTTCCATCCACTTCCCCAAGGCGGCGATGAAAATCTCGGCGCGCTCCGCTTCTGTTTCTGACAGCGCAGTGGTAGGGAGGCCTGCAAATGCATCGACCTCATCGCGTGATTCGTCATTGGGTTGTGCGGCTGGCACGCCGGCTTCGGCCACCAACTGCAAATGTCCGTCAGCGCGGATGCCAAACCATTGGCGGTAGAGCTTGTTGGCGAATAGGAGCTCGTCACTCCCCAACGGAGCAACTGAGATAGAGGCATCCAATGCCTCCAGTACCGTCGTGAAGCGCTGGTGGGCGGCAGTGAGCTGCTCTCTTACGCGGTTGGGCTCAGTGATGTCGGTCATTGAGGTCATCCAACCGGTCTGTACGCCGTTGGCATCAATCAAGGGTGAGAGATACAAACGTGCTTCAAACTTGGAGCGGTCACGCCTCTGCACGCTCACCTGAAATCCGCCAGCGGTATTGTTGCCTGTCATTTCCTCTTCTAACCGAGCGGCCAGGTGTTCGCGGTCACCTTCCGGCCAATAGGGGAAGGGGGCGGTTCGGCCCACCAAGTCAGACTCTGACCACCCGGTCATCTGGCAAAACGCCGCATTCACATACGTGATGCGGCCTTGCAAGTCCATCGCTCGCATCCCGGTCAGCATGGAGTTTTCCATGGCCCGGCGGAAGGTGGTTTCTTGTATCAAGGCTTGTTGTGCTTGCAAGCGACGGCGGCTATGGCGCCAGTTGGCAATCAACATCCAAGCTGTCATCACGCTTAGTGCGGTGACGAGCCAAAAAAGGCCACTGCTGACGACGCTCATCGAAGCTCGGTACGCTTGGGCCCGCATTACCAAACCGTCTCCGACGGGGGATACGGGCATGGTGTACTCGTTGCTAGGGGCCGCCCAGGGCAAGAACTTACTCACTACTTTCTTGGTGGGGATGGAGGAGCCTGCAATCAGGGCACCTTTGCCGTCCAGCAGTGAAACAGCGTACCGGGCAGACATTTCAGAAGGCACTCCATAGCGGTAAAGGCCATCTACGGAATATTCCACCAATAGCACCCCCACAAACCGGCCTTTATCTACCAAGGGAACATGGAGTTGCAGCAATGGAGTGAATTCTCCGTTGCGAACTTGTTGGATATAGATCGGTAAGGCAGTGTCTCTTGCTTGCAGAAAACCACTTTCGGTATCTGAGCGCTTGCTGTTTTCTTGCGCCGTAATTAACTGGCTGGCGGCGTTGATCGCGGTCCCACTGCTGACTTTGACGCGTCGACGTTCATCGATCCACGCAACGCCTTGGACCTCGGGGTATTGGTTGAGCATGTACTCCACGCGGGTTTTGAACTCCGCCACGCTGAGCTCTCTGTTAGCCAATTCGCGAGCCACACGCATGAATTGTTCTTGGCGTTCAAGCAAACGCAAACGCAGCCTTTGTTGGCTGTACTCCACGTCCCGTTGTACCGCTTCTTGTTCACGGTCCATTTCCTCGATACGCAAGTAGCCAAGGGCAGCCACGATGGCGATGAAAAACAACATGACCGCGACCAAGGGTGCAAGCATTGCAAAACGGTCTTGGCGCACCGGGGTGAGTCGTTTCCACCAAGCACGCGCGCGTCCGATGGTGGTGAGAGAGAGTTGGTTGGGCAAAGTGCTCAATTGTGGCAAGGGCATGTTCTGAGTTTAGGGCTTGCCGCTGGTTTGCCAGCTATAGAAACAAACTCTCACCAATGTAATAATCCACATTATGAAATGACAAAGCACTTGTTGAAATTTCGAGAAATCTATGAGAAACTTAGAGGTACAGTACTAGATTCGTTTAGGCCCTTCGAAAACAACCAGGAGACATGAATGTCAGCAGTTCCCCAGAACCCAGCTAGCGCCGTTGATGCGGATAGCCAGGAAACCCGTGAATGGATGGACGCGCTGTCCGCAGTCATCGAAAGTGAGGGCCCTGAGCGCGCGCATTACTTGCTGGAGCAATTGTTGGAACACGCTCGCCAACAAAGCATTGACATGCCGTTCTCCGCGAACACTGGCTATGTCAATACCATTGAGGTTGATCAAGAAGAGCGCTGCCCCGGCAATCTGGAACTAGAAGGGCGTCTGCGCGCCTACATGCGTTGGAACGCCATGGCCATGGTCGTCAAGGCCAATCGCCATCACCCCGTAGATGGTGGTGATTTGGGTGGACACATCGGTTCGTTTGCCTCGCTGGCCCATATGTTTGGTGCTGGCTTTAACCATTTCTGGCATGCGGAGAGCGAAAACCACGGTGGCGATTGCCTCTACATCCAAGGGCACGTGTCCCCCGGCGTTTACGCCCGTGCCTACCTAGAAGGCCGCTTGACCGAAGAGCAGTTGCTCCACTTCCGTCAAGAAGTCGACGGCAAGGGTCTGTCCAGCTACCCACATCCCAAGTTGATGCCCGAGTTCTGGCAGTTCCCCACGGTGTCCATGGGCTTAGGTCCATTGATGGCGATCTATCAGGCGCGCTTCTTGAAATACCTGCACGCCCGTGGCATTGCCAATACCGAAAACCGCAAGGTGTGGGTGTTCTGCGGCGACGGCGAGATGGATGAAGTGGAATCCTTGGGCGCCATTGGTTTGGCAGCCCGTGAAAACTTGGACAACCTCATTTTCGTGGTGAACTGCAACTTGCAGCGCTTGGACGGACCTGTGCGTGGCAATGGCAAGATCGTGCAAGAGCTAGAAGGCGAGTTTCGCGGTGCGGGTTGGAACGTGATTAAGCTTTTGTGGGGCAGCCAGTGGGACCCTCTCTTGGCCCGCGACAAAGACGGTGCGCTCAAGAAGGTCATGATGGAAACGCTGGATGGCGACTACCAAGCCATGAAGGCCAACGACGGCGCTTACGTGCGCAAGCATTTCTTTGGCAAAGATCCACGCACCGCCGAGATGGTCGCCAAGATGAGCGACGACGACATCTGGGCGCTGCGCCGCGGTGGTCACGACGCCCAAAAGGTGTATGCCGCTTACGCTGCTGCCGTCAAGCACAAAGGCCAACCCACCGTGTTGCTTATCAAGACCGTCAAAGGTTTTGGCATGGGCAAGAGCGGTGAGGGCAAAAACAATGTGCACCAGACCAAAAAGCTCACGGACGAAGACATCAAAGCCTTCCGCGACCGCTTCAACATTCCGGTGCCCGATAGCCAAATCGCCAGCTTGCCTTTCTACAAGCCTGCTGAAGACACGCCTGAAATGAAGTATTTGCACGAGCGCCGCAAGGCCTTGGGCGGCTACTTGCCACATCGCCGCACCAAGAGCGACGAGAGCTTCACCGTTCCGGCGCTGGACAGCTTCAAGTCTGTGATGGAAGCCACTCCCGAAGGGCGTGAAATCTCGACCACACAAGCGTATGTGCGCTTCTTGACCCAGTTGCTGCGCGACCAAGCCTTGGGCCCACGCGTGGTGCCCATTTTGGTAGACGAGGCGCGTACTTTTGGCATGGAAGGCTTGTTCCGCCAAGTGGGCATCTACAACCCAGCGGGTCAGCAGTACACCCCGGTCGACAAAGACCAGGTCATGTACTACAAGGAAGACAAGGCCGGACAGATCCTGCAAGAAGGTATCAATGAAGCCGGCGGCATGAGCAGCTGGATCGCAGCTGCCACCAGCTACAGCACGAACAACCGGATCATGATCCCGTTCTACGTGTACTACTCCATGTTCGGCTTCCAACGTATTGGCGACTTGGCATGGGCTGCTGGCGACATGCAAGCGCGCGGCTTCTTGTTGGGTGGCACGTCTGGCCGTACCACGCTTAACGGCGAAGGCCTGCAACACGAAGACGGCCACAGCCACATCTTGGCAGGCACTATTCCAAACTGCGTGAGCTACGACCCTACGTTTGCCCACGAAGTTGGCGTCATCTTGCACCATGGTTTGAAGCGCATGGTCGAGAAGCAAGACAATGTGTATTACTACCTCACGCTCTTGAACGAAAACTACGCCATGCCCGGCCTCACACCCGGCACCGAAGAGCAAATCATCAAGGGTATGTATTTGTGCAAAGAGGGTGCCAAGCTCACCCCACGTGTGCAGCTCTTGGGCTCGGGCACAATTTTGCGCGAGAGCATTGCGGCGCAAGAGTTGCTGGAAAAAGACTGGGGCGTTGCCGCCAACGTTTGGAGCTGCCCAAGCTTTAACGAGTTGACCCGCGACGGCCAAGACGCTGAGCGTTACAACCTCTTGCACCCCGCTGACGCACCGCGTACTTCCTTCGTGGCGCAGCAGCTGGAAAAGCACACCGGTCCCGTCATTGCATCTACCGACTACATGAAGAATTACGCGGAGCAAATTCGCCCCTTCATCCCCAAGGGCCGCACCTACAAAGTGTTGGGCACCGACGGCTTTGGCCGCAGCGACTTCCGCTCCAAGTTGCGCGAGCACTTCGAAGTGAACCGCCATTTCATCGTGGTAGCCGCATTGAAGGCACTCAGCGAAGAAGGCACTGTGCCAGTGAGCAAAGTGGTAGAAGCCATTGCCAAGTACGGCATCAAGACCGACAAGGTCAACCCCCTTAACGCTTAAGTCGGAGACAAGCAACATGGCAATGATTGAAATTTTTGTGCCCGACATCGGCGACTTTGATGAGGTCACTGTGATCGAGTTCATGGTGAAAGTTGGCGACACCGTCAAGGCGGACCAGTCTTTGATCACCGTGGAGTCCGATAAGGCCTCTATGGAGATCCCCTCCAGCGCAGCTGGTGTGGTGAAAGAGATCAAGGTCAAGATGGGTGATAAGGTGAAGCAAGGCTCGCTGGTCTTGATGCTGGAAGTGGCTGGTGCTGCGGAGGTAAAAACGGCTGTTGCGCCCGCCGCAGCAGCGCAGGTTGCTCCTGCTTCTGTAGCGCCTGTGCCCCTGGCGGCAGCTGCCCCAATCGCGGTGGCCGGCCCAGTGGATGTGCGCGTCCCCGATATCGGCGACTTTAAAGACGTGGCGGTGATCGAACTCATGGTCAAGGTGGGAGACACCGTCAAGTTGGAGCAAAGCTTGCTCACCGTGGAGAGCGACAAAGCCTCTATGGAAATTCCGTCCAGCGCGGCTGGTGTGGTGAAAGAAATCAAAGCCAAAGTGGGCGATAAGGTCAACGTTGGCGACCTCGTCTTGGTGCTCGAAGGCGTTGCTGGTGCCGCACCAGCGCCTGCGGCCGCTCCCGCAGCGGTAGCTGCTGCACCAGCTACTCCTGCAGCAGCTCAGGCTTCTGTGGCCGCTGCCGCAGCAGCACCTGCCGCTGTGGCTGTGCCCGCGCATGCGCCCGGTGGTACCACCCTCGGTTTGCCCCATGCATCCCCATCCGTGCGCAAGTTCGCCCGCGAGCTGGGCGTGCCTTTGAACGAAGTCAAGGGTTCTGGCCTCAAGGGCCGTATCACCGAGGCGGACGTGCAAGGCTTCACCCGCTCTGTGATGAGCGGTGCGGTGCAAACGCTGGCCATTGCGGCGCAAGCCAAGGCGTCCGGCAGCAACGACGGCGCCGGCTTGGGATTAATCCCTTGGCCGAAGGTCGACTTTGCCAAGTTCGGCCCCATCGAGCGCAAGGAACTGTCTCGCATCAAGAAGATCAGCGGTGCCAACTTGCTGCGCAACGCGGTCATGATCCCGGCCGTCACCAACCACGACGACGCCGACATCACCGACCTCGAAGCCTTCCGCGTCTCTACCAACAAAGAGAACGAGAAGTCGGGTATCAAAGTCACCATGCTGGCCTTCCTGATCAAGGCCTGCGTGGCGGCGCTCAAGAAGTTCCCCGAGTTCAACAGCTCGCTGGACGGCGATGCGCTGATCTACAAGCAGTACTACCACATCGGTTTTGCGGCCGACACGCCTAACGGCTTGGTGGTGCCTGTGATCAAAGACGCCGACAAGAAAGGCATCTTCCAGATCAGCACCGAGATGGGTGAGCTGGCCAAGAAGGCTAGAGATGGCAAGCTCGGCCCCGCCGACATGAGTGGCGCGACCTTCACCATCTCTTCACTGGGTGGTATCGGTGGCCGCTACTTCACGCCCATCATCAACGCGCCTGAAGTCGCCATCCTCGGCGTCTGCAAGAGCCAGATGGAACCCGTATGGGACGGCAAGGCCTTCCAGCCACGCCTGATGTTGCCCTTGTCGCTGACCTGGGACCACCGCGTGATCGACGGCGCAGCTGCGGCGCGCTTCAACGTCTACCTGGGCCAGATCCTGGGTGACTTCCGCCGCGTGCTGCTCTAAGGAACCTATATGGCAATCGTAGAAATCAAAGTTCCTGATATTGGTGACTTCGACGAAGTCACCGTCATTGAGTTGATGGTCAAGCCCGGCGACACCATCAAGGCCGACCAATCTTTGATCACCGTGGAAAGCGACAAAGCGTCCATGGAAATTCCATCGTCCCAAGCGGGGGTGGTCAAAGAACTTAAGGTCAAGCTAGGTGACAAGGTCAAGCAAGGCTCTGTAGTGTTGATGTTGGAAGGTGCTGCGGCAGCTTCAGCTGAAAAACTGGCTGCAGCGCCCGCTGTATCTGCGCCCGCAGCTCCTGTTTCTGTAGCGGCTTCCGCTGCTTCGGCCCCTGTGGCCAGCAGCTTCGGCGGCAATGCGGACCTGGAGTGCGACCTGGTTGTCATCGGTGGCGGCCCCGGCGGTTACTCGGCAGCGTTCCGTGCGGCTGACTTGGGCCTCAAGGTCATCATGGTCGAGCGTTATGCCACCCTGGGCGGTGTGTGCTTAAACGTGGGTTGCATCCCCTCCAAGGCCTTGTTGCACGTGGCAGCCGTCATGGACGAGGTCAGCCACATGGCCGACCTGGGTGTGGACTTCGGTGCCCCCGTGGTCAACATCGACAAGCTGCGTGGCCACAAAGAAAAGGTCATCGGCAAGTTGACTGGTGGCTTGGCTGCCATGGCCAAGATGCGCAAAGTCACTACCGTGCGCGGTTACGGCAACTTTGTGGGTGCCAACCACCTGGAAGTGGAAGAAACCAGCGGCACAGCCCAAGAGAAGACTGGCAGCAAAAAGGTCATCGCCTTCAAGCGCGCCATCATCGCAGCCGGCTCGCAAGCCGTGCGTTTGCCTTTTATGCCCAACGACCCACGCGTCGTGGACTCTACCGGCGCCTTGGCGCTCAAGGAAGTGCCCAAGCGCATGTTGATTTTGGGCGGCGGCATCATCGGCCTGGAAATGGGCACCGTCTACAGCACGCTGGGCGCGCGCCTGGACGTGGTGGAAATGATGGACGGACTGATGCAGGGCGCCGACCGCGACCTGGTCAAGATCTGGCAGAAGATGAACGCCAAGCGCTTCGACAACATCATGCTCAAGACCAAGACCGTGTCTGCACGCGCCTTGCCTGAAGGCATTGAAGTGACGTTTGCGGCGATGGAAGAGGGCGAGGCTGGAGGCAACGCAAGCGTTGCGGCCCCCGCACCGCAGGTGTACGACTTGGTACTGCAAGCCGTGGGCCGCACGCCCAATGGCAAGAAGATCAGCGCCGAGAAGGCGGGTGTGGCGGTGACCGACCGTGGCTTCATCAACGTCGACATCCAGATGCGCACCAACGTGCCACACATCTTCGCCATCGGTGACATCGTGGGCCAGCCCATGCTGGCGCACAAGGCGGTGCATGAAGCGCACGTAGCAGCCGAAGTGATTGCCGGTGAACTGCAAGGCAACAAAGAATTGGCTGCTGCGGCGTTCAACGCCCGCGTGATCCCAAGCGTGGCTTACACCGACCCCGAAGTGGCATGGGTGGGTCTCACCGAAGACCAGGCCAAGGCGCAAGGCATCAAAGTCAAGAAGGGCCTGTTCCCCTGGACTGCATCCGGCCGCGCGATTGCCAATGGTCGCGACGAAGGTGTTACCAAACTTTTGTTTGATGACTCCCCGGAGGCACATGGCCACGGCAAGATTCTTGGCGGCGGCATGGTCGGCACGCACGCCGGCGACATGATCGGCGAGATCGCGCTGGCCATCGAGATGGGCGCAGACGCGGTGGACATCGGCAAGACCATCCACCCCCACCCCACGCTAGGCGAAAGCATCGGCATGGCGGCGGAGATTGCACATGGTAGCTGCACGGATGTGCCGCCGCAGAAGAAATAGGCTGGCTTGAGCCACAAAGCAAAAAGCCCGAACTGGCAACGGTTCGGGCTTTTTTGTATTGCGTGTCAGTGCGACAAAGTAAACCCGCTCAGGTCTGACTCCAGTCATCAGGCGAGCCTGGCTGGGACATGGCCGCACAACCCGCGCCAGGCCTCAAGCCATCTTGCATCCCAAACCCTCGCCATTGAATGGCTGCAAACACTCAAACTGTTTGGGGAAAACGCGCTTCGAGTCTCAAAGTTTGAGTCAAACTTTGCCTCACGCGCTTGAATTTTCTATCCGGGGCTGGAGCAGTTTTAGAGGCGGAAATGCCTGCACGCGATCACTGCGTGGTGTCCAGCATCGTTCAACTGGCGCTTTACAAAGGGGCTAAAGCGCGGGGTGGGGAAGACCGCGCCGATCAGTTAGTGGCCTACACCCCAAAGTGCCATGTCGAGCCGCTGGAGATGCGCATTGCTCTGCGCGCGCCTGAGTTGCACCAAACTGCACGTTTATGTACGTTTGCCTTCATCCGCCCCTGCTTTCATTTGTAAATCTTTAGACACGATGATGGTGAAACATCGAAAAACTGAGTCTCATGACCCCGGCGGGTGATGCATGTGGGCAAAACCCTCGCTAGCCTCTAGAAGGCTTACATCGCCCAAGCAAATAACTATCTGTGGAGAACACTCTTGTGAGCACCTCTTTTGCAATGTCTGGCCGCTGGGTCTGCGTATCGTGTGTGTTGACCGTACTTGGCGGTTGCGCTCAGTTTCAGGCTGCAAGAGACGAAGGCCATCGCAAGGAGACCATTGAGCAGATCAGCCGGGTTGATCAGCACAGCAGTTACCCGGCAATGCGTCGGGACAGTTTTGAACAAGTCAACTTGTTGGAGTTGATCGACCCTGAAGGTCAATCCGTGCGGGATGGATATAGCAAGGACTGGCGACTAACGGTGACAGACGAAGTGAAGGGAAACATTGGCTTCGGCCAGCGCTACGACCTAGTCCTAAGCTGGTTTGGACGCCAGCCCGATGGGGATGATTGGAAGCGCCTGCGTCGCAACAGCGTGCAAGACAAAATCATTGCGGTCTCTACGTCCCGCTGCAATGTGTTCAAGACCTACCTACGTCGCCAACAGGTAGACGTTAACTTCACGCTGGGGTCACTCACCACAGCCGCCGGTGTTCTTGGCGCTGTTTTACCCGGTGCCGACGCATCGCGCAGCCTCGCTGGGGCCGCCGGCTTGTTCAGCGGCATACGCAGTGAATACAACCAAAGTTACTACAGCAACTTGGCAGCACACGTTATCGTGCAAGGCATTGAGCTGCGGCAAAACCGTTTGAAGAAAGAACTGGTGGAGGCCCGTCAAGGCAAAAGCATTGCCGAATACTCCATGGAAGCCGCAATCAATGACGCCATCGTGATCGACGGCAATTGCTCCGCAGTGTCAGGCTTGATCGAAGCGCAAGATTCGATCCGCGAGGTAGAAAGCCCAGGCATGCGCATGGCGGCGCGCGCTATGGCCGGAGCCAACGCGCTGAAGGAAATCCAAAACACCCCCTCGTCAAAACTAGTGGCAGACGGCACGCTGGACAAGTTGCTGGCGCTGGCGGGGAGCGACGTGCCGTCCATGTTGGTCACCTCCACCCGCACCGACTTAAATGGGAATCCCAGCCGCGCTCTTGCAAATGCGAACAGCGCCGCAGAACGTATTGGCGCTTACATTGCACAACAAGGTAGTCAGGTAGTGGGTGAATTTGAAGCCTTGCAGGAAAAAGCCAAAGAAGGCAGCCGAAGCGAACTGAAATCGTCCGAGGTCCGAAAAACCTTGGAGGCCGCAGTGAACACCAGCGTACTTGAGCCATTGACCAAGCTTCATGGCACCAAACCTGCCGTTTTGACTGCTTGCCTACAGACCTTGGTTGAACCCACAGCAGTACTGGGGGCTGCAGTTGCGAAGATGGCTCTAACCCAAGCCGACCCTGACGCGCGGATTACCGGGCAACTTGCGCTAGACAAGGCGCACGCCGAAGTTGCTGCTGCCGTTGCAAAAGTAGAGCGCGTTATTGAAAAGGCGCAAACAGAAATTGGTGCAAGAACGAAGGCAACGCTTGACGCACTCAAGGCCAAAGCCGCATCAGATAAGGGCGTCAAAGACTTGAAGCTCGGCGATGTTACTGATGCCATTAACAAACTAGGGGCACCAACAAGTTTCGGCTGCGGGACAGAAACCCCGTGAGTCAAGCTTATTAAATCAGTGCACTTGCCCACCGAATCGACTCTCTTACAACGCAAGCCAAGCAAACCCACTGAGCGTTTTATTCCAAAGGAGACTCCATGTTCACCGTCACAGTGACCCCAGACCAGCTGCACATGCGCCAAGGCGCTGGCACGGGGTTTGATTCAATAGGTTTCGTCATTCGGGGCACCGTGCTCACTTCCACAGCCATAGACAGCACAGGCACTTGGCTTCAGGTCAAAGAAGGCGGGGCAAAAGGCAAAGCCGGCTGGTGCAGCGCCCGCTATCTGCTGCCAGACGCGCCCATAGCCCCGTGGCTGGCTGTGTCCATCAAGGAGATTGGCATCAAAGAATACGCAGGCACTGACAGCAATCACCCCCGTATTCAGCTTTACCTGTCGACCGTCAACAACCTGAGCGATCTAGACAAACTGCAAGACGAAACAGCGTGGTGCAGTTGCTTCATGAACTGGTGCGTAGAGCAATGCGACCTCGTGGGCACTGATTCCGCATGGGCCAAATCGTGGGGCAATTGGCGCAGCAGCATACCTGTCGCTAGCGCCCAAACGGGAGATATCGCCGTGTTTGACCGGAGCAACGCCAATGGTGGTGGTGGCCATGTAGCCATATTCATCACATTGGATGCAGACAAGAAAAATGTGTTGGTGCTCGGTGGCAACCAATCGAATGCTGTGCGATATGCGTGGTACCCGGTGGATGGAGTGCAGCATGGCACGAAATACAAATTGTTATCTGTGCGCAGGAGTGGTATGTGACAACGAGAACTATCTTGTCCATTGACGGCGGCGGTGTGCGCGGCCTATTGTCTGCCGGTGTATTGGCGCACATCGAACAGCTACTGCGAAGCCGAAACTCGCTTGCCGAGGGTGGCATTGCTCACAACTTTGACCTGATCGTTGGTACCTCATCAGGTGCTTTGATAGGGCTGGGCTTGGCCGTAGGTAACAGTGCACAAGCGATGGTCGGCGTGTACCAGCGCCATGCGAAAAGCATTTTTTCAGCATCTTGGCTAGGCAAATGGATCAATCCGCTAGTCGGCAACAACGGTGCCACCTATAAACCTGACGGGCTGGAGCGCGTCTTGCGCGACATACTGGCCGATTACACCTTGGGACATTTGGGCTCCACCGCTATCGAAAGCCAACGCCCAGACCGTAATGCTCCTTTGTTGATGTGTACCGCCTACGACACCCAGCAGGCCACGCCACGTTTTTTCAAGAGCTGGAAACCGGCTCATCAAAATCTGCCGGCATGGCAAGTGGCCCGTGCCAGTTCAGCTGCACCCACCTACTTTCCGCCGATGACGATGACCATCAACACCGACGATCCATCTGACCCATCACCGCCAGCCACATTGATAGACGGTGGCCTGTTCGCCAACAACCCCGCTATGTCTGCGTGGGCCGAAGCCAAAAAACTGTGGCCTGAAGACGACATACTGATCTTGAGCATCGGTTCGGGCGAGCGGCAAGAAAAATACAGTGCCAACGACAAGCAGTTTTGCAACATGTTCAACCTCATCAAACCCACCTTCAATGCCATGTTTGACGGCCAAAGTGATGCGGTGGAGTATCAACTGGGCAAGCTATATGCGGACTCTGGCAACTACCTCCGCCTGCAAACTGAATTGGCACAGGCTAGCGATTCGCTGGACAACGTTGAGGCTGGAAATTTGCGAGCCCTGGAGGCTGAAGCGATGCGGCTAGTCGCTAGTCAGACTGGAGCCATTGATGCGTTTATTCAGGGAGCATGGAGATGAGTGAAGCAAGCCCAGCGCATGTGGGGCAAACGCTTTAGCGAAGTCGCCAGCCAAATCCCCCCCGACCTGCTGCAGGCCTGGGACCGCGACGTGCCCTGAGCACCCCCCCAATACGACCCTGAACGCGACCTTGAACGCAAGCCCACCCTACGCACGGAGCATCCACCATGTCAACGCCCATGCCCACCCCCAGCCTCACCACCCTCATCCCCGCAGAGCGCATCCTCACCATTAGCAGCGCCAGCCTAGAGGCCCAAGCGGGTCACGCCCAACTCCAAGCCGTGCGCTTGGAAGGCCACGAAGGCATCAACCAACTCTTTCGCTACCAACTCACCCTGCAAACCCCGGACACCCCGGTCCCGGGTGGCCTGGTAGAGCTGGACCTCCAAGCCCTCATGGGCCAGGCCATTAGCTGCCACATCCAGCTCGAAGGCATGGGCACGTTTGAGGCGGGCAGCATCGGTGGGGTCGTCAAGGGCCAACTCGCCACCCCCCACCAAGGCAGCGGAGCGCGCCAAATCAGCGCCCTCATCACCGCAGCCACCCTCGTGCAAGAATCTGCACGCCAGCGCGTCTACCAACTCACCTTGGAGCCCTGGCTGGCCCAGGCCCGGCTCAAGACCGACTGCAAAGTCTTCCAAGACATGAGCCCGGTCGACGTGATCGAACACGTGCTGGCCAACTACCCCCAACCCAGTACCAAAAGGCTCCTAGAGAGCTACCCCGTGCGCGACTACTGCGTGCAGTACAACGAAACCGACCTGCAATTCATCACCCGGCTCATGCAAGAGTGGGGCATCAACTACCACTTCGAGCACAGCGGCGAGGCCCACCGCCTCATCTGGAGCGACCACAACGGCGCCTTCCAAATCCGGCAAGAAGACCTGCAACAAAACAGCGCTGATCCCGGCCTCAACCCCTACCACACCATCCCCTACTACCCGCTGGGGCACAAGACCGACCGCGAGTACATCCACCGCTTCAGCCCGGTGCAGCGCTTGACTGCCAGCGCCTACGCCAGTGCCGACTACGACTACACCCGCCCCCAGGCCAGCCTGGCGGTGCAAGCCAGCAGCGACCATGCAGGCAATCACCCGGCCCACCAGATCTACCTCTGGAGAGGGCAGAACCAAGGAATGGGCACCAGCGCATCCACCAGCCTGGCCAGCACCGACTACAGCCAACCCAATGCAGGCGCAAACAGTGCAGCCAACCACACCGAACCCCAAGGCCAACACCTGGCTCGCTTGCGCCTGCAAGCCCTGCGCCAAGGGGCCTTGCGTGCACGGGGTGCCGGCCACATTCGCGGCATCGTGCCCGGCAGCAGCTTCACCCTGGCCGAGCACCCCCAGACCAGCGCCAACACCGAGTACATCGTCTTGCACACCACACTCGATATAGAAAACCCGAGTGAGCACAAAACAGGCAGCAACGCGGGTAAGCACGCAGGCAACAACCAAGACAACAGCGCCACCCCCCAAGGCCAGTGGCGCGTCTACACCGAATTCGAGGTCCAGCCCAGCACCATCGCCCTGCGCCCTGACCGCACACAGAGCAAACCCCTGATCCCTGGCCCCTTGAGCGCCGTGGTAGTCGGCCCCGCAGGGGCCAACCACCACACCGACTACCTCAGCCGCATCAAGGTGCACTTCCCCTGGGACCGGCACGACGCGCGCGACCAACGCAGCAGCTGCTGGGTGCGGGTGGCAAGCCCTTGGGCGGGCAACCAGTTAGGGGCCATCCACATTCCCCGCATCGGGCAAGAAGTGCTGGTGAGCTTTGAAGGCGGAGACCCGGACAAACCCATCGTGATCGCGGCTGTCTACAACCAGAACAACCAGCCGCCCTGGGAACTGCCCGGCCAACAAGCCTTAAGTGGTATGCGCAGCCGCGAACTCACCGCAGGGCAAGGCAACGCAGCTGCTGGGCGCAGCAACCATGTGCTCTTGGACGACACCGCAGAGCAAATCCAAGTGCAAGCTAAAAGCGACCACCAGCACAGCCAACTCTCACTAGGCCACATCACCCGCATAGAGAGCAGGGCAGGCCGCCAAGAACATCGGGGCGAAGGCTTTGAGCTGCGCACGGATGGACACGGCGTCCTCCGCGCCCAAGACGGCCTGCTCATCACTACCGAAGGCAGGCCCAACGCCCAAGGCCATGTCAAAGCATTGAGCGAAACCGCTGCGCGCCTGTCCCAAGCGCAAGAGCAACACCGCAGCTTGGGGAACTTGGCCGCTCAGCACCAGGCCCAAGAAGCGGGGGAGGGATCTGATCAAGGTGAAGTGGCAAGCGCACTGCAGGTGCAGAACGAGGCCATCAAGGGCCGACGTCCCCCCGGATTTGAGTAGCGCCTAAGCTTGGAGTCCAATCCCATACACAGGAGATTGGACGTGAAGAAGAGATTTATAGAGGAACAGATCATTGGCTTCCTGCGCGAAGCTGAAGCGGGCCTGGCGGTTGCCGAGCTGTGCCGCAGGCACGGCTTCTCGGAGGCCAGCTATTGCCGGTGGCGCAGCAAGTTTGGCGGCATGAAGGTGTCGGATGCCAAGCGTCTGAAGGAGCTGGAGGCGGAAAAAACTCGCCTCAAGAGGCTGCTGGCCGAATCCATGTTGGAGAACGAGGTGAAGAAAGAAGCCTTGAGAAAAAAGTGGTGAGCGCACCGGCAAGACGTGAACTGGTGCGCGACATGATCGACAAGGGACTGAGCGAGCGTCGCTCCTTTCGCATTATCGGAATGAGTGCCAGTGCATTGCGTTACGAACCCGCGTCAGACCGAAATTGCGCACTCAAGGGGAAGATCATCACCTTGGCCCAACGCCATCGCCGATATGGCTCCGGCATGATCTATCTGAAGCTGCGCCAAGCGGGCGAGATCGTCAACCACAAGCGGGTAGACCGCCTGTATGCCGAAGCCTGCTTGCAAGTGAAGAACCGCAGGCGCAAGAAGAGACCCCTGAGCGACAGGCATCCCGTGGAGAGCCCAACGGAAGCCAACCAGGTGTGGTCCATGGGTTTTGTGTTTGACCGCACGGCTGAGGGGCGCAGCATAAAGAGCCTGACGGTGGTGGATGACGCGACCCATGAAGCAGTCGCCATCGTGCCGGAACTCCCGTCGGGCGGCAACCAACTGGTGCGAATCCTGGAGCAACTTCCCAGCACCAGAGGCCTGCCCAGAGCGATCAGAACCGACAACGGCAAGGAATTCTGTAGCTGCGCCATGCTGACATGGGCCCATGCAAGCGGTGTGCAGCTGTTCCTGATTGAGCCTGGCAACCCTAACCAGAACGCATACATCGAATCATTCAACGGGCGGTTTCGTGATGAATGCTTGAACGAACACTGGTTTACCAGTCTGCAACATGCCCGCGTAATCGTGGAAGCGTGGAGAAAGGAATAAAACGACGAGACACCCATGAGATCACTGGGTGGCCTGACACCGGCAGCCTATGCAAAAACATTGATTCAAAAACTAGGTAAATTAATCCCGGACTACAAAGTCCAGTGCTACTGGAACTGGGGGGACGTCGAATAGACGATGACATCGTGTTGATGGGTGGGTAATATGATTCGCTTTGATTTTTTTATTTATGTAAGTGCGAATGATAAGAATTTTTCCAAGAAGGTTGCAGCATTCAAAGTGGATACGTTTACATCTGGGTCGACAGACTTAGATAAACACTCAGTAAAAAGCGATGCTATGCTCTGTTGCACTAATGTTTGTGAGTAGTAGTTCTCTGCTCTTCGATCTGTCGACTTTAATAAAATCTAAGGGCAGGGGGTATGTGCCGCGTTTCCAAAATATAGCTCCGTTGCTATATAAATCGTTAAATCATTGACTGTCCGGGAAGAATCGGTGTCTATTGGATAGTTTAAGTTGATGGAGTTGGCAACTTGCGTGCATAGTTCATCTAATTCGCTAGATCCGGTTAAGCACCCCTGGCCTGCGTCTGCGTAGCAGCGTTGAAGCGCATGCAGGCAAAGCGTGGTCAGAAAACTTTCATAGTTTTGATCTCTCAATGCCTCTCGCATAGTTTGAAGTATTGCTGACATTGGGTCTTTGTGCTTGATCGGAGCTGGGTGAATGTGTTCCGCTTAGTCTTGCGCGAGGTGTTTGGCAAGTACGGAGCTGATTAGGCTTTCATACGTTTGGCGACACGACACCTTGTCGTATAAATTTAGAATGATCGGCATTATTTTAGATAGCGCGGCAGCCACGTCTTTTCTTTCGTGCTCTAAGTAAGGGCACATTAATTCAGCGAGAAATGTATCTTGTACTCCATTTAATAATCCTTGGATATAAAAGCGCTTTATCTCAATATCCTTTTGAATCATCATCTGTGACTGAATCTTGCTGGTTTGCCTCGGATGAGTATGGTAGTACAGAAGTGGTTCTTCGATGTTCGCGAAGCGTTTGCCAAGTAGTGCTGCGCGACACCAGAAGGCATAATCCTCTGCCGGAGAGAACTGAGCCTCGTATCCTCCTACGTCATTGAAAAATGAACGCTTAGCCATGGTACTTGGGTGAACCATAGCGGTGTTGTAGAGCAAGCGGGTTCTTATAACTTGGTCCTCGCTAGGGTGTCGTAGGATATTTTTCGCGTTGTGTCGTTCCGTATCGACAGAGAAATATGCGATTGCACTCCCGCATATGTCAGTTTCTGGGTGTTGCTGAAGGAAATCGTACTGTTTTTCCAAGCGCGTAGGATGACAGATATCGTCATGGTCCAAGACTGCTATGTAAGGCGCATTAATTTCTTTCAAAAGTCGATTTCTTGCGCCAGATATTCCTAAGTTGGTCGAGCTATGAATTATGTTTAGGTCTATTTTGTCGGCGTAGCTTGATACGATTTGTGATGTTTCGTCTTGCGAGCAGTCATCTATGATCACGACATTGAAGTCTCGGAAAGTTTGATTCACCAGTGAGTCTAGTGTTGACCGAATCGTGGATGCTGCATTATGTACTGGCAATGCTACGGAGACCCTTAACATTTTCTGCTAGTCGTTTATATTGGTGGTGACTCGCCCTGTACCTAGCATGCTATGCATTGGTGGGGATAGCATAAGGATATTTCGGGAAAGCAGGGTCGGTGCAATCATGGTTATGTATAATTTTAATTTTGATGAGCTTGAGGTCTAGTGAACGGAACTGGAGGTAAATTAGGTAATTCGAGTTCCGCATTGATTTTTTCAACAAAGTCTCTTAAGGGTTGGCAATATCGAGTCAATGAATGATCTGCAACTGCATTTGAGTTGAAGTTATCCCACCATATTTCCTCCCGCACTGCATTTGCACTGGCATCGGCGTGACCGCTGTTTTTTTTGAACTCAAGGAAATACGAGCGGCTCTGGCAAACATAATGATTAATTTGAAACTTTTCATAGCTAGGTTCATAATCTGGCATGTAGCCCCATGTAATGGGTCTTTGTAACTCATCTACGGTACCCAGTGGTGTAGTAAATAAGTGGCTGTTACTACCAATGGATATTGTTTGCTTTCCCTTCACTAAGCTCTTGATTCTGCGCTGTGGCAGGAAGTTGGGGTCCGCTCGAAATCGGTAATTCTCGGTAATCAGTCCTGTGGGCTCTTGGATATGCCCGGAGCTACCGAAATTGCGGTTATAGACGCCTAAGCCCGAAATCGGAACTGCTTCGTATTCTTCTAAAGCGCTTGCTAGGTCAAGGTGTTGAGTCGGGAAAATGAATTCATCACCGTCTAAAAAACACATCCAGTCAACGTCATGCATAAAGTGGTCGCAAGCATGCTGGTAGGCCGCCAGCTGGACTTTGTCCTGAACAGATGCCATAACAAATGACTGAATGTCGAATTTGCTCGCTAGCTTGAGCAGCAGCTCATGTGTATCGTCGTCGCAGAGGTGCGCATAGAAGTAGAACTTGCGAAAGCCCACCAAATAATGAAAGGCAAACCACTCCACTAGCCAAGGTCCGCGGTTGCGTTGGATGCTGACCAGACCTAGTTGCATTGCTGTTTATCCCCTTTAGCATGTTTATCGTGCATGGTACGCTTGAACCCACCTCGGTTAAAGCGCGAGTCGTTGGCAAAATCATCTGTATTCCACGCGTTATCGCATGGCACTTTCTCTTTTCGTTGCGGTTGATTGAATTGCCAATGGTTTCTGAATACAGAGAAGCAAGTCGTCGCCACTGGTTGCCAATGTCAATTGCAAGGAGGCGTAGGGCTTTCCAGCGGCAGCCAACAGCTTCGGTATCGATGCAACCTTTCTCTGCGGCGCCACTCCAAGCCTTGCTGCCCACAGATGGTTTGATGCCAGCTTGATCAAGTCGCTCTATGTTGCGGATGCTCATGTACTGCGAGCCCCGATTTGCATGATGGATCAAGTCATCGGCAGCGGGCGGGCGATCCAACAGCGCTTGCTCTAACGCATTCAACACAAAGTCTGGCTGCATGCCGCGGCTGACTCGCCAGCCAACAATGCGGCGGGTAAATATATCAATCACAAAGGCCACGCATAGCGGTAATCCCCCCAATTTCCACCGCTACGAGAAGTAGAACGGTTACGCAGCCATGGCCAATCGCTGCTTTGGGGTAATGCCACCCAAGGCCATGTGGGGGCGGTCGTGATTGTATTTCCACATCCACTGGGTGGCATATATCTGAACGTCGTCCAATGTGGACCAGCTGTAGGGTGAGAGCCACTCGTATCGCAGGGTCCGATTGAACCGCTCGACGTAGGCGTTTTGTTGCGGGTTACCGGGTTGCGTGTACTGCAACTGGATTCCTCGACGTTTGGCCCATTCTTGAATCTTCAGACTGATGTATTCCGGCCCGTTGTCACTGCGGATCACCTGTGGCTTACCGCGCCAAGCAATGACCTGATCCAAGACCCGTATGATGCGCTCGGATGGCAAGGAGAAATCAATCTCAAAGGCCAGCGCTTCGCGGTTGAAATCGTCAATGACATTGAGCAGGCGAATGCTCCTGCCGTCGTCGAGCTGGTCGTGCATGAAATCCATGGACCAAACCATGTTGATGGCCTGGGGTACATGCAGCGCTTCAGGCTTCTGGCGTACCATGCGTTTGCGTGGTTTGATGCGTAGGTTGAGCTCCAGCTCCCGGTAGACCCTGTACACCCGCTTGTGGTTCCATGGAAACCCCTTGATGTTGCGCAGGTACAGAAAGCACAGGCCAAAACCCCAATTGCGGTTGTTGTCGGTCAAACGTAGTAGCCAATCGGCAATGCGCCTGTTTTCTTCATCGGTCTTGGCAACGTAGCGAAAGCACGATGGGCTCACTGTGAATATCTGACAGGCCAGCCGGATGGTGACGCCTCGTTGGGCTACGACTTCTTTGGCCATCTCACGCCTGCGAGATGGCCGGGCTACTTTTTTGCCAGGTACTCGGCAGCAATTTCGGCCTTAAGATTTTCTTCGACGTACATCTTCTTGAGGCGCCGGTTCTCCTCTTCGAGCTCTTTCATCCTAGCGATCAGGGACGTATCCATGCCGCCGAACTTGGCGCGCCACTTGTAAAAAGTCGCCGTGCTGATGCCGATCTCACGGCACAGATCAGGTACGCCCAGACCCGCTTCCACGCGCTTGTGCGCCTGCATGATCTGGCTGTCTGAAAACTTGGACTTCTTCATGTAGAAATTCTCTCCGAGAAATTCCTACTTCTGGCTCCGATGGTTCTACGGGAGGATTACCTAGCCAGCCCTGCCATGTGCTTACGTAGGTGAAGTCTGATACCCACAGCTGGTTTGGCCTGTCGGCTTTGAAGATGTCGATTGACACGGTCTAGTGGGCGTGGCGCAGAAGTGTCCGGTGTCGTAGTTCGTACCGATTTAACTCTGCGCGCGCTCTGGAAACCAAGACCACCCATTTGCCGCTCCACCGCGCAGCGGGCAACGCGTATGCCTTCTCGGTTCGTTTGCAACCAGACCGCGTCTGCGCCATATGCTTGCCAGTTGGCATGCCAAACGCGCTGTAGATCCAAGACCAGAACAGCGTCACGTTTGGCACGCAGGCTTCGCCGTTCAGGATTGCGCCGTATTGCCGCATCACGCCGGCATCAACTTTTGTGCGTTTAACCCACTCTTGGAGCGTCTCTGCTATGCGCCCAGACTTTGGCGGCTATGGACTGCACGCAAGTCCTAGTGACGCATAGTCCTGAAGGTGCTCCTGCACCAAACGTACCGCACGCTCTTGCACCGCAGGTATAAATCGGTTTGACTTCTTGTTCATGGCTCCATTCTCTCGATCTGTGGAGTCTCCTCAATTCCCGGTGCTGCTCGTGGGCCAGCGGTTCACTCGTTCGCGACAACGCGAATGACCAAGAAAAGAACTTGCCCAAACTGTCTCTTGGCCGCTAGCTTGAACTGCCCAGATAATAGAAAAGGCTCCAAGGGGCGAGAGGAAGTAGCCATGAACAAGATGTCAAATCGGTCCTTAACTATTCACCTCCCCGTGGGATACTTGAAATTATGCGGTTAGGTTTCCCATCTGCTATCTGCTATCTGCTATCTGCACATGCACATCGGCCTGCATGATCGAGAAAACGCGCGCATGTTGGTCGAGTACCGGCGAGATCAAAGATCAATGATCTCCACGTTGACACTTCCCGTTGTTGCCAGAGATCAAGCAGTGAAGCAAAACTCCTTCGTTCATAAGTTAACTCCTGATGCTTTCAAGTCTTGTGTTAGTCGAGACTCCAACGCCAAACATGCTTCATCAACATGGCAACACGGGCATGAGTGACATATTACGTTCGCTGGCAAGTTCGCTTTCTGAAAAGCGATACGAGGCGTTTCTAAATGCCCTGTGCGTGAATTCGCTGGAGCGAGCCTATGACCCGAGCGGTCAGGGTATTCTGAATGGGTCTAGTGAACTCGACAATTTTTGCTGTCAAGCGGCAGAGGCAATTGCCGCTGATTTTCCACACGGATATTCTGAAGCGGGCGGCCAACAAGACCTGACAATCTACATTGCGACCGATTTGTTTTTTGGCCGCGGAGGCCACACACCGCTGTTGCTAGATTTGATCAAGGTCGACTGTTCGACCCAGAGAGAGTTGATCCTCACCAAGACCGGATGTTTGCCAAATAGCTCAAGTTTCTCTGCGCAACTTTATGAGGCATTACCCTCGAATGTAAAGGCAAGCGAACTGCAAGCAGAAACTTTGCTCCAGAAGATTCTGATTCTTCGGGAGTATATCCATTCGAAAAATCCAAGACGATTGATACTTGTCACTCATCAGCACGATGTAGTAGCCTATTGCGCAGTTACCAGACGTTCAGCAGCGCAAATCCTTTACATTCATCACGCAGATACTTTGACCTTGGGGTTGTATATACCCTGGTACACAGTTGTCGGCACAAATGAGTTTGGGGTAAAGGCCGTTGTGAATATGACTGGCCGACCCATGTTCTGTTGGCCAGTGGCATCTTACGACCACGGTGCGCGACCTTGGCTTGAGTGGGACCAATATCAAGGGCTGAACACTTGTTCACACGGCACTCCCCGCAAGTTCGAAAGTGATGGTGATTTCGACTATGGTGATATCGTGGCTAAACGCCTGCAGATGCTTTCCGGTACGCACTTTCATATTGGCGAATTATGCAGCGAAAGACGCCAAAAGATTGAGGATAAACTCGCCATGGCGGGTGTCAATCCTTCTCGTTTTGTATATGTTGGTTCTGTACCCATACTTTGGAAATATTTGAAAAAAAGCAACATTCAATTATGTATTTCCTCATATCCTATTTGCAGCCCTAGAGGGCTTGTTGAAACAAAGGGGTGTGCTATTCCTATACTAATATTTGAGGATACTAAGAATCCCACCCGGAGTTCTGTAGCCTACGGCTATCCAGGGTGTCTGACATGGAGAAACATCGATGAACTAGATTATTTTTTTGAAAATCTCACGCCAAATATTCTTGAGGAGCAATCAAAAATAGCTCGTGCAAGTTTTGAGCTAAAGCATTCCCTGCGGAGCCTTGAAATGCACGCGAATTTATCGTCGAGCTATATTGTTCCTGAGTGAATATTGAGGATATTTTAATGAAAGTTGCAATCTTGCAATCAAATTACATCCCTTGGAAAGGCTATTTTGATTTGATTGCATCAGTCGATGAGTTGATTATCTATGATGATGTGCAGTATACCCGGCGCGACTGGCGCAATCGTAATCAGATCATGACAGCGCAGGGGGTTCAATGGCTCAGCATACCCGTGCAGGTCAAAGGAAGGTATGAACAAAAAATCAAAGAGGTCGTTGTTGATGGTAGGGAATGGTACAAGGCCCACTGGAAGACTATTTTACAGAACTATAAACGTGCTCCATTTTTCGAGGAAATCGCCTCTTGGTTGGAGCCGGTGTATTCAGAGGGTAGATTCGAGCGTCTAACGGATCTGAATCGACATCTGATCGAGCTGATTTGCAGGCAATTGGCGATCAAGACGAGAATTTCTAACTCATGCGACTATGTTTTGATTAATGGGAAGACTGAGCGCCTCGTCGACCTATGTCGACAATCGGGTGCAAACGAGTATATTTCCGGCCCATCGGCAAAGAGTTATATTGATAAGTCCTTATTTGAACACTACGGGATCGCTTTGAAATGGTTCAATTATGATGGCTATCCGGAGTATAAGCAGCAGTTTTCTGGCTTCTCTCATCATGTCTCAGTCATTGACCTTTTATTCAATACTGGACCTTGTGCGTCAAGGTTTATGAAGCATCACAGCAAGCTTTGTGACACATAAATTTAACAGCGACACAGCGTACATATCTATGAACTATCATCAAGTGCCTGAAATCAGTTATGGCGTGCTTCAAAGAGACCAATTCAGCAATGAAAATCAAGAGGTATGCGAGGAGATTCGGCGTTTAGGCTATGCCGTTTTGGATTCTGGGATGGATTCAAGTGAACTTGCTGGCATCTCAAATGATTTCAACTCTGTACATGAACAATATGTTAAGCACTGGGGGCATGACAGGCTTATTGCGCTTAACGAACACAATACGATTCGTGCCCCGCTTCTGAATAAATCGGTTTTTTTTCAACGATTGCCATTTAAGCCTCGACTTTTGAGCGTTCTAAGTGAGATCATCCCTGGCAAGTTCATCCTAAACCAACAAAATGCCATCATCAATCCTGCGCAGGAAATCTATAATCAAAGTGCGTGGCATCGAGATCTTCCATATCAGCACTTCGTCAGCAATACCCCGTTGGCCATCAACGCTCTTTTTTGTGTAGACGACTTTACACCTGACAATGGAGCAACTTATGTTCTGCCAGGTTCCCACAAAACTTCGAATTTTCCGACGGATTCCTATATAAAGAGGCATGCCGTCCAAATTTTGGCAAAGGCAGGGCAATATATTTTGCTTGATTGCATGACCTTTCACCGTGGAGGATTTAACAGCACTGGTGCGGCTCGCCGGGCCGTGAATCATGTCTACACCATCCCATTCTTTAAGCAACAAATCCATTTGCCTAGAAACATAGACGCAGCCGCCTTTAGCTTGGAAGAACTGGAAATCATTGGATGCCGATTTCAGGAGCCTGGAACTGTCGAAGATTACCTTCTCAGTAGAATGCCGGCTAGTTGAAGCAAGGCCCATCAATAAAATTGTGTGCTGGCAATTGTTGCTTAGCTTTAAAGATAAATTCTCATATATTATGTTGACTGGGCTAATTGCGATAACTTCCTTGCAGAGGGCACGCCATGAAGAAAAAGTTGGTTATCTTTGGATCCGATGACATTGGTGAGTTGGCTCACTTTTATTTCAGCAGTGACTCTGACTATGAAGTGGTTGCATTCACTCTTGATGCGGAGTTTATTAAGCAAGATAGATTTTGCGGAGTTCCCGTTATTCCATTTTCTCAGATCGGATCGAGATGTCCGCCCGAATCACACGAAATGTTTGTTGCGCTCGGCTATTCAAAAGTAAATGCCGTACGAAAAGAAAAATACTTTGCCGCAAAGTCGGCTGGGTACGGGCTTGCCAGCTATATAAGCTCCATGGCCATCGTTTATGACAAAACAGCAGTCGGGGACAATTGTTTCATATTTGAAGACAATACAGTGCAACCGTTCGCGAAGATAGGCAGCAATGTTACTCTTTGGAGTGGTAACCACATTGGTCATCATTCCACAATCAATGACCACACCTTCATTGCCTCACATGTCGTGATTTCGGGCCGTGTAACCGTCGGTGAGCAATGTTTTATCGGAGTTAATGCCACTCTTCGGGACCACATTGCAGTAGGAGATCGCTGCGTCATCGGTGCTGGGGTTCTACTCTTAAATGATGCCGAAGCTGATGGCCTTTACATCGGCAAGTCGGTCGAGCGGTCAAGCTTGCCCAGCACCCGTTTGAAAAGAATATGAATCAGATCAAAAGGTGGTGTAAAAACGGCTTGATTTATGCGCCAGGTTCAGGCGAGAGGCATTTCAAACTAGTGAGCCATGCTGCCAATCCCATTGCGGTGCATCTTGAGGCCGATATCTTTCGCATCTTCTACAGCGGCAGGGACAGAGAGAACCGCTCCACCGTGGGGTCTGTAGATATCGACATAGTTGCCAAGAAAGTCATCGCCGAAGACTTTTTTCCAAAGTTTGAGCATGGCCCAACCGGTTCTTTCTATTCGCATGGCGTGAGCATCGGAAACTGCTACTTTGCCGGAGGAACTCATTACATGTTGTTTATGGGGTGGCAACGTCCCGACAATGCCCACTGGCGTGGTGATATAGGTCGACTTATCGTCGGTGCCGATCACAGTCTCCAATTGGACAGTCCAAGTGTTTTCATGGGTGTAGATTCAACCGATCCGATGAGCCTTTCTTACCCTTGGGTATTGACAGGTTGCGGTGGAATGTATCCCTACCGCATGTGGTATGGCTCAACCCTGACCTGGAATGCAGGAAATGACGAAATGATTCACGTCATCAATTCGGCAGTTTCTTGCGACGGGCATTTTTGGGAGCGACGAGGACTGGCCTTGCCATTTGCCGTCGGGACAGCCCAAGCCTTTTCTAGGCCTTCGGTCTTGCGCAATCTGGATGGGAGTTATGAAATGTGGTTTTCCTATCGCAGCGGATCTGGCACTAAATACAAAATCGGCTACGCGCACAGCGGCAATGGTGACCAATGGCAGTTGGACCTTGACAACGTTGGATTGGATGTGTCGCCAACTGGTTGGGATTCAGAAATGATTGAATATCCCTATGTATTTGATCACAACGGCACTCGCTATATGCTCTACAACGGGAACGGTTTTGGGGCATCAGGTTTTGGGCTGGCCACGCTATACAGAAACTAGCGTCTTGCAAGCGTTGCCGATCCCCATGAATAGTTCTAAGGCACCCCAATGAAGAAGGACAATTCTCGGATTCCTTTCAATGTCCCGCATATGACTGGAAAGGAGCTCAATTACATTGCACAGGCCCACTTTAACGGCATGCTCGCAGGCGATGGTCCTTTTACAAAGTCCTGTCACGACTGGCTGCAGATGCGCACCAACGCCAAAAAAGCGCTGTTGACAAACTCTTGTACTGCTGCGTTGGAGATGGCGGCGTTGTTACTGGATATTGCGCCTGGCGACGAAGTTATCATGCCTTCGTTCACGTTCGTCTCCACGGCAAACGCCTTCGTTCTTCGTGGGGCAGTACCTGTATTTGTTGATATTCGTCTAGACACGCTCAATATCGATGAGCGCCTGATAGAGGATGCGATTACAAGCCGCACCAAAGCCATTGCGGTGGTTCACTACGCTGGCGTCTCTTGCGAGATGGACATAATCATGGATATTGCCGCGAGACGTGGCTTGTTCGTGGTTGAAGACGCCGCTCAAGGCGTCATGTCGAGCTACAAGGGAAGGCCCTTGGGGAGCATTGGCGATTTAGGTGCTTATAGCTTTCACGAGACAAAGAACGTGATTTCTGGCGAAGGTGGCGCACTGATTGTCAACCGCGAGGACTTTGCAGTTCAGTCAGAGATCATTCGAGAGAAGGGCACTGATCGCACTCGATTCTTCAGGGGCGAGGTTGATAAGTACACTTGGCAATCAATTGGTTCGTCCTTTTTGCCTGGCGAGTTGATTGCTGCTTTCCTTTGGGCACAGCTCGAAGAGGCTGAGGCCATTACCAACAAAAGGTTGGTGAGTTGGCAGGTGTACGACAAATTGATAGAACCTTTGGAAGTCGCTGGAGCCATTCGTCGACCGATTGTTCCCGCTGAGTGCACTCACAACGCCCATATGTATTATGTATTAGTGTCACCTGACACTGACCGGCAGGCAGTGTTAAACGAGTTCAGGCGCCAAAGCATTGCCACGGTATTTCACTATATCCCACTGCATTCGTCGCCAGCCGGAATACGTTATGGCAGAGTACATGGCTCGATGGAAGTGACCACCACACAGTCTGAACGACTAATTCGGCTGCCGTTATGGTTCGGCATCACTTCTGAGCAGCAGAGAGAGATTGTCGGCATCCTCAGCAAAACACTCGGGATGCAGCCCTAATTAGAGTAGACATAGATCGAGAAGTGAATTCGGCCTAGTTGAGAGCCTTGCTTAGTGATGCACAGGGCGGCGTTCGGGCCTTTGCAGAACAGACATTTGGAGTTGAACTAATCATGGTGCCAATCAGTGTTGCCTTACCGGCGCACAGCGCACACTTGCACTGACACTAGATGGGCTGGTCGCACAGACGTTTACCGCTTTTCAGGTCGTACTGTTAGACGACGCGTCGTCCGACGACTCCGTTGCGATTGCTCGTAGCTACCAAGACCGTTTGAATTTGCGACTGATCCAAACTGAGCGGAACCTTGGATCTCGGACGCCCGTAACCGTCTCCTAGCTTAGATCGATTCGCCGTTCATGGCAATCTTCGATCATGACGACATCTGCCACCATGAACGTCTGGCAAGCCAGCTTTGGTTCATGGAATCACTTCCTTATGTCGACATCGTGGACTCTGCGATCACCTATTTCTCTGAAGTGAAGGATTTAGCCACCGCCAGCCGTGTGCTTTGCCATCCCTGCGAGGACGCCGTGATCAAAACTAAGCTGCTGCGCATCTGCCCCATTGGCCACCCCAGCGCAATGTCGCGTCGCAACCTCTTTACTGATGCGGGTGGCTATCTCGCCGAGTTTTCGCGCGCTGAGGACTACGCCCTCTGGTGTCGCGCTGCTCCGCCTGGCAAGCGCTTCGCTAACCTAGAGGAGTCTCTGATGTTTTATCGCCTACACCCTGCGCGAACGAGCCAAGTCCAGTGCCAACGCATGGCTGTCAAAGACATTGAAATCAAGCGGCTGTGTATACGTGCCCTGCTCGGCGGGGACGACGCCTCGTTAGCCGAGTTACTCTGCCTCGGCCTTTATCACAAAAGCAATAAGTCGCTAGCAGGTGCCCTGACAGGACTAATTCCGGTCATCTTGAAGTTTGGTCAGCGCATGCCCTGTCCTAACACCTCCGCCGACTTGGTCGGCCAGGTTCTGGCTCAGCGATTCAACGATGCGCATTCATCTGTTAGTGGAGGATATTGGTGGGTATTGCTGAGTCTGCGCTGAGTAAATCGGGTTTGAGGCAACAGAGAAGTTTTGGTCTTTCTGTACAGGTTGAACCCTCTGCAGAACTCGCTGCAGACGCACGCAAAATTGGGTACAAAGAAGCGGGTTAGCGAGTGGGTGCAAACGTCTATTCCAAAGTCGTGGAAAATAGAGGGCTTTTCGTTCGGTTCCCCAACTTTTTTTGCTTCCATCAGCTAGCCCATGTCAGACGTAAACTCTTCCAAGATCTCTGTCGAGAAAATCGGCGGCACTTCCATGACCGCTTTTGGCGATGTGCTGCGTCACATCGTTTTGCACGACCCCAAACGCATTTACGGCCGCATTTACGTGGTGTCTGCCTACTCAGGTGTGACCAACCAGTTGCTGGAGCACAAAAAGACGGGTGAACGGGGCATCTATGCTTTGTTCGCCGAAGGCAAGGGCTACCAAGACGCCTTAACCGATTTGGCCGTCAGTTTGAAGAAACTCAACGCCGGATATGCCGATATCGGCCTGCCGCTGGCGGTGGCCGATGCGTTTATCGACCATCGCATTGCCCAATCCCGGGAATACCTGGGTGCCATGCAGCATGTGCTGGCCAGCGGCTATCTGAACCGCAAAGATGTGCTCTTGGCCGCCCGCGAAGTGCTGGCCTCCATCGGTGAGTCGCACAGCGCGTTCAACTCGGTCGAAATTCTCAAGGCCAATGGAGTAAAGGCCGTGCTGATGGACCTAGCTGGTTTTGATGACAACGAGGCTTGGACCATTGACGAGCGCATTGCTAACAGTTTCAAGGACCTGGACCTGGCCAACAGCGTGATTGTGGCTACGGGTTACACCAAGGGCACGGAAGGCATCATGCGGGAGTTCGACCGTGGCTACTCCGAGGTCACCTTCAGCAAGATCGCTGTCGAAGTGCGGCCAGCTGAGGCTGTGATCCACAAAGAGTTTCACCTGTCGTCGGCAGATCCCAATTTAGTTGGCTTGGAAAATGCCATCGTTGTGGGTGCGACCAACTATGACGTGGCCGACCAGTTGGCCGATGTGGGCATGGAAGCCATTCACCCTAAGGCTGCTAAGCCTATGGAGTTGGCGGGTATTCCGATCCGCTTAAAAAACACATTTGAGCCCGACCACCCCGGCACCTTGATTACCAAAGATTTTGTGGGCGAGCGCGCCCGCGTGGAAATTGTGACTGGCACCGATAAGGTCACCCTGATTGAGATCCACGACCCCAGCATGGTGGGCACTGTAGGCTTTGATGCCAACTTGATGCAGGTTTTTTGCAAGCATGACATCAGCTACATCCTGAAGGCTACTAACGCCAATTCCATCGCACATTTGGTGTGGGACAACCAAGTCACTGCCGA
The DNA here is from genome assembly GCF_006974105.1 of Rhodoferax aquaticus. Lineage (NCBI taxonomy): Bacteria > Pseudomonadati > Pseudomonadota > Betaproteobacteria > Burkholderiales > Comamonadaceae > Rhodoferax > Rhodoferax aquaticus. Next base: position 2,118,314 of record NZ_CP036282.1, read on the forward strand.
ATTGGTGGCTGAATTGGAAGAGCTTTACCAAGTAGTGACGGTAAAGCGCAGCGCCATCGTTTGTACCATCGGCTCCAACATCGGGATTCCTGGTGTGCTGGCCAAAGCAGCGCAGGCGCTGGCGGATGTTGGGGTCAACGTGAACTGCGTATCACAGACTTTACGGCAAGTGAATATGCAGTTCGTGATCGAACGCGAGGACTACAAGACAGCCGTGAAAGCATTGAACATGGCGCTTTGTGTGAATTCTGGAACACCTGTGCCAAGCGTGTGATTGTTGCTTGGTTTGCTATTGAAGTTGTTAGCACTTTAGGTGCTAAGTATCAAGGGCTGGGAGCGTTTCTACTCCATCGACCCAATACCCAAGTTGAGACGAGCTGCGAGAGATAGGTGTACCCCACAGAATCCTTGGCGCTTCTACACCGTGGGTCCTGCGCAAGATGCACGCTCTGTGACCCTACACTGTCAGGCGCCTTGCTCTAGTACCGCGCGACAAGTAGCGGATTGATCGATTGCTTAAAAAATCCCGAATCTGATTAGGATCAGGCTTTTCTCGATATGCTGCCAGTCTGGCAAAAGCATGATGGTAATGTCGCGAAACACCAATCCCTTTGGGGTCAAGAGATTCGCCAAGTTCTCGCATCGACTAGCCAGTAAGTGGTTATCGAAAAGTGGCTTTGCCGTTACTGCTATCTTCTCAATTCACAAATGGCTTTATAACTGCGCAACGAAAGCAAAGCCCCTAGCCAGCAGTGCTTTCGGTTGCTGCCCACAACGTTAATCGCTAAAGAGGACACAAGGGGCTATTCCCATCGAGGCGTCGGAATGTCCAGCAAAAGATGCACATGAGGGCGCTGGCGCTGGCGGAGCTGGTTTAGGTTTATTCTGGCTTTCAGCGTACGCGTAGAAGGTCACAAATCCCGTGGCCACCAAGGGCCAGCTGATAACAGTGTCCACCACACCAGGCGCGCCATCTACGTTTACACGTGTGATTTTTTGCAACACACCGACTCCGCCCACATACATATTGCGAACCTCTTGGGTTCGTGAATCAAAACGGATGTCCATAAGGCTGTTGGCCTCCACGGGTTTGTAGCTAACAGTCGGACGAACACTCATCATGCTAAAAGCATCTTGTGCCGGGGCCAGGTTCACGTTGAAACCGAACGTGGGTGCTTCAGGCTTTACCCGGGCACTGCCACCAAAGTGAATGCGGTAGTCCACACCAATGCTGATGCTCTTGGGCTCAAAGGTATCAGCGTGTGAAGCACCCGAAATCAGGACGAACAATGCGCAAGCGCCCAATGCAAAATGTTTGATCTTCATAAGGTTCCTTGGTGTGAATGCTGAACCAGCGCCCAAGTGCCGGCCCATCCCGAATAAATATACAGGGTTCCGGGCCTTTTGAGTAGGACTTGTTGTATTCAAATAGCGTGCTATTTTTTGCCTGCCAAATTGGCTTTGGACCGCTACACTGTTCTCAGCTTTGGGCCAGGTACGGTTCGATGGCGGTCTGTTTTTAACCAATGGAGAACGACAATGAAACTGTTTGCAATGATTGCTGTCTGTGTGGTTTCGGGTGCCGTGATATCGGGTTGTTCCGTGGCACTCGTATCTGGGGGCAGTGAAGGTGACGTGCCGCCACGTCTAGCAATTCGTGACAACGCAAAAACGTGGAATAACGGCGCATCTTTTGGCCCTGTGCCAATAGCGTTGGAAAGCGACGGCGATCGTATTTGTTCCAGTATGAACTCCACTGACAAGCAGTACCAAGCTGTAGGTTATCACTCGAAAGCGCAGGACTTAGACGGAAGTACTTTGCCGGGTGGCGGATATCTTTGCGTGAAAAAGTAGTCGCTTGATGGTCGCGTGGAGCACCCATTCAAGAATGGGTAGCCCCCGGTTGTAGCCACCCCGATCTGCATGGGGCGGTGCGAATTCGCTTGTACATTCCTAGTTGCGACAAGGCGGTCAGCAGAGCCAAACAAGCCTCATTTTTTCAATACAGCATCAAAGGCAGCAACGGGTTGACGATTCAGCGATAGTCTTATTTGCGCTAAGCGTCGCACCTGCACAGTACTTGTGCTCCACGATGTGGGCAACGATAGACACTGCAATTTCGGCAGGTGTTTGGGCTCCTATGTCAAGCCCCACAGGGCCATGCAGGCGCGATAGTTCAATTTCGCTCAGTCCGAAGTGCATGCCTAGACGCGCTTTGCGCGCAGTTTGGTTCCGTCTTGAGCCCAAAGCACCTACATAGAAGGCATTGGATTTCAGTGCTTCCATCAACGCCATATCGTCCAGTTTTGGATCATGGGTGAGCGCCACAATGGCGGTATGTGCATCGGGTTGCATGTCGCGCACCACGTCATCGGGCATACCGGGCAGGTGGTTTACCCTGGCACTCTGATGGGGCCATGCACTAGCGTATTCCTCGCGTGGGTCGCAGATTAGTACTGCAAAGTCCAGCAAGGTGGCGATGTGCGCGACAGCTTGAGACAACTGACCCGCGCCTACTAGCAGCAAGCGCCATTGGGGGCCAAAAGTACTACTCCATTCATGTTCCGTGAACCTTGCCTTGCTAGTGCGTAACCCAGGTGTGAGGGTGACCCTACCGGTTGGAAGATGCACGGTGCGAGTGACTAATTCGTGCGCGGCGGTGCGGGTTAATAGTTCCTTGAGCCAAGCGGTATCCATCAAAGGTTCTTGCAGTAATCGCAGGGTGCCGCCACAGGGTAAGCCAAAGCGAGCAGCTTCGTCTTTGGAGACGCCATAGGTCACCATGCTAGGCGTGGACTTCGTAGAGGTATCTCCACTGCGAACCGAGGCGCGCGTGCGCGCTATGAGGTCGTCTTCCACGCATCCGCCTGATACCGATCCGCTAAGATGCCCATCGTCCCTAAGGGCAAGCAGGGCTCCCGATGGGCGTGGGGCACTGCCCCATGTTTCCACGACGGTGACCAAGGTCACTGCGTGTCCCGCTTGATGCCAAGCAAGGGCATCGGCCAACACCCGTAGATCTAAACTTTCCATGGTTTATGTCTGCTTTTGAGTTTGCAGTGTGCCCCGCAGCAAAGTGGACAGGGTTTCTGCCATAAAAGGCTCAAACGAAATACGCATAGGATGCAAGCGTGGGTCATGGTCCAGGACCGCTGCGATGACAGCTGGTGGGTGTGCGAGTTGCGTAACGCTGATCACAAGAGCATGCACCTGCAAGATAAAAGTGACGGACGCTGTGGCCCCTAGTTCAGGCACTTTGGTGGCTAGCAGAGCGCTGATTCGTCCAATAAACGCAAGCAAAAACTCTTTGAAACTACGCGCAGTGTCCAATGCTAAGCTTGGTTCAATTACTGGGTGAAGCAGCACTAGCAAGCGCCCCAAGGTTGGGCGCTTCGCCAGCGTACGGGCTATGGTTGCGGCCAATGCGTTGGTCGCGCATTCTGTCGAAAGTGGGGCAAGACAGGTGTGTAAGTCTTGTTCCCAGAGCAGTAGTTCTGTCTGTACCAACTCCAAGAACAAAGCTTCTTTGCAACTGAAGTACAAATATGCGGTGCCCTTGGCTACGCCCGCTCGTTGTGCCACTTGAGCGATGGTTACGCCATCAAAATCAGACCCTGCAAAGAGCTCAGACGCAGCCCGCACGAGGTCGCCCCGGCGCAAGTCTTTGTCTTGTTCGCTGCGCGCGCGCAAGCCCACCAAGCTGCGCGTGCGGGTGAGCGTGGTGGGACGTTGCGATCTCAAGGCTAAGCGGCCAAAGGTAAGGCGCGTTGACGTTGCCCCGTGAGTGCAAACAAAGCGTTGGCTACTGCGGGTGCCAGTGGAGGTACGGCGGGCTCACCGACGCCAGCAGGCGAGCGTTCACTGGGCACGATATAGGTTTCCACGACCGGAGCATGCGCCAGCATAACGACCGGATAGGTGGGGAAGTTGCTTTGCTGTACCTCCCCTTCCTTGATGTCGATCTTGCCGTACAGTGCAGCGCTGAGTGCGAAGATGACGCCACTCTCCATTTGTTGTGCCACGGTGTTGGGGTTGACCACGGTGCCGCAGTCGATGGCACACACCACGCGGTGGACCCGTGGCTTGCCATCTTGCAGGGACACCTCCGCCACTTCCGCCACGATGGACCCAAATGATTCATGCAGGGCGATTCCGCGCGCGTGACCAGATGGCAGCGGACTGCCCCATTTCGCTTTTTCAGCAGCGAGTTGCAAGACAGCCAAGTAGCGGGGTGCTTCAGTCAACAAAGCCGCGCGAAAAGCAACTGGGTCTTGCTTGGTTTGCGCAGCGAGCTCGTCCACAAAACTTTCCGAAAAAAATGCGTTATGCGAGTGGCCCACTGAGCGCCAAAACCCAATGGGAACACCCATGCGGGTAGCTACATGGGACATGTGTTGATTGGCAAAGCCATAAGGTAAGTCAAACAGACCTTCTGACGCAGTTTTGTCCGGCATGTCGATGGGGCCAGCCAGCGCGGGCAGGCCGCGTTCCATCCATCGCGGGGTGATCGTGTCCCCAGCCGACTTGATGCGCAAGCTTGCAACTTTGCCGTCCGCTCCCATTGCGGCCCGCATATCGGCGACGTGCATAGGACGGTAGAAGTCGTGGGTGGTGTCTTCTTCCCTAGACCAAATGAGTTGCACGGGTTTGCCTTCGCATTGCATGGCCACTTGCACCGCTTGACCCACGAAATCCACCTCCAAGCGGCGACCAAAGCCGCCTCCAAGCAGTGTGACGTGCAAGGTGACACTCTCCACGTCCACCCCAGCCACTTTGGCTGCCACAGCGCGTGCCATGCCAGGTACTTGGGTCGGTACCCAAATCTCTACTTTGCCGTCCTTGATTTGCGCAGTGCAATTCATGGGTTCCATGGTGGCATGGGCGAGGTAAGGTGCGGAGTATTTCGCCTCAATGATGCGGTTTGCGGTGGCCTCCGCTTTTTCTACAGAGCCTTTTTCGTAGAACGTGAACCCCGATTCTGCTTTGAGCTGCGTGGCGAGGTCGGCCTTGATTTTTTCTGTGTCCAAGGCTCCTTGTGCACGTTGCGCCCACTTCACTTCTACTGCCAGTGCCGCCTGCTTGGCATGCCAAGTGGTTTTGCCAACCACAGCAAACCCAGCGGTTGACCCCGCAATAGAAGGTAACTCAACCAACTTGACGACACCTGGCATGGCCAGTGCTGCTTTGCTATCGAGCGACTGCACAGTGCCGCCTAGCATGGGCGCTTGACGTACGGATGCGAACAGCATGCCAGGCTGACGCACGTCAATTCCAAACTGGGCCGATCCATTGGTTTTGGACGGTACGTCAGGGCGCAGTGCAGGCTTTCCAATCAAAGTCCAAGTCGCGCGGTCTTTCAGAACCACGCTGGCGGGTGTCAGACCCGCGGCGCCTTTAGCAAATTCACCGTAATGGCCCGTTTTTCCTGAGCGGTGGCTAAGTACACCTGCTTGTACCTTGAGCTCTGAGGCAGGCACCTTCCATTGTGCCGCTGCAGCCTCTAGTAGGCTGGCACGGGCGGTGGCTGCAGCCTGGCGCAGCGGCTGCCAGGCGTCCGCCACGCTGGATGAGCCGCCAGTAGCGTTGATGCCAAGCTCGCGCGCAATCTTGCCCACCATCCACTCACCCACGCGCACGGTGCTGGTCTTTTTGCCTTCTTCTGCGTCCAGTGGGTGAAAGGGAAGGCTGCCTACAAACATGGCCACGTTTCCGTAGATAGAGTCAGCTCCCGCTTGTTCTAAGCGCACACGCGCCAACGGCACATCCAGCTCTTCGGCGACCAACATAGACAGAGCGGTGTGAATGCCTTGGCCCATGTCACTTCGGTGCATGGCGAGGATGATGCTGCCATCACTAGCCACCTTGATCCAGCCGTTCAGGGCCACATCGCCTTCGGTCGGAAGCATCAATGCGCCATCACCCAAGCGCGAACGGACAGGGGTGACGCCCCAACCCACCACCAGTGCCCCTGTCGCGCCCAGGGCGCTCAGGATCCAAGTACGGCGCTTCATGCTGTGACTCCCGAAGTGGCTGCTGTTGTTGCAGCGGCGCGGTGAATCGCGGCGCGCACGCGTTGGTAGGTTCCACAGCGGCATATATTGGTCATGGCCTCATCAATATCCGCATCGGTAGGCTTGGGCTTGCGCTCGAGCAAGGCAGCGGCGGCCATGAGCATGCCGCTTTGGCAATAGCCGCATTGCGGCACTTGCTCAGCAATCCAAGCGGCTTGTAAGGCATGCTGCTGGTTGGGAGACCCTAAAGACTCTATGGTGCGAATCTTGGCACCGGCCACTGCGGAGACAGGCATTACACAGGAGCGCACCGCTTGCCCATTGATGTGTACCGTGCAAGCGCCGCAGGCGGCCACGCCGCATCCAAACTTGGTACCGGTCATGTTGAGTTCGTCGCGCAGCACCCACAGTAATGGCATGTTGGGATCGACCTCAGTTGTCACACTTTGTCCGTTGATGTTCAGTTCCATGGGCTCCTCGCATTAGTTTAATGACCAATGGTCAGATACTAGCCTATGCATTGTGGCAAGGTCAATTACCCCCTTACACTTTGACGACATGCCGAACACAGTTCCTCCCCTTGGCCTGCACACCGAAAACATGCCAACCGTCATCGTATTGGCGTCAGGGCGTGGTGCCCGATTTGCAGCCTCAGGTGGGACTGTTCATAAGTTGAAGGCGCGTCTGGGCGGTGTGTCGGTGTTGGATAGAACCTTGGCAGCGGTGAGAGGCAGTGGTCTTCCTTGGCTTCTTGAACAAAGCGGGTTGCCTGGCATGGGGGACACCATCGCCGCAGGGATCCGTGCGACGCGTGATGCCCATGGATGGCTTGTACTACCCGGTGATCTGCCCTTGGTCCAAGCGGAGACCCTGCGCTTCGTGGCAGCGGCTTTGGTCCATCATGCTGTGGTGGTGCCCGTGTACCGCGGGCAACGGGGGCACCCGGTTGGCTTTGCCCCAAGCTGCCGCGAGCAATTGTTGGGGTTACAGGGCGATCAGGGTGCTGCCGGCGTTGTACGGGCGCACCCTGCTATTGAATTGGTAGTGAATGACGCTGGAGTCTCCTTTGATATTGATACGCTTAAGGACCTTGAGCGTGCAGAAATCGCCTTGGCTCTCTCAGGGACTTTGCTCTGAAAAATGCACAGTCACCGCATGCAAAGGCATGCTTTGGTGACGAGCAGTCAGATTTTGCAGATCAAACTCGGGGCGCAAGCCGCCGAATTCAGAGAAGGATTCACTATGCAAGCAAACCTTAGCAGATACGCTAGAGCACTTCTCTGGACTCTCGCTCTATGTTTGGGTAGCAGTGTTAAAGCACAAAGTTTGGAGACAGTCGCGTCTGGATTGCGAAATCCTTGGTCCTTGGCTTTCTTGCCGGAAGGGCGGTTTTTGGTCACGCTGCGAGGGGGGGAACTTGTCGTCATAGAGGCCAATGGCACTCTGCGGCCCGCGATTGCGGGTGTGCCTAAGGTGGCAGCAGGCGGGCAGGGCGGTTTGCTGGATGTCTTGCTGGATAGTGACTTCGAACGCAATCGCGCGCTCTTCTTTTGTTTTTCTGAGCCCGCTGCTGATGGCCGCAGTGGTACCGCAGTTGCACGTGCCACCTTGTCTGCCGACCGGCAAGGCTTAAACGATGTAGCGGTCATCTTTCGCCAACATCCTAAAACCAGCGGCAACCTGCACTACGGATGTCGCATGGCTTGGGGACGTCCTCAAGGCCAACTGGATGGCACACTGTTTGTGGCAATGGGGGAACGTTACAAGAGCATGGACGATGCGCAGCGACTCAACAATCACATGGGCAAGGTCATACGCATCAAGAAGGATGGGTCGGTTCCCCCAGACAATCCGCTAAACAATGCGCAAGCGAAAGCCCAAGGCGCGCTGCCTGAAATCTGGAGTTGGGGCCATCGCAATCCGCAAGGTTTGATCACCACTGCCGACGGGCAACTCTGGGAGCATGAGCATGGCCCGCAGGGCGGGGATGAGGTCAACTTGATTGAGCCAAGCACAAACTATGGCTGGCCGGTCATCACCTACGGGGAAAACTACGGCGGGGGCAAGATAGGCGCAGGCATTACCTCTTGGCATGGCATGGCGCAGCCTGCGCATGTATGGGTACCCTCGATTGCCCCCTCCGGAGTGGCACTGGTCACCAGTGACCGTTATGGCCCAATCTGGAAGGGGTCGCTCATCATCGGCTCGCTCAAATTTGCAGATCTGTATCGCGTACCGCTTTTGCCCCAAGGTGCGAGCCCGGGTCGCGATCCGGGCGCGCTGAAGCTCAAGGTGGGCCAGCGCGTGCGTGATGTGAGGCAAGGGCCAGATGGGTACTTGTATCTTGTCACGGATGACCCAGAGGGGCGTCTGCTGCGCGTCGTGCCACGGCCTTAAGTAAACCTTACGGCCTATGCGTTGACTCCTGCCACGGTGCCCTAGCGCGGTGGTAGGTGCCGAGCGATTGAGTCGTTTTCATCAAGGAGTTTTTTTGTGTCAGATCCAACACCTAACAACCACAGTTCCGATGCGTCTTGGGTGCGAATGATCAAGATGATCGTAGTCGCGTTTGGGTACCAAGTGACGAGCATTCTCATTGGGGCTGTCGCCCCCTTTCCGTTTGCAGACTGGCCGTCTGATTTGAGTCAGTGATTCGTTGGGATCGGGGGCACTCTTAGGCAGGTCAAAACGCCTTTGAAGTTCGCTATTAAACCGTAGCTGAACTAGGGTTTAGACAAAGTGGTTTTGTGCACTGTTTATGCATAATCGGCCGCTTTTATTCAAAGGACCTCCACCTATGAGACTCAAGGTACTAGCTCTCGCTGCAGCCATGGCTTTTGGAGCAAGCGCGTTGCAAGCCAAAACATTCAAATGGTCCAGCGCTAGCGACATTGCGACTTGGGACATCCACTCCCAAAACAATGCATTGCAAAACGGCATCCATGCGGCGGTGTACGAAAGCTTTGTGTACTACAACAGCAAGACCTTCAAAATTGAACCCGTTTTGGCAACTTCGTGGAAAGAGATCAGCCCAACCCAAATGCGCTTCACTCTGCGCGCGGGTGTGAAGTTTCATGACGGCAGTCCACTGACCACAGACGACGCTGTATTCTCCATTGAGCGGGCCATGATGCCCACCTCCAATTTCACGCCCTACATTCAAGGGGTGGACAAAGTTGTGAAGGTCAACGCCACCACGTTTGACGTGATTTCCAAGACACCTAACCCCGTGCTGCTCAACCAAATGACTGAGCTGCGCGTGATGAGCAAGGCTTGGGCCGAAAAGAACAAGTCCGTTGCACCCAAGGACATCAAGACCCAAGAAGAAAACTTTGCCCACCGCAACGCGAATGGCACGGGTCCTTACATGCTCAAAGAGTGGCTGCCAGACCAAAAGTTGGTGCTGACTCAAAACAAAGCATGGTGGGGCAAGGCAGATACCAATGTGACGGAAATCGTCTACACCCCGGTAAAGGCAGTTGCAACACGTATGGCAGCCCTGTTGTCTGGCGAAGTTGACTTGGTGTTAGACCCAAGTCCACAAGACTTGCCGCGCGTGCGTGCCAATGCCGACTTGAAGGTGATGGATGGTGTCGAAAACCGCACCATATTTTTCGGTATGGACCAGTTCCGTGATGAGTTGGTCGGAAGCAACGTCAAGGGCAAAAACCCCTTGAAAGATGTGCGCGTTCGCAAGGCGCTGTACCAAGCGATTGATGCCGATGCCATTACCCGTGTGACTATGCGCGGTCTAGGCCAGCCCACTGGAGCCATTGTGGCGCCTCAAGTCAATGGATGGACTGAAGCCGTGCACAAGCGCTATCCGTTTGACGTCGCTGCCGCCCAAAAGTTGCTTGCGGATGCAGGTTACAAAGATGGCTTTGAAGTGGACTTTGCTTGCCCCAACAACCGTTACATCAACGATGAGCAAATTTGCCAGGCCGTTACCGCGATGTGGTCCCGCATTGGCGTGAAAGCCAAGTTGCGCACGCTGCCTTTGGTGACCTACTTCCCCATGATTCAGCGCAATGAAGCCAGCATTTACATGCTGGGCTGGGGTGTGCCAACGTTTGACGCTTTGTACAGCTTGCAATCTTTGGTCCGCACGGTGGGCGCAGGGGGTGACGGCAACTACAACGTGGGACGCTACAGCAACCCCCAAATGGACGCTCTGATCGAACGCACCAAGAAGGAAACCGACTTGAAATTGCGTACCGAGCTGCTGACCAAGGCCTTGCAGTTGCATAACGATGATGTTGCCAACATCCCTTTGCATAACCAAGTGATCCCTTGGGCAATGAAGAAGAACGTTGAAGTGGTGCACCGTGCAGACAACCGTCTGGACTGGCGCCTCGTCAAAGTTAAGTAAGACGGCAGTTCTCCACTAAACAGGGTCGCGGTAGTCAACCGCGGCCCTCATTTATTTCAATCTATGTTTGCTTTCATACTGCAGCGCTTGGCACAAGCGGCCGTGGTGATGATCACCGTCGCCTTCATTTCCTTCATGCTGTTTCAGTATGTAGGTGACCCCGTCGTGTTTTTGTTAGGCCAAGATGCGACCCAAGAACAGATCAAAGAACTTCGCCAAGCCCTCGGCTTGGATCAAGCGTTCATCGTCCAGTTTTGGCACTTTCTGTCAAATGCAGCGCAGGGTGAGTTTGGTTTCAGCTTGCGCCAGGGTACTCAGGTGTCTACCTTGATTGCGGAGAGATTTCCCGCCACCTTGGAGTTGGCGTTGGTGGCCGGCGTTCTAGCACTGTCTTTGGGAATCCCTATGGGTGTTTATGCCGCCCTGAAGCGCGGCTCGTTTACGAGCCAAGTGTTCATGACGCTGTCGCTGTTGGGCGTTTCCTTGCCTACTTTTTTGATTGGCATTTTGCTGATTTTGATCTTTGCCGTGACTTTGGGCTGGTTTCCAAGTTTTGGCCGGGGTGAGGTCGTGCAGATGGGCTGGTGGACGAGTGGTCTGCTCACGGCGAAGGGGTGGCACCACATTGCTTTGCCGGCTGTGACGCTAGCCATCTTCCAGCTCACGCTGATCATGCGCTTGGTTCGCGCCGAGATGCTCGAAGTCTTGCGCACGGACTACATCAAGTTTGCACGTGCGCGTGGACTAACGACCCGAGCAGTGCATTTTGGCCATGCGCTGAAAAACACGTTGGTGCCCGTGATGACCATCACAGGGCTTCAACTGGGTGGGCTGATTGCCTTCGCAATCATTACAGAGACCGTGTTTCAGTGGCCTGGCATGGGTTTGCTGTTTATACAGGCTGTGACCTTCGCAGATATCCCTGTAATGGCTGCCTACCTCTGCTTGATTGCGCTCATCTTTGTGGTGATTAACTTGATCGTCGACCTGCTGTACTTCGCAGTGGACCCTCGTCTGCGCGTTGGTAAATCTGGCGGCCACTAAGCCTTTACAGCAACCCGTGTTCTCTTACTAGGAACTTTGAATTGAAAACCATGTTTCACCGATGGTGGGATGGCGATGTGGGCTACAGCTTCCGCACATCCCCCACTGCTATTTTTGCGGCGATTATCGCGTTAGTGTGTTTGGCGTGCGCTGTGTTTGCGCCGTGGATTGCTCCGCACAACCCTTTCGACCTTACCACCTTGCAGCTGGACAACGCCCGTCTTCCTCCGGCATGGAGCGTCGGCGGGAAAATGGAATTTCTGCTAGGTACTGACGACCAGGGCCGAGACATTCTCTCCGCGTTGATGTACGGTGCAAGAATCTCCCTGGCTGTGGGCTTGGCTGCAGTGGCGCTTTCGCTGCTGGTCGGCGTGAGCTTGGGCTTACTCGCAGGTTTCTTGGGTGGCTGGGTGGACGGCTTGCTCATGCGCTTGTGCGACGTGATGTTGTCGTTCCCCGCCATCCTGGTGGCTTTGTTGATCGCGGGAGTAGGCCGTGCATTGTTTCCCAATGCCCATGAGTCTTTGGCGTTTGGCGTGCTCATCATTTCCATTTCTTTGACCGGATGGGTGCAGTACGCGCGCACGGTGCGTGGCAGTACCTTGGTAGAGCGCAATAAAGAATACGTGCAAGCTGCGCGTGTTACCGGCGTGGCGCCTTTGCGCATCATGCGCAAGCATGTGTTGCCCAATGTGTTGGGGCCCGTTCTCGTGCTTGCCACTATTCAGGTCGCCACTGCCATCATTACAGAAGCAACCCTGTCCTTCCTAGGGGTAGGTGCCCCTCCGACTTCACCCTCTTTGGGCACGCTGATTCGCATTGGCAACGACTACCTGTTCTCCGGTGAGTGGTGGATCACCATCTTCCCCGGTGCCGTGTTGGTGCTGATCGCCTTGAGTGTCAATTTGCTGGGTGACTGGCTGCGTGATGCCCTTAACCCCCGTTTGCGTTAAACCCCCATGAGCTTGTTACAAGTAAAAAATCTGGTGGTGGAATTTCCATCACGCAAAGGCACCTTGCGCGCACTTGACAATGTGTCATTCGAGATCGCACCTGGTGAAATTTTGGGCGTTGTCGGTGAGTCTGGCGCTGGCAAGTCTTTGACGGGTGCTGCCATCATTGGCCTGCTAGAGCCGCCTGGCCGTGTGGGCAGTGGTGAAATCCTGCTGGAAGGGGCGCGTATCGATAACCTGTCTCCGGCGCAAATGCGCGTCATTCGGGGGCGAGAGATTGGCGCTATTTTCCAAGACCCGTTGACATCGCTCAACCCGCTGTATTCCGTCGGTCGTCAGCTGATTGAAACCATCATCACGCATTTGCCGTTGAACGCAACGCAGGCGCGGGAACGTGCCATCCAGCTGCTGAAGGACACAGGTATCCCCGCTGCTGAGGAACGCATTGACCACTACCCGCACCAGTTTTCAGGCGGTATGCGCCAGCGGGTCGTGATTGCATTGGCTTTGGCTGCGGAACCCAAACTCATCGTCGCTGATGAGCCAACAACCGCATTGGACGTGTCCATTCAAGCGCAGATCATTACGCTGTTGAAGACGATCTGCAAAGAGCGTGGGGCGGCCGTGATGCTCATTACCCACGACATGGGCGTGATTGCAGAGACGTGTGACCGCGTGGCGGTGATGTATGCAGGGCGCGTGGCTGAAATTGGGCCGGTTTATGACGTGATCAACCGTCCTTCACACCCTTACACAGCGGGCTTGATGGCCTGCATTCCAGATATGAGCGAAGACCGCGAGAACCTGAATCAGATTGACGGCGCAATGCCCAGACTCAATGCCATTCCTCAGGGCTGCGCGTTCAATCCGCGATGCCCCAAAGCCATTGCGGTGTGCGGCCAAAAACGTCCCGAGTTGATGGTGGCGGGCAACACCCAAGCCGCCTGCTGGCTCCACGATGCGGGAGGCTCCATATGAGTGAGGTTTCATTGCCACTGGTCCGTGCCACGGACCTTGCCAAGACGTTCGATGTTTCTGCACCATGGTTGAACCGCGTGATAGAGCGCAAGCCACGCATGTTGCTGCAGGCGGTCAATGGGGTGAGCTTCGATATTGAGCGCGGGAAAACTTTGGCGCTGGTTGGGGAATCGGGCTGCGGGAAAAGTACCGTGGCGCGCTTGCTGGTGGGGCTGTATGAGCCAACACGTGGTGGCTTTTCCTTTGATGGAGTGGATGCACATGCTGCGTTCAAGACGGCGGAAGGCCGCAAGCTACGCCGGCGCGTACAAATGGTGTTCCAAGACCCGTATGCGAGCTTGAATCCGCGATGGACCGTGGGCGACATCATTGCAGAACCCTTGCGAGAGCACGAGATCTTGTCAGATGACTCCGCCATAGAGCAGCGTGTCTCTGAGCTACTGCAGTCTGTCGGTTTGTCTGCGCTAGATCGCATCAAATTTCCCCATCAGTTCTCGGGTGGCCAGCGACAGCGCATCTCGATTGCCCGCGCCTTGGCAACGCAGCCGGAGTTCTTGGTCTGCGACGAGCCAACCTCGGCGTTGGACGTGAGTGTTCAGGCGCAAGTACTCAACATCATGAAGGATTTGCAGCGCAAGCACGGGCTGACGTATTTGTTCATTTCGCACAACCTCGCGGTGGTGCGGCACGTCAGTGATCAAGTTGGTGTGATGTACTTGGGCGGCTTGGTGGAGTTGGCCGACAAGCACACATTGTTTGATACGCCGCGCCATCCCTATACCCGCATGCTGTTGGATGCTATTCCAAAGATGCATGACACGGGTAAAGCGCGTACTGCGGTCGCGGGCGAGGTGCCGAATCCGCTCAATCCCCCCTCAGGCTGTGCTTTCCACCCCCGTTGCCCGCATGCCAACGCACGCTGTAGCAGCGAGAAGCCTGTCATGAAGCCTATTGGGGGGATTCGAGTCGCTTGCCACGCAGTGGAAGAGGGACGCATTTGACGTGAGCCGTGGGGTGGTTGGGGTCACCCCCCTTCGACCCGTGTCCGACTTGCGCGGGCACTCGTGGGTTTACTGCTTTGTTGGCGCTATGGTGTCTAGGCTGATGAGGTGCTCAAAGGTCTCATGCTGTCGAACAAGCACTTGTTCCCCATTGGCATACAAAGCCACGACCCCAGGCTGGCCAAAGGAAAAAGACGAAGCGTCTGCAATAAAGTAAGCACCTGAATCCATGATGGCCAACGCATCACCCACTTCAATCGCGGGCTGGTAGTTTGCGGTGTAGAGCGTGTCCCCCATATGGCAAATAGGGCCGACGAGGCGATGGCAGTGCTTGGGCCCCGGTTTTTTCGCCAAGGGGAGGCACTCATGGTATTCCGACGTCACGATGCTAGCCACGCTCACTCCAGCGTCTAAGACCGCAAAGTCAAAAGCCTGGTCTTTGCGTGTGTTTTGCACCGTGGTCAGCAGCATCTGGGAGTTACCGGTCAACGCGCGTCCTACCTCACTCACCAAGCGTGGAACGCGCAAGCCTAGCTCGCCACACCGTTGCGTAACCATCCTGACGACCTCCCTGGCATAGTCTTCTGGCGTAAGGCAGTCAGCAGGGTTGGGCGCATGTGGAGGGACCAAAAAACGGCTTGAAAGTTGGGCCTCTTGTTTGCTCAAGTATTTTGCGCTGGGAATAGCTAAGCTGCCTCCCACGTCAAGCAAACTGGGCCACCAATGCAACTTAGTTTTGAGTTCTTGTGCGAAATCCAACATGAATCGCATATGGGATTGCAAGGTTGCGCGATCACGAATGAGTGCGCCGCGGTGACAGTGCAAGGCCACTACGTTCAAACTGGGCAAGGCCAGCGCACGTTGGTAGGCCTGCAAGGCAGAGCCGTCTTCTACAGGAAATCCAAATTGCCCAGTCCAGCCTTGGGCTGATGTGACTCGGATGCCAACATTGGCCACCGTTTGCATAGATGTTGCAAGCGCTGATATCACTTCCAGTTCTTCGAGGTTATTGACATTGATGCTGGCGATACCGCGCTCAATAGCCACGCGTAGAGAGTCGGCGGACTTTGCCGGGCCGTTGTAGATGATGAGATGCGGTGGCACACCAAGTTTCAGTGCTAGCCAAAGCTCATACGCTGAGATCACCTCTGCGCCCGCCCCGTTGTGATGCAGTTGCTGAAACACCCATGGCAGTGGGTTCGTTTTGTAGGAGTAGAAAACCTCAAGGCCTGCCGACTGAAACCCCTTTAGGTTGCTCAGAAGTTTTTCAGGAAAGACCACATGCAGTGGTGACCCCCAGCGCTTGAGCACGTCGGCCAATGCCACTGTGTGGTAGCTCAAAGCTTGATGGTGGTAGGTCAAGCCCCAGTGTTCAGGCGGCAGTCCGACGCTTGCCGCACCTTTACGTACACCGTACTTGCGGCCTTGGTCCTTGAGCCATGCTTTGATCCGCTTCATGTTGAACTATTTCAAGAAGTACTTGCGCAAGCTGGAGCGCGGGTAACGCAGCATATTCCACAGGGCAGTTCGCCTAAAGCTGTAGAACGGGCCTAGGTCATCCGGTGAGTAAATGGGGTCTACTGTATTGCCACTGCGTGCCCATGCTAACCATTGTCTGCGTTCGCCCCAAGTGAAGTTGCCGCCCAAGGTTTGGGTGGTGATGAACAGCTTGAGCATCCATTTCACCCTGCATTTCCACAAGATGGTGTGGTCCCATTCTTGGCTCTTGGCTGCCAATTCCTTTAGCTTTTTTAGGTCACCGACAGCCGCGTAGTAGCAAAGACGCGGGATCGGCAAGTTGCGTGCAATTTCAAAACTCATCTGACCGTAGAAGCGCGAATTGAAGTCAATCAGCAGAAAACTGTCAGTGCTTTTGAGGTGTATGAACTCCACTTCAAAGGCCCCTCGGTAGCCTAGCTCTGCGATCATGCGGCGGAGTTGTTGCGCTGGTTTGTCGAATACCGGGCGGCTTTCAAAGCAAAGCCCAACGCCCACCGTGACGGGCTGTTGGAGCAGCTTCTCTGAGGCCCTCACCAAGAAGATGTCGTGGTCAGGATCAATAAACCCAGCCAAAGAATAGATTTGTGTGGCCGCCTCTGGGTAGAAGCGCTGAACCATGAGCTGTGCAACCGAGGGGTCTTTAGCCATGACCTCCGGCTTGTAGGAGAAAAAAGTCTCGGAGTTGGTCCAAGTCGCAAGAAACTCCTCGGGGGAATAGCAGGTGGCACCCTTGGTATGGACGCGCAAACCGGCTTGGGTTTGCGGCTTTATCAATACGGGGTATTCCAGTTTCTGCGCAAATGCCGCCATGTCCTCGCCGGGCATGGGGAACCAAGTAGGTGGGTGGTCTACGTTTTGCTTCTGGCAGTGCAAGAACAGGCGCTTCTTGTTGAGCAACTCATAAATGCCACCCGCTTCGGGCTGGTACAGGTAGAAGTACTTGGCCAGCTCATCGCGGTGGGTGTCCATGACCCAACACAAGTCGTCGGAGCTAGGGTACAAAACGTAGCCAGGGTGCTCCTTGCCGTACTGAATGAGCCACTGCGCATAGGCGTTTAAATCGGAGAGTCCAGGGGGGAACAGTTTTTCAGTGACGTAGCGTGAATGGGCTGTTGGCGTGTCCGCCACCATCTCCATTAACACCGAAGGGATTCCGTGGCGCCCCAAGTCGCGTGCAGCGGCCAAAGTGCCGTTGTAGCCCCCATTCTTTAGAGCCATGCCACGCGGTGGTGGCAGTGCTTGCGCAGGCAGGGTAGGTGTCGGCATGGCCAAACCATCAGATGCGGGTTGGGGCAAAGGCAAGAACAGCTCCTATGCGGCAATGATGAAAAAGTCTAGGAATCTAAACTCGCTTGCTGGCATGCAATGCCTCGGCGACATTCTAGGTAACAGCTGCACCAGTAAGGCCTCTTCCAAAGGTTAAACCGTATCAGATGTGGTGACTTTGGAGAGTCATTGCCCATGCCGGGAGCGGGGTGTTTTCTCAGCGATGAACGGACGCTGTGAGGGCTTGTTGTGGGTTGGGGGAGTCGGTAACGCTGCGCAAGCCGCTGCCACAAACTCGCGCAGCAGTCGCAGGCCGGGCGTGAGCTGGCGGCGGTCGGGCAGCACCATGTAGAGCGGGGTAGGCTCGGTGTTCCATCCGGGGCACAGAACATGCAAGCGTCCTTGGGTGACGTCTTGCGCCACGTCTACCCACGCCTTGTAAGCAATGCCCCGCCCAGCCACTGCCCAGCGGCGCACCACATCGCCGTCGTTGCCGACATGGCCGCCTTGCACGGGCACGGTCAGGGCTTGTCCGTTACGGCTAAACGTCCAGCGGTCGTTAAGTTCTTCCCCCAGCATAAAGCACAAGCAGTCGTGCTTTGCCAGTTCTTCTGGCGCGCTAGGTGCCCCGTGGGCTTCTAGGTAGCTGGCGGAGGCTACAAGCACTCGTTGGCAATCGGGAGCCACAGGTAGGGCCACCAGGCTGGAGTCCCGCGGCTTGCCGTAGCGAAAGGCGGCGTCCACCGGCTCGCTAAACATATTGGCCATGCGATCAGACAAGGTGAGTCGGTAGCGCAACTGGGGATGCAATGCCTGAAAGTCGTCCAGCCAAGGAAGAAGCACATTGCGCCCCAAATCCGACGAGGCAGCAAGACGCAAGACGCCTTGCACTTGGTGTCTGCCAGTGCTCAGTGCTTGCATGCCTTCGCCGAGTGTAGACAGGGCAAGGCGCGCATGCTCCAAGAAAACAGCGCCTTCAGGCGTTAAACGCAAGCTACGGGTAGAGCGCACCAAGAGGGGCGTGGCCAGCTCAAGCTCTAGGCGCTTTAAGGCAGCGCTGGCGGCCGCCGGGGTCATGTCCAAGGCACGGGCGGTGGCAGACAGGCTGCCGGTGTCTACCGTGCGCACAAAGATGTCGAGGTCTTGCAATGCCTTCATTTTCAAATTCTATTTGAAGGTGGATTTAATTCAATGCCTATTTTTCTCTTGAGCAATCAAGCGCAAGATTGCGGCCTAGCGACACAGAACCTCTTTCGCAGTGCATGTGCCGACCGTTTAAACCCTCTTTATTGCTCAGGAAGCTCTTATGAAAGCCATTGGTTACACCCAAGCCCATCTGTTAAATGCAAGCCAAGGCCTGCAAGACATCACGCTGCCCGACCCGGTGCCCACCGGGCATGACCTGCTGGTGGAAGTGCATGCCGTGTCTATGAACCCAGTGGATGCCAAAGTGCGTGCGAGCTCGTCAGCCGCTGCGGGCGAGGACTTCAAAGTGCTGGGCTATGACGCAAGCGGCGTGGTGCGGGCCGTAGGCCCCGAAGTAACTCTGTTTCGCCCCGGTGACCGCGTGTACTACGCAGGTGCGATTCAGCGCCCCGGCACCAACAGCGAACTGCACCTTGTGGACGAGCGCATCGTGGGTCACATGCCAAAAAGCTTGGGCTTTGCCCAAGCTGCTGCATTGCCTTTGACCAGCATTACGGCGTGGGAGCTGCTGTTTGACCGCCTGGGCGTCGTGCCAGGTAAAAAGCCTGGTGGCAAATCGCTATTGGTGATTGGCGCGGCTGGTGGAGTGGGCTCCATCCTGGTGCAACTGGCGCGACGCTTAACTGGGCTGACCATCATTGGTACCGCATCGCGCCCTGAAACCCAAGCGTGGGTGAAAGAGTTGGGTGCTCACCACGTAATTGACCACAGCCAGCCACTCACCAAGGGCTTGGCAGCGATTGGAATGCCGCAAGTAGAGATGGTGATCAGCCTGACCCACACCGAAGACCACTTGGCAGACATTTTGGAAGTGCTGGCGCCCCAAGGGCAGTTTGCTTTGATTGACGACATGCCCACCTTAGACGTGATGCCCTTCAAACGCAAAGCTTTGTCGGTGCATTGGGAGATGATGTTTACTCGGCCCTTGTACAACACGCCCGACATGATCGCGCAGCACCACATGCTCAACGAAGTCGCGCAAATGGTGGACGCGGGCTTGGTGCGCACCACCTTGGCCGAGCACTACGGCACGATCAACGCGGCGAATGCGCAGCGCGCCCACGCCCTCGTGGAGTCTGGCACGGCACGGGGCAAGGTGGTGTTGGAAGGCTGGGGCAATTAAGCTGCTTTGAGCCTGCAGCGCGCTAAGACCTTAGTCCGCGCGCTGCCCATAGCGCTGGGCGATGACCGCGCACACCATGAGCTGGATCTGATGAAAAATCATCAGCGGCAAGATCATCATGCCTACGGCTGGCGCTGCAAAAAGCACCTTGGCCATGGGCACGCCACTGGCCATGCTTTTCTTGGAGCCGCAAAACACGATGGTGATTTCGTCCTCCTTGCTAAACCCCAGCTTGCGGCTACCCCAGGTGGTGATGAAAAGGACGATGGCGAGCAACACACAGCAGGCCACCATCAGGGCCAGCAGCATAGGTGCAGGCACTTTGCTCCACAGGCCTTCGACAACCGCCGCACTGAACGCGGTGTACACCACCAGCAGGATGGAGCTTTGGTCCACCATTTTCAGGGTGCTGGCATGGCGCTGCACAAAGCCCCCCACCCAAGGTTGCAATAGCTGGCCCGCCGCGAAAGGGAGTAGCAGTTGCTCCATGATGTGAATCACGGCATCTAGCGCTCCGCCGCCAGACACTCCACCGGGCACCACCAGCCAACTCACCACCAAGGGCGTGATGAACACGCCGATCAGGCTGGATGCTGAAGCGCTGCAAACAGCAGCCGCCACATTGCCGCGGGCCATGGCGGTGAAGGCGATGGCAGACTGCACGGTGGCTGGCAAGGTGCACAAAAACAGCATGCCCACCGCCAGCTCAGGGCTCAACGACCAGGTAAACACGGGCTTGAGAAGCAAGCCCAGCACGGGAAACAGCCCAAAAGTAAACGCCAGCACGAGCAGGTGCAAGCGCCAGTGACTGAGGCCCGCCACCACATTGGCCCGTGACAGCTTGGCACCATGCATGAAAAACAAGAGTGCGATGGCCGCAGTGGTCAGTACATCAAAGGCGTGCGCAGCGGCTCCTTGCAAGGGCCAGAGGGAGGCTAGGCCCACCACCGCTAACAGGGCAAGCGTGAAATTGTCAGGGAGAAAGCGTGGGCGCTGCATCAAAAACCTCGTCAAGGTGAAGAGTGGCAAGCATACCTGCGCGCGCGGGTTGGGCTCGTCTCTCAGGTGCTAGTTCGGTGTGAGGTCTTGGGCTTACCTGTTACAAATGCAAACACTCTGGGCGTTCTGCTCTATGTCATCATTCGCGTCGAAGCGTGGGTAGGTGCAGGGTGTTCTTATGGAAGTCCTTGAATCACGAAACTAGTTGAGGTACGCCGCGCTAAGCGGCGTTTTCGTTGGAAGCAACATACAGGCTGGCATGGCACTACAAAGTGCTTGGCCGTTGGCAGACATTGGGATTCGGGAATGATCATTTGGGGGCGTAAGACCGTCGTCCGTGAACTCGGCTTTGTGGCCGACTTTTGCCCAGTGTGCGCGAGGGTTCGGCAGTTCACGGTTCAACGCATAGGCATGGCTGGGCATATCTACTACATCACCGTGGGAGATGGTGATTTGGTGGAGTACCACCGCACCTGCATGGCATGTAAAGTGACTTTGCTTGCAGATCCCAACCGATACGCGACGCTTGCCAAGCGCCCTGACACGACTGCAGTCCTGGTCAAGCAAACGTTTCCCGACTTTGAAGAGGCCAACAGAGACCGCTTGGCCCTAGAGGTCGCTATTCGTGCGGATCCCCATGCCTTGTCCGCCCAAGACCGCCAAGCCTTAATCATGCAGCCATTCACGCTGTTGGCCGGCCGTGTGACGGAGCGCTTTGCCCAAGTGCACTTCAGCTCCACCGCCGGTTTCATGCAGCGCGAAGTGATAGCCGTCTTGGCCAAAGCCTTGCATAGGTTGCAGCCCAGTGAACAAGAACTCAAAGCTTGCCTGGTCAAACTGGTGCAATTGAAAGAGCCCATAGGCTCAAGAGTCAAACTGCCAGATTTGGTGGCGGAGATTAAGCGCCGCGATACTCTCAAAGAGCGGCGCAAACTCAAAGAGGGCACTGTCCAAGACCGCCGCGATCAGCGTCCTGCACCTATACGTCGCAGTAACAACGACTTGAGCACGTAGCGCCGCAGGCGCTGCTGAGCTACCCGCTGCACACACCCCTGCCGCCATTCGTTCGGTGGGGCGTTTGATTCGCACCTCCGCCGTGCTGGCGGCCATCGGGGGTTTTTTGCAAGCATCGGCCTGCTGTTGCCGTGGCTCAATGAAAGCGCTGCCTTGCCGGTGAGCATCTTGCTTGTCTTGGTCGTGTTACTGCTTGTCCCCATGGGCACGGTGCTGGGCGGCTACATTGTTTGGAATCTTCATTCGCACTTGCGAGACGACGCCCTGGGCTAGCGTGCCGGTCTTGCGTAAGTCTGCCTATTCGCTCCAAAATGCTTGCAGCCACGCTCCCTACGCAAGAGGGCGTTATCGCTGAGGATTGCTTTTGCGAAGGGGGGGCGGATGAAACGCTGTTGGGTCGGTTTAGTCTTGTGGGCTGGTGCCATGGCTTTGCAGGCTGCGGAAACAGTGCGTGTTGTGTCGCCCGAATACCTTGGCTATATTGACAAAGCAGGCCGAGGCTACTACGCAGACCTGTTGTTCAAGGTTTATCCGCCCCCACGGTTCAAGGTAGTGATCGAGATCGTGCCATTCCAACGCGCCCAGTCTATGGTGTCTGTTGGGCAAGCTGAGATTGTTCCCAGCACGAACAAGCAACCCGGTCTGCGGATGCTTTTGTCCGAGCAGGTTATCGATATGGACGTGGTAGATGCCGCTGTACTGCCGACCAAGTTCCCCGCGTGGAATGGGGAGCAGTCGCTAGCCAAGCAACGCGTTGGTGCGCTTATAGGCTATAGGTTTGACGAGTACACCCAAGTCCATATGGTCTACGACGAAAAATCTAGCCTTGGTGGCATGTTGCACATGCTGCATGCCGATCGCTTGGATGTGGTGTTGGACTACCGTGTGGACATGCAAACCCTGATCAGTGCTGATCCTGGGTTGCAGGGCATTGAGATCAAGCATGCCGTGTTCAGACGCCCGCTGCGCTTTGGGTTCAGCCCAAGTCCCCGTGGCAAGGAGCTGCGCGCATGGTTTGATGCGGAGGTCCAAAAGCTCAAAGCCAATGGGGAGCTGCGGCGCATGATGCAGCGCTACCCCAGGGTGTGGCCACAGGCTTATCCTGAGTGAGCTCACGGTTGCGCTAAGAGGGCAGTTAGTTTCGGCGATTGGCATAGCGCTGGCACCGTTAAAATCACGCCATGGGCCACATTGGCTCCTTTCAACCCAGCCAGCGCGGCTCGCGCTAGCCTCATCGGTATTTGATCTCCCCACCTATGTGTTTTTTGAATGTGTGTCGCTGCATCCCTTGGCGTAAGGTGCTAGAGCTTTGAGCGCGCAAGAGCTTCGCCCTGCTTTTGTGCAGGAGCCAGATTCAGCCTTGGCTGATTATTTCCGCGACCCCGACAGCGTGCTCGATTCGCCCGTTGCATGGCAACTTGACGCGAATGCCGCGCTGGTGGACGCCATGCGTTTGTTGTTTCAAGGGGCCAGCGGGCTGGTGCGCCTGCGACTTTGGATGTTGCTGGCTTTGGTGGGCCAAGGCAAAGCCTTTTTGACCCGAGAAGAGCTCGATCGCTTGTTCTATGCCGTGCGCAGCGAGGCCGTGGACAGTGTGCTCAAACGCTTTCGCGAGGCCAACTTGCTTACTTGGGATGACTCGGCCCGGCAGTACGGACTGACCCCATTGGCACAGCAGGTGGCCAGCATGCTGGGTGCCTTGGGTCAGAACCATGAAGATGAGCTGGCGGGCTTGCTAAGCCAAGTGGTGGGTGCGGACCAGCTCGGCACTTTGGAGGGCAACCAAGTGCATATGTTGCAAGCGCAGTTGGTGCGTTTGCACCACGAGTTTGCAGACGCCATTGCCAGTGGCTCCGAGTTCCGTTTGCGCGAAGCCCGTAAACGCTATGACCGTGCCTCACGCCTGATTGACAAAGCGTCTGACACCATCACCACCATCATCGGTAGTGCCAAAGGCCAACGCGCCATGGAGCAAGCGGCACGCGGGCTGGGGCAAGCCCAGTCCAAGCTTTTGGCCATGGCCAGCCAATTCAACCGGGCGCTACAGCAGGTCGACCGCCAGCGCGTGACTTTGGGGACCACGGGCATTACCAGCACCGACGTCAAGCGCTGGCTGCAGACCCAGCCTCGACTGGATAGTCTGCTGCACGATGCTTTGCACAGCCCCGTGGGTTTGGCAGCATTCGCACTGCATGAAATGCTGGACGTGGCCGAAGCCGAGTTTGAGCGTGACCGCCCCCAAGCCCAGCCAGTGGAAGCATTGCCGCAGTCCCAAACCGCACCAGAGGGCGATCTCACCGCGGTGGCCTTGCCTACAGAGTTAGGTGATTTATCAGCGCTGTTGGCACAGTGGGTGCGAGAAGATGCGCAGTACGAAGAACACATGCAGGCGCAAGCCGATGCACCCGCAAGCAGCCTGGAAGACCGTGAACAGCGTGCCTCCGAAACAGCGCCGCCAGTGCGCGCGGTGCATGCGGCTTTGGTAGGCCTTGCCGGTGCGGATGCGCGCTATGCCCAGGTGGCCTACAAAGCCCAGTTGCTTCCCTTGTTAGGTGATGCACAGGCCCAAGAGTTGCCAGGGGCTACCGGTGACCTGGCCCGCCAGCCGTGGCGCGTGCAGTGGAACAACACACTGAAGGCCGTCAAGCACCCAGCGGTTTCACACATCAGCGGCGGTACCTTGGTACCTGCGCCACTGAGTCCCCTACGTAAAGAAAAAAAACCATGAGTAGCATTGCCGAAGATGCAGCGACACTGATCGCTGAACTCCTATCCCGCAAATACCTAGCCCGCAGCCACCCACGGGTGAAAAAGGCACTGTCCGATGCTGAGCTGTTTGCCGCTATCGAGCAGCGGCTCGCCCAAGTGGGCTTGCGCTGGGTTGACAACGTATATGCCGACCATGTGAGCCTCACGCTCTTGCCCGCACCCTTAGCCACGGTCCTTGGGGAGGCAGGGCTAAATGCCAACAACAACCTCGATTTGCCGCGCGATGCCGTAGCCCTCTTGGTGGTGGTGTGGGCACTGATTATCTTGCCCAAGCGCGAGCGCCAAGCCAGCCGCGTGGAGCCAGACGCGCCGCAAAACGACATGTTTGCCGGCAGCAAACCCTTGCCTTCAGCACGCAGCGTGAGCCCAACCATCTCATACAAAGCTTTGCTGGAAGACTATGGCAACCAGCTGGGCAAACGTATTCGCCTGGATGCAAACCTTAAGCTCTTAGAGCGCCACGGCTTTATTGTTCGCTCGCAAGACGACATCAAAGAAGGCCCCTTGTTGGACGTGCTGCTGGACTACGACGTGTTGGCGCCGCGCATTCTCGATGGCGCACTGTCCGATGTGCTGGCCCTGGAGCAGGCGGCACAAGCTGCCGCCCCCGCGCAGCCCGACGATGCGGCTGCCCCTACAAACTTGAATGCCTGAGGCCTATGTTTCACCTACAAAATTTAGAGCTTGTGCACTGGGACTATTGCCAGCGCGTGAGCCTGCCACTGGATGCGTCCATCATCACCATCGCAGGGCCCAATGGTTCGGGCAAGACCACGCTCTTGGATGCCATGCGCACCTTGCTGGGCTTGAAATGCTCTGCGCCACGTGATTACAAAACCTATGCCCGCCACGCAGGGGCCCAAGTGGCTTGGCTGCGTGCCGTGGTGGACAACCGGCCCCACAACCGACAAACCTCAAGCCGCCCCTTTGCCCGCCAGCTGATCTATAGCGACCAAGTGACCCTGGCCTGCCGTATCGACCGCAACGGCGGCGATTGGGTGCGCCGCTACATGGTGGTGGAGGGCGATGTCAGCATTGAGCAATTGAGCGAGCGCCCCGATAAAGAGCTTCGTGCCATGGGCGTGGAGGCTTGGAACCGGGTGCTGTCTGATGCTGGTTTGTCGCCTGCCATTGCCAAGGTGCTGTCGTTAGAGCAGGGGCAGACCGACCGTTTGTGTGAGTACAGCCCGCGCGAACTCTTGCGCTTGGTGTTTGATGTGTTTGGCGACCAAGAGGTCTTGAACGACTACGACACGGCGCGCAACCACCAGCAGCAGCTCAGCCGCGAGATGCAGCAGGCCGAGAAAGAGCTAGACCACAGCAAGGCCCAACTCGCAGAGCTGCAAAACAAGGTCACCAACTACAAAAACTGGCAAAGCAAGGTGCAGGAGCGTGAGCGCTTGGCGACCGAGGTGCTGCCAGTGTTGGAATGGCATGGCCAGCGCCAAAAACTGCTGGAGCGCAGCCGTGAAACCCGTCGCCAGCGCCGCATCGGCAGCAGCGCCAAAGCAGAGCGTCAGCGCCAAAACGCCGAGCTACTGGCCATGCTGGAGAGCCGCCAAGGCGTGCAAGACCTAGAGGCGCGGTTGCTGACCGAGCGCGACGCCGCCAACGCGCAGCGTGAGGCCGCCCGCGACCTAGAGCGCCCACTGGAGGACTTGGCCAAGCGCGAGGCCGAGCTTTTGGCCTTGGTCGACAAAGAAAGCGACGCCCAGCAACTCAACACGCACATGCAGACGCTGCAGGCCCAAGCCCACCGTGTGGGTGAGTTGCAAAGCGATTTGCTATCAAAAAAGAAGCTGCTTGCGCAGTCCCTATCGGCGCTAGAGGGTCAAAAGGCCCCGCCACTGCCCGAAGAGGCGCGGCGTATGCGCCAGCGCCTGCAAAGCCAAGGCATCGCGCACCGTTTTGTGGCCGAGGTGGTCGAGGTGCAAGACGAACACTGGCGCGCCGCCATTGAAGGCGTGCTGCGCCCGCTGCGGTGGATGGTGCTGTTGGAACACCAAGACGACCTTGCGGCTGCCGATGCCACAGCATCCACCGAGCGGTACCGCCACTACATCGTGGCACCCGGCGACCTAGTGCCTGCGGGCGAGCCGCGCAGCTTGCTCGCACACATGCGCTTTGATGCCAAAGTGCCGCGTTGGTTGATCACGCAGCTGCAAAACCTGCGTTGTGTGGAAAGCCCTGCCGAAGGCCGTGCAGGCCAGGGTAACTGGATCACGCCGCAAGCCTATAGTTTTGACGGGCGTGGCGCCCGCAGTTTGTGGGTGGAGCCGCGCGACCATCAGTTTGGCGCGGCTGCGTTGCAAACCCAGCGTGACGCGTTGGAGCGTGACTTGCGCCGCTTAGAGGCTGAGTTAGCCCCGGTGACCCAAGAGGCCTTGGCTTTGAAGCGCCAGATTGAGGATTGCAAGCGTGCGCTGGCGGGCCACACAGCGGCCCAAGAGCTGGCCCAGCGCAGCGACGAGTTTGCGCAAGCCAAGCAAGCCTTGCCAGCCGCCAAACAAGCCCGCATCGCCGCTGCCGTGCTGTGGCAAAAGCTAGACAACGACTACAGCAAGGCCCAGCGCCAGCACCAACAGCTAGAGGCCGACTACCGCAGCCTAGAAAACCAACTGCGCCACAAAAACCAAGAGGCTGACCGCCTGGCGCAGGAGTTGCGCCAGCGCCGCCTGCAGCTCACCGTGGAGGTCGATGCCTCGCAAACACGCCGCCAGCAGATCAACCCTGCTTGGCGCACCGCTCAGGCCTTGCAAGCTTTGGTGGCCCGCTACACCAACGAAACCCAGGCACGCCTGCGCTTGGAAACCGTTGAGGGTGAACTAGGTTTTGACACCTGGGAAAAAGACGCCACCGTGGAAGAACGCTACCGCCGCATGGAAGCTACTGTGCGCGAGCAAGGCTTTAACCTTGACGACCACAAAGTCAAAAATGCCCAAGCGGGCACCGCCGTGCTCAATGCCCGCGAGAGCTATATCGAAGTGCTACGCAGCACCGTGCGCCGCTACCGCAACAACATCCAAGAGCTGGGTGCCTTGGCAGGGGTAGAAGTATCTGCCGACTTGCCCGCCTTGGAGAACGACGACACCGTCTTGGCGCAAGCAGGCCTCAAGGTGAACTTCAACTTCGATGGCAAAGGCACGATTGGCCTGAACGATGGCGAGGCCTCAGGGGGCCAGCAAGTCATCAAGTCGCTGATCTTGCTGGTGGGCCTGCTCAAAGATGAGGACAGTGCCTCCGGCGGATTTGTCTTCATTGACGAGCCGTTTGCCCACTTGGATGTGCGCAACATTCAGCTGGTCGGCCACTTCTTGCGCTCTACCCAAGCGCAATACGTGCTGACCACGCCGATTACGCACAACCTCGAGGTGTTTGAGCCCTCAGAGATCACCTTGGTGACCAGCAAAAAGCCACGCGAAAGCCGCTGGGCCCCGCCCATTGCGGTGGCCAAACGGCGGGGTAAGCCAGAGCTGCCCGCAGTGGGCTAACCAGTGGCAAGGTCAGCAATTTGGCTTGACGTGCCTAGCCATTGCTGGTTAAGTTGGCAATAAGGTCTTGTCCATGGGCGCTGACCTTTCACGACTAAAGTCCTGCGGTGCCTAGTGCACACGGGGACCATAAAAAAGGGAGTTTCGAGTGTTTAACTGGTTTGAAAAGCGGATTGACGTTTTTCCGTCGTATCTGTCGAAGACACCGCCGACAGGGTTTTTTGCGTTCTTGTGGTCTGCGAGCCGGGACATGCGGCCGTATGTACTGCTTATGACACTGTGTACGGCCTTTATTGGCGCTGCAGAAGCCTGGTTGTTTGCGCTGCTGTCAGACGTGGTGGACCGTTTAAGCCAGATCAGCCCAGCGCAACTGTGGGAAGGCAAGTCCACCGATGTCATGTGGCTGGTGGCCATCTTGGTGGCGAGTCCGTTTGCTACCGCACTGCAAACCCTCGTGAAGCACCAAACCTTGGCAGTGAACTTTGCGATGCGCCTGCGCTGGGACTTTCACCGCCTGATGCTGGGGCAAAGCATGGGCTTTTACCAAGATGAGTTTGCCGGGCGGGTGGCCACCAAGGTGATGCAAACTGCGCTGGCTGCGCGGGAGGTCTGGTTCATCGTGGCGGACATCTTGGTGTTCGTGGTCATCTACTTCGGCACCATCATTGCCGTGGCGGGTGGCTTTGCAGCCTACTTGTTGCTGCCGTTTCTGGGGTGGCTGACGCTCTATCTGTTGGCGCTTTGGTACTTTGTGCCGCGCCTGGGGGACACCGCCCAGCGCCAAGCCGATGCGCGCTCTTTGATGACCGGGCGCATAACCGATGCGTACACCAATATTGCAACGGTCAAGCTGTTCTCGCATGCCAACCGCGAGGCCAACTACGCCCGCAGTGCCATGCAAGACTTTATGGTGCCGGCCTCGCAGCAAATGCGATTGGTGAGCGCGTTTGAAGTCGTGAACCAGCTCTTGAGCGCCTTGCTCATTGGTGCCACCACCGGCATGACCTTGTGGCTGTGGCAGCGCGGTGATGTGGGCGTGGGGGCAGTGGCTGCGGCGACCGCCATGGCCATGCGGCTCAATGGCATTTCGCACTGGATCATGTGGGAAATGACCACCTTGTTTGAGCACGTGGGCACGGTGCAAGACGGTATCAACACCCTGTCGCGCGCCAATGCCGTCTTGGATGCGCCAAATGCCCAGCCTTTGGTGGTACCCAAGGGGGAAGTGCGTTTTGAGCAGGTGCAGTTTGGCTACGGCGGTGCCAAGGCCGTGGTGCAAGACTTCAACCTGACGATTCGCCCCGGCGAAAAGATAGGCTTGGTGGGGCGCTCGGGGGCTGGCAAGTCCACCATCGTGAACTTGCTGCTGCGCTTTTACGACATCCAGTCCGGCCAAATCTTGATTGACGGGCAGAACATCGCACACGCCAGCCAAGAGAGCTTGCGCCAGCACATTGGCATGGTCACGCAAGACACCTCCTTGTTGCACCGATCCGTGCGCGACAACATTGCCTATGGTCGGCCCGATGCAAGCGACGCCGAGATCATGGACGCCGCCCGTGGCGCACAGGCTGATGAGTTCATTGGCACCTTGGCCGACCTCAAAGGCCGCGTGGGCTTGGACGCGCATGTGGGCGAGCGTGGCGTCAAGCTCTCGGGCGGGCAGCGCCAGCGCATTGCCATTGCGCGTGTCATGCTCAAAAACGCGCCCATTTTGCTTTTGGACGAAGCGACCAGCGCTCTGGACTCTGAGGTGGAAGTGGCCATCCAAGCCAGCTTGTACCGTTTGATGGAAGGAAAAACCGTGGTGGCCATTGCGCACCGTTTGTCGACCATCGCGGCTATGGATAGGCTGGTGGTGATGGACCAAGGGCGCATCGTGGAGCAAGGCTCGCACGCCGAGTTGCTAAGCCAAGGCGGCTTGTACGCCCGGCTGTGGGAGCACCAAAGCGGCGGATTTTTGGGCGAAGAGATCTAGGCTGCCGCTAGTTGGGTGTTGTAGGGCTCGGCCGCACCAGGCCTTGCAGCACAGCGCGTGTGGCGTCCGGGATGGGGGTGGACGAGCCCGAACTGCGCTGCACATACACATGCACAAAATGGCCGTAGGCGGCGCAGGTGGCGTCGTCATTGCGAAACACGCCCAACTCATAGCGCACGCTGGAACCACCCAAACGCGCTACCCGCAGGCCTATATGCACCACATCCGGAAACGCCAAGGGCTGGTAGTAGGCGCAGCCGCTGTCCACCACAAAGGCCACGGTCTCGCCTGCATGGATGTCTAGCACGCCTTGCGTAATCAAAAAGCTGTTAACCGCGGTGTCAAAGTAGCTGTAATAGGTGACGTTGTTGACATGGCCGTAGATGTCGTTGTCCGACCAGCGGGTGGGCAGCGTGAGCACATGGGGAAAATCGGCACGGCGGGCGTCGCGCATAGAGGCTCCTTACAAAGCAGCTTGGTACAGGGCGAGGGCGTCTGCATACTGCACCTCGCGCGGGTTGTTGGTGAGCAAACGCTGCACGTTCATGGCGTCACTGGCAAGCGTTGGGAGGTCGTCTGCCCCAATGCCAGCCGCCCGCAGGTTGTGCGCGTAAGGCATGGCCTGCACGATGTTGCGCAGGCTGGCAATCAATGCCTGTGCGGCATCGTGTGCATCACCAGTTTCACCCAGCACCGCACGCCCTAGCTCGGCGTACTGCGCTTGTGCATGGCTCAGGTTGAATTCCAACACCGGCAGCAGCATCAGTGAGTTAGACAGGCCATGGGGCAGGTGAAAGCGCCCGCCCAATGGGTAGGCCAGTGCGTGCACCGCGCCCACGGGCGCATTGGCAAAGGCCATGCCCGCCATCAATGAGCCCAGCAGCATGTGCTCGCGCGCGTCGGCGTTGCGGTCATCGGAAACCACGGTGCGAATGTTGGCGTGCAGCAGCTGCAGCGCCTTGACGGCGTACAGGTCTGACATGGGGTTTTTCTTGTGCCGGCTGGTGAATGCCTCGATGGCGTGCACCATGGCGTCCACCCCCGTCATTGCGGTGATGGCGGGTGGCAGCCCCAGGGTGAGTTGGCTGTCCAGCACGGCCATGTCGGGGTAGAGCAGGGGAGACACCACGCCCTTTTTCTCTTGGCTCGGCGTGGTGAGGATGGCAATGGGGGTGACCTCAGAGCCCGTGCCCGCCGTGGTGGGGATTTGCACCAGCCCCAAGCGCGGGCCACGCGCCAAGCCTATGCCATAGATGTCGGCTAGTGCCTGTGGGCTGCGCGCCAGCAGTGCCACCAGCTTGGCCGTATCGAGCGAACTGCCGCCACCCATGCCCATGACCAATTGCGCACCACAATCGACGGCATGGCGCACGGCCTCTAGCACCACAGCTTCCGGCGGGTCTGCCAAGACCTTGCCGTGCACCACGGGCTCTAAGCCCGCACGCCGCAGCGCTGCCAAAGCGGGCTCCAACACGCCAGTCTTCAAGAGTCCGTCGTCGGTGACCACGAAGACGCGCCGGGCTTGGTAGCTTTGCAGCAACTCCGGCAAACGCAGTGCCGCACCTTGCTCACACACAATGCGGGGCGTGGTTTCGAAGCTGAAGGGGCTCATAGGTATTGATGTGCGAGGGAGGGTGCGAGGTGTGCAGTCGCCATTAGATTGACTGCGTGGAATTGCGCCAAGCCATCAGGTGGCTATGCAGTTCAACGGACGATACCGGCTTGTGCAACATGGGGATCGCGCTCGCCTTGGCTAGGCGTAAACGATCTGGACCGGTATCACCCGTCACAAGCAAGGCGTGTAGGCTCTGCCCAGCTGCAGTGCGCAGTGCTGCTATGGCATCCAGTCCTGTTTCACTATTGCGCAGACGATAGTCACTGATCACGCCGTCTGGCCTCCAAGTTGGCAGCAAGGATAGGGCCTCGTCCACCGACTCCACTGCCTCACACGCGCACCCCCAGTTTTCGAGCAATGACTTCATGGCGCTGCGCACTGCCTCGTTGTCATCGATTACCAGGACCTTAAGGTTTAGCTTTTCCCACATCAATGGCTGCCTCTGGGGCTGTCGCGTGGCCAGCGCCTCGGTTGTGGTGGGTAGATCAAACCCAAACACACTGCCCTTGCCAAGTCGAGACCTCAAATGCAAGGGGTGATTCAGGGTCTGCGCCAATCCTTGTGCAATAGCAAGGCCCAGTCCCAAACCTTTACGGTTGTCACGCTCCACGTTGCCCACTTGGAAGAACTCCTTGAACACCTTGGCTTGCATCCCCGGTGCGATGCCTATGCCTGTATCCCACACCTCAATACCAACCAGATTCGAGCGATAACGGCAGCCCACCAAAATGCCACCCTGGTCGGTGTAACGTATTGCGTTGCTCACTAAGTTGCGAAGCACCTGTTCCACCAGAACAGGGTCGGACCGCACGATGGCGCGCGTCTCGTGGGTGCGGTACACCAATCCTTTGGCATTGGCTTGGGCACCAAACTCGATTTCCATCTTGTTGAGCAGCGGTTGTAGGGCAAAACTGCTTTCCTGCAGCTCTACAACACCCGCATCTATGCGTGAAAAATCTAGCAAGGTGTTCAGCATCTCGGAGGAGGCGTTTGCTGAGGCCACTGCGTTGGTGATCAAACCACGCTGTGTGGCATCCAAGTTCGTGCGCTGCAGCACATCCAGAAACAAGCCCAGAGCGTGCACCGGTTGGCGCAGATCATGGCTGGCAGTGGCCAAGAACTTAGACTTTGCGGCATTGGCCTCTTCCGCTTGCTCTTGCGCCAAGACTGCGTTGTTTTTCTCGTTTTCGAGGGCGAGGAGCAGTGCCTTGTTTTCTAGCCTGAGCCTGATGTTGCGCTCTTGTGAATTGCGGTTGCTGCGTGCGTGACTCGCCACGGCGAGCAAGCCTATGGCCAACACAATGGCCAGAAGATAGTCGGGCTCTTGGCTGTAAGCAAACAGTTTGATTTGGAAGGTACCCAAGTAGCCAGTTGCAAATGCCCAAAATGCCTTGGGCGAGGGGGACAACATCGTTGACCCGGTGGCTGGCAAACCCGCGATCACGCAATACAGCGCCTGTGTCTGTAGGTTGCTGCCTTCTTGCAAGCACACCCAGACAAGTGAAGCCCAAGCGACCCCCATGACAAAGTGCAATATCGCTACCTGCAACTCGATCGACTGCAATGCTTCCTTGGCAGTTAGGTGGCTGAGGCTAAATCGTGCATGCCAATGGCAGGCCAAGCGCATAACTGCCGCGCACGCTGCGACAAAGACAACGGTAGCACCGTGCGGCGTGTTGGAAAACACCACGCCAAGGAACACCACGAGCGCCAACCCAGAGTAGAGAGAGCGCGCAATATTAGTTAAGAGCAGTCGCGTGAGTTCAGCGTGTACCTCGGGCGCAGCGGCGTCAGGCCCTAACGCATGCAGCTTAGTCAATTAGCCCTCCTCGCTTTGCAGCAAAGACAGCCTCGGTACGACTGGCAACCTGCAGCGTGCTCAAGAGGGCTTGCACATGGCCGCGTACGGTGTTTTCTGAGAGCTCCAACTGTTTGCCAATCGCCTTGTTGGGTAGACCTTGGGCGAGCAGGTTTAACACCTCTAGCTGACGCCCCGTAAGTTTTGAGCCACCCAAAGGTGCAAAGTTTGAAGAGGGCTGGGTTAGTGTTTTCTCAAGAACCGCCTCGCCGCTAAGCTGCTGCCTAATCACGGAAATCATGGCTGCAGGTTTTTCCATTTTGGATAGGAACGCAGACGCACCACGGGCCAAGGCTGTTTGGGCCACCTCGCTAGATGCGTTGCCCGACAGCATAACAATGGGAGAGTTTGGCCACTTGCGCTTGAGTATTGAAATGCACTCAAGACCGCTCAGGCCTTGTAGTTGCACATCCAGCAACACAACATCTGGGGTAGATAACTCCAGCTGCATGGCCTGCGCGAGGTCACCCGCCTCCACGATGTGCACACCAGGGAACTCGGCGGCCAGCACCAATGCAAGCCCTGCGCGAAACATCGCATGGTCGTCTATCAGCAGGAAATGATGAGCTTGCATGTAGATGGCTTACATCAGTAAAGACGCGCTAAAAATGCGCAAAAAACCACACCAGTCCAAATGGACTATAGGCGGACTGTGCCCCTGATCATACGATCCGCACCGTACTTAGTTTGAGTAGTCGTTTACTTGGCTACCAATGGATAAATTGGTTTTGTAGGGAGTAGAAAAAAATGACAACCATGCTGTTTTATCAATCTGTTAAAGCGCTCAATCGTGAGCAACACCGCAAGTTAAGGCTTTTGCAAAGGAGCCAACCATTTTCATTTGCCGCCAAAACTAACTCCGTGTTGGTGGCGTCGTCTGAGTTTGTCGAAGCCAGCCGCCACTACCCCTTGGTCTTTGTGGGGGCGGAAGGCGGCCCCTACTCAGCCGCGGCACTAGTCGGCCTGCGCGACCAAGAAAACTTGTTTGTGGAAGCAGACGGCGCCTGGGAAACCGATGCTTATGTACCCGCATTCGTGCGTCGCTACCCGTTTGTGCTGGCTGAAAATGGCAAGTCATTGACGGTTTGTGTGGACGAAACCTATGACGGCCTGGGCGAGACCGCAGGCTTGCCCTTGTTCAACGCGCAAGGCGAAGAGTCAGATTTTTTGAAAGAAGTGTTGGGCTTTTTGGAGGCCTTTCACGAAGACATGCAGCGCACGCACGCCTTTGCAGCCCGCTTGGCAGAGCTGGGCTTGTTGAGCGCTAAAACCATCACGCTGGAACAGCAAGGCGAGCAACAACAGCTCAATGGCCTGTGGGTGGTGGATGAAGACAAACTGCTCGCACTCAGCGACGCGCAAGTCGGCGAGCTGCACCGCAATGGCTATTTGGCCGCTATTCGGGCGCACCTGGTGTCGCTGCGCAATGTGGACCGCTTGGCGGTGAGGGTTGACGCACGGCGCGCGCTGGCACAGGCTGCTGACCAGCCAGTAGATGCCGTGCACGCCAACGCAGAGCCGCCAAAAGCCGCGCCACCTAAGCCGCCTGCCAAACCATCTGGCAAAAGCAAGTAAGCCATGTACTCCTAGACCACTTTCAAAAGGCTGCCTCTTCACCAAGGTGGCCTTTCTGACGTCTGGGGCCGGACAGTTTGTTACAAAAAAATTGAAATTTGGGGACGCACCATGAACACCGCAACGCAAAAAAACACCATGCAAGACCAACAACACAACAAAAAAGCTGCCGCGTTTACCTTCAAGCTCAAGCCTGTCATGACAGCCTTGGTGGGGGTGTTTGGTGGCGGCGGCATGGCGCTGGCCCAGTTTTCAGGAACGGTAACGCCCACGGGCATCGGCATGAAAGTCCTGGAAGACGGCAAGCGCCTTAACGTCACTACCACCAATGTGCGCAATGACATCGGTATCAATGCGTTCTCTGCTTTTCAGGTGAATCAGGGTTCCACGGTCAACCTGCATATTCCAGCTGCCGCCACAAAAGGCCTATTGAACTTGGTGGACAGTCGAATTGTGGTGGACGGCACCGTCAATAGCATTTTGAGCAGCGGAAAAATTGGCGGAAATGTCATTTTTGCAAGCCCTAACGGCATGGTTGTGGGTAAAGAAGGTGTTCTGAACGTGGGATCACTGGCGGTGCGCACGCCAGACCAGACAACGTTTGATTTAATGAAAAGTTACGCGGAAAAAGGGCGGCAAGTGCACACGGAATGGGTGACCCAGGATGAGGGGAAGCAGATAAAAAAGGAAGTCGTCGACGTGGATAGCACTCAGATTGATGACGCAATAGCGCTAACACCTGGAAAAAGCTACAAACGCAACTCTGGCGCAACCGTCGAAATCAATGGCAAGGTTTACGCGCCTGCTGGCATTTCAATAGACGCAGCGAGCATTACGGTCACTGGTAGCTTGGTTGCATCTGACAGGGCTGCACTCGTAACGTCGCTCAATGGTGGCGTCAACGCCAAGTCTACGAACCCTTGGGGTACGGGCGAGATCACTGGCTTGGTTGCCGATAAGGACGGGTTCTTCGACCTAGTGGACTCCAGTCTAGCTATGGCCACTGGCGATATTGCGCTGAAAGGGCAGAGCATTGTCGTCAGCGGCGCTGGCGCGAAGATTGAAAACAGCCAAGGTGGCGCGGTTGACATCACCGCCATTAGCAATTCTGGTACGGCTGGGCCCTCCATCACACTCAGCGACGGAGGCAACATTGCTACAAAAAGTGGGGCAGTCAAGCTGTTTGCTTGGGCCCAAGGCGGCAGTGACGGAGATTCGGCAATCAAACTCGACGGCAGTAAGACTGCCATAAGCTCCAACGGGGGCAATGTGGAGATCACCGCTTGGAACGGAGGTGCGGCCGGCAAGTCGAGTATTGAGCTCACGAACGGCGCTGCGGTTAACACGAACATGATCGACCCCAACACGCTTGCTGCCACAGGAGCAGGCAAGGTGACCTTAGCGGCCGATAGCGCGCGCAGCAATGACTGGAAATTCACCAACTTTGTGAACTACAAAAAGCGTGATGCGCTGGTCAACATCGACGGCACCATTACGTCGGGTGCCATCAGCGCTAAAGCTACTGCTACCGATACCTTTGATTGGCGGGAAGAGCTTGACCACTGGAAAATTGCGAAAGACATCGCGGATGGTGGCGGGTGGCCTGATGCCGTGCGTCCCGACAAGTCTTTGTTGGGCGACGTGTTTACTACGCTGCTTGGCGTTAACTTTAGTATCGCGAAGGTAGATGCCAAAGCTGCGGTGACTTTGGGCAAGCAAGCAATGCTGTCCACGAAGTCTGGTCAAACTGCCAACGGCAACGTGAAACTGTTGGCAGAGGCTACTTCTAAGCTTGATCTCTCTGTACGCGCTTTGGCCCCTGTTAGCGTTTTGCAAAACAAGTTCACCACAGCGTTTGCCTATGGTGAAATGAATGCGAACAGCGCCGTGACGATGGCCAAGGGTGCCCGTATCGAATCCGCCGGTAGTGTCGATATTGATGCAAAGACAAATACCCGCCTCAACGTGAGTGCGGGCGCGATGTCAAGCCAGACCATGGCGGTGCTGACTGGTGCGGTTGGCGTGGCAGATGTGCATGCCAAAGTGGATTTGGCTGCCGGCAGTGTGATCGTGGGCCACGATGCCGTGACCATTGACGCGACCAACCTTACAGACTCGCTGGCAATCGGAGCTAGGTCATTGGCTACGGGTGCCACGGCTGGCCGCCCTGGCGTGAACGGGGGATCGGCGGTGCCAGGCACCGATGCCAGTTTAGGTGGCGCTGCGGTCGCTTTCGCACACCTGACGACAGAGGCTGCAGTGAGCAGCGGCGCCAACATTACGTCCACAGATAACGCGGTTGCGCTGACGGCCGATAACCAAATCAAGGCCAATAGTCTCAGCGCCGCCGCCAAGGAGGGCACCACCTTCAATGGGATTGAGACCATGAAGGATTTACTCAATGGTGATACTGATTTCATAGCTGCCAATTTTCTAAAGCAAGGCCTTGCCAAAGTTTTTCCAAAAGCCATCACCAAGTTTGCACTCCCCTACAGCCCGATGGGTGAGATGCGCCTTAGTGCGGCAGGGGCATTTGCATTGGGGAGCAACACCCACTCCGCTACAGCAAAAGTACAAGATGCGCAAGAGTTTGAAGTTGGGGGTAAAAAATACACAAGCAGCCAAATTGATGCGGCCAAGACAGTCG
Organism: Rhodoferax aquaticus; assembly: GCF_006974105.1. Lineage (NCBI taxonomy): Bacteria > Pseudomonadati > Pseudomonadota > Betaproteobacteria > Burkholderiales > Comamonadaceae > Rhodoferax > Rhodoferax aquaticus. The sequence goes on from NZ_CP036282.1 coordinate 2,155,711, forward strand.
CCGTTAAAGCGAACCTGCTTGATGCCAAACCTGGCACCTCCGCCTCTTCAGAGGTTATGACTTTGTCCCCCAATGGGGCGAGTGGGTACGGGTTGTCGGTCGCGTTGGCGTTGAATGACTACAAGCATACTGTTGAGGCCAGTGTGGGAGAACGGGCCAGCGTGACTGCGGAACAAGTGGATGTAAAGACAAACCTTGACCTGACGAATCCTGTCTTCAACATCAATTGGGGCAAGCCGGAAGGATTTATGGATGTGATTCTTGACGGGGTGAGCATCGTTCTAAACGCCAATGGCTCAACCGCAGCTTCATCAAATGCTGAGGGTGACAGCAAGTCACTTGCGGCCTCGGTGAGTTGGCTTACCTTTGACAACACGAGCAAGGCGGAGATCAAGAAAGGTGCCAACATCACACTCGGTAGTGGACCGGCGAAAAAGTGGGAGCAATTTGTTGATGCCAATCTGAGTACGGACGCAAGCAAGTTGACGTCAATTGCTGCCGACTTTGTGAAAGCGAACTCGGGCGATCTTGTGTCAGGCACTGACGCTGACCAGACTAAGGCTGCTAAAGGCCTAGAAGATGTATTGAAGCGCCTTAGGGATGAGAAAGATGCTGCGAATATTCGCACCATCAAGGCGGAGTGGGTTTCCACTTCAGGCATCAAAGCTTCGGTTAACCCTGCGGCGCTAAATGTCGATGCCAAGATCAAGGTCCAGAACATTTTGTCCAGCGGTATCGCACCCGTTGTACTTGGTAGTAGCACAGGGCAAAAGAGCTCCAAAGCCATTGGCCCGAACCTCAACTATTTTTCGGAAAGCAACAAGTCCAGTGCCGTTATTGGAGCCGCGGTAAACGTCAAACAGTTGGCAATGCGGCCGACCGGTGTAAGCGTGAACGTGAGTTCACTGAACGATGTCAGTTTGGGGCAGGTGACCTGGGCATCTGGCAAGGGTAGCGGTACCGGGCTTAACGGCATGCTTGCCATTGCCGACATCAACAACAGCAGCCATGCCTACATTGACCGCAGCGCCACCGTCGACGCGACCGGCGTGACGATGGACGCCAAGGAAAACCTTACGAGCATTACCGCAGCAGGGGCTATCAGCCTGACGTCGGGTACAGGAGTGGGTTTATCCGGTGCGTTGAACTTTATTGACAGCGATACGCAAGCGGGTGTGGTGAACACCAACCCAGCGGACTTCAATGAAGATGGCAGCCAAAAAGTGGGTACAGACAAGCTCCCACAATTCACTGAAAAAGTGGGCAGTATTACCGCTAACAACGTGGTCATCAAAGCCGCCACGTCCGGCACCATTTGGGCCGGTACCGTTACGGCATCGGCCTCATCCGATGCGCAAGAACCGCCAAAGGGCAATGGATCGAAAGGCACGCCGCCAGATTTGCTTAAGGACGGCAAGATTAACGATTCCAAAAAAGTTACAGAATTTCTGGATAACATACAGCCGGGCAAGCGGCCAGCGGCCGGATTTACAGCGTCGGCAGCAGTCAGCCTCAACAGTGTTGCGCAGACGACCAAAGCGTCTGTGGTGGGTGGCGTCATCAAAGCGCCCCAGACGCCTTATGTCGATTCACGTGGGCTTGATATCTCCGCAGTGAACGACTCCCTGGTGGTTGCCTTTTCCGGTGGCCTGTCGGGCACTAAAACGACCAACGGTGATTCAGGCAGTTCTGCATATGCGGGCGCATTTTCCGTCAATACGATTGAAAACCTGACAGCAGCAACCATTACCGCGGCGAACGCGACTAGAAGCAGTATCAGCAATATGCGCCACATCAATGTGGACGCTTTGGCCAACGGTAAGCAATATGCCATTTCAGTAGGGGCTGCTGTCAACGCATCAGCGGGTGATGCAAACGCCAAGTCTGGTGCAGGCTCAGCCGCAGCGTCTAGCGTACAAAACACGGTTACTGCAGAGCTAGACGGCGTTGACCTGCAAGAGGATGAAACAACAGCACAGCTGCGCGCCAAAACCCCTGCATTGCCAATTGTGACGGCATCGTCGCTCAAAGTGCTTGCATTGGACAACACCATCATCAACACCGGCGCTGGTGGGCTTGCCGCTGGCGGTAAAAATGCTGCTGGTGGCGCAGTCACTTATTCCAAGGTGCGCGATACGGTAAAGGCCAGCATCAAGAACTCGAAGGTGACCGCCGTTGATGCCGTGGCGGTCAATGCCATTGCCCCTAGCAAGATTACCTCAGTGACGGTGGGCGCAGCCGTAAGCACTGAAGCCGGAGGCGGCGGGTACGCTGGCTCGATTGCACTCAACCAAGTCAATAACACCATAACGGCTAGCGTTGCAGACAGTGATATCACCAAAGCGGACTCCGTGCGCGTTTTGGCAGCAGACGGTGTTTCGGCTGACGTAAGCGCAGATGTTGCCAATCAGGTCAAGAACAACACAGAAATTCAAGGGTATACCGTCAGTGTGGACGACATGAACCTGGACGCGGCTGGCATGGCGAAGCTCAATAAAGCACCCAGTCGCATCATCAACGTTGCGCTTTCGGTGGGGGCCGCTACAGCACCAGGCAAGGCGGCGGGGCTTGTTGTTGGCTACAACACCATTCACAACACGTTCACGAGCGAAGTTGCAAGGTCCGCAGTAAGCGCTAAAGCAGTTTCGGTCAAGTCGCAGTCTGACGCCTACATCATGAATGTTGGCGCAGGTGCAGCGGGGTCCTCCTCTGGGATGGCTGGTGCCGGGGTGATCGCTGTCAGTGAAATTGGCAACACGGTCAGCGCGTCTGTTTACTCTAGCAAAGAGGCGAAGGATGGCGACAAACTGGTTGCGGGGTCCGTCAACGTAAGTGCGGTGGACCAGTCAAACACCGACAACTTCATTGGCGGGCTAGCCATCAGCCTCTCATCCAATGCGGTGGGTGTGTCTATCGCGTCGTCGACCATTGCCAATACCGTCACGGCCGAGGTGAAGGATGTGGTGATTGAGGCGATTGCACCCATTGATGAAAAATTGAAGCAAGGTGATCCCGATAGCTATGTGGACAGCGAGTCGAACGTAGCTGTCGATGCCGTCAACACCAGCACCGCCCGCACCGTGACGCTCGCTGCGGCCGTGGGTTCTGGGACTTCTGGGGCAGGGGTGGCCGCAAACTCACGCATACACAACACGACCAGTGCCAACTTTGTGAACGTGACGACGCAGAACACGGCGGATGTCAAGTGGCAAGACAAAGACGACAAAGCCCGTGTTAGCACAGGCAAAGTCAAACAGGTGGCTGTGGCTGCGCAAGACAAATCTAGCGCGCAAACTTTCGCTTTCGCCGCAGGGGTGTCTGGTAGCGCAGCTGTCGGTGCGGCAATCACCGACAGCATTGTCGAAAACAAAACGCACGCATATTTAACTGGCGGCGTGGTCAACGCGGGTACGGTCAAGGTAGATTCCAGTTCGGCAAGCACGGTTGAGACCATGGCGATTGGGGTGGGTGGTAGCAAGGGTGGACTTGCTGTTAGCGGTTCAGTGGTGGTGAATGTGGTGGACAACACCACCGACGCCAAGATCGACGGCGGGGCCAAAGTTACGGCGCAAAACAATGTGCGCGTGACAGCAAAAGGGGACGATCACATTGAAGTCGCAGCCGGCTCTGCGTCGTTTTCCCTGGGGGGCAGTGGTGTTGGCGCATCGGTTATTAGCAACAACGTCACCAGCGACACCTTGGCCCACATAGATGGCAGTACGACCGAGGTGAATGCTTACGGGGTCAGTGCCCCACCAAGTGCGGACGACAGTGCGGGAAATACTTTCTACAACTACGGTAGCGTCGACTCCAAAGACACCATCGACTACTACTACAAGAACTCGAATCTAGCCTCTAAGCGGTACAAAAACCCTGGAATCAAGGGCGTGGAAGTCAATGCGTCTTCCACACAGTTCGTGGGCAGCATCGTGGCCAATGTTGCTGGCGGCAAAGACGTTGGCGCTGCCGGCAATATCCAGGTGAATTCCATTGTGGGTAAGACACAGGCTTATGTTAATGAAGCCAAGGTCATGGCGGGCCGTGAAGAAGACAAGGCCAAGAACATCACCGCCTCGTCGGGTGATGTAAAAGTACTGGCGGGCAATCTGTCGGTATCCAGTGGTTTTGCCGGGGCCGTGGGCGTGGGGGGCAAGGCTGGCATGGGCGTGGGCTTTGATGGCGCCGCCCAAAAGCATGTAACCGAGGCATTTTTGAAAGGTGCAACCGTCACCGCACGAGACATTGAGGTGGGGGCGCGGTCCGCCCAGGCGACATCGTCCATAGCCGTAGCCGGTGGCGCGTCCAAAGGTTTTGCTATGGGAGTCACTGGGTCCATCACCCACTTTGACGGGCAAACCCGGGCCTACATTGAAAACGGGACAACGAACGCAGGCGGCGCTTTGCGGGTTACCGCCGACAGCACGACCCAGGCATTTGCCATTGGTGGTGCCTTGGCTGGCTCAGGGGGCCCTGCCGCTGCTGTGGGCATTGTGAATGTCAACGACAACAACATCACCGAAGCGTATATCGCGGGGGTAGATCTCAAGAATGACAAGGGTGAGACGACAGAAGTTCGCCGGGCCAAGGCCGATGCGACCGAAGGCGTCACGGTTGCCGCCACCTCCAAAACCACAATCAGGGACTTTGCTGTGGGGGTAGCAGGCAGTGGCGCAGTGGGTATTGCGGGCACCGTGACGGTCAATACGCTGCTGAACACCACAGAGGCCCGGGTAGAGCGCGCCGACATCGGCACCAAGGCGGGGGACGTTTACAAGACGGGCTCACTCAATGTGACTGCCAACAGCTCCAACGCCGTGTTTGGTGTGGCCGGTGCACTTGGGGTGGGTGTGAAAGGCGGCGGTCTCGGGGCTAGCCTGCTGGTGAATGATATTGGCAACACGGCGCGCAGCGTTGTGTTTGACAGTAACGTAAAAGTTAAAAATGCACTGACAGTGCAAAGCACCAACCAAAATACGGTGGAAGACTATGTAGTCACCGGCGGCGGCGGTTTGTGGGCCGGTGTGGGGGCGGCTACCGTGGTCACATTGGTCGGTGCAGAGTCAGGCGTTGAGCAGGCCGACGCGATCAACACCAAGCCTGAGGAAGGCACGACCAAAGTGCTGCAAGACGCGCAGGGCAATATCCGTGAGCTTGCCAAGACCGGGCAAAAAGACACCACCACATTTGACAAAGTTTTTCTCAAGAAAACGGGTCTCAACGAAAGCACCGCGCAAATTGGCGGCAAAACCGTGCTGGATGTGGGTACGCTTACTGTAAAAGCTATAGACAAGACCTCCATTGACAACCTGGCTGGTGGCGCTGCAGTTGGGGGGGGCTTGGGTGTTGGTGCTAGCACTTCCGTGGCGATTAGCCGCGCCACGGTTACCGCCCTTGTGGACGACAGCACGTACACCGAAGTGCGAGATTTGGGCGTCAACTCTGTCGAAGTGAGTGCGACGGCCACGGATATCGACGACAAGACAGACAAAAGCACTGGCAAGCTCAAAGCACCAGACCTGGCGACCATATCGGCTGCTTCCTATGCTGGCGCTGCTGGTCTCGGTGGTGTCGCTAATACGGTCTCCAAAGTCAAACTCAAAAACACTGTGCTAGCGCACTTGGGTGGCCGTGTGGCCGCCAAAAGTCAGGCCAAGGTGGCTGCGAGCGACAAAACCTCGCTGAAGTCTCGTGTGTTTGGCGCTGGTGGTGGGGCTTATGCGCAAGGGTTAACGTTCAACATACTTGGCAAAACCTCTCAGGTGACTGCTGAGTTGGGGGCAGATGCGGTGGATGTGAATCGCCTGCCCTTGGTTGGCGCTGCTGCTGAAGGAATTTCAACCGGAGGCAGTTTGTCTGTTAGCGCCGACAACAGTGGCGCGCTGCGGGGTTACACCATGTCTGGCTCCATTGGGGCGGTGGCCGTGCAGGTGTCGGCGGGTGTAGGCGGAACCCAGATTAACGACAGCACCCGGGTGACCGCGCAAACCTTGGGCGGAACAATTCAAAACGCCAAGGGCGGCATGAGTGTCTTGGCAAAGAGTGCCGCCGATGTGGTTGCCCAAAACTGGGGACTCTCTGTAGGCGGACTGGGTGTGGGCGTTTCTGAAGCGCAGGGCATTGTCAACCAACGCGTATCCGCGTTGCTGGGCAATGCGAGCAATGTCACTAGTTCGGGTGACGTAAAGGTAGACGCGCAACAGACTATGGCGCGTGTTAGTGCGTTCACCAGCGGCGCGAGTGGTGGCTTGGTTGGCATCGCCGGGACGACAAGTATCGCTAACAACACCAGCGAAATCACCAGTGCGATTGGGGAGGAGAGCAGCATAGAGACCAACCGCGCGGTCACAGTCAATGCTGCAGCCAATTCCTTGCAAACAGCCGACGCCTGGGGTGTTGCAGTGGGGGCAATTGGTGCGGGAACCCATACGGCCCTTGCGCAGAGTGCCACCAAGACCAAAGCAATGCTTGGCAAGAATGTTGACCTACATGGCGTCGCTGACGGTAAAGGCGGCTTTGACAAAGCGGGCGACCTGACCGTAACGGCGACCAGTGCAGACCAAAACTTCTCGCGGGCCAAGTCGGGCAGCGGTGGGCTTGTAGGCGGGGCGGATGCCAACGCGTTGACCATCAGCAACAGCACTACGGAGGCGCTGATTGGCCAGGGCATCGCAGCTGCTAACGGTAACAAAGCCAAGATGCTCAAAGTAAGCGCTTTGAAGGTAGAAGCCACACACACCGCGTTGTTCAACGGCGTGGTGGAGAGCTTTAACTTCAACGTGGCTGGCGGGGGCAGCGGGCCCTATGCCAAGCATTTGGTGAGCAGCACAGTCAAGGCGGAACTCGGCGACAGCGCCCAGGTGGAAGCTGAGAGTTTGACGATTAACGCCAATAGCACGACCAAGAAAGAAAACAAAGGCGACACGGTCTACAACTACAACACGCTGATGGTCGACTGGGATGCCAACAAGGTCATCAACTGGAACATCGACTCACGGTCCGGCGCGCTCCTAGTGGATATTCCGGTTGGCACCGCCATCACGGAAGTAACGAAGCAAGACACCACCGCCCGCATCGGTAACGGGGCACACGTACAGTTAAACGGTAAACAGGCAGCTAGTAGCAATGCCTTGGTGATGGACGCGATCAACAGTATCGACATCTACGACAAAGTGGGTGTGGACACGGGCGGCCTTGTTCCCGTTGCCAGCGCAAAGTCACTGTTGACTGTGAAAAATACCTCTACAAACGCCACGATTGGTGGGCTTGCCAAAGTAAAAGCTAATAAAGGGGCGATTGCGGTGGGGGCGCGCACTGACGCCAAGCTAAGCGCAGAGGCTGTGGCCAATACCTATGGTTTGGCGGGTTCACCGTTTGGTAGCGCGCTGGCAAGCTACTCCGGCAGCGATAACGTGACGGTGGGCGCCTCCGCTGAGCTGCTGGCGGACTACAACAGCGTCAATCTTTCGGCTGGCCGAAGCACATCGGGCACTGAGTCATCGGTAGAAACCAGCAGCAAGGTAAACATTTGGAATAAAACGCTGGTGCCGATTAAAAACCCGCCAGAAGCGATCACAAATATTGACTCGCAAGCCAAACTCGCTACCCACGGGCTCAGCAAAATCCAAGCGGACGGTGACGTTAATTTGATTGCCACGCGCGGCACCTTGAAAGCGACGGCGCTAGGCATTTCCCGTGATTTGTACGGCAACTCTAAGGTGCAAAGTGGTTCGGTGAGCGACCTTCTGGACAAAGACGGCATTCCAACCCAAACCGTCACCGGCAATGCCGCCAAACCAACAGGCACTGCTCAAGTGGTGGTCGATGGCACCGTGGAAACGGGTATTCACCGTGTGCAATGGCTGACCATTGACGATGCTGTGCTACTGGGTACCGATGGTAAGCCAGTGATAGACCAAAACGGAAAACCCGTTTATGTAGACAAAATCACCAAGTCTGAGGGCTTCGGTGATGTGAGCATTGCCTATAACCAAGGCGTTGCGCAAGCGCTGTATGCGCGATTACAGACCAAGCGTAAGCAGGCCTTGGACTATGCGGGCACGGCCTCAGCCGGGGCCTACGCCAATGAGGTCACCTTCTTGGAGAAGCAGCTATTAGACCTGGGGTTTGCATCCAAAGTGGCCAATGGCAAAGGGGGCTACGACATCGTGATGGGCACCGGCGGTGGCGTAGGTATCAGTCCCAAAGCAGCCGTGCAGCAGCAAATTACGGCGTCACAAGTACTTGTGACGGATGGCGAAAAGAAAGTGAAGGAGCTGACAACGCTGCAGGGAAACTATTCGACCGCTAAAAGCACTGCTGAAACTGCTCTGAAGGATGCGCCAACGAAGGCTGCAAATGCGGAAGCTGCTTTCATCGCCCGAGCCAATGCATTGGATAATTGGCTAACTGAATCAAAAAACAACACGCCGGACGCTAGCAAGATTACAGGCTACAAAAACGCGATTGGGGATGCTGAAAAAACCATCGCCGATTCTGGCGTTAAGGTGGCCAACTACACAGCAGTTGCGCCCAAAGCAGATACCCCCTCCCCGACGCAAGCACTCATTGACGGCGCGAAGGCCAATGCTAAAGATGCCCCGGCCGCCGGTAAAACACTGGTAGCCGCAGCGCAGACGAATTTCGATCAGCAGAACAAGAACTACAACGAAACCGGCAATAAGATCACCGAAACTCAGACGTCAATTGCTGGCTACAAAACCTCCATTGAGACGCTGACCAAGTTGGAGCTAACAGCCTCTGATGTCGCGGTGAGTGGGCCTGTTGCTGACTTCGTGACAACGCCCGACATCAAAATAAACCTGGGCAGCATCCGGGTAAAAGCAGAGAGTTTGAGCGGCATCGGCACACTGAATGCGCCTGGGGACGCCAAGGTCACGATTACCAACAACACATCCAAATACCTGACGGTTGGCGGCATTTCCATCAACAGCGCAAGCGATGGTGCACGGGTGGTGTTTAACGGCAAGGATGTGGGCAGCAATGTAGACGTCAACGCCATTAACGCCAAGAGCGCTGTAGGGAACGTGGCCACTTTTGCCAAGATCACTACCCTCGCAAACGGCGACAAGCCCTTGGTTGACATTGTTAGCAACTACAACCCGGATAGCTTGGCTTCGTCACAAGCCCACAAGCCAGGGTCTGCGCCTGACATCAACCTCGTGGGTCGCATTGACAACGTGGGCGGCAAGGTCAAAGTCCACAGCAAGGCGGGCACCATTCGCTCCGAGGGCACGGTGCGCGCCGGCACGGTGGACATTCAGGCCAACAATGGCGACTTTGTGCAAAGCTACAAAGACGAGTTCTTCCAGTTGGCCGTACCCGCCGACCCGAGTGGCAACCAAACCCAGTTGCCAGGCACTGCATCCAACGGCTCCTTGATCATGGCCAATGGCAGCGTGCTCTTAAGTGCGCGCTACCTCAATATCAACGGCACGGTACAAAGCGGCTATGCCAACTATGAGCTCAATATCGGTGGCCAGCCCATGCTGACTGCGAGCTTGGCGGCTATGGGATTTACGCAAGGCGACGCGGATTGGGCCAAAAGTCTTGGTACCGGTGATGCAGCCCTAAATGGTGATTTAGTCGCGTTCGCGGGGCGCGGTAAAGTGGATGGTGTTTATTACAACAGAGCCAAGGATCGACTAGAGTTCACAACCGCCTACGCGAAGGCCGACTACGCCGCCAAAGCAGACAAAACCGTTAGCGCTTATGCGCTGATCCAAAACACCGAAAACACATCCGACAAACAGTACATCGGCGCCAGCTATGACGTCAAGAGCAACCGTTTGGTGGTGGACGGCACGGCGGTGCAGGGCGGCTACATTCAGATCTACGGGCAGGTGTACAACACCGCCCAAAACGGTGCTGGCAAGCTCAAGGCCCTGGACGGCTATGGACAGATCAACATCACCAACACGTCGGGCTTGGACATTGAGCTGACCAAACTGGACACCGGCAAGGGCGTGGCCGGGGTGATTGAGATCAGTGATATTCAGTCGTTCAATGACACGACTGGCGTAGCAACTATCAAAAAGACCACCTACACCCGTGAAAACGGGAAGGTCAAAGTGGCTGTAGTGAACGTAGATAAGTCTACGTCCACGTCATGGGGCGCTGAGCGCACCGCCAACTACAACCCCCAGACAAATTTGGCGTACACCTTCCAAACCGGCTCGGATGCATCCAAACGCACGGACTATAGGTGGCAAGGAACCCAGTGGCTTGGCAACACCGACTGGAGAACCGATGGGGCGCCAGTGGATGGATCAACGGTACTCAGTGGCCCTTATGACTTGCAAAACACAAAATTGGAGCAGGCTCAGTTCTTGTCCGTGCGCAATGGATTTACACGCTACGGAGCGCAGGCTGCAGAAGAGGTCAAAGGCAGTGCAGGCGATGCAAGAAAGTTCAAGACCAACCAATGGTCGGTGTGCGACTGGTGGTTCTGCGTTACCCAGCAGTACTACATTGACTACTCCATAGTCACTCCGATCAAAACCATCCAGTCCACCATCATCAAGGCGGACAACCCCATTGGCATTGAGTTCATCGGGGCGGATACAGGCAAGATCAATGTGCAGTCCAACAGCAACGTGTTGTTGTCTGGGGCTATTCACAACAAGGTTGGCAAGACGACCATCGAAGCTGGTGGCGTAGCCAAGAGCATTGTGCGCACCAATGACGATGCGCTTGTGTCAGCCGCAAGTTTCGATTTCAAGGCCACGGCAAGCGTGGGTGCCGCTGGCATGGCAATTAAGACGGAGACCGTGGATAAGGCTGTACCAGGCCTGTTCAACGCCGCAGCCACCCAGGGCAACGTTCACATTGACCAAACCCAAGGTGCCATCAAGGTGGGCACCATTACCGCAGGTGGCACGCGCCATGTAGCGGCTAAAGCGGATGCGAACGGAACAGTTACGCAAGCAGCGGTGTTCAACGATGTAGGGGTTGTAGAGCTAAAAGCGCAGGGCGACATTGTGGCTGGCGCAGGCAGCGAAAGCCTTATTCAAGGTGACAAGGTGGACTTGCGCTCTGCAACCGGAGCCATAGGTTCTACAGCAGCCCCCTTGACCGTGAACGTGGCCTACTCGGACGACTTGACGACGCGTGGCTTTAACGGGCTGACGGCATCGGCGGCTAAAGACATAGGCATTAAAACCAACACATGGGCGCACAACGCCGATGGCAACTTGCTACTCAATACGGTGGCATCCTCAGGCGGCGACGTCAAGCTGGTGGCACCTGGCCGCATGGTGGACAACAACCCCAATGAGACCATTGACAGGCGGACTTGGGGCGAGCTGATCGACTATTGGGACTCCTTGGGCTTGCGCTCAGGCACCGATGCGAACTTGGCCAAGCAAACCAAGATGCTCAAAACGTATGTTGAAGCGAAAAACGCCGAGTACAAAGACTACTGGCAATTGCGTAAAAACGCTCAGGAAGATGCCACAAGTGGCAAGTTGGTCTTTAAATTGAGTGAGCAGCAAATAGCGTCGTTCAAAGCGCAGGGCACGTCCGATGCAGATATCGCCCAAATAGTAGTGGGCAAGCAAAAAGCGCTAGACGATCTGGGCAAGGTGTATGGAGTTGGCAATTCACCCGAGTACAACGCACATTTCGACTATGTGATGTCCCAGAAGGAAACGGACGATCTGCTACGCGGTGTGGCCTGGACGGACAAGCAACTGGCCGTAGCCATTAGTCCCGGCGCGTTGAAAACCATTACCAATACCAACCCGGTGGTCAAGGTGGCCAACGTGCAGGGCAATACCGTCAGCCTGCAAGCGGGCAAGGGCATTGGCGAGACTTATGTGGCCACACCCATTGATCTGAAGAACTTCGACCCCAGTAAGCTCACGCCAGCCCAAAAGGTGGCCTTGGCTGCCGCTGAGCGCAGCGACTTCGGCTTCAAAGACAACATGCTCACCGTGCTGCAGCGCAAGCCGCTGAACTTTGATGCGAGTACGCAACTCAACGCCAGCGGCGTGGGTGCAGACAGTGCCATCAACGGCACGGCATTCCTGGCATCCCTCAAAGACGGCAACTTGGGCACCATTAATGTGAGCGGGGAAACCCGTATCAAGGTGCGGGGTTCATTGGTGAATGCGGGTGCGTCGTCGGTGCGCACGGGCAACCTGGTGCTGGAAGCAGCAGATGGGGCCATTGGTGCGGGTGTGCGCGCGCCGCTGGAGCTCCAACTGGGCGCAGGTTCCACCCTGACCGCACGTGCCGCCATGGCGGTAGCCGTGCACGACAGCGGCAACATGCAGGTTGATGCGGTCTATTCCCGTGACGCCATTTACCTGGCGGCTGACGGCAGCATGACCCGTGCGGCGGACAACGATTTGCTCAATGTGTTGGGCACTGGTGTGACGCTTAATGCGGGAAGGTCTATCGGTGCCACGGATAAAGCGCTGAATGTGGCGGTTGGTAGCAAGGAAAGCCTAATCAACGCTACGTCGGACGAGGGCAGTGTGTACTTGGCCGGGGTGAGCGGTAACCGCTTCTTGGTAGACAGCGTGACTGCTGCAAACTCGATTGGCCTGACTTCGCAAGACGACTTGGCTATTGCTGGCAAGTTGACGGCAACGACTGGCGACATCACCCTCAGCACCGCAGGGGCCGTGCTGGATGGCGGTGCGGTGGCGGATGCTGTGGTGGCGCAGGCCCAAAACGGCACGGTCACTATCAACGCCAAAGCGGGTGTGGGCACTGCAGGCAATGCCTTCGAGGTGCAAGCCAAAAAGCTGCAGGCGAGCGCCAGCCAGGGTGCAGTCACCATGACCGTGGCACAGAACACAGGTGTCGAGTTGGTGGGTGAGGGCGTGACTGCCCGTGACGGTGTGACTCTGCTCGCGAATGGTGGAGTGACGGGCACCGCGGTAACGAGCACGGGAGTGGACAAAAACGTAACAATCGCCGCAAAAACAGGTGGTGTGTCGCTGACCAAGGTCTCTAGCGGCGGTGACGCTACGCTGACTGCAAGCGCTGGTAGTGTGGTTGCTACTACATTGCTAGCTACTGGGGCAATAAAAACGGACGCCAAGGGCACATTCGATGCCAAAACGATCAACGCCAAGGCGCTGACGGCAAACGCCAATGCCATTGTGCTGGGCCAAGCCACGGTGACCGATGCCACCGACCTGACGGCCACAGGCTTGCTGAGTGCGACGACGTTGACCACAGGCACCGTGACAGCCAAGTCCACAGGGGGCAGTGTCAACCTGAGCACGCTGACCAGCACCGGCAATGCCACCATAACGGCCGAAGGCGGCGCAACGCTGGGCACGGCGACCGTGGGCGACAAAGACCACGCCGCAGACCTGACGGTGACTGCCATTGAGGGCCTTGCCGAGGTGACCACCGCGACCGTGTCTAAAGACCTGGTGGTGAAGGGTAAAAGCGTCAACATGGCGCAGCAAGCCAACGCAGTAAACATGACCCTGACGGCTACTGGAGGCGATTTAGTTGCTACAAGATTGGTAGCTACAGGTGCAATAGGGACGGGCGCTCTCGGCAGGTTTGACGCTACAGAGCTGAAGGCCAAGGCACTGACGGCAAATGCCGATACCATTGCGCTGGGCCAAGCCACGGTGACCGATGCCACCGACTTGGCGGCCACACGCTTGCTAAGTGCAACGACGTTGACTACGGGTAGCTTGGTAGCCAAGTCCACATTCAGCGACGTGAACATGACCACGCTGACCAGCACCGGCAATGCCACCATAACGGCCCAAGGCAACGCAACTCTGGGCACAGCGACCGTGGGCGACAAAGACCACGCAGCGGACCTGATGGTGACTGCCACTGAGGGCCTTGCCAAGGTGACCACCGCGACCGTGTCTAAAGACCTGGTGGTGAAGGGCGCAATGGTCCACATGGCGCAGCAAGCCAACGCAGTAAACATGACCCTGACGGCTACTGGAGGCGATTTAGTTGCTACAAGATTGGTAGCTACAGGTGCAATAGGGACGGGCGCTCTCGGCAGGTTTGACGCTACAGAGCTGAAGGCCAAGGCACTGACGGCAAATGCCGATACCATTGCGCTGGGCCAAGCCACGGTGACCGATGCCATCGACTTGGCGGCCACACGCTTGCTAAGTGCAACGACGTTGACTACGGGTAGCTTGGTAGCCAAGTCCACATTCAGCGACGTGAACATGACCACGCTGACCAGCACTGGCAATGCCACCATAACGGCCCAACGCAACGCAACGCTGGGCGCGGCGACCGTGGGCGACAAAGACCACGCAGCGGACCTAAAAGTAACAGCGGGACGTGTTGCTCTGGGCAAGGCCGCCGTAACCGGTAAAGCTGATTTGACTGCGACTGACGAAGATGTGTTGGCGAAGGAATTGGCTGCAGCGGTAGCAGTGTTGGGCGCCAAGGCGCGTGCCCAGGTGGATGTTCTCAAGGCTAAACAACTGCAGATGACTGCTGACGCTATCGGCGTGGGTCAAGCCGATGTAGATGGCAGCACTGAGTTGAGTGCTACCAAAGCGCTAACCGCAGCTAGGTTAGCTACCGGCAGTTTGGCCGCCACAGCAGAGAGTGCCGACATCACGACGCTGACGAGTGTGGGGCACGCCACGTTGAAGACCCAAGGGTCTGCAAGCTTGGGTACCGTGGTTGTGGGTGATGCTAAGCATGCGTCGGACCTGACGGTAACCGCGAGCAAAGGCGCGGTGGACGTAGCGAGTGTTGACGTAACTCGGGACGTTGTTTTGTCCGGCACCAACGTTAACGTTGGAACGCTGAAGAACGGCCGCAATCTGTCGCTGACAGCGACTACAGGCGATTTAATTGCTGCAGATTTGGTAGCAAATGGTGCAGTAGCGGCTAGTGTGGGTGGTGCGTTGCGTGTGAAGTCTTTGAGTGGAGACAGTGTCACGGCCTCTGCAGCAACTGCCGAAGTGACGAGCTTGAACAGCCATGGCAATGCTGCCTTCTCGACAAGTGGCGATGCTACGTTTGGTTCCGTATCGGTCGGTGACGCCAAGCGCGTGGCTGATTTTGGTGTGACGGCCAGCGCTGGTGTGGTTAAGCTGAGCACGGCCACAGTCTCGCAGGATGCGGTGCTGAAGGGAAATCAAGTGCTCATTGGCAGTCTGACAGCAGTGCGCGATGCGACGCTTGAGGCCAGCAAAGGCGATGTGACTGCAACTGCGCCCAGTATTGCGGCAACGGTGCTGAAGGCCAACCGCTTGGCGGTGACCACGCCTGGCACTTTGTTGCTGACCGATGCGATGGTGGGTGACAGTGCCAACTTTGTGCTGCGTTCCGCCAAGGCGAAGTTGCGCAATGATGGCAAAGCCCCCATGGTGGTGAGCGTGTCTGGTAAGAATGAGGATGTGGCTGACAACGTGGACTTGCAGATCACTTCGGCCAGGGGTGTGGATTTCCGCAAACTGTGGGCTAAGGTGGCAACAGTGGCCAGCAGCACGAATCAAAATGGTATTCGTGATGGTTACATCACAGGTCAGTTGGCTTACGAATCACCCATCGGCGCGTTGTGGATGAACAATGTGGACCGCACATCTGTCGTGGGCAAACGCGTTCAATTGTTTGCAGATACCAAGCGATTTACCTTGTTGCAAGAGGGCAATAGCTATGTGACGGACGCATTTGTTTCGTACTTTGACCCACTGAACGTCTACGCGGTCAGCACCAACACAAACTTCAATGCAGCGCCTGGCGCGAATACTGGGGTGAGTTTGGAGCGCGACACGAACAAGTTGCAGTCGGGCAATGCACTGAGTGACATCCGTAGTCGCTACACGGCGGCAACCTTGTCTGGCATTACTGACTTGCGCACGGTCGACTTCAATGCCTTGCCGCCTACGGCTGCGGGCGTGACGGAAGAAGAGGCTAAGGAGTGGGAGCAATACATCTCTCAAGCGCAGTAGCAAGGGCGGATTGGCCCCACGCAGCAGTGCACCTCGCACTGCTGCGTGGGGCCTTTGCTGAAATAACAATTTAATGAATGTCAGGGTGATGTGTGTTGAATAAACAATGTGTAGCAATCGCGGTCTTGTTGTCTAACGCTGCCATGGCGGCAGGGCCTTTGAGCGTGCCCGATGGGCCTACCAGCCAAGGGCCAGATGTGGCGCGCCAGAAGTTCTTGGAGGAACTCAAGGAGAAAGAGAAGGAAACCGGTAGATATGACCTGAACAGCGATGCAGGCGCACCCAAAGCCGTGGCCAAGCCAGCGGCCACCTTTGAACTGAAAGAGGTGCGGTTTGGCGTTTCCGCACAGTTGAGTGCGGCAGAGTTGCAAGCTGTGGTTGCGCCGTACATTGGAACGCAGGTGGGGTACGCCGATTTGCTGAAGATTCGCAATGAGGTCAATGCCCTGTACCAAAAGAAGCAGATACTGTCTTCCCGCGCGGATGTTCGCCCTCAGAAGATCGTTGCCGGTGTTGTGTTCGTTGATATTGTCGAGGGCCGTTTAAGCAAGGTCAAAGTCACTGGCAATACCTATACCCGCGAACAATACGTCGCTGACGTGGTGCCATTTGCCACCAATGACCTCATCAATTCAGGCGTACTGAAAGACCGTGCCAATAACTTCCGTATCTCGGGTGTCGCATCGGTAGAGGCTAACTTGGTACCTGGCGCCAATGTGGGGGAGACGGACATAGTGTTGGCGGTGCAGGAATCCAAGCGCTTTCAGGCCACCGTGTTTGTAAACAATGAGGCTAGCGATTCTGTGGGGCAAAACCAAGGGGGAGTGAGCTTGGTGTACAACGCACCGCTAGGGATTAACGATAAATTGAGTGCCTATGCCTCGGGCTCTCAGGGGTCCTTTTACAACAGCGTGGGCTACGCCATTCCACTGGGAATGCGTGGCACCTTATTGCGGACTTCGTTTAGTTCTAGTTCGTCTAGTGTGGTGGCCGGGCCATACAGATATTTTGATGTCAAAGGTAATTCGTCCACAAATCAATTGGGCCTAACCCAGCTGCTGGTGACTGCCGAAGACTGGGACTTGTCTGGTAATGCGGATTGGAGCCAAATCAAGAGCCAGAACACGGTGTCTGGATTCGGTTTGAGTGACACCCTGACGGACTTGCAGGCTATTGGTTTGAATGGCACCTTGCGCTACACCAACCGCGTGCTCAATGCTAGCGTGACCCATAACTCAGGCACAGTGACAGGAAAACCGCTTCCCGCGAGTTCGGCATCTTCCTCGCAGGTGTCTGGTGGGTGGCTCGAAAGCTTTAGCCCGGGGCACTATGTCTACTTCAAGGCCTTTGTGCAGCAGGCTTCGCAGGCAGTGATGCCTTCGGCAATGGGCATGTCCTTAGGGGGTGCTGGCACGGTGCGTGGATACGCTTTGGGTGCAGTGACGGGTGACGAAGGGCATTACGCCAATGTGGAGTGGCATTACCCAGTGATGAAGGGACTCAATGCTTTCTTGCTGTACGACACGGGTAGCACAGGTACCAAGGGCTTGGCCAAGACGGAGTTGAGTTCGGTGGGTGCAGGTGTGGACTGGTCGTGGAACAACAAGGCCCAGGTCAACCTGACCTATGCGACGCCCCAAAAAGTGGTGACCACCAACCAAGAGCCGTACCGTTTGACCGCGCGCCTCAATTGGTCTTTTTAAGTGGCAGCCGCCGCCGCTTAGGGTGATGGCTAAAAGTGCGGGTTAGAGCCCCAAACTCTGCAGCTGCACTATGCCTTTGGGCGTTTTCAGGGTGGCAATCAGGTTGGCTGGCCCAGTCTGGATGTCAATGCCGCCCAGGCCAATGGCGTCATACGCGGCTTGCAGTTTTGGCGCAGTGGGGTGCGTCACGGCAACGCTTTGCAATGTGACTCCAGAGCGCGGCAGGCTGTTGCGGGGGTGCAGGCGCATGGGGTCGGCGTCGTCAGGCTTGCCCCACTGAATCAGCGTAGGCAAGGTTCCGTCGAACAGGCGTTGGCCATCTTCGCGCACGGTAATTTGCCAGTGCAGCACGCCTTTGCGTGAATGGCGGCTGGCGGGCATGGCGGGGCCGCGGTCAATGTCCAGCCCTTTGAGCGCAATGCGGGCCGCTTGCATGTTGTCGGTATTGGCCACGAAATGCAGCAGGCGGGGCGTCATGCCCACAGCGGCACGCACTTGCAGGTCGTCCATGTCAAACCAGCGCTTGGCGTTGGGGTTGGCGGGGCCTTTGGCACCCGGGTTCAGCGCGATGATCTCAAAGTAGGCCATAGGGTTGGCCGGTGTGGCAATTTTGAAAAGGCAGTTGTGGGTGCCAAACTGGGCATGCTCTCCACCGGGGCCGGGGGTAATGCCCAGGGTGTCTTCGCACCACTGTATGCCTTGCTCTAGATTGGCTGCGACGACGACGAGATGGTCTATATGTGTTTTCATGGCCAGAACATACCACTTCACTGCCGCGCTTGGCCAGCCAATGCATCGGGGCGTAGGGATGGCGGCCTCAGCCTTTGCGCCAACCCGGCTTTTCTGGGCCTTGCGTGCGGTGTTTTCTGGCAGCATGGTGGGCGAGGGGCACGCAAGCGCCCCAAGGGTTTTGAAAGGACTGGACTATGCAATCGCTGGGGGTACTGGGTCGCCGAGCTGTGCTGCTGATAGGGGCACTTTGGTTCAGTGCAGGGGCGGGTGCCGATGCGCTCTTGCGCCAGCAAGAGATCGCCCAGTGCCTGCCCGGGGAGGTGCAGACATGGGGTGATGGCCAAGACCGTGTGGCCCTGGCCAACCCCCTGGTGTTTTTGTACAACCACCAAGACGCGCCGTCTTGGTTGAGCCAGGACGCAGTACTTGGCGCCCTTACTGCCGCCCAGCGCGCATGGGCGCAGTGTGGCATTGGTGGAACGGTGCTTGCCGTTGAGACTGGCACAAAAGCACCTTTGGGTGCCAGTGCCGTGGGATGGTCTGAGCGCTACGGCCCGGGGTATTTTGGCCTGGCCAACATGGGCGATGCTAGCCTGACCCTTGGCCCCAAGGCGTTTGAGATGCTCAAAGCACGCAACCCGCAGTTGGACCCTCTGCCCATTCTGCAAATGGTGGTGTCGCACGAAATGGGGCATTTGTATGGTCTGGTTGCCCATTCGCGGCGGTGTGTGGATGTCACCTCCTATTACAGCAATGCCAAAGGCGAAACCTGTTCTGTGCGAGGGGGGAAAGCCCCCAGTGGCGTGCCCGAATACCGAGCCAGCTTGCCCACGGCCTGCGACATTCAGCGCTGCAGGATGGCGAACAGGATGCCACAGCTGAAATAAGCACATGGCATTGCAACGATAAGCGTGGTCAAGCTTGTTAAAGTGCAGGCATGCGGAAAATTGCGAGCAATGATGAGCTGATGACCACGCGCGAAGTCGGCGAGGCCTTAGGTGTGGCCGTGCGCACGGTACAACTATGGGTGGAGTCAGGCGTGCTGCCAGCGTGGCGCACGGCGGGTGGCCACAGGCGCATTGCCCGCGCTGCGGTGGATAAGCTCATGAGTGAGCGCGCCATGACTACGGATCAAGTGGCGGCGGGGTTGGCCCCATCCGCGGCGACGGTGCCTAGCACCCAGCCTTTCAAACTCCTGGTGGTGGAAGATGACCCGGACCTGCGCCAACTCTTTGGCCTGATGGTGGAGGGGTGGAGCGTACCCGTGGCCTTGAGCACGGCGAGCAATGGCTTTGAGGGCTTGCTGCGCATTGGGGAGCTTAAGCCCGATATGGTGGTGACCGATTTGAACATGCCGGGAATGGATGGTTTTGAGATGTTGCGCGCACTGTGCAAGCCCGACTCTGGGTTTGGTGCCCTGCACATCATTGTGGTGTCTGTGCTCAGTGTGGAAGAGATCAATGACCGTGGCGGACTGCCCCCCGGCGTGACCTTTTTTCAAAAGCCGATTCCGTACGACACCTTGGAAAACATGGTGAAGAACCTGCAGACCTCTAAAGCATCGGATTAAGGCTCTGGAGAGTTAGTTGTTTTGGGCGTCTGGGCTTTAGGGGCTATGGGAATCCACAGGCTGGCCGTGGTGCCAAGGCCCAGCTTGCTGCTGAGCTGAATGCGCCCTTGGTGCATCTCTGCCACTTGTTTTACCAAGCTCAAGCCCAAGCCCGTGCCCGGGATGTTGCCTGAGGTATCGGCCCGGTAGAAGCGTTCAAACACGCGCTCCAATTGGGCCGGTGACAGGCCAATGCCGTGGTCTTGGATGTCGATCACCGCAAATCGCTTGCCTTCTACGCGACTGAGCCGGGTGCTCAAACGCACTTCGCCGCCTTGGGGCGAGTACTTGAATGCATTACTCAGCAAGTTATTCATGGCCAGTTGCATTTTTTCCGGATCGATCCAGACATCTACGGCCAGCAAAGCGCCCAAGTTCACTTGCCGGTCAGTGTCTAAGCGCATCAGGCCCTTCACGCTGTTGTGTACCAACTCTTCTAGGCTGTAGGCTTGTAGCTGCAAGTCGCTGACACCCCGGGCTTCAATGCGTGCAAGGTCTAGCAACTCGTTGATCATTTTGACCAGCAAGCCGGATTGCCGGTGAATGGTCTGCAGCATGTCGGCCTGGCGCTCTTCGCTGAACTTGCGCTTGAGCAGAAGTTCGGTAAACCCGAATATGCTGACCATCGGAGTCCGCAGCTCATGTGCGGCGGCTGCCAAGAACTCACTCTTCATGCGGTCCACCTCGGTTTCACGGGTGACATCACGCAGGTAGAACACCGTGCCTCCCTCGGCATTGCTGGCATAGTCAATGAAGACCATGGCCGCTTTGGGCCGCTCAAGGCGGACTGTGATGCCTGCGCTTGCTGCGTTGTCGGGGCCCATGAGCCACTGCAGGGCATTGGCCATTTGGCCGGGCCCCATGAGCTGGTTGAGCCATTGGTCTAGGGCAAGTAGATCCATGTCTAAGGCCGTTGCATGCTCTAGGCCCAGCATGTCCAGAAAAGCGGTGTTCAAATGCAATAGCGCTTTGCCTGCGTCGAAGTACACCATGCCGTTTTTGCTGAGCTCCAACATCGACGTCATTTCTGCAGTGCGAGCGCGCAGGCGGTTCGAAAGCCGCTCGGCGTCCAAGCGTGATAAGTGTGTGGTTTGCGCAAGTACCAAAGAGTCACCCAGCGAGTCGTGCTTGGCAAAGTCGTTAAACGTAAGGCCTAGACGCGCTTGGTCTTCCATCGAGGTGACAACTGGTGTCGCTAGAAACAACAAGGTGCCGTCAGTGTTGAGCTCAGCGCTGCCCCGCAGCGTAAGCGCTTTGCTGCCTAGGCTCTGCAGTGTGCACAGCTCGGTGAGGTGGCCCTGCCATTGTTCAAACGTCAACACGCCTTTAGGCCGTTTCACTGTGAACAAGGCATTGAGGGCGACGCCAGGCAACACTTGGGGATAAACCTTGCGTAAGGACGGGCCGCAGGCCAGCACTTGCAACAAAGGGTCTACTTGCAAGAAAAACGGGAACGCGCGGGCGAACACCTCCTGGTTTGGGATGGCTTGCGACTGGAGGATGGCGTTGTTCAAGGAGTCACTCCTTTGATTCATCCAGTAGTCGCACCAGGAACACATCTTCGTCCTGCACATGGGCTTTGAAGACGGTTTGCGTAATTTCTATCGGCTGGTCAAAGCGTTTGGCCAAGCCCTTGACCAGGCCCAAGACCATGGGTGCCAAGCCTTCGCGGGTGGAGGTGTAGTGCAGATGGAATTCGGAGGCACTGAGTTCCTGCACCCGAAATTGCGGCATGCGCAGCTGGGGGAACACTGTTTCCACGCGGCCGTGCATGTCATTGAGGTTGTCCAAAAACTCACGCAAGTGCTTGCCACCAGCGTCCATGAGACTGCCGTAGCCCTCGGCGGCGGTGTAGGTGATCCAGTATTCGCCAAAGGCCTCCAGCACCATTTCTGGAGCCAACCCCAAGCGTGCGCTGACAGCGCCTACCAAGCGGTACGTAATGTCGTCGTCATAGGCTTGCATAGACACAAAGCCGTCTGAAGGGATATTGGCATGGGCGCAGACGCCGCGCCAGCCGTTTTCACCCTTGAGGGACACCACCAACTGTTCAATTGCGCGATTGACAAGGCCGTACATGATGTGTTCCTTTCGGTGTGGGTGAACGCTACTTGGGGTCTGGGTCTTTAACTTGCTGAAACTGAGTCTGCAACTTGCGCTTTTTGAGCGGGCCTACTGGCGTTTGGCTTGGCAACCGGTATCCACAAGCAGGCAGTCGTGCCTTGGCCGTGTTCGCTGCGCAGTTCAATGCGGCCTTTGTGCAGTTCCGCTACCTCTTTCACCAAACTCAGGCCTAAGCCTGTGCCAGGAATATTGCCTGAGGCGTCTGCCCGATAGAAGCGCTCGAATGCGCGGCCCAGCTGCTCAGGGGTCATGCCAATGCCTTGGTCTCGGATTTCAATGACTGCATAGGGTTCAGCCCCTTTCTTTTCAATGCGGGCTTGCAGCGTGACAGAGCCACCTTGCGGCGAGTACTTGAATGCGTTGCTGAGCAAGTTGTTCATGGCCAGTTGCATCTTTTCGGGGTCAATAAGCACCTGCACATCAGGCACGGCGGCTACATCCACTTGGCGGTCAGTGTCGGCGCGCATCAGCCCTTTGATGCTGGTTTGCACGAGCTCTGTCAGTGCGTAGGCGTCAATCTTGAGGTCCAGTCCGCCGCGAGACTCAATGCGCGCCAGGTCCAGCAGTTCATTGATCATCTTGACCAGAAGGCCCGATTGGCGGTGGATGGTTTCCAGCATGTCGGTTTTGCGTTCCTCGGTGAACTTGCGTTTGAGTAGCAGTTCTGTAAAGCCAAAGATGCTGACCATGGGAGTGCGCAACTCGTGCGCTGCGGCGGCCAAAAACTCGCTTTTCATGCGGTCTACCGCATCTTCGTGGGTGACGTCGCGGAAATACAAAATGGTTTCGCTACGCCCGGCGATGTTGCGCCTAGACTGCGCTTGCACCACGCGCACTTGAGGCCGCGCGAACTGCAAACGGGCATGCCACGGCTCTTCGGTTTGGGTTTGGTCGCGCAAGCTGGGGAAGGGGTGGCTGGCGTCGCACACCTCCGTCATGATGGACTCAAACGAATCCAAGGTGATTGCCTGTGCGCGGTCAGACAGGCCAAGTCCAGTCATGCGCTCAAACGCGGGGTTGGC
Organism: Rhodoferax aquaticus; assembly: GCF_006974105.1. Classification (NCBI taxonomy): domain Bacteria; kingdom Pseudomonadati; phylum Pseudomonadota; class Betaproteobacteria; order Burkholderiales; family Comamonadaceae; genus Rhodoferax; species Rhodoferax aquaticus. The sequence goes on from NZ_CP036282.1 coordinate 2,178,830, forward strand.
AAACACCAGGTGGTCATTGCGGTCAAACAATACAAAGCCGTCAGGACTGAGGCTGAAGATGGCATCCAACTGAGCCCGCCGTTCGGCCATGGCTTCTTCTGCGCGCACCCGAGCACTTACATCCGACACGATGCCCACAAAGTGCGTGAGCAAACCTTCGTCTGAGCGCACTGGGGAGAGGGACAGTTCCACAATGCGCTGCGTACCATCGGGCATCATTGTGCTGATAGAGACATTGGTGTTGCGCTGCTCGTTAACCGCACGGTTGAGTTCGTGATAAGCCGGGTCGATGGGAGACAAGCCCAGCAAGGTGTCCATGCTGCCGCCCAGTATTTCATGCAAACGCAATCCAGTGATCTTTTGGAAGGCATCGTTGACATACACAATCGGGTGGTTGGCCAGCTGCGCCTTGGTAATGAAGACAGCGTTGTGGCTGCAGGCTAGCGCGCGTTCATACAGCTCAGTGAATTCCAGTGCCGCGCGTTCGTCCGTGACGTCACGCACGATGCACACATAGCGCAGTTCTTTGTTGTTTTGTACCTGACCCAAAGAAATCTCGACTGGAAACAAAGTTCCATCCGCGCGGGTGCCAAAAAAGTCTTTGCGCAGAATGCGGCTCATGCCAGAGAAGTAGCTACTTTGGTTTTCGAACATTTCAAAGAGCTCTTGCTCTGTGAGGCCCGGTACGCATTGGGAAATGGGGTGCGCCAGAAGCACGTCTTCAGGGCGGCCAAAAAAGCTGCTGGCGGCCGGGTTCAGGGTGCTGATATTGCCTTGGGCGTCCAAACCAATAATGGCTTCGGTCGCGGTATTCACGATGGCTTGAATGCGCCCTAGCTGCTCCGCGATCCCGCGGCTGGCACTGTTGAGCGCTTCTCCCAGTTGATTGACCTCAATGCAGCCTTTCCTCAGGTCGAATTCTTGGCCCAGTGCTGTGGGCATGGTTTTCGCAAAGTCAGATAAGTTGCGCACGGGCTTGACCGCCCAGCCCACCACAAACTGAAGCCCTAGCAACAACAGGCCCACCATGGCTGCAACTGCCCACAGGGCTTGGTGCCACAAACTGGTGAGTTCTTCAGCGCGTTGCTTCAAACTGTAATGGACACGGATCCACGCGCTTGGCGACCCGGCGCCGGTGTCCATGGCAGCCCAGGACTCGTAGACTTGGCCTTGAATTTGCGAGGGCATGGCATTGGCACTCGGCGCTGGCACCGTAATGCGCTCGATGCCACCCACGCTGGAGGCGACGCCATGGGGGGTGGCATGGGCCTCTGTGAGTACCCTACCGTCAGGTCTGAATATGGCGATGCTTTCAATGCCAGGCAGTACGGCTAGCTGCTGTAAATTGGATTCAATGGCTGCGATGTCGTTCAGGATGAAAGCACTGGTGTTTGCGGTGGACGCTAAAAGCGCCACTGAGTCTGACCATTTTTGGGCGGACTTCACTGTGTCGCGTGCCATGCGCTGATAGGCCACCGCACTGTAAATCGCAAAGAGCACAACCACCACGGCGCTGGCCGCAAACAGGATGGTGCGGTTGAGGCTGTAGGGCGGCGTCACAAGACGGCGCACATGGTGTAGGGGGTTCATGGTGGCTTTACTCCACGACGACGAATTTCTCAATCTTGAGTTGCTCCAAGGGGGCATAGTCCTTGGCGTAAATGGCTGCTTGGGGGCTTGGCATTTGGATGGCTCCCATGAGTGCTGTGGTCTCTGGCTTGTCTGCTAGCGCCAGCAGCACTTGAGATACCTGTTGGCGCACTGAGGCCGGTACGCGCGGGTGAGCAGCCAGTGGGTGGGGCGACAAGGGAGGGGTGGTGTAAATCACCCGCACCGCTTGGCGCACTTCAGGTGGTTCTTGTTCCAGGGTCGTGCGCACCACTCCAGCGGCGGCCGAGTCGCCTGCCAGCACCTGGCGGATGGCATTGCGATGGGTGCCTGCGTAGTGCGCGTCGAATGCTAAATGGTGTTTCCGCTCTAGCATTGAGCGAATGTAGAGGCTGGCCGCAAATGCATTGGGCGCGGGAAACGATAGGCGATGGTCTTTGAGCTGCTCTATAGCCTGAACGGGCCCATCGGCCTTGACCACCAACAACCCTTCTAGTGGCCGCGCGTCGCGCAACAACGGCTCGTAGCGTTGCGTGCGTTTTGCCATCACCATGTGGTAAGGGTTGAGGAACACAAAGTCAGCGTGACCTTTTAGGAATTCAGGCTCAAACTTGGAAATGCTGGGGTATATGACCAGTTCCATGTTGAGTCCGGCTTGGGCCAATGCCGAGACGATTGGCGTCCAGTTGCGTGTCATCTCCACGGCAGTGAGTTGGGGAACCACGGCCAGCCGCCATGTTTTGCTGGCAGTTTGGCTGGTCGCGTTGGTTTGCGTTGCCGCCAAGGCGTTCGCGCTGTAGATCAGCTGACCGGCGCCTACCAAGGCGCTAGCGAGCCATTGCCTGCGCTGCGCATTGAGATTGTTTGAGTCTTGGCTCATGATGTCGCGACCAAGCGGTCTACCGTGTCTAGCAATTCCAAGGGGCTGAATGGTTTTACCAAGTAGGCATCGCAGCCGACTTCTTGGCCGCGCTCTACGTCCGTCCTTTGGCCTCTGGCGGTCAGCAAGATCACTTTGGTGATCTTTTGCAAGATGGGGTCGCCTTTGATCTTTTCGCAGACTTGGTAGCCATCCATGCTGCCCGGCATCATCACATCCAGAAGCACCACAGCGGGGCGAAGCTTTTGGGCGATGGACCACGCGTCTTCACCGTTGTCTGCTTCGTGCAAGTCAAAGTCCTCGCATTCCATGGTCATAAAAATGAGTTTGCGGATATCGGGCTGGTCGTCCACGATCAATGCATTGCGTTTCATGTTGTCTCCTTCTTGCGCCGTGACATAAGCTGAGCCAAATCCGCCGCATATCGCTGGGCTTGGGCAATATCGAGCTGGCCTTTGCCGCGCTGTGGCGCGCCAGTGGGGAATTCGAGGAGCACTTTGACTTCGTCGTCACCGACGGCGGTCATACGCATATTTCCGCCATGCAGCCCAATGATGCGTTGCACGAGTGGAAGGCCTAGACGCCCTTTGTTGTCGGCTTCAGCGTTTGCGGGCGCTTTCTCAAAGAGTTCTCGGGTTTCCACTCCTTTGAGTTCTTCTGGCATAGCGCCCAGATTGCGCACTGCAATCAACACATGCTCCCCCGTCAGTCGGTAGCTGACGTTGACGACTAAGTCTTGCTGGCTGTTCACTTCTTTACGTGAATTGTTGACGGCGTTGTCTATGCATTCAAACAGCGCGCGCCGTACCAGCGTTTGGTTGCCATACAGGGGGGGCAGCACCTGGGCAGGTGTCTCCACCTCAAAGTGCACTTTCTTGGACAAGGCTTTGGGTCCGAGTTGGCTGCACACAGACTGCACTTCTGCAGACAGGTCAATGCGGTCTGTGGTGATGAGCACGTCTTCGCCAAACACGGCAATCAAGTCTGCAAGCCTGCGCATGCGTTGGCTTAACGCATCAGCAGCAGCTTCAAGCTGTTCAGTTTCAGGCCCGGCCGGCAGGTTGCTAAGTTGACTTTGCAACTGTTTCAAGGGCGGGCTGAGCTCATCGCGCAACAGGGCAATGATGTCGGAAAGCTCCATGCGCTTGGATTCTTCTTGTGGCGCGGCATCTTGTTTAATCAAGAAGGCGATGTCTAGGCCAGACGGGCCAGGCACAAAGGTGCCACTTACTTTCAGGCCGCCAGCAAGCTCTACATTGGCCGAGTAAGGAAGCTTTACCTTCTTCAAGGTGATGTCTTTGACCAGCGACTTGATGACATCTTTACCCGCCATGACCTCCGCAGGCTTGCCCGGGTGAAGTTTTGCTACTCGGTTGGCAAAAGTGACCGACCCATTCACGTCGAATGTCAGCAAGGCCGACGGCATGGTGTCAAACAGCGCGTTGACGGACGGTTGATGGTAGTTGACGGTCATGGTGCATTGCCCTCTGAAACCTTCATTTGTGACAAATTTATCAAATTTATCAAAAATGTCAAATGTTTTTTTGCTTTCTCCGACGGGCTAGAGACTACTGCGTTCTAGGGCTGGCGCATAGCCTGCTTAGAATGGCTTTCGCCCTCTAACTTTCTTTTTAAAGGAACACTATGGATTTGGAACTCAACAGCACGGTCTCGCAAGACTCAAAAAACTTGGCAGTTCTGGTGTGGGTGGGCTCTATCTTTTTCCCTTTGCTGTCAGGCCTTTTGTTTTACTTATTGAAGTCTGACGACGCATTTGTAGCGGCGCATGCGAAAGAAGCCTTGAACTGGGGCATCACCACGGTGATATTGGGTTTTGTCTGCCTCGTACTAGTCATCATCTTGATTGGCTTGCTGGGTTTTTGGCTCCTGGGGCTGTGCAGTTTTGTGTTTTGCGTGTTGGGGGCTTTGTCCGCCGCAAAGGGCAAGAGCTTTCGCACCCCATTTGGAATACGTTTGTTGAAGTAAATTCTCCCTGTACCGGCGCCTATGCCGCGCCAGTGCGTCTTGCCCGGCGATAATGTCCGGTTGCACCGTTTCCCCATTGACTTGATCAAAGAACTACCGACATGACCCAGTCCGCCATGAGTGTTGCCGACATTCGCAAAACTTTCCTCGACTTCTTTGCCTCCAAGGGCCATACCGTGGTGGCGTCCAGCCCCTTGGTGCCGGGCAACGACCCCACGTTGATGTTCACCAACTCCGGCATGGTGCAGTTCAAAGACGTGTTCTTGGGAACTGATAAGCGCTCTTACGTGCGCGCAGCGTCTGTGCAGGCCTGCCTGCGCGCTGGGGGCAAACACAACGATTTGGAAAACGTGGGCTACACCGCGCGCCACCACACGTTTTTTGAAATGTTGGGCAACTGGAGTTTTGGCGACTACTTCAAGCGCGACTCGCTGAAGTGGGGCTGGGAGCTGCTCACTAAAGTCTATGGCCTGCCACCTGAAAAGCTCTTGGCCACGGTCTACATCGACGACCAAGAAGCCTACGACATTTGGCACAAAGAAATTGGCTTGCCTGCGGACCGCATCGTGCGCATTGGCGACAACAAGGGTAAGAAGTACGCGTCGGACAACTTCTGGATGATGGCCGACACCGGACCTTGTGGCCCATGCTCTGAAATCTTTTACGACCACGGTGAACACATTCCTGGCGGCCCTCCCGGTAGCCCTGGTGAAGACGGTGACCGGTTCATCGAAATCTGGAACCACGTGTTCATGCAATTTGACATGCAGCCTGATGGCAGCTTGGTCAAATTGCCTGCACCGTGTGTAGACACCGGCATGGGCTTAGAGCGCTTGGCGGCCATTTTGCAGCACGTCCACAGCAACTACGAAATCGACATTTTCCAAGGCCTGATTGGCGCTGCCGCTCGCGAAACCGGCTGCACCGATTTGGACAACAAGAGCTTGCGTGTGATTGCGGACCACATCCGCGCAACCGCATTCTTGGTCAGCGATGGTGTGACACCCTCCAACGAAGGTCGTGGCTACGTACAACGCCGCATCATCCGCCGCGCGATTCGCCATGGCTACAAGCTTGGCAAAAAGACGCCGTTTTTCCATAAGCTGGTGGCGGATGTGGCAGCGCTAATGGGCGATGCCTACCCCAACGTAGCGGCCCAAAAAGACCGCATTACCGATGTGCTGCGCCAAGAAGAAGAACGCTTCTTCGAAACGCTGGAAAACGGCATGGAAATCTTGGACCACGCCTTGCAAGGCGGTGTGAAGGTGCTGCCGGGCGACGTCGCCTTTAAGCTGCATGACACCTTTGGCTTCCCCTTGGACTTGACCAACGATGTGTGCCGTGAAAACGGTGTCGAGGTAGACGAGGCGGGCTTCCAAGCCGCCATGGAGCAGCAAAAAGCCAAGGGCCGCGCTGCTGGCAAGTTCAAGATGGACAAGGCGCTGGAGTACAGCGGCGAAGGCAACGACTTCGTAGGCTATGACCACCTGACCCAAGAATCAAAAATCGTAGCGCTCTACGCAGACGGCGTAAGCGTAAATGCGCTCAATGCTGGCCAAACCGGTGTGGTGGTGTTGAGCACCACGCCGTTTTATGCGGAAAGCGGCGGTCAAGTCGGGGACCAAGGTTCGATTTTTAACGACACCGCCATGTTTGCCGTGGGCGACACACAAAAGATCAAGTCTGATGTGTATGCCCACCACGGTGCGCTGTCCACGGGGTCCTTGAAGCTTGGTGATACCGTGACTGCGCACGTCGATGCAGGCTTGCGCGCTGCCAGCATGCGCAACCACTCTGCCACCCACTTGATGCATAAGGCTTTGCGCGAAGTGCTGGGCACCCACGTGCAGCAAAAGGGCAGCTTGGTAAACGCTGAGCGCACGCGTTTCGACTTTACCCATAACGCCCCAGTGACCGACGCCCAGGTGCGCGAGATCGAAGCCTTGGTGAATGCCGAGGTTTTGAACAATGCCGCGACCCATGCCCGTTTGATGGACATTGAGTCTGCCAAGCAAACCGGCGCCATGATGCTGTTTGGTGAGAAGTACGGCGAAGTCGTGCGCGTGCTGGACATCGGCACAACCACCGAGCTGTGCGGTGGCACGCACGTGCAGCGCACGGGCGACATTGGTTTATTCAAAGTGGTGGCCGAGAGCGGTGTGGCCTCTGGTGTGCGCCGTATTGAGGCGGTCACGGGGCAGGGCGCTTTGGCCTACCTACAAAACCTCGAAGACACGGTAGCCCATGTGGCGGGTGCTTTGAAGACGCCTGTGGTCGAAGTGACCGAGCGTGTGGGCACTGTGCTGGAGCATGTGAAGGCGCTGGAAAAAGAAGTGGCCGCTCTGAAAGGCAAGTTGGCTTCCGCCCAAGGCGATGAGCTCGTTAACCAAGCCTTGGATATCAGCGGCGTAAAGCTCTTGGCCGCCAAGTTGGAAGGTGCAGACACCAAGACCCTGCGCGACACCATGGACAAGCTCAAAGACAAGCTGAAAACGGCGGTGATCGTGTTGGCTGCCGTTGAGGGCGACAAGGTGCAACTGGCCGTGGGCGTCACCACCGACACCACGGGCAAGGTCAAAGCGGGCGAGCTGGTGAACTACCTGGCAGCGCAAGTGGGCGGCAAGGGCGGTGGCAAGGCCGACATGGCCATGGCCGGTGGCACAGAGCCAGCCAAGTTGGCTGCCGCGCTGGCCAGCGTGCAAGCCTGGGTGACACCTAAGCTGTAAAACGCCTATCCCTTTGACGGCGTTTACCTTTGGTGTCCGCCGTCAGTTAAGTGCCAATTGCTATGGATTTGATAGCTGCTTGCGCAATATCTATGGGTGCTGCAGCCGAAACTGGCCTATTTTTTGCCGCACGGCGTTGCGGGGTGAAGCCGCTCTGCTAAAGCCCGAGCATCCATGGCCAGTTGCGTCACCGGTCTTTCCGCGTAAGCTGCGCTGTGCAGTTGTACCAAGCGGCGCAAGGTGTCCAAGTGCGGTGTCACTGTACCGAAAAAGCGGGCCTCACCGGGATAGGCCAACAGCAGGGTCGGGAAGTTTTCAACCTCCACTGGATCCACCGCATCTGACTCGTCTTCAATATCCACCCAGCGGAACTGCACCTGGGGAAACTCGGCAGCCAGTTGCGCGAACAGGGGTTGGTATTCCCGGCAAGCGCCACACCATGCAGCGCATAGGCAGGCAACCAAAAGTTTCGGGGGCGTGGCAGGGGCGTCGGAAGTAGGGCGCATTTCAAGCATGCGGCAATGATCTCAGAAAAAGGTGGGAATAAGCTTATGGCCTAAGTCGTAAGTAGGCCCGTTTACACTAGAGGGTTTTCCCCCTCTCGCTAATTTTTGCAAGGCCCCCCATGAGTGCATTTCTGGAAGAAACCGTCTTAAGCGTACACCACTGGACTGACAAACTGTTCAGCTTCACCACGACGCGGGACCCTGCGCTGCGCTTTTCCAACGGACACTTCACCATGATCGGCCTGCGCCAAGAGTCTGGCAAGCCCTTGCTGCGTGCCTACAGCATCGTCAGCGCAAATTACGAAGAGCATTTGGAGTTCTTGAGCATCAAAGTGCAGGACGGCCCGCTCACTTCTAAGCTGCAGCACATTAAGGTGGGCGACAAGATTGTGGTGGGCCGTAAGCCCACGGGCACCTTGCTGATCGACTATCTCTTGCCTGCCAAGAACTTGTATTTGCTGGGGAGCGGCACCGGCCTCGCTCCGTTCTTGAGCGTGATTCGCGACCCGGATACCTTTGAAAAATTCGAAAAGGTGATCTTGGTGCACGGCGTGCGTGAGGTCAAAGAACTGGCCTACCACGAGTACCTCAAGAACGAATTGCCCAAGCACGAGTTTTTGGGTGAAATGGTGAGCAAGCAAATGCTGTATTACCCCACCGTGACCCGTGAGGCGTTTGAACACCAAGGTCGCATCACCACGCTGATGGAAACCAACAAGCTGCCCGCAGATTTGGGCTTGCTGCCGTTAGACCCTGCCAATGATCGCATCATGATTTGCGGTAGCCCCGGTTTGAACAAAGACATGCGCGAGATTTTGGATGCCAAGGGCTTCAAAGAAGGCAGTACCACCACCCCTGGCGACTACGTGGTGGAACGCGCCTTCGTCGAGCAGTAAAGCGCGCCCCTCAGGCCCGCGCCATGCGCGTGGTCAGCTTGTAGGCGGGTAAGCCCGCCAACATGCGCTTGCCATACGCCGTTTGCTGCAAGCGCTTGTCATAGCAGATGACTTGGGCACGGTCATCTTCCGTGCGGATCGCGCGGCCCGTCCATTGCAAGAGCTTGACCCCGGTGGCTGGAATCACCAGCTCGTTAAACGGGTCGCGGCCCACGCTGCGCAACCATTCGGCCCGCGCCTCATCGATGGGGTCAGACGGCGGCGCAAACGGTAGCTTCGCAATGAATACGGTCTCGCACAATTCCCCAGGGAGGTCTAAGCCTTCTCCAAAAGACTGCAGCCCAAAAATGATGGACGGCACGCTGGCCTCCACACGCGCTTGGTGAGTGGCCAAGAGGCGGGTACGTGACATGGTTCCCTGTACCAGTACTTTTTCTTGCAACACGGGTAGCAAGGCATCTGTTGCTGCACGCATTTGCACACGTGAGGTAAAGAGCACCAAAGCACCCTTGGGCACCTGGGTTAGGTCCTTCATGAGCTCCGTTACCATTTCCTTGGTGTACGCATCAGCGTGTTTGGGGTCTGCGGTGGTGTGCACCACGGTGAGGGTCCCTTGCTTGGCGTAGTCAAATGGGCTGGCTACTTCGAGCGCGGTCACTGCGGGGTTGTTGGATAGCCCGGCCTCTCGCAAGAAGTAGTCAAAACTGCCGCAACTGGTGAGGGACGCGGAAGTAATCACCGCGCCACGCACCTTGCTCCACAAGAACTGGCGCAACAGGTCACCTGGAACGATCGGACAGGCATGGGCCGTGATGGTGAGGAACATTTGGCTCTGGCTCTTGAGCTCTAACCACTTGGCCAAAGGCTGCTCGCCATGTTCTAGCAACAGGCTTGCAGTGGACACCACACTCCCAATTTTCGGAGCCAGTGCCCCCAGCTTGGCATACAGCTGGGCACAGAGCATGGCTTGGCTAGGGTCGTCCTTTGCAACTTGCTTGACTTCTTGTCCAAGCGCTTCCAAGGCCTTCGACAGGCCTTGCGCATGGCCGTGAATCAAGGTAACGGGGTCCGTGAGTGTTTCGGGCAAGAGGCCGTTGGTAAAGCGAAGAATGCCATCTTGGCCATCGGTGCTGTTGTGGACCAAGTCCATGCCCATGCGGGCCAATTGGCCCAGCGCAACTTTGAGCTGGCTGCTCAGTGTGCTGACATCTTGGCTCAAGTCGACATGCAGGCGCGCACTGACCTCTTGCAGAATTTTGGGCATACGGTCTAGCCAACGTAGGCTCGACAGATCCATACTGCTGGAAAACTGGTCAAGGGCTACTGCAGGCAGGTGGTGGCCCTCATCAAAAACCACGAGGCAGTTGTCCAAGTCCGGTAAGGTCTTCATGCCTAAGGAGGCCAATACCAGATCATGGTTGGCAACTATGACATTCGCTTCGGCCAGCTTAGTGCGTGCGTTGTAGTAACTGCATTCCCGAAACCGGGGGCAGTGCCGCACGGTGCAGGTATGGCGTTCTGCGGCGATGGCCGACCAGTCTCTGGCGTCGGGGGCCTCTGCCAGCGAGTCACGGTCACCGTCCCAGCTGGCGTGTGCAAGCATGTTGGCCATGCCTTCATAGAGCTTGGTGCGCCGTTCTTCATCCGCTTCTTGCGAGGCGGCGCTGACGGCATTAGTGGCAGGCGCAGGAAGTTCTTCTTCAAATAACTCGTCACCCGCACCGCCCGTGCCTACCCAGCGCTCAAGTTTGAGTTTGCAAACATAGCGTCCTCGACCTTTTGCCAGCGCAAAGACAAAAGGGGTGGGCATAGACTGGGCCAAAGCAGGCAAGTCTTTGGTCATTAACTGCTCTTGCAGCGCCACTGTGGCTGTGGAAATGAGAACCCGTGTTTTTCGCTGCAAAGCCATGGCAATCGCGGTGCTGGCGTAGGCCGCTGACTTTCCCACGCCGGTACCCGCTTGTATGACGGCAATGGCCTTTTGTGGACTTGGATGTTCTCCCAAGTCTGCGCGAGAGAGCGTCTGCGCGATACGGTGCGCCATGTCGTGCTGCCCCGGACGAGACCGAAAGCCTGCAGTGGCCCCAACGACATCTTCAAAGGCCGCCAACGCGTGCTGAGCCAGGGTGTCGGGAGCTGAAACCAGTGGGCTCAGCGTGTCGGTGAATGCAGTGGTGGGCGTGGCAGAGGTCAAATCAAGAGTTTCCAAGGAATCGAAAGTGGCGTAGGACGCGCATGAGAAGTCCGGGGCTATTGGCATCAAATGGGGGGAAGCTCCCGCTTTTATCAGGCCCCAAAGGCCCGTAATGCTAGTTCAGAAATGCGGAGGGAGCTCATCGCGTAGATTGCGCGCGCCTTGAGGTGCAGGCTCCGCATACTGCTGACGCAGGTAGCCTAACTCCCGTATGAGCGCATCGATTTGGTCTTGCTGGCGGACAATGACTTTGTCGAGTTCGTCTAGCAGGTCTTCGGTGAAGCTGGCCTTGATTTCTAACTCTGTGATGCGTTCGTCAGTGGTGTGGGAAGTTGTCATCCCGCTATTGGACCTGAATTTTGGTTAAGCGGCGACATTGGTGGGGTGATTTTCCGCACGAAGCTTGACTTGAGCCAGCATAGCCAATATGGCGTATCGGGAACTGGGTTTCTTGAGGCATTTGTCAAAGCCAAGTTGCAAGAACTTTGCGGTGCTTTGCGCATCGTCACTGCCCGAGTAGGCAACGAAGTAACTCGGGGATTGGTGTGCGTCTTCTTGGTATTGGCGAATCCGCGACATGGCTTCAAGGCCACCCATGATAGGCATCTCGATGTCGAGAATGATGATGTCGGGGCGCTGCTGCATGGCACTTTCTAGTGCCAAGCGCCCATTCACGGCAGTAGTCACGTGCAATGGGGGCTGAGGGAGATGCGAGCTCATCACCATCAGATTGAACTCATCATCGTCCACTACCAAAACTGACATGGCCGGCAATTCCGGCGTAGGCAGGGCGGCTTGCATGGCCAAGGTATTGCCGGAGCTAATGCTTGCCAGCGTTGGGGGGGTAGGTGCACGGCTTAGCTCTAGGGTCAGTGTGGTGCCCTCCTCATCTCCCGTGTGCATGGCTAGGCTGCCACCTTGCACCTTGGCCAGCAACTGTGAAGAGTAGGTGCCTAGTCCGGTTCCACCCACTTTGCCTGCGGTGCTGTACTTGTCAAAGAATGTCGCCCGCAATGCCTCTGGAACTGCGCCCTGGTTTTGTATGGAGAGCTGCACTTTGGCGCCTGGCGTTAGGGTAATGACCACCGCCGTGTGCTCTGGGGCAGCTTCAATCGCATTTTTGGTGAGGTTTGCTACGATGGAGTAACACAGCGCATCGTCACCCCGAACATACACAGGCTCTTCAATGCCTAGTACAGCAGTACGAACCGACTTGGACTTTGCATGTACTGTTAAATCTTGCAAAACGGATTGCACCAGTTCTCCCAAGTTCACTGTATGGGCATGGAATCGGTACGTGCCGTTTTCCATTTGGTACAAATCCAGCGACAAGTTCACCATGTCTAGCGCGCGGTTGGCCGCCTTTTCCATCATCTTTAGAACGGTTTCCTCTTGCTCGCTCATGGTCCTACCGGCCCGCAGCATGGCGGGCGCGGCTGCCAAGCCACCCAATGGGGTCTTAATGTCATGGCGAGCAATGCGCTCCACATCTTCGCGAGACGCCATCGCGAGTTTGAGGTCATTATTTTTTCGATCGAGCTCTGCAGTGCGCTCCACGACACGCTCTTCAAGCAAGCGCTCTGAGGCTTGCAGTGTTTCAACCAATTTGTTCTGTGCGACAAAGGCATCGCGTTGGGCCTGTGCTTTCTCACGTCGCATGACATTGAACCGGTCCGCCAATGCAAACGCCAGCAGTAGCATTTCAAACGCGGAGCCAATCCGTAACGCGTTTTCCGTAAAAAAATTAGGCTGCATAACGCCCAGCGCGCGCAAGGTACTCAATACTCCCGCAGCGCACAGCATAAAGAAGGCGGCAGAGAAGAAGTAGGCACTGCGCTGACCCTTCCACATACAACACAGGCCTACTAGCAGAATGAACAAGGCAGATGCCCCGTACATGCTGGTGAGTGGACGAATCACTGCACCAAAATTAAAAAGCAGTGCAACACCTCCCACTAGCAAGACTGCGCCCAAGGCGTGTGAGATAAGGTGCAGCCGTGGCACCGTTGCCTTGGTATTGAGCATGTGGCGCATGAACTCCAAAGCAAAGACCAAAGTGAGGCAAAAGCTGAGCATGACTCCGTAGGTTGACCACCACGGCGTGTCATTGAGAACGAATTCTTTAAACAGGCCGCTTTGGCACGCTAAGGCTAAGGCCATCGAGCCGGTAAAAGCGACGTATCGCAAGTAAATCAGGTCACGCAGGGAGACAAAGAGCAGCAAATTGAAGAACACCATGGCGCTTGCAATGCCGAAGTACCACGAGTGTCCAAAATAGTCCGTGCGCTCGTAACTGCCGAAACCACTCGGCGTCCAAAGTTTGAGTGAGGTGGTGATGGGGTTGAGGGATTGAAGCCGGAAGTAAACGACTTGGCTGCTACGAGGCTCTAGCGTGACCGGAAACACAAAACTGCGAGTGTCACGCAGGCGGGTAGAGAACGGCAAGACACTACCTGTTTCGTGGAACACATAGGTGCCACTGGCGTCTGGGGTATAGAAACGGATGTACTCGATGGACGGACTGCCCAGCTCCAGCAAGCGGTCCAGTCGCTTTTCGCTGGGGTTATCTAGGACGAGTTTGAGCCAGTGCGCAGATTTGCTGTAACCAAAACCAATGGCGGGAAGATTCGGCAAGTCGCCTTTGAATTGGGCTGCAGCCTTTCCAGAGTGAACATCAGCCAGACTGAGTTCTTTTCCAGCATCTTCCAAGGTTTGCACATGGCTGCTGAGAACGAGGGGTTGTTCTTTGAGGTCCACGACGTTGATCGGCTGCGCCCAAGCGAGCGCATGCCCGAACCACCAGCATAAAACCAGTAGCAGGTGCTTTACATAACGTCGCTGCAAGTACCCCATGGGATCTGTTTCTGATTTGGATTACTTGGAATGTCGATGCGTCCGAGCGCCTCAATGTGTGGATTGGGCTACAAGCTTGCATTTAATGCAAACGGTCGGAGTCGAAAAAGGGTCTTTCGAGCCCCGCAAGCACCCAAAATGGCGTGGATAAAGACGGTTTTTTGATGGATAGTGGCTGCCTTTCATCGCTAGGGAACGACGCAGTGGGCGACTAGTGCTCTCAGTTTTGTAGCTGAGGCCTTAGTCTTCATGCGTGCTAGCTGCTCACTGCTACTTGAAGACTTTATGTTGTTCTTGGAGGGCTTTAAAAAGTACGAGTGTGCTTTTCTTAAATGTTCTGAAAACTGCAATTCAGGCGGCTTTGGGGCTGATTCACTAGGGGTTTTCCAGCTCCGACAAGCTGCGCAGCCTACGTTTGCTTTCGAAAGAGTGGGCTTTCTGGGTGATGGGGTCGGTAAAGGACATGGAGAAGGCAAGCAACTGCAGTGGGTTGGCATAGTCCGTCTGGTCTTCTGCAGTCAGAGTAGGGTATATCCCATCGCCTACCAAGGGGAGCCCTAAAGCGGCCATATGGACCCGCAGTTGGTGCCGCTGGCCAGTCACCGGTGAGAGTTGATACCGCGCGTACCGAACTCCGATTTCAAGGGGGGAAACATGGGTGAGCGAATTAGCAACGCCCTCTACCTCGGTTTGTTGCATGAAGTGCGACGAGCACACAATGCGACTGCGGCGTTCCAAGGGCCACGGCAGCTCGGGGGCCCACGGTGCAATGGCGTGGTAGGTTTTGTGCACAGCCCTGTCGCGAAATAGGTTTTGGTAGGCGGATCGCGTAGCGGCTTGCTTGGCAAACAGAACCAAGCCTGCGGTATCGCGGTCAATGCGGTGAATGGGGGAGAGCATGCTCAAGCCCAGCCTGTTCTTAAGGCGCACCAGAACTGTTTCTTGCAAGTACTTGCCAGAAGGCATGACAGGCAAAAAGTGGGGTTTGTCGACGACGACCAAGTGCTCGTCTTCCCACAGCACGGCTTCCTCAAACGGGATTGCCGGTTCTGTTTCCACTGCACGGTAGTAGTAGACGCGCTGATGGGCTTGGTAGGGTGTGTTTTCACGCAGGGTGATGCCTTGGTCGTCGATCACATCGCCCTGGCCCAATCTGACTCGCCACGTCTCGGGCGGCACGCTGGAAAAGCGTTCCAGTAAATACTCAAACACAGTGGCCCATGGGCCAGCCGGAAGTACTACGCACCCGGCGCTCACCCCATGCCGAGGGGGCGGCGCATTGGGCCTGCTACGTGCCATGCGCCGTTAAATGCGCTCAAACACCAAGTCCCACACCCCGTGGCCCAGCTTGATGCCGCGGTTCTCAAACTTGGTGAGTGGGCGGTAATGGGGTTTGGGCGCGTAGCCCTGCAGTTGTGGGTGGCTCAGCAAGGCGCGATTTTTGAGTAAAGGCTCGGCCGTGAGCACCTCTAGGATTTGCTCGGCATAGGGTTGCCAGTCTGTGGCGCAATGGATGTAGGCACCCGGCTTCAAGCGTGCGGCAAGCTTTGCCACCAATGGCGACTGGATGAGGCGGCGCTTGTTATGCTTGGTTTTGTGCCAAGGGTCAGGAAAGAAGATGTGGACCCCGTCCAAGCTCTGCAATGGGAGCATGTGGTCAATGACTTCCACGGCATCGTGGGCGCAAATGCGTATGTTCGTAAGCTGGTTTTCGCCGATGCGCTTGAGCAAGGCGCCAACACCGGGCTCATGCACTTCGCAGCACAAAAAGTTGGTTTCAGGCAAGGTCGCCGCTATTTTTGCCGTTGCCTCTCCCATGCCAAATCCAATTTCAAGCACTATAGGACGGTAGTCCTCGTCTGCTGCGCCCGGGTAGATGGTTTGGAAGTCGCTGGAACTCTTTTGATAGGAGAGCAAAAACTGTGGACCCAAGTCCTCAAAAGCTTTGGCTTGTCCCGCGGTCGTTCTGCCTGCGCGCTTAACAAAGCTTTTAATCGTACGCATGAACGGCTTGGCCGGTGTCGCACCTTCCAGCAATGCTTCTGCGGTGGGTTCAGTTCCCAGAGCGGCGTTGGGGACGCTTGTTTCGACGGGCGTATGCTCGCTGGCGGCTTTTTCGGAATTCATGGTCGATTGCTTGGAAGTAGGGCCTGCATTGTAGGTAGTAAGCAAGGAACGCTTTGGCTAGTGAACCACCTTCGAAAAAAGGTTCAGCACCAGCACGCCGGTGATGATGAAGGCGATACCTATGACTGCTGCAGCGTCTAGTCGCTGTTGATAGAGCACCCAACCTGCTATTGAAACCAACACCACACCTACACCCGACCAAATGGCATAGGCCACGCCGATCGGGGTTTGCCGCAGTGTGAGTGACAAAAAGTAAAACGCGAGGCCATAGCCGACAACCACCATGGACGATGGCCATAGGCGTGTGAACCCCTCAGTCGCCTTCAGCGCAGAGGTGGCAATTACTTCAAAAACGATGGCCGCAGCCAAGTAAAACCAGTTCATAGGTGTAAGCCCATCGGGGCTAATAGAAGTTGCCGAAAGCCTCGCGTTTACCGAGGCGTGGCGGAAGTGCAAAGACAGTACGGGCCCGCTTGCGAGCGTGTTGCGGTAGCTCGCAGTGCGTATTGTAGTTTTGTTTAGGGAAAACCCTAGGCGCGTCGTGGTACTGCGTTAGCCTGAGCGCAATACTGTTGTTTCCAGGCTTCAGCCCAGACGTGCAGTGCCTGCCCGGTCTCCTTGGCGGTGCACTCAGGGAGCAGCAGCACCGCTGCGGCTGCATCAAGACATGTTCTCGCTTGCGAAGGCGTGCTGGTGTCTATGGCTAAAGCACCATTTTGCTTGGACAGCTTCTCTCCATTTCTGCCTAGCACTAAAGGGGCATGCAGGTAGCTAGGGGTAGGCAGCCGCAGTCGTTGCTGCAAGTAAATTTGCCTGGCAGTGTTATCTGCTAGGTCTTCACCCCGCACGATATGGCTAACGCCCTGGGCTGCATCGTCCACAACGACGGCTAGTTGGTAAGCAAACAATCCGTCCGCCCTTAAGAGGACAAAATCCCCGACTTGAGCTGGTAAGTCTTGGGTTTGTGGGCCCAGTCTGCGGTCATTCCAATGAATGGTGGTGGATGAATTTGCTACATTTATAGGAGCATTGTGCGCTGTATCTAAGGGCGCTACGGCTGATTTCTCAAGGGAAGGCTCAACATCAATGCGCCAGGCTCTTGCGGCGCGTCCGTGCAGACCCGCACGACAGGTTCCAGGGTACAGCAGCTCACCATGGCGGGACTTGGCTAGCCCGCGAGCTTGTTGCGCCATCTCAATGTCTTTGCGTGAGCACGCGCAGGGATACGCGTCTCCTTGCGACACAAGCTGTTGTAGCGCAGCCTGATACAGCGCGGTACGTTGGCTTTGGTGTACAGCGGGGGCATCAGCCCGCATGCCGCAGGCGGCCAGTTGTTCAAGAATGGTTTGGGCCGCTCCCGGTACGCAGCGTGGCGTGTCGACGTCTTCGATGCGAACTAACCAGCGGCCTTGGTGCGCCTTGGCGTCTAGGTAGCTGGCCAAGGCCGCGACCAATGAGCCCGCGTGAAGCAAACCGGTGGGAGAGGGCGCAAAGCGGCCCACATAGCCGCGGTGCATGTTCAATCCGACAGAAGCCTCTCCCCCCAGCGTCATGCGACCGATAGTGCCAACTCTAGTCCAGACACAAAAGCGTTTTCTACGCGGTGCCCTAGGCACCAGTCGCCACAAGCGCCGAGGCCACTGTCGCGGTCCCATAAGTGGGAGTGCCCCAATGTTTGGGTGGTTTTGGCATAGCGCCAGAGGTGAACATCAGCATGTGAGGGTTCAGCGCGAATGCCTGTCACTTCTGAGAATGCTTTGAGAAGCTTGTCTTTCACCCGGCGGGGGTCGTCATTCAAGTGCTCTTGCGACCACTGGGCGCTGGCTTGCACCGTCCAACGTTCAATCTTGCCACGGCCGGGTTTAGAGGACTCCCGCGACAACCATGCGATGCGGTGATGTGTGCTGCGCGCAGCGTTCCACTGGGGCCCCAAAGCACTCATGCCGGGTTGCATGGCTTGGGGAAAAGCCACCATGAGCGTCCAGCACGGCGCCATCTCTACCACGTCAATTTGCTGCGCCAGTTTGTCTGCTTCCTGTGAAGTGTGCAGCAACAGGCGGGCTTGCTCAGCAGGAATGGCCGTGAGCACGCAATTGAAGCCAGAGTACACATGTTGGCCGCCACCACCTGTTTCTGTGCGCAACTGCCAGTGGTGAGGTTTCAAGACGTCGCGGTCCAAGTGGGTGACCCGAGTGTGGAGCTCTAGCCGCTGCTGGGCTACTAAAGGCTGTATCCAGTTTTTGACCAAAGCGTTCATGCCCGGGGACGGGACCCAGTGGTATTCGCGAGTGCCTAAAGCTTGGGCAGCGACACGCCCTCGTTCATCCAAAACCTGGACAGAGTTTGCACTCCATGGCTTACACACGCCAGGGGCGATTCCGATCGCTTTGATAAACCGTGGATCTCGCTGTGTGAAGTATTGGGCGCCATGGTCAAACGTACCAAACGCACTGTCTCGTGTGGACATGCGGCCACCGACTCCAGCGCTTTTCTCGAAGATGGTGACTTGGTGGCCCGCTTGCATGAGCGTGCGTGCGCAGGCAATGCCTGCCATTCCCGCGCCAATGATGGCGATGTGTTTGGGCTTGGATTCCGACTTGACTTTTGACTTGGCTTTGGATTTGGTCATGAACGCGGTCTCCTATTGTTGGGGTACATCTGCACTTTACACGCCCCGGTGCTGTTGTAGCAAGGCCGCCCGCGTGGCAGGACTTGAGAGTTGCTCTAGCCACCATTGCAGAGCGCGGCCGTGGCCGGCCTTGTTGCTGCCTCTCCACGCATAGTTGATGCGCACGACACGCTGAGCGCGCTCCACTTCTTTCACCACCAAGCGACCGGTCTCGATGTAGGCGCGGGCCATGCACTCGGGTACGAATCCGCACCCTAGGCCACGCAACTGGGCATCGAGCTTGTCCTTCATGGTGGCTACGGTAAACACATCTTGGCCCCCCAGAATGCCAAAGGTCATGCCATTGCCGCGTTGCGTGGTGTCGGCCACCGCAACCGCGCGGTGTTGCTGAATGAGCTCGTCAGTTAGCACGCCCGTAAGGCTTGCAAGGGGATGGTGGGGAGCCACTGCGTACACAAAGTTCACGTCACCCAAAGGCTTGGAGAGGATGCCGTTTTGGTTGCTGGTGGCCACTACACCTAGGGCGAGGTCAGCTTGACCCGATGTCAGTGCCTCCAGGGTGCCAGACAGTGTTTCGTCGCGCAGCTTAATCCGGGTAAGTGGCGCCAATGCGAAGAAACCTTCACACAGTTCCATCACGATGGCCTTGGCAATGATGCTGTCTACTGCGATGGTGAGTTGAGACTCCCAGCCTGTGGCCACGCGTTTGACCCGGTTGGCTACCGCATCAATATCGGCCAGTAGCCGCGTACCCTCGCGCAGCAACTCGGCGCCTGCATCGGTGAGCAAGGCTTTGCGCGAGCTGCGGTCATACAAAAGCACGTCAAGTGCGTCTTCAATTTGGCGTACCCGGTAAGTCAATGCGCTGGGTACTACCCCTAGGGTACGCGCTGCGGCGGCAAAGCTACCTGCTTGCGCAATAGACTGCAGCATAGCCAATGCATCGGGGGTTAAAACATCTCTGGAGTTTTGCATTTGTACTTGCATTAATTTCAGTTTGTTTGAATGATGCCATCAAATTTTGTGCAGCACAGGCAGCGTGAGCAGCCATAAAGTACAGGCTTACAAAAGGAGCAAATCATGCTAACAGTTAGGAAATCTCAAGATCGTGGCTATGCGGACCATGGCTGGCTCAAGTCCTTTCATAGCTTTTCATTTGCAGGCTATTACGATCCATCGCACATGGGTTGGGGCAACTTGCGTGTGATCAACGAAGACCGCATTGCACCTGGCACAGGCTTTGGTACCCATGGTCATCGCGACATGGAAATCATCAGCTACGTCTTGGAGGGGGAGTTAGCGCACAAGGACACCATGGGCAATGTCAAAGGCATTCCCCCCGGCGATGTACAGCGTATGAGCGCAGGCCGCGGTGTGCAACACAGCGAGTTCAATCACGCGCCGCAAAGCACCACGCACTTTTTCCAAATTTGGATTGAGCCGAACGTGAAGGGAATTCCCCCAAGCTATGAGCAAAAGACTTTCAGTGCCCCAGAAAAACAAGGCAAGTTGCGGTTGGTGGCCTCCAACGACGGCGCAGAAGGTTCCGTAGTGATTCACGCCGACGCCAAGATGTTCAGCGGTTTGTTGGACGGTGAAGAGTCGGCTAGCTTGGCGTTAGATGCGCGCCGCAAGGCCTATGTGCATTTGGTGCGCGGTGCGCTTGAAGTCAATGGCGTGGCATTGTCAGGCGGTGACGCCGCGCTGTTAGATGGTGAGAGTCAGGTGACGTTGGCCAAGGCGCAAAACGCTGAAGTACTGGTGTTTGACTTAGCGGCTTAGTGCCCTCAGTCTTGTTTAGTGGTCGGTGGTTGTTTGTTTGTCATTGTTTGTTAAAGGAGTTTGTATGTTGTCTAAATTTGAATCCCAGTTTGCTCTAGCCGCTCGCGTGTTGTTGGCCTTGTTGTTCTTGCCCGCGGGCATTAGCAAGCTCACGGGTTTTGCAGGCACGGTGGGGTACATTGGTTCAGTGGGGTTGCCGTTTCCAGAGCTGGGCGCGGTGATTGCTATCGTTGTGGAAGTGGGTGGGGCGCTGGCCATCATCGCGGGCTTTAAGACCCGTTGGGTGGCGTTGGGCCTGGCCGTGTTTACGGTGATTACGGGCTTGTTTTTCCACAAGTTCTGGGCCGTGCCGGCGGACCAAGTAATGGTGCAACAGATTATGTTTTTCAAGAATGTAGCCATTGCAGGCGGATTCTTGATGCTGACAGCGTTTGGCCCCGGCGCGTGGAGTGTGGACGCTAAACGCGGCGAGTAATTGTTGGGATGGTTTGGGAGGGTGTGCATGGGGCACATCTTATTTTTGTAATAGCACAGGAGTTATTGAAATGGCAAAAGTAGCAGTTGTTTTTCATTCAGGTTATGGACACACCCAGCGCCTTGCGCAGTCAGTTGCGGACGGCGCCAACGCTGAGCTCATTGCCATCGACGCCGACGGCAACGTGCCAGAGGGCGCTTGGGACACCTTGGCCGCAGCCGATGCCATTATTTTTGGCTCGCCCACCTACATGGGTACAGTGAGTTGGCAGTTCAAAAAGTTTGCTGACGCCTCCAGCAAGCCTTGGTACACCCAAGCTTGGAAAGACAAAATTTTTGGTGGCTTCACCAACAGCGCCAATATCAATGGCGACAAGCATTCCACCTTGCACTATTTCATGACCTTGGCCATGCAACACGGTGGCCTGTGGGCTGGTACGGGCATTAGTTACAACAACACCAAGGCATCGCAACGCAGCGATGTGAACTACCTGGCCTCCAGTGCTGGCCCCATGGCCCAAGTGGCAGGAGACGCGGGTGCGGCTGAAATGAATCCTGGCGATTTGGAAACCGGTCGCTTGTTCGGCGCACGTATTCAAGAAGTCGCTAGCAAGTTCCGCGGCTAGGTCAGTCCCTAAGGCTTGTGCATCTAGGCTGATGCATAGGGCGTTGGGCAGAGTGATACAAGATTGAGAAGACGCTGCAGACCTCGGTACGATGCGCGCTTCTCTGTCTTGGTAGTACGAATAAAAAATGTCTATTTCAATACAACGTCAGCCCGGCACAGTCATGGCCCAGTCTTTACGGCTGCGCAGCCACACATTAGTTTCTGATGTGTCGGTGTCTGAAGGCGGTGAAGACTTAGGCCCTAGCCCCCACGATTTGTATGACGCGGCGCTGGGCGCGTGCAAGGCCTTGACCGTGATGTGGTACACCAAGAAAAAAGGTATGGCTGTGACTGATGTTCAGTCCGTGGTGGACAGTGACAAGAGCCAAGAGCGCACTGGGGTGTACCGCATACATGCCAACCTGATGATCAGCGGCGACATCTCCGACGCTGAGTTCGACCAGTTGGCAGCCGTTGCTGAAAAATGCCCCGTGCACAAGCTCATGACGGTGGTGCAAACGGAAATCACCACGCACGTGGAGCGCGCAGCATGAGCAGCATCCAAGTACTGAAGCCGCATGCCAAAGACTTGGGGGGAGGCTTTGTCGTGCGTAGGTTATTACCCTCAGGACAGCGCCAAGCAGTAGGGCCGTTTATCTTTTTTGACCATTTTGGCCCAGTAATTGTTCGGCCAAGCGACAACCACGATGTGCGTCCCCACCCGCATATTGGTTTGGCGACTTTGACGTATTTGTTTGAAGGCGTCATCCTGCACCGAGACAACTTAGGCTACGTTCAGCGGATTGAGCCCGGGGCGATCAATTGGATGACTGCGGGCCGTGGCATCGTGCACTCAGAGCGCAGGCCGCCCGAGGAAAAGGATGTCACATACACCAATCACGGACTGCAGCTCTGGCTGGCCTTGCCTGAGGATCAGCAAGAAGTACCCGCAATTTTTGCGCACACGCCTGCCAATGCCATTCCCGAGCTAAGCCAAGGAGCTGCGAAAGTGCGGGTTTTGGTAGGAGAAGCCTTTGGCGCGAAGTCGCCAGTAGCTACGCTGTCTCCGACCCTCTATTTAGACGTGGACTTACCCCCGAATAGCCAGTGGACCGTACCGATGTTGGCGCAAGAGCAGGCTATCTATGCGGTGCAGGGAGATTTGCTGCATGCAGGCGAGCCGTGGGAGGCGCACAGCATGGTGCTGCACACTGAAGCGCTCTCTGTGACTTCGGGCCCCAAAGGCACGCGCTTTGTGGTGCTGGGCGGTGCCCCCTTGGGGCGCAGATTCATTTGGTGGAACTTTGTGTCTACCAGCAAAGAGCGCATTGAACAGGCCGGCGCTGACTGGGAGGCAGGAACCGCGACCGCTGGAATGGCCCAAGTGCCAGGCGAGACAGAGCGCATTCCATTGCCTGCCCGTTAAGTGTTGCGCTGTTGCCGTGTCACCGCAGGTGCGGCGACAGGCTTACTTTGGAAGCGGCATAGTGGCCAGCGCACTGTCTACGGCGCGGCGCTCATCAAATACGAAGCAGCCACCGCTGTAGTGGGCGCCACCCACTTCTTCAAAGTATTTAAGGATGCCGCCTTCGAGCTGGTACACATGCTCAAGGCCTTCTTCGCGCATCAGGATGGCGGCTTTTTCGCAGCGAATGCCGCCGGTGCAAAAACTCACAACAGTTTTATCCTGCAAATCCGCCTTGTGGTCGCGTAAAGCCTTAGGGAACTCTGTAAATTTGGTGATCCGCCAGTCGATAGCCCCGTCAAAGGTGCCGGCATCCACTTCAAAGTCATTGCGAGTATCCAGGGTTACCACGCGGCGGCCAGCGTCATCCACCCCCGCATCGAGCCAGCGTTTGACCGTCGCGGCGGTAACCGCAGGGGCGCGTCCATCGGCGGGCTTGATCGTGGGATGGTCCATGCGGATGATTTCACGCTTCACCTTGACCAGCATTTTTTTGAAAGGCTGGTTGTCGGACCAGCTTTCTTTGGGGGCGATGTCCGAAAACCGAGCATCGGTGTGCAGCTGCGCGACAAAAGACCGCACGTCGTGGGCAAGGCCAGCCAAAAACAGGTTAATACCTTCTTCGGCCAGCAAAATGGTGCCTTTGAGCCGCAGGGCTACAGCACGCTCCAATAATGCGACTTTGAGCGCGGGTGCGTCGTGCAGTGGGACAAACTTGTAGGCGGAAATGTTGAGTATGGTGTTCACCGCCGCATTTTAATTGCCTACGGTGCGTTGGCTGTGCCTAAGTCTTGGCTTTGGCGACCTCCAATTGCAACTGCACCCAGCTGGTTGCCGCGGCTTGGGTAGAGAACACTGCGGAGGCAATGACCCCATCTAAAAGTTCTTCGAATTTCTCAGTCAGTAAAACTGCGCCCACAAGATTAGGATCTATCACGAACGCTACGGCAGCCAATTGCGAGCTCGCCGGACGCGCTGCATAGTCCGCGCGGCTGTGGGTAAAGAAGGCGTCGCTGTACGCCAGCGTGTCGTGCAAATGGTTGATGATTCCCCAAGGCCCCACGGCGTTTAGTTGTTTGGCAGTTGCTCGCATTTCCAGTGCGGTGTGCTCGCGCATCTCCAAGTTCCAATTTCCACGCATATGCACGGTAATGATCTGGTCCACCATTTCAACTACGGCGTGACCGTGGCGTCGCAACGGAGCGCTGGAAGGAAAGCTTGACATTCAGATTGCAGACTTTGGTGGGGCCAATACGTCAACGTATGGGCCAAAGCGTGCATTGTGGCGTAATTCGCTAGGAATGCATCAGGTCGTGGATCTAACCGTTGGGGTGAGGCCTTGGAAAACTACAATCTAAGCATGTTTGTACACCTGCGCCTCCACACCGAATTTTCCGTCGTCGACGGTACCACCCGTATTGACGAGGTGGTGAAAGCTTCCGCCAGCGATGGGCAACCTGCTTTGGCGATCACAGATCTCAGCAATCTGTTTGGGGCCATCAAGTTTTACAAAGAAGGACGTAAGCGAGGCGTTAAACCTATCGTAGGTGTTGAAGTATGGCTTGAAGGTTTGGGCAAAGACATCGCAAACCTCTCGCGCGTGGTGCTACTGGTGCAGAACAAGCAGGGTTATCTCAACCTGTCGGAGTTGCTAGCGCGTGCTTGGACACAGCATGGCGGTAAGGTGCAAGCCAGTGTCAAACTTGCATGGCTGCAAGAGCTCAACGATGGACTCATCTTGTTGGCTGGGGCGCAAGCGGGGCCCGTGGGGCAAGCCTTGGTTCAAGGCGACGACGCACGTGCCGTAGACGTCGCATTGCAACTGGCGGGCATTTTTCCGCACCGTTTTTACATCGAGTTGCAAAGGGCTGGGCGTGCCGACGATGAAGCCCATGTAGTGGCGGCGGTGCAATTGGCTTCCCGCCTGAACTTACCGGTGGTAGCAACCCATCCAGTGCAATTCACTGCGCCCGAAGATTTTGAAGCGCATGAGGCGCGGATTTGCATTGCGGAGGGGGAGATTCTTAGCAACCCCCGCCGGGTGCGCAAGTTCACCCGCGAGCAGTATTTCAAGTCCAGCGCGCAAATGGAGGCTTTGTTTGCCGACATCCCAAGCGCCGTGGCCAATACCCTAGAGATTGCCAAACGCTGCAGTTTGACCCTGGTGCTGGGCAAGCCGCAGTTGCCAGAGTTCCCGACACCCTTGGTGAATGGTCAGCGCATGACGCCTGAGGAGTACTTCCGGTACGCCTCGCACGAAGGCTTGAAAGAGCGCATGGCGCACTTGTATCCCGATCCCGTTGAGCGTGAGGCCAAGATGCCACGCTACTTGGAGCGGCTTGAGTTTGAACTGGTCACGATTTTGAAGATGGGATTTCCCGGCTACTTCTTGATCGTGGGTGACTTTATCAACTGGGCGAAAAACAATGGCTGTCCGGTGGGGCCAGGACGTGGCTCTGGAGCGGGCTCCTTGGTTGCCTATGTGATGAAGATCACGGATTTGGACCCGCTGCGCTACAACTTGCTGTTTGAGCGCTTTTTGAATCCTGAGCGGGTTTCCATGCCCGACTTTGACATCGACTTTTGCCAAACCAATCGCAACTTGGTCATTGACTACGTCAAGGACAAGTACGGCAAAGACGCGGTGAGCCAGATTGCCACCTTCGGTACCATGGCTGCGCGCGGTGTGGTCCGTGACGTGGGACGTGTGCTGGACATGAGCTACACGTTTTGTGACGGCATCAGCAAGCTGATTCCCAACAAGCCCGGCCAAGCCGTGACCTTGCAGTTGCCGCCACCGGACAAGAAAAAAGACGACAAAATGGTGTACGCCAGTGAGGCGGAGCCCGTGTTGGCGGAGCGCGAAGCCAAGGAAGAAGACGTCAAGCTGCTTCTGGAGATGGCGCGCAAGCTGGAAGGTATGACCCGCAATATCGGTATGCATGCGGGGGGCGTTTTGATCGCACCCGGCAAGCTTACTGATTTTTGCCCCTTGTACCAGCAGCCCGGCAGTGACTCAGCCGTCAGTCAGTACGACAAGAATGACGTGGAAGCGGTTGGCTTGGTCAAGTTCGACTTCTTGGGCTTGGCCACGCTCACCATTCTTGAGATTGCCCGCGAATTCATCATGAAGCGGCACAAAGGGCAAGAGAACTTTGCTTTTGAGAATCTGCCTTTGGATGACGCCAAGGTATACCGTTTGTTCTCCGAAGGTAAAACGGAGGCAGTGTTCCAGTTTGAAAGTCGCGGCATGCAAGGCATGTTGAAAGATGCCAAGCCCACGCGCTTGGAAGACTTGATCGCCTTGAACGCCTTGTACCGCCCAGGCCCTATGGATCTGATTCCCAGCTTTGTTGCGCGTAAGCACGGGCGCGAAGTGGTGGAGTATCCGCACCCCATGGTGGCCGAGATGCTCTCAGAGACCTACGGAATCATGGTGTACCAAGAGCAGGTGATGCAGACGGCCCAGATCTTGGGCGGCTACTCACTGGGCGGTGCGGACATGTTGCGTCGCGCCATGGGTAAAAAGGACGCGGACGAGATGGCCAAGCACCGCCAAATTTTCCGCGATGGCGCCGCCAAGAACGATATCAATGAGGCCAAAGCCGACGAGATATTCGACTTGATGGAAAAGTTTGCAGGCTATGGCTTCAACAAGTCCCATGCAGCCGCTTACTCCCTGTTGGCGTACCACACTGGCTGGCTCAAGGTGCATTACACCGCTGAGTTCTTCTGCGCCAATATGACGGTCGAAATGGATGACACGGACAAGCTCAAAGTCTTGTTTGAAGATGCTGTGAAGATGGGCCTGACGTTTGAGCCGCCCAATATCAACCGAGGTGTGCACCGGTTCGAGCCCATTTCAGACAAGATGATTCGCTACGGTCTGGGTGCTATCAAAGGTACGGGTCAGCAAGCCATTGAGGCAATAGTTGCGGCGCGCGAAGGCCGAGGCGTCGGGCCATCGGCCGGTGTAGTGGGGCCGTTCACCAGCTTGTTTGATTTCTGCGTGCGTGTGGACCGCAGCCGCATCAACAAACGCACGGTCGAAGCGTTGATCAAGGGCGGCGCCTTTGATACGGTGCAGCTCAACCGCGCTGCGCTGATTGCCAGTTTAGACAAAGCCTTTGAATTCGGTGCTGCTACGGTGGCTAACGCCAATCAAGTAGGCCTGTTTGACATGGGTGATGACGCGCATGGATCTAGCACGCAAGAACCTGCGTTGGCTGATGTCTTGCCATGGGGTATCAAAGAACGCCTAGTGTTTGAGAAGACCGCAGTGGGTTTCTACCTTTCCGGGCACTTGTTTGATGAGGTGACGCTTGAGGTTCGCAAGTTTGCGAAACGGCAAATTGACAGTTTGATTGACACCCGTGAACCTCAATTGTTGGCTGGGATCGTGACAGATTTTCGTGTGATCAATGGCCAGCGGGGCAAGTTAGCATTGTTTAAGCTGGACGACAAGTCAGCAGTGATTGAGGCTCGGGCGGATGAGGCGCTGATTAACGCGCACAAGCATCTGCTCAAGGACGACGAGTTAATCGTGGTGATGGGTAAGCAGCAGTTGGATCGATTCTCCGGAGGGATGCAACTCACGGTGACCCAGATTTGGGACTTGGAGCAGGCGCGTTGCCGTTTTGGCAAATACCTGAAGGTGACGGTGGACTCAGCGGCTGGTTCCAAGCTTCCGGACGTAGCACGTTTGCTGCGAGAATTTCCCGCCGTGCGCGAGATGTCGGAGCAAGGTGAGTTAGTGCGGGGGCTCGGTGTCCGCATGTGTGTTCAGCACCGGTTAGGCTCCCATTCTGGAGGATCAAGTCCCCATGGCGATACAGTGTGTGCTGGTGCCTTGGCTGAGTTGCAACTGGGTGAGTCGGCCTTGTTTTACCCTAGCGATGCAGCCTTGGCGGAATGGCGCGCTCAGTCAGAGGCTGGGAATGCGGCGATTGCCTACGAATAGGCTAACCCCTAGGGCGTGTGCGCTGGGCTTTGTCTTGGGTGACAGCCCAAATGCCTAGGCAAACCAAAACCAAAGCAAGCAAGTTCTTCCAAGCCAGCAGGCTTTCTTGCAGAAACAGCGCAGACAGACTTGCGCCAAAAATAGGAATCAGGAAATTGAACACGGTGACAGTGCTGACACGGTTGTACTTCAGCAGCATGCTCCAAACCGAAAAGGCCGCAGCAGACAGTGCTGCCAAATAAGCCAAGAGCGCCCCTGATTC
The DNA here is from genome assembly GCF_006974105.1 of Rhodoferax aquaticus. Taxonomy (NCBI): domain Bacteria; kingdom Pseudomonadati; phylum Pseudomonadota; class Betaproteobacteria; order Burkholderiales; family Comamonadaceae; genus Rhodoferax; species Rhodoferax aquaticus. Next base: position 2,206,785 of record NZ_CP036282.1, read on the forward strand.
GAAGGTGATCTGATCCAACGCACCGCCACCGCCTAGTCCTAAGCCCATGAGGATTAGGCCACCCATACATAGTTGATATCCAGTCATGACTACCGAGTCCATGGTTTGGGACACGCGCTTCCCGTAGATGGACGCGCATGACAGCACGAAGGCTGCCATCACGATGCACCCTTCGCCTAGAAGCGTGAAGTCAAAGCCCCATCCCGCAAGGCCACCCCCTCCGAGGTTGACGACCATCACCCCCACAAATCCAAGACTGCAGCCCAGTGTTTTGCGCAGCGTTAGCCGATCATTGTGAAAAATCCAATGGGCCAGGAGTACGCTAAAGAAAGTACCCACTGCATTGAGAATGGCACTCTTGACCCCTGAGGCATGGGCCAGTCCGGTGTAAAAGAAAACGTATTGCAACGTGGTTTGCGTGAATCCCAGTAACCATAATCTGCGCCAAGATCCAGGCGGTATGCGCACCAAGGGCTTCCCGCTGACAAAAGCGATGCCTAAAAGGATCAGCCCCGCAAACAGAAACCGGTAGCCTGCGAATAGCAGTTGAGAGGCTAGGTCATTTTTTGCAATGGCAAATAGTGTGTAGCCCAGCTTAACCGCTGGAAAGGCGCTACCCCAGAGCAAGCAGCAAAGGGTCGCTAGGGCGAAGACGTTGCGCTGACGCGTGAAGAACTGTGCTGCTTCCAAAGCGTGGTTACTGCTTGGTGCTTGGGGGTAAGGCACTGAGTATTTGGCTAATCTGGGTATCTTTCTCTCGCCAAAGCTGTTGCACCCACTGAGAAAAAGCCTCGCGGTATGCAGCATCTTTGCCGTAGTCACCGACCATCAAGTCTTGAGGGACAGGTAGTCTGCGCACGCGCACCACAACCCGATGCATACGGCCTGCCAAAAAACTGCTAAAGGTTGGCGCGCCATCGGGGTACACAATAGTGACATCCAAAACGGCTTGGAACCGCTCACCCATGGCGTTCAGTGCCAAGGCAACGCCGCCCGCCTTGGGCTTCAAAAGGTGGCGATACGGTGATTGCTGCTTGGCGTGCTTAGCAGGGGTAAAGCGCGTACCTTCCATGAAGCTCATGACACTAGTTGGAATTAGGGCGAACTTTTCACAGGCTTTGCGGGTGGTTTCTTGGTCTTTGCCCCGCAGCTCAGGGTGCTTTCTCAAGAACTCTTCGCTGTGCCTGCGCATAAACGGGAAGTCCAACGCCCACCACGCCAAGCCCATGACAGGAACCCAGATCAGTTCTTGCTTGATGAAGAATTTAAGCAAGGGAATTCGCCGATTCAATAGATGTTGCAGTACCAAGATGTCTACCCACGATTGGTGGTTGCTGTTGACCATGTACCAGCTGTGCGCATCCAAGTTGTCGATGCCTTGAACATCCCAATGTGTGCGTTGTGTGAGAGCCATCCACGCGCTATTGCCGCTTATCCATGATTCGGCAATAAAGAGAAGGATGGGGTCAATGACTAGCCGTATGCGCTTGAACGGCAATACAAACTTAATGAGCGCGAACGCCAACAAAATCGGCACCCAAAAGAGCGCATTGCACACCATGAGGGTGCTGGCGATGATCCAAATCACAAGGGCGGGCAAGAAATTCAGCATGGTCCAGGCTAGCGTTGTTGGGATTGTGCGTTGATGTAGCTTCTTACGCAGGTTTGCTATGGGTGATCGGCATATCGGGATCATAAAAACACAGGGTGTTTCGTCCTAGGGCTTTTGCGTGGTACATCGCAATGTCAGCTTGCTTAAGTATTTCGTTGGGGGGCGCCACCTCGCCACTGAAGAGCGCGATACCAATGCTCGGTGTAGTGGTGTGCTGTCTACCGTTGAGCCAGTAGGGTTCATTCATACTCGCTAGGATCTTGTGGCCTACGGTTGACGCGTGCATGCGCGCGTCAATTTCATCGGCACTCAAAGCTTGGACCAGCACGACAAACTCATCCCCACCGAGCCGTGCCACGGTGTCTACCGCCCTGATGTTTTGCAGCAGGCGGCGCGAGACTTCTTGCAGCATGAGGTCGCCGATGTCATGGCCGTGGGTGTCGTTGAGCTGTTTGAACTTGTCCAAATCCAAAAACATAAGAGCGCCATGTTGCTGCTGTCGATGGCTGGCAATCAAAGCGCTGTGCAAGCGGTCGTTGAAAAGGCGTCTGTTGGGCAGCCCTGTCAAACTGTCATGAAACGCCAGATGCTGAATCGCTTCTTCGGTAATCTTGCGCTCGGTAATATCTCTGGCTATCGCAATGAAGCGTTCTTCCTCACCTGGTTCGGTGGGTTTTCGCACAACCGTCAACTCAAACCATTGTTTGCCCGGTGCTAGGTCTAGTCGGTATTGATGCCCGGTAGATCGACCTTTGGCCTGCGCTTCATTCAGCGCCGACAAAAATGCCTCTGCTGCGTCTTTAGGCAATACTTCGGTGACGACTTTGTTCAGTATGAACTTCGATGCATAGAGGGTGTCTTCTTCTTCCCGACTATGCACCGCGCGGTAGCGTCCATCGGCGCTGAGTTCAAACAGTTGATCGGGCAGGGCATTGAGGGTGGCCTGAAGCTCGGACTGTGTAGCACGCAGCTCGGCCTCAGCCTGCTTTCGCCCCGAAATATCCATGAGAGTGCCAACCATTCGCTGTGGATTGCCTTCACGGTCAAACTGCACCACTTTGCCGCGACTACTAAGCCAAATCCAATGGCCATCGGTATGGCGAGCGCGATAGTCCACCTCATAGGCATCCGCGTGGCCAGACAAGTGTGCCCTCATGGCCTGCAAAGTTGCAGTTAAGTCATCGGGGTGGATGAGATGTCCCCATGCCCGGCCTTTCTCGCTCTCACGAGGGTCACGCCCCAGCATCTTGCAGGCCCGCTCGTCCAGAAAGTAGCCTTTCTCATGGGTTAGGTCATGGTTCCAGCGGCCTAGGTCGGCTCCCATAATGGCGAGTTCGAGTTGCTCAGTTGTGTCGCGTAAAAGGGCTTCAGCATCCTTGCGTTGTTGAATGCTGCGCGCCATGCCGAGCACCCCAATGATGTTGCCAAGCCCATCGCGCATGGGGGTTTTGACCACTTCATGCAGTTCGCCTTTGGGGTTGATGGTGGACTCGTAGCCTTCCTCAAATGTCACCGATGTGCCAGTGCGCATGACGAGTTGGTCTGTCGTGAGGAATTGCTGCGCAATTTCTTCTCCGACCCAATCGGCATCGCGTGTGCCAATGAGGGCCGCTGGTTGGATCTTCAGACGTTCGGCAAACGCCTCGTTGCAAGTCACATAGACACCTGAGGTGTCTTTTAGCCATACATGGTCAGGGATGGTCTGAAGCACGTTGTACAGCAGCGACTCCCTTTGGTCTAGGCGAAACTGAGCAGCACGCTCGCTGGTGATATCTTCTATGGTGCCTTCGTAGTAAAGGAGGTTCCCATCTTCATCCCGCACCGTGTGGGCATGCTCCCGTGCCCACCAGTGCTCGCCGCTCTTATAGCGCACCATTTCAGATTCGAAATTGGTAATGCTGCCGCGGCTGTACAACAGTTCCAAGAATTCCTGGCGCCGTGCAGGTATGGCATAGGGGTTAGGAACAACCTCGCCCACGTCTCTACGCATCTCGTTTTCGGATGCATAGCCGTTGAGCCTAAGCAGGGCGGCATTCACATGCCAGATACTTCCATTAGGGGCAATGCGATAGGCACCTATAGGTAGGTGCTCAAACAGTGTCGAAAGGTCAACGGACGACACAGCTATTGCCTAGACACTATTTCAAACTGCCAGACAGAAACTGTGCCAAGCGTTCACTCTTGGGTGCAGACAAGACCTCGGAAGGAGCCCCCTGTTCTTCGATGCAGCCTTTGTGCAGGAATATCAAATGGTTGGAAACCTCACGAGCAAACCCCATTTCATGGGTGACTACCACCATCGTGCGCCCCTCCAAAGCCAAGTTCTTCATCACCTTGAGTACTTCCGACACCAGCTCAGGATCTAGAGCACTGGTGGGTTCGTCAAACAGCATAACTTCCGGCTCAATGGCCAAGGCGCGCGCAATAGCAACACGTTGTTGTTGCCCTCCGCTCATGTGGGCCGGATACCGGTCTTCCATACCTGCGAGGTCTACCCGGGCCAAGTACTTGCGGGCTGTGGCAATGGCCTCATCGCGTGAGACGCCCAGCACATGCACCGGCGCTTCAATAATGTTCTGCAACACAGTCATGTGTGCCCACAGGTTGAAGTGTTGGAACACCATGGCCAACTTGGTGCGCATGCGTTGGAGTTGTTTGGCTTCCACCGGCATTAACTCTCCGTTGGAGCTCGGCGCCATCTTGAGTTCTTCACCGGCTACCAAGATGCGACCCTTGTGCGGCTTTTCCAGCAGGTTGATGCAGCGCAGAAATGTACTTTTGCCAGAGCCGGAACTACCAATTATGCTAATAACGTCACCCGCGTGCGCGGTGAGCGAGACACCTTTGAGCACTTCGTTTGCGCCAAATCGCTTGTGGATGTTTTTAACTTGTAGTTTGATGGGCTTGGACGTCATGGGAACAATGTTAGAGGATGAATGCAACAAATGAAGGAACTAAAAGCCCAAAAGCTCACCAGTTCTAAAGGGGATAGCTCCAGCAATTTTTGCCAGTTCCCCCCCGGCGAGTACGTAGCGTTCTCGTATGTGGGCATACAACACACCCTCAACGCCAGCTAACACGGAGTGCACAGTGGGAGTGAGCGGATCAATGACTTCGGCCAATAGATCTCCAACTTTGAGGTATTGCCCAGGTTTTGCCGCAAAAACGACAAGCCCTGCTGCAGGTGCGTACAAGGTTTCAGAGCCTGCCAGCGGCGTAGCCTTGCACTTGGCCGGTGGTACTAGGGGCTTTGTGGAGCTGGCTAAGACCTCCATGTGTTGCAAGTAATGGAGGATTGCCGCTGCGTCGGCTTGGGCCCAAGCGTGGCCGACATCCGCTTCGCCGCGCAGTTCAATCGTGGTGGTGCAACAACCTTGGGGTATCGGTGAGTTACAGCCTTGTGCCTTAAGTTGCTCACTCAATTGCCACCAAACACCCGATAAACACTCGTCAAAGGGACCGCCTCCGGAACCTTTCGCGAGCAAAATGGCCTCGCTATGGAGAAAATAAGCCAAGGGCTCCAAGGTGGGCCAACAGCTTTCTTCCGTATAGAAATGCATAACGCCTTCACAGTCGCAGTGCAGATCGAGTACTTGGTCTGCATCAAAGGCTAGATTCAACAGGCGATGGCGTAGGCTTTGTAGTTCCGTGGAGGGCTTCCAGTTATGGAGATAAGCCGCCATTGCTTGTCGAATGACCTGAACGTTATGGGCGGGGTCATTGCCAAGCGCTTCTTTCACTTGTGGTGCAATTGCCTTCGCAAAGTCAGGGTAATGGCGGTTAAAGTTCTCGGAAGACTCTAGTTCGAAACGCCCCATCGGTTTATGGTCTAAACGCTGAGACAAGCCAATGGGATTGGCAACCGGGACCAAGACGATTTCACCTTGTATGCGGCCCGCAGTTTCCTCCGCCTCTAGTAAGCTGCGCAGTTTGTGCGCAACCAACATGCCCGGCAGCTCTTCGGCATGGAGACTGGCTTGTATATAGATCTTCTTGCCCTCGCCAGCGTTTCCATAATGAAAACTGGTCAGGGTTTTTTGGCTTCCCAAGCTTTGGGAGAGTAGGGGGTGGTCAACGCGCTGCATGGCTATTAGTTTTTGCGGGGCGCAAGGTAAGCAAGGAAACGGTTTTCAGCGAGTTTGAATACCGCGATCAAACAGAACGTAGCGACCAAATAAATAGCCGCTGCCGCCAAATAGGCTTCAAATGGAAGGTAATAGTCGGAATACACCCGGCTAGCAGCAGCAGTTATGTCTAGCATGGAAGGCACTGCGCTGGCCAAACTGGTGCTTTGCAGCATCATGACCACTTCGTTGCTGTACGCAGGCAAAGTTCTGCGCATTGCGCTGGGAAGCACCACACGTAGCATCACTTGAAAGCGGCTCATGCCAAAGGACTGAGCTGCCTCAATTTCGCCGGCATTCGTTTCGCGAATAGCACCAGCTAACATTTCTGCTGTGTAACCCGCAGTGTTGAGACTGAACGCAAGCAGGGCACAGAAAAATGGTTCTTTGAAGTGCGTCCAAGGCCACACGTCATCCCAACGGGCCTGAATCCATTCCAATTGCCCCAAACCGTAGTAGATCAAGTACACCTGTATGAGCAGTGGGGTGCCTCTGATAACGTAGGTGTATCCGCCTACAAGCCAACGCATGGGAGCCCAAGGACCTGTGAGTAGGAGCGCAAAAACCAACGCCAAAACAGCCCCAATCGCCAGGGACGAAAACAACAACCCTAAGGTGGTGACGATTCCAGTGGCGTACAGGTCAATGTTTTGCGGCTCAAATATGACATGCCACTTCATTACATTTGCCCTCTTTTTGTACCCAAGCTATAGCGCGCATTCAGCTTGCGCAGTGCATATAAGGAAACGGTGGTGTAGACCAGAAACAAAGCTGCCGTAAACAGAAAAAACACAAAGGGTGAACGGGTCGCGGCACTCGCCTGCTTGGCTATATAGGTCATTTCTTTGAGACCGATCAAACTTACCAAGGCCGTTGCTTTGATAAGGACCAGCCAGTTATTGGTAAACCCAGGCAGGGCATAGCGAATCATTTGCGGCGTAGTGATGCGGAAAAATGCTTGCACCTTGCCCATGCCAAACGCCCAGGCGGCCTCAAGTTGGCCTTTAGGGATCGCGATGATGGCACCGCGGAAAGTTTCGGTCATGTATGCGCCGTAGATGAATCCAATGGTAAGTACACCCGCCACGAAGGGGTTAATGTCAACAACGGTTTTGCTACCGGCTAACTCGAAAAGATGGTTTAGTCCGATGGTACCGCCATAAAAGACTAGCAGCATGACCACCAAATCAGGCACACCACGAATGATGGTGGTGTACACGGTTGCAGCGGCAACCAAAACTGGGCGGCCTGACAGTTTGGCGGCAGCACCTAACAAGCCCAATACGATAGAAACAAGCAACGCACAGAGAGACACTCCCACTGTCAATGCGGATCCTTGCAAGATTGCGAGGTAGTAGGCGTTCATGGAGGAGTCATTTAATCTAAGAACACAACGGGGCGCAACCAGTGCGCCCCGCTAATGGCTAACCTGGACGATTATTCGCCGTAAACGTCAATACCAAACTTGCTGAAGTACTTGTCGTTGATGGTCTTGTAAGTACCAGCGGCGCGAATGGCTTTGATCGCTTCGTTGAAGTCAGCCTTGAGCTTGTCTTCACCCTTGCGCAATGCAATACCAGCGCCGTAACCAAAGTACTTTGGCTCTTTCAAGTCAGGGCCAACCAACTCAAACTTGGCACCTTCAGGCTTGGACAAGAAGCCACCGGTGACTTCCATGAAGTCAGCAACTGTACCGTCCAAGCGGCCAGACTTGATGTCCAAATACACTTGGTCTTGTGCTTCGTAGGAGTTAACCACCACACCAGCAGGCTTCAAGTCACCCATGGCGTACTTCTCTTGGGTAGAACCTTTCAAAACGCCAATCTTCTTGCCCTTGATCGAGGCAGCGTCTGTGAATTTAGTGCCTTTTTTCAACACAATGCGGCTAGGCGTGTTGTAGTACTTGTCGGTGAAGTCCACTTCTTTCATGCGGTCATCGGTGATGGACATGGAGGAAATGATGACGTCGTACTTCTTGGCATTGAGGCCAGGGATCATGCTGTCCCAGACTTGCTCCACGAACTCACACTTGCGTTTCATTTGGTCGCACAAAGCGTTGGCGATGTCTACGTCAAAACCTGTTGGCTTGCCGTCTGCAGACTTAAATGTGAAGGGCTCGTAGGTAGGGTCAATGGCGATCTTGATGACCGCTGGTTCGGGTGCAGCTGCAGCAGGCGCTGCGGCAGGGGCTGCAGGGGCCGGAGCTGGTGCTGCTTCTTCTTTTTTGCCGCATGCGGCCAATACGGAGGTCACTGCCAGTGCCAGCAGAAGCTTTTTCATGGATAAGTCCTTATTTGGGCCAGAGGCTAGCCCCCAGCAAGTTGAAAATAGAAAAGAATCATTCTACGTTCTACGCACAGCAAATTTGATGCCGCCCCAAGCTAGTGCATCGGGGTTTGTACTGTGGAACCTAGATGCAATACGGGGCATACGATGTGAAAATTGTGCTTAGAACCCTCGTTGAGTAGCTATGAGTCCGTACAAAGGCAGGCAGTAAGACCCTTTAAGGTGCGGTGCTTAGTGCAAAAACGTACACTTGAGGGTTAACCCGAGAAGACCCATGAACGCACTTGTTGACGTCTCTTTCTTTCCACGCGCCGCTAAGCCGCTGTCCAGTTACCGAAAGTATTGGGCTGCTCGCTTTGGCAACGCGCCCTTTTTCCCTATGAGTCGCAGTGAGATGGACAAACTGGGATGGGACAGTTGCGACATCATTATTGTGACTGGCGACGCCTACGTAGATCACCCGAGCTTTGGAATGTCGGTCATTGGGCGTATGTTAGAGGCGCAAGGCTTTCGCGTGGGCATCATTGCACAACCCGATTGGACCAGCGCAGACGCTTTCAAGGCGTTGGGTAAGCCGAATCTGTTTTGGGGTGTTACCGCTGGCAATATGGACTCCATGATTAACCGTTACACGGCGGACCGCAAGATTCGCAGTGATGACGCTTACACGCCGGGGGACATAGGGGGCAAGCGGCCCGATCGTGCAGCAATTGTGTACAGCCAACGTTGCCGCGAGGCATTTAAAGATGTGCCAGTGGTCTTAGGGGGCATTGAAGGAAGCCTGCGCCGCATTGCGCATTACGATTACTGGAGCGATAAAGTCCGCCGTAGCGTCGTGGTCGACGCCAAATGTGACCTGCTGTTGTACGGGAATGCAGAGCGGGCTATTGTGGAAATCGCGCATCGCTTGGCGTCTAAAGAACCAGTTGAACGCATTACCGATGTGCGAGGCACCGCTTTTGTGCGTCGCTCGGATGACGAGACGGGTAAAGGTTGGTTTGAGATTGACTCTACCAGCGTGGATGAACCGGGTAGGGTAGAGGCCCACGTCAATCCCTACATGACCACCTCTGAGCAGGCTGCAGAGCAGGGCACTACCTGCGCAAAAGAAGACGAAGCTAAGCAAGTGGCTGAAAATGCTACTAAAGAAGGAGCGGCTCGCGCAGGTTTGGCGGCGCTTAAGCTTGAGACCGGTACCACTGGCGAAGTGAATGCCTCCATCAAGCCACTCACCTTCATGGCCAATCCATCGCTGCCCAGCGGTAAAGGCAAGTTACGTGTGCCGCCACGCGACCGATCGGTGATTCGTTTGCCTAGTTATGAACAGGTGAAGAGTGATCCTGTGTTGTACGCCCATGCCAACCGGGTTCTGCACTTGGAAACCAATCCCGGCAATGCACGCGCTTTGGTGCAAGCACATGGGGAAGGGGCCACCGCGCGTGATGTTTGGATCAACCCGCCCCCTATTCCGCTGACCACGTCAGAGATGGACCTGGTCTTTGATCTACCCTACGCGCGCAGCCCACACCCCAGCTATGCGGACGAAAACGGCAGCCACGAGCACAGCACCAAGATTCCCGCTTGGGAGATGATTCGCTTTAGTGTCAACATCATGCGAGGGTGCTTTGGTGGGTGTACGTTCTGCTCCATTACCGAACATGAAGGCCGGATCATTCAAAGCCGTTCGGAAGACTCTGTGATCAAAGAAATCGAGGACATTCGCGACAAGGTCAAAGGGTTCACGGGCACTATTTCCGATTTGGGCGGCCCGACAGCCAATATGTACCGCTTAGGCTGCCGTAGCCCTGAGATCGAGGCTGCTTGCCGCAAACCTAGCTGCGTCTACCCCGGCATTTGTCAGAATTTGACCACGGACCACGGCCCGTTGATCAAGATGTACCGCCGAGGGCGTGCGCTCAAGGGTATCAAGAAGATATTGATCGGCTCCGGCCTGCGTTACGACTTGGCAGTCAAAAGCCCTGAGTACGTCAAAGAATTGGTGCAGCACCATGTGGGTGGCTATCTCAAGATTGCGCCTGAACACACCGAACAGGGGCCTCTCACGAAAATGATGAAGCCGGGCATTGGCTCCTACGACAAGTTCAAAACCTTGTTTGAGAAGTTCAGTGCGGAAGCCGGCAAGAAGCAGTTTTTGATACCGTACTTCATCGCCGCCCATCCCGGGACCACCGACGAAGATATGATGAACTTGGCCATCTGGCTCAAGAAAAACGGGTTCCGTGCGGACCAAGTGCAGACGTTCTATCCCAGTCCTATGGCCACCGCTACCGCCATGTACCACTCAGGGCGCAATACCTTGCGCAAGGTCCGGCGTCAGGTGGAAAGCGATGAGGAAACCGTGGACATCGTGCGCGGCGAGAAACGCCGTCGCTTGCACAAAGCCTTTTTGCGTTACCACGACGCCAACAACTGGCCCTTGCTGCGTGAGGCACTTAAAACCATGGGCCGGGCCGATCTGATTGGCAATGGCAAGCACCATTTGATCCCAACCTTTCAGCCCTTGGGTGACGGCGGTTACCAAACTGCGCGCAAGAAAAACTCGACGGTTGCGCCAACCAAAGCTGCGGCGCCGGTGAAAGGACGCATGCTGACCCAGCATACAGGCTTGCCGCCACGGGTCACAGGCGCCGCTAAACCTGCTCCAAAGTTGGTGCGCAAAGCACGCTAATGCATTTTGCGAGCTACATAAAGCGCCGCGCCTGAGCGTGCGCTCTTAAGTGCTCGTAATCCAGTGAGCGTTGTTCCCGCGTTCTCTCGTGGACCAAGGAAATTGGCGCGTGGATATCGCTTAACAACCGCGTGTTGAGCAGCTCTGTTGTGTGCGCTAATTTCTGTGCGTGCACTGCGTGTATTCGCAGGTGAACTTTTGTGAATGCCCCCCTCAGTGCGCGCAAGGATGTGCTTAGCAGCTGCCGTGGAGCTGATATCGCGCTTACTAGTGAACTGAAAAAGCGCAGGATGGTCGAGGCAGTTTGGGGTGGGAAGGTCGTGTTGCTCATTCGGTGTTCTGGAAGTCAATGCTTTGAGACTAACGAGGCCAGGCCTGTTTGAAAATCAATCATTTCTGTCGTAAGTGGTCGATATTCCTAACCAGCAAATGGCGCCAAATGGGTTAGGCTTGGTAGGCTGTTAAGCCTGTGGGCTTGCACCCTTGCGAACACTAAGAGCTATGCGCCTGCCACTGCAAACACTGCCAACCTTTCGGGCCGTTGCCCAACTATCCAGCTTACGCGCGGCGGGTGAGCAGTTGCACCTTACGCACAGTGCCATTAGCCAACAGATCCGCTTATTGGAGGAGCAAATCGGATTCCCGGTGTTTGATCGCCGTGGACGCCGCGTGGTATTGAACGAAGCAGGTATTGCCCTGTTGCGCGTCGTGGAACAAGCGTTGTCGCAGCTCGACGAGGGTGTGCGCATGGCGGGCGCTATTGCACACGGCGAGGCGCAGCTTCTGCGTTTAACCGTGCTGCCATCCTTTGCGCAACATTGGTTACTGCCACGTATGCACATGTGGCGCCAAGAGCACCCCACGCTCACGATGGAGATCCATACATCTCTCAAAGCCATGGACCTCAAACGGGACGGCTACCACGCTGCGTTGCGACAAGGGCGTGGTCCTTGGCGCGGCTTAACTGCCACCAAGCTGCTCGACTCCCCCTTACTCGTCGTCTGTGCACCATCTTTTGCGACGCGACTTAAGGGTTGCAATGCACTGGATTTGCTGCACGAGCCTTTGCTAGGTACCCGTGCGCGTTGGGAGGCATGGTTTGCAAAGGCTGGTCACGACTGTAGGGTGACTCCGACCACGGTTTTCAATGATATGGGCATCATGTTGCAGGCGGCTGAACGTGGCTTGGGCATCGGTTTAGGGCGTGAAATGTTGGTGCGTGATGCCTTGCATGAGGGCCGCTTGGTTCAATTGTTTCCAGAAGTCCTCCTAGACGCAAACAGCGATACCTTTTGGTTGGTGTATCCCCCAGAATTAGCCGACTGGGCCCCATTGTGTGCACTGCAGAACTGGTTAATCCGCGAATTGAATGAAGCCGGAGCAGCTAACAAGCCCGACGGTGTTTGGGGTGACGCCTAAGCGGGGCTAGGGGGCCAGATATGCCTTCAGAGTCGAAACTGGCCAACTCCTCTCGCTGGCCCTCGGACGCCTTTACCCCCATTTTGCTGGCGTTGGTGGTAGGTGTTGCCCTTCAATTGCAGCAAACCGCACTGTGGGATCGTCATATCTATGAGGCCACTTTGCTTGTTGCGCTCGTGCTTATTGTTCTGTGTGCTATCAAAAAAGTTGCAGTTGCCCACGTGGGGTGGTGCTTGGCGCTTGCGTGGCTATCTGTGGGTTTTGCGAGCACGGGTTTGCGGGCGAGCTGGTACCAAGATCACCGCTTGGATCCTGATTTAGAAGGGCGCGACCTGGTGGTGGTTGGCATCGTTAGCGAACTCCCTCAGTTCAGCGACGCAGGTCTTCGGTTTCGATTGTCGGTGGAGTCCGCACAGCTGCAAGGCCAAGCGATAAAGGTCCCCCGTACCATGGACGTGGGGTGGTATGCCGGTGTGTACCCTCATGCGAAAGAGCCACAAGGCTTGCTGCGCCAACCCGCCAGCCTAGAGGCTGGTGAACGTTGGCAATTGGTGCTGCGCCTCAAAGCGCCCCATGGAAGCAGCAATCCCCATGGGTTTGACTACGAGCTTTGGGCTTGGGAACAAGGTGTCCATGCCAATGCCTATGTGCGGGCCAGTAGTCAGGACCCAGAATCGATCAATTTGGGCCAAACTTGGACCTATCCAGTCGCTTGGGCGAGGCAATGGGTACGTACGCGCATCATGGACGCTGTTCCTGATCGTGACCGTGCAGGCTTGCTAGCGGCGCTGGTCGTAGGCGAGCAGGCCGCCATTGACCGAGCCCAGTGGGACGTCTACCGGGCAACGGGTGTGGCGCATTTGGTCAGTATCTCTGGCTTGCACATCACCATGTTCGCCTGGGGCGCTACGTTTCTTGTAGGGTACCTATGGCGACGTAGCATGCGTGCGTGTTCGTGGCTGCCTGCGTCTACGGCGGCGTTATTGGGGGGTGTGGTGCTTGCCTTTGGCTACGCTGTGTTCGCGGGCTGGGGTATACCCGCGCAGCGCACCTGCGTCATGCTGGGTGCGGTGGCGGCGCTAAAGGCCTTTGGTTTGAGGTGGCCTTGGCCAGTCGTGTGGTTGAGTGCGTTTGCGCTTGTCGTAGGTTGCGATCCGTGGGCCATGTTGCAACCCGGGTTTTGGCTAAGTTTTGTGGCCGTGGGTGTGCTATTTGCTACTGATTTAGGTGCAAACAGTGCAGGGCGCACGGGCGCTAAAGCTAAAGTGTGGTCCATGCTCCGGGAGCAATGGGTGATCACTACAGCATTGGCACCGTTGAGCGTATTGCTATTTGGACAGCTGTCACTGGTGAGTCTTGCTGCCAATGCTTTTGCTATTCCTTGGGTCACCTTGGTCATCACACCGTTGGCCATGGTGGGCGTCATAGTGCCTGCTGTTCTTCCTTTGGCGAGTGCAGCAGGGCTAGGGTTGCAGCTTGTTCTCCAGTTCTTTGCTGCCTTGCCCAATGCCGCACTGGCTTTTCCAAGTCCTCCGCTTTGGCTTGCCGTGGGTGGCGCCATCGGGGCCGGTATGCTCGTCTTTCCGTGGCACTGGACGCATCGGCTGCTAGGGCTCCCGCTGCTTGCGCCCGTGTTGCTCTGGCAGCCCGCGCTGCCTCCATTGGGTGAATTCGAACTATTGGCTGCCGATATAGGGCAGGGCAATGCCGTGCTGGTGCGCACAGCCACGCACGCCTTATTGTTTGACGCCGGGCCTCGTTACAGTTTAGAGAGCGATGCAGGGCACCGAGTCTTGGTGCCTATGTTGCAGTCCCTTGGTACGCGGCTGAACCGTGTGGTGCTAAGCCATCGGGATTCCGACCATGTGGGGGGTGCTGCCGCGGTGCTTGCTATGCAAAAGCAGGCCGACTTGATGAGTTCGATTGAACGCGAACATCCCTTGCAACTGCAACGGCCTGCCACACCCTGTATCGCAGGCCAGCAATGGGTGTGGGATGCTGTGGAATTTACAGTGTTGCATCCACAGAGTGGTGACTACAGCAAGCCCCTTAAACCCAATGCAATGTCCTGTGTATTGCGCATTCGTGCGGCGGGCTCAGCACCAGACAAACAACGGAGCCGCACCGCCTTATTGGTGGGGGACATCGAAAACTTGCAAGAAGCACGGCTAGTGGAGAGTGAGGGCCTTGGACTACGCGCCGATGTGTTGTTAGTGCCCCACCATGGGAGCAAAACGTCTAGCTCTGACGTGTTTCTTGACGCGGTGCAACCTACCTACGCGTTGGTGCAGTCTGGCTACCGCAACCGGTTTGGGCATCCGGCAGCAGAGGTCAAACTGCGTTACCTGAGTAGAGGCGTCACCGTGCTTGAATCAAGCCGCTGCGGCGCGATGACATGGCGGTCGTGGCAAGCGCAAAACGTACTGTGCCAGCGCGAAGTGGCTAAGAAGTACTGGCATCACCAGCTTAACCCACCTGGTGATGCCAGTAGCGCCCCTTTTTTGTCGGCGGATTAGTGTATTTTGGTAGGAGGCACGCTGGGTTTTCTGGATAATGGAATGCAATCAGGAGCACGCATGAAAGTTGCCGAAGTAGAGAAAGAACTAGACCACGCCAAGACCCAAGGGCCCTTGCGCGACATCATCATTGCACCCTGCCCAGAGGCCCTGATCGAACTCATGCGAGAAGTTCAAAGTGGTGATCCTGATCCAGCCGTGATTGCACGCATTGCAGGCAGCGATGTCGCTATGGCGGCGTCCTTGTTGCGGATTGCCAATAGCCCTGTCTTTGCCCGCTCACGGCCAGCGTCTACGGTGTCGGAGGCGGTTGCTATTTTGGGCCTGGCGCACAGCATTGGCATTTTGGCCGGGTTCATCACACGCAAGGCCATGCCGGTGAAATCCCCATTGCTTGAACATTTCTGGGAAACCTCGACCCGCCGTGCCAGTGCTATGGAGTACATCGCCCGCCAGTTGTACGTGGTGGATGCGGGGACCGCGCAAACTTGCGGTTTGTTTTGTCACATCGGCATGCCTGTGATGATGCAAGGGCTTAAAGGGTATGCAGACACCTTGGCAACTGCGATGGCGGAGCATGACCGCAGTTTCACGGGGATCGAAAATGCGGCCCATAGAACCGACCATGCAGTAGTCGGTGCGTTGGTCGCAAAGACCTGGCTGTTGCCACCCAATATCACTTTGGCCATTCGGCTGCACCACGATTTAACCTGTCTTCAAGACCAGCGCCTTCCCAAAGAGGTGCGTACTCTGGTGGCCATGGCCCTGGTCGCCGAGCATTTGGTGGCCACCCACGAAGGTGTGCCAGAACAACCCGAATGGGAGGCCGACGGAGCCCACGCGCTTGCTTATCTCAATGTGACCCGTGGTGAGGTCGAGATGTGGCAAGATCAGTTGCAGCCCTACTTTGAAAGCTCGGGCTAGGCGCAGGTGATGCCAGCGCAGCGAATCCTAGTTAGAGGTGGCATCGATCAAGTTGGGTGACTCGAATACCAAAGCTTCTAGGCCAAGACTCTTAATTCGGTTGGCGCTGATTTCGGCCTGCGCTTCTGTGTCATAGGGACCTACTCTCACCCGTGTGCGCTTACCTTTGCTGGTGTTGAGCGTTTGCTTAAACGCTGGGAGCCCCGCATCGCTGAGCTTGACATGGGCATTGAGCGCATTGTTTTCGTCTGCAAAAAGACCTACGTTGATATAGAAATGCGGTTCAGCTGAGGGACTGTTTGTGGCAGCCCCTTTGTTCGGCTGCGATTTAGCATTCGTGGGTTTAGAGGCGCTGGGCACAGCTTCGCCGCTGGCCGCTTTTTTCTGATTTGGCGCGTTAGTTCTCTTTAGTTCCTTGGCCGCTGCGGCGGCTTGTTGTGCAGCTTCGGATGCCAAAATCGCAGGGCTACTCAGCACTTCTTTGCTAGGTTTGTTGGGAGGACTGCTTAGGGGTTTGGGGGGTGCTGGCTTTTTGGATTCGGTCTCAGCAGACTTCGTTGCAGAGGGGGGCGGTGAGTCGGTCGCCGATGTCGGCTTTGCTGCTTGGGACTCCGCCTTAGCAGGGGTGGCTGGTGCACTGCTAGGCGTAGCAGATGCATCGGTGATTGGGTTGGCTCGGTTGCTAGCAAGGGTATTGGTGGCTTCCAAGCCAGACGAGGCCCGTGGAGGTGCGCTTGAGTTGCCGCTTGAGGGGGGAGCTTGAGGAACCGCGCTCGGCGCAGGTGTTGCAGGCGTGGTTTCCGCGGCATCAGGTGGTTTTATTGCCGGCGGGGCTAGCCCAGCGGGCACATCCGTAGGTAACTCTATAGTGCGTCCTACGGCGACTTGGCGAGCGCCTGGACTGGACGTGGCCAACGGGTTGTAGCCCGTTGCCTGCGCATAGGCAAAAAGTGCGGCGGCTGCGATGGCAGCGTTGCCCAATGCCAACCCAACAAGCCGCTTGCGAGAGCTTGCACGACGTTCCAACATGGCGCAGGCCTCGGGCAAAGTGCTGTTTGCCTCCAGAGCACTAGCCATACGTTTGCGGCAATGGGCGTGAAACAGCGCATTGCCATACACGCCGGGCACTGTGATCAGCGCGACTAACAGAGTCAGCAACACCCCTAATTCCACTTCGGGAGGCCACTTGAGCAGCAATCGGCCTAGGCCAAAGACAAGAAGTGGAACGCCAGTCACGACACCGGCGTAGACCATGGCTGCCGGCCACAGTTGCCTAAAGGCCATCCAATTCAGCGTCAGGAACGCTGCCGCCCAGTTCCAACTTGGTCCACTGCGGTCAGAGGCTTCAAAACGGGCAAAGACGGGCAAGTAATAGTCGGTGCCTACAGAACCAATGGCCGCGCGGTAAAGCGACGTGGTTGCATCCAGGTCGGAAAGGTCGGCGCTAATGGTATCTGTGGCGGCTGGCATAGGGCTCTCAATGCGTCGCTTATTTTTGCATAGCTTTTGCTACTTCCTGGCCCAGCTCAATGACCGCCATTGCGTAGTAGCTGCTCCAGTTGTACCGGGTGATTGCGTAGAAATTCTCGGTGCCAACGACGTAGCTAGGTGCTTCGCTTCCATTTTGTAGTTCCACCAAAGCAAGAGGGCCTTGGTGCTGACGCGCGAGGTTGTCCAGTAGTGCACCTTTGGCCTGCATGTCGGACGCGCTGAAGGTTGGCAATATGTCGGGTGCCATGAGTGCAGGAAGGTCCAGTATGCTCGGGTCCAATTGCACAGGGTAATGCGTTGGCATGCCCGCCTTCCAGCGGAAGTTCTTGAAGTAATTGGCTACGGAGCCAATCACATCGGCGCTGCTGTTGAACAGATCAGCCCGGCCGTCGCCATCAAAGTCGATGGCATATTTTGTCCAGCTAGACGGCATGAATTGCGGCATGCCGAGGGCGCCCGCATAGCTACCCCGTAGTGCCAGCGGGTCGGTACCCGTGCGCTGTGTGAGCGCAAGGTAGGCTTCAAGTTCAGATAAGAAATACGCCGTACGCTCTTTGGCGCGAGGGTGCGCGCTAGGAAAATCAAAGGCCAAGGTGCAAAGCGCGTCCATGATGCGGAAACTACCTGTGTTTTGCCCGTAGATAGTCTCCACACCGATGACGCCCACCACAATGCTGGCGGGCACCCCAGTTTCACGCTCCGCACGTTCTAGTGCCTCCCGGTTAGCGAGCCAAAACTTAGCGCCCGCTTTGATGCGAACGGGTTCTATGAATCTGCTGCGGTAGGCTGCCCAGTTCTTGGGGACACCGACCGATGGTGGGGTAATCGCTTGGGCCACGGCGCTGGTGTAGCGAGCCTGGCCTACCATTTGACGCACCCAAGCTGGGTCTAGCTGGGCCCGTTGCGCCAGTGCATCTGCGGCTTGCATGGCGTCAGTGCGCTCGGAGTACAGCGGCCCCAAGGGGGCAATGGCTTTGGCCGGTTTGTGCTTCTTTTTGTTGGTTTTTGTGGTGGATTTCGTAGCTGGTTTCGGCTTGACTGGTTCGGCAGCCATTGCTGAACAGCCATAGCTTGCTATCAAGAATGCAGTGATGAGACGGGCTAAAGGATTCACGAAAAAGTGTTTTCTAGAGGCAATGGAGAGGATGCTAAATGCTTGGGCCAACGAAGCTGCTGAAACTCTCTGTGTAGAGTTGCGAGTGTCGCGGTGGTGGCCCTATCTTTGCTTGGACTGTAGCGCCAGCGCTCAAGCTTCAGCAGCCAGGCTGACACAGCGTGAAGTTCGGTGCTTAGAGCACGCTGTGTATGGGGGGGCTGATCGGCCATGCGCTGCAGTATCTCGGCGATCTGACGCGGGGCCGCTTGTGGCGGAAGTATGAGCCCGGCTTTAGTCAAGCGCTGATGGGCCCTGCTCAGCAAGCGAAGCCAAGGGTCTTGACGGTGGCGGTCCCACAGTGTCCAAAGAGCGCCCCCGCTGCTGGCTAAAACAAGCAATGCAATCAGCACGTAACTCAAGTCTTCCCAGCTCGGAGACTCGAAGCCTAAGTTCTTCAGCAGATTGAGTTGTTTGGCTTGGGAGTAATTCAGCACCCACTGGTTCCATCGGTTGTTGGTGGCCTCCCAGAAAGCGCGCAAGTTCACCACAAAGCTGGGGCTCACCCGGCTGAGCGCTTGCCCCAATGCACTTTGGGGTATTTCAAGCCTTTGCAAACTACCGGTGCGCCCAGGCGCGACGGCCGAAGTAGGGTCTACGCGCACCCAGCCTTTAGCGCCCATCCAGACCTCGGCCCATGCGTGGGCATCACTCTGGCGCACGGTCCAAAACCCGTCGACCGCATTCAACTCGCCGCCCTGATAGCCGGTTACCACTCGGGCTGGGACGTCTAGCGCTCGCATCAACACCACAAACGAGGACGCAATGTGTTCGCAAAAGCCTTCACGTTTATCAAACCAGAACTCATCGGCGGAGTGCTGCCCAAACACACCAGGTTCTAAAGTGTAGGTATAGCCTTGGGTGCGCAGCCGCTGCATGCCAGCTTCTACCCAGGTGGCTGCATCCGCCCGCGAGTATTGCGGGTCACGGCGCATTTCGTCGGCCAGTTGCTGGGTACGTGGGTTAAATCCAGATGGCAGCGTCAGGTTTTCCCCGAGTGACTGATTCGCTGGGTTCCCAGCCAAGGTGTAGTTGGTAAAACTCGTTGCCTTGTAGCGCACGATGTCTGAGATAGGGGCATCGGCCAACCATTGCATGGTCTGGGTTTGAAAAAGGCTATAGCCTTTGAGGCTGGGCGATTCGGGCGTAGCATCTAGAACCAGCACCCAAGGGCGGTTGTTGCCTTCGAGCGTAACTTCGTAACGTATGGGGTCGCCGCTTGTTTCAATGGGTGCACTAGTCCCCGCGGCTTGGCTCACTGCTCTGCGCGCTGGAGACCAGTTTCGGCCATCAAAAGCGCTGAACACAGGGCCACGAAAATACAAGCTGCTTTGGCGCGGGGGCCTACCTTCAAACTTGATGCGCATGGCCACGCTACTGTCCAGCGCAAGGCTCGCAATCGTCCCAACTTGCATAGTCCCGCTTAAACCACTGCGACCTGCCATAGCATCAGATGGCACCCCCCACAGGGGCGCGATGCGCGGAAACAGCATGAACAGCACGATCATGATCGGAGCACCCAGCAAGGCCATCCAAGCTGCCGTTCGCGCGGCATGGGTTAAAGGCGGCTTGCCCACAGGCATGTGGCTATTCACTAAGGCGGTGAGTAGGCCCAAAAGAGCCACCAGCATGGACAAGGCCGTGAGCAGACTTTGGGAATAGAAAAAGTTGCTGAGTAGGGCAAAGAAGCCCAAGAAGAAAATCACAAAAGCGTCTCGTCGGGCGCGCATCTCAAGGGTCTTGAGTGCCAAAAGCACTATGACAAACGTGACTCCTGCGTCACGCCCAAGCAGCGTCTTAAAGCTGAAATAGGTGCCAGCAGTGGCAAGTGCCAAGGCGGCAAACAACCACCACCGAGAAGGCATCGGGCTGCCTCGCAAAGCAATGACGCCTCTCCAGACCAAGAGTGAGGCCGTCATGCCGCTGCACCACAGCGGCAGGTTGTCTATTTGCGGGGCAATCGTCCACGCAATAACCAAGAGCAAGAACAAAGTGTCACGTGCATCACGTGGAAGTGTTTTCAGTGTGAGCCACATGGTACGCACCTAAAACAGAGCCAGTGCTTGCAGGCAATGGCGCTTGTGCGCTTCGCCAGAGCCCGGTGCAATTTCGAGACCATGTAAGCGCAAGCCGTAGTGCAGCCCCTGCCGTTCTGCCATCAGCACCCACGCGCATAACCTTGAAAGACTTTGCTCCGGTTGACCAGCATGGCCAGATCCTGCCTGAGCTAGGTCGAGCCAGAGTTCAAAACGCGGCACCTGCTGCGCATCCCTGCTCACCAGCTCGTCCGCCTTGGCGGCCTTTTTCCAGACGACCAGTTTGAGCGGATCACCACGGCGGTAGGGGCGCACGCCATCAAACTCTCCCGTGTGTTGGCGTTGAAGACTTGCGGCGCCGCCAGCGCGCGGTTCGCCCGGTGGCAGGGGAGGTGGGTGCGCTTCGGGCTTGGGGTAGACCAGCACCTGTGCGGCAGGCCGCCACACGGTCCAGACGCGGAAAGTGCCCAAGGGGTAACGCGTCTCTGCGGTCAGCGGGGGAACGCGGTACTGTCCCCGTTGTACTGGTTGAAACGCCACTTGCACTTTGGTACTGCCTTGGGCAGGAACATCCGCCCAACTCCAATGCTGAGTTCCTAGTACTGCCAAGCCAATACCATAGCGAATACTGCGGCTTGGGCTTACCAAGTTGATGCCAATTGTTGCGTTGTCGCCCGCGAAACATGCGTCAGGCGCTATTAAATTCATAGTCAAGCCACGCAATGTGCCGTGGCACACGTGGATGCCCACCACCGCGCAGCCCATGAGCAAAAAGGTCAGCACGTAACCTAAATTGAGTTGGTAGTTGATGCTGGCAAGCAGCAAGGTCATCACCGTTAAGCCTAGCATCAGCCCAGGTCGGGTGGGCAGGATGTAGACGTTGCGCTGGGTCAGTGTGGTTGTGTCTCGCAAGGGCAGGCGTGACTGCCACCAGGCTTGAAAACGCTTGCGAATAGCGGCTACCGGGTGCAGCCATTCACGTGCCTGCATACGCAGGGTCATGGCAAGGGCACAGCCAACAACATAGCGCGCACCTGCTCATTAGCGCCTCTGCCAGCATCTCCCACGGGTACCAAGCGATGGGCTACGGTTTGCGGGAGTACGGCTTGCACATCGTCGGGTGCGACATAGTCGCGACCACTGAGCAGGGCCTGGGCCTTGGCTGCCCGAACCACGGCGATGCCAGCGCGTGGACTCAAGCCCTGTAAAAACCATTGCCCATTGCGGGTGGCCGCAATGAGGTCTTGCACATAGTCCAGCAGGGGGTCCGCTGCATGCACACTGAGAACCAAGGCCTGAAGCGCGTGTAACTCCGCCACTGTTAGCAACGCGGGCAGCTGGTCCACCGCGGCACGGCGATCGCTGCCATTCAAGAGTTGGCGTTCAGCCGCTCTGTCAGGGTAGCCCAAAGAAATTCGCATCAAGAATCTGTCTAGCTGGGACTCCGGCAGTGCGTAGGTGCCCAGTTGGTCTAAGGGGTTTTGGGTGGCAATGACAAAGAAAGGCTCGGGCAGGGCGCGGGTTTCCCCTTCAATGGTGACCTGCTTTTCTTCCATGGCCTCCAAGAGCGCGCTCTGTGTTTTTGGGCTAGCGCGGTTGATTTCGTCAGCCAGCAACACCTGGGCAAACAAGGGTCCCGCGTGAAACACAAACGCTTCTTTGCCTCGCTCGTAAATAGACACGCCAGAAAGATCGCTGGGCATGAGGTCGGAGGTGAACTGCACCCGCGAAAACTGCAAGCCAAAAGTGCGCGCCAAGGCATGGGCCAAAGTGGTTTTTCCTACGCCGGGTACATCATCAATCAGCAGGTGCCCACCAGCCAGTAAACAGGCGACGCAGTCTTGAACTTGCGAGGGTTTTCCGACAATCACCGTGTTAAGCTGATTGAGTAACGATTTAAGCTTGTGTTGTGCATCCATAGCATGACGTTAACCGAAAATTTTGAAGCGTGAGGGCAATGGTGAATACAACCGGATACTTTTTCCACCGAGATTGCCACAAACATGAAATGGGTGTAGGTCACCCCGAGTGCCCCGAGCGCTTGGACGCTATTGAAGACCATTTGCTGGCTTGCGGTGTTGCTGACGCCCTGGACCGACGCGAGGCCCCTCAGGCACCATTGGCCGACTTAGAGTTGGCCCACGGACGCATGCACATTGCCTCCTTGCGGGGACTGTCTGACAACTTGCGTGACGACATCAACGCGGGTGGCCCCACGCATGCCCAGGTGGACCCCGATACCTGTATCAATGTGCACACATGGGATGCCGCATTGCGGGCTGCGGGGGCGGCGATTGCGGCAACCGATGCGGTCATGGCGGGCGAAATGGAGAACGCTTTTTGCGCCGTGCGTCCCCCGGGTCACCACGCTTGTCATGACAAGGCCATGGGCTTTTGCTTTTTCAACAACGTGGCAGTGGCCGCGCGATACGCCTTGGAGCGCCACAGTTTGCGACGCGTTGCGATTGTGGACTTTGATGTGCACCATGGCAACGGCACGGAGGACATCGTGGCGGGTGACCAGCGTATCTTGATGCTGAGTTTTTTCCAGCATCCGTTTTACCCAGAAGGGGGCTCCTTGTCTAAGGCCAGCAACTTGGTGAATGTACCGGTGCCTGCTTACACCAAGGGCGATGCTGTGCGCAGCCTGATTGAGTCGCAATGGTTGCCGCGCTTAGAGGCTTACCGGCCTGAGATGATTTTTATCAGTGCGGGTTTTGATGCCCACCGCGAAGACGATTTGGGCCAAATGGGACTGGTGGAAAAAGACTACACCTGGATTACCCAACGCATCAAAGAGGTGGCTCAGCGCCATGCGCAAGGGCGCATCGTCTCTTGCCTTGAGGGCGGGTACAACCTCCATGCATTGGCCCGCAGCGTCGAAGCCCATGTCAGGGCTTTGGCTGACATCTGAGCCGTCTATCCTCTTAACCCTGCGCTTAACTTGTACTTGGCCTTCAGGCCCGTGACCGATGGCTTTAGCTAAAACCCTTTCCTCTCCGATGCCGATAGACGATTTCCAAGGCTGGCTCAGTGCCTTTACTGAACCCACCGTGCTCATCGAGCTCGCGGTGATTGCCGTGTGTGCCAGCTTGGCCTGGGCTTTGGTGCATGTGTTGCGCAAAGCGTTTGGCATGCGCGACACACCTTCTATATGGTTTGGCAAGCGCTTGGTCGATGGCGTGCTGTTTCCTTTGGTACTACTCTGTCTTGGGTTTGTGGCGCGCACGGTGCTTGGCAATTACGTGGGACTCGCAGTTTTCAAGGTGGCCATGCCGGTACTCGTTGCCTTGCTGGCGATTCGGGTCGGTGTCAAAGTCTTGCAGGTAGCGTTCGCCAATGCACCGTGGGTGAGGGTCTTTGAGCAAACCATTTCCTGGGCCGCATGGTTGGGGATGGTGTTGTGGGTCAGTGGCTTGTTGCCCGTGATGCTCAACGAGTTGGACCAGATCAGTTGGAAGGTCGGCACCTCCAACCTCACAGCCCGCACCATGTTAGAGGGACTGCTTACTGCTGGCTTGGTGCTATTGATCACCTTGTGGATCTCTTCTGCCATTGAGTCGCGATTGTTGCGTTCCGCCACAGGGGGGGAGTTGTCCCTGCGCAAGGCCGTGAGCAACGCCACTCGGGCCTTGCTCATGTTTTTGGGTCTGCTTTTGGCTTTGTCGGCAGTGGGTATTGACCTAACCGCCTTGTCGGTCCTTGGCGGTGCCCTAGGGGTTGGTATTGGCTTTGGTTTGCAAAAACTGGCTGCCAACTATGTGAGTGGCTTCGTCATTTTGGCTGAGCGCAGCATGCGCATTGGCGACAACGTGCGGGTCGACAACTTTGAAGGTGCCATCACCGAAATCAATGCGCGCTACACCGTGGTGCGCTCGCCCACAGGCCGTGAGTCCATCGTCCCCAATGAAATGCTGATTACCAGCCGCGTGGAAAACATGACCTTGGCAGATACCCGCTTGCACCAGTCCACCACGATCACGGTGGGCTATGACAGTGATGTGGACGAGGTCATTGCCTTGTTGGTGCAAGCCGCGCTCGACCAAAGCCGTGTGCTGCGTGACCCGGCACCCAATGCGACGCTCAACGCCTTTGGTGCGCACGGCTTGGAGTTTTCTCTGTCCTACTGGCTCAGCGACATCGAGAACGGGCAGGGCAATCTGAGGTCGGACGTTAACCTTGCCATATTGAAGTCCATGCGGCTGAAAAACATTGAAATCCCGTACCCACAGCAAGTGGTTCACACGCGATAAACGGGAGAGCGTTACTCTGTCCCATTTACAAAGGCACCATGTTTTCACAACGCACTGCCCCTGATTTAGCCGAGTTACTGGAGGGCTTAGACCCGCAGGCCGACTTGGTCCACCGCCATTTGTGGTTGATTTCCCTCATGGACTGGATTCGGGGCGACCACGCGTCCTCTGCGTCAGCTGCCGCGCGCGTAGACATGTTGTTGGACCTGTTGGATGCACGCCCCGCCACGCGCGAGCGGCTGCAGCAATGGTGGGCAGCGTTTATTGCTTCGGTGGACGGCGCTACGTTATTGGCTGACTATGGTTTTGCCTCGCGCAATGCCTTTGTCAGTGAGCTCGTAGAGCGCTTGCACCGCAAGCTGTTGCCTGCCTCGCCTGACACGGCAGATGCTTGCGAGCTTTTCGCCTTGCTCATGCCCAGCCCGCTCGATGCCCGCTGGTTGCAAGACCTAGACCCCGAAACCGTGGATCGCTTGGCCAAACTTCTCACGGTGTCGGTGGGGGCATCTGCCACAGCGAGCGCATCATTGCAAGCGATTGCGCCCGCGAATGCGCTGGACGCAGCGCAGCGACAACAGCCGCTAACCCATTGGCAAACGGTGTTGCTGGAAGCCATCACCATCAGTACCAGCCAAATTCGCGCAGCCGGTTTGTCACCGGAAATACGCTTGCGCCTGAGTCCTGCTGCGCGCAGCGAAAGCCCTTTTCACCAACTGGCCAGCAGCTTTGAGGCCTTGTGTGCCACATGGATGAAAAAGCGCTGGGTGGATGACGAGGTCTTGGCTGCTGCCAGTGTCTTCAGGCTGCAGTTAGCTGCTTGCAGCCATGCAGCCGCGTCGGTGTATCCGCATTTGGATGAACATGGCATCTCCATGGACTTGGTGTTTCGCTTGCGCCAGTTGCGCGAGCGAGTGCTGCGCATCCACACCTTGGTGGACTGTTTGCTCAGTGACACTGCGCCCAGCAAGACCGCCTTGCTTTTCTCGCATTTGGCCAGCGTAGGCCAAGAGCAGCGCAGCATTGGCGCGCTGGTGTCTGCCAATTCATCCTTGTTGGCGGCCAAGGTGGCGGAGCGCAGCTCTGAGACGGGCGAGCACTACATTACCCGCAACCGCGCGGAATACATGGGCATGCTCGGCAATGCAGCCGGAGGCGGGGCCTTGACGGCCGTCACCACTGCCTTGAAATTTGGCGTGATGGCGCTGGGCTTGTCAGCATTTTGGTATGGGTTTTGGTCGGGCCTGCTGTATGCCATGAGCTTTGTGGTGATTCAGCTTTTGCACTACACCTTGGCCACCAAGCAGCCTGCCATGACGGCACCCGCTATGGCGGCCAAGCTCAAAGACATGCATGCGCCGCATGCGATGGACGACTTTGTGCAAGAGGTGAGCCACCTCGTGCGCTCGCAGGTGGCTGCTGTGATTGGAAACGTGGCGGTGGTGTTCCCCGTAGTCTTGTTGATTTCCTGGGGCATGCAATGGTGGCAGGGTGTACCCCTCATTACCGATGCGCAAGCGCACTATGTGCTGCATTCATTGACGTTGCTAGGGCCATCGGCCTTGTTTGCGGCGTTTACGGGCGTTTTGCTGTTTGCCAGCAGCATCATTGCCGGTTGGGTAGAGAACTGGTTTGTGTTGCACAGGCTGGATTCGGCCATGCGCTACAACCCCAAGATCACGCGCTTTTTAGGACCTGCGCGGACTGACCGCTGGGCGCAGTTTATGCGTACTCACATTTCGGGTTTTGCGTCCAACATCTCACTCGGGTTTATGTTGGGCTTGGTGCCTGCCATTTTGGCGTTTCTGGGGCCAGCCTTGGATGCGCGCCATGTCACGCTGTCCACGGGGCAGCTGGCAGCAGCCTGCGCAAGCTTGGGCTGGGATGTGCTGCGCAGCCCTGACCTGTGGTGGGCTGTTGCCGCCATTCCCGTCATTGGTGTTTTGAACCTGGGGGTGAGCTTTTACCTTGCGTTTCGGGTTGCACTGCAGGCGCACAACGTGGGCAGTACCGAGCGTGGCCACATTTACAGCGCTATTTGGGCCCGTTTGCGCGAAGCCCCTTTGAGTTTCTTCTGGCCTGCCAAGGACGCGGCCTGAACCTTTGCGGAGATGGACGATGACAGCGTATGCGCCACCTAACAGCTCAGGGATGTTGAGCATGGCCCGCAAGGCCACCGGTGCGTGGTCACTGCCCTTGCTTCTTCTCTTGGCACTTGGCATGCCTGCCTTGGCCAATGAGGGTGGCCCACGGGTCAAAGTACTCCCAGTGGGCACAGTACAAGTGTCATCCGCAGACCTGCCTGCCATGGAGCCCACTAAGACTGCACAGCCCGCCACGTCTTCACAACATGGGTCTCAAACTGCCAAGGGGCACGCGAGCCCAGATACCGGCGGCCGCACCGCTAACCCATTACTGCCGGACATGGGTGTTGCAAGCGTGCCGGCAGCGCAGCAAGCGCAAGCCACGCTTAGCTACTTCAACCGGCCCGTTTTCGTATTCAAAGGCAGCTTGTTTGGTGTGTCTGCCGCTGACCGCGCACGCCGCGCGCACCTGCGCTTGCAAGAGCTGATGGACCTGCCGGGTCCTTTGTTGGTGACGCAAACGGCCCACCCCATCGGCGTGATGGTGCAAATTGACGGGGCTACTGCCTTCATCGTCACGCCGCAAGACCTCGATGTACTGGAGCAAGAGAGTTTGGACGTTGCGGCCAAGCTCGCCGTGATCGCCTTGCAGCAGGCCATTGAGGAGACCCGCGAAAGCCGCGACATGGGCGCCATGCTGCGTGCCGTGCTGGCAGGTGTGGCGGCCACTGCGGTACTGCTGGCGCTTGTGGTCATGCTTAGCAAGGCCAAGGGCTGGGCGCAAGCGCGGCTGCAGGCGTTGACTGAAAAACACGTGCAGCGCCTCCAGCTCGCAGGTGTAGCGCTGCTGCGTCCAGATCGCATGTGGGGCGCAGTGCAGCTGCTACTCACTTGGGGCGCGCGCTTAGTCAGTTTTGTGCTGCTCTACACATGGGCCAGTTTTGTGCTGGCCTTGTTTCCCTTTACCCGCGCTTGGGGCGAGACACTCAGCGGCTTTTTGTGGGATTTGCTGGTGCAAACGGGCACGGGCATTGCCCATGCCGTCCCTGGGCTAGTCACCGCGCTGCTCATCTTTTTTATTGCCCGTGCGCTCACCAAGGCCGCTGACGGCGTGTTTGAGCGTGTGGCGAGCGGCCAAATACGCACCTCTTGGCTTGATGCGGATGTAGAGGTGCCTACCCGGCGCATTGTGCGGGTAGTGATTTGGCTGTTTGGCTTGGCCATGGCCTACCCCTATTTGCCTGGTGCCGATACTGATGCCTTTAAGGGTCTTTCTGTGTTGGTGGGCCTGATGATTTCTTTGGGGGCCTCTAACTTGGTGGGGCAAGCGGCCAGTGGCCTGATATTGACCTACGGACGGGTGTTTCGCAAAGGGGAGTTCGTTCGCATAGGAGAGCATGAGGGCACGGTGACCGAAGTGGGTATGTTCGCCACCCGCATTCGCACCGGCTTGGGCGAAGAGCTGACGCTTTCCAATTCCACCATCTTGGCTACCACCACCAAGAACTACTCCCGCACCGTCAACGGGCCCGGTTTTGTTTTGGATACCACGCTCACCATTGGGTATGACACGCCGTGGCGGCAAGTACACGCCATGCTGGAAGAGGCCGCTTTGCGCACCCCGGGCGTGCTCGCAGTGCCAGCGCCGCAAGTGTTCCAGATCGCATTGTCAGATTGGTACCCCGAGTATCGGCTGGTGTGTCAGGCGATTCCCGCAGAGCCCAGGCCGCGCGCAGAGGTTATGAGCGCACTCCACGCCAATATCCAAGATGTGTTCAATGGGTATGGCGTGCAAATCATGTCGCCCCAGTACTTTGAAGACCCACCGGTCCCCAAAGTGGTTCCGCCTGAGCACTGGTACGCAGCTCCCGCTAAGCGCCCCTAAGGTCTGCTGTTTAATTCGTAGCAATGTGCGCTTATCCCATGGGCGCAAGGGCCACTTTTTAGTTAAAGCCAGGTGGTAAGGTTTGCCAAGGGTAACCCTCACGGGCCATGGTTTCGCCGCGTTCATACAAAGCCTGCATGAAAGCGGTGTCAAACTCTTGCCGATGCAGGTACTTAAAGTCT
Organism: Rhodoferax aquaticus; assembly: GCF_006974105.1. NCBI lineage: Bacteria > Pseudomonadati > Pseudomonadota > Betaproteobacteria > Burkholderiales > Comamonadaceae > Rhodoferax > Rhodoferax aquaticus. Next base: position 2,235,436 of record NZ_CP036282.1, read on the forward strand.
GCTGGGATGAATGCCAAGTGAAAGTCCATACCGTCGCGTTTGGCGGTCAAAAAGATCCGATACAGGTCACCCACGCCTTGGGTGTGAATCATGGAGCTGATGGCTCGGCTGGCAATGCTGATGACCCGCCGCTCGGTTTGCGCCCACTCCGGGTCTAAACGCGAGTTCATCACCACATACAGATTGCGTTTGCGGCTTCCGCCGTTGGCGCGGGCGAGCTCGCCCAGCTTGATGTTGGGCGGATACACAAAAACTTGGGCCATCGTGCCGCCGTCTACATGCATTTCTTGATGGGGCTTCCCGTCGAGTTCCACATTGATCATCACCGGTGGGAAGGCCCCGGGAATCGCGCTGGACGCCAGCATGATGTCGTGAAACAACGCCACCGCGTTGGGATGCTGGCTGGACGCCAGCTTGGTCATGTTCCAGATCACCCTTTGCCTAGCGTCCAGGTTGGTGGTCGATATCCACAGTTCGCGGCCTTTCACGTATTCCAAAGCGATTTGGTCCAGAAAAGCGCGGTCAATATGTTTACGCAGTTGTTGTCGCAGCGGCATCGTGTCGGCCATTGCGTCATCCGTAATGACTGCCCAGAAACTGCGAGGTTCAATGATGTCTTTGGGTGAAGTTCTGGTGTACAGATCGCGCAGCTTTTCATCATAGGCAGTGCCCAAGAATGCAAATGGCGCAATTAAAGCCCCGGTGCTAATCCCCGTGACCAGCGAAAACTCAGGCCTATCTCCCTTCACGCTCCAACCACGCAGCAAACCCGCGCCAAAGGCTCCGTTATCTCCACCGCCCGACAGAGCCAGTATGTGGCTGGGAGGCAGCGCCTCGCTTCCAAGGCCCTGTTGCTCTAGCCAACGCCGCTCGCGTGGCCAAGTGTCCATCATGTCCTGCGCAAGCCGCTGCATATCTTCGGCATCCCCCACCACATAGCGCAGGTCATCCAGTCCAGGCAACTTGGCTTGGGCTGCATACCGCTCCGGCACCGCTTCTATGCGCTGGGGTGTGCTGCAAGCGCTTAGCCCTAGCAGAAGCATTGCTCCGCAGAAAAGCAAAACGGTGTAGATGGCGGCGAGGAACCTTGGCATTGTCAGTAGAGCTTGTGGTTGGGAGCGGAGTGCTTGTGCGCTGACTTTCGCATGCGCTGGCTATACTGTTTCGCAGGTTCGTATCTTTGTTTGTGGTCGGGTGATTATGTTAGAGGTTCGCTTTTTGATTGTGGATAGCAGCAAGAGTTTGAAAGCTTATTTGCTCCAACTGTTCGAAGACTTTAGTTTCGATGCACGACTCATCAAAAGTGCTGAGGAGCCAGAGACTGCCTTGGTCGTGGCCAAGAAGCTTAAACCCGATTTTTTGCTGACCGACTGGTTTGCCCAAGCCCCTATGAATGGGCTTGCGCTATACCAAGAAGTGCTGAAGCTCAATCCGCTGTGCCAGCTGGGGTTGTTTAGCACGGAGATGGGTCCTGCACAAATTGATGAATCTACAGCTGCCGGTGCTGTATTTTTGCTGCCCAAACCCTGCACATCAGAGCAAATTCGAGCAGCCTTGGGCAAAGGATTGCAGCAACTGGTGCTCAAAAACCCGCGCATTGACGACCCAGCCTATGACGACGCTGACATTGCTGCCCGGCATTTGTCTACCTTGAAATTGGCGTCCACCTTGGCTCCATTAAGGCCCGGTGAGTCGGTTTCTTACAAAGGGAGACCTGATAGCGTCCGGCATGCCTTGTTTAGTAGAGGGCAAGCGTGGGTGCAACTCGAGGGGGAGCGTGACCTTGTGCCTGCCAGTGATGTGCGCAGAGCCTAGAGGAGCCACCGCCTCAAGCCATCGTGTACAGAGGAATGTCTTTGTTTGCAGCCAGTGCATCCAAGTCTGTGCGTGATTTGTCTTTGAAATAGGCGGCAATAGCGCTTGCAGTTTCAGGTGCGAACATGGCAATGATGTTGGCATTGACCAAGCCCACTTCTGCGGCGATGGCCTTAGCAAAGTGGGGCTCCAAGGCGGCCAAGGCGACCCGACCATCTTTGCATGGGTATACCTTGTAGCCCGCATGGGCTCCGCCTAGCGCAGCGCCTGGGCGGGTCAGGCCCCAAGTGCGCGGGGTTGCCATGTAGGCGGCGGCCTGAGAAAGCGCGACGTCTGTCCATGTGCCAGTTTTTCCTTGCAGTTGCTGCAAGCGTGTTTGCAATAGCGCCTCGCTGGCCATGAGAGAGCCCCCCATGTCCGCATAGAGGCTCGCGGGCAGCTCCAAACCCTGCACCAGTCCGTTTTCTGCCACGTAGGTGAGGTCATGTCCGGCCTCTTCAGCCCGCTCACCCAGCGCGCCGACAATGGACACGATGCTGAGGTGGGGGTGCTGTCCACGCAAAGATTTTTTGTCTAGACCCAGCTTCTTGAGCGCTGAAGGGCGAAACGACAGCAGCAGCGCGTCGTGTTTGGCCAGTAACTTGTGCAGTACTTTTTGCCCTTGCTCGGTTTTGAGGTCAGCGTTCAAGACCGTAACGCCTTGGTGCATCTGGTCGTAAGCGGCCCGGTCGTACAGGCCCATGGGGTCTCCCGGCGTGCCCTTGGGTGCGCTGGGGTGCGCTGGCGGCTCCAGCTTCGTGCAGCGTGCGCCCATTTGGCGACAGCGCATCAACGCCATGGGGCCCGGGATATTGAGCGCCAAGCTCAAAACACGCATGCCTTTCAAAGACTGAGGCAGTTTGGAGGAGGGGGCTGTAGCGCGGGCCATAGGTTGAGTGTCGCCTTAAGGGAGTTTGGTTTGCTATGAAAAAGATATCTGCTTGCGCAATAGATAGGGGCGAGAGCTGGGATTTAGGTGTGTTGTGGGCTGGCGCTCAGTAGCTTGACCCATTCGGCGCACCAGGCTATCGCTTGGTCTTCCGGTGCGTTGCTACCGCCTGCATCTAGCTCCAAGGCGGGTCCTATGCGCTGTGCGCCCAAGTCTCGCAGACGCTCATCAAAGCGCTTGCCGCCCCCGCAAAAACTGTCTTGGTAGCTGCTGTCTCCCAAGGCGATTAACCCGAAGCGCACATGACCCAAATAACGTGCATCGTGGTCCAAGGACTGGTAGAGCGCCTGCGCGTTGTCGGGCACATCACCGGAGCCCGTGGTGGAAGTACATAGCAAAAAGGGCCCGGGCGCATCGAACACACCAATGTTCAGCCCATCCATAGGCAGCAAGGTGAACGAAATGCCCAGATCACCTTGCGATAACTCCAAAGCCTGCGCCACGTGGGTCGCGTTACCGTGCATGGTGCCAATGAGAATAGTGATTTGCATGAAGGCCAGAAGGTCTAGGGCGCCAGCACGCCGTGTTTATGGCGCGCAGCGCAGCATTTTCGAAATTTGCTCAGATGATAGAGGCAATAATGGCTGCTGCACTTTCGCACGAACGCTACTACCAGGTGCCATTTGAACCAAGACCCGCTCAGCTCTGACCTGTTTCCTGAGATTCGGCTGCCCCCAGCGCCGCCCAAGACACGAGCCCCCCGCAAATCAAAGAAGACCGAGACTACGGCACCCTCCAACCCAGCCCACCGTGGTGAGGCATCGTTGGTGGGGGCTAGCTCCCCAACGACTACCTTGGCCCAGCAAGACCCTGAGGCTCTGGCAACGGTATTGGAAGCGCACCCCGACTACCGACTGCTGCGTCGTCTCAAACCCCGTTTGCATTGGGATGGCGCTGCGTCCCAGGGTCTTGTCCGTGTGGTGATTCTGGACACCGAGACCACGGGTCTCGACCATGGCAAAGACAAAATCATGGAACTGGCGCTGCTGCGTCTAGATCTGGACAGCGCAACCGGGCTGCCCGTGGGGGATGTGCAGGTCTACGACGGGCTGCAAGACCCTGGCATGCCCATTCCCGCCGATGTGGTCGCTATTACCGGGTTGACCCAGGCCGACGTGGCAGGTCAGACATTAGACGAAGCACGTATTGCCGAATTGCTGGCTGACGTGGACCTTGTGATTGCCCACAACGCAGGGTTTGACCGGCCGTTTGTCGAGGCGCGTATTCCCCGATTTCGCGAGTTGGCATGGGCATGTTCTTTTGCCGATATCGACTGGAAGGCGCAGTGGCGCTCATCGGCCAAGCTGGAAAACCTAGCCCAAGCCCTTGGCTTGTTTTACGACGCTCACCGAGCAGAAATGGATTGCCATGCTTTGTTGGCTGTCTTGGCGCAGCCACTACCCGTGCCAGGCCATAGTGGCCTTGCCCATCTGGTGGAAGCCTCGGCACACGCCAGCTACCGCTTGCAGGCGAACCACGCACCTTTTGATGCCAAAGACTTGCTCAAGGCGCGAGGGTATCGCTGGAATGCCGAGCAGAAAGTTTGGCACACCTTTTTGAAGGACGGTGGTACTTTGCAGACCGAATGCGAATGGCTCAAAGAACACGTCTACCACCAACGCTCGGTGGTGGTGCAGCTAGAAAAGCTCGATGCGCATGTGAAGTACGCGTCACGCCAAGGGGAGTTGATTCATCGGCAGTTGTAAAAGTAAGCAGGAGCGGTACGTTGAACTCTTCAAACTTGAGAGTGCTGGGTGTACAGCGGGCGATAGCGCGTAAGGTGCAGATCGCCGGGCGCAGCATTCTGACTGCGATCCACAAGACCGCTGTGCACGAAGCTGTGGAGCTGCGTCCACTGGGACTGGTGGGCGACGAGCAGGCCGATTTGAGCGTCCACGGCGGTTTGGACAAGGCGGTGTATGCCTACCCGAGCGAGCATTACAGCTATTGGCAACAAGAGCGCCACCAAGCAGGGCTAGATGGCATTGATAACGACTTGCCCTTCGGCGCCATGGGTGAAAACCTGACACTACAAGGCCTCTTGGAGACCGATGTTTGGGTGGGGGATGTGCTGCACTTCTCCGCCTGCAGCTTGCGGGTGACGGCTCCCCGCGAGCCTTGTTACAAGTTCAACGCGGCCATGGGCTTTAGCCACGCCGTCAAACGTATGGCGCAAACCGGCTTCTGTGGCTTTTACCTTGCCGTCGACAGGCCCGGGGCCATTGCATCGGGGGAAACTTTTGTCTTAGAGCCTGGACCCAGACGCTTGTCGATTCCGCAGCGTTTCGAGGCCAAAATGTTCAAACACATGCGCTGATCGTTTCGGTAATCTTCGCGATTAAGGTGAAGCCTCAACTGGAATACGCAAAGGCATACTATGCTGACGGTTTGCTGAATAAAAAAGAGGAGAAACGTCTTGATATCTACGCTGCTAAACGACTCTGTAAAGGCCACTGGCCTGGGCGCTTTGATGAAAGGCGTAGGCATGGTGACGCGGTTTATACCCATCCCACAGCCTACTTTGTTAGTGGGCCCTGGTTCTAGCGCCCGACTGGGGCAGGCGGTCGCAGGCTTCGGCCACAGCAAAATTTTGATCGTGACGGACAGCATCATTGCCAAGCTAGGCTTGCTCAAGCCGCTGACAGACGCGCTCACTGCCGGCGGTGCCCAATACGTTGTCTTTGATGCCATTACCCCAGACGCCCCCATTCCTTTGATCGAAAAAGGGATTGAGTTCTTTAAGACCCACGGTTGTGATGCCATTGTGGCCTTTGGCGGCGGCTCGTCCATGGATGCGTCTAAGGCCATAGCTTTAGCGGTCAAAAACCCGAAGCCATTGCGTCAACTCGCGGGCTATCTGAAGGGACTGCACAACCCCGTCAAGATCTATGCAGTACCTACGACGGCTGGCACGGGTTCCGAGGTGACGGTGGCCGCCGTGATTTCAGACCCCGAGCGACAGTCAAAACTCGTGATTGTTGACCCTCGCATGGTGCCGAAAATGGCCGCCTTAGACCCTGCTTTGATGACGGGTCTACCGCCCCACATCACCGCGGCCACGGGCATTGACGCACTGACCCACGCCATCGAGGCATTTGTAGGTAACTGGTCCACGGCTTACTCTGACGGTATGGCACTGTCGGCCGTGGGTTTGATTTTTGAGAATTTGCGCTTGGCCTATACCCAGGGCGACAACCTAGAGGCGCGCGAAAAGATGGCGCTGGCATCTACTTACGCTGGCTTCGCATTCACGCGCGCTAACGTAGGTTACGTGCACGCGATTGCCCACCAGTTTGGCGGCAAATACCACACGCCACACGGCTTGGCCAACGCCATCATGTTGCCCATTGTGCTCAAGTATTCGAGCCCCGCAATTACCGAACGTCTGGCGCAACTCGCCTTGCGCGCCAAGGTAGGTACGGAGGACGAAGACTCTGAAATGCTGGCGCAAAAGTTCTTGGATGCCGTAGACCAGCTCAATCGCGATTTGAAGATTCCTACCTATTTGGAGGCGCTGAAAGAGAGCGACATCCCGGCACTAGCCAAAGCGGCCTGCCATGAAGCGCATACCGGTTATCCCGTACCGCGCTACATGTCACAAACCGTATGTGAAGGCATTATTCGCCAAGCCCTTCCTCCCAGTGCGGCTAAGGCAAGCAAGCCTGCTGCAGGGACACGCAAGAAGAAGGCGGCTGCCGCAGCTTGACAGGGTGCCTTGCGCACAACACCAGCGAGGGGTGGGCAAGCCCCACTGGTGAGGGACGATGACTTGCACTAAATTGGCAGTTGTGAATCAACAAGAGGAGCTCTGAGATGAAAAAAGTGGTGACGGTAACGCTGGGTTCTTCCAAGCAGGATTTTGAATTCAAGACGGAATTCTTTGGGCAGCAGTTCCATGTAAAGCGTTTGGGTGCCGATATGGACACGGGCAAAGCATGGGAGCTCATGCGCCGGCAGCAAAACAATGCAGATGCCATTGGCTTGGGCGAGATCAGTGACCACTACCACGTGGGCTTGCGCACCATCGTGAACAAAGAAACGCAGCGTCTTATGAATGTGGTGACACGCGTGCCCGTGACCACAGGCGCCCACCTGCGCCGGCTGTTGCAGGTTCGTGCGGTGCGCTACGTGCAAAAAGAGTTGGGGCACTATTTCAACAACAATTTGGTGCTCTTCTTGTCTGGCATGCGCAACTTTGACATGGCTGTGGCCTTGTCGGACTACACCAAGAACCTGAGCTTTGCGGATGCAACCTTTCTAACCGGCGCGCCCACCATGCTGACTTCGCTGGAGCAGCTGGAGCTCTTTGCCAAAGGCAGTGAGTTCATGCTCAGCGGGCGTGGTGGCGAGATGCTGGAGCAAGCGTTGAGTGATTTCAAGATCAAGCGGGTCGCTAGCGCCGTGGCGAAATCACATGTCGTGGTGGGCACGTTTGCCGAGATCAAGAGTGTGGCGCGCGAGGGTAATCTGGACGGCAAGACGCTCATCACCTCCGCGGTGGACGACGAGCGCATGGAGTTTTTCAAGAAACACAAGGTCAACTTGGTGGTGGACGTATCGCCGAAGTTGTTTGAACATGTGGTGGGCATCAATACGCTAGAGGCCATGATTCTGGCCACCATTCACAAGCCTCAAGAAACGGTGTCGGATGACGACTTGGACGAAATCCTGACTGAGTTGGACATTGCTCCGCGTTTGCTACACCCCACGGGCAAGTTCCGCAATATCCGTCGCTTTGCATTCGTGATTCATCCCTTGAGCCAAGAGTTCATTCGCAAGGGCTTTCCCATCCCTAAGTCCACGCCCAAGTTTGTGATGGACAAAGTAGAGACTTTGGCTGCGCACATGCCGCCCATGGTCTACTGCAAGATGGACAACATCATCTCGCCGACTGGCGCAGAGGCCGAGGGGTGGTTGATTTCCGTGGGTGGCACACCAAAAGAAATGCTGTCGCGCAGCCCCGAGTTCACCTACCGCCGCTTGCTGCATGCGGCACGCATCGCCGAAAAAATGGGCGCGCAAATTATGGGCCTGGGGGCTTTCACCAAGGTTGTGGGCGATGCTGGGATCACGGTGGCTCGCCGTTCTAGCTTGCCCATCACCACGGGCAACAGCTACTCAGCCAGCGGTGCCTTGTGGGCCGCCGCTGATGCCATGCGCCGTATGGGTCTGGTCAAGCTCACCAAGGGTGCCAAAAAAGTACCTGCCAAGACCATGGTGATTGGAGCTACCGGTTCTATCGGCTCGGTCAGTGCGCGTTTGTTGGCCATGGCCTTTGACGAAGTGGTTATAGCGGCCCGTGATTTAGCCAAGCTCGAAGAACTTAAAGCGTCCATCTTGCTGGACACGCCAGACGCCAAAGTAACTTGCTCTATCGACTACGACAATCTTCTGTCGGATATGGACATGATCGTGACCAGCACTTCAGGTGCTGGCAAAAAGATTCTGGACATCACCAAAGTCAAGCCCGGATGTGTGATTACTGACGTGGCTAGGCCTTTGGATTTACCACCCTCAGAAGTTGCCAAGCGGCCAGACGTGTTGGTGATCGAGTCCGGCGAGATTGAGTTGCCCACGAAGGTCAAGGGCATGAAGAGCATTGGTCTGCCACCGAATGTGATTTATGCCTGCTTGGCGGAGACCATCGTCTTGGCCTTGGAAGGCCGTTTCGAAGTGTTTACAGTCGGCCGCGACACCGAGTGGGAAAAAGTTAAAGAGATCTACAAGCTAGGCCTTAAACATGGCATGAAACTGTCCGCCATTTCGGGTGTCAAAGGTGTGTACTCTGATGCTGACATTGCCAAGGTAGTGAGTTTGGCCAAGAAGGCGCGCTTGACCTGGAATGGGGGGCAAAGTGCCGCGGTGAAAACGGTGGCTACCAAGACGGCTGCGCCTGCTAAGTCAGTGAAAGCTGCGCCTGCGAAGGCCGCTGCCAAGTCGGTGAACGTCAAAGACAGTGCCAAGGTCCTTGCAGCGCCCGTGAAGGCGGTAGCAGCGGCTAAACCCGTGGCTAAGAAGACTGTTGCAAAGAAAGCTGTTGCCAAAAAAGCCGTGGCGGCCTAGTCATTTCTTGTGAGGGCACTCGACAGCACGAGTGCCACAAGGCCCTGTGCGCGTCGGAGTTTTCCGCTCGCCACAGGGCCTTGTTTTTTGCAATGTGGGCTCTATTTGCCAGCACTCTGGGTAAAAGATAAGGCTTGGGCTGCTTCGCGCAGCAGCTCCCGTACTTCTGGTAATTCTGGTCCAATGTGCCGGTCAATACGGCGGATGTAGGGGCAGGTGAGGGTGGCTATGGCGGTATGGTCTGGCCCCAGAATGGGGAAGGAAATGTCCACCACGCCGAACGACTGGGCACTGTCTCGCTCTAGGTAACCTTGTTGCCGAATCTCCGCAATGGTGAGCGCGAGCTTTTCTTCCGTGATGGGCACCTCTCCATCTAAAGGCGTGTGTTCTGCCAGCATGCGCTGGTAGCTGCCAGCATCGGCGTAGGCTAGTAGCAGATGGCCTGACGCAGTATCGAGCAAGCCCACGCGGGCACCGCGCTGCACCGAAAAGCTCCAACCACGTGGGCTATTGATTTGGGCGCTGATGAGTACATTGCCCCGGTCATACACACCCATGTGGCAAGACTGCTCGGCCTTGCGGGCGAAGTCATCCATGATGGGCAAGGCTTGATTAATCAGCCGACTCAAAGGAGGGTGCATATGGGCCAAGGCAAACAACTTGAGGCTCAAGGCATAGCGGTCGCCCGATGGATTGCGCATGACGTATTGCCGGGCTACCAAGCGCTCCAACATGCGGTAGATCTCATTGGGGCTGCGCTCCATTTCCTTGACGATTTCTGCCCGTGTCAGCCCGTGCGCTTGGGTGGCCAAAAGCTCCAAGATATCTAGGCCTTTGTCTAAAGCAGGTGCCCGGTAGCGTTCGTCTGCGGCTGCAGGTTCTGCGCTTTCGGTGGATTTGGGGCGGCGTCCCCGTGGCTTAGGCGTGGTGTCTGACATGAATGCTTTAGTAGGTGATGAGGCGTGTTCTGCAGGTTTTTATAACAGAGCGAAGGTTGCCTAGGGAAAGTACTAGCTTGTCTCTTCCTATCTGCGATTATCATTCGATTCACAAATGAATTAAATATTCATATTTGAATTTAAAGAGGCGAAGTATGGCGCAAGGTAGATTGCAAGGTAAAACAGTACTCATCACCGCAGCAGCGCAGGGCATAGGTCGTGCCAGTGCGTTGGCTTGCGCCATAGAAGGCGCGCATGTGATCGCCACGGACATCGATGCTCAGTACCTCGCCACCTTGGCGCGTGAGCACAGTGGCATTCGTGTGGCGCAACTCGATGTGCGCAATGGAGACGCTGTGATGGCGCTTGCCGGCGAACTCCCCGCACTGGATGTGCTTTTTAACTGCGCGGGCATGGTGGCCAATGGCAGTCTGTTGGATTGCAGTGAGGCGGACTGGGACTTGAGCTTTGACTTGAACGTCAAAAGCATGTTTCGCATGACACGTGCATTCTTGCCAGGCATGCTCGCCAAAGCGGGGGCGGACGGTAGCGCCTCCATCATCAACATGGCGTCCATGGCGTCTAGCATCAAAGGCTTTGCAAACCGCTGCGCTTATGGCGCGACCAAGGCGGCCGTGATTGGCCTGACCAAATCGTTGGCGGCAGACTACGTCAAAGCAGGCTTACGGGCCAATGCTCTGTGCCCAGGTACGGTGGACACGCCTTCTTTGCGCGGGCGCATCGCAAGCGCTGCTGACCCAGTGCAGGCGCAGAAGGACTTTGTGGCACGCCAACCTATGGGACGTCTAGCCAGCGTAGATGACATCACGCCGATGGTGGTGTACCTTGCGAGCGACGAGTCACGCTTTGTCACGGGCCAAACCCTGTTGGTCGACGGCGGTGTGACGATTTAAGTCGTATTTAAGCATTCGCCACGAGAGAGTATTGTTGTGACACCACTGGTTGCTATCAAAAACCTGAGCAAGTCTTTCCCAGGTGTGAAGGCTTTGGATAAGGTGCAGTTCGACCTCATGCCGGGAGAGGTGCATGCCCTCATGGGGGAGAACGGCGCAGGCAAGTCCACGCTCATGAAGATCTTGGCGGGGGTGTACCGTAAAGACAGTGGTGAACTGTGCTTGGACGGTCAGCCTACGGAGATTGACGGCCCAGCTCACGCACAGGCGTTGGCCATTGGCATCATTCACCAAGAACTGCATCTCATGGCGCATCTGACGGCGGCGCAAAACATCTTCTTGGGCCGTGAGCCGCGCAAGTGCGGTGGACTCCTGCTGGATGAAGACGCGATCCATCGCGACACCCAGGCCTTGTTTGATCGGCTGAACTTGTCCATGCCCCCGAGCACGCCTATTGGTGAGCTCACGGTTGCACGTCAGCAAATGGTGGAGATCGCAAAGGCTTTGTCACACAAGTCGCGCGTGCTCATCATGGACGAGCCCACTGCGGCACTCAACAACGCTGAGATCGATGAGCTGTTTCGCATCATTCGCCAGCTCAAGAGCGAAGGCGTGGGCATTGTGTACATCTCCCACAAGATGGACGAAATACAGCGCATTGCCGACCGCATCACCGTGATGCGTGACGGCACCTATGTGGCAACTAGGCCCGCCAGCACGCCCATGGCGGATGTCATTGCCATGATGGTGGGGCGCAAGCTGGAGCATGCACACAAATCCATTCCTGACACATCCAGCAACGAAGTCTTGCTTGACGTGCGTGGATTGAACCGTGGCCGCGCGATCCGCGACGTGAGCTTTACGGTACGACGCGGCGAGATATTGGGCTTCGCAGGCCTTATGGGCGCTGGGCGTACCGAGGTCGCGCGCGCCGTGTTTGGTGCCGACCGGATTGACAACGGCGAAGTTCGTGTGCGTGGTCAAGTGATTCGCCTAGAGTCGCCACAAGATGCCGTGCAGGCCGGTATTGGCTACCTGTCGGAAGACCGCAAGCACTTTGGGCTGGCTACCGGCATGGATGTGGAGTCCAACATCACGCTGCCAAGCCTCAAGCGTTGGCTCACATGGGGTGTGTTTTTGAACCGCTCTGCCATCCGTGTCGTCTCGCAGACGATGGTGGATAAGCTGCGTATCAAGACCCCATCTCTGCTACAGACGGCCAAGTTGCTGTCTGGCGGCAATCAACAAAAAGTGGTCATCGCCAAATGGCTGGTGCAAGACTGTGAAGTCCTGATTTTTGACGAACCTACCCGCGGTATTGATGTGGGCGCTAAGAGCGAAATCTACAAGCTTCTCAATGACTTGGCAGCTCAAGGGCGCGCCATTATCGTGATTTCCAGTGAATTACCAGAAGTGCTGCAGCTCAGCCACCGTGTGTTGGTGATGTGCGAGGGCCGCATTACCGGTGAGGTGAGCGGCGAGGCCGCAACCCAAGAAAGCCTGATGGCGTTGGCCACGCAGCGCGACTAACAGCAACGAAAAACACAACAACTTTGCCATGACTCTACCTACTACCTCCACTTCTTGGTTGTCCCGCTTGTCCGGCGGACAAGCTAAGCAAAAGTTGCTGGCGTTTGCCAGTTTGATCGCGCTGATTTTGGTGTTTACCGTGCTCAAGCCTGATGCGTTTATGACGCAGGACAACATCATCGGCATCTTGCAGTCCACCACCGTGATTGGCGTCCTGGCCATTGCGAGTACCTTCATCATCATCACCTCAGGCATTGACTTGTCGGTGGGTGTGCTCATGACTTTCTGCGCGGTGATGGCTGGTGTATTCATGGTGAGTTGGGGCCTGCCTATGCCCTTGGGTTTGCTTGGCGCAGTTGCCATGGGCGCACTATGTGGCAGTGCCTCAGGCTTGGCCATTACCAAGCTCAAAGTGCCGCCCTTCATAGCTACCTTGGGCATGATGATGCTGCTCAAAGGCACCTCGCTCATCATCACATCGACACGCCCCATCTACTTCAGCGATGTAGAAGGTTTTGACCAAATCGCCCTAGGCTCTGTGATAGGTGACCTGATTCCTGCTTTGCCCATCCCCAATGGCGTGCTGATTTTGTTTGTCGTGGCTGTGGTGTGTTCGATCGTATTGAATAAAACCGTGCTGGGCCGGTACACCTTTGCCTTGGGCAGCAATGAAGAGGCTGTGCGCCTTAGCGGCGTCAATGTAGACCGCTGGAAGGTCATCATCTATGCGTTTGCAGGTGGCATTTGCGGCATCTCCGGCTTGTTGATTGCTTCTCGCCTCAACTCTGCGCAGCCTGCTCTGGGGCAGGGCTACGAGCTCGACGCCATTGCAGCTGTGGTCATCGGTGGTACATCCCTGAGCGGTGGTGTTGGCACGATTTTGGGAACCATCATCGGTGCTTTCATCATGAGTGTGCTGATTAACGGCCTGCGCATCATGTCGGTGGCCCAAGAGTGGCAAATGGTGCTGACAGGCTTGATCATTATTTTGGCGGTTTACACCGACAACCTTCGCCGCAACAAGTCATAAGGAGATAGACCAACGCCCCTTTTCTACCGCCCATCGACGCTTATTGGCTCTGATTTTTCGTGATTCCGTGAAACATAACTTTATCAACAGGAGACAACCCATGAACGCAAGAAGAAAACTGCTGGCCCTTACCGCTGGCTTGGCCCTGGCAGGTTTTGGCACTTTCGCCAATGCCCAAGAGATCTACATTCCGCTGATTTCCAAAGGCTTTCAGCACCAGTTCTGGCAAGCGGTGAAACAAGGCGCTGACCAAGCCGCCAAAGACTACAAGGTCAAGGTCACTTTTGAAGGTCCTGAGACCGAGCAACAAGTGGACAAGCAAATCGACATGCTGTCCGCCGCATTGGCCAAGAAGCCAGCAGCCATTGGCTTTGCGGCACTCGATAGCAAAGCCGCCATCCCTTTGCTCAAGAAGGCACAGGCAGCCAAGATACCGGTCATCGCCTTTGACTCCGGTGTAGACAGTGACATCGTATTGACCACTGCGCAAACCGACAGCAAGGCCGCAGCAGCATTGGCCGCTGACAAGATGGCAGAAAAAATTGGTGGCGAAGGTGAAGTGGCGGTGATCGGCCATGACCAAACCAGCACCACAGGCACTGGTCGTCGTGACGGGTTTGTAGAACAAATCAAGGCCAAGTACCCCAAGATCAAGGTGGTAGATATCCAGTACGGTGGCGGTGACCATCTGAAGTCGGCGGAAATCGCCAAGACGCTGGTGCAGGCCCACCCCAAGCTCAAGGGTATTTTTGGTACCAATGAAGGCTCTGCAATTGGTGCAGGCAAAGGCCTGAAGGAAGCCAAGAAGAGCGGCGTGGTCATTATTGGCTTTGACTCCGGCAAGGCCCAAAAAGACATGATCAACGACGGCACTATCGCTGGTGCGATCACCCAAAACCCTGTGGGTATTGGATACAAGACGGTGGAAGCCGCTGTGAAAGCGCTCAAGGGCGAAAAGCTGCCCAAGATCATCGACACCGGCTTCTATTACTACGACAAGAGCAATATCAGCGATCCCAAGATTGCTGCGGTTCTCTACGATTGATATCAACCTTCGGCAAGCTGCGCTGTGCGTGGCTTGCCTTTTTCCCCAGTAACCGTTTGAGGATACGACTGTGAAACTTGTGCGCTATGGACTGCCGGGCCAAGAAAAACCGGGTGTTTTGGACCCCCAGGGCCGTGTGCGGGACCTCTCGGGTGTGATCGCGGATGTGGGGGGCGAAGCCCTGCTGCCGCACAACCTAGATGCCTTGCGCAAAGTGGTGATTGAAACCCTGCCGGTGGTGCAGGGGACTGCGCAAAAGGACTTGCGCTTGGGACCCTGCGTAGGCAAGGTGGGTAAGTTCATTTGCATAGGCTTGAACTATTCAGACCATGCGGCTGAGAGCGGGATGCAGGTGCCGCCGGAACCTGTCGTCTTTAACAAATGGACCAGCGCGATCGTGGGGCCAGATGATGCAGTGGAGATTCCGCGCGGCTCAGTGAAGACCGATTGGGAGGTGGAGCTTGGCGTCGTGATTGGCAAAGGTGGCCGCTATATCGACGAAGCCGATGCCCTGTCCCATGTGGCGGGCTACTGCGTGGTCAACGATGTCTCCGAGCGTGAATACCAACTGGATCGCAGCGGCACCTGGGACAAGGGCAAAGGTTGCGACACTTTTGGCCCCACCGGCCCTTGGCTCGTCACAGCGGATGAAGTGCCTGACCCACAGGCTCTGAAAATGTGGCTCGACGTAGATGGCAAGCGCTATCAAAACGGCAGCACATCCACCATGGTCTATGGGGTGAAATTTCTGATCTCTTATTTAAGTCGCTTCATGAGCCTGCAGCCGGGTGACGTGATCTCCACCGGCACGCCGCCGGGTGTGGGCATGGGGCAAAAGCCGCCCGTGTACCTGCGCGCTGGCCAAACCATCCACCTGGGCATTGATGGCCTGGGGACCCAAACCCAAAAGACCGTCCAAGCCTGACATGACCAAAGTTACCAATATGCGCGTCGTGGACGTGCGCTTCCCCACGTCCCAACATCTCGATGGCTCGGATGCCATGAACCCGGACCCGGACTATTCTGCGGCCTATGTCATTCTGGAGACAGACACAGCGGGAGTGGAGGGGCATGGGCTGACCTTCACGATTGGGCGGGGCAATGAGATTTGCTGCACCGCCATTGAGGCCATGCGCCATCTGGTGGTGGGCTTGGACATGGACTGGGTGGCGCAGGACATGGGGCGCTTCTGGCGCTACATCACCTCCGACAGCCAACTGCGCTGGATTGGTCCAGACAAGGGCGCAATGCACTTGGCCACCGGCGCGGTGGTCAATGCAGTGTGGGACCTGTGGGCCAAGTTGGAAGGGGTGCCCGTGTGGAAGCTGGTGTCCCGCATGAGCCCAGAAGAGCTGGTGAAGCTCATTGACTTCCGCTACATCACCGACTGCATTACGCCAGACGAGGCCTTGGCACTACTGCGCAAGCAGGCAGTGGGCAAAGAGGAACGCTGGGCTACCTTGGAGCGCGAGGGCTATCCGTGCTACACCACATCGGCTGGTTGGCTAGGCTATGACGATGACAAACTGCGCCGCCTATGCAAAGAGGCCACGGACGCCGGGTTCAACCACATCAAGCTGAAGGTAGGGCGCGACAAGGCCGACGACATACGCCGACTGCGCATAGCGCGTGAGGTGCTGGGCCCTGACCGCCACCTGATGATTGACGCCAATCAGGTGTGGGAGGTGAATCAGGCCGTGGAATGGGTGCGCGAGTTGGCATTTGCCAAGCCTTGGTTCATTGAAGAACCCACAAGCCCCGATGACATTGAGGGCCATCGCGTGATCCGCGAGGGCGTGCATCCGGTCAAGGTTGCCACCGGCGAGATGTGCCAAAACCGCATTATCTTTAAGCAGCTCATCATGCGGGGCGCGATTGATGTAGTGCAGATTGACTCCTGCCGCCTAGGGGGCGTCAACGAAATTTTGGCCGTGATGCTGATGGCGGCGAAGTACAACTTGCCAGTCTGCCCACATGCTGGCGGCGTGGGCCTGTGCGAGTACGTGCAGCACTTGTCCATGATCGACTACCTGTGCATTGCAGGCACTCGGGAGGGGCGTGTGATTGAGTTTGTGGATCACTTGCACGAGCATTTTGTGGATCCTTGTCTCATTGAGAACGCGGCCTACATGCCTCCGCAAGCAGCAGGATTTTCGATTGAGATGAAGCCCGAGTCACTCAAGCAGTACACCTTCAAACCCAAAGCCATTGCGGCATGAAGATAGACACCCATCAGCACTATTGGCGCTACCGTGCCCAAGAGTTTCCGTGGATTGCGGACTCCATGCCCCTGCTCAAACGCGACCGTTTGCCTACAGACGTCGAATCCGCCATGGCGAACGCCGGGGTAACGGGCGCCGTAGCGGTTCAGGCGCGCTCCGTGGCCGCCGAGACAGACTTTTTGCTCCAGTTAGCAGATCAAGTTCCAAGCGTGATGGGGGTTGTTGGGTGGGCAGATTTGCGGGCTGGTGACCTGCAGCAGCAGCTGGACCGTTGGTGCGCGCATCCCGCATTCAAGGGCTTGCGCCATATTTTGCAAGATGAGTCTGACGTAAGCGATTGGGTGAATGACGTACTGGTGAATTTCGGTTTACGCACTTTGCAACAACGTCACTTGGTGTACGACGTGTTGGTGTATCACCATCAGCTGCCATTGGTGCATGCGTTTTGCGCCGCGCATGACACGCATTGGCTGGCGTTAGACCATATGGCGAAACCGGCTGTGCGCGACTGGGCGCGAGCGCCAGATGCATTGCGCGAGTGGGGTCGCAACTTGGATATCTTGGGCACGCTGCCTCACGTGATGTGCAAGCTATCTGGTGCGGTGACAGAAACAGACTGGGCCGTCCACGGTGCTGCGCGCCCCGCCGATGCCAAAGTCATATGGTCGTGTTTCGATCGCGCGCTGGACGCATTTGGTCCCAACCGCATCATGTTCGGCTCGGACTGGCCGGTGTGCCAGCTTGCAGCGCCTTATGAATCAGTGTACGACTTGGCTTCGCAATGGGCTGCCAAACGCTTGAGTGAATCTGAGCAAACTGCGTTTTGGAGCGGCAATGCGCTTCGGTGCTACGGGCTAACGGCATAGTTGCACCACGATTGGGTGAACAACGTTTTATCGAGACAACAAGATGGATCTGCATTTACAAGACAAAGTGGTCATCGTGACCGGAGGTGCCAGCGGCATTGGTGCTGCCATCTCGCTCACGCTGGCGCAAGAAGGCGCTATCCCGGTGGTGTTTGGCAAAAGTGCCATGACAAGTGAATTTTCAGCACAGTTGCAGGCAGTTGCGCCTAGGCATTGGTTTGTGCAAGTGGAGCTTTCAGATGAGTCTGCATGTAAGGCCGCTGTGGCCCAAGTACTCGCGCAGTTTGGCCGCTTAGATGGCTTGGTCAACAATGCTGGCATCAACGACAACATCGGCCTAGACGCTGGGCGCGACGCGTTTGTTGGCTCCTTGGAGCGCAACCTCATTCACTACTACACCATGGCGCACTACTGCGTGCCGCATCTGAAGATGAGCAAGGGCGCCATCGTCAATGTGTCTTCAAAAACAGCGGTAACAGGGCAGGGCAATACCAGCGGTTACTGCGCCTCCAAAGGTGCCCAGCTTTCACTTACCCGCGAATGGGCTGCCGCCTTGCT
The DNA here is from genome assembly GCF_006974105.1 of Rhodoferax aquaticus. Classification (NCBI taxonomy): domain Bacteria; kingdom Pseudomonadati; phylum Pseudomonadota; class Betaproteobacteria; order Burkholderiales; family Comamonadaceae; genus Rhodoferax; species Rhodoferax aquaticus. The sequence goes on from NZ_CP036282.1 coordinate 2,253,405, forward strand.
GAATGATGGGGTGCGTGTGAATGCTGTCATTCCCGCAGAGGTGATGACACCCTTGTATGCGCGTTGGATTGATAGCTTTGAAAACCCCCAAGAAAAGCTGGCGGAAATCACCGCCAAGATCCCCTTGGGGCACCGCATGACCACCTCCGAAGAGATCGCGCGCATGAGCGTGTTTTTGCTGTCAGATGCGTCTGCCCACACCACAGGGCAATGGGTTTTTGTAGATGGCGGCTACACCCATCTTGACCGTGCTTTGTCTTAGGAGGGGAACGCGATGCGTTATGCCTTAGCGCTGGATTTGGTGGATGACGCGCAGCGCATTGCCGAGTATGAGAAAGCCCATGAACGTATATGGCCAGGCGTTCGCGATCACTTGCGAGAACACGGTGTGCTACAGATGCAAATCTACCGCTTGGGCACGCGGCTGTTTATGGTGATGGACGTTGACCCGGTGGTGTACAGCGCCGAGAGCATGGCCCACGCATCGTCGAAAAATCCCACCATCATGGAGTGGGAGCGCTTGATGTGGACCTACCAAGTGCCAACGCCATGGACCCCGGTTGGCACCAAGTGGACGCCTATGTCTTGCGTTTTTGACTTGGCATCTCAGTAGCCCACCGCGCTTACTTGCTGGCTACGTTGCACTCTCTGCGCAGCAAGGCCAAGGCATCATGCAGTTGGTAGTCAAAGTCGCTAAGCAATACCGCTTCCGCCTCTTCAATGAAGTTGTCCCAAAGACTCACGTAATCAGCGCATGCGTGTATAGGGGCGTGCTCTTGGATAAAGTCGCGCGCAGCCTGATGATTGAGGCCACTTTTCCGCAATTTGCGAACCAATGTGGTCGCCGTTTTCTCGGTAAGCAGAGTGCGCTGGGGGCTTCCCGCTGCAATACTGAGAAAAAGTGTCAACAAGGAGCTCTCGTCACTGTGGCCACCTGCGGCTTTGTCCCAGGTCTTCGAAATCTGCCGCTCGATATGCTCCACCTCTGCCTGCAGGTCTTCGATCCAAAAGTACCGGCCTACAAATCCGGCAGTTTGGTCGAACAACTTACGCGGCAGCACCTGGGCATCCAGAATCCGCGGCATGTCTTCAAGTACCGAATCCTTGACCCGTTCAACCACCTCTTTGTATTCCGAAGGTAGCCCCTTAGGCAAAGGCACTGAGACCATGTCGGGCTCATTCGCAAAAGACTTGCGAAGCGCACCAACCATCTTCTCAAACATCGGCCAATCTGGCATCTCGCTACGTCTTAGCGCAAGCGCTAGCAAGCCCGTGCGAATCACGGCCTCTGCATCGGTGCCGGCCTCTTCTAAGTCGGTTTGTTCAAGCCCCAACTCCTGGGCGAACCATGTGGCGGCACCTACCGTGTTGGCAATTTGACTGCGTGCTAGAAGCTCGGCTTGGTAATCCGCCAAAGGGCGTAAGGACCACTTAGCCAAAATCGGAATGTGTTCATCTTGAAAACCCGCACTGTCATGCATGCCGAAGTGCGTGTTTTGCGGCATCGCAATAAGCGCCTTCAACATGTCAGACGCTGTCTTGGAGCGCGACATAAAGGAGTGGTCTTGCAAAGACTGGGCGGCGCGTGCCAAGTTGCCTCCAGAGCTGTGCTCTAAGCACAAACTCACCAGATTGACGATACGGTGCCGCGCCAACTCAATGTCAGGCCTTAGGTTTTCGTTTCCAAAGTACCGGGCAATCTGCACCATGCCTTTTGGTGCGTCCACGCAAATGGCGTCTAGTTTTTCTTGGCTGATGATGCCGTGGGCCATGCCAAACTGCAGCGCCTTTTCAAAGAAAGTGCGCTGGTCATAAATGGCGACCCCTAAGTCAAGGTCTTGGTGAGACGGCTTGTGCATAGACAGGATAGAAGAGGGCAGTGCGCTAAATGGCCGACTCTTCGTCTGATTCACGCGATGCAGGTGTGGCGCGACCACGGTCAGTGTCACCGGTTTCCACCCTAGCGTCCTCTTCTTCGAGTTCGTGTTCCTCTCCAAGGCCCAGGTCATGGGCACGCGCTTTTGCCCGCAGCACCAAGAGCATCTCAATGAACAAATCAGGGTTCTGATAACGCAGTATCCACGCCAACTCCATCCAGTCTTGGTCAGCCACCTCCTCTTGCTCTAAGCGAGGACTGGCGTAGGCATTTCCATACAGCGCGGACTCGCTGAGCATCTCACCATCGTCTTCAATGGTGTCAAAGTTGCCAGTTCTCGCAAATGCCTCAATACGACTCCACTTCTCTGTGAAGTAGTCCGCCAGGGCTTCACTGCCCCCGTCTAGATCACCGATAGCGTTGAGAAACTCCGCAGGTTCCTTGTCCCCGCGAAAAATCACAGAGTTCATCATGCCGCGCAAGTGGGTGCGGGTCAGGTCTTTGTACTGTTTTTCAATGACCACCGCGCGAGCAAACATTTCTGGCGACACCAGCATGTTGACGACAGACTCTTTGGAGTCATCGTATTCACGAATGACTGCCAACACATCTTTGGCTGGTAGTTGTTCCAGCACCACCATCAAGGCATGGTCGCCTTCGGTGTCTGCCAACTCACTGAGGGCGGACTCTGCTCCAACAATGTCGCCAGCGGCAATCAGACTTTGGGTTTTTGTAATCAGGGCTAAATGGTTCATCGTGTTGCTGCAGCGAATTAGTCTTTGCGGTCGAAGCCTTGCTCCGCCATCCAGTCGGCACCCGCTTCATCTCGGGCTTGCGCTTCGCGCTCATCATCGCCGTCAAAGTCCTCACCGTCGTTGTCCGATGATTCGTCATCGTTGTCGTCGCTGGCGGTATGGTCACCATCTGCCTTGCCATACATGTACTCCAAGCCAGCTGCCACCGACAAAAGCCACGCACCTTTGGGCTGCTGCAGCACTAGGGCCGCCAGTTCTTTGGCCCAAGGCGCAAGTGTCACCAAGTTAGAGAAAGAGTCCCAATCCGGTAGTTCCTCTGACTCATGGCTAATCAAGTCTTCCATAGCCGCGGCATTGTGAAACCTGAACGCTTGATGAAACACAACCGAAACCATTTCTGGACTTAACTCGATCATTTGAATCAAGAAGCCAAGCTCTTTGCGGCGTTGCGCTAAGCGCTGCTTCAATACATCTCGACCCTCAGAGTCAAAGGTCAAATCATCAATTTCCGCTTGATAAGCTGGGCGCAGGGCGCGAAAAAACGGGGAAATACTCATAGATCAGCGCTGCAAATCAAGAAGACTGTGTAATGGTTGAGAAATAAGACTGCCAAATCTCGCGGGCAGTATCAATGGGGCTGTCCAACAAGTTGCGTTTGCGATTTTCGTCATACGCTTGGCGGGAGTCCGCATCAGACAGCACGTCATAGGCCTCCTGCGCAGTTCTAAAGCGCGCAGGGGCGTCAGCACTCGGGTTTCTGTCAGGGTGGTATTGTGAGGCTTTTTGGCGAAATGCCTTTTTGATGTCTGAGAGGCTTGCGCCAGCATCTAATCCAAGTGCTGAGTAATGGTCCGTCATTCAATATCAAGTATTTGGGGCAGTTGTTGCCCCACTTTAGTACACGTTCTTGTTTTGGATGGTCGCAAATGGGGTCAAAGCGATGATCTTCAAGTCTAGCCAAACGGACCAGTGCTCAAGGTAATAGATGTCGTGCTTGACACGACCTTCCATCTTGTCAAGCGTATCTGTCTCGCCCCGATAGCCACAGATTTGCGCCCAGCCAGTGATGCCGGGCTTAACCTTGTGTCGCAGAGCGTACTTGGGTATGAGCTTCACGTAGTCACGGTTGTGTTGCAGCGCATGCGGGCGTGGTCCTACGACAGACATTTTGCCTTGCAAAACGTTAATGAACTGCGGCAATTCGTCCAAACTGGTACGCCGCAAAAATCCACCCACTTTGGTAATACGCGCATCCGCACGCTTGGCTTGGGTCACGGTATCTGGCGCATCTTGGTGCAAGTACATGGACCTAAATTTGTAAACCCAAATTTCCTCGTCATTCCACCCCAGTCGCTTTTGCGAAAACAAAACGGGGCCGGGTGAGCTGACCTTGACCGCTATCGCAATGACGAGCAGTACTGGGCTCAGTAGCACCAGCGCAATCGCAGCCACCGTGTAGTCCACTAGGGCTTTGGCCACTGTTCTGCCGCCAAACATGGGAGATACCGAAATGTCCACCATGGGTATGCCTACGGTAATGCTCATACCGTGGTTAAGGATCTGGTACATCATGATGTCAGGCAGCAAGCGAATGTTTGCCACCGAGTGACGCAGCGAGTGCAAGACTTCTTCTAGGTTGGATTGGTTGGAGATACTCAGACCAATCCAGATTTCGTCAGGCTTCAGCTCTTCATCCAGCTTCTTCAGGTTGGTCCCGTCGCCGCGCAGCACCGTCCTCACAATGTCAAAACCGCTCCACGTGGAGTTTTCTATCCTCTGCTTAACGGTCTCTAAAACATGGGCATCTCCGTACAAAATCACCGTTTTGTGTTGGTATCCAGCACGGCGCATCCTCGCCATAGCTAAAAAAGAGATGACACGCGCGATCCATAGCGTCATGGTTCCCGCAGCAAGCCACGTAACAAGCCAGATCCGGGAATAGGTTTCAGCACTCTTCGTCAGGGCCAGTAACACAATGAGCAAAACCCACGTTGCCAACCACCCCACAGTAACCCGGCCCACCATAGACACCAAGGAGCCGCCTGGCCACATACGGTAGAGCTTCCCAAAGAGCAGCGCGGCAAAAAGCGCAGTTACAAGAATTAACAACTTTTCGTTCGGCCGGATCTCTTGAATCCCTGAAAAACGGATTTGAAACGAAATCCACCCACCCAAGCAAACCGCCAAAAAATCTAGCAACTGGACCATGAAGCCAGTGGCCGATGAAGACTTTCGAACTGAGAATGAGCTCACACGAAGCCTCCATTCATCAGCGCACCGTTTGAGACCCTGCTCACTCTTTCGTAGCTAGGGGGATTTGCTGCATCAGCGTATTTCATGGGTTTGCTCACCTGAATCCAAGTTGAAAAATCGCGCTTAGCTCTTGTTGGCTTTGTCGAACGAGTGTCGCATTTTATTGAGTCACAAGGCTGTTACCAATGTTGTGTGTGGCATTTTCGTGAAAAATGCCTAATACTCTTTCTTTGTTTTTTGGCAAGAGATGTTTCCAGTGGTTGCTACACTAGAATGTGTTAGCAAGTAAAATAATTTGCAACAATCAAGTCGCCTTGTTCTGGGTCTTCCAGGTTGGCGGTACCGTTTTATCCTGGGAGTTTTTATGCGCAGAAATGCTTTGGTAGTTTGTTTGGCGGCAGTGCTGCCCTTTGGCTTTGTCTCTGCTGCCTTGGCGCAGTCAGTGCCCGCGCCATCCGCCGATCAACCCGGCGATGCTGGCTACACACTTAAGAGCAGCACCTTAAAGGCACCAGCACCAAGCGCTCAGCCCGCAAATGCCACCTCTTATGAGTTGAGCGGCACCAGCATCTCGGGCGCAAGCAGCCTCACCCCTACCATACTGACCGCTCCGGTCTACTCAGCAGCGCCTTTCAAAACAGAGAGCGGCTTGTATTTGTACCCTTCCTTGTTTACCGGTGTGGGTTACAACAATAATTTGGCACGTACTGAGACTAACGCGGTGGGCTCAAGCTTCCTGACCGTCGCACCTCAGTTGGTTGCCGAAATGAAGAACAAAGGCGATCGTTATACGGTGCTCGCCGCAGTCAATTCAACCAGCTATAACAGCAGCTCAGACGACAACTCCACCAACGGTGAACTGACCTTGGCGGGTGACAACTATTTCAGCAGCCGCGCCCGCATGGGTTGGTCTTTGGGCCATGTCAATAGCAGCGATCCTCGTGGCTCTACCGCCAGAGCTAACAATACCAAGCCAGACAATTGGCATAGCACCAATGCCAATGGCACATTCATTTATGGTGCTCCTGAAGCGTCTGGCCGTTTGGAGTTTGATGTCGGTTCCCAAGCAAAAGTCTACGACAGCAATCGCGCAACCACTGCAGCGGCTGACGTAAACATTACCTCACTTGCCGGACGCGTTTTCTACCGGCTGGGAACCCGTTCGTTGGCTTTGGTTGAATTGCGTAATGCCAAAAACGCCTATGTGCAATCTGGTAGTACCGCAAGCAACACTGAAAATCGCTATTACGCGGGTCTAACGTGGGATGCTACAGCCGCCACTACCGGTATCGTCAAGGTGGGGCAGATGCGTAAAGACTTTGACACAAAGCTCGCCGGTCGTGACAACTTCACCGGCGGAAGCTGGGAAGGTACCTTGCGTTGGGCTCCTTTGACCTACAGCGTGGTGGACTTCCAGACATCGCGCGCTACGGCAGATGCATCAGGCGTAGGCAACTTCTTGCTGACAACCGGCAATGACGTGGTGTGGAACCACAAGTGGACACAGTCCTTGACTTCTCGCGTATCTGTTGGCACATTGTCCACTGAGTTTGTGGGCGACGCTGCTGCACGCAAAGACAATGCCAATAGCTATGGGTTGTCCTTAAACTACGCTGTGCTGCGTTGGTTGCAACTGGGGGTTGATTTGTCGGGTACCGACAGCTCTTCCAACAGTGCCAATGCGAGCTTTAAGCGCAATGTGACCATGTTCACATTGAATGCATCGCTGTAATCACTAAGCGCTAGAGTTGCTCAGGCGCGCATAGCGTGCTTGAGCTATCGGAGGTTTGATGATGGGGTACACCGTGCGTAATGTTTTCAATCTAGGCCTTCGTGGCTTTTTTTCTTTATGGGTCGCATTTGTCTTGATGCTGGGGTTCGCTACGCACTCGGGCTTTGCGCTGGCCCAAACAGCTGCCTCTATCGGCAGCGCCAAGCCCGCGCTAGCTTCACTTTCAACCTACCAGTTGGCGGCTGGCGATGTCATCACAATCCGTGTTTTTGGTGAAGATGATCTGAGCCGTGAAAAAGTTAAGTTGACAGACGCAGGCACCATCCCCTACCCAGTGTTAGGTGAGATCAAGGCCTTAGGACTCACAATAGGTGAAATTGAGAAAACCGTTACCAACGGGCTCAGCGGCAAATACTTGGTCAATCCTCGTGTGTCCGTCACCATCGAGGAATACCGGCCGTTTTATATCAATGGCATGGTTGAAAAGCCTGGCGCTTATCCCTTTCAGCCTGGCCTCACAGTGTTGAAAGCCAGCTCTTTAGCGGGGGGCTTTAAGGAACGCGCTTCTTTCTCGAAAATCTCCATCATCCGTGAGGGGGACAGCAAGGCCAAACCTCAGAAGGCTGAGATCAACACCCCCATCAATCCGGGTGACACCATCTTCATTGAAGAGTCCTTCTTCTGAATCTGAGTACCAAATTCATGTCTGAAACACAAGCTACTACGGCAGCCACTGCAGTAAAACCGCTTTTCCTGAACAACCCCGAAGAACAAGAAGCAAAGCTTGACTTCGTTGAGTATTGGCGCACTCTACGCAAACACAAGTGGGCCATATTTGCCTTTGCGCTTGTGGTAACTTTGGTTGCCGGTGTCATTGCGTTTGTAAGCACCCCTATCTACGAAGCCAAGACCACACTGCTTATTGAAACCAATAAGCAGAAAGTGCTATCAATTGAAGACGTATACGGCGGCGTAGGGGCATCGCGCGAATACTTTCAAACCCAAGTAGAAATCATCAAGTCCCGAGAGGTTTCTCTCAAAACCATTATCAAACTCAAGCTGTTTGATAATCCTGTGTATGACCCTCGGGTTCCACCTAAGGGCTTTGCAGCATTCGTCAAGCAAATCGGCTTTGCCACTGAAGAAGCACCCAAGGAGTGGACGGAAGAAAAGCTCGCAGAAGCGGTTTTGGCCAAGTTCACAAGCGACTTGTCGATTGAGCCTATTCGTCTGAGTCAGTTGGTCGTCATTCGTTTTGCTTCGCCCGATGCGGCGCTAGCAGCGAAGATTACTAACTCTTTGGCACAAACTTATATTGAGAACGACTTAGACGCACGCTACCAAATGACGCGCACGGCGTCCGTTTGGCTGCAAGAGCAGCTGACGGGTTTGAAAGAAAAGATGAACCAGTCCGAGCAAATCTTGCAAGGTTTCCGTGAGAAGCAAGGCATCGTCAAGATGCAAGAGAACGCGCAAAACGGTGCATCGCAGCAGGTTGAGCAGCTGCAAATGCGCTTGATCGAGGCACGCACTCGCCGTGCCGAAGTCGAGTCCACCTACAAGACCGTACAAGAGGCCGCCAGCGCGGGAGACTTAGCCTCTCAGCCAGCGGTACTTGTGAGTCTGCAAGTGGCTGATGCCAAACGCCAAGCGTCTGAGACCCAGCGCGCGTTGTCAGAAGTCTCTCAGCGCTATGGTAAAGAGCACCCCAAGTACGTAAAAGCGGAGTCAGAGTTCAAGTCGGCCAGTGACAACTTAAACCGCCAGATTGAATTGGTGGTAGGTGGTATCAACAACGAGTACCAACGTGCTCGCAGTACTGAAAAGACGCTAGAGGCAGCGTTGTCCAGTGCCCGTGGTTCGGTGCAGTCGGTCAACCGCAAAGAGTTTGAGTTGGGCGTGTATGAGCGCGAGGCGGACTCTAACCGCCAGATGTACGACATGTTCATGAAGCGCGCCAAAGAAACCAACGTTGCGGGTGACCTGCAGACTACCGTGGCCCGCATCGTAGACATGGCGCCCGTTCCACTGAAGCCTATCAAGCCCAACAAGCCGTTGATTGTGGCGGTTGCACTCTTCATGGGCTTGTTAGTCGGCATCATGTTGTCATTGCTCATGGAGCTGCTGGACAACACGCTCAAGACCACGGAAGACGTAGAAAATCGCCTCAAGCAACCTTTGTTGACCGTGCTGCCAATGCTAGATAGCAAGGAAACAGAGCGCAACATCAGTGGTCGCATGGTGCTGGATGCACCTAACTCCTTGTACGCTGAAGCCATTCGAACCGCCCGAACCGGTGTTTTGTTGTCTTCGGTCGATTTGCCTTCACGCACCTTGGTGGTCACTTCCAGCGTACCTGGGGAGGGCAAAACCACCTTCTCCAGCAACTTGGCGAATGCCCACGCACATACCAAGAAAACGCTTTTGGTTGACGCCGACATGCGGCGCCCCAGCGTGGCCAAGTCTTACGGTATTGATCCTTTGTCTTTGGGCTTATCTGAGTTGGTGGCAGGTACCGCAAAATTGAGCGACTGCCTTCACAAGGTTGATGGGTCTAACCTCATGGTGATGACGTCTGGCGCTATTCCGCCCAACCCGTTGGAGTTGCTGCATTCCGCGCGCTTTGCCCAAACTCTTGAAGTGTTGGCGCAGAACTTTGAAATCATCATTATTGACTCACCCCCTGTGGAGTTGGTCAGTGATGCCATGGTCATTGCCGCCATAACGTCCGACGTCATTTTTGTTACCAAAGCCGTAAGCACACCGTACCCGTTGGCGCGCAAATCTTTGCAGCGTTTGCGTCGGGCCAACGCCCATATCGTGGGCGTAGTGCTCAACTCTTTGGACTTCAACAAAGCGGAGAAGTATTACGGCGAATACTCTGGTTACGGCAAACATGGCTACGGCACTTATGGTTCTACCTACGGTGGCACTTACGGTTCAGGCAATATTGCGCCCGCCGCTAAGAAAACCGTGTGATCTAAACTGCAATGATTGATCTGCACTGTCACTTTTTGCCCGGGGTGGATGACGGCCCAGAAACACTGGACGAGGCTCTAGACCTTGCCCGCGCTGCGGTGGCTGATGGCATTACCCACTCGGTGTTGACGTCGCATGTGCACCCAGATCGTTACCCTAACCAGCGGCGTAATTTAGAAGGCGCGGTGGCATCGTTTACCGAAGAGCTGGCCAAAGCTTCGATCCCTTTGAATGTGCGTATGGGGGGCGAGGCGCGGCTCTGCCCTGAACTGATTGATTTGGTGGCAGAAGGGCAAGTGCCGTTTCTCGGGGAAGTGGGCGGCTACAAGATATTGCTGCTTGAGTTTCCCCACCAAATGATTCCTGTGGGCAGCATTCGGTTTATCAACCATTTGACCCGCATGCGCATCAGGCCCTTAATCGCCCACCCAGAGCGCAATAAAGCGGTCATGGCCAACGTAGAAAAGATCAACGAGTTCACAGAGGCCGGGTGCTGGTTACAGCTTACCGCCGGGTCACTGGCAGGGCGGTTTGGCGAGCAAGCCGAGCAAGTGGCCTTTGCGTTGATCGACGCGGGTTGGAACTGTTTAGCTGCTACTGACGCGCACAACTTGCACAACCGCCCACCGCGTTTGCAAGAAGCTAAAGACGTGCTGCAACAGCGCTATGGGGAGCAAGTTGCTCACAATATGGTGTACGGCAAAGCCGCCAAAATCATTGGTTTAGAGGCTTAAGCGCTGTGTCAGAAGCCGCTCTAGATAACAAGCCAAGCTTAGGTGCAAAGCTAGGGGTTTCACTGGCGGGTCTTGCTTTGGTCATAGGTGCGGGTTTTTCGCTGTATTACGGTGTGAGAGCCGCATGGCCAGATGCAACTTCATTGCCTACACGCTGGCGACTTGCTGAGTGGCGCGATGGTAGGGGCCCGCTCGCAACGCTAGAGCTCTGGGCCGCAAGCCGTGACGATTTGCGTGCTGCCCTCAAGCTAGAACCTAACAATCCTCAATTTTATGAGGACTTGGGCTACCTCCATGCGGTGCGAGCACAAGGTATGGGTGTGTTGCGCCCAGACGATGGGCAGTTTACGTTTCAAAAGATATTGTTGGACGAAGCCATTGACAACTACCGCTCTGCCGGGGCATTGCGCCCCACGTTCCCATACCCATTTGCCTACTTTGCCTACCTTAAAACGCTAAGCGGCCAAGTGGACGATGCCATGTGGGCTGCTTACGATCGGGCCTACACTTATGGCAAGAATGAAGCCGGTGTCCAATTTATACTGGCGCAAGTGGCCATGCCACAGTGGCAGCTCATGACGGATGATCGTAAAGTTGCGTTCAAAGCCATGGTTGCTTCGGCGCAAGTTGATGCCAAGAAAAAACTGCTGGAAACCGCAACGGCCAACCGCGTCGACCTGAATTAGCAAGAGCCCTTACATCCGCTGCTCTTTGGCGAGTTTTTCCAGCAAGTCGCGCCACAGCCGCACGTTACTGGCGCCCCCTTTGCGGGCGGCTCCCCCTGTTACCCACAAGTCATCGTCATTGAAACCGTACACAGGTTCTAGGTCTGTACGCTGTGAGGCAGGGCGAATGTCACCAATCAAGTTGTCCAAAATGAGGGGGTCCGCATCTGGGGTGGGGTAGTACGCGAGCACCATATGGGCTTCGCCAAGGCGCAAGGCACGCACATAGGTAATGCGCAGCTTTTCAACCGGCACACCAATGTCTTTGAGCGACAAGTATTTGCTGATGGAGTAGTCTTCACAATCGCCCCCAAACGAACCCAGCAGTTCAACCGGAGTGGCCCAGTAGTCCAATACTTTCCAGTGCTCTAGGTCAGAGATGTACGGTACTTGGTTGAAAAAGGAATTCACCACCTTCATGGTGGCGGGCTCGGTTTGCCCTTTGTCGGTGGCGGCTTTGCTGTCGCGCACCACGCGCTGCCACACTTTGAGTCGGGGTGGTGCTTCGCGGCCCCACCTTTTCTCTACATAGCTTACTAAGTTGTCTGAAAAGTCCAACAAGCCGGCCCAGCCGGGGGCCACAAGCGCAACTGACAGGAGCAGACAGGCCACTGGCACATGCGGTTTCTTCAACCAAGACAAGCCTAAAGCCATCAACCAATCTCCCTGAAATGGACACCAAGCATCTTAGCGCCCAATGCGATAATTTAAGCCTAATCAAGGAGTAGAAATATGAGCCAAACCGCCCAAGTAGCGGCAGTCGAGATTGTTCCCGTGGTCATGTGTGGTGGCAGTGGCACCCGCTTGTGGCCTTTGTCTCGCAAGGCCTTGCCCAAGCAGTTTGTTCCCTTGGTGGATGGCAAAAGCCTGCTGCAACTCACATTAGAGCGCGCCAATTTGCTCGGGCCCAAGGCGGTGGTGGTGGCCAGTGAAGACCATAGGTTCTTGGCGCAAGAATGTGTGCAAGCCGCCAAAGTGGCTGCCACTATTTTGTTGGAGCCAGTAGCGCGCAATACCGCTGCCGCTATGGCGGTTGCTGCGCTCAACGCCCCGTCCAAAGCCCTCTTGGTGTTTTTGCCCGCAGACCATCACATTCCTGATGCGGTAGCCTTTGCCAACACCATAAAAACGGGTGTTGCTTCTGCCCAAGCGGGCTCTATCGTTACCTATGGCATTCAGCCCACCTACCCCAGCACGGCCTATGGCTATATTCAGCAGGGTGCATCTTTAGTGGGGCAGGGCGGCGCTTGCGCTGTGCAGCGCTTTATCGAAAAGCCCAACGCCCAAAAGGCGCAGGAGCTGCTCTTGGCTGGAGGGCACTTTTGGAACGCGGGCATCTTCATGTGCGAAGCAGCTACTCTGATCACGGCACTAGAAGCTTACGCCCCAGACATCTTGGCCAGCTGCCGCAAGGCAGTGGCAGAGCAAACCCCTGACGGTGACTTCCGCCGCCTAGACAAAGCCTCGTTTGAGCAATGCCGCTCTGAGAGCATTGATTACGCGGTGATGGAAAAAGCCGCCCAAACGCCCGGTCATGTGGCCGTGCTCCCGTTTGTGTCCGCTTGGAGCGATGTGGGGAGCTGGAACGCAGTGGCCGAACTGTCTGCCCCAGACGCGCAAGGCAACCGCATCCACGGCCAAGGCCACACCGTCAACGCCAGCAACACCTACATCCACGCCCCGCACCGTCCCGTGGTGGCCCTGGGCACCAAAAACCTGCTCATCGTAGACACGGCAGACGCACTCTTGGTGGCCGACGCCGACCACGCTGAGCAAGTGAAAACCGTAGTGGCACAGCTAGAGGCGCAAGGCGTGTCTCAAGCCCAGCACCATCGCCGCGTGGCACGCCCCTGGGGCGCTTATGACAGTGTGGACTCTGGCGAGCGTTTTCAGGTCAAGCGCATAGTGGTCAAGCCTGGCGCTAGCTTGAGCCTACAAATGCACCACCACCGCGCCGAGCACTGGATTGTGGTGAGTGGTACCGCCGAGGTCACCAACGGTGACAAGGTCTTGCTGCTCTCCGAAAACCAAAGCACTTACATCCCCTTGGGCCAGGTGCACCGCTTGGCCAACCCGGGGAAAGTGCCACTAGAAATTATTGAAGTGCAGTCAGGCACCTATCTGGGTGAAGACGACATCGTCCGCCTAGAAGACACCTATGGACGGGTGCTTAGTTAAGTCCCACTAGTTAACTAAGCGCCGGTAGATTATTGCTGACGGCTTCTAGACGGCATATCTAAACGCATGCTGCCGAAGACGGAATGGTTACATCGACGTTAGCCCTTGAACTACCGGCTAATGTGCAAAAGTGCGGCTTGTCGCACTTACAAGATGTTGCAAATGGCGGGTTTTGCAACATCTTCAGTTAAACTGCATTAGGGGAGTGCATAAAGTTCACAGCAAGATAGAACGGCAACCCACAATTGTTCGCACAAGGGAAGCTTCTGATGAAAATCGCCATTGCAGGCACCGGCTATGTCGGGCTGTCTAACGCCGTTCTGTTGGCCCAACACAATGAAGTGGTGGCGATTGACATCGTACCCGGCAAGGTGGCTATGCTGAACGCCAAGCAAAGCCCCATTCAAGACCCTGAGCTAGAGCACTACCTGGCGCACACGCCCCTAAACCTTAAAGCCACGCTAGACAAGGTTGAGGCTTACACAGGCGCCAGCTATGTAGTCATAGCAACCCCCACTGACTACGACCCTGAGACCAACTGCTTCAACACCGCCAGCATAGAGTCGGTGGTGAAAGACGTAATGGCCATCAACCCCCAAGCGGTGATGGTCATCAAAAGCACGGTGCCAGTGGGCTACACCGCCAAGTTGCTAGAAACCACTGGCAGCCCCAATATCATCTTCAGCCCCGAGTTTTTGCGCGAAGGCAAAGCGCTGTACGACAACTTGCACCCCAGCCGCATTGTGGTGGGCGAGCAGTCTGAGCGGGCCGCCACCTTTGCAGAGTTGCTACGCCAAGCCGCGAAAAAAGACAATATCGACGTGCTGCTATGCGGCAGCACTGAGGCAGAGGCCATCAAACTCTTTGCCAACACCTACTTGGCCATGCGCGTGGCCTACTTTAATGAGCTGGACACCTACGCAGCCATCCACGGCTTAGACACTCGCCAAGTTATTGAAGGCGTGTGCTTGGACCCCCGCATTGGCAAGCACTACAACAACCCCAGCTTTGGCTACGGCGGTTACTGCCTGCCTAAAGATACAAAGCAGCTGCTTGCCAACTACAACGCGGTGCCGCAAAACATCATGCGCGCCATAGTGGACAGCAACACCACGCGCAAAGACTTTTGTGCCGCTGAGATATTGAAGCGCAACCCCAAAGTGGTGGGAATACACCGTTTGGTCATGAAAGCAGGTAGCGACAACTTTAGAAGCAGCAGCATCCAAGGCATCATGAAGCGCCTTAAGGGTAAAGGCGTGGAAGTCATCGTGTTTGAACCTGCTTTCACAGAAGACAAGTTCTTCAACAGCCGCGTGGTGAACGATTTGGCGCAGTTTAAGGCGGACGCCGATGTCATCGTGGCCAACCGCATGACCGCTGATCTGGACGACGTGGCGGTCAAAGTCTATAGCCGCGACCTGTTTGGACAGGACTAAATCAATAGAACCCTCAGTATCATATGCTCCTCGACACCCAGCATCAAAGTGCCATCCGTGCGGCGTATCAATACCCTTGGGCGTTAGAACACAAGTACATTTATATTGCGCCCGATCAGATGACTTCAAGCGGGCCGGGGCACCTACTTTCTCGTCACGGCAGGCTGAAGTGCCTTGCGTGTCTACATGCATACGGAGTTTGCCTTGTTAGTCAAATTTCAATTTGCAGTATTGCTTCAGTATGGATTGAGTTCAGTGTTTTTCAACTCAAAGACTGACTTCACCTCTTCGTTGATTCAAGGAATACTTATGTCTTTTTACATGATATTTATCTAAGTATCCTTCCATCGATAAATAACCTCTGAGTTTTAAAAAATTTCGATGAAACGCATTTCTCCGACTTTGTTATATCTAGCACTTGTTTGCATTGGATTGATAATAACTCATCAATTTCTCAACTCGCCGCATGAAAATACTATTTATTAACGCATTTTATTATCCTGATGTGGGTGGTGGGGCTGAATATACACTAAAAACCCTAGTGGAAGGCATGCAACAACTTGGACATCAAACAGTCGTGGCCGCTACTAGACCAATTGGGAATTCTTCGTTGACCATGATCAATGATGTAAAAGTATATAGAGTTTCACTTTTTAACATATATTGGCATCTAAAGTTCATAAAACGGAGTAAGGTGCTTAGGCTTGCTTGGGCGATATTGGATATTTTTAATCCTGTAATGGCCTGGCGTTTTCATCGAATTTTATCGAAGGAGCAACCCGATTTAATAGTTATGCACAACTTGGTAGGGTGGTCCGCTTCTGTTTATGCTGTATTGCTTAGACATAAGATTCCATCTGTCCAAGTTCTACATGATTACTATAATTTGTGTCCAAATAGCATGATGTTTTCGAATGGAAGCGCATGTAAATCGATATGCAAGACTTGTGCTGTCGCAAGGTTGCCTAATCTGTTCTTTTCGAAAAAAATTCATGGCTTAGTTGGGGTTAGTCGCTTTGTCCTGAAGTCGCATATAGATAGAAATTACTATAAGAATGCAACCGCTAGAATTGCGATTCACAATGTTAACCATGCAAACTCTGACGATTTAACCGTAAAAACCAAAGAATTCTCAAATGGAACATTGACCTTTGGCTTCATAGGCAAAATAATCCCGGCAAAGGGAGTCGCGATGCTTCTAGATTGCTTCGCAGACATTGATTTTCAGTCTTGTAAATTGGTTGTCGCTGGTTCTGGTGAGGTTGATTTTGTTGAAAAGCTGAAAACTTCTGCTGCACATAATATTACTTTTATCGGTCAAGTGGACTCGTCTGAGTTCTACCGTCAGATTGACGTATTGATCGTACCTTCTCAATGGCACGAACCACTTGGAAACATCGTTCATGAAGCCTTTCAATATGGTATTCCGGTTATTGCCTCAGATGCTGGTGGAATACACGAGATGATTATGCAGGGCGAATCTGGATTCGTATTTAATCAATTATCTGTAGCAGATTTAAAGCGTCAGATGTTGAAGTTCGTGCATTCTAGAGAACTGTTGAAAACAATGTCTTTGCACGCCAGTAAAGCTGCTATCCCATATCAGGATAAAAAGGCTTGGTTAGGAAAGTATCATGATCTATTTAATAAGATAGTTGTTGATGCCCTCTGATTGGATTTTAAGTAAAAGGTTTGGGTGAAAGTAATATGGCAAAAATTAGTATTGGGGTTCATATATTATTTTTAGTGAATATTTTGCTTGCGTCTGTTTGCATTTTTGCGCCTACAATTCCAATTGTATTTCCGTTATATTTGGGGGTGGTTACATGGCTTGCTGCAAGAAAAGAGATTGTACTAAATGGTAAAGTACTGCTTTCATATTTTGTATGTGCAATGTTTGCATCATCCTCATTTGTTTTAAATATAGGCTCTGAAAATACATCCTCTCTGTCGTTTTTCTATTTTTTACTTTTGTACCTCCCATTTATATTTGACGTGCAATTGTTGAAGAGCGAGAGATTTGCTTTGATTTTTTCTCAGTTAATGCTCGTCGTTGCTACGTTCACATTACTGCAGTTTCTGCTGCAGCAAGTTGGTTTCGGCTATTACTATATCGGCGATTTTCTGCCAGATGACTTTCTGCTTATCGGATACGCACCACTGTACGAATATCCCTTTGGCTCAGGTATCTTTAAGCCAAATGGGTTTTTTCTTTTGGAGCCAAGTTTTCTGTCTCAGTTTATGGCGTTAGGCCTAGTGGTGGAGTTTTATAGCAAAAGACGTTATCACTTCATATTAATTTTTGTTGTTGCATTATTGCTTTCACAAAGTGGAACAGGAATATTGATTGTGTCTGGACTAATTGTCCAAGAGTTCTTTCGTGCAAAGACAGACAATAAAATTAAATTCTTTGTCTCTATTGTCATGTTGTCAATTTTTATTCTGCCCTTCATAAGCTTGGATTTCTACGCGAGCAGAGCGACCGAACTTGGGGTTGAAGACTCCTCTGCGTTTATTAGATTCGTAGCTCCGTTCGTCCATGTTTCCTATTTATTTGACAATGCATCTTTGGGAGATATCGCTTTCGGATTTGGACCTGGAAGTTCCTCTAGAGTATATTTTAGCACTGAGGCCAATCATTTGTTTAGCACAAAATCAGCCATAGAGTACGGAGTATTTTTTCTTTTAGCAATACACGTTTATGTCTTAGTCTTTATTTTTAAACGAATTGAGAGTAATTTCAGACTCCCACTTTTTGTATTTGTTTTTTTGGCTAGTGGATCATTGCTGCAACCAATTACCATTGTTTCAATGTTTCTATTTCAGTTTGTGAGCGTCCCTGGCACAAGGCCAAAGTTCAATATTTTCTAATTTCATGAAAATTCTCTTTGTAACCCTTGGTGACTATCTTTCACCCAAAACCGGTGGTGCGCGATACACAAGTGAAGTGCTTGAAATCCTGCGGCAAAATGATTTGGAAGTGCTCTCTCTGTATGATTTTATTTTTGTGCGTTCAAAGTATGTTCGTTTGGTTGCGGCGTTATTGATTTCACTACTAAGAAAAATGCCGCTTCCGGTTCTATACTTCTATAGTAGTAGTTTTGAAAGAAAAGTGCTGTCGAGAATATCTGAGCTTGAGAAGGACGGTAAATTTTGTTTAATATTAGATCATCTGGAATTGTGCTATTTATTGCGGAAGCTTAATAGTGATGGAAACTACAGTGTTGTCCATTTAAGCCACAATCAAGAGCAGAAAATATTCTTGGATAAGTCAGGTGGTGGGCGGTTCTATAGGTATTCTGAATATATGTTTCCGTACTCTGCATTTGAGGGCAGGGTTTTTAATTCTGTCGACGCAGTAGTTTCCATATCAGAAACAGATTCGGAGTACTTCTCGACTCTTAATCCGAGTGTATCGCTGCTGACGTTGCTGCCAACATTTTCTTATACGCCAAAGACTAAAACCGAACTGCGGCGTGCGAATGCGTTACCCAAAAAGCTCGTCTATTTGGCTAATTTAGCTTGGATGCCGAATATGGAGGGGTTGAAGTGGCTGATTTCCGAGTTGGCCCCAGTTTTGCCGAGGGAGTTTGAAATTCATGTTTATGGCGGTGGTCTTGATGACAATAAAGCGGCAACGCTGAACCCTCCTAGTAACGTTTTTCTGAACGGATATGTCGATGACATCAATGAGGTTTTTGATAATGCTTTCTTTTCGTTGTCTCCGATGCAATACGGCGCTGGGATAAATATAAAAGTTACTGAAAGCCTTCATAATCAAGTCCCAGTGATTGTTTCTAGTATCTCTTACGAGGGAATTCCTCTGAAATACACAAATGGTTTGATTAAATTGGATTTAAATGCTGGTTTGTGGGTTGATGAGTTGCGAAGGTATCTTGCATCAAGTTCGGAGTATGAAACGTTGAGAGGCTGTATTCAGTATCCTGCACCTTCTGAAATGGCTGTAAAACTAAATGAGTTTTTAGAAGATGAGTTACGTAAAAAATAAAGTTTCCCTGATAGTCCCGTTTTATAAAGCCGGAGAGTATTCGACTCAATTGATGGAGTCAATCGCTTTTCAATCGCTTCTGCCCGATGAAATTATTATTGTCGATGATGGGATGGGAGACGGCGTCGATGATTTAATTTCAGCAATTGTCCGATCCAATCTAGGTGATCGAGTGATATTGCTCTCATCAATTAAGAATCTTGGGCCTGCTGGGGCTCGTAATCTGGCATTATCAATATCATCCTCCCAATATGTAGCATTTTTAGATTCGGATGATGCATGGAAACCTGATTTCCTAAGTTCAATGTTTGGCGAAGCTAAAGTGAAGCAGAGCCCGTTTTTGATTTCCGGTGCGGAGTTCTATTCTCGCGGAGAGCTTAAGAATATACTCTTGCTTCCGAAAGTATTGACGATGAATATGTTACTTCAGACTTGCCCAATTCTTGTTCCGGCTGTTCTCATCGATAGATGCAGAACCGGCGATTTTAAATTTCCAGAGGTGCGGCAAGAGGACTATGCATTGTGGTTAGATATCGTAAATAGAGTAGGGGAGGTGCACTGTTTGAATAGACCGTTGGTCTCAATTCATCGGCGTGACAACTCGGTGTCATCAAACAAGCTAGATGCTGCGCTTTGGCAATGGCGCACACTAAAGCAATTGGAAGGCGTTTCCCTAACACGCCGAGTTTTCCTATTCTCAGTTTATGCTATTAATGCCATATTAAAGCGAGCTAAGCGTAACTACACCCCATTATTTTTATGAATCTGCGAGTAATGTGATTAGTATGATCGGCTTTTACAGATTTATGGTGCAGTTGTCGTTACTATTTCTATCTGGATCATGTTTTTCGCAAAGCATCTATCGCTTTACCCTTTTTGAGGGGGCGGCTGTAGACTCAGGATTTCAGTTGAAAGTTGAAATCGAGAATACTTGCAGATCAAAAGAAGAGTGCAGCCTTAATGACGCTAAAATTGTTTTTAGTGCAGGCAATAAAGGTCGGTTACGCTACTTAGTTTATAACAAGCCACTTAACTATGGGGAGGCGTACGAGTTAACGGTCGATGTCCGTTCTCCGCAGCGATTTGATCTTAAGATTAATGATATGCACGTCGGCACTATTTCCAGTGGTGTTGATACCATACCCACCTTAAAGTATTCAGGCTTTGGCATGCCTCACTGGAGTAGCTGGAGGGCTCAGTACTACGTTCGCCAAGGAAGAGTTGATTTTGGCTCAGGTGATGGACAGTCAATTACAGTGTTTGGTAAAAGACGTAATGGCTGGCTAAGACGGCCTATATTTGGTCGTGAACCTTTGCAAAAAATGACAAATGGGGGAGGTCAATTTCCAGTCTCACTCAAAAGTGTCCGCACAAATTTTGAGTTTGAACGAATGGTCGAGCTCAGCAAAATGAAGCCCATAGTTGACTCATATGGACAATTGATTAATTCTGAATATGAAGGTAAGGTGGTTTCCGATAGTGATTTTGGAAATACAATTCAGCAGGAGGATTCTATTCTTGATGCGTGGTTGTCGTCTAACTCAATAGCTGATGCTGATTTACCAAAATTGACGGGAACTGGTTACTATCGAGTGGAAAAGTATAATAGTTTTTGGTGGTTAGTCTCACCCACAGGTGACATTAGTTTTTATCGTGGACTAAGTAGTGTCCCTGGTACTGAGTGGCCATCTACACCTGTAACGGGAAGAGAGCATCTGTTTGAATCTCTGTCTAGGGATGATGGCTTTCCTAATCGCTGGCTCGTAGATTCGCCATGGGGAGAGCGCGGTACTAAATATTTTTCATTTACGGCAAGTAACTTGGAAAGAAAATATGGCGAGAAGTGGATGGATCGGAATAAAAAAAATACAGAGCGTAGACTTAAGGCTTGGGGTTTTTCTGGTGCCGGGAAGTGGGGTCAATTAGAGAATTTTCCTTATTTTCCGGTTTTAAATCGCGATGGGGTTCCTGTTGTTGTAGAGCATCCAGATATTTTCGATCCACACGTTCGGAGTATTTTTTATGACCGAATCAAGGAACAAATTGGTTCGAGGATAAATGACTCTAACGTGGTTGGTTGGTCCATTGGAAATGAATATTCAGAGATTATTAAAAAGCATGAAGTTGTAAAGACATTGAAGATACCCCGTGATTTTCCATTAAAAAGGAATTTTATTGACTACGCGATTGTGAATCTGTATGACGGTAATTATGAGAAATTGAGTAAGAGTTGGAAGTCTTCTACAAAGACTCGCGATGCTCTGTACAGCGCGGCCATTGATGTGGCGCCTTCAGATGTTGAAAGTTTAAGACTTTTCTATGCTGATGCTTATTATCAATTCTTGTATAGAATAATTAAGGAAATTGATGCCAATCATTTGTATTTTGGATTTTGGATTACTCCCGGTTGGTGGGAAAACTCATCTGATTGGTTAACCCTTGCCAAGCACGTTGATGTCATTGGCTTTGATCGCTACTCAATTGATTTCGTGAATAAAGAGCTTGCACAATTAATTTTTCAAGCCAATAAGCCAATACTTGTTGGTGAATTCTCTTTTCCCGCGCACTATAGTGGGAGTCGTGGTTTTGGTATGTATTCCAACTTGGATGTAGAGGGTGATGCTGATTCTGGTGATTTTTATTCTGCCTGGCTAAGCGAAGCTGTGATCAATCCATTTTGTATTGGTATAAACTGGTTCGAATATAGAGATCAGCCAATTACTGGACGAGGGTCACTAGATCAGTTGGGACTGGTGATTGGTGAGAATCATGCATTTGGTTTGGTTTCTGTAACTGATACGCCAAAATGGCATCTCGTGGAGAAGATTCGGCGTTCAAATGTATCCGCAGACAGTTTTCGTTATTTGGAAAGTCTTAAGGCGAATATCGGCGTCAAGTAGAAAATGTTTTTATAATCTTTGTTTATATTAAGTTCTATGCCTTTTGATTACAAAAAAGTCAGATTCAATGTGGTGCTTCTCTCGGCAATACAAGCTTTTGATTATGCGATACCGCTAGTTGCAATTCCATATTTGTTGCATACGTTGGGCGCAGTTGGATATGGAAAAATTGCTTTTGTACAAGCGTTTTGTAGCTACTTTGTCCTGTTAATTGATTTTGGGTTCAATTGGACTGGTGTTCGTGATATTGCTGTCAATGCATCAAATAAGGAGTATATTGCGCGACTGTTTTGGCGTATACAAATTATTAGATTTATTTTGTGTTCTATTTCCATCGGAGTTATTTGGACTGCCATTATATGGATGCCGGGCCTATCACCATATGCAAGTGTGTTGAAGGTGGGCTGCCTAATTCTCATTGGCGCTGCAATTTATCCACTATGGCTTCTACAAGGGTTAGAGAAATTGCGGGAGTCGGCGTTAATTCAGATCAGTGTTCGTTTACTGATGCTGATGTGCGTTTTTGTTTTTATTAAAGGAGAGCAGGATTTAGTTCTTGCGGCTGTTCTGTTGATGGTGTCGACTCCACTTTCAGGTATTATAGCGTTGTTGTTTTTGTCATTTGGAAGAAACATAGATTGGCGTCAACCTAGTCGATCCGAGTTGGTAAGCGAGTTGTTGAATTCTTGGCATGTATTTCTGACGTCTGCTGCCTCCTCTGTATATAGGTCTAGTAGCGCTGTTGTTTTGGGACTTGTGACTGGCCCACAGGCCGTTGCTTATTTTGCTACCGCGGAAAAGGTCGTAAAGGCGACGCAGGAGATGACTCGGCCTATTGTTCAGGCCACCTATGCGAGTGTCAGTGCACTTGCTAGTTCTGATCGGAATCAGTGCTTTGTTCTGCTTAGGAAGATATTTTACTTTATTTTCTTTTTTTGCGCGCTTTCCTCGTCCGTTCTGTTGTTCTTTGCCGGTGACATAGTTTATTTCTTCTATGGGAAATATATTGAAGAAGCTCGATCGGTATTGATGTTCCTGGCGTTTGTGCCACTCGTAGGTGGCTTAAATTCGGTGCTGGGTGTGCAAACTTTGCATGCACTAAATTTTTCTAAAAGTTTTTCTTATATGGTCGTGTTGACTGGTGCTTTTCATTTGTTGGTAATATTTCCGTCTGTTTATTGGTATGCTGAAAATGGTGCTGCCGTATGTTTTTTGGCTAGCGAGATGTTCTTACTTGGATTGCTGGTTAGATTTCATTTTCGTAACAATATTTTAGTTTTGCCGAAGTTAGGGGGGGTATGGTAAGTTGCGCTTTGGACGGTAGGGTAGTTGTTGTTACCGTTACTTATGGACGACGTTGGCATCTTTTGAGTCGTACGATCGAAAGGGCTCGTCAGGAAGGTAGTGATGGCGTTATCGTTATTGATAATGGCTCGGAAGATAATATATTGTCGCTTGTTTCTGATTTGTATGGCGGGTTTTGTTCTGTTATACAAATTGATCGAAACATCGGCTCTGCCGGTGGTTTTAAAGCTGGTTTTGAAGAGGCATTGAAAAGCGACTTTGATTTTGTATTGTTACTTGATGATGATAATTGTCTTGAAATTGGAGCGCTCATTAAGCTACGTAAAGCGTTCGATGTTGAGTTGTCTGCATTGCCCTTGGGGAGCTCAAGTGGTTTGATCGTGACGGCGTTTAGATCAGATCATCATCCTGAGATTGCGATGGGTTTCCCTCCAGACCGCGTTAATCCGCGGCCTTCGAGTTATATTGGCTTTCATATAGTCGATTTACCGAGAAAGCTTATTCGAAGAATTTTTCCTGTTACTAAGAATAGGAAAGGGCTAGTGGAAATCAACAAAGTCGAATTGAATTTCGCACCTTGGGGTGGGCTTTTCTTTCATCGTTCATTAATTGGGCGATTTGGGTTTCCTCTTGAGAATTTTGTCTTGTACATTGAGGATACTGAGTATACCTGGAGGGTAACGTCTGGCGGAGGGAAGATTGTTTTGATTACTTCTGCGGAGGTAGAGGATATAGATAAGTCTTGGAATGTGACTGCTCCGGGAACCAACCCAGGTGGTATAGCATCTCTTATACTAGGGGAGGGGGATTTTAGGGTTTACTATAGAATGAGAAATCTTGCTTTCTTTCAAAGACATATACTTCCGCAAAGTTTCTTGAAGACGGTTAACTTTTACATGTATTGGTCTATCGTTTTTTTGTTTGCTGTCCGTTACAGACGCTTGGATCGGTGGAGATTGATTTGCGTTGCTTTACGTGATGGGCACGCCAAGCGTTTGGGTGTGAGCCCCTTGTTTCCATTGTGAGTTGATTGGTGTTTGTCTGTTGGGTTGGTTTTTTGAGTAGATTGGTTGTCTTTTTATGATCTTAGTTACCGGCGGTGCCGGCTTCATTGGCAGCAACTTCGTGCTGGACTGGTTCGTGGGCTCGACGGAGCCCGTGGTCAACCTCGACAAACTCACCTACGCAGGCAATTTGCAAAACCTGGCCGCGCTAGAAGGCAACCCGAACCACCACTTTGTGCAAGGTGACTTTGGCGATGCCGCCTTGGTGGCACAGCTGCTGGCCCAGTACCAGCCGCGTGCCGTGGTCAACTTCGCCGCCGAAAGCCATGTAGATCGCTCCATCCACGGCCCAGCGGACTTCATTCACACCAATATCGTTGGCACGTTCAACCTGCTGGAGTGTGTGCGCAGCTACTGGGGCGCGATGGATGCCACAGCCAAGGAAGCCTTCAGGTTCTTGCACGTCTCCACCGACGAGGTCTACGGCTCCTTGGCCAAAGACGACCCCGCCTTTACCGAACAACACCGCTACGAGCCCAATAGTCCTTATTCCGCCAGCAAGGCTGCCAGCGACCACTTGGTGCGCGCCTACCACCATACCTACGGCCTGCCGGTACTCACCACCAACTGCTCCAACAACTACGGCCCCTTCCATTTCCCAGAAAAACTCATCCCGCTGATGATCGTCAACGCCCAAGCGGGCAAGCCCCTACCAGTGTACGGAGACGGCCAGCAAATCCGCGACTGGCTCTATGTCAAAGACCACTGCAGCGCCATTCGCCGGGTCTTGCAAGCGGGCACCGTAGGCGAGGTCTACAACGTAGGCGGTTGGAATGAAAAACCCAACCTCGAGATCGTGCACACCGTGTGCGCGCTGCTGGACGAACTCAAACCCCGTGCCGACGGCAAGCCCTACCAAGAGCAAATCACCTACGTGACCGACCGCCCAGGCCATGACCGCCGCTATGCGATTGATGCCCGCAAGTTAGAACAAGAGCTGGGCTGGAAGCCCGCAGAGACTTTTGAGACTGGCATCCGTAAAACCGTGCAGTGGTATTTGGACAACCCCGAGTGGGTGCGCAACGTGCAAAGTGGCGGTTACCGTGACTGGATTGGCAAGCAATATGGCGAGCACAGCGGCGAACACAAGGCCCTCGACAAGGTCGCCGTATGAAGATCCTGTTATTCGGCCGTGGCGGCCAAGTGGGCTGGGAGTTGCAGCGCTCGCTAAGCGTGCTGGGCGAGGTGGTGGCCCTGGATTTTGATGCTAGCCACAACCCACAGGGGCTGTGCGGGGACTTCACCGATCTGGAAGGCTTAGCCCGTACAGTCGCCAGCGTGCGCCCCGATGTGATCGTCAACGCCGCCGCACACACGGCAGTGGACAAGGCTCAGAGCGAGCCCGAGCTGGCACGCACGATTAATGCCCTTGCGCCCGCTGCGCTTGCACAAGCAGCTACTGAAATAGGAGCATGGCTGGTGCACTACAGCACCGACTATGTGTTCGACGGCAGCGGCGCCGCCCCGTGGAAAGAAGCCGACCCTACCGACCCCTTGAGCGTGTATGGCCAGACCAAGCTTGAAGGTGAGCAGGCGGTCGCCCTGACCCCTAAGCATTTGATCTTGCGCACCAGCTGGGTGTACGCCACGCGGGGTGGCAACTTTGCCAAAACCATGCTGCGCTTAGCCGGCGAACGGGATGCACTGACCGTGATCAACGACCAGTTTGGCGCGCCCACCTCTGCAGAACTGTTGGCAGACGTCACCGCCCATGCGATCCGCCGCCTGCAAACCCAAGCCGAACTGGCCGGGCTGTACCACTGCATTGCAACGGGTGAGACCACCTGGCATGGCTACGCCCAGTTTGTGCTGGAGCAAGCGGCAGCACTGGGCCTGCCGCTGAAAGCTACAGCAGACAAAGTGGCCCCAACCCCCACCAGCAGCTACCCCACGCCGGCCCAGCGGCCTTTGAACTCACGCCTGGACACCAGCAAGCTGCAAGCCGCCTTTGGACTGCGCTTGCCGCACTGGCAAGACGGGGTCAAGCGCATGTTGATTGAAATATCAGGGAAGTAAGTATGAGCAACACCTCCAACTCTTCAGGCGGCAAGCCACGCAAAGGCATCATCTTGGCTGGGGGCTCGGGCACCCGGCTGTACCCCGCCACCCAGGCGGTGAGCAAGCAGCTCTTGCCCGTGTACGACAAGCCCATGATTTACTACCCCTTGAGCGTGCTGCTCTTGGCGGGTATCCGAGAGGTCTTGGTCATCTCCACCCCCCAAGACACGCCGCGCTTTGCGCTGCTGCTGGGCGATGGCAGCCAATGGGGCATGCGCATTGAATACGCAGTGCAGCCGTCCCCTGACGGGTTGGCACAGGCCTTTTTGATTGGCGAGCAATTCTTGGACGGAGCCCCCAGCGCCTTGGTGCTGGGTGACAACATCTTCTACGGCCATGACTTTGCAGGCTTGCTAGAGAGCGCCACCACGCAAACCCAAGGTGCCACCGTGTTTGCCTACGCCGTGAACGACCCCGAGCGCTACGGCGTGGTGGAGTTCAATGACAAAGGCCATGCCATCAGCTTGGAAGAAAAACCCACGCAGCCCAAGTCACGCTATGCGGTTACCGGCCTGTACTTTTACGACGACAAAGTGGTGGAGTTGGCCAAGCAGGTCAAGCCTTCAGCGCGTGGCGAGTTGGAGATTACCGACCTCAACCGCATGTACCTGGACCTCGACCAGTTGGATGTGCAAACCATGGGCCGCGGCTATGCCTGGCTAGACACCGGCACCCACGAATCCATGATGGAAGCCAGCCAGTTCATCTACACCATTGAAAACCGCCAAGGCCTCAAAGTAGCGGCACCCGAAGAAATCGTGTGGCGCAATGGCTGGATTGATGACGCGCAGTTGCAGACACTCGCCAAACCATTGGCCAAATCGCAGTACGGCAAGTACCTGCTCAACCTCCTAGAACACAAGGTGTATTGATGAAAGTGACAGCATTGGCCATTCCCGATGTGCTCGTGATTGAGCCGCGCGTGTTTGGCGATGAGCGTGGTTTTTTCTACGAGAGCTTTAACCAGCGCGACTTTGCCAAAGCCACGGGCGTGAACTTGCCCTTTGTGCAAGACAACCATTCCAAATCTGCCCACGGGGTACTGCGCGGCCTGCACTACCAGGTGCAAAACCCGCAAGGCAAGTTGGTGCGCGTGACGGCAGGCGAGGTGTTTGACGTGGCGGTCGACATTCGCCCGCAATCCCCCACGTTTGGTAAGTGGGTGGGGCAAATTCTGTCGGCCAGCAACAAGTGCCAGATGTGGGTGCCACCAGGCTTGGCCCATGGCTTTGTGGTGCTGTCTGAGCACGCAGAGTTTTTGTACAAAACCACCGACTACTACGCCCCAGAGCATGAGCGCTGCCTTGCTTGGAACGACCCGACCGTAGGCATCGTGTGGCCGCAGATGACGGGGTCGCCCAAACTGTCTGCCAAGGACGCGCAAGGTGCGGCGTTTGCGCAGGTGTTTGGGTAGGTCACCGCACGGTGGTCACTATCAATTCAATAGCTGCCTGCCCAGTATCTGTGGGCGGCAAGGCCCTGTTTGGCATTGGAATCGATGCACCCCGTGTGCCCAACACACGCTAGAACTACAAGCTTTGGCAATCCCACTGTTTTTCTTAGGGCCAGGACCACATCCATGGCCTGGTGCAGTCTTTGACTTCTACTGTTTTTTTGTCGGTCTATCCGACGCAGTGCATTCCATCAATTTGCTGTGTTTTCGCGCAACAAAACAGCGCTTGTAAACTGCGTAAATTCGCCTAGGTGCTGGGTGATCACCGTTTGCAAGATGGGCACAAGCAAGCTTTGGTAGTCGTGCACGGCGATGTTTCTGAAGGCAACCATGTGCTTGAAGGTCTGGCGATATCCACTGGGCCTACGCCAATAGTTCAAATACTGCTCTTGCGCTTTGTGTCATGCCGATATTTGGTGACGTGAGCGTAAGCAGTGCGGTATGTAGCCTGCTACCGATTTGGCTGTGGATATTGAATATTTTGTTTGGTGGTGCCGCAGCTTGCAAGGTTTGTTGGGTGACAGGAGGTCGGTTTTTTAGTAGGATTAAATCCCACTTTCTGGCAAGGAGCCCCATATGCGGACCACCCAACAATTCAGCGTGACATTGCCCATAGAGATGGCCAATTTAGTGAAAACCAAGGTTGCTGGCGGCGAATACGCTACTGAGAGTGAGGTCATCCGCGATGGGTTGCGGGCGCTCATTGCACGCGACCGAGCGGTTGACAATTGGTTGGTGCAGGAGGTGGCTCCCGCCTACGATGCACTGAAGGCAGACCCAGGCCGTGCGCTTTCGCTTGAGCAAGTGCGTGAGCGGTTGGCGGCCCAACACAAGTTGATAACAAACGCGGTGTGATGCTCTACCGCGTTGTCTTTGCGCCTGAAGCACTGGCGCAATTGGAGGCCTTGTATCGCTATGTAGCTCAAGCGGCGTCACCAGACATTGCCGCCCGCTACACGGATGCCATCGTCGCTTACTGCGAGGGTTTGGAGTCCTTTGCACTAAGAGGTACGCGCCGTGATGACATTCGTCCGGGTTTGCGTGTCATCAACTACAAAAAACGGGCAGTCATTGCATTTGCAGTGGATGCTGAAGTGGTTTCAGTCATTGGAATTTATTTCGGTGGGCAAGACTACGAGTCTGTTTTGCAGTGGGACGAAGATGCCTCCAATGAATAGGGGCTTAAGCATTATTTTGCGATTGCTATGCTTGTGGGAGCATCTAGCGAACTCCAGCCAAAGCGGCTTAATTGGCTGGTGAATAGCCAGCGGATCGTCTAAGTTGCCTCGATTCATTGTGTGGCGTTGTCGCGCAACAAAACAGCGCTGGTAAATTGAGTAAATTCGTCTAGGTGCTGGGTGATGACTACTGTTTGCAGTATGGGCACATTCAAGGTTGCAGCATCTTGGCGGGTGAAGTCGGTGGCAAAGGTGCCAAGGTTGCGCGCGTATTCTCGCTCAGTACATAGGTTTCAAACAAAGCGGCTTGCAGCCCATTGCTCCACAGGGGTACCCCTGTAGTAATCACCTGGTATTGCATGACGGTGGAGGCAGCGCGCAAATCCAGCAGGTCTACATCGCAATGAACCAAGTCTGCCACTTGGTGAGAAAGCTCCCACAGCTGCAAGGCTGGCACATAGCCAGCCACCAACACAGCCAGGTCAAGGTCACTGCTGGCGGTAGCTTCCCCGCGTGTTTGGCTACCAAATGCATAGATTGCCATGCAGTTCGGTAGCGCAGTTAGCAGATGCTGCACCACTTGGGCTTGCGTTTGGGCGAGTGCATAGGCGCTTTGTGTCATGTTTGCTTGGTTCAGACGGTCGCAAGGAACCTTGTTCCATGCAGAGTCAATGCGATGATGCTGCTGCCTTGACCAATTGGTAGAAGTTGGGCAAGTAATTGCAAATAGTTTTCCAAAACACCTCGTAGTCCACTTTGAAGTAGCCGTGGGCCATTGCGTTGCGCATTTGATATGCTGAAGCTAGCGGTAGCTCTGGGTGTGCTTTGACAAAATCTGGATAGCGCTTTTCGATGTTGTTGCTAGCTTCGCCAATGATTTCGAAGTTACGAATCACAGCGTCCTGAACTAGCTTGCTGTTGAGGAAGGCCAGTTCGTCTAGGTCGGCAACGTAATGCTCTATGCGCTCAATGGCTTCCAGTATGTGGCCCAGATACTCGGCCAAGCGCTGTAGGTTAGTGCTCATACCGGCCGCGCCTCTGCGACTACCTGCGCTCGAAACCTTTCTGGCAATGCATTAGGCGTGAGCACGTCAACAGGCACGCCAAGCAATTGCAACAACTCATGCCTAATGGCACCAATGTCAAACATGGTGGTTTCAGGCGTTGGATCAATCAGGATGTCCAAGTCGCTGCCTTCATGGTCAACGCCGTGCAAGACTGAGCCGAAAACACGAGCGTTGCGCGCGCGGTGGCGCTCTACCACCTTACGTATCGCGATGCGGTTCGACTCTAGTGCATGTGACGGTTTCATAGCTGCTGTGCAACGTTTTAAACGGATTTGAATGTACACGCATTGACCGGCGGCGCTCAAAAAGTTTAGTGTTCGTACCCTGCTAGTAACTTTTGCAGGGCACACCGTCCTTGTAAAGAGTTACCATCTGTTATGTAATTTAGTTACACAACACAAGGTTCAAACAATATGCCAAGTAGTAACCAAGGCCCAGTCTCCATTCACCCCGTTGTTGAGGCTGTTACCAGCCGTATTCAGGCCCGCAGCGCGGTGTCGCGGGCTGCCTATTTGGCCCAAGTGGATGCCATGGCGCAGCGCGGCCCTGGCGCAGACCGTTTGGGGTGCGCCAATGTGGCGCATGCATTTGCCGCAATGCCAGAGGCTGACAAGGCGAAGGTCACCGGCATTGATAAGTTCAAGGTGGTGGTAGAGAAGGGCGCGCACATTGGCATTGTGAATGCGTACAACGACATGTTGTCGGCCCACGCGCCGCTGCAACATTACCCAGACCTGATCAAGGCCGAGGCGCGTTTGCACGGCGCTACGGTGCAGGTGGCTGGTGGTGTGCCCGCTATGTGCGATGGCGTAACCCAGGGCACGCCGGGCATGGAGTTAAGCCTTTTCTCGCGCGATGCCATTGCCATGGCCACAGCAATTTCGTTAAGCCACGATGTGTTTGACGCTGCCTTGATGCTGGGCGTGTGCGACAAAATTGTGCCGGGTTTGCTGATTGGTGTGCTGCATTTCGGCCACCTGCCCACGGTGTTTGTTCCGGCAGGTCCCATGACATCCGGCTTGTCCAACAATGAAAAAGCCAAAGTGCGCGAAAAAGCGGCCCAAGGGCTGGTGGGGCGTGCTGAGCTGCTGGAGGCAGAGTCTGCCGCTTACCACGGTTCTGGCACCTGCACGTTTTACGGCACGGCCAACAGCAACCAGATGCTGCTAGAGGCCATGGGCTTGCATGTGCCGGGCACGGCCTTCATCAACCCCGGTGCCAGCGTGCGTGAGGAGCTCACTCGCGAGTCGGTGCGCACCGTATTGGGCATTACCAAGACCAAGCGTTTTGCACCGATTGGCAGGGTGGTGGACGAGCGCTGTATTGTGAATGCCATGGTGGCCTTGCTGGCTACTGGCGGGTCTACCAACCACTTGATTCACTGGGTTGCGGTGGCGCGTGCGGCGGGCATTGTGATTGACTGGGACGACTTCTCTGCCTTGTCCGACGTAGTACCCTTGCTGTCCCGCGTGTACCCCAATGGCAGCGCAGATGTCAACCAGTTCCAAGCCGCAGGGGGGCCCGGCTACATCATTCGCGAACTGTTGGACGCCGGGTTTATGCATGCCGACGTGCTGACCGTGCGGCAAGGCGGCTTGCGTGATTTCACCGCAATTCCTTCGGCCGATGCCTCAGGCAAGTTGCAGTGGACCGACGCCGGTGCCAGCAAAGACGACACGGTGGTGCGGCCGGCGGCGTCACCCTTCAGTGCGACCGGCGGCTTGAAGCTTTTGCAGGGTAACTTGGGGCGTAGTGTGATCAAAGTGTCGGCCGTTCCAGAAGACCGCCATGTGATTGAAGCGCCTTGCCGGGTGTTTGACTCCCAAGAAGCGCTGCACACGGCTTTCAACGCCAATGAGCTGAACCAAGATGTGGTGTGTGTGGTGCGCTGGCAAGGGCCACAGGCCAATGGCATGCCTGAGCTGCACAAGCTGACGCCACCGCTGGCGGTGTTGCAATGCAAGGGCTACCGTGTGGCCTTGGTAACCGACGGGCGCATGAGCGGAGCGTCTGGTAAGGTGCCGGCCGCGATTCATGTATCACCTGAGGCTGCAGCAGGTGGAGCATTGGCCAAGGTGCTAGACGGCGACTTGATCCGCCTGAACGCGCAAACGGGTGAGTTACAAGTAGTCGTGCCCGAGGCCGAGTGGAACGCCCGCGCTACGGCCGAAATGCCTGCCGCTTTGAAGCTGGCCAATGGCATTGGCATGGGCCGTGAGTTGTTTGCTGGCATGCGCCGCAGCGCTTTGACAGCGGAAGAGGGCGCTTGCAGCTGGCTGTGATAGTTTGCTGCGTGTGCAGTTTGGTTTGCATTGCGCATTTGTTTAAATACGGGCTAGGTGTGTAAGCCCACCCACTTATTGGATTGAATATGAGCACTTCCAACACTTTCACAGCCTTGCAGGTCATGCAAGACGCGCCGGTGATTCCGGTCATTGTTTTGAATGACGTCAAACACGCCGTGCCCATGGCCCGTGCCCTAGTAGCAGGCGGTGTCCGCATGCTAGAGGTGACCTTGCGCACGCCACAAGCGCTGGCCTGTATTGAAGCCATTGCCCGCGAGGTGCCTGAGGCGGTGGTGGGTGCGGGCACGGTCCGCTCGCGTGCTGATGCCCAGGCAGCCGCCAATGCTGGTTCGCGCTTTGCAGTGAGCCCAGGCTACACCAGCGCCGTGGGCCAAGCCTGCCGTGATGTTGGCTTAGCACTCTTGCCCGGTGTGGCAACGGGCGGGGAGATCATGATGGCGCAGGAAGACGGGTTTACAGAGCTTAAGTTTTTCCCCGCCATGCAGGCTGGCGGGCCCGCCATGCTGAAGGCCTGGAGTGGCCCATTTTTTGATGTGAAGTTTTGCCCCACGGGTGGCGTGAGCTTGCAAAACGCCCCCGAGTTTTTGAGCCTGCCCAATGTGGTGTGCGTGGGGGGCTCGTGGTTGGTGCCTGCTGATGCCATGGCGCAGGGGGACTGGGCACGCATTACCCAGCTTGCGTTGGATACCAAAGCGCTACGCAAGTAACTGAACACGGTTTGCGTCTGCGCCCTTGCGCACATCTAGAGTGGCTTTTGATCAGGAATAATCGGGCCATTCTTAACTTCGCGGAGCGCCCATGAGCAGTTTCACCAAAGTAGTGCTTTTTACCGACACGGACGGCCGTGCCAAGTTTCGGGAAGAGGCAGTGCCTTTGGAGCAAGGCAGCCCGCAGTCTAGGCTGTCAGAGTTGTTTGCGTCGGGTGGGTTTCAGTTGCGCACCAGCCCGGTCGGCTTTACAAGCCAGTT
Organism: Rhodoferax aquaticus; assembly: GCF_006974105.1. Classification (NCBI taxonomy): domain Bacteria; kingdom Pseudomonadati; phylum Pseudomonadota; class Betaproteobacteria; order Burkholderiales; family Comamonadaceae; genus Rhodoferax; species Rhodoferax aquaticus. The sequence goes on from NZ_CP036282.1 coordinate 2,286,381, forward strand.
TCACTGCTCCACCTACACCCAATGGGTTTTCATTCTGCAAGGCCAGATGGAGATTGGCCTGCAAGGCGGCGTCTCACGCGTATTTAAGCCGGGCGAGCATTTTTACTCTGCCGATTTGCTGCCAGTAGGCGCCACATTTGACCCCCGGGTGCACGGCCACTGGAGCCGCCAATTGGGCCCAGATGCACTGGTAACGGTGTTTGTACGTGGCTAGTGAATTTGCGTACTTGATGCCTGTCAGATGGCGAGCGTCTTGGGTCAATGTGATGCAATAACACCTTGTTACACTCGGCGAAATCAGTCTTTTGATGTTTATGTGACTTGGGAGTGAATTAATAATGACAAAGGGAATGATTTTGGCGGCTGGGCAGGGTACCCGCGTGCGACCACTGACCAAAGACTTGCCGAAGCCGATGGTGCCCATTTTGGGCAAACCAGTGATGGAGTACCTGATAGAGCACATGGCGCGCCATGGCATCACGCAAATCATGGTCAACGTGGCCTACCACCACCGCAAGATTGAAGAGTATTTTGGTGACGGGCACCGCTGGGGTGTGGAGATTGGCTACTCTTACGAAGGCGTGCTAGACCACGGCGAAATTTTGCCGCGCCCCCGCGGCTCAGCCGGCGGCATGCGCCATATCCAAGACTTCTCGGGGTTTTTTGATGAAACGACCTTGGTACTGTGCGGCGATGCACTGATTGACCTAGACATTGGCGCTGCCTTGCATGAACACAAGCACAAAGGTGCTTTGGCCAGCGTGGTGGCGCTCGATGTGCCATTGGACCAAGTGCAGAGCTACGGTGTGGTGGTGGCGGATGGCGAGGGGCGCATTCAGTCTTTCCAAGAAAAGCCCACCCCAGCCGAGGCCAAGTCGACCTTGGCCAGCACGGGAATCTATATCTTTGAACCTGAGGTGCTCAGCATGGTGCCCTCAGGCAAGGTGTTTGACATTGGGTCGCAGCTGTTCCCACAGCTAGTAGAGAAAAAGCTGCCGTTCTTCGTGCAGAACCGCTTCTTTAACTGGATTGACATTGGCCGGGTGAGCGACTACTGGTCGGTGCTGCAGCGCGTGCTGCGTGGTGAAGTGGCTGAGATGACCATGCCAGGGCGAGAAGTCAAGCCCGGCGTGTGGGTGGGCATTAACACCAGCATTGACTGGGACACGGTAAAGATTGAGGGGCCTGTGTACATTGGGTCTAGCGCGCGCATTGAGTCTGGTGCCACCATCGTGGGACCAGCCTGGATTGGGCATGGCAGCCATATTCGCGCTGGAGCCAAGGTGACGCGGAGTGTTTTGTTTGAGTACACCCGCATCGGCTTTGGCATGCATTTCCATGAAATGATTGTGTCGCCACACTACTGCGTAGACCGTGCGGGTGATACCGTCTACCGGGGAGATGACAACAGCCCCTTGCGCTGGAGCGATGCGCGCGCATGACACAACATATATTGGTCACCGGTGGCGCGGGCTACATTGGCAGCCACACCTGCGTAGAGCTGTTGAACGCGGGCTACCAAGTGACGGTGCTAGACAACTATTGCAACAGCAACCCCGAGTCGCTAAACCGTGTAGAAAACATCACTGGAAAAACTGTTGCGCGTGTCACTGGGGACGTGCGCGATGTGGGCTTGGTGACCGATGTATTGCGCACCAGTGGAGCCAGTGCCGTGATTCACTTTGCGGGCTTGAAGGCCGTGGGGGAGTCCGTAGAGCATCCGCTGCGCTACTTTGACAACAATGTGGTTGGCTCCTTGCGCTTGCTAGAGGCCATGCAAGCCACTGCCGTCAAGACGCTGGTGTTTAGCTCATCCGCCACCGTATATGGTGACCCGCAGTATTTGCCGTTGGACGAGCAGCATCCTTTATCCGCCACCAACCCCTATGGGCGTAGCAAGCTCATGGTGGAAGACATGCTGCGCGATGCTTTTGTGGCTGATAACGCGTGGCGCTTTGGCATCTTGCGTTACTTCAATCCGGTTGGCGCACATACATCTGGGCTCATGGGCGAAGACCCAAAGGGCGTACCAAACAATCTAATGCCCTATGTCGCTCAGGTGGCAGTCGGTAAGCGTGAGCACCTCAACGTGTGGGGCAATGACTACAACACGCCTGACGGCACCGGTGTGCGGGATTATATTCACGTGGTGGACTTGGCGCGCGGGCACCTAGCGGCCTTGGCCGCGCTGAGTGCACAAGCGAGCGGTCAGTGCCTAGCGGTGAACCTAGGCACTGGCATGGGCTATAGCGTCTTGGACATGGTGCGCGCCTTTGAGCAGGCCAGCGGCAAGCCAATACCCATCAAAATTCAAAACCGCCGGGCGGGTGACATTGCCTCGTCGTATGCAGCTCCGCTGCATGCGCAGTCGTGTTTGGCTTGGCAAGCGGAGTACGATTTGGCACAAATGTGCTCGGATACTTGGCGCTGGCAAGACCAAAACCCCAACGGTTACACCGTGTAAATGCCAAATTTGTCACACATTGCATGCGGGATGCGACGTGATTGTTGTTTTTGGCCATACTTGGCGGCTAGTTAGTGTTTTTCTACTGGTCGTTTTGTACGCAAGCTGTTACATTTGAACCATATTTATTCCAACTTGGAGGTTAGCGATCATGAAAAAACTTTTGGTTACCGCAACTATTCTTATGGCCAGCATGTCTTCCTTTGCTGCTTTCACAGCTGGAATGTCAGAGGCAGACCGTGTCGCTGAAGTGGCGAAACTGGGTAACAGCGTGAGCATTGCCGAAATGGCTACCCAAATGGCCAATGCGGGTCTGCCTGCAGACCAAATCGCGTTTGCTTTGATCAAGGGTGGAAAAAACCCTGAAGCGGTTGTTGGTGTCATGATTACCAGAGCCTTCAATGCGGGACTGACCATCCAAGGCAGTACGCAGGCTGTTGGTATAGCAAATGCATCGGCGATTCAGAGCATCATGAACGCCGCCATCCAAGCGGGTGCGCGTTCCGATGCAGTGATTACGGGTGCGATTAACGGTGGTGTTGATCCTACCGTGGTGAGCGGTGCTACTGCTGCTGGCGGTACAACAACTCCAATCGTAGTGGGCCAAACAAACACTACTTTCACAGGGTTTGTGGTTCGTTCCTCCACGAACACAACAACTAGCACTGGCAAGGCAGTGTCTGGTAGCTAATTTTTGCGGCACTGAAAAAAGGCAGCTTATGGCTGCCTTTTTTTTGGCCTATGCTTAGACCTTTAGAGTAATTTTGCTTTAGCTAGAGCTCTACCGATTGGTAAAGCCATTTCAATTCCCACATGACGTCATGGTGAAACTTTTACCCCGAGAGGTCGAAAGCGGTCTCTCAGTAGCCGACAACCGTTCGTTTATCGGACTACTGGCCTTGCTTGTATGGGCGCCCGTACCCATTGCAAGTAACAGGCTATGGGCCATGGGTATTTTGATAGTGGTGGCAGTAACGATTTTGGCTTCAAGCCTATGGGCCCACCGCCAAGACATCTCAGCCGTTTTGAGCCGGCTTAGCCCCTTTGCCATCCCTATTGCTTGCTTGACAGCTATTGTGCTGCTGATCTGGATGCAAACCGTGCCATTACCCGCTTCTTGGGTTGCTTCCGTTTCACCCAAGGCGGCGATTGCCCAGGGATCTAGTGAGTGGATGACGATTAGCTTGGACGTTTTTCAGACTAGGGTTTTAGCGGCGCTGTCATTTGCCTATTTGTCGGTCTTTTTGGCTAGTCTGCTGCTGGTAAGAACCCATGAGCGCTTGGATCGCTTGGCCCAAGTGCTAGTGTTTAGTGCAGTGGCGCAAGTTGTTTTTGGCGCGATATTGTTTTCGTTGAAGGCTGACTACCGAATTTTCTACGTCCAAGTCTCCCATGAGCGGATGATTGGCACCTTCAAGTATCACAACAGCTTGGCAGGTTACCTGTGTATGTGCTTGTCGATTGGCATAGGACTCATGCTTGCGCGACTCGGCAGCACGTCCGAGAAGCATTCCCACTGGAAAGCGCGCGTGGTAGCTGCGGTGACCTTTGTACTGAGTCCCAAGATGCGCCTGCGCTTGTACTTGGTGGTCATCGTTATTGGCTTGGTGTTGACCCGATCTCGCATGGGTAACTCCGCTTTTTTTGCTTCAATGGTCATTGTGGGTCTTGCTGCGGTTGTCTTGGCGCGCAAAACTGCGCCGCACACCATTGCCTTGATCGTTAGTTTGGTGATTGTGGATGTGCTGGTGATTGGTACTTGGGTCGGGCTGGAGAAGGTGGTTGACCGCATCCAAGAAACAGAAATGACAATTGCTGAAGGGGGCAAGTCAGAGTCGGTTGAAGCGCGCACCGAGGCAGCCCGAATGTCCGTTCCTATCGTGAAAGACTTCCCTGTGTTTGGCACCGGAGGAGGCAGCTTTTACAACATCTTCATGGGGTATCGCAGTAGCACGTACGGCTCAGTTTATTTTGACCATACCCACAACGACTATGTAGAGATTGCCAGTGAGTATGGTTTAGTAGGTCTTGGGCTGTTTGGTGCATTAGTGGCCAGCACGCTGTTCACAGTGCTGCGTAACATGGCAAGACGGCGTTCCAACTTGCCATGGGGCATTAGCTTTGGGGTGGCGATGTCTATCGTGGCACTGCTGATCCACAGTACGGTGGACTTTAACCTTCAGATTCCGTCTAACGCACTCACGATTGTGGTCATACTCGCGATGGGATGGATTGCCAAAGAGCTGCCATCAGAAACACGCCGCCGTAGATCTTCTGGAAAGTTGTAGCCATGACCTTGCGCAACCAACTGTTAGTTGTTATCTCAGCGCTTTTTTTGGCTGTTTTGACCTCCATTTTGTTAGTGTCCGTGAACGGAACTCGGGCCTATCTGGAGCAGCAGTTGTCTTCCCATGCGCAAGACGCTGCGACCACGTTGTCGGTAACCTTGGGACTGTCGCTTGGCAAAGGTGACACCGTTCTGGCGGAGACGCAGGTTGCAAGTTTGTTTGACCGCGGTTACTTTAAGCGCGTGGACGTTTTGGGTGCGGACAAGAAGCCTTTGATCACAAGCGTGTTGCCCGAAAAAATTGAAGGTGTACCCGAGTGGTTTGTACGCGTGTTTCCGATCAATACCCCACCAGGTGAAGCATTCATCGGCTCAGGGTGGAAGCAGTTGGGCAAGGTGGTCGTGCAAAGCCAGCCTACGTTTGCCTACCAGCATTTGTGGTCTACCTGTGTTGAGCTTGTAGCGTGGTTAGTTGCCATATCGCTGGGGGCTTTGGCCCTTGTGCAGCTGGTGCTGCATTACATCCTGATGCCGCTGCGCGCCATTGAAAAGACAGCAATAGATGTGCAGGCCAAGCGGTTTGCCGCTATTACGTTGATCCCCCGTGCGCCAGAGTTGGCACGGGTGGTAACGGCCATGAACCAAATGTCCAAACGGGTCGGCGAGATGCTAGAGGCGGAGACCGCCCGCGCTGAAGCGCTGCATACCCAAGCCTACCTAGATGAAACCACAGGCTTAGCCAATCGCCGAGGTTTTGAAGTGCGCTTAGCAGACTTGTTGCATGGTCAGCACCAGTTTGAGCTTGGCGCGGTAGTCGCTATTGAGCTTGACGACATGCGCCTCATGAATCGAGCGCATGGCTTTGCGGCCGGTGAGCACATTGTTCGAACCTTAGCTCAGCAAGCGCAAGCTACGTTCTCCAAAGTGCCGCTGTCTATCTTGGCGCGCAGCAATGAGTTTAGTTTTAGCTTCGTGTTGGCCGACCTAACGCACGCGCAAGTCACGGAGTTAGCCACGGACTTGCGTAAACGCTTGCTTGCAGCTCTAGAGAGTTTTGAGCCTGTGCAGATGGTGGCCATTAACACGGGTGTTGCGTTCTTTACGCAAAAAGACCAACGGTCTGACGTGTTTGCAAAAGCCGACTTTGCGGTTGAGTCTGCGCGCCAGTCCGACCGCAACGGCTTTGTGGTCATGCCCGATAGTGCAGAAGACAGCCCTACCTTGGGTTCATTTGCGTGGCGCACACTCATTCAGTCCGCTTTGGTGGAAAACCGTTGGCGCATGCTGAGTCAACCAGTTCTTAGTTTGGCGGCGCCACAAACCGTGCTGCAAGCGGAATGCATGGCCCGATTGGTGGATGCGCAAGGCGAGCTGGTACCAGCCGCTAACTTTATGCCCATGGCGGCTCGCCATCGCCTGATGCCCGAGGTTGACAAGGCCATGGTGACTTTGGCCTTGGCCCATATTGCGAGTCGCGGGGAAGCGGTGGGCTTGGTTGCCGTTAATCTGTCACCGCAAAGCCTAGGCAATGCTGATTTCATTGATTGGTTTGCCAAACAGTTGTCTGGCTTGGGCGTGAATGCCAAGCGCTTGGCAGTAGAGGTTTCGGAGTTTGGTGCTTTGCGCAACATGGTGGCTACCTTGCGCCTGCGCGACTTGGTGCGCAATCATGGCGGTCAGTTTGGTATTGACCATTTCGGCTTGGACCCTCAGGCCTTTAAGCTGCTGCGCGAAGTGTTACCCGATTATGTGAAGCTCACGGGCGCGCTCATGGCTGAGCTTGAAGCTGTTGAGAGTGTGAGCGAAATGTTGCAGTCCTTCGTGCAGTTGGCGCACTCCTTAGACGTGATGGTGATTGCGCAGCAAGTCGAGCGTAGCGAGCAAGTGGCAGTGCTGACCTCGGCCAAGGTAGATGCAGCCCAGGGCTACTTCTTCGGCGCACCGCAGTAGCCAAGTGTTAATCGCAAGAGCTGCGCCTCTTGCGACGTATGGATGGCTGCGTCACCATTGCAGCGTGTCGATGGCTGCAATGGTGAGACAGGGACGGCTTTAGCCTTCTAATTGGCTGGTGAGCTCCAGCCACTTCTCTTCAAGGGCTTTAAGCTCTTCATTGACGGCCGCTAACTGCTTGCCTAGGGTGGCAATTTCTGCTGTAGGCGGGTTGTTCCCTAGCCGTACTTCCAACGCGTTGCATTCTGTGTTCAGCGCTTCCATGCGCGCCTCCACGGTTTGCAGCTCTTTGGTCAATTTGCTGGACTTCGCTGGGTTGCCTGCTTTGACCACGATGGGTACTGGTGCTGCTGGAGTGGCACGGGCTTTAGCAGCGTCAATCAGTGACTGTTTAATGAGTTCGCGCTGTCGCTTGGCTTCATCCAGCAGGTAGCGTTGGTAGTCGTCCAAATCACCGTCGAAGGGGGAAACGCCGCCGCGCGACACCATCCAAAATTCGTCACACACTGCGCGCAGCAATGCACGGTCGTGGCTGACCAGCATAACAGTGCCCTCAAACTCGTTGAGGGCCATGCTCAGCGCCTCGCGGGTGGCCAGGTCCAAATGGTTGGTTGGCTCATCGAGCAGCAAGAGGTTGGGGCGCTGCCATACCAACATGCACAGCACCAAGCGGGCTTTTTCCCCGCCACTCATGCTGCCGACGGACTGCTTGACCATGTCGCCGCTGAAGTTGAAGGTGCCCAAGAAGCTGCGCAGGTCTTGCTCACGTGTGGCTTGGCCGGCAATCTTGCCCGCTGCGGTCAACTCTTTAACTAAGGCAATCATGTGCTCTAGCGGTGTATCCGCCGGGCGCAAAACGTCGAGCTCTTGCTGGGCAAAGTAGCCGATGTTCAAGCCACGGCCTTCGGTGATCTCTCCGCCAATGGCGGCCAAGGAGCGGGCCACGGTTTTGACCAAGGTGGACTTACCTTGCCCGTTGGCACCCAAGATGCCAATGCGCTGACCAGCCAATACGGAGCGGCTCACGTTGTGCACGATCACGGTGGGTGGCGTGCCTTCGGCAGACCCTTCAGGCGCAGGGTAACCAAAGCTCACGTCTGTCATAGACAGCATGGGGTTGGGCAAGTTGGCGGGCTCTTTGAACTCAAACGTAAAGTCGGCTTCTGACAGCAGGGGCGCAATCTTTTCCATGCGGTCCAAGGCTTTGACACGGCTTTGCGCTTGCTTGGCTTTGCTGGCCTGGGCCTTAAAGCGTGCAATGAACTTTTGCAAGTGGGCAATCTTGTCTTGTTGCTTGGCAAATGCGCTTTGCTGCAGCTCCATTTGCTCCGCACGCATGTCCTCAAACTTGCTGTAGTTGCCACCGTAACGCACGAGCTTGGCGGAGTCGATATGTAGGGTCACGTTGGTCACAGAGTCCAAAAACTCCCGGTCATGGCTGATCACGACCATGGTGCCTTCATACTTTTTGAGCCAGGCCTCTAGCCAAACCAAGGCGTCCAAGTCCAAATGGTTGGTGGGCTCATCGAGCAGGAGTAAGTCAGATGGGCACATCAGCGCGCGCGCCAGTTGCAAGCGCATGCGCCAGCCGCCAGAGAAGCTGTTCACCGGGTTGTCTAACTCGGTGGTCCGAAACCCTAGACCCAAAATCAGCGCTTGTGCGCGGGCTGGCGCATCATGGGCTCCAGCGTCTTGGAGCGCCATGTAGGCGTTGGCCATGCGTTCATAGTCGTCCGTTGCCTCTGCGGCTTCTACTTCGAGGCGTGCAGCCAAAAGAGGCGTGTCACCGTCCACCACAAAATCGGTGGCGCTTTGGTCGGTTTCTGGCATGTCTTGGGCGACCTGTCCCATGCGCCATTGGCTTGGGATAAAAAACTCGCCAGCGTCCTCATGCAAGTTGCCGTTGAGCAAGGCAAAGAGCGAAGACTTGCCAGCGCCGTTACGGCCTACCAAACCTACTTTTTCACCGGGATTGAGTGTGACGGACGCGCCGTCGAGCAGCACCTTGGCACTGCGGCGCAAGGTGACATTTTTCAGAGTAATCATTGTGTGAGCGCGTCGCGCGTTAGGAGCAAGACCTGGTCGTCGCCAGCGCTGGTTTCCAGCCAAATCACTTCCAATTCAGGAAATGCGGCTTCAAAGTTGAGGCATTCATTGCCAATTTCCAAGACCAATACCGCACCAGGCGCCATGTGCCTAGGGGCGTCTTTCAAAAGGGTCCGGATAAAGTCCATGCCGTCGCTGCCACCCGCCATGTTCCCATCTAGCGCCATCACAGGCTCGGCTTTGTACTCAGCAGGCAAGGCCGCCATGCTTTGGGCGTTGACGTAGGGTGGGTTGCACAAAATCAGGTCAAACGGACCGTTGTCTGCAAGGCCAGGGCCACTCAAGCCATCTGACTCCAACAAACGCACACGACCTTGCAGCGCGTGTTTGTCTACGTTGATGCGGGCGACAGCCAAGGCGTCAGTCGATAAGTCTGCGCCAGTGACCTGCACATCGGGGTACACCTGTGCCGCAATTACGGCCAAGCTACCGTTACCAGTGCACAGATCCAGCACGTGGTGGGTTGATGCACTGAGCCAGTAGTCCAATGAGCCGTCGACTAATAGCTCGGCAATCAAAGAGCGCGGAACGATGACGCGTTCGTCTACATAGAACGGAACGCCTTGCAGCCAAGCTTCGTTGGTGAGATAGGCCGCAGGTTTACGCGTTTTAATGCGCGCTTCCAAAAGTGTAGCAACCTGCGCAATGTCTGCGGGCGCAAGTGGCATATTTTCCTTGGAATCGTCGCCGTCTAAAGGCGTATCAAGCGGCAGGCCCAAGCGCCACAAGACCAGCCAACAGGCTTCATCCAGTGCATTGGAGGTGCCGTGCCCGAAGGACACGCCAGCCGTGAGCAATTGCTGCTCAGCCTGTTGGATTTGTTCAATCAGCGTCATGCGCGTGCAGCCTGTTCGAGCGCGTTGATGTTTTCAAGAAGGCGGCGGTAGATGTTTTTCAAGGGTTCTATATCGGCGACGGCAATGTGCTCGTCGATTTGGTGGATGGTGGCGTTGGGGGGGCCAAGTTCAATGACCTGCGGGCAGATTTGCGCAATGAAGCGTGCATCACTGGTACCCCCAGTGGTGGAAAGCTGGGTGTTTAGCCCTGTTTCTGCCAAGATGGCGGCTTGCACCGCGCCAACCAAGGGGCCCGGTGTGGTCAGAAAGGGCAAGCCGCCCAATGTCCAGGCAATGTCATAGGCCAAGCCATGCTTGTCCAAGATGGCGGTGACGCCTTGCTTCAAGCCCTCAGGGTTGGATTCTGTGGAGAACCTGAAGTTGAAGTCCACCACCATGTGGCCAGGAATCACGTTGGTGGCACCCGTGCCGCTATGGATGTTGCTGATTTGCCAGCTGGTAGGGGGGAAGAAGGCGTTGCCTTGGTCCCACTCAATCGCCACCAAATCGGCCAAGGCCGGTGCTGCCAGGTGGATGGGGTTTTTGGCCAACTGGGGGTAGGCAATGTGGCCTTGCAAGCCTTTGACCGTGAGCTTGCCGCTGAGGCTGCCGCGCCGGCCGTTCTTGATCATGTCGCCCGTGCGCGTCACGGATGTGGGTTCGCCCACCACACAGTAGTCAATGGTCTCACCACGTGCGCGTAGCGCTTGGCACACGACCACCGTGCCATCGGTCGCAGGGCCTTCTTCGTCACTGGTCAACAACAGGGCGATGTTGAACTGTGGCTCGGGCGAGACGGCCAAAAACTCTTCAATAGCGACGACAAACGCAGCAAGCGATGCCTTCATGTCGCTGGCGCCACGGCCATAGAGTTTTCCGTCGCGGTGTGTGGGGACAAAGGGATCGCTAGCCCAAGCCTCTAAGGGGCCCGTGGGCACCACGTCGGTGTGGCCGGCAAACACAAAGGTTTTGGCTTGTGCCGCGATTGCTATTGAATTGGTAGCTGTATGCGCAATATCTACGTGCGGTATAGCCCGTTTTGCCCATAAATTAGTGACAGAAGCGTGTGCGGGGCCGCTAGTGATCGTTTCACAGACAAACCCTAAAGGCGCCAGGCGCTGGGCAATGAGATCCTGACAACCCGCGTCGTCGGGGGTCGTGGATGGGTGCGCAATCAGTTGTTCTGTGAGGCGTAAGGTGTGCTGCATCAATGGGTAACGTCTAACGTAATTTCTGTGAAGGAGGCGCCTTCTTCCTCCTCGGGGGCGGCGGCCACTTGGCTGGACTTGGTGAAGTCGTTCTGCAAACGCCACATCAGGTTCGTGGGCGAGTCAGCATGTGCCAAGCCTTCTTTGCGGTCTACGGTGCCCTCAGATATGAGGCGCGCGATGTCGTATTCAAATGACTGGGAGCCTTCCGCCATCGATTTTTCGATGGCTTCCTTGACGCCAAAAAAGTCACCTTTTTCAATCAATTCTGCAATGAGCTGGGTATTTAACAGGATTTCGGCAGCTGGGATGCGTGAACCACTGGTGGTGCGCAACAGACGCTGCGACACAACGGCTTTCAACGCGGCTGCCAAATCACCCAGCATGGTTGGCCGCACTTCGACCGGGAAAAAGCTCAAAATCCGGTTGAGCGCTTGGTAGCTGTTGTTGGCGTGGAGGGTGGCCAAACACAAATGCCCCGACTGTGCATAGGCAAGCGCCGAAGACATAGTGTCCCGGTCACGAATCTCCCCGATCATGATGACGTCAGGGGCTTGCCGCAGTGCATTTTTTAGCGCAATCTGAAGGGTTTCCGTATCGGTGCCAACTTCACGCTGGTTGATGATGGATTTCTTGTTTCTGAACAAAAATTCCACCGGATCTTCAATAGTGAGAATGTGGCCTGACACCGTCTCATTGCGGTGGTCAATCATGGAGGCCAAGGTGGTGCTCTTGCCAGCTCCGGTTGCGCCCACCATCAGAATAAGCCCACGCTTTTCCATGATGAGGTCACCCAAAATGCTGGGGAGCGACAATCCTTGCAGTGACGGCACATCCACAGAGATGTAGCGAATCACCGCAGCGATGCTGCCACGCTGGCGCATGGCACTCACACGAAACCGGCCCACACCCGCCAAGCCTATGCCCATGTTGAGCTCGCCTTCGCGCTCTAGTTGCTCAATACGCTCGGGAGGGAGTATCTCAGCCAGCAAGTTCCTTGGCGCGTCGGCCGGGAGCGACTGGTTGTTGATAGGCACACACTGTCCATTGATTTTGATGAGTGCGGCGGCGTGTGCTGACAAATAGACGTCAGAGGCGCGCTTTTCACTCATCAAGCGCAAGATCCGCTCCATCGTTCCAGATACAGTGGGTGTGGCCATGGTTCGGTGTGGGCTTTTATGTAGCGAAGTTGCGCCTTAGTCGCGCAGCAAATCGTTCAAGCTGGTGGTCGAACGGGTCTTGGCGTCCACCTTTTTGACGATGATGGCGGCGTACATGCTGTACTTGCCGTCGCCCTTGGGCAGGCTGCCACTGACCACCACGGAGCCAGCGGGAATGCGGCCGTAGCTCACCGTGTCGGTTGAACGGTCATAAATTGGGGTGCTTTGGCCAATGTAGACGCCCATAGAAATCACCGAGTTTTCTTCGACGATCACGCCCTCGACCACTTCAGAGCGTGCGCCCACAAAGCAGTTGTCTTCGATGATGGTAGGGCCCGCTTGCATAGGCTCCAACACGCCGCCAATGCCCACACCGCCAGACAAGTGCACGTGCTTGCCAATCTGCGCGCACGAGCCCACGGTGGCCCAGGTGTCGACCATGGTGCCTTCGTCCACATAGGAGCCGATGTTGCAGTAAGAAGGCATCAAGATCACGCCCTTGCCTTGGAAGCTACCACGGCGAGCAACCGCAGGTGGCACCACGCGCACACCCGTGGCTTTGAGCGCCTCAGCGCTCATACCCGCAAACTTGGTGGGCACTTTGTCGTAAAAGCCGAGGTCGCCGGACTGAATTACTTCGTTGTCTTTCAATCGGAAGCTCAACAGCACCGCTTTTTTGATCCATTGGTGGGTGGTCCATTGGCCCACGCCTTCACGGGTGGCCACACGCAGGCGACCTGCATCGAGTTCATTGAGTACGTGCTCTACGGCATCGCGCACTTCAGCTGAGCTGGACGCGACGGAGATGTTGGCGCGGTCTTCCCACGCGGCTTCGATAACGGATTGCAGTTGTTGGCTCATGAGATGCTGGCTTCTTCAGGTTTTACGGGATTGGACAAACTGGACGATGCGTTGGGCGGCTTCCACACATTCTGCGGTTTCTGCCACCAAGGCCATGCGAATTCGGTGTGCGCCGGGATTGTGGCCTTGCGCTTCTCTGGCGAGGTAGCTTCCGGGCAACACAGTGACATTGTAATTAGCGTACAGGTCACGCGCGAATTCAACCTCGCTGCCTTTTACTTTGGCCCACAAGTAAAAGCCGGCATCTGGCAAAGCCACATCCATGACTTGGGCCAACATCGGGGTGACTCTGGCAAATTTATCGCGGTATTGGGCCCGGTTGTCAACGACATGGGCTTCATCCGCCCACGCAGCGGCGCTGGCAGCCTGAATCACTGGGCTCATCGCGCTACCGTGGTAAGTGCGATACAGCAAAAACTGTTTGATCAAGGCCGCGTCTCCGGCGCAAAAACCGCTGCGCATGCCGGGAACATTGCTGCGCTTGGACAGGCTGGTGAAAGAGATGAGGTTTTTGAAGTCTGCGCGCCCCAACTTGGCCGCCGCCTCTAGACCACCCAAAGGAGGCTCGTCACGGAAGTAAATCTCGCTATAGCACTCATCGGAAGCGATCACGAATCCGTATTGGTCACTTAAGTCGAACAGCTTCTTCCATTCTTCAAGTGGCATCACTGCACCCGCAGGATTGCCAGGCGAGCAAACAAAGAGCAATTGGGTGTTTTGCCAAACCGCGGCTGGCACACTGTCCCAGTCTTGTGCAAAGTTTCGACCGGGGTCAGAGGGCACGAAGTAAGGCTTGGCACCGGAGAGCAGTGCTGCACCTTCGTAAATTTGGTAGAAAGGATTGGGGCAAACGATCCAAGGGGCCTCCAAGCCTTGGCTGCCCGGCGCAGCATTGACAATGGTTTGGGCAAAGGCAAACAAGGCCTCACGCGATCCATTGATAGGCAAGACCTGTGTTGCCACATCCACTTCTAGGCCGTAGCGGCGCTTGAGCCATTGCGCAATGGCGGTTCTGAGGCTGAGGTCTCCACCCGTGGCTGGGTAAACTGACAAGGCACCTTGCGGACCCATGATGGCATCGCAGTAGGCCTGTTTTACCAACAGTGGTGCTGCGTGGCGCGGCTCACCAATACCCAAGCTAATGGGCGCATACGCTGGATTGGGGGTGACGGACGCAAACAACTGGCGCAGGCGTTCAAACGGATAAGCCTGCAAAAGAGCTAAATTCGGGTTCATAGATGGCATTATCCTTGAGTGGGGGGTAAACTAATTCCGCAAACGATTGAACATCGCCCCGCACCCAATCTATAGGAGCATTCAATGTCGACAACTTCCCAGAATGGGCAAGGTTTTACTTTTCTGGATGTAGAGCGCGCGTTGGACCAAGTCGGTGATGTTGCCGCCTTGCATGAGATGCTCGACATGCTGCAAGACTCCTTGGAGCGCGATGTTCCCAAAATTGCTGCGCTTTTGGCTGAAGGCAATGTGAAGTCAGCCAATCGCTTGCTGCACGCCCTGAAGGGCTTTATCCCCATTTTTTGTATAGACGCTTTGTGTGACCACGTGACGCGCGTTGAAACCTTCAGCAAGACCGCCAGCGCCGAAGATGTCACGCCTTTGTACGCGGTTTTGCGCAACGATCTAGAGAAGCTGCAGTCCGATATTGACCACTACATGGGGTAATAAAGCAATGGATATCAAGTCTGCACGCATAGTGGTAGTGGATGATGAAAGCATCATGCGCACCTTTATTTTGAATAGCCTTCGCCGCTTGGGCATTCTTGATCTGTATGCCTTTGAGGATGGCGCTGAGGCCTTGCGCGAAGTTATCAAGCTCAAACCCGATCTAGTTTTGACCGATGTGCACATGCAACCTGTCGGAGGCATTGAATTTGTCCGTCAGCTCAGAGGCTTGCCTAACAATCAGCTGAGCAATACCAAGGTGATATTTTTAAGCGCCGATTCCAGCGTTGCCACCGTAGGTGAAGCCCTGCCATTGGGCGTATCTGGCTATTTGGTGAAGCCACCTATGCTGAACTCGCTCGCCGCAAAGATAGAACAGGCGCTGCGAACTTAGTCACGCACTCTAAGTGCAGCGGTCTCCAGAGCCAGAGAAGCGAGGCTAGCACGGTATCATTGGTAGACCAAGCCCGCGTGTTTGCGCGGTCCATTACCCATTGAATCATCTGCTTAGTTCTAGCGTTTAACGTCTGTGCGCCTCAATTCCATTAAGTTATCTGGCTTCAAGTCATTCGCGGAGCCCACCAACTTTCTATTGCCTGGGCAACTGATTGGTGTGGTGGGGCCCAACGGATGCGGAAAGTCCAACATCATGGATGCCGTGCGTTGGGTCTTGGGGGAGAGTCGCGCCAGCGAGCTCCGTGGCGAGTCCATGCAAGACGTGATCTTCAATGGGTCCACCACGCGAAAGGCTGCAAGCCGCTCCAGCGTAGAACTCGTCTTTGACAATGCCGACCATCGCGCGGGTGGCCAGTGGAACCAGTTTGGTGAAATTGCGGTACGCCGGGTGTTGACCCGAGACGGGACCTCCAGCTATTTTTTAAACAACCAACCTGTACGTCGGCGCGATGTGCAGGACGTGTTTTTGGGCACGGGTTTGGGGCCGAGGGCCTACGCCATCATTGGCCAAGGCACGATCAGCCGCATTATTGAATCCAAGCCGGAAGAGCTGCGCTTGTTCTTGGAGGAGGCCGCAGGTGTCTCTAAATACAAAGAACGACGGCGCGAAACAGAGAACCGGCTGCACGACACCCGCGAGAACTTGACCCGCGTGGAAGACATCCTGCGCGAGCTCAATGCCAATCTGGAAAAACTTGAGAAGCAGGCTGAAGTAGCCCAAAAGTACAACACTTTGCAAGCCAGCGTTACGCTTAAGCAGCATCAGCTATGGTTCTTGAAGCGCGCAGAGGCCTTGGCCGATCAGTCCAAGGTGCAGGCTGATGCCCAAAGTGCTGTCATTGCTCTGGAAAGTCGCACCGCAGACCTTCGCAGCATCGAGGCGGACCTAGAGGCTGTGCGTCAAGCGCACTACAGCGCGGGTGACCAAGTCAATCAAGCGCAAGGTCTGCTGTACGAGGCCAGCACCGATGTGGGCCGCTTAGAGGCAGAGATTCGGTTCGTGGTGGAAGGGCGTCAGCGCGTGGAGCAGCGCATGCACACGCTAGCGGAACAAATTGGCCAATGGGCCGCGCGCAAAGAAGATGCTGCCGCTGAGCTAGAGCGGCTGGCTGAATTGGCCATGGTGGGTGAAGAGCAAACCGAGTTGTTGGCGGCGCAAGTGGAAGAGCAGGCCCAATTGGTACCTGACTTAGAAGACGCATTGACGCTAGCGCAGCGCACCGCGAATGAACAGCGCGGTAGCGTGACCCAAGTCCAGCAGCAAATACAGGTTCTGGCTGCGGAACAACGCAGTATTGAGGAGCAGTCTCGGCAGTTCAGCACGCGGCGCGAGCGCCTCGGCGTGGACCGCAACGCCTTATCGGCCCCTGATGAGGCGCGCCTGCGCACTCTGCAAGAGCAGCTGGAAGAAGCGCAAGAGGCCAGCGAGGTGGCGCATGCGCGCTTGCAAGATTTGCAAGACGCGGTGCCACAATTGGACGAAGCCAGGAGCGCCCAGCAGCAGCTGGTTAACGCAGAGTCCTCCCGCAAGGCGGATTTGTCGGCCCGTATGGAGGCGCTAAAGACCTTGCAAGACAAGGTGAAGACAGATGGCAAGTTACAGCCATGGTTGGCTAAGCACGGCTTAGATGGCTTGCAGGGCCTGTGGAGTCGTATCCACATTGAGCCAGGCTGGGAAAATGCGCTAGAAGGCGCGTTGCGGGAGCGCTTGGGCGCCCTAGAGGTGTCGCGCCTAGAAATGGTCAAAGGCTTCGCCCATAACGCCCCGCCCGCCAAGCTGTCATTCTTTAGCCCACCTTTGGCTAGCGCGCCTGACACCGCGGCCGCCTTTCCTCGCTTGTCTGACCTGTTACGGGTGAATGACGCGGGTTTGCGCGGCGTATTGGTGGACTGGTTGCAGGGGTGTTTCACCGCCGCTAGTTTCGAGGATGCGCTGGCACAGCGAGACCAGCTGCATGCGGGCAGCAGTTTGTTCGTCAAGTCTGGCCACGTGGTGACTCGCCACAGTGTGAGCTTTTATGCCCAAGATTCTGAGCAAGCTGGTTTGTTGGCCCGTGCGCAAGAGATCGAAAACTTAGAGAAAGAGCTGCGCGCCCAAACACTCATTGCCGACGAAGCGCGGCTCGCCTTAGCGCGGTGTGAGTCTGCCTATGCGGAGAGCGCACAGCGCTTGGTTCTGGTGCGCCGCGAGGCCGCTGAGGCGCAAACCCGCAGCCACAGCTTGCAAGTGGAGACCCTTCGCTTGACGCAACTGGCGGAGCAAACCCGCGCCCGCAGTGCCCAGCTGGAATCTGACATGGCCGAGGTTGAGGCGCAGCTGGACGAACTGCAAGAACGTCGCGTAACGGCAGAAGGGCGGTTTGAAGAGCTTGACATGCAGTTGGCCGACAGCCAAGAGCGTCACGCCCAGTTGGAAGAGCGCGTGATCGATGCCCAGCGCGTGCTGGGCCAATGCAGAGAGCAACAGCGTAGTTTGGAACGCCAGGCGCAAGAAGCTACTTTTGCCCAGCGCAGCTTGCAAGCCCGCAACGCCGAGTTGTCGCGCGCGATTGAAACGGCAGACCAGCAGACCAGCTCCATCTTGGCGGAGCAACAGCGCGCCAAAGACGAAATGACGCGTTTGACGGATGCCGCTGCCCAAGCAGGACTGCAGAATGCTCTGGCGCTCAAGCTAGAGCGAGAGAAGGCCTTGGGCGCAAGGCGCAGCGAATACGACGACCTGACGGCCAAGCTGCGTTCCAGTGACGAGCGGCGTATGCAGTTGGAACGTGAGCTCGACCCATTGCGCCAGCGCATCACCGAGTTCCAGCTCAAAGAGCAGGCGGCGCGTCTGGGTTTTGAGCAGTTTGAGTCTCAATTGGTGGATGCCCAAGCTGACATGGCGGCTCTGGAAAAGAGCATTCAAGACGGCAATGTGCGATTGTTGGGCCTGCAAAGTGAGATTGACCGCATTCATCGTGACATTGCCGCCCTGGGTGCGGTGAATCTCGCGGCGCTCGATGAGCTCACCGCAGCCCGTGAGCGCAAGCAGTTTTTGGATGCCCAAAACCTGGACTTGACCTCGGCCATCAACACCCTAGAAGACGCTATCCGCAAGATCGACGCAGAAACCCGCGAGATGCTCTCCGGTACGTTTAACCAGGTCAACACGCACTTCGGCAAAATGTTCCCCGAGTTGTTTGGTGGTGGCAACGCGCGCTTGGTCATCACAGGCGATGAGATTTTGGATTCTGGTGTACAGGTCATTGCACAGCCGCCCGGCAAGAAGAATCAAACCATCCACTTGCTGTCCGGTGGTGAAAAAGCACTGACGGCCATTGCCTTGGTGTTTGCAATTTTTCAACTGAACCCGGCACCCTTTTGCTTGCTGGACGAAGTGGATGCGCCCTTGGACGACGCTAACACGGAGCGCTATGCCAAGTTGGTGGCCAGCATGAGCAAAGAAACCCAGTTTCTATTTATCAGTCACAACAAAATTGCCATGGAAATGGCGGAACAATTGATAGGAGTGACGATGCAAGAGCAAGGTGTCTCCCGCATTGTGGCGGTGGATATGGAGTCAGCAGTGAAGCTGGCGGAACTAGCGTAAAACAACATGAGTAATTTGCAAATTGGATTGGCAATAGCCGGCGGCGTTTTGCTCGCAGGCGTAGTGGCGCACAGTGCGTGGACATCGCGCAAGAATGCCCCTCGCCAAGCCCAACCTGACACCAACGCAGGTTCGGCCTATGCTGGCGAAGGTACCGAGCCTATTTTGGTGAGCTCCACGTTTGATGCTGAGCGCTTCCCGCTGCCGGTCGTAGCGCGCCGCCCAGTGATGGACTCACTGATCGATGTGATTGCCACGATTGCCTTGGACCCTCCCAACACGGCGGTGTCGGGAGATGCGGCTTTGGCTGCCATGCCTAGCACCCGCCGCGCAGGTAGCAAGCCCTTTGCGATTGAGGGCTATAACTTGGCCTTGCAAGTGTGGGAGACACCGGTAGCGGGCCAACGCTATGGTGGCTTTCAGGCGGGGGTGCAGTTGGCTAACCGCTCAGGCGCACTCAATGAAATTGAGTACTCTGAGTTTGTGGTCAAAACCCAGGCGTTTGCCGATGCCATCAATGCAACGCCAGAGTTTCCAGAGATGATGGAAGAGGTGGCCCGTGCGCGCGAGCTAGACCTGTTTGCGGGTGCCCACGATGCCCAGCTGGGCTTTACCATTCGGGCTCGCAATGCGTCATGGAGTCCTGGCTACTTGCAGCAAAATGCCGCCCGTCTGGGCTTTGTCGCCGGAGCCATTCCCGGGCGCATGGTGATGCCCGCCAGCACAGACGGTTTGCCACCTGTATTGGTTTTGACGTTTGACTCCCAGGCGGCCCTGGCAGACGATCCCACCCAAACCGCCATTCGTGAGGTGGCCTTGCACTTGGACGTCGCTCAGGTCGACCGCGCGGAACGTGCGTTTGTGCGTATGCGTGAAGCAGCCATGGGCTTGGCCCAAGCCATGGACGGCGTGGTCACCGATGACAACGGCCAAGCCCTGGTGCCCGCCACCATGGATGTGATTGGCAGCGAGTTAGAAGGCCTCTACGACACCTTGGAGCAGCGTGACTTGGCGGCTGGTTCGCCTTTGGCGCGACGTTTGTTCTCCTGATTCACCCCAAAGGCTATGGACAGTTTGGATTTGTTTTCTGCCGCGCCGCTGGCAGACGATCAGGCGCGCATGCAAGACTTGCGGGAGCAGTTACACCACCATGCGCACCTGTATTACGTGCTGGACGCGCCAGAGCTACCTGACGCGGAATACGACCGCCTTTTTCGCGAGCTGCAGGCCTTAGAAGCCAAGCATCCCCAGTGGTTGACGCCTGACTCACCCACGCAACGGGTGGGCGGCAAACCCTTGGACGCCTTCGCCAGCGTGCGCCATGCTGTGCCCATGCTCAGCATTCGCACCGAGACCGATACCGAGTCTACGGGCGCCGAGGCCTTTGACGCCCGCATTCGCCGAGAGCTGGAGTTGACTGACACCGCGCCAGCGGTCGAATACGTCACCGAGCTCAAGTTCGATGGCTTGGCCATGAGCCTGCGCTACGAAGCGGGTGTTTTGGTGCAAGCAGCCACCCGAGGCGACGGCGAGTTTGGCGAAGACGTGACCCAAAACATCCGCACCATCGGTCAAATACCGTTGCGCCTGCCAGAGGGCGTGCCCCAAGTACTGGAAGTGCGTGGTGAGGTGTATATGCGCCGCGACGACTTTGAGGCCCTCAATGAGCGGCAGCGCCAACGCATTGCCGCCGGTGAGAAGGGCGAAAAGACCTTTGTGAACCCGCGCAACGCTGCCGCTGGTGCGGTGCGCCAGTTAGACCCCAACATCGCCGCGCAGCGCCCCCTGAGCTTTTTTGCCTATGGCGTGGGCGAGATTACGCCCCAAGCTGCAGGCGCCTTGTTCGCGACCCATATGGAATTGCTGCAAACCCTTAAAAAGTGGGGTTTTCCGGTGGCGGCGCAGGTGGATATTGCGCAAGGCGCTACTGAATTGGTAGCGTACCACGGACGCATAGGTGCGCTGCGCGACCAACTACCGTTCGACATTGACGGCGTGGTCTACAAGGTCAACAGCATTGCCTTGCAACTGCGCTTAGGCTTTGTGAGCCGTGAGCCCCGCTGGGCGGTGGCCCACAAATACCCAGCCCAAGAGCAGCTAACCACGGTCTTGGCGATTGACGTGCAGGTTGGGCGCACTGGCAAGCTCACACCGGTTGCCAAGCTAGCCCCTGTGTTTGTGGGCGGTGTGACGGTGACCAATGCCACGCTGCATAACGAAGACGAGGCCCGCCGCAAAGACGTACGAGTGGGTGACACCGTGGTTGTGCGCCGCGCAGGCGATGTAATTCCTGAGGTGGTGTCTGTGCTGCTAGACAAGCGCCCAGACGGGGCCGCGCAGTTCACCATGCCGCACATTTGCCCCGTGTGCCAATCCGCAGCCGTGCGCGAAGAGGGCGAGGCAGACTACCGCTGCACCGGCGGTTTGTTTTGCAGCGCGCAGCGCAAGCAAGCGATCTTGCATTTCGCACAGCGCCGTGCGGTAGAGGTGGAAGGCTTGGGCGACAAACTGGTGGAGCAGCTTGTGGACGCCGGTGTCATCCACACCCTGCCAGACCTGTACCGCTTAGGCCTCAGTGCCTTGGCAAGCCTAGAGCGCATGGCGGACAAATCAGCCCAAAACATCGTGGACGCCCTGGAAAAGTCCAAGCAAACCACTTTGCCGCGCTTTTTGTTTGGTCTGGGTATTCGCCATGTGGGTGAATCTACGGCCAAAGAGTTGGCGCGTCACTTCGGCACGCTGGACGCGATCATGGACGCTTCGCTTGAGACCTTGCTAGAGGTAAGCGACGTGGGGCCCATCGTCGCGGCCAGTATTCACACCTTCTTCGCCCAAGCCCACAACCGCGAGGTGGTGGAGCAATTGCGCGCCTGTGGCGTGACCTGGCCTGAAGGCACCCCAGCATCAACTGGCCCCAAACCCTTGGCGGGCAAGACCTTGGTGCTCACTGGCACCTTGCCCACGCTAGGCCGTGACGCCGCCAAAGACCTGATCGAAGCCGCAGGTGGCAAAGTCAGCGGATCTGTGAGCAAGAAAACCAGCTACGTGGTGGCTGGCACTGAGGCAGGCAGCAAGCTGGATAAAGCGCAGGAGTTGGGCGTGGCGGTGCTGGACGAGGCTGGACTGTTGGAGTTACTCAATGGCAGTTAAAGAAATACTGAAAATGGGTGACCCGCGCTTGCTGCGGCAAGCCTTGCCGGTCACGGCCTTTGATACGGATGCACTGCATCTGTTGATCACGGACATGCTAGACACCATGCGTGCGGCCAACGGTGCGGGCTTGGCGGCGCCGCAGATTGGGGTAGATTTGCAGCTGGTGATTTTTGGCTCCAACGACCGCAACCCGCGTTACCCCGACCGGCCTGTGGTGCCACCCACTGTGTTGATCAACCCCGTAATCACACCCTTAGGCGATGCGGAAGAGCTGGATTGGGAAGGGTGCCTGTCGGTGCCCGGATTGCGGGGCGAGGTGCCGCGCTGGGCCAAGATTCGCTATACCGGGTTTGACCAGTATGGCGACCCCATAGACCGCACAGTAGAAGGCTTCCATGCCCGCGTGGTGCAACACGAGTGCGACCACTTGTGGGGCAAGTTGTACCCCATGCGTGTGCGCGACTTCACCAAGTTTGGCTATACCGAAATCTTGTTTCCCGGCATTGGCGCGGATGACGACGATTGAGCCATTGCGTGCACGCCAGTCGCCATGAAAAAGGCCTCAGCATGCTGAGGCCTTTTTGTTTGTCTTGCGAGATGCGATGCCGCCATTGGCTGGCGGCAGCAAACGGGCCGTTAGACGGGCACCCACAGTTGCGGCAGGGCTGGCAAAGTGCGCAGGATTTTCGTTAAGGCACCGCTTCGCACTAGGTTGGTAGCGTGCTCCATGTCAGGCGCCAAGTAGCGGTCTTGGTGCATGGCGGGAATGTCTTTGCGCAACAGTGCCAAGACTTCTTCCAAGGCTCCAGAGCTCTTGAGCGGGCGCAGAAACTCGATGCCTTGGGCTGCTGCCAGCAGCTCAATGCCCAAGATGTTGGCGGTGTTGCTGATCATGGCTTGCAGGCGGCGCGCCGCAAAGGTGGCCATTGACACATGGTCTTCTTGGTTGGCGCTGGTGGGCAGGCTGTCTACGCTGGCGGGGTGGGCCAGCGATTTGTTTTCAGAGGCCAATGCTGCAGCGGTAACGTGCGCAATCATGAAGCCGCTGTTCAGCCCAGCGTCTGCGGTCAAGAAGGGGGGCAGGCGGGACACGCTGCTGTCAATCAACATGGCGACGCGCCGCTCGGCAATGGCACCCACTTCAGCAATGGCCAAGGCCATGCCATCGGCTGCCAAAGCAACGGGCTCTGCATGGAAGTTACCACCCGAGAGCATGGCGCCGTCTTCAGGGAAGACCAGTGGGTTGTCGGTGACCGCGTTGGCTTCGCGCACCAGCACCAGTGCCCCGTGGCGCACCTGGTCCAAGCAGGCGCCCACCACTTGGGGTTGGCAGCGCAGGCAGTAGGGGTCTTGCACGCGGTCGTCGCCTTCTTCGTGGGACTTGCGTATGGCGCTGCCTTTGAGCAACTCACGGTAGTACTGCGCCACATCAATCTGGCCAGGTTGGCCGCGCAGCATGTGGATGCGTGGGTCAAACGGCCCGTCGCTGCCGCGTGCGGCGTCGATGGTGAGAGCGCCAATGACCAGCGCTGCTTCCAGCACAGGCTCAAAGCTGAAGAGCGCATGCAGCGCCAATGCGGTGGAGGTTTGCGTGCCGTTGATCAGTGCCAAACCTTCTTTGGGGCCCAGTTGCAGCGGGGAGATGCCCGCTTTTTGCAAGGCCTGCAAAGCGGGGACGCGCTTGCCGTCTTCCAGCATGTCGCCTTCACCCATGATGGCAAGCGTCATGTGGGCCAAGGGCGCCAAGTCGCCGGATGCACCCACCGAGCCTTGTGAAGGCACATAGGGCACCAAGCCCGCGTTGAACACAGCCAGCAGTGTGTCGATCACCACTTCGCGCACACCGGAGTGGCCGCGCGCCAAGCTGGCCGCTTTGATGGCCACCATGA
The DNA here is from genome assembly GCF_006974105.1 of Rhodoferax aquaticus. Lineage (NCBI taxonomy): Bacteria > Pseudomonadati > Pseudomonadota > Betaproteobacteria > Burkholderiales > Comamonadaceae > Rhodoferax > Rhodoferax aquaticus. Next base: position 2,310,023 of record NZ_CP036282.1, read on the forward strand.
TGCGCATGATCTCGGGAGACAAAGGCGCACCTACGCCCACGCTGTGGGAGCGAATGAGGTTGAGTTGCAGGGTGGCCAACTGCTCTTTGCTAATGCGTTGGTTGGCCAGCTTGCCAAAGCCGGTGTTCACGCCATAGACCGGCGCGTCGCCATCGGCAGCGTTTTGCACGATTTGTTGGCTGGCGCGAATCACGGCGCGGCTGGCTTCTGGCAGTGCCAGCAGCACTTCACCGTTATGGATGGATTGCAGCTGCTCCAGCGTGAGCTTGCCGGGGTTAAGAGTGAGTGTGGGTTTCATAGGGCTTAGGCTTTCATGGGCATGTTCATGCCGTGTTGTTTGGCGCAGGTTTCTGCAATCTCGTAGCCCGCATCGGCATGGCGCATTACACCGGTGCCGGGGTCGTTCCACAGCACGCGTTCTAAGCGCTTGGCAGCTTCGGGTGTGCCGTCCGCCACAATGACCACGCCTGAGTGCTGCGAGTAGCCCATGCCCACACCACCACCGTGGTGCAAGCTGACCCAGGTCGCGCCGCTCGCCGTATTGAGCAAGGCGTTGAGCAAGGGCCAGTCACTCACGGCATCGCTGCCGTCTTGCATGGCTTCGGTTTCGCGGTTGGGGGAGGCGACTGAGCCGCTGTCCAAATGGTCGCGGCCAATGACGATAGGGCCTTTGAGTTCGCCGTTCTTCACCATCTCATTGAAGGCCAGGCCCGCCAGATGGCGCTCGCCCAGGCCTATCCAGCAAATGCGCGCGGGCAGGCCTTGGAAAGCAATGCGCTCTTGGGCCATGTCCAACCAGCGGTGCAGGTGCGCGTTGTGGGGGAACAGCTCTTTCATCTTGGCGTCGGTCTTGCGAATGTCCTCGGGGTCGCCGCTGAGCGCCACCCAGCGGAAGGGGCCCACGCCTTTGCAGAACAGGGGGCGCACATACGCGGGCACAAAGCCTGGGTAGTCAAACGCGTTGGCCACGCCATAGTCTTTGGCCACTTGGCGCAGGTTGTTGCCATAGTCCACCGTGGGAATGCCCATGGCGTGAAAGTCCAACATGGCTTGCACATGCTTGGCACAGGATTCGCCCGCCGCTTGGGTGAGTGCGGCGTGCTGGCTAGGGTCTTGTTGTGCGGCTTTCCATTGCGCCACAGTCCAACCCGATGGCAAATAGCCGTTGATGATGTCATGCGCCGAGGTTTGGTCGGTCACGATGTCGGGGCGTATGCCACCCGCTTTGGCACGGCGCACCAACTCGGGCACGATGTCAGCGGCGTTGCCACACAGGGCGATGGACACGGCTTTTTTCTCTGCGGTGTATTTGGCAATGCGGGCTAGCGCGTCATCCAAGTCGGTCGCTTGCTCGTCTACATAACGGGTGCGCAAGCGGAAGTCGATGCTGCTTTGCTGGCATTCGATGTTGAGCGAGCAGGCTCCGGCAAAGGTCGCTGCCAAGGGCTGCGCACCACCCATGCCGCCAAGGCCAGCGGTGAGTACCCAACGCCCGGCCAAGCTGCCGCCAAAGTGCTGGCGGCCTGCTTCCACAAAAGTCTCATAGGTGCCTTGCACGATGCCTTGCGAGCCAATGTAGATCCAGCTGCCAGCGGTCATCTGGCCGTACATCATGAGGCCTGCGCGGTCCAGTTGGTTGAAGTGGTCCCAGGTGGCCCACTTGGGCACGAGGTTGGAGTTGGCCAAGAGCACGCGGGGGGCATCGGTGTGGGTGCGAAACACGCCCACAGGTTTGCCGGATTGCACGAGCAGGGTTTCGTCGGCTTTGAGCTTGGTGAGTGCGTCCAAGATACCGTCGAAGCAAGGCCAGTTGCGCGCTGCTTTGCCGATACCACCGTACACCACCAAGGCGTCTGGGTTCTCGGCTACCTCGGGGTCGAGGTTGTTTTGGAGCATGCGGTAAGCCGCTTCGATTTGCCAGTTGGCGCAATGCAATTGGCTGCCACGCGGCGCGCGCACGGTGCGCGGCTGGGCATTGGCGAAAGGACTGTGCGTTGGGTTGGTCATGGTCTACACACCTTGGTTTGTGATGGGATGGGTGGCAGTCTAGTTGTCTATACAACTTGGTTTTATAAGGGAAAACCCTAAACTTATCCGCCACTCTGAAGTGAACGGTGTTAAGCGGAAAGGCACGTTTTCATTGGGGAAAACAAGGTTTGGAAGGATTTGTTGTGGACTAATCTCCAGCTTGCCGTGATTCAAATAATCCAAGCCTATTCCCATCTGTTGATAATGACGGGTTTACGCTTGCGTGTGCACGCTTGATACTTGCGCCTACCTTGCCTTAGCACCTTCCCCATGCCGCAAAACAACACGCCCCCCAAACTCCCGACCGCAACAGCGGTATCGGCGGTGGACCGCGCGCTGGTGGTATTGGCAACGCTTGCAACGCAAGGACGTGCCATGACGGCGGCCGAACTGATTGCTACCACCGCCTTGAGCCAAAGCACGCTGTACCGCCAGTTGGCAAGCCTCAAGCGCTGGGGTTTTGTGCTGGAGGTGGACGGACGTTATGCGCCTGGCCCCTTGAGCTTGCAGCTGGCTCTGGGCTTTGACATGGCGTCTCACCTTGTCCAGCACGCCCGCGCCGAAATGGTGGCGATGGCCCAGCAGTCCCAAGAGAGCGTGGGCTTGGTGGTGGCTGTGAATGGGCAGGCCGTGTGCATTGACATGGTGGACAGCACCCAATCGCTGCGTTGCTCGTTTGAAAAAGGCCGCAGCGTGCCCTTGCAAAAAGGGGCGTCTTCCAAATGCCTCCTGGCGCACCTGCCTGCTGCAGCGCTGCAAGCGGCCTTGGATGCCAACTTTGCGACGGATGACCCGGGCTTGCCAGCACTGCAAGCGGAGCTAGGCAACATTCGCAAGGCAGGCTATGTCGTGAGCCACGGCGAGGTAGACGCGGGCGTCTGGGGTGTCAGCGCGCCGGTGCTCACCAGCGGCAAGCGCGCCTTGGGGGCTTTGACCCTCATGGCGCCTACGGTGCGCGCCCAAGGCAAGCAGCCGCAATTAATCCAAATGCTGGTGGTCAGTGCCGCCCGCATTTCCAGAAACTTGAACACGGCGACCTGAAGACCTGATATGCCTTCCTCCAAGATGCCCGCGTTTGAGCGGGTGAAGACCTTTATCAAAGTGCAAATCAGCGTAGGCGCTTGGCGACCTGGCGATGCTGTGCCCAGCGAGGCTGCGCTGCAGCAGCAGTTTGGCATCAGCCGCATGACCGTGAACCGGGCCTTGCGGGAGTTGGCCGCCGAAGGGCTGGTCACTCGCGTGCAAGGCTCGGGCACGGTGGTGGCTGAGCTGCACCGCATCTCGACCACGCTAGACATTCGCGACATCCATGAAGAGGTGCAAGCGCGGGGCCATGTGCACAGCACGCGCGTGGTGCAATTGATCACCACCGTGGCCGATGCGCGGGTGGCCGAGGCGCTGCGTCTTAAGGCCGGTGCCCAAGTGTTTCATTCAGTTTTGGTGCACTTTGAGAACGGCGTGGCCATTCAGGTGGAGGACCGCTATGTGAACCCCGCCTCGGCGCCGGACTACATGGACCTGGATTTCCAAGCCACCACACCGTCGCACTACCTGCTGGCGCACGCGCCGCTCACCGAAGCCAGTTACACCATTGAGGCCGCCTTGCCGCGCCCCGAAGAGGCGGCTCTTTTGGGCATTGCCCCTAGCGCCCCGTGCTTGGTGATGACGCGGCGCACGGTCAGTGGCATCCATGTGGCCAGCTTGGCGCGCTTGGTGTACCCCGGAATGTTGTATAGCTTTAGTGGAGAGTTACAGGTATGACGTGGCAATGTGTCAATTTGGCCGAAGTGGCCCCCAGCCCCTGGCGCAATGGCGGTGGCACCACGCGTGAGTTGGTCGCCTGGCCCAACGCCCAAGACTGGGTGTGGCGCATGTCAGTGGCGGAGGTCACGCAGGGTGGGCCTTTTTCTCGCTTTGACGGCGTGCAGCGCTGGTTTGCGGTGCTCAGCGGGGCCGGCGTAGAGTTGCAGCTGCAAGTGGCTAAGCACCCACGCGCGCCGCTGCAAACGCAGCACCAGGTGCTCACTATGGACAGTGGCGCGTTTAGCTTTGACGGTGCTACCCCGGTGGAATGCAGCCTGATGGACGGGCCAACCCAAGACTTCAACCTCATGCTGCGCAAAGACCAGGCCAGCGGCACCATGCGCAAGTTCATGGGTACCGTGTGTGTAGAACTGGATGCTCCCAAAACTGTAGCTGTCTACGCAATAGATACGGGCGCAAAGGCCACTTTTAGCAATGAAAGCGTGAATTTGGACGCCGGGTGGCTCGCTTGGCGCTCTGTGCCCGCCCAAGCTGAAGTACACCTTGAAGCGGCCAGCGCTTTGTGGATGGAGATTGCGGTATGACTCTGCAACTGTGGGAACACTGTTCCGTAGCCACCATGCAGGCCGACGGGCCGCTTGCGAGCCAGCCCTATGGCTGGATAGAGGATGCCGCACTGGTGGTGCAGGGCGCTACGGTGCATTGGGTGGGCACGCGCGCCGCGCTGCCCGACACGCTGCGTGCCCAATGCGTGCAACAGCATGACGCGGGCGGTGCCCTGATCACCCCCGGGCTGATCGATTGCCACACGCACTTGGTGTACGGCGGTGACCGGGCCCACGAGTTTGAACTGCGGCTCAATGGCGCGAGCTATGAAGACATTGCCCGCCAAGGTGGCGGCATAGCCTCTACGGTGCGTGCCACCCGCGCGGCCACCAGCGCTGAGCTGCTGGCACAGAGCGAAAAGCGGCTGTTGCGCCTGATGCAAGAGGGCGTCACCACCGTGGAAATTAAGTCGGGCTATGGGCTAGAGCTGAGCCAAGAGGCCAAATGCCTGGAGGTAGCGCGGCGCTTGGGCCACACCCAGGCGGTGGCCGTGCGCACCACTTTCTTGGGGGCCCACGCCTTGCCGCCCGAGTTTGCAGGGCAGTCGGATGCCTATATCGACGCGGTGCTGCGTATGTTGGTTCAGCTGTACGCCCAAGGGCTGGTTGACGCGGTGGACGCGTTTTGCGAGCGCATTGCCTTCTCCCCCGCGCAAACCCAGCGTGTGTTTGAGGCAGCGCGCGCCCTGGGCTTGCCGGTCAAGCTGCATGCCGAGCAGCTGAGTGACAGCGGTGGTGCAGCTTTGGCCGCGAGTTTTGGCGCGCTGAGTTGCGACCATTTGGAATGGCTCTCACCCGACGGTGCGCAGGCCATGGCACAGGCGGGCACGGTGGCGGTGTTGCTGCCGGGAGCCTATTACTTTCTGCGTGAAACCAAGTTACCGCCTATTGACCTGTTGCGCAACAAGGGCGTACCGATTGCCATCTCTACCGACAGCAACCCCGGCAGTTCACCCTGCACCTCTTTGCTGCTGATGCTCAACATGGCGTGCACGCTGTTCAGACTGACGCCAGAAGAAGCATTGGCCGGTGTGACCCGTAACGCCGCGCGCGCCTTGGGCTTGGGCGACCGTGGCGTGCTAGCGCCCGGCATGCGCGCCGACTTTGCGCTGTGGGATGTGCAACGCCCCGCACAACTCAGCTATGCGCTGGGTGCCAACCCCTGTATCCAAACCATTTTCAACGGTGAGCCACGATGAGTTTTACCCTGCACTGCGGCAGCGCGCCGCTCTTGGTCAGCATGCCGCACATCGGCACCCATATCCCTGCGGACTTGCGGGCCAGTTATGTGCCCCGCGCCTTAGCAGTTGAAGACACCGATTGGCATTTGGCCCAGCTGTATGCCGCGCTCCCATCCTTGGGGGCGAGCGTGATCCAGCCTGTTGTGTCACGTTACGTGATCGACCTGAACCGCCCGCCCGATGACACCCCGATGTACCCCGGCGCATCGAACACCGAACTATGCCCCACACGCTTCTTCACCGGTGACGCCTTGTACCAAGCGGGCTGTGAGCCTAGCGCTGAAGAAGTGCAGCGCCGCAAAGCGCTGTACTGGCAGCCCTACCACGCCGCATTGCAACAAGAGCTGGAGCGCCTGCGCAGCGTGCACGGCTACGCGTTGCTGTGGGACGCGCACAGCATTCGCTCCGCCATTCCTTGGCTGTTTGAGGGCACTTTGCCTGCGCTCAACATTGGCACCGCCAGTGGGGCCAGCGCCCATGCCAGCATCACGGCTGCGGTAGAGCGCATTTGCCTAGGAGCCAGTGGCGTGAGCCATGTGGTCAATGGCCGCTTCAAAGGCGGCTTTATCACCCGCAACTACGGCCGCCCCAGCGAAAACATCCACGCGGTGCAACTGGAGATGTGCCAAAACCTCTATATGCAAGAGCACGCGCCGTTTGGCTATGACGCAACGCTGGCTGCGTGCATTCAACCGCAGCTGCACGCCATGCTGGGTGCCGCCATGGCCGCTTGTGGAGCTTTGTATGCCGCTTGATTCAACGCCTCAGACCGCAGCTGTTCACACTTTTTATGCGCCACAAGCCTGGGTGGGTGGCGCGTGGGCCCAACAGGTGCTGCTGCGTGTCGATGCGCAAGGCCATTGGTGCGAGATTACGCCCAACGCGCAGGCAGAGCAGGGCGCAACCGTGTTGCCTGGGCCGGTGTTGCCCGGTGTGGTCAACGCCCACAGCCATGCGTTTCAACGCGCGATTGCGGGGCTCACCGAGCGCAAAAGCACCGGTGCCGCGCACGCCAGTGACGACTTTTGGAGCTGGCGCGACCGCATGTACTCGGCCGCCTTGCGCATCAGCCCCACGCAGCTAGAGCACATTGCCACCCAGCTGTACACCGAGTTGCTGGCCGCAGGCTACACCCAGGTCTGCGAGTTCCATTACCTGCACAACCCAGTGGACGCCAGTGCCATCGCACAGCCTTTGGATATGTCTTTGGCCTTGGTGCGGGCGGCCCAAAAGGTGGGCTTGGGGCTGACCTTGTTGCCCACCTTGTACATGCGCTCTGGCTTTGGCGCGCAGGGTTTGCGGGCGGACCAACGCCGCTTTGCCTCCACGCCTGACAGCTTGTTGCGTTTGGTGCAAGACCTGCAAGTGCATACGCAAGAGATGCCGCTGGTGAACGTGGGGGTAGCGCTGCACTCCCTGCGTGCAGCCAGCCCTGATGCCATTCAAGAAGTGGCAGCCCATGCCGCCCAAGAGGCCTTGCCTGTGCACATTCACATTGCCGAGCAAACCCAAGAAGTGCAAGACTGCCTGGCCCATACGGGCCAGCGCCCCATTGAATGGCTGCTAAACCACCACGCACTCAACAGCCGTTGGAACTTGGTGCATGCCACCCACACCACGCAAGCGGAGTTGCAGGGCGTGGCAGCCAGTGGTGCAAGCATTGTGATTTGCCCCAGCACCGAGGCCAACTTGGGCGACGGTGTGTTTGACTACCTGGGTTACACACAGGCCCAAGGCACCTGGTCCATAGGGTCTGACAGCCATGTCACGCGCAGTTGGAGCGAAGAGTTGCGGCTGTTGGAATACTCTCAGCGCCTCACCCAACGCAAGCGCAATGTGGCGGCCCAAGCGGCACCTGCGGACTGCCTCAGCACGGCTGGCGCATTGTTCGACGCGGCGTTAGGCGGTGGAACTGGGGCCAGCGGGCAAGCTTTGGCTGGCATCGCGCTGGGGCAGCGCGCTGACTTTCAGGTCTTGGACAGCCATGCGCCAAGCTTGCTAGGGGTACCGGTTGACTACGTGCTTGACGCAACCCTATTCTCCAGCCCGGATACACGTCCTGCCGCGGTCTATGTGGCGGGCAAGCTGGCTGTCAACCAGAGCACGGATACAGCCGACCACTACCTTGCGGCCATGCGTGCCCTGTGGGTTTGATTGCTCCTCTTTTGGGAGCAATCTACGCAATAGGGATGGGCGCTAGGGGCTAGATTTGGCTGTGCGGCCTATCGTCAGGACCGCTTGCATACCCGCTGCCTCCGCGTCGGTGGTGGTGCTTGCAAAGGCCCAACCTTGGGTGGCTTCTGATTTCGAGACAAAGTACACGACTTGCTTGAACCGAATGCCCCCTTGGTCCACCTCTTTGTCCAGAATGCGCTGCACCGAGACACCGGGCTGGTTCATCCCTTGCAAGACCTTGTCAAACGTTTCACTGATGGTTTTGCTGTCAGCCCGTCGCCCCATTACTTGGCAGCGACCGTCTTCGTACAGCACCAAGGCTTGTTGGCTTATGGGGCCTAGGCTAACGTCCCAGACCGTGCCGACCTGCCCCGCCAGCAACGCACTGGCGTAGGGCGGGTTGTGTTGAAAACCATAGGTCTTGGCCAAACCTTGGATGTCAGATGGCGAGCCAAAATGCGTGGCGCAGGTGTCCATCCAAAGCTTGCCGAGCAGCTTGGCCTGCTCTTCCCGGGAAGAATCATCGGTCTGCGCGGATACCGATGCGGCCATCGTCGTGAGCCACAGTGCGCTGGCCAGCGCACAGACAAAGCGGCGGGTAGATGTGATATTCATGTGGTTTTAGACCTTTTAGTAGGCAGGCAATGGAGACGTATTGGTGGCACAACGCCACTATAGCCAAGGTGGGGCGGGGACATTGTTTCCGCCGAAGCGGCACGCGCGGTTTCCTAACGACAATCAAGACCTGATCATCAACGAACCTATTTTCCCGGCGGTTATGAACCCAATCTCCAGATACACATTCAATCGCCTGCTCATGCTGTGCCTTGCTGCTGCTTCGTGGACGGCCCAGGCCCAAGCGCCTGTGGGCAGCGTACCGGCGGTCGACTTGGCGCGTTACAGCGGTCAGTGGTTCGAGCTGGCCAGTTTTCCGATGTTCTTCCAACGAAACTGTGTGGGTGACACGACGGCTGAGTACACCGCCCTGGCAGATGGCGCTATCGAAGTGCACAACCGCTGCCGCACAGAGAGCGGATTCAATGAGGCCACCGGACGGGCAACTGTCGTTCCTGGTTTTGGCAATGGCCGCCTGAAGGTATCGTTCTTTTGGCCCTTCAAAGCGGACTATTGGATTGTGGGTTTGGACCCCCAGTACCGCTGGGCCGTGGTGGGTAATCCCAACCGCAAGTACCTATGGATTCTGTCGCGCACGCCCCAGTTGCCCGCTGAGCTTTTGGCCAACGCGTTGGCAGCCGCCCAGGCCCAAGGCTATGACCTCACGCAGCTCAAATACACCCTACATGGCGGAGCTAGCGCAGCGCCCTAACGCTAGAACGCTTGCAGCGTGTCACTGGCTTTGGTTTGGAAACTGCTAGGCGGCTGACCCATGGCGGCTTTGAACATGGCGCTAAAGGCACTGTCACTGGCGTAACCGGTGGCCGCCGCTACATGTCCGATGGACATGCCTTTGGCCAGCATGGGCAAGGCGTGCGCCAAGACGGCTTGCTGTCGCCACTGCTGAAAGCTGGTCGATAATTCGGTGCGAAACAGGCGTGCCACTGTGCGCTCGCTAGCGCCTATGTCGACCGCCCACTCCGACAGGGTGGCGCGTTCAGCGGGCGCTGCCAGTATGGCCTCGCACAATGCCCGTAAGCGCTTGTCTCGGGGGAGTGGTACCCCCAGCGCCTGCGCGGGGGCGCGGCCTAGCTCATTGCTTGCCAGCGTCATCAACGCCTGCTCGCGTACGCCGGATTCTGGTTCAGCTAGGGCCTGGATAAGCTCACGCAGCAAACTCGATACGACCAAGACGCGACTTGACTCCCAGCCGGGTGGCATGGCGGTGCTATGAAAGTCAACCGTGCGCATCTCCGCGGTTTCCAGCACCGTGACGGTGTGCTCCACGTTGGGTGGTATCCACACGGCGCGGGTCGGCGGCACGATGTAGGTGGTCTCTAGTGCGCCCTGTTTAACGCTTACTTGCATCAGCCCGTTCCCGCAGCACGACAGTTGGGCCCACGGGTGCTGGTGGGGGGTGACGTGCGTGTCCATTTGCAAGGGCCGGGCTCGGCAGCGGACGGGCCTTTGCAAGGTAGGCGCACGGTCGTGGCGGCTGTCAAAACTGACCGGATTGAGCTTTTTGGCGGGTTTCATGGGGAGGAGGGTGCCAGTTGCTGCACAACGGGCTTTGTCTGATATTCGCTGATTATTGTCTAAGTGTAGAGATTCAACACGCGACTGCTTTCGTACCATTGGGGCATGACTACCGCAACTCTTACCCACGCGCCTTCGGTTCCTATGAAAGACGATGCCATTGTGATTGGCCTCGTGGGCTTGGCCCACGCAGCGTCTCACTTCGGCCACTTGCTGCTGCCCTTGATGTTTCCTGTGTTTATGCAGGAGTTTGGTCTGAGCTACTCTCAGCTTGGCTTGTTGATGACGACATTCTTTGTCGTCTCAGGCCTTGGCCAAGCGGGCGCAGGGTTTGTGGTGGACCGCTTGGGCGCAAGACCTTTGTTGTTTTTGGCCTTGGGCATCTTTGCGCTCGCGTGTGTGTTGGCGTCCGCAGTCAGCGGCTATGTGGGTTTGTTGTGCGTAGCGGCGCTAGCCGGACTTGGCAATGCGACCTTTCACCCGGTGGACTTCACCATTTTGAACCAACGGGTGTCCCCCGCACGTTTGGGCTACGCCTTTAGCGCGCATGGGTTGACAGGCAACTTGGGGTGGGCGGCTGCCCCAGTGTTCTTTGCCGGCGTGGGAAGCCTTGTGGGTTGGCGTCAAGCCTATCTGGCGGCAGCGGTGATGTACGTGGGCGTGTTGGTTTTGCTCTTGGTGATGCGCAGCCGCTTGGCCACTCAAGTGGCGCCGCGCAACACGGATCAGCATGCGGAACATGAATTGGCCTTTATGAAGCTGCCGGTGGTGTGGTGGTGCTTTGGCTTCTTTTTGCTCTCCACCATGACCTTGGCGGTGATCCAGAGCTTTTCCATCTCGATTTTGAAGGCCATGTACAAGGTACCCATTGAGTCGGCCACGCTCATGCTCACGGCCTATATGTTGTGCGGTGCCGTCGGTATGTTTGTTGGAGGTTTTGTCGCAGCCAGGGTAGAGAACAGCGACCGCGTGGTGGCATGGGCCATGGCTGCGGGTGCTGTGCTACTGGCTTTGTGCGGCACGGGCTACCTAGGCGCTAGCGCGACCATGGTGGTCTTGGCCGCCACTGGCTTTGCAGTAGGCATTGGTGGACCTTCGCGCGACATGATGATCAAGAAAGCAACGCCCAAGGGCGCAACTGGTCGTGTGTATGGGCTGGTGTACTCCGGGCTCGACACGGGGTTCGCCATCTCTCCGATTGTGTTTGGCGTCTTTATGGACAAGGGTTGGTATGGTGCAACTCTGCTTGGCGCTGCCTTGGTCTTGCTGTTGAGCGTGGTGGCAGCCTTGGGAGTTGGGCAACGTACGCAGCGCAAGCGCGTGTAAAGCGAACGCGATGAGCCAAAAAAAAACGGCCACTAGGGCCGTTTTTTTATTCCTGCATCTCAGGCAGCGCGACCTGGTTGTCGGTGCTGAATTGGTAGTCTTTGAAGATGTGCTCCGCCGTCAGCAACTGGTAGCGGCCATCCGCAAGTTTGTGCGTGGTGTCTTTCAGGCGGTAGGTGTAATGGCCGCACGTCCAGCAGTTGAAGTTGCGCATATGCGTGCACAGGCAAGTTTTCTCCTTGACCGATAGAGTCTTGAGGTCAGGGTGAATAGCCACTTCGGCGTTGTAGGCCGTGATGTAGGCACAGCCGCCGTTGCCGTCTAGCAAATAGCCGTAGGCCTCGCAGTTGGGGCGAATCCCTGCACCAATGGCGGGCGTGCTTTTGAGCATGCGCATGGGGTAGCCGGTGGGCGACAAGGTGTTGACCACAATGTCTTCTTCGCTGGCGCGGAAGTACTCTTGCTGCACCTTTTCAGGCAAGCCGCATTCTTTGGCCACTGTGAACCGAGTAGCGACTTGCACGCCGCCGCAGCCCATTTCCAAGAACTTGACCGCATCGGTACCCGTGAAGATGCCGCCCGCTGCAATCACGGGGATGTCTAGCTTCTCGGTCTTGATGTATTCCACCACCTCGGCGCAGATGGTGGCCAAATCGTACTGGGCCCAGTCCATGCCAAAGCCCAAATGCCCGCCAGCCAAGGGGCCTTCCACAATCACGTAGTCGGGTAAGCGGTTCAGGCGTGCGTTCTTGCGCAAGAAGAGTTGCAGCGCACGCACAGAAGACACGATGATGCCCAGCTTGGCGTCTCTGAAACGCGGGTGGTCAGCAATCAACCCAAAGGAGCCCAAATGCAAGCCGGCGCTTAGGGTGATGCCGTCAATGCCAGCATCGAGGGCGGAGGCCATGCGCACCTGCAAGGTCTCACGCGGACCATTCATGGTCAGCTTTTCCATGCAGTTCACAAAGATCAAGCCATCGCCTTGCTTGGCTTGCATGGTCGCAGCCACGTGGCGGCGTGTGGCGTCGGCAAGTACCTCCAGGTCAAACTTGATGATGGACTTGTCGGAATTGTCGATATTGTGTTTGTAGAACTTGGTTTTGTCTTTGACAAAGCTGGTGTCAAAACGTCGGTCTGACACGTCATTCACCATGGCGTCGGAAATATGGCCAATGCCGCCCAAGCGCGCGGCTTCCAAAGCCAGTTCGGCGGTGGAAATGTCCACGCCCATGCCGCCAATCATGATCGGTACATATTCTTTGTTGCCGAACTTCAGGCGGAAATCATCTACACGTTTCATCAAGTTCCTTTAGGTCCTCAGGGCTGACTGCGACACGCTCGGCACTGCGCGCAAGCGTGTCCAGTGCTTGCCTGCACACGATAGGGGGCGTGCACGCAAAATTAGTGAGGAGCCTCTGATTTTTACACACCTCCATGACAAGGCTAAGACTGTGGGGATTTTGTTGAAGGTTTTTATGTGCGGGCTCAAGCACTTTTGCTAAGCCGGACCCGCCGACTTCCTGCATCAGTGCGGCCAATATGGTCTAGTGGCAACTCCGTGGTCGATTTAATGCTCTGCAAGACGATGTTGGAGCGAATGCTGCTCACCCCCTTGATGCGGGTGAGTCTGCGCAGCACCGAATCTGACAAATCGCTAAGACTAGCGGCCATGATTTGCAAAATGTAATCGGATTCACCCGTCACAGAAAAGCACTCCAACACCTCAGGAAAGGCGGCTATTTCGCGCTCAAATGCCATGCCTTCGTCGCCACTATGCCGGGTCAAAGTGACGTAGGTCACGGCACGCACACCCAGCCCGATCAAAGTGGGGTCCAGTAAGGCCACTGACTTGCGGATGATGCCGCACGCTTGCAATCGCTGAATGCGCCGACTAACCTGTGAAGTTGACAGATGAATAAGCTCACCCAGCTGCTGATGGGTCGCATTGGAGTTCTTCTGAAGTGCAACTAAAAGGCTGATATCAAAGCGATCAAGCAGTAAATCATCAATATTTTGTGAATTCATGCGCAAATTATGTACGATGTAGGCCGTTTGACCACGATGTTGCACACACGGTGCATGCCTTGTTCACCACAATACTGGTTTTACAAAACCGCTTTGAGGAGACGATAAATGGCTGATTTGTTTGACAACCCGATGGGGCTGATGGGCTTTGAGTTTGTGGAGTTCGCGTCTCCTGTGCCCGGAGTTTTGGAACCTATTTTTGAAAAAATGGGTTTCTCCTTGGTGGCTAAGCATCGCTCCAAAGACGTGGATTTGTACCGCCAAGGGCAGATCAACTTCATCGTGAACCGTGAACCCCGTAGCGAAGCCTATTACTTTGCCAAAGAGCATGGCCCAAGTGCCTGCGGCATGGCATTTCGTGTGAAGAACTCCAAAACCGCATATGCCCGCGCCTTGGAGTTGGGTGCACAACCCATTGAAATGGCCACAGGCCCTATGGAACTGCGCTTGCCCGCCATCAAAGGCATTGGCGGTGCATCTTTGTACCTGATTGACCGTTTTGAAGATGGGCAGTCGATTTACGACATCGACTTTGAGTTTTTGGAAGGTGTAGACCGCCACCCCGTAGGCCATGGCCTGCAAATCATTGACCACTTGACCCACAACGTACACCGTGGTCGCATGACCTACTGGGCAAACTTCTACGAACGCCTGTTCAATTTCCGCGAAATTCGTTACTTCGACATCAAGGGCGAGTACACCGGCCTGACTTCCAAGGCGATGACGGCACCCGATGGGAAAATCCGTATCCCATTGAATGAGGAAGCATCTAACACCGTAGGCCAAATTGAAGAATTTTTGATGAAGTTCAACGGCGAAGGCATCCAGCACATTGCACTGATGACCGATGACCTGATCACGACCTTGGACAAAATCAAAGCGGCAGGTATCCCACTCATGACGGCACCGCCTGCAACCTACTACGAGATGCTGGAAGACCGTCTGCCTGGGCACGGAGAAGACGTGCAAGCTTTGCAATCACGCGCCATTTTGTTGGACGGTGCCAGCGACGGCAAAGACCGACGCTTGCTCTTGCAAATTTTCTCCGAAACCTTGTTGGGCCCTGTTTTCTTTGAGTTCATCCAACGCAAGGGGGATGATGGCTTTGGTGAGGGTAACTTCAAGGCTCTGTTTGAGTCCCTAGAGCGTGACCAGTTGCGCCGCGGTGTGTTGCAAGCGGCGTAAGCAAGGCCGCATTCACCATGCACAAGCTCACCTCCTTGGAGATTACGCAGGCTTTGGCATCTTTGGCGCAGTGGCGCCTGGATGCCGACAAAGGCGCAATCACCCGCGACTACCAGTTTGCCGACTTCGCCCAAGCTTTTGGGTTTATGGCGCAGGTAGCGATTGCCTCTGAAAAACGCAACCACCACCCTGAGTGGTTCAATGTGTACAACAAAGTCCGCATCACCTGGACCACCCATGATGTTCAAGGCTTGAGCAGCAACGATGTGGAGATGGCCACGCTGTGTGACAACGCGTTTGCAGCGATACGCGGCGCTGCCGCATAAGCGAGGTAGCAAGATGTTGCAAGAAGCAAGCTCCAAACATGGCTTGGCGGCTGGCGAGCAGTGCACGCCACAGAACCCAGACTGGACGATAGACCAAGGCTGGGCCAACTACACCGCGCAAGAACACGCTGTATGGAAGACGCTGTTTGAGCGCCAAACCAAGCTTCTGCCATCCCTGGCGTGCGATGAGTTTCTGGACGGCATGGCCAAGCTGCCTATAGGGGCTGAAGGCATTCCCGATTTCCGGCGTCTATCGGACGTGCTGCGCAAGCACACAGGCTGGGAGGTGGTTGCGGTGCCAGGACTGGTGCCGGATGAAGTGTTCTTTGACCACTTGGCAAACCGACGCTTCCCATCGGGCAACTTCATTCGCAAGCCCCACGAGCTCGATTACCTGGAAGAGCCCGATGTGTTTCACGATGTGTTTGGCCATGTGCCAATGTTGATGAACCCGGTGATGGCGGACTACATCCAAGCCTATGGACAAGCGGGCTTGCGCGCACAGTGCTTGGGCAAACTGCCACAGTTGGCACGGGTCTATTGGTACACCGTGGAGTTTGGTTTGGTGGAGCAGGCCAATGGCTTGCGCATTTACGGCGCAGGCATTGCGTCTTCGTTCACCGAAAGCAAGTTTTCAGTGCAAGACCTGTCTCCGAATCGCTTAGGTTTTAATTTGGAACGTGTTATGCGCACGCACTACCGCATTGACGACTTCCAAGAGAGCTACTTTGTGGTGAAAAACATCGCAGAACTTTTGGAACTGGCCAGCATCGATTTTGGCCCTGTCTATGCGCGGCTAGACAGTGGCCCTGAGTACCAGCCGGGTGACGTGTTGCCGGCCGATCGTGTGTTGCACCGTGGTACCGGCAAATACCATTTGGATAGGCGTCAGGGCGGCTGATGGGGCCATGGCCTGCGTGCACAATGCGGGCCATGGTTACTGAAATATCTCCCAAAATCGCGGGGCATCTGCTTGTAGATTGCCTGATTCAACAAGGTGTCACCCACGCATTCGGCGTGCCGGGCGAGAGCTATTTGGCGGTGCTAGATGGCTTCCATCTGTACCGGGAACACATCCAGTTCATCGTCAATCGGCAAGAGGGCGGCGCGGCCTTCATGGCCGAAGCCCATGGCAAGCTCACAGGCCGCCCTGGCGTGTGTTTTGTAACGCGGGGGCCGGGTGCCACGAATGCGGCGATTGGATTGCACACGGCGTTTCAAGACTCTACCCCCATGGTGCTGTTCATTGGTGACGTCGCCAGTGACACCCGCGACCGCGAAGCCTTTCAAGAGTTGGACTACCGGGTGCTGTTTGGGCCTAGCACCCAAGGCATGGCCAAGCGGGTAGAGCGCATTGATGACGCTAGGCGCATTCCCGAATACGTGGCCCGTGCATTTGCCACAGCCATGAACGGGCGCCCCGGTCCGGTCGTGCTCGTGTTACCAGAAGACATGCTCACGCAAGCGCTACCCATCGAGTTAGCCCCGCAAGTCTTGCCTAAAGTGCAAGCGGTGGATGGTTGGATCGCCCCCCAGCCCTTGTCCCAATTGCGCAGCATGCTACTGAATGCGAAGCAACCTTTGGTCATTGCAGGTGGGGCAGGGTGGACGCCAGCGTCTGCGCAAGCCTTGCAACGCTTTGCGCAAGCCTGGAGCTTGCCGGTGGCCAATGCGTTCAGGTTTCAAGACACGTTTGATAATTTCCACCCGCAATACGCAGGTGATGTGGGTATTGGCATCAATCCAGCACTTGCGCAGCGCGTGCGTGACAGCGACCTCATCATCGCTATCGGGCCACGGCTTGGAGAGATGACGAGCAACGGCTATACCTTGCTGGAAGTGCCTAAGACACGGCAAACACTGGTTCACATTCACGCGGGTTCAGAGGAGCTCAACCGTGTCTACCAAGCCGACTTGGCGATCCAGGTACCTATGCAGTCCGCTGCCTTGGCCTTGGAGCAAATCGCACCCCCCTCCAGCGTGGCATGGCAAGCGTGGACGCGTGCTTGCAATGCGGACTATTGGGCGAACTTGAAGCCAAGCAGCATTGCGGACCTGCCAGCGGACACGGCACAAGGCTTGGTCGATATGCCCAGCGTGATCCGCAGCCTGCAAGCGCATTTGCCCCACGATGCGGTCATCACCAACGGCGCAGGCAACTTTGCGAGCTGGGTACACCGCTACTTCCAATACCACGGGCTCATCAAAGGCCACAAGACCCAGCTAGCCCCAACCAATGGTGCGATGGGGTACGGGGTTCCTGCTGGTATTGCTGCGGCCATCATCACAGGGCGTTTGGCCTTCACCATCGCAGGGGATGGTGACTTCTTGATGAATGGCCAAGAGCTTGCCACAGCGGTGCAATACGGTGCCAAAACCATCATCGTGTTGCTTAACAACGGGATGTACGGAACGATCCGTATGCACCAAGAGCGAGAGTACCCACAACGCGTGGCCGGTACGGCTTTGCACAATCCAGACTTTGTCGCCTTGGCTAAAGCCTATGGTTATGCCGCTGTGCGCATAACGCGCAGCGCTGACTTTGAATCCGAATTGTTGGCCGCACTGGCACGCACAGAGGGCTCGCTGATCGAGATCGCGCTTGAGCCTGAGCTCATTAGCACGCGAGCTACGCTGGCTTCCGTCACGAATGGCGCGCTGGCCAAAGAAGAGAAGAATAAACCGCTATATAAATAGTAGCTACTTGCGCTGTCTAGACGGGCGCTTCAGCTACTTTTGCATAAAAAAAGGCCGGTATAAACCGGCCTTTTTTGTGTTCAAAGAATGATTATTCCTTGATGTCTACGCCGTAGAACTCATGGCGGCCGTAAGGGCTCAACTTGAAGTCGATGACCTTGTCGCTCACAGGCTTGATCTGCACCGCATGGGCGATGGTGAACCAAGGCGCTTGCTCTTTGAAGATGATCTGCGCTTGCTCGTACAGTTTGGTGCGTTCCGCTTGGTTAGGTTCAACTTTGGCTTTTTCGATCAAAGTATCGAAAGGCTTAAAGCAGAACTTGGCAATGTTGGAACCAGCACCTTCTGCAGAGCCGCAGCTCAACAGAACGCGCAAGAAGTTGTCTGGGTCTCCATTGTCACCCGTCCAGCCCAACATACCCATTTGGTGTTCACCCGCCTGCAGACGCTTGCGGTAATCACCCCATTCGCCAGTTTTGATTTCAGCAGTCACGCCAATCTTGGCGAGGTCAGCTTGCATCAATTCGGCAACACGCTTGCCATTGGGGTTGTAGGGGCGGCTGACGGGCAGAGCCCACAAATCAGTCTTGAAGCCGTTGGGGAAACCTGCTTCAGCCAGCAACTTCTTCGCAGCAGCCGGATCAAACGGATCGTCTTTCACCGCATTGTTGTAAGACCACATGCCTGGAGGAATAGGGTTCTTAGCGGCTACGCCTGTAGACAAGTACACGCCTTCAATGATGGCTTTCTTGTCGATCGCCATGTTGATGGCTTTACGCACGCGAACGTCGTCAAACGGCTTCTTGGTCGTGTTGTAGGCCAAGTAGCCCACATTCAGACCGGGTTGTTGCAGCAACTTGATCTTGGCGTCTGCACGCATCGCTGGCAAATCAGCTGGGTTAGGGCCGTTCATCACATGGCACTCACCCTTTTGCAACTTGGCCCAACGCACGGACGCATCAGGTGTGATGGAGAAGATCAAATCATCGATCTTGGCTTTGCCAGCGAAGTACTGGTCAAACGCCTTAAAACGGATGATGGAGTCTTTTTGGTACTGCAAGAGTTGGTAAGGACCGGTGCCGATCGGATCTTGGTCGATCTTTTCTGGTGTGCCAGCCTTCAACATGGCGTCAGCGTATTCCTTGGACTGCAACGCTGCAAACTGCATACCCATCGTGGACAGGAATGGAACTTCAGGTTCATTCAGCGTGAACTTAACGGTCAGGTCATCGACTTTCTCGACGGACTTGATCAACTTGTCCCAGTTCATGTCGTTAAAGTAGGAGTGGTTCGCACTCGTCACTTTGAAGTATGGGTGATCTGGCTTCATCTGACGGTCAAAATTGAAGATCACGTCGTCTGCATTGAAGTCACGGGTTGGCTTGAACGCCTTGTTGGACTGCCACTTCACGCCCTTGCGCAAGTGGAATGTGAATTCTTTGCCGTCTTTAGAAATTGTCCACTTTTCTGCCAGCGATGGCTGAACCTTGGTGCCGCCACGTTCAAAATCCACCAAGTTGCTGTAGACCTGTGCGATCACATCAAACGAAGTACCTGTGGTGTTGATACTGGGCGCGAAATTCTCCGGACTCGCCTCAGAGCAGTACACCAGCGTTTTGGCTGATGTAGCGACTGGGGTTAGCGCTAGCATCGCAGGGACTGCAAGAGCGCACAAAAGTGCACGCTTGGCAGACCGCTTGGATGCAGTGCCGGATTTTGATTGAATCATCTTTTGGACTCCTCTGGTGGAATGCTGCTATGCAGCGGGTTGGATAAACTGTTCTGCCTCATGGCAAGCGACTTGGCGGTTTGCAACGTCCCGTAATAGAGGGCGTTCCGCGCGGCAACGGTCCGTCACATGCGGGCAACGTGTAGAGAACACGCAACCGCTAGGGGGATTCAAAGGTGAGGGGAGTTCGCCCTTCAGCACGATGCGCGTGTTAGCGGAGCCACTTCCGACAATGCCAGGGGTAGAGCCCAGCAAGGCCTTGGTGTAAGGATGTAGCGGCGATTCAAAAATAGTTTTCTTTTCGCCTTGCTCGACCGCATGACCCAAGTACATGACCAAGACGTCATGGGCAATGTGGCGCACAACGCCTAAGTCATGGGAGATAAACAGATAAGCCAAGCCCAGCTCTTGTTGCAAGTCCGCCAGCAAGTTCAAGACTTGGGCTTGAATGGACACGTCGAGCGCGGATACAGGCTCGTCTGCGACCACTAACGCTGGTTTGAGCATCAAGGCTCGGGCGATCGCAATACGCTGGCGTTGCCCGCCAGAGAACATGTGGGGGTAGCGGTCGTAGTGTTCCGGACGCAAACCCACCAGCGCTAGCATGCTGCGTGCTTTTTCAGCACGCTCAGCAGCACTCAGGGAGGTATTGATTTCCAAAGGCGCTTCTAAGATCTGTCCGATCTTTTTGCGCGGGTTGAGCGATCCGTAGGGGTTTTGAAATACCAGTTGCACCACCTTGCGTAACGCTGCCCGCTGGTCAGCGCTTGCGGTCACCACGTCGGTGTCATTGATGCGAAGTTCCCCCGCGGTTGGAGTCTCAATCAATGACACCATGCGGGCCAAGGTTGATTTACCGCAGCCTGATTCGCCGACGACCGCCAGTGTTTTGCCGGGTTGCACCGTAAAGGAAACACCGCCTACCGCCTGTAAAAGGTCCGGCTTGGTGAGCATGCCACGGCTAATCTTGTAAACCTGCCGCAGGTTTTTGGCCACCACGATAGGGGGGGTCTTATCTTGGGTCATGGGGTTTGCTGCGTTCATGCTGCCACTCCTGTCGCAGCAGCTTGTTGTTCTTTGTCACCTAATGCGTAATGGCAGGTAACAAGTCCATCTTCCCAAGCTCGCAACATAGGGCGATCCGTCTTGCAGTGGGCATTGGCGTAAGCACACCGCGGCGAAAACAAACACCCGCTCGGACGATCGTAAAGACCAGGAACCATGCCTGGGATGGTTGCCAAGCGACTCAGGCCATCGCTGCGCTCAGGCAATGCAGACAGCAGGGCCTCGGTGTAAGGATGCTGCGGTTCAGAGAACAATGTTTTGGCACTGCGCTCTTCCATGACTTGACCCGCATACATCACGGCAATGCGACTGGCCATCTCTGACACAACACCCATGTTGTGGGTGATGAGTACCAAAGCCATGTCGCGTTCCTTTTGTAGGTTGCGCAGCAGATCTAAGATCTGGGCTTGAATCGTGACATCCAATGCGGTCGTTGGCTCATCTGCAATCAATAGCTTGGGATTGCAAGCAATGGCCATGGCGATCATCACGCGTTGGTTCATGCCTCCCGACATTTGGTGAGGGTACACCTTGAGACGACTCTCGGGAGCCGGAATTCCAACTTGCTCCAGCAGCTCAATAGAACGGCGTTTGGCGGCTTTGTTGTCCATACCCAGATGCAGCTTCAATGTCTCAGCGAGCTGAAATCCCACGGTGAAGCAAGGGTTCAAGCTAGTGGTGGGGTCTTGAAAAATCATGGCAACGTCTTTGCCAATGAGTTTGCTGCGGTCTTTGGGCGAGATAGTCAATAAGTCGTGACCATCAAAACGCAGTTTGTCCGCCTTGACTCGGCCAGGGTAGGACACCAAGCCCATCAAGGCCATCATGGTCACGCTCTTGCCAGAGCCGGACTCACCTACGATGCCCAGCACGTCGCCCGTGTCCACTTTTAAGCTTACGCCATCGACAGCGCGCATGACGCTGTTTTTTGACGGAAACTCAACGGATAAATTTTCAATTTCTAATAGAGCCATATTGTGAGCTTTCAGCGTTTTAGCTTGGGGTCAAACGCATCGCGCAAACCATCTCCCAGCAAGTTAAATGCCAGGACTGTGAACAAGATTGCCAAGCCGGGGAATGTCACCACCCACCAAGCGCGCAAAACAAACTCGCGGGCATCGGCCAGCATAGTGCCCCACTCTGGTGACGGGGGTTGCGCACCCAGGCCCAAGAAGCCTAAGGCGGCAGCATCCAAGATGGCCGTCGATATGCCTAAAGAGGCCTGCACAATCAACGGTGCAGCGCAGTTGGGCAGAATCTCGCTAAACATCAGCCGTAAATGCCCAGCACCATTCATGCGTGCGGCTGTGACATAGTCTTTTGATGCTTCTGTGATGACTGCTGCGCGGGTAACGCGAACATAGTGTGGGAGCAGCACAATAGCGACGGACAGCATGGCATTCATCAAACCTGGTCCTAAGATGGCCACAATCACGATGGCCAACAATAGGCTGGGCAAGGTCAAAATGATGTCCATCAACCGCATCAATGCGGTCTCGTACATGCCGCGGAAGTAGCCTGCAGTTAGCCCCAAAACGGTGCCCACTACGACAGACAAGCCAACGACGGCAAGACCGATGACCAAGGAAAGCCGCGCCCCAAAAACAAGACGAGACAGGATGTCCCGGCCAATAGCATCAGTACCCAGCAAATAGCTGGTGGAGCCACCTTCTTGCCAAAATGGCGGCTTTAGAAATGCAGCAGGATTTGTGAGGTCTGGATGGTGTGGCGCGATAAAGGGTGCGAACACAGCGATCAATAGAACGATCGCCACGAAAATCAGGCCAGCCAATGCGCCTTTGTTTGCACTGAAGTAGCTCCAGAATTCAGCAAAGGGCTTGGCAGGTGCTGGGCCTAGCGCAGCAGATGGTGTTGGTGATGTCATAGTGTTCAGTGGCGAATACGTGGATTGATGATGCCGTAGGTCACATCAACCAGTAGGTTGACGATCATCACCACAGAGCCAAGTAGCAACATCCCCCCTTGCAAAACGGAGTAGTCACGTTTAGCAATGGAGTCAATTAACCACTTACCCACACCAGGCCATGAAAAAATAGTTTCGGTCAAGATCGCACCCGTAAAGAGCACGCCAATCTGCAAACCGATCACCGTGACTACAGGAATCAAGGCATTGCGTAAAGCATGCAAGGCAACCACGCGCATATTGGACAGACCTTTGGCTCGGGCCGTGCGAATGTAGTCCTCGCCCAGCACTTCTAACATCGAAGAACGTGTCATGCGTGCAATCACGGCCAACGGCACAGTGCCAAGCACAATCGTCGGCAATATCAAGTGGGAAACCGCTGACCAGAAGGCCCCTTTGTCGCCCACGATCAAAGTGTCGATCAGTAAAAAGCCTGTGACGGGTTCGATAAAGTACTTGACATCAATCCGACCCGAAACAGGCGTTAGGTCAAGTTGTACAGAGAACAACAAGATTAGTAGCAGACCCCACCAAAAGATAGGCATGGAATAACCTGTGAGCGAGACACCCATAACCCCATGGTCAAAAATGGAGTTGCGCTTGACCCCTGCCAAAATGCCAGCAGGTAAGCCTATAAGAAGAGCAAAAAGGATTGCACATAGGGATAGCTCAACAGTCGCGGGGAATAAGGCCAGGAATTCGGCGAAAACCGGTTCATGCGTGATGAACGACTTGCCCAAATCACCCTTAAGCACACGGCCAATATAGACGGCGTATTGCACGAGCACAGGACGATCGAAACCATACTCCTTGAGAAGCTCTGCATGACGGGTTGCGTCTATGCCACGTTCACCAGCTAAGGTTTCAATGGGGTCACCAGGGACTAGTCGGATGAGCAAGAAGGCGACCAGCGTCATCCCGATAAATGTCGGGATGATGAGGCTGAGCCGAGTCAGTAAAAATCGCAACATAGATAGTTATTTATAGCGAAACTCGATGAGTTTATGAGGGTTGCTGATGCTGCGAAACTCGCTGTAGTGAATGCAGTTTTGGGGCATACAAGGGTCGAAATTCTACAAGCTGTCCCTACTAGTTTTTTGTGCATATCGCGTTGTTTAATCCAGATAAACCCTACGCGATTTGGGGCCTGTGCTCATTCTGCGAAAAAAAAGACCGGCCATTTGCCGGTCTTTTTTTCACACAGAAGCAATGGATTACTTGAGGTGCTTACCAATCAATCCAGCCATTTCAAACATGGACACTTGGACTTTGCCAAACACCTCTTTGAGCTTAGCGTCAGCGTTAATCATGCGCTTGTTCACAGCGTCTTGCAACTTGTTCTTCTTAATGTAGACCCACAACTTGCTGACCACTTCTGTACGAGGCAAAGGTGTAGCACCTACCACTGCAGCCAACGCTGCACTTGGGGTCAAAGCCTTCATGAACGCAGCGTTTACGGTCCGCTTTTTAGCGGGAGCAGCAGCCTTGGCAGCAACTTTCTTGGCGGGAGCGGCTTTCTTAGCGGGCGTAGCAGCCTTGGCCGCTACTTTTTTTGCAGGAGCAGCTGCTTTTTTGGCTGGAGCCGCTTTAGCCGCTGGTGCTACTTTCTTTGCTGGTGCCGCTTTTTTTGCAGGCGCTTTTTTTGCAGTTGCCATGTCGATTGTCCTTCTGGGGTTTGTATGGTTCACCAGTAAGAAACAGCTTCTTCACTGGTAGATCGGATGCTACTGGCAAAAATGACCGTTTCCAAGCGGGAAACTACTTTTTTCAGAGGAGAAATGTAAAAATTTCAATAGAGAATGCGTCATCTCATTCAAAAGGAGCTTCAAGCTATGTCCCAGACGTTTACGACTTGCGATATTTGTGACGCGAACAAGCAGCCATCTAGTGAAGATGTGCGCGTGCTACCGCCTGTGTTTCGCGACTTTGGCCAGGCGCGCAAATTCTTTGGGCAGGTCGTTACTGTGAAATGCTTTGAAGACAATACCTTGGTCAAAGTGGCCGTTGAATCCCCCGGTTACACAGATACGCCACACGGCCGTGTGCCCAAGGTCTTGGTGGTGGACGGTGGAGGCTCGGTACGAAAAGCTTTGCTGGGCGGTAATTTGGGTGCAGCGGCTCAACGCAATGGGTGGGGTGGAATCGTCATTGACGGATGCGTGCGCGACAGCCTAGAGCTCGGTGTGTTGGATCTAGGGATTCGTGCACTGGCCGCGATGCCGATGCCGACCGAAAAGCGAAACCAGGGCGAGCAGAACGTTCCGGTACAAATCCAGGGAGTTTGGGTTCGCCCCGGTGACTGGCTCTATGCCGACGAAGATGGGACCTTGGTCATGGCCCAACCTTGGAGCGTTTGAACGCTTTCACAGGGGAGCTGGGTACTGTCGCAAGCAAGATGCCGCCCAAGGAAAGCGCCAAGGCCATCAACTGCATTGTGCCCAAGGTCTCGCCAAGCACGGTCACACCCACCAACGCAGAGCAAATGGGCAACATAACCGCGAATATGCCAGCTTGCCCCGCAGGCACCGTTTTGAGACCTGTCATCCATAGCCACACGGTTCCAACGCTCGCGGAAAGAGCATAGAACACCAGCAATGCCCATAGCGGTAGGGAAACCGCCGAGAAGTCGAAGTGCACCGCAAAGTAGAGACCCATTGGAGTCATCAGAACGAATCCCCATAGGTTGATGAGCGCCGTGATGCGCATAGGGGCCAATACACCGGTTAGCTTCTTGCCTATGACTGCATAGGCTGCTTCGCACAGAACCGCAGCAAACACGAGTAGGTTTCCAAGCCAAGCGTTTGAATAGTTCACGGCCTCCTGCGGTGCTGCGGTGCCAAGCAAGGTCTGCTCTGATTTGGCCAGCGACATTAGCGCAATACCAGCGCCTCCACACACAAGGGCTAGCCATATCCTTGTGCCAATTTTCTCTCTTAGAAGCCCCCAACTCAGGAGTGCAATAGCTGCGGGTGTGGCTGCCAAAATGACGCCGGCGGCAACCGCGCTCGTCATGCTTACGCCGAACAACATGCAAATTGAAAACAGGAAATTCCCCAAAAACGACTCCATGAACAGCAGTTGCTTTGTGTTCCGGCTCATGGGAGCTTCGTCTTTTGGCCGCTTCAGCCAAGGCCAAGTAGCAAGTCCGCCGATACCAAACCTAAGCCAGGCCAGCAAGAAAACGGGCAGCGAGAGTACCAAGGGTTTGGACAGTGCTATATACACACCCACCAATCCCATGCTGGTCGCCAGTAGCGTGTAGGCAGAGAGTCGTTGGCGTGCGGTAGGGTGGCTCATTCGTGAAAGGCTAAGTACAAGAGTTTCTGCCAACACCATAAGGTAGGCAGCCTGCCAACTGTATACGCCGAAATCATGGATGGTCCAAGCGTTTCGGAGGGAAGTGGTACCTAGGATAACCCCGCTATACGCTAACCTATGTGCCAACACAATCGAATTGAAAGGCGCACCGATGTCTATCGGGGAATTTGCTTACGCAAACAATAGCAACCGTTTTTTGGCGACCCGCGAGCTGCAGACGCAACCCTATGCAGTGATTGGTGTGCCGTTTGATGGCGCAGTAACAAACCGCCCAGGCGCGCGTTTTGGACCGCAAGAGGTGCGACGCGCTTCCTTAATGCTATGCGATGGCCTGCATCCGTACTTTGATGTATCCCCGTTGGAAGTGTTGGGCGATGGCTATGACATGCGTTTGCCTAATGCGTCTGGCTTGGAGCAAGTGCGCGCTGCCATAGAGGCTCAAGCCACTGCATTGATCGCGAATCATCACTGCGTATTCATTGGTGGCGACCACTCCATCACACTTCCGCTTCTAAGAGCGGCGAAGGCACGTTTCGGCGAGTTGGCCTTGATTCACTTTGACGCGCACTGCGACACCTGGGTTGACCATTTCGGAGAACCCTCTGGCCACGGCACGTGGACCTATGAGGCAATACAAGAGGGCTTGGTCAGCGCCCCGCACACTGTACAAATTGGATTGCGCTCTGGTGGAGACAAAGCCGCCCGAGAGTATGTGCAGAACCAAGGAGGATTGATCTACACGGCACACGCACTGCGAGGCAAAGATGGCACAGGCCTTTGCTCCATCATTGACGCCATCAAAGCGCGAATCGGAGACCGGCCCTGCTATTTGACTTTGGATATTGACTGCCTAGATCCCGCATTTGCACCGGGCACCGGTACACCAGAGCCTGCCGGCATGACGAGTTCGCAAGTGATGACTTTCCTAGAAGAGTTGGCGACCTTGAACATGGTGGCGATGGACTGTGTAGAGGTGGCTCCTGCCTATGACCACGGGGAGTTAACTAGCAATGCCGCAGCGTCATTTGTTTGGACCTACCTCTGTGGTCAAGTCGCCAAGTCCCATCCTTAACTTCAAATACTGTTTCCATGTTGCTTCAATCCGATACCCAACTCAACCAAAAGAGCTACTACGAGTTCTCAGTGGTTCGCCCAGCTGCCACGCCTTCCTTACAAGAGGACATCCAGGCCGATGTCGTCGTGATTGGCGCTGGATTTGCCGGGCTATCGAGTGCGATTGAGCTGGCACAGCGCGGTTACCGCGTGGTGGTGTTAGAGGCGGATCGCATTTGTAGTGGTGCCTCGGGTCGCAACGGGGGGCAAACTATTGTCGGTTACGCCAGTGGGCAGGGACCATTTGAAGCTCAACTGGGCCGAGACCGGGCACGCTTGGCATGGGATATGTCTTTAGATGCCATTGACTTGGTGGACCAACGTATTGCGCAGTTTGGGATCGACTGCGACAGAGTGCAGGGGTATTTATATGTTGCCGACTCGGCGCGCAAAGCCAAAGCATTGCAAGAAGAAGTTGAAAACATGCAGACCCAGCTTGGGTTTAGCTGTGATCTGTCTGTAGGCGCTGATGTACGCAAGCTGATTGACAGCCCGCTGTACCAAGCAGCAGCATATGAGCGCAAGTCAGGGCACTTGCATCCACTTAAGTACGGATTGGGACTGGCGCGCGCGGCGCTGGACCTGGGCGTCAAGATCTACGAACACTCCCCCGTGACTCGACTTGATCGAGGCGCGACGCTTTGCGCGCATACAGCTAAAGGGCGGGTGAGGGCGGCTATGGGGGTGCTAGCGGGCAATTGCATGCTTAGCGAATATGGCCCCAAGGTTTCGCCTGAAATTTCGACCCGCATCATGCCAGTTGGCACCTACATCATCGGCACTGAACCGATCTCACCGTCCCTTTGCGAACAACTCATTCCGAGCAATGCGGCCGTTTGTGACAACAACTTCATTTTGGATTACTTCCGTTTCAGTGCGGACCACCGCATGCTTTTTGGCGGGCGCGTGAGCTATTCGACGCGCACCCCTGCTGACTTGAAAGCGTTGATGGCAAGGCGATTGGCCGCGGTGTTTCCGGCACTGAAGCAGACACGCGTTGACTTTGTTTGGGGTGGTTTTGTAGACATCAGCATGAACCGTGCACCAGATTTCGGTCGGCTGGACAGCAACCTCTACTACCTACAAGGCTTTAGTGGGCATGGGGTTGCGCTGACAGGGTTAGCGGGCCAAGTGCTCGCCCAAACCATTGCCGGGCAGTCAGAACGGTTCGACGTCTTTGCTGACTTGCAGCACCGTACCTTCCCGGGTGGTCGCTTGCTCAGAACGCCCAGCTTGGTGATTGGCATGCTGTATCACCGATTGATGGATAAGCTCTAAGCGCCTTACCGCGCAAGGCGTGCCAGTGCATGGGCAATTGCTTTGGCCAAGCTTGGGCCATGCTGCTGTATTTCAGCCAAAGGAGCGTAGCCATAGCCAATGACCAAGCCCTTTACATCCGTGCGCTCAAGGCAATACGCCGACAGCGCACGCACGGTAAGGCCGAGCGATGCCACTTGGTGGGCTAAAGCTTTGTCATCCAAATTGCTGGGCAGTCGCATGCACAAATGCAATCCTTGTTCAGCCCCTGTAATCTGAGCCTGGTTGCCTAGGCAGGGTTGCAAAGCTTGAAGCAAGCACTGCCGCCGTTGGGCATAGCTTTGCCTTGCTCTGCGTAGTGAACTGGCGAAATGGCCGAGTTCAATGAATTCTGCCAGCGCAGCTTGCAGTGGCATTTGCCCAGGACGATTGAGATCGTAGTGGGCCTGCTTAAAGGCTGCCACGAGGCGTTTCGGGACCACCAAGTAACCTAGCTTGAGTCCTGGGTAGAGCACCTTTGAGAAGGACCCTAAGTACAACACCCGAGCGTGCTTGTCCAAACCTGCTAAGGACGACAAAGGCGGCCCACTAAAGCGAAATTCACTGTCGTAGTCGTCTTCAAGAACCCACGCATCATGTGCGTCTGCAAGCCCCAATAGCTGCTGGCGGCGAGCGAGTGACATGACAGCACCCGTAGGGTATTGGTGCGAAGGAGTGGTGTAAATCAAGCGGGGTTCTCGCTTTTCGTCCCTTGCGTGAGGCGCCATGCCATGTTGATCAACGGAGATAGGGTGCAGGGATAAGCCTGTCGCAGTAAATGCCTTTACTGCCCCCCAGTAAGCAGGGTCTTCCAACCATACGGTATCTCCATGGTCGGCTAACAATTGGGCGCACAACTCCAATGATTGCTGGGTTCCACTGGTAATGATCACTTGATCTACGTCCAACGGTACGCTTCGGAACACTTTGAGGTAGTTGGCTACCGCACGCCTCAGCGGCGCGTGCCCCCCGCTGTAGCTGTAATCCAGCATCTCTGGATAAGTGGTTCGCCAATGCTTGTTTTGCAGTCGCTGCCAGAGCGCGACGGGGAACGCACTAAAGTCAGCAATCCCTGGTGTAAACGGTTGAACTTCGAGTTGATTTGCACAAAATGTCGTGGACAGTGTCTCACCCCGCTTCGACAATAGTTTGTGAGAAGCCGCCAAGTGAGAGGGGTGTAGTTTGAACGCTGGCTTGGGAATCTTGTCGTTGACATAAGTGCCACTACCCACCCGACTCACCAGGTAGCCCTCCACGCCCAACTGGTTGAGGGCGGCTACCACCGTATTGCGGGATAGTCCTAAGTCTGCCGTGAGCTCGCGGCTGGACGGTAAACGGTCTCCTGCCAGCAATTTTCCATCCAAAATCGCACGTCGTAGGGCCTCGTACAACTGACGGTGCAATGGCATTGCGTCTGACTGGCTAAGTGCAGCCATCTCGGTCAACAAAAGCTCAGACAACATAGAACAATCTTCTTTTCGGGTATCACTAGACAAATGAGGCGTTTCACGCAAAAAGCAAAGTGGCACCATGCCCTTGCCGCAAATGGCCCCCACATCAATCCAATTGTGCCCCACAATGGTCTACACAACACAAATGAAAGTACGCTGTGCAATCACAGCAAGGAGCAACCATGATTGAAAAAAAATCGATGAACTTCAACGACTTGGAGCAATGGCTCAATGAACGTCGTGTGACTGAAGTGGAATGTTTGGTACCCGATTTGACTGGGGTGGCGCGCGGAAAAATTCTACCGCGTGGCAAATTTACTGAAGACCGCGGCATGCGTTTGCCTCAAGCCATTGTGGCGATGGGCGTGACCGGTGAGTTTCCCGAAAGTGGGCCTTACTACGATGTCATTGATCCTACCGACAAAGACATGCAATTGCGCCCAGATCCCTCATCGGTGCGCATTGTCCCTTGGGCGGTTGACCCCACTGCGCAAGTGATTCATGACTGTTTTGACCATGAGGGCAAGTTGGTTCCTTTTGCACCACGCACCGTCTTGCGCAAGGTGTGTGATTTGTTTAAGTCAGAAGGCCTCCAGCCGATTGTGGCTCCTGAGCTAGAGTTTTACCTTACCGCGCGTAATACTGATCCCAACACATTGCTGCGTCCGCCCATTGGGCGAAGTGGTCGGGCAGAGACCTCGCGTCAGGCCTACAGCATTGATGCTGTGAACGAGTTCGATCCTTTATTTGAAGAAATTTATGACTTCAGCGACAAGATGGAGCTCAACGTCGATACGCTGATCCATGAAGTGGGTGCCGGGCAAATGGAGATTAACTTCTTCCATAACGAACCACTTGGCTTGGCTGACGAGGTGTTTTTCTTCAAGCGTACTGTGCGTGAGGCTGCTTTGCGGCATGAGATGTACGCGACCTTCATGGCCAAGCCCATTGCCGGTGAGCCCGGTAGCGCAATGCATGTGCACCAAAGCCTGCTGGACATGGCGACAGGGAAAAACGTATTCAGTAATGAGGACGGTACCCCGTCAGACACCTTCTTGCACTATATCGGCGGTTTGCAGCGCTACATTCCAGCGGCCATGGTTTTGGTGGCTCCCTATGTGAACAGTTACCGGCGCCTCTCGCGCAACACGGCAGCGCCCATCAATATTGAATGGGGCTACGACAACCGCACGGTAGGTATCCGGTCTCCCATATCCACACCAGCGGCGCGCCGCGTCGAAAACCGCGTGATCGGCGCAGACGCCAACCCGTATGTGGCCATGGCGATGACCTTGGCTTGCGGTTATCTGGGCATTAAGAACAAGATCAAACCCAAGCCTGAAATGAAGGGCGATGCCTACCTCTCTCCGTATGCCTTGCCGCGTAGCTTGGGTGAGGCTTTGGACTGGTTGCGACGGGAATCCGATCTGCACGAAGTCTTGGGGAAAGAGTTCATCACGGTCTACTCCGAGATCAAGGAGCTTGAGTTTGATGAGTTCATGAAAGTGATCTCTCCATGGGAACGCGAACATCTTTTGTTGCACGTTTGATAGTGGGCCAATTTGAATTAGACCTAAACACGGAATCCGTTGTATGAATGCTTTGACCAAACCCGAAAATTTGAGCACGCGTGAGATCCAAGACTTGGACAGTGCACATTTCCTCCACCCATTCACCGACTACAAAGACTTGGCTACCCGTGGTGCCCGAGTCATTACCAAGGCTGACGGCATTTACGTTTGGGACTCTGAGGGCTCCAAAATGTTGGATGCGATGAGTGGCTTGTGGTGCGTTAACGTAGGGTACGGTCGCAAAGAGCTGGCGGATGCCGCTTACCAGCAAATGATGACGCTCCCGTTCTACAACAGCTTCTTTCAAACCACCAATGTTCCTGCGGTCAAACTGGCTGCGCGGTTGTCGGCCCTTGCACCAAAAGTGGGCGACAGAAGCTTCGACCATGTGTTTTACTCGTCCAGTGGTAGCGAAAGCAATGACTCGAACGTTCGCATGGTGCGCAGGTATTGGGATCTACTTGGGCAACCCCAACGTAAAGTAATCATCAGCCGACAAAATGCGTATCACGGAAGCACAATGGCTGGTGCTTCGCTGGGGGGAATGAGTGGCATGCACGCACAAGGTGACCTGCCAATACCCAACATTACCCACATAGAGCAACCGTATTTCTTTGAGAACGGTTTACCAGGCGAGACCTCGGATGAGTTTGGAATCCGCGCAGCGCGTTGGTTAGAGGAAAAAATACTCGCTGTTGGGCCGGACAAAGTGGCGGCATTTATTGCAGAGCCCATTCAAGGTGCAGGCGGGGTCATCATTCCGCCCGCCACGTACTGGCCCGAAATTCAGCGAATAGTCGACAAGTACGGCATTTTGCTGATCAGTGATGAGGTCATTTGTGCGTTTGGCAGGCTAGGCCATTGGTTTGCCTATGAGAAGTTTGGTTACAAACCTGATTTAGTGACTTTTGCCAAGGCCGTTACGAGCGGCTATATCCCACTGGGCGGGGTCATGGTGGGGAACCGGGTTGCCCAAGTATTGATAGACAAAGGTGGCGAGTTCAATCACGGCTACACCTACAGTGGGCACCCTGTGGCTTGTGCAGTTGCCTTGGCAAATATTGACATCATGGAGCAAGAGCTTTTGCTCGATAAGGTTCGAGGCGAGGTGGGAGCCTACTTTGCCAAGCGATATGCGGAGCTCAATGAGCACCCTCTAGTGGGTCTAGCTGAAACCAGTGGTTTGGTGGCAGGCATGGTGTTGGTCAAGAACAAGGCCACCAAAGAACGTTTCAGCAGTGAAGACGCTGTTGGCATGCTGTGCAGAGCCCACTGCTTTAACAATGGTTTGATCATGCGCGCTGTAGGTGATCGGATGATCATTGCCCCGCCTCTGACCATGACACTTAGCGACATCGACGAGTTGATGCGTTTGATTCGACAGGCTTTGGACTTTACGTTGCGTGATTTGAAGCAAATGGGCAGGGTTTGACCTCTGATCCCTCTGGTAAGTTGGCCCTATATTTGCTTTAGACTTACGGATGACCCTTAGCTCAACCCCTCGGATTAGGAGATTTAGTCGATGAAGAATTACCTTTGGATAGCTGCGCTAACTGCGCTGTTCTTGGCCGGTTGCGGCAAGAAGGAAGAACCTTTAGCCGCACCCGCACCTGCGGCTTCTGCACCGGCCGCTGTAGCTGTCAATAGCGAGGAAAAAGTACTCAATATTTACAACTGGCCTGACTATCTTCCTGAGGGATTGATCCCTGCCTTCGAAAAAGAAACTGGCATCAAAGTCAACTACGACACTTTTGAGACAAATGAGGCCTTGCACGCCAAGCTGGTCGCTGGCAATACTGGCTATGACATTGTGGTGCCCGGTAGCGTATTTGCAAAACCCCAGATTGAAGGCGGCTTGCTCCAAGCTCTGGATAAGTCCAAGATTCCTAACTTGGCCAATCTTGAGCCCGCCATCATGGCCACACTGACCAAGGCCGACCCAGAGAACAAGCATTTGGTGCCTTGGGCTTGGGGATTCACCACAGTGGGGATCAACCGCACCAAGGTGGAAAAGGCCTTGGCCGGCATGCCCTTCCCCGAGAACACTTGGGATTTGGTGTTTGACCCCAAGTACTCAGCAAAGCTGAAGTCTTGTGGTATCGCGTACTTGGACTCCCCAACTGAAATCGTGCCTGTGGCTTTGCATTACATCGGTAAGGATGCGTATTCCAATGACCCTGCAGATTACAAACTTGCAGCGGCCATGCTTGCCAAAGTGCGTAAAGACGTGCGTTTGTTTAGCTCGACCATGATCGATGACATCGCTGGTGGTAAAGCTTGCGTGGCAGTAGGCTGGTCCGGTGACATCAACATCGCAGCCGGTCGTGCGAAAGAAAACGGATCCAAAGACGTGATTGAGGCCTTGTTGCCAAGTACTGGTGCCCTGATCTTCTTTGACACCATGGCCTTGACCAAGGACGCAAAGCATCCCAATAACGCCCATGCGTTCATCGACTTTTATTTGCGTGCCGAGAATGCTGCGCTCATGACTAACAACATGAACTACCCCACAGCAAACAAGGCAGCTATCGACAAGATTAAGCCCGAGATCTCTGGCAACAAGACCATCTTCTTGGATACCGCGTATTTTGCAAAAATGGTTCCACCCAATGGCTTTAGCAACGAAGCTCGCGAAGCCATGGCCAACGCCTATAACGCATTCAAAAAAGGCAAGTAAGCCTTAGCCTTTTGGCAAGTACAGGGCTGTTCGTACCCGTTGTATGAGCAGCCCTTTTTGTTTCTAAAAAACTGACATCGAGACTTGAAAATGCAAAATTCTGGCGAGGGTTACCTGGTTACAGAGAAGGTGGTGAAGCGTTTTGACGAAGCGCTAGCCGTGGATGATGTGTCCCTGTCGATCAAGCAAGGCGAAATATTCGCACTGCTGGGCAGTTCTGGCTGTGGTAAATCAACGCTGCTTCGCATGCTGGCAGGGTTTGAGAAGCCCACATCTGGGCGTATTTTGCTGGGGGGTGAAGACGTGGCTAAGTTGCCTCCATATGAGCGCCCGATCAACATGATGTTTCAGTCTTATGCGTTGTTTCCGCACCTAGACATCGCAGAAAACATTGCTTTCGGTTTGAAGCGCGAAGGTTTGCCCAAGGCAGAAATCAAGCAGCGTGTGGGTGAAATGCTGGACTTGGTTCAGCTCATGCCCTACGCAAAACGCAAACCCCACCAACTGTCTGGTGGCCAGCAACAACGGGTCGCTCTAGCCCGCAGTTTGGCCAAAAAACCCCAGCTTTTGTTGCTGGACGAGCCCTTGGGAGCACTCGATAAGAAACTGCGCGAGCAAACGCAGTTTGAGTTAGTGAACATTATTGAAAAAGTGGGAGTGACCTGTGTCATGGTGACCCATGACCAAGAAGAGGCCATGACCATGGCCAGTCGCATTGCCGTCATGAGCAAAGGGCGAGTACAACAGGTCGGATCGCCAGAGGAAGTGTATGAACACCCGGCAAACCGCTTCATCGCCGACTTTATTGGAAACGTCACTCTCTTTGAAGGCCGTTTAACCAAAGACGAGCCAGGCCATTGTGCGGTGACGACAGGTATCGGTGAAATTCAAGTGGGCCACGGTGTAAGCGGCACTTTGAATATGCCAATGGCGATAGCGGTACGTCCCGAGAAGATTGAGATCGGTAAAACCCGGCCAGAGGGGTGTCCCAATGTGTTCACCGGCAAAGTCAAAGAGATTGCGTACTTTGGCTCCTTCAGCATGTACATCGTGATTGCGACCGATGGGACACGGGTGAAGATCACAGAGTCGAACATCTCGCGTCACGAGCTAAGTGCTATTACGTGGGACGACAATGTGTTCTTCTGGTGGGGAGAAGACGCAGGCATCGTGCTGCGCGACTGACCGATAGAGGCAATAGTATGTCAACCATCAACCTCTCCATTCCTGGAAAACGATTTGTGATCGGTGTGCCATACACCTGGCTGATCGTTTTCTTTTTCTTACCGTTTTTGATATTGCTCTACATCAGTTTTGTAGACATGGGCAATGACATCAATCCGTTCAAGCCCATTTGGGACTCAGAAACCGGTTTGCTAAGCCTGAAGTATGAGAACTACTGGTCTATTTTTCGCACGGCGGAAGGTGGCGCCTTGTTTAAGACGCTGTACATCGAAGCCTACGTGCGCTCTATTTGGTATGCACTGTGTACGGCCATTCTGTGCCTAGCTATTGGCTATCCGTTTGCCTATTTCATCGCTAGGTCTAAGCCGACTGTGCGTCCAGCGCTCTTGATGATGGTGATGTTGCCTTTTTGGACTTCTTTCTTGCTACGTGTCTATGCGTGGAAGGGAATACTTGCCGATCAAGGTGTCATTAACAAGCTGCTTTTGGCGCTGCACGTGATTGAAGAGCCCATCCAAATGTTGTACACCGATGTGTCGATGTTGGTTGGCATGACCTACGTGTACTTACCGTTTATGGTACTTCCGCTGTATGCCAACTTGGTCAAGATGGACTTCCGCTTGCTGGAGGCCGCGTATGACCTAGGTGCATCACCCTTCAAAGCATTTTGGCTGGTCACGGTGCCACTTTCCAAGGCCGGTATTGTGGCCGGATTTATGTTGGTTTTCATCCCGTCGGTGGGTGAGTTTGTGATTCCTTCCCTGCTAGGTGGCCCAGAGAACGTCATGATTGGGCGTGTCGTGTGGGATGAAATGTTCACCAGCAATAACTGGCCACGCGCTAGTGCTTTAGCCGTGGTGATGATTGCCTTGATCGTTGTGCCATTGGCCATCTACTACAACAGCGCCGGTAACGCCGCTGAACGTCAGAACTAAGGAACGCACTATGAAACGTTTTTTGGAGAAACACTTCAGCACGCTGTGGATGGCTGCCGTGTTTGTTTTCTTGTATGTGCCGTTGGCGTTCATGATCGTGTTTTCATTCAACAGCACACGACAAGACGCAAACTTCACAGGGTTTTCGCTGCGCTGGTACGAAGCCTTAATGAATGACACCAAAATTGTGGAAGGGTTTTGGTTGTCATTGAAAGTGGCCGCAACAGCCGGGCTTTTTTCGGCGGTTCTGGGAACGTTTGCCGCATTCGTTCTGGTGCGTTATCGACGCTTTTTTGGGCGGACCGTGTTTTCGGGCATGGTTAATGCACCCTTGGTTATGCCTGAGGTGGTGATTGGCCTTTCATTATTGCTACTCATGGTGGGCGCACAAAACGTGTTTGGCTGGCCCCAGCGGGGCATGTTAACGATCATTTTTGGCCATAGCCTCCTTGGCATGGCCTATGCCATGGTGGTGGTGCAATCCCGCCTCATGGAAATGGATAGGTCTATTGAAGAGGCAGCCATGGACTTGGGCGCTCGGCCGCATCAAGTGTTTTTCTTGATCACCTTACCCTGTATCGCTCCTTCCATATTGGCAGCCTACTTGTTGACATTTACCCTCTCGTTTGATGATGTCGTGATCTCAGAGTTCTTGTCGGGCCCAGGTGTTAACACGCTCCCACAAGTGATCTTTGGATATGCACGCCGGGGTATCAACCCCACTATTTATGCAGCTGCCACACTGTTAATCGTCACCGTGACCGTGGTCATTGTGAGCTACAGCCTGTGGATTGCCCGCCAAACACGTAGGCGGGAACGAGAGATAGCAGCGGCAATGCGGGCTGAAACCGCAGCGCTGGTGCAGACCTGAAAGCGCCTTTGAGCGTATTGGGCTTTTGGATGGGACACAACGGAAAACGATTCGGAAGGATGCTATGAATGACATGAGTTTTGATGGCCGCGCATTGATCAACGGAGAGCGCGTAGCTGCGCAAGATGGGCAATCATTTGACTGCATCTCTCCAGTCGATGGAAAAACCATCGCTACGATTGCCCGTTGCGGCTCCGCCGACATAGACCGTGCAGTACGTGCCGCTCGTGCCGCTTTTGAGGACCAGCGTTGGTGTGGGTTGGCTCCGGCGCAGCGTAAGCGCGTCATGATCCGCTTTGCCGATCTGCTTCTGGAAAATGCGGATGCACTTGCATTGACAGAGACGCTAGACATGGGCAAACCTGTCAAATATGCGCGAGCCGTCGATGTCAATAGTGCAGCCAACTGCCTGCGTTGGTATGGCGAAGCCGTGGACAAGGTTTACGACGAGATCGCACCAACGGGCAAACAAGCTCTTGCACTTATTACCCGCGAGCCGGTCGGGGTTGTTGGTGTCATCGTTCCTTGGAACTACCCGATGATCATGGCTGCATGGAAGATTGCGCCTGCATTGGCGGCAGGCAACTCAGTGGTGCTCAAGCCAAGTGAAAAGTCACCGCTGACCGCTTTGAAATTAGCAGATTTAGCACTGGAGGCTGGCATCCCTGCGGGGGTTTTCAATGTGGTGCCCGGTTTCGGACCAGAGGCTGGGTCGCCCTTGGCCTTGCATATGGATGTGGACTGCATTGCCTTCACTGGTTCAACCCGAGTAGGCAAACAGATTCATGTGATGGCGGGCCAAAGCAACCTCAAGCGCGCGTGGACGGAGCTTGGCGGTAAGTCGCCGAATATCGTTTTCGCGGATTGTCCGAATTTGGACAAAGCCGTCGAGGCAGCCGTGGGCAGTATCTTTTTCAACCAAGGCCAAAGCTGCAATGCGCCCTCGCGTTTGTATGTTGAAGCGAGTATCAAGGACCAATTTTTAGAAAAAGCGCTGAAGCTTGTTCCGCAATACAAGCCCGCAAATCCATTGCATAAAGATACGGTTATGGGCGCACTGGTAGACAAAGTGCAAATGGAAACCGTATTGCGCTATATCGAGAGTGGCAAGTCACAGGGTGCCGCGCTGATTGCTGGGGGAGAGCAAGTGATGGCCGAGTCTGGTGGCTGCTATGTTGCGCCAACTATTTTTGATGGCGTCACCGCAGGCATGACGATCGCACGGGAGGAGATTTTTGGGCCCGTGCTATCGGTACTTTCGTTCACCGATGCTGCTGATGTCGTCAAGCAAGCCAATGACAGTGTTTATGGTCTGCAAGCGGGCTTGTGGACTCGCGACATCAATAGGGCGCACGGAATTGCCAGAGCGCTGAAAGCAGGTACTGTGCATGTCAATCAGTATGACGAAGACGACATTACGGTGCCCTTCGGCGGCTTTAAGCAAAGCGGGGTAGGGCGCGACAAATCGCTACACGCTTTTGACAAGTACTCTGAGATTAAGACGACTTGGATACGGATTGACTCGCCCGTTTAGATGGCAGCACTGCGCACTCCAGATATCAACACACCACCACTTAAGAGGACTCCAACCATGAATGCAAATACAAAACCTGCGAGCCTAAGCGTCGCCGAAAATACCAATGCCCAATGGCATGCCCGCCGCTTGGCCGCCACTCCGCGTGGTGTTGCCGTGATGGGTGATTTCTTTATCGACCACGCAAAAAACTCCGAGTTGTGGGACATTGAGGGTCGCCGCTTTATTGACTTCGCAGGTGGTATCGCAGTTCTCAACACGGGCCATGTACACCCCAAGGTGCAAGCCGCCATCGCGGCACAACTGCAACGCTTTACGCACAGTTGCTACCAAGTGGTTCCGTACGCCGAGTACGTCTCTCTGGCTGAACGCATCAATACCATAGCGCCTATTTCCGGCGCAAAGAAAACTGCGTTCTTCTCTACCGGTGCAGAAGCGGTTGAAAACG
Organism: Rhodoferax aquaticus; assembly: GCF_006974105.1. NCBI lineage: Bacteria > Pseudomonadati > Pseudomonadota > Betaproteobacteria > Burkholderiales > Comamonadaceae > Rhodoferax > Rhodoferax aquaticus. The sequence goes on from NZ_CP036282.1 coordinate 2,348,663, forward strand.
CCATCAAGATCGCGCGCTCTTACACCAAGCGCAGCGGTGTCATTGCTTTTGGCGGCGCGTTCCATGGTCGCAGCTTGTTTGCTGTGGCACTCACTGGCAAGGTGCAACCTTACAAAGCGGGCTTTGGCCCGTTTGCGCCAGAGATCTACCACGCACCTTTCCCATGCCACTGTGCTGATTTAGACGAAGTAAAGCACGCCATCGAACAAATTTTCAAGTGCGACATCGAGCCAAGCCGCGTAGCCGCCATTATTTTTGAACCGGTACAAGGGGAGGGTGGCTTTAATCCTATCCAGGCCGCAGCGGTGAAGTGGTTGCGCGAGTTGTGCGACACGCACGGCATTTTGTTGATTGCGGATGAAGTGCAAACAGGCTTCGCCCGCACCGGAAAGATGTTCGCCATGGAGCACTATGGGGTGTCTCCCGACATCATGACCATGGCCAAGAGCTTGGCCGGTGGTACCACGCTGTCAGCCGTAGTGGGGCGCACCGAGATCATGGATGCCCCCAACCCTGGCGGCTTAGGTGGTACTTACGCAGGCAACCCCTTGGCGATTGCCGCATCACATGCCGTGTTGGATGTGATTGAAGAAGAGGGCTTGTGCGCCCGGGCCAATGTGCTGGGTGCCCGCTTGAAGGTCAAGCTGGAAGCTGCCAAGGCCAAGAACACCTGTATCGGCGACATCCGCGCGCTTGGTGCCATGGTGGCCTGCGAGATGGTGAACCCTGCCACCGGTGCGCCAGATGCTGATCTCACGAAGAAGGTGCAACAAGCCGCTCTGCAACGTGGGCTGCTGCTGCTGACTTGTGGCGTGTACGGCAATGTCATTCGCTTCCTCTTCCCATTGACCATTGAGGACGAAGTGTTCGAAGAAGCCATGGCTATTTTGGATACCGTGCTGGCTTAACTCTGCATTTTTCGTTTTGGCCAAGGCGGTATTGCGTTGCGGTACCGCCTTTTCTTTTGCTTCACTTTATATAGCTGGTCGCGCTTTATCCATAGGCGCTAGCAGAACTTTTAACCATGAAAACCACCCAAAGCTGGATTGAAACACTACAAACCCAAGGTATCCACTCTGTGTTTACCCAATTCACCGATATGCATGGTGTCGCCAAAGGCAAGTTGGTGCCGCTGCAAAACTTAGACGAATGGGTCCATGTTGGCGCTGGCTTTGCGGGGCCGAGTATTTGGGGCACGGGCTTGCCACGCTACGGGAGCCGCAGCGAGTACTACGGGCGTGTACAACCAGAGACCCTACGGCCTTTACCCTTCATGCCGGGTATAGCGCATGCGGTGTGTGATGGTTATGCAGGAGGTGAGTCCCTCAACACCTGTTCGCGCCAATTGCTCCGCAAGCACGTGGAGCGTTTGAAAGCCAAAGGTTGGACCCTGTGGGTTGGTATAGAGCCGGAGTTCTTCTTGCTGAACAAAGACGCCAAAGGCCAATGGCAAGCGGCGGATGCTGAAGATGCTTTGTCTAAACCCTCGTACGACTTTAAGTCCATTCATCGCAACCTTGGGTTCTTAGAGGACATGCGTGCGGCGTTAACCTCGCTCGGCTTCGAGCTGCAGCAGATCGACCATGAAGACGCATGTGGCCAGTACGAAATCAACTATAAGTTTGATGACGCGCTGGCAGCTGCTGACCGGTACATGTTGTTCAAAATGACAGCGCATGCCATTGCCCAAAAGCATGGCGCTGTGTTTAGCGCGATGGCCAAGCCTTTTGCCAATGCCCCGGGCAGTGGTTTGCATTTTCACTTGAGCATTACGGATGCAGACGGTAGGCCTGTGTTTGCCGATGAGAACGATTCGCTAGGATTGAGCGACACTGGGCACCGTTTTGCCGCTGGACTCCTTCACCACGCAGATGCATTAAGTGCCTTGTCAGCGCCTACCGTGAACAGTTACAAGCGCTTAGCGTCCAGTGCCAGTGCGTCAGGCACAACGTGGTCGCCCGTGTGGAAAGCTTATGGGGACAATAACCGTACCTGTGTGGTGCGCACAGTGGCGGGGCGTTTGGAGTGGCGATTGCCTGATCCTTCTTGCAATGTGTACGTAGCGATTGCTGGCGCGTTGGTCGCTGGGTTGCACGGTATTGAGAGCAACATGCCTGTACCTGCGCCATGTGATGAAGATCTGTACGAGCGTCTGGCGCAAGGGTTGCCCATGCCCGAGCAGTTGCCTCGCGATTTATTTGTGGCCTTGCAGGCATTGGCTAAGGACGTGTGGCTGCGAGAGCAGCTAGGTGAGGCTTTCTGTGATCAGTTCTTACAGTTAAAGCGTGCTGAGTGGGACAGCTATGCCCAACACATCAGCCCATGGGAGTTGGCGCAATATGCAAGCCAGTACTAAGGCTTAGCATTTCCTTTTTGGTCACGCGCACCACGCCTGTACCGAGCTTGGTGCGCGTATTTTGCTGCTTGTATACGAATCCCATAATGCGAAACACCATCGAATAGTCAATGCCATACGCTTTTCACAGTGTCATGCTAACTTTTCGAATAGTGGAACCCTGTGTCTAAGTTGTTGTCTTTAAATGAGAAAATTTATGTCTTATATAAGACATAAGATTGAAAAGATGTCTTATATAAGACTACAATCAACCCGCAAGGCGACACAAAGTCACCTCCCGTTTCGATTCATCAACCTTGGAGTGCTTCTATGACGACATCTACCCGTGAACAGCAAATCGCAGCCCTTGAACACGATTGGGCCACTAACCCACGTTGGAAGGGCATCAAGCGCGGCTACAGCGCAGCCGACGTCGTCCGTTTGCGCGGCTCATTCCCTATCGAGCACACCTTGGCACGACGCGGTGCGGAAAAGCTCTGGAACTTGGTGAACACCCAGCCCTACGTTAACTGCTTGGGCGCGCTGACCGGTGGGCAAGCTATGCAGCAAGTGAAGGCAGGCGTGAAAGCCATTTACCTATCGGGTTGGCAAGTGGCTGCGGACAACAATTCCTACGCGTCCATGTACCCAGATCAGTCTCTGTACCCAGTGGACTCCGTGCCAACCGTCGTTGAGCGCATCAACAACACCTTCCGCCGTGCCGACGAAATTCAGCATTCCAAGGGCATTGACGCAGGTGACAAGGGCTACATCGATAACTTCGCACCTATCGTTGCAGATGCTGAAGCTGGTTTTGGTGGCGTACTGAACGCGTTTGAATTGATGAAGGCCATGATCAAGGCTGGTGCTGCTGGCGTGCACTGGGAAGACCAATTGGCTTCCGTCAAAAAATGCGGACACATGGGTGGAAAAGTGCTGGTGCCTACTGCTGAAGCCTGCCAAAAGCTGATCGCCGCACGTATGGCTGCTGATGTCTGTGGCGTGCCTACTTTGGTGATTGCACGTACTGATGCCGAAGCGGCTGACTTGTTGACCAGCGACTATGACGAAAACGACAAACCCTTCTTGACCGGTGAGCGCACTGCAGAAGGATTCTACAAAACCAAGAAGGGTATTGACCAAGCGATCTCCCGCGCTATCGCTTACGCCGAATACGCTGACTTGGTGTGGTGCGAAACCGGTACGCCAGATCTCGAGTTTGCTAAGAAATTTGCCGATGCGGTGCACGCAAAGCACCCCGGCAAGATGCTGGCATACAACTGCTCACCTTCGTTCAACTGGAAGAAAAACTTGGACGACGCCACCATCGCTAAGTTCCAACGCGAGTTGGGCGCCATGGGCTACAAGTACCAGTTCATTACCTTGGCTGGTATTCACTCCATGTGGTACAACATGTTCGACTTGGCGCAAGACTACGTCGAACGCGGTATGTCAGCCTATGTGGAAAAAGTGCAAGAGCCCGAATTCGCGGCACGTGACCGTGGCTACACCTTCGTTTCGCACCAGCAAGAAGTTGGGACAGGATACTTTGACGAAGTGACGACGGTGATTCAAGGTGGTAAGTCCAGTGTGACCGCACTGACGGGTTCTACCGAAGAAGAACAGTTCCACTAAGCATCTCGCATTAGTAGCTAATTGGCTGCTATAGAGCCGGTATGCCCCAGGGTATGCCGGCTCTAAGTATTTGTGCGTGGGAGTGTGGTTAAAATTGGATAAGCCGTAGCGAAACAAGAGCGAGAAAGGCATTTTGGTTATGACACCGCGAACTACATCAGCGCCCAGATAAGCATTAATGGCCGTAGTCCGCGCGCCATAAGCGCAGGCAGCTACAAAAATCATAGTAAAGCGCGGAACCTTCCGCGCTTTTTTTGTTTGAATTCACTCCCAACTCATCTTCATCATGGTCCAAATTACGCTTCCGGATGGTTCTCAACGCGAATACCCAGGCCCAGTTACCGTAGCCGAAGTGGCAGCATCCATTGGTTCCGGTCTTGCAAAAGCCGCATTGGCAGGCAAAGTAAACGGCACGGTGGTGGATACCAGTTACCTGATCGATGCCGATAGCGCCTTGTCCATCATTACTGGGAAAGATGCGGACGGCCTGGAAGTCATTCGTCACTCCACAGCGCATTTGTTGGCTTACGCGGTAAAAGAGCTATTCCCCGAGGCGCAGGTGACTATCGGACCCGTGATCGAGCATGGTTTCTTTTACGACTTTTCGTACAAGCGCCCGTTCACGCCGGAAGACCTGGCTGCAATCGAGAAAAAGATGGTGGCACTGGCTTCTTTGGATGAGCCGGTGGTCAGGCGCGTTCTGCCTCGTGATGAGGCAGTTGCCTACTTTAAAGTCCTAGGCGAGCACTACAAAGCGGAAATCATCGAGAGCATTCCGGCGGACCAAGAGGTTTCGCTTTACCGCGAGGGTAAATTTGAAGATCTGTGCCGCGGCCCGCACGTACCGAGCACGGGCAAACTTAAGCACTTCAAGCTCATGAAGGTAGCAGGCGCCTATTGGCGCGGCGACCACAAAAATGAAATGCTGCAACGTGTTTATGGCACGGCATGGGCCACCAAAGACGAATTGCAGCAGCATTTGACAATGCTGGAAGAGGCAGAAAAACGTGACCATCGCAAGCTGGGGCGCGAGTTGGATCTGTTCCATATCGACGAGCACTCGCCGGGGACCGTGTTCTGGCACCCCAAGGGCTGGACCCTATGGCAGGGTGTTGAGCAGTACATGCGCAAGGTCTACCAAGACAACGGCTATCAGGAAGTCAAAGGTCCCCAGATCATTGATAAGAGCCTGTGGGAGAAGACAGGTCACTGGGACAAGTACCGCGAAAACATGTTCATCACGGAGTCGGAAAAGCGCGACTACGCGCTCAAGCCGATGAACTGCCCGGGGCACATCCTGATCTACAAGCACGGTATCAAGAGCTACCGCGACTTGCCATTACGTTTCGGAGAATTCGGCGCCTGCCACCGCAATGAGCCTTCCGGCGGCCTACACGGCATCATGCGTGTGCGCGCCTTCACGCAGGACGACGGCCACATCTTTTGTACCGAAGACCAGATCCAGTCGGAGGTGGTGGCCTTCACGACCTTGCTGCAAAAGGTCTACAAGGACTTTGGCTTTACCAACATCATCTACAAGCTCTCAACACGCCCCGAGAAGCGCATTGGCACAGAAGAAAGCTGGGACCGCGCAGAAAATGCGCTTGCTGAGGGCCTGCGTGCTTCAGGATGCGATTTTGAGTACCTGCCGGGTGAGGGTGCGTTCTACGGCCCCAAAATTGAATACACGCTCAAAGATGCCCTGGGCCGCCCTTGGCAATGCGGCACGATCCAAGTCGACCCAAACCTGCCCGAACGTCTGGATGCTGAATTTGTGGGTGAGGATGGTTCCCGTCACCGGCCCATCATGTTGCACCGCGCCATCGTCGGAAGTTTGGAACGTTTTATTGGTATCTTGATTGAAGAGAGTGCTGGCGCGCTGCCTACATGGTTGGCTCCAGTGCAACTGGCTGTGCTCAATATCACCGACGCACAAGCTGAATACTGCGAAAACGTCGCGAAAACGCTGCGAAATCAAGGGCTTAGAGTCAATTTAGACCTGCGCAATGAGAAAATAACATATAAAATACGCGAGCATTCGATGCAAAAGCTTCCGTATTTGCTGGTTATCGGCGACAAAGAGGCTGGAGCAGGTTCCGTCGCAGTTCGAGCCCGAGGCGGTAAAGACCTCGGCGTTATGACACTGGAAGCATTCTCTGCAATGGTTCACAGTGACATTGCAAGCAAGTCCCTTGTTGAGAGCGAACGTACCGACGGGTAATTACTACATTTTGTAGATGATTTTGTGAAGGATTGAGCCATCGCTACTGAATTTCGTGACCGCCGTCAGCGCGAAGAACGTAAACACCGTCTCAACAGAGAAATTATGGCGCCAGAAGTCCGGTTAACCGGACCTGAAAACGAGCCATTGGGTGTTGTGAGTCTGATGGAGGCTCTTCGCATGGCGGGAGAGCTTGATGTTGACTTGGTCGAGATTGCCGCCACTGCGATACCTCCTGTGTGTCGTTTGATGGACTACGGAAAGTTCAAATACCAAGAGCAGAAAAAAGCTGCTGATGCTAAGTCCAAGCAAAAGGTAATCGAGGTGAAGGAGATTAAGTTCCGCCCCGGTACTGATGACGGCGACTACAACATCAAAGTTCGTAATATCAAGCGATTTTTGGAAGATGGCGATAAGTGCAAAATCACGCTGCGTTTCCGTGGACGTGAGATTACCCACCAAGAGATTGGGTTGGCGTTGCTTCAGCGCATGAGGGAAGAGCTCGCTGATTTGATCATTGTTGAGCAATTCCCCAAGCTTGAAGGCCGTCAAATGGTGATGATGATTGCGCCGGGTCGCAAGAAGCCCGGTGCCGCCAAAGCGCCTGTCGAAGCAAGCATTTAGTTTTTTGCCAGTTTGGTCACTGGTAAGATCGGCGAGTCAGTGTAAGGGCTGATTTGCCAGCGACAACCTAAACAGGTTGTCGCATATGTGGTCAGCTGCAAGGCGCCACACAAGTGGCTCGGGGCCAACAAGGCTGGGAGTAGTTTCCTAGACGCCTCACGAGCACAATTGAAAAGGAGCATGAATATGCCCAAAATGAAGACCAAAAGCGCGGCGAAGAAACGCTTCCGCGTTCGTCCAGGTGGTACCGTAAAACGCGGTCAAGCCTTCAAACGTCATATCTTGACCAAGAAGACCACTAAAAATAAACGCCACTTGCGCGGTTCAACTGCTGTTCATGAGACCAATATGGGTCACATGGCGCAGATGCTCCCCGGTCGTGGTATTTAATTAACGACGAACAAGGAGTAATCACATGCCTCGCGTCAAACGTGGTGTAACGGCTCGCGCCCGCCATAAAAAAGTTCTGGCCCTTGCTAAGGGTTTCCGCGGTCGCCGCGGTAATGTCTTCCGTATCGCCAAAGAAGCGGTAATGAAGGCTGGGCAATATGCCTACCGTGACCGCCGTACCAAGAAACGTGTGTTCCGTCAGTTGTGGATTGCCCGTATCAACGCGGCAGCCCGTCAATGCGGTCTGACATACAGCCAGTTTGCCAATGGTCTGAAGAAAGCGAACATTGAGATCGACCGTAAGGTTTTGTCCGATATCGCTATCCATGACATGGCTGCTTTTGCTGGCATCGTGGAACAAGTGAAAGCCAAACTGGCTGCTTGAGTCCGCTGCTAGTCGCTTCATATTTTGTAGCAACTAGCGCACCAGAAACAAGGGCTAGCGCTTGAAAGAGCACTAGCCCTTTTTCATTTCTAAATTTACGCTCACCGCCCATGAACGACTTGAATTCCATCGTTGACGCTGCAAAAGCAGCGTTTATACAGGCCACAACTCCTGCTGATTTAGAGAATGCGAAAGCGCAATTCTTGGGTAAGTCTGGGCGGATTACAGAATTGATGAAGGGCATGGCAGCCCTGAGCGTGGAAGAAAAGAAAACCCGTGGCGCAGCGATCAATGTCGCTAAGCAAGCCATCGAGGTTGCTCTTACAGATTGTCGCCAAGCTTTGGCTGACGCTGAGCTATTAAAGCAGCTACAGGCTGAGGCGCTGGACGTCACGCTACCTGGTCGCCAGCGCGGGCAGGGCGGTCTGCACCCTGTATCGTTGGCCCAAGAACGCATTGAAGCGATCTTCGGATCCATGGGCTTTGATGTTGCCGATGGCCCCGAAATTGAAAGCGATTGGTTTAGCTTTACCTCGCTGAACAACCCACCAAACCACCCTGCACGCTCCATGCAGGACACCTTTTACATTGATACAAAAGGTGACGATGGCGTCTATTACAACCTCCGTCCGCACACCAGTCCTATGCAAATTCGGTATGCGCAAGCGCATGTGCGCAAACATGGCGGTGAGTTTGATGTGGCCGCGGGCAAGTTGTACTCAGGTGCCATGCCTGAGATTAGAGTGATTGCGCCTGGTCGCACCTTTCGTGTGGACAGTGATGCAACCCACTCCCCAATGTTCCATCAAGTGGAAGGCCTTTGGGTTGGTGAAAACATTAGCTTCAAAGATCTCAAGTCGGTGTATTTGAGTTTCATCACAAGTTTTTTTGAAACCGATGCGCTCCAGTTGCGCTTTCGTCCTAGCTACTTCCCGTTCACTGAACCCAGTGCAGAGATCGACATCATGTTTGAGTCGGGGCCACTCAAGGGCCGTTGGCTTGAGGTCTCTGGCTCTGGACAGGTACATCCTCAAGTGATTCGCAATATGGGCTTGGACCCTGAGCGGTACATCGGTTTTGCATTCGGCTCGGGTATCGATCGATTGGCCATGCTGCGCTATGGCGTGAGCGACCTGCGTCTCTTCTTTGAAGGCGACGTTCGCTTCCTGTCGCAATTCCAATAAGCCCTAACACGCACTTCTGCTGAACTGACATGCAATTTTCCGAATCCTGGCTGCGTAGCTTTTGCAACCCCTCGTTGACCACTGCCCAGTTGGCCGACACCCTGACCATGGCCGGACTGGAAGTCGAAGACCTCCAGCCTGTTGCCCCGCCATTTACCAAGATCGTTGTTGGTGAAATTAAGGAAGCTGAACAACATCCGAATGCCGACCGTTTACGAGTTTGCAAAGTGGATGTAGGGCAAGCTGAATTGCTCAACATTGTGTGCGGTGCACCCAATGCGCGCATAGGCATTCGCATACCTTGTGCTTTGGTTGGTGCCGAGCTGCCTCCAGGAGAAGACGGCAAGCCGTTTTTAATCAAAGTTGGCAAATTGCGGGGTGTTGAGAGTCAGGGAATGCTGTGTTCCGCCCGAGAGCTCAAGTTGGCTGAAGACCATGGAGGTCTGATGGAGTTACCGCTTGGCGCACCGTTGGGGCAAAACATACGTGACTACCTCAACCTCGACGATACGCTTTTCACATTAAAGCTGACCCCCAATTTGGCTCACTGCCTCAGTGTCTTTGGCGTAGCGCGTGAAGTTGCGGCGTTAACCGGTGCGCCCTTGAATGCGCCAACATTTCCAGCGCTTGCCGTGACCAATCAGGATTCGGTACGAGTCAAGATCAGTGCCCCTGATCTATGCGGCCGCTTTTCAGGGCGTGTGGTTCGCCACATCAATACCAAGGCAAAGACCCCACAATGGATGATCGATCGCTTGGCCAGAAGTGGGCAACGTAGCGTGACAGCCTTGGTTGATATTTCCAACTATGTGATGTTTGAACTAGGTCGCCCCTCACACATTTTTGATCTGGACAAGATCCATGGAGCCTTGGATGTTCGCTGGGGAAAGGCCGGAGAGCAGCTAAAGCTTCTCAATGGAAATACGGTGACGCTTGACGAGAAAGTTGGCGTGATTGCGGATGACGTGCAAGTGGAATCGTTGGCAGGGATCATGGGCGGAGACGCGACAGCTGTATCGGATGACACCCAGAACGTGTATATCGAAGCGGCATTTTGGTGGCCCGCTACCATTGCTGGACGATCACGCCGGTTTAACTTTTCTACCGATGCGGGTCATCGGTTTGAGCGCGGAGTTGATCCCAAACAGACCGTTGAACATATCGAGCGGATTACGCAACTTGTGTTGGATATCTGCGGCACACCCGAAACTACGGTTGGTGCGATCGACGACCAACAGCCCAACATCCCACAACCTAAGTCCGTCCAACTACGTGTAGCACGGGCAGCCAAAGTTATTGGCATGCCACTAACCCAGGCGCAATGCGTGGATGCGCTTCAACGTCTTGGCTTGCCGTTGACGGAGGAGGAGGGCGTCATCACCGTGAGCCCACCAAGCTACCGATTCGACATTCAAATAGAAGAAGACTTGATAGAGGAAGTGGTGCGAATGGTGGGTTTCAATAACCTGCCCAACACCCCGCCGTTGGCGCCCATTAGCGCAAAGGTTCGCACGGAGTCTAGTCGCAATGCCTTTGCGGTTCGTCGCTCACTTGCTGCACTTGGCTACCAGGAAACCATTAACTTCAGCTTTGTTGAAGAGCGCTGGGAAAAAGAGCTTGCCGGCAATACTGACCTGATCCGGTTGCTGAACCCAATTGCGAGCCAAATGAACGTTATGCGCTCGTCGCTATTGGGTTCTTTGCTACAAGTTTTGAAGTTCAACCAAGCCCGTAGAGCTTCGCGCGTGCGCATATTTGAAGTTGGGCGTGTGTTTCTGCGTGATGCATCGATTAAGAATTCGCACGCCACTGTGGAAAGCTTCAATCAGCCCATGCGTGTCGCTGGGTTGGCTTGCGGTGGTGCTGATGCACTGCAATGGGGGCGCAAAGAGCAGGGCGTTGATTTTTTTGATGTCAAAGGCGACGTAGAAGCGTTGTTAGCTCCTTTGAAACCAGAGTTCAAAGTCGCGTCACATCCAGCAATGCACCCAGGTCGTTGTGCAGAAGTGTTTGTTGGCGACAAGAGTATTGGGTATGTAGGTGAGCTTCACCCTAAGTGGCGTCAGTCTTACGAGCTAGTGCAAGTCCCCATTTTGTTTGAGCTAGATCTAGCGGCAGTTATGACTCGGAATCTACCGTGTTATGAAACGGTGCCAAAGCTTCAAGCGGTACAGCGAGATATCGCTGTGGTGGTGGGCGACCAAGTCACACACTCTGGGCTTCTGGCCGCCATTTGGGCCGCACCCACTAACGGATTGTTGCGAGATGCTCGGCTGTTTGATGTGTATCGCCCCAAAGCACCTCAGGGTGGCGTTGAGGTCGAAACTGGTGCCCTTGATCGAAGCTTGGCTGTGCGTTTAACGCTAAATAGCGACGACGCGACGCTTACCGAGGATCAAATTGAAGCCGCAGTGCAAGCCGTGGTCGCCCAATTGTTGTCTGATGTCAATGCACGTCAGCGCGTTTGACCAAGTCGCTCACGAGCTTGGGAAATGAGTGACTATGGACTTCTCTGTTGAAAGCCTCGAAACCCCCGCGCTGACCAAGGCACAGCTGGCCGATCTTTTGTTTGATCAAATCGGTCTTAACAAGCGCGAGTCCAAGGACATGATCGACGCTTTTTTTGATTTGCTTGCTATAAGCTTGGTGGACGGGACGGATGTCAAAATTTCAGGTTTCGGGAATTTTCAGATCCGCACCAAAGCGCCGAGACCTGGTCGAAATCCGCGCACTGGCGAGGCTATTCCCATTGAAGCCAGACGGGTGGTCACCTTTCACGCAAGCCACAAGCTCAAGGAACAAATCCAAACGGATCGCCCAAGCAATAGTCTGCCTTAATGCTGACTTTTTGAGAATTTGTAGCGTCTGAGGCAATTCAGTTTTGCATCTAGTCAAAACTTAGAGTAATCTCTACGGTTTTCATCGTAGGGTCTTGATTTCAATGGAGAAAATTCTCCCTCCCATTCCCGCAAAACGCTACTTCACTATCGGCGAGGTGGCTGAGTTGTGCGGCGTAAAACCTCACGTACTGCGCTATTGGGAGCAAGAGTTCACCCAACTGCGCCCAATGAAGCGTCGCGGCAACCGTCGCTACTATCAGCATAGTGAAGTACTGATGATTCGTCGTATCAGGGATCTTTTGTATGACCAAGGATTCACCATTAGCGGCGCGCGCAACAAGATGCAGGAGCTTCTGCAGGAGCGACACGACTCGTCGTTACCTAAAGAGGATGTGGTTGAGGGACTTCATGTTGAAGACTTACCGCTTGCCGACGGTTTGGATGCTACCTTGGGTTGGAGTCTTCAACAGATCAGAACTGAGTTGATCCATATTCGTACTTTGCTAGTCTGAGCGCTTAAATCGCGTGTAGTTTGCCGCTATAATATAAGTCTTGATCGGTGTGTGGCGCAGCCTGGTAGCGCACTTGCATGGGGTGCAAGGGGTCGAAGGTTCGAATCCTTTCACACCGACCAATGAATAGTTAAAAACCGCTAAGTATCCTTACTTAGCGGTTTTTTGCTTTGTACGTTGCGGCTTTGTTTATTAACATAATATACATCGTATGAAGTTACTTGCACACCGCATACATCTTTACCACCCCGACTTAGAGCGTTGAACGCGCATCTTTGACGCGATCAACTCAATAATTTCTTTTCGTTCAGACTTTTGAGCAAAGTCCAGTGCGCTGAGACCGAGACTATTCTTTACCGTCAAGTCTGCTTCCGCAGCAAGGAGTGCTCGCACTACGTCTGCACTGCCATACAAAGCTGCCATCATCAAGGCAGTGGTGCCATTTGGTGATTCCGCATCAACATACGCATGCTTCGCCAGTAGTTCATTGACGATTTCAAGGTTGCCACCTGTCGCTGCATAGTGCAAAGGAGTCCATCCAGGCTTGTTTATGTCAGCGTCTCGCTGTATGAGTATCCACGACACATCGTTGTAGCCTTTTATCGCCGAAAGCATCAGAGGGCTTTCGTCTTTTGTTGTTCTGACATCAACCAGGGTATTGGGGTTCAATGCGAGAGCTTTTGCCACTTTCGGAGAGTTCAGTTGAAGAGCGGCCAAAATAGCGGGAACACCGTTTGGATTCACCGTGTTGGGATCAAACCCTTTATTGAGTAACGCAATGACCTCAGCGGGATTGTCTTGTCGGACCGCCACAAAGAAGTCTTCATAGGAGCCTGCCACCGCGGGTGTTCCAAAGAGAAGGAACAGTATGCCTATACCAAACCGCCGCGCACTGGTCTTCATTTTTTAGGGCTTAAGAAAAGCCTATTGAAGTTCATGGTCGTAGCCAAAGCTACTTCCGCAACAGCGCACTGCTTCAACTCAGCCAACTGATGTGCTACATATGGAACATAGGATGGATTGTTGGTTTTTCCTCTATATGGAACGGGCGCAAGGTATGGACTATCCGTCTCAATAAGCACGCGATCTAAAGGCACATAGGCAGCGACCGCACGAATGTCTTGAGCTGACTTAAAGGTCAAAATTCCTGAGAATGAAATGTAAAAGCCAAGATCAAGTGCTGCTCTTGCTACTTCCATGCTTTCAGTGAAGCAGTGGAACACCCCACCCGCGCAATCAGCAGACCCATCCTCGCCCTCATCTCGCAAAATATCCAACGTGTCTTGGGATGCGCTACGCGTATGGATTACCAAAGGTTTTTGGAGGCTGCGAGCTGCCCTTATATGATTTCGGAAGCGTTCGCGCTGCCATTCCATCTCTTGAATCGATCGCCCATTGAGCCGGTAGTAATCAAGCCCAGTTTCACCAACCGCAAGAACTTTAGACAACGTACCAAGTGAGACCAACTCAGCTACTGTGGGCTCTCGAACATCTTCATTGTCTGGGTGTACACCGACCGTGGCCCAGAAGTTATCGTAGTCTAAAGCCAGCTTATGCACGGCAGGAAACTCTTCTAACGTCGTACAAATACAAAGCGCCCTTTCAACCTGCGCCAAGGCCATAGCCGCACGAATCTCGCCCAGACTAGAGGTAAATTCTGGAAAGTTTAGGTGGCAATGTGAGTCAGTAAACATGTATGGAAAAACCACCGTGATTGAAGCCACCAAAAACCAATGTTGGTTTATTGACCAAGCAAAAAGGTACAGAGTTAAATTGTCTGTGTAGTACGGTCGGACGCTAAATGAGCGCCCAAAATCTCTTCAATTTTCAGCTTCAGGAGCCGGGACTTTTCGTCCTTTGGAAACAGAATGCCTACTCCTTGTGCGCGATTGCCCGCTGCCTTTGCCGGCGTAACCCAGGCTACTTTGCCGGCAACAGGATATCGCTGTGTATCCTCTGGCAGCGATAGAAGAACATAGACATCATCACCCAGCATGTACTCCCGTGTCGTTGGAATAAAAATCCCACCCTCTGTAAAAACTGGAATGTAAGCTGCATACAAGGCGGCCTTTTCCTTGATCGACAACTGGATGACACTAGGCCGCGGAGCTGGTGGAGGTGTGGTACTCATAAAACTAAGCTAAGGCCTTGAGTTTAGTGCGCTTTTTGCTTGTTGGACAAACGCCTCCAACGCAAGCCCCGCATTAAATGGGTGCTCAATGGTCCTCATCGCGAGAGTCAGCGTCTTGCTCCACTCTGTAAGGGAAGCTACCGGAGCATGCTTTGCTACTTCAATGGAGGAGAAAAATCGCGGTTTTGCCCCCATCTTCACAGCGATGCAATCGTGGCTAAGTTTTTGCAACGCATCGATCAAGTTAGCCAGGGACCAGTCTTTTACGAAACCTACGTCGCCTGCCTGCATTGCCTTTGGAAAATCATTCCACGCCAACGGATTAACTCCAGAGGCATGCAGTGACAAAGCATTCTGTGGGCGTCCCCCAGATGCACTTAGGAGCAAAGATGCTGTTTGAGAAGGCACCCCTAGGGACACGAGCCAATTAAGGCTAAGTTCTACTTCCGGCCATTGCATCGAGTGCGCGATACATCGGCTCCTGATGGTGGGCAACAATTGGTGCGCTGACTCAGTCGCTAAAACGAATTTGACGTTTCCGGGCGGCTCTTCGAGTGTCTTAAGCAGTGCATTGGCTGCTATGTTGTTCATTCGCTCGGCCGGAAAGACGAGAACGACCTTGCCGATCCCTCTGGCACTTGTTCGTTGCGAAAACTCAACTGCATCGCGCATAGCTTCAACTCGGATCTCTTTGCTGGGCTTACGCTTCTTATCGTCGATCTCAGCCTGTGCCTTTTCACCTAACGGCCAAGCCAGTTCTAACATTTCAATCTCTGGCATCAGGACACATAGGTCGGCGTGGGACCTGACTTCTATGGCATGGCAACTAGCACAGACGCCACAAGCAACTGTGCGATCCGTGCGTCGCTCACACAGCCAAGCTCTTGCGAGTTCTAGCGCCAATTGGTACTGTCCCAGCCCAGAAGGACCTTGCAATAGCCAAGCGTGCCCGTTCTGAGAGAGCAACTGTGCGCGTTGCTTGTCAATCCAAGGCGCAAGTACAGCAAGTCCGCTCACACCAGCACTCCCTTAGCCACCAAGACTGCGTGAATATCGCTCCACACATCCGCAGCTGCTTGGTTGGAATTCACTCTCACAAAACGATCTGGCGCGCTTGACATCCGCTTTGCATAAGCCTGAGCAACGCGGTCAAAGAATGGCTCTGATTGGGATTCGAACTTGTCAGGCACGCGTGCACCTTGCAGCCTAATGGCTGCAACATTGGAAGGTAAGTCGAACCAAATAGTGACATCGGGTTGAAGTATCGATCCGATACTTTGGACCTGAACCCAGCGCTCCAGGGATTCAAGTACGTTCCAGTCAAACGAACGCCCTCCTCCTTGGTACGCAAAACTAGAATCGGTGAAACGATCGCACAGGACGACCGCTCCTTGACTCAGCGCTGGTTGAATCACCTGCACGATATGGTCTCTGCGTGCGGCAAACACCAGCAAGGCCTCCGTCATAGGGTCCATGGCCTTGTTCAAAACCAGCTCCCTGAGAGTTTCTGCCAATGGCGTTCCCCCTGGCTCTCTCGTCCGTACAACATTACGCCCCATCGTCTCGAATGCTTCTACCAAAGCATTGATGTGGGTAGATTTGCCCGCGCCATCTATTCCTTCGAAGCTAATAAAGAGACCACTCATGATTATCTTGTCGTGACTCACTGGCCACGTTGGTATTTGTTAACCGCACGGTTGTGCTCATCAAGGCTAGCACTAAAGTAACTGCTTCCATCGCCCTTGGCGACAAAGTACAGCGCATTCGACTTCGCTGGCTGCACCGCCGCCAGCAGCGCAGCCTTTCCTGGAATCGCGATAGGCGTTGGTGGCAGTCCATTGCGTGTATAGGTGTTCCAAGGGGTGTCCGTTTGCAGGTCAATCCTGCGTAGGTTTCCGTCAAAGCTATCACCTAAGCCAAAAATCACGGTAGGGTCGGTTTGCAAGCGCATGCCTATGCGCAGTCGGTTGTTAAACACTGCCGAGACCAATGCGCGATCGCTGGCACGCCCTGTCTCTTTTTCAACAATGCTCGCCAAAATCAAAGCGTCCATCGGCGTGCGCGAGCTGGCATTTTTGTCGCGCTGCGCCCAAACGGCTGCTAGCTTTTTGTCCATTGCGCGAGAAGCCCGTTGGAGCACAGCTAAGTCGGTACTTCCCTTGGCAAATGCATAGGTGTCCGGGAAAAACTGCCCCTCTGGACTTGCACCCGGTTTGCCAAGTTGCCTCATCAAGGCATCATCTGCTAGATCCATGGTTTGTCCTTTTAGACCCTCCGCGTTTTTGAGAGCCAAGCGCACTTGCTTAAAGGTCCAACCCTCAACCAAGGTCACTCTGCGCAAAGACTCTTCTCCCGCGACCAACTTGCGAAGAAGGCTAATGGGTGTGGTGCTGCTGTCAAGCTCATAACTGCCCGCCTTAATCTTGCGGGCTTGCCCAGACAGGCGAAACCACCAATACATAGCGCTAGGGTTAACATTTGCCCCCGCATCAACGACGTCTTGCGTGATCTCTCTGACCGTGGCACCAGGCTCAATTGATAGATCAACGGTAGACGCGGCGAGAGCCAATGGCTGATTGAGCCACCAATAAGCAGAAAGACCTGACAAAAGGCAGACCGCCACCAAGATAGATAGAAAGAAGCGCACGGCCTTACACCCTATGTGAATACATCACAAGAATGATAATTCAGTCCCATTCAAGCAACAGAGGTCAACAGTGACAGAGATGTACGATTTTTCAGCACTCCAAGGTGTTAGCACAATTGAAAACCTAGGCGTCATACGGGTGGATGGCGAGGACGGTGCGAAGTTCATCCACGGGCAGCTAAGCAATGATTTTCTCTTGCTGGACACAACACAGGCGAGGCTCGCAGCGTTTTGCACCCCTAAAGGGCGCATGCAGGCTAGCTTTATCGGCGTTAAGACGGGGCAAACCCAGCTTTTGCTGGTCTGCAGCAAAGACTTGCTGGCTGCAACACTTAAGCGACTGGCCATGTTTGTCATGCGATCTAAGGTCAAACTAACGGATGCCTCTGCAGACTACATGCTTTTTGGTCTGGCAGGCGACGCTGTAATTCAGCGAATGGATGGTGATCACAAGCCGTGGTCCACACACGCGTCTCACGGCGTCCATCAAGTGGACTTGTACCCTGCGGGGGGGGTTCCACGCCAGTTGTGGCTTGTTCCCGCCAATTCACCGGAACCCAAAGGGCCACCGCTGGATCCGTCTCTGTGGGCATGGGGTGAAGTATGCAGTGCCGTGGCCACCGTGTCGCAAGCAACGTTTGAGGCGTTTGTGCCGCAAATGCTTAACTACGAATCTGTCGGCGGGGTCAACTTCAAGAAAGGATGCTATCCGGGTCAAGAGGTGGTTGCACGAAGTCAGTTTCGTGGAACCTTAAAGCGCCGCGCCTTCGTAGCGCATACCGCATCCGCAACAGAAGCAGGAATTGAGATCTACCCTGCAGAAGAAGACTCGCAGCCGGTTGGCACTGTGGTCCAAAGCGCGCCATCACCGCATGGCGGGTGGGATGCGATTATCAGCGTTCAGCTCAGCGCTTTGTCTAGCGGGACTTTGCACTATGCGAGTCCCAAGGGGCCAGAAATGGCACTGCAACCGCTTCCGTACACCCTCCTCGAAGACGTTTAGAAAACTAAGTACCCAAACCCCTAAAGAGAATGTAAACTTCTACCGAGACAGTGCACATACTGCCACGGCAAATCACAAAACAGTGCCTAGAAGGGGTTGGTTTACTCAATGACTACACAGTTAAGTAAAGAAGAAGCATTTTCCCGACTTGGTGCCATCACACGGGAGATGCATGAAGCACTGACCGCGCTAGGTGGCAATCAACTGCACACCATTGTGGCGGAGATTCCTGACGCACGGGACCGCTTGGCCTATGTAGGCAAAATGACCGAAGACGCTGCCAACAAAGTGTTGACTTTGGTAGAAACGGCAAAACCAGAGTGTGACGATCTCGCCACGCGTGGCATTGAGCTCGGGCAGTCTTTGGCGCGTATGGCTGCAGCTGAAGATTTAAGCGTAGAGCGTGCCCGAGCGCTTTTGGGTGTGTGTGGTAAGTTTGCAGAGCGCTCCGCCAAGTTCGCGGACGGCCAAGCCACCGTGCTTAGCGACATCATGATGGCCCAAGATTTTCAAGACCTTTCCGGCCAGGTGATTAAAAAAGTAATCGACATCATTAACCGGACTGAAATGCAACTGGTGCACCTGCTTTTGGACAGTGCTCCTGCCGAAGTATCTGCCGCAGCCACTTCCAGCGTGGCAGCAGCTGCGGTTGCAGCTACGGTCGATACTCATGTCTTGGAAGGTCCTCAGACAGCCGACAACGCTTTGCAACAGTCGGACGTAGACGATTTACTAGCGTCACTGGGATTCTGACAGCTTCACGAGCTTTCAGGGCTCGCTAGATGCATACAAAAAGGGAGCCAATGGCTCCCTTTGGTTTTTCAAGCATTGCCGAACGCACGCCGCAAAGCCCTTGTCGCATCGGCGTGGGCCTGGATGGCTTGTGGAATCGCACGGCCCATTTTGATGAATTCGTGCACAACGCCACGATAGATGTCCAGATCCACAGAAACTCCCGCCATACGCAATCGGTCTGCATAGGCAACCCCTTCATCGACCAAAGGATCGCACTCCGCGAGGCCAAACCATGCAGGCGCAACACCACTCAGATCACGCTCAAAGCCAGAGTCGTCGACACCATCTAATGGCGCAAAGCGCCAGTCGTTTCGGTCTTCTGGCGTGCGGATGTATTGGTTGAAGAAGAAGCTAATGTGCTCTTCCTCCAGCACAAAGCCATGCTTGAACAACTTGTGGGAGTTGCTATTCTGGTGCCCTTCGCATCCTGGATAAAACAGCAATTGCAGCGCAATGGCAAGCCCTGCATCGCGCGCCGTAATGGCGCAGGCGGCCGCCAATGTTCCACCAGCACTGTCGCCTCCCACGGCAATACGATCCACATCCAAACCGCGCTCCCGCCCAATGCTTGCGACCCACTGCACGGCGTCCCAAGCGTCGAAATATGCCGTTGGGAACCGATGCTCCGGAGCGAGCCGATAGTCCACAGAAAGCACGGCGCAGCCAGCCAAATGGCTCAAGCGACGACACAACACGTCATGTGTCGCAATACTACCCACCGTAAATCCACCCCCATGGAAATAAACTAGCACTGGCAAGTGCGGACCGTGTGGCGCATAGAGTCGCACAGGGAGCGCATAGCCATCTCGCGTAGGCAACGTAAAGTTTTCGAGTCGCTCGACGGCTTGGCAGGGAAGTTCTAAAACACCAGCCCCGGCCGCATAGGAGGCTCGGGCTTGTTCAGGGGTCTGGGCATGCAAGGGGACGCGCTTGGCCCGCGCCATGCTGTCAAGAATCTTGTGCATAGCGGGCGTCAGCAGCGCCCTTGGGTTATGGTGGTGTAAGTGGTGGGAACTCATAGCGCCTAGGCTCAAACAACGAGGCCTATCCTACACCGGCCCATCAGCGACTCTGCGCCCCCAGCTTGAGACGCAGCAAGCCCGCCAAACACCCTTCGCGTTCAGTCCACCTTAAACACGCTTACCACATGCGCCAGATTGGATGATTGCTCTTGCATAGAGCCTGCGGCAGCGGCGGCCTCTTCCACCAATGCTGCATTTTGCTGGGTCACCGTGTCCATCTCCTTGATCGCGTCGTTAATCTGGTCGATACCTTCCATTTGCTCTTGGCTGGCCGCCATGATCTCGCCCATGATGTCGTTCACCCGTTTCACGCTACCCACGATTTCGGTCATCGTCTCGCCAGCTTGGTTTACCAGCGCGCTGCCAATTTCCACTTTTTCAACGGAATCACCAATCAGCGTCTTAATCTCTTTTGCCGCAGCAGCTGACCGCCCAGCCAGCGCACGCACCTCGGCGGCAACTACCGCAAAGCCCCTGCCCTGCTCGCCTGCGCGTGCGGCTTCAACGGCCGCATTGAGCGCCAAGATATTGGTCTGGAAAGCAATGCCGTCAATCACTGCAATGATGTCCACAATTTTTTTGGACGACTCGTTGATTGACGCCATGGTGGTAATCACCTCAGACACCACAGAGCCACCTTTGGCTGCAACAGTGGACGCAGCAGTCGCCATGGCATTCGCCTGACGCGCATTGTCCGTGTTGCGCTTTACGGTGCTTGTTAGCTCTTCCATGGAGGCTGCCGTTTCCTCCAGAGAGCTGGCCTGCCTTTCTGTGCGTGAAGAAAGATCCATATTGCCACTAGCAATTTCTCCGGTGGCATGCGACAGGGAGTGCGTGCTGTCACCAATTTGTTTGATGATGTCTTGCAAGCGCGCTACGAATATGTTGAAAAGTCGGGCTACTTCACCGATTTCATCCGCACGGGCCACTCGCAAGCGTTGGGTCAAATCTGCATCTCCGCTCGAAATAACCGCCAAGGCCTCGCGCACTTCGTTTAAGGAACGCAGTACCACGGCATTCAAGCCTAGAACCAAAGCCGCAATCAGGGCAATGTTCAGCACCACCACCTGCAGGAGGATACGCACGATTTCATTGCGCAAGGCGCGTTCCATTTCTGCACGCGACATGTAGACCTCAACCACCCCCACGGTTTTGAGTTGGCCTGCGTCATCAAACTTAAACTCTTCTGCGATCTTGTCGCCTGTTGGCAAGGCATCGGCCTTGGCCACCGCCGGCTTGCCTTCTGAGTCACGGATACGGCCAATGGAGAACTCCTGCTTGGCATTGCGCACCACAATGGCGGAGACGGATGGTGCCCCCATCTCTGCGTCCAGAAGAGTATCCAACTGCTTGGCGTCAAAGTTCCAAATGGGTGCGGGTAAACCTGTTTGCAATCTAGCCACGACCCGTTGGATCTCGTCATGGAGTTGCTGCTCCATACTGCTCTTGTTGCTGGCGTAGGTGTAAGCGCCAAACAATGTAATCAAGAGGGTGGTGATAGAAACAAATATGACGATTAGCCTGACGCTAATTCGGTCGGACATCTTCATGTGCATCTCCTGAGTTACGGCAAACCGAACAACCAATGAGTCCAACAACGTGCCCTGCAGCGGCTTAGCCCTCTGAGTCAGTGGGCTAAACGACCCACCAATTAGTTATACCGCAAGCTACAAGAATTAGAAACTGCCAAATGCGCCCAAAAGCAGCCCATTCCAAAAAAACTTCGTTGTCTAACGCTTAAATCGGATGAATCCAGCGCACATCAGGTTGAGCCGTCCAAGCTGCAAACTCATCGGCCAGTTGGGCGCTTGCACTGATTGCAGTAGTCCATGCCTTCATGCGGCCAGCCAAGTCATTGCTGTAATGGGTGAAGTCCGCTCGGTCTGGCAGCTTGGAATTAGGCAAGGTCTTAACCCACTCTGGATTGGGAGCTAACAAGACCATGGTGTCTAAGAAATGGGTGGATCGATGACGCCAGCGAAGCCCCTTATCTAACCAACCTGGCACCACAGCCTTCTGAAAATGCGGGTACAACACCAAATCTGCAGCTCGCCCGCCTTTGGCAGGTGGGACGACTTCCTCGTTCTGGGTCGCGAATGGATAGTTCAAGTGCAAGTGGTAGTCGGTAATGCCACCATCCCAGTAGGCGCCAGGAGGTGCGCCCGGGATTCCGTGCACTGCCTGCAATACAAAAGGGATCGAACAGCTTGCCTGCAAAGCCATTGAAAAATTAGCCGTGCTCAGCGCGACCCTCCGCGTGCGGTAATCACTTGTGCCAAATGGCAAAGGCAATTGAGGGGGACCACTTGAAAAAACCACGCGCTCCAGCCACGCCCCCATCGCTTTGCGATGCATAGCATTAGTTACAAAGGCGCCAAAGTACCCCAAGGGTGTGCGTAAACGGTGTTCAGTCGCCAACACATGTCTGCCCCGTGTGGTCACAATATTCAGCCGATAACGCGGGTGAGAAAGCACCTCCGCCACCTGCCCGTCATAAAACGCCCTTAAGTTGCGTCCAAAGGACTCGCTCACCGACTGCGCCGTCGGCCTTTTTTGGCCTGGCAGTGTCTCGTAGTGCTGGTGGACGTAGTCATGCTCTAAACGCTTAAACCCTTGAATACTGTCGGGCAGACAGGCCGTCGCCATGCGCCAAGCACCGATGGACGCGCCTACCAAGTCCACAGTCTGTTCTGACTGGTTAAGCCACTCGCCAAAAATGAACCGATCCAAGGCGCCAAGAATTAGGCCTTTGGGTCCACCCGCAGCTGCAGCCATGGTGCGTACGTGCTGCGGGGCCAGTCCAGATTGGGCAATAGATTCACGGGCCCGCGGCCCTGCAAAGATTTGAAGAGCACGCATGTCAAGAACCTGAAAAGCACAAAGAAAACGTCACCAGTCAACGCCCCAATCAAACGGGTCTTGCTGTAGAACCATGT
This sequence comes from Rhodoferax aquaticus, assembly GCF_006974105.1. Classification (NCBI taxonomy): domain Bacteria; kingdom Pseudomonadati; phylum Pseudomonadota; class Betaproteobacteria; order Burkholderiales; family Comamonadaceae; genus Rhodoferax; species Rhodoferax aquaticus. The sequence goes on from NZ_CP036282.1 coordinate 2,371,323, forward strand.
CGATGTCAAGTTGCAACGCTTCACCTACGGGGCCCGGAAAGGTGACAGCCAATTCGCGTTGACCTAACTGCGCTTCTTTACCCCTAGCGCGCCAACTGGCCAAGTGAATAACGCCCGCCAAGGGCTCATAGACCGCATTCTCAAACGGCGCGTACTGGTGCTCCAAGGCATCCACCATAGACTCGGGAAACTGCCACTTGCGCGCCAACCCGGCCCCTGCGGACGCAAAACAAAAGCCGAGCTCACGGCGCTCGGCTTTGGCTCTGCGCATATCCAAGGGGGACACCGTTTGATTCAACCTGCCCACCTCCTCGGGCAAGCCGACGTGCATCGCAATTTCACCTATCGCGTGCACCAAGCCGCACGTAAACGCGGCTTGCTGGTTTTGTCGAACCAGGCCAGCCAAGGCCCGGGCGATTTTGGCCACGTCCAAGCTGTAGTTCCAAAAATGCTGCAACTGCAGGCCGGGCACCGCTTTGAGCGACGCACCACTCGCCGCCTCTTGCGCCATGCCATACACATGGGACAAATTGAGCAAAGCCAGCGCCTCGGACACGCTATGGATACGGCCTTGTAGCTGGAAGGAGTTCGCATTCGCCATGCAGAGAATGCGACACGTCAGCGCGGGGTCGGTACTGATCAGCTGGGTGATCTTGTGCAGATCGACGTCCACGCGGCCCAGTTCACTCAACAGCAGTGCCACCACCCGAGGGATACTGGGCAAGTTGAACTCATTCTCCAACAACTCACTAAGTGTCATGGCAAAGTATCCTGAGGTCCATTGGTCGCATGCATAGGCAAGGCTGAAGCTTTAAGTTCATTATGTGACGAACAAGGCAGCTCGTCACCTTCGCCTAAGCCAACAGCCTACACCACGCGTGGACAGCGTTTGGCCTAACGCTTGAGCTTGGCAAAAGCTGACGCCATGGCGCTAGGGGCTTGCTGCGTTGTATCTGCATGCCGACCTCTTTGTCCATGGCTTGGGCCTTGATAGCGGTTGTCGCTCGCACCGCGGTCCGCACCATCGCGCCGTTGGGGGGCCGCGCCTAGCTTCATGGTGAGCGCAATGCGCTTACGGGCCACATCCACCTCTACGACCTGCACCTTCACGATGTCACCGGTCTTCACGACCTCGCGCGCGTCGGTCACAAACTTATGGCTCAGCTGGCTCACATGCACCAAACCGTCTTGGTGCACGCCCAAGTCCACAAAAGCACCAAAGGCCGCCACGTTGCTCACCGTGCCTTCCAACACCATGCCTTCTTTCAGGTCTTTGATGTCGTCCACACCATCGTTAAAGCGGGCTACTTTGAAGTCTGGGCGTGGGTCGCGGCCAGGCTTTTCTAACTCTCCAATAATGTCTTTGACGGTAATCACACCAAAGCGCTCATTGGCAAACAGCTCTGGGCGCAGTGTTTTCAGCATGTCGGCGCGCCCCATCAGTTCCGCCACGGGCTTACCGGTGGTAGTAATGATTTGCTCCACCACCGAGTAGGTTTCAGGGTGCACACCCGTCATGTCCAAGGGGTTCTGACCGCCGCGAATGCGCAAGAAACCGGCGCTTTGTTCAAAGGTCTTGGCCCCCAAACCGGTCACCTTGAGCAGGTCTTGGCGGCTTGCAAACGCGCCATTGGCCTCGCGCCAACGCACTACCGCCTTAGCCACCGTGCCTGACAAGCCTGACACCCGGCTGAGCAAGGGCACGCTGGCCGTATTCAGGTCCACGCCCACCGAGTTCACGCAGTCTTCCACCACCGCTTCCAAGGTCTTGGCCAGCTCGTTTTGGTTCACGTCATGCTGGTACTGGCCTACACCAATGGACTTGGGGTCAATCTTCACCAACTCGGCCAAGGGATCTTGCAAGCGGCGCGCAATACTGGCTGCGCCACGCAGGCTCACGTCCACATCCGGCATTTCTTGGCTGGCAAACTCGCTGGCGCTGTAGACAGAAGCACCCGCTTCGCTCACCACGACTTTGTCGATGGCGGGCGCATTGCCTTTTGCCATCAGTTTGATCAAGTCCGCCGCTAGCTTGTCGGTCTCACGGCTGGCGGTTCCATTGCCAATCGCAATCAGGTTCACCCCATGGCGCATGCACAAGGCGCCCAGCGTGTGCAAGGAGCCATCCCAGTCTTTGCGCGGCTCATGGGGATAGACGGTAGCAGTTTCCACCAGCTTGCCCGTAGCATCTACCACCGCCACTTTCACGCCTGTGCGAATGCCTGGGTCTAAACCCATCACCACACGCGGGCCAGCGGGTGCAGCCAACAGCAAGTCGCGCAAGTTGTCAGCAAACACCTTGATCGCCACTTTTTCAGAGTCCTCACGCAAGCGGGCAAACAAGTCACGCTCGGTTGACAGGCTGAGCTTCACTCGCCATGTCCACGCCACCGCCTTGCGAATCAAGTCATCAGCAGCGCGGCCTTGGTGGCTCCAGCCCAAGCGCAGGGCAATGCGGCCCTCTGCGAGCGACACCACAGGCGCTGCTCTCGATTTAATAGCTGCTTGCGCAGTACTGACGGGCGCTAGTGGCACATTTGGCTCTGGAAGCACCAGTTTGGCGTCCAAAATATCTAAGGCGCGACCGCGAAACACCGCCAAAGCACGGTGCGATGGCACACGGCCAATCGGCTCGTCGTAGTCAAAATAGTCGCGGAACTTGGCCACATCGGCATTGGCTTCGTCCTTGCCTTCCATGCGCTTGGATTGCAGCAGGCCTTCGTTCCATAGCCACTCGCGCAGGTCTTGCACCAAGGCGGGGTCTTCGGCCCAGCGCTCGCTGAGCAAGTCGCGCACGCCGTCTAGCACCGCTTGAACGGTGGAGAAGTCGGGTTGCTTGTCCTCGCCCTCCACCACCGGGCGCATAGGAATCACGTAGGGCAGCGCCGCCTCGGTAGGCACGAGCGTAGGGTTGCTGAACAAGGCATCCGCCAGCGGCTCCAAACCCGCCTCGCGCGCCAATTGGCCTTTGGTGCGGCGCTTGAGCTTGAAGGGCAAGTACAAGTCTTCGAGTTCTTGCTTGGTGGCAACCTGAGCTATCGCGGCAATCAGCGCGGGCGTGAGCTTGCCTTGCTCGTCAATCGCCTTCATAACGGTTTCTCGGCGGTCGCGCAGTTCACGCAGGTAGGACAAACGGGCCTCCAACTCACGCAGCTGGATATCGTCCAAGCCGCCCGTCACCTCCTTGCGGTAGCGCGCGATAAAGGGCACGGTCGCGCCTTCGTCCAACAACCCTACAGCAGCCTCTACCTGGTCGGGGCGAACCTTAATTTCTTGCGCAATTTGCGCGATGATTTTTTGCATGTCGAAAAATACGAGCAGTAAATGCGTGGCCGGCCAGTACAAGCACCACGTCTTGAAGGAAACAAGGACGGAAGTTTGCCACAGCCCGCCTTGGGGCTTGTTCGGCTTGGTTTCGGCTTGCTAGGCCTTGTGGGTCGACAAGAGGATGCACGTCTGCGTTGTGGCGATGCCCTCAACCCTCCGTATGGCGTTGAGCATCAGGTCCCAACGCCCATTCGTCGTGTACAAGGTGACCACATTGGGGTGCCCCCACACCTTCAGCCCCACGCCACAAACTGCGGCGTACAACCGCGTCACCGTGCACCTTTTTGACGACGATGGCTCGCGTGACACGCCTGACTCGGTGTTTACTAACCACTGGTTCTTCACCCATGCCGGTGGCCATGTGGCGGTCTACCCCATGTGCTCTCCCCGCCGCCAGCGCGAACGCCGCCACGACGTGTTGGAAATGCACAAAACCCAGTACCGGGTGCCAGACGTCATTGACTAATCGGGCCTAGAGCCTGGTGGCCGGTACCTAAAAGGCACAGATGCTATGGTCTCGGACCATGGACTACAACCTGTAGCCGATGCCAAACTCTGCTTTAGACCGAAGACCCGCGCTGCCGAAGTTAGTTCTCTATGGCGCCTAGGTGCCACGGCAGTATTTCCCGTGCAATAACCCGCGAACAGCACGTCCCCCCTGAAGTGGCGAGAATGCAACCCTGTTTTCAACCCTGCTTATAAGTACCCATGTCTAATTCCATTTACACCTCATCTGTGCCAGTTTTCACCCAAATGTTGGGAGGGCTCAAAGAAGTGTTGCGCAAGGCCGAGGCACATGCCGCTGCAAAAAACATCGACCCCAATGCATTGTTGCAAGCGCGTCTGTACCCGGATATGTTCGCCATGCTGCGTCAAGTCCAAGTGGCCTCAGACTTTGCCAAGAGTGTTTCCGCCCGTTTGGCCGGCGTAGAAGTGCCTAAGCTAGACGACAAAGAGCAGAGCTTTGCGGACCTTCAAGCCCGTATTGACACCGTGTTGGCTTTTATTGGCGGGTTGGATGCGGCGCTGTTTACGGAAGCTGCAACCCGCGAGATCATCACCCAAGCGGGCACCCCTAAAGAAAAGCGATTTACCGGCCAATCGTATTTGTTGAACTACGGCCTGCCCCACTTCTTCTTCCACACCACCACGGCCTATGCCATCCTTCGCCACAACGGTGTGGAAGTGGGCAAGAAAGACTACATCGGCACCTATTGATTAAGACGGCCCCAGAAAGCAAAAAAGCCCTCGATTCGAGGGCTTTTTTGTGGGGGAAGCTCAGGAAGCTTAGCCGCCTTTTTTGGAGCGCTTGCCAGCGTTCTTTTTGCTACGAGTAGCCGTACCACGCTCCAAGCTCACGCGTTGGCCGCGGCCACCAGTGCGCGCTGCCATGCCAGGCAGTGGCTTAGGTGCTGGAGTGGCTTTACGGTCTGCTTCTGTAACGATTTGGTTGCCCATGTGAGTTCCTTGTAGGTTTAAAAATGTGAGCCCCGTACTAGGCCATCGGGCCTATTCGGTCCCTCAAGTCGGAAGTCTCTTGGGCGGCTAGATACGGTAACTGCTCCGATTTTAGCAAGAGTTCGCATAGGCTCATGCGTTCAAAGGCAAGTTCAAAGCCATGGATCCCGCTCTGAGCCACCAAACGTCTGCACCAAGAACTCTACGAACGCTTTGGTGCGCTGCGGCATGTGCTTGCGGGTGGGAGTTGCGGCATACAAGCGCAGAGGCAGCGCGCCTTGCCATTCGGGCAACACCCGCTGCAGTCTGCCATCTTTGAGTGCAGCTTCAGCCACAAAAGTGGGCAAGCCTGCAATACCTAATCCGGCAAGCGTTGCCGCATAGACGGTGTCTATATGGCTACTCGCAAGCACTGGCTCATGCAATTGCACCAATACCCGATGGCTTGCCTGTGGCGAGGTGTCTGCCACTTGCCGCACCAGTGCCACATCTTTGCGCATGGCCGAAACCGCCAACAAAACGCCCTTGTGATGCATCAAGTCGAGCGGTTCCAGCGGCACACCACATTGCGCCAAATAGCTCGGGGCAGCGCACACAACGAAGTTTGAGTGGGCCAGTGGACGCGCTACAAACTCCCCCTGTAAGGGTTGCGCTCCAAGGGAGACTATGGATACGTCAAAGCCCTCATCGGCACTTTCCACGGGCCCTTTTGTGCCTAGCTCCAGGCTAACGCCCGGGTACTGCTGGCAAAAGCGCGGCAAGTGCCTAACTAGCTGGTGTGTCGCAAACGCGGGTGGGCACAAGACCTTCAGCTTGCCCGTCAGCTGGCTTGATACAGACGCAGCAAGTTGGTCAGCCTCATTCAGGTCAGCCAATACCTGACGCGCACGCTCAAAGTACGCCTCACCCACCTCAGTCAGGGCCAAGCTGCGGGTGGTGCGGTTGAGCAGTCGCGCGCCCAAGTGCTCTTCTAAATCAGCCACGGCACGGGTTACTACAGCGGGGGCCATATCTAGCGCGCGTGCGGCGCTGGCAAAGCTGCCGTCGGCAATCACTTGTACAAAAACACGCAAAGAACGGAGTTGGTCCATACCCCATTGTTGCCCGGTTTCCTGCCCTAGAGCCATTCTGCGTAATGGCGCTAGCACGTATTGGCGTTAACCCTTAAAAATCATTGACAGGACGCGCCGCCCAAGCGCATGCTTGCTTCAGTTGTACGCACTTGTTGCCGATAGCTACCAAGAATGCCGAGCGCAAGTTCAGCGCCTGGCGTGTTTCACTTGTTTTACTGGAGACTACGCATGTTCAAACGCCTCTTGCTTGTCACTGCCATGTTGGCTGCCACCACCGGTTTTGCGGCTGAAAAATGGAAAGTAACTTCCTTAGACTGGCAGCCCTTCTCCGGCAAAGCATTGCCCGAGGGTGGCGCTGGCATTGCCGTACTGCGGGCCGCCCTCAAGGCGGAAGGCATTGAACTAGAAGTCCAGTTCTACCCGTGGACCCGTGCTATTGAAACTGCAAAAGACGCAACGTATGCGGGCTTCTACCCCGCATGGCCAGAAGATGTGCCCGCCGGATTTTCAGCCTCAGCCGTGGTGTTCAAGTCCCCCGTTGGCTTGGTGGAGCCCAAGTCCAAGCCACTCACTTGGACCAAGCTGGAAGACCTCAAAGGTAAAAAGATTGGCACAGTGCAAGACTATGGCAACACGCCAGAGTTCATGAAGCTCATCAAAGACGGCGTCATCAAAACAGAAATCGTGAGCGATGACCTCACCAACGTCAAAAAAGTCGCTGGCGAACGGATTGATGCCGCCTTTATTGACCTGGCTAACCTCGACTACTTTTTGAAAAACGATGCCAAAGACCTTGCGTCTAAGGTGCAGGCGAACAAAAAGGTGATTGACACCAAAGATTTGGTGCTCGCAGTGAACGGCAGCTTTAGCAACAAAAAAGCCGCTGCCATATTGAACAGCGGCCTGGCCAAAATCAATGCTGACCAAATTATCAAAGACTACATGGCTAAGTACATCAAGTAGCGGCTGCTACAGCTCACCCTACTTTGCCGAAATGGTGATCGAAGGCAGGTGCACCACGCCTGGTTGTTTGGCCAGGTGTGATAGCACGCATTCAATGATGTTGCGCTCAATGAGTGCCTGAGCACTGGCATCAGAAGCCAAGGCACCAGCAAACTTCAAGGCCAAACCTGCGGGCATGGCCTTTTTTATTTCGTCCAAGGTGTGCTTTTCATCCGCGACCACCCCTTCAATGGGGAACTCGTGAGAAATCTCTTTGACTGAAGGTGTGCCAATCAAGGACGGCCGCCCTATCTTGATGTCTAGCCCGGAGGGTCTGGCAGATATGTCAAAACCATCGGCTTTCAGGTCGACCCCTAACGTGAACTCCACCGCATACTTCACGATCACGAGGCCGGGTGGTTTGAGTTTGATCGGGTCTTTGGGGATGTGCTCTACGTGCACATACTCACGCGTGACCTTTGCGGTGAGGGTCTTGGCTTGGTCCACCACCACTTGCTTAGCTCCGGCCACATAGTCCACATACTTCACATAGGCTTGAAGCTCCCGCTTGGCGTTAGAGCCTTCCGCCTGCAACTTGCTGAGCTTGGTATGGGCTACTTGCCGGTCGTCGTGGTTTTTGTACTCCAAGATGACGTACATCCCCCCCGCTCCTAACAGGCTAGAAACCGCAGCCAAAAGAAAACCTGTATCCATCTGTCACACCCTTTAAACAAGCCCCAATGATTGGCGAGCATGGTACACCGCACGCCTATTTCTCTGGCCAAACGGGCGGACTTTGCGCTCCAGCTGATGGCCTTCGTGTCCGCGCACCCGCGCGCCGGTTGGCCTTAGGCTGGCCGCCTTGCGCAAGCAATTTTTCGGCCTGTGTTTGCGCCAGAGTGAGGGCTTGGTCGAGGCTAGCGCATTGTTCTGCTGTTAGCGCTTGCAAAAGCTGGGCATTTAACTGGGTTACCACCGGGAAGAAGCGTTCATACAGCTGCATGCCCTGTGCCGATAAATGCACCAAAGCCAAGCGTTGGTCCCCTTGCACCGAGTTTCGTAACACCAAGCCCTTGGCTACCAAAGATGTAATGCTGCGCGAGGTACGTGCCCGGTCCAGCTGGGTGCGCGCAGCCAAAGCCGAGGGTTGCATGGGCTGCTGCGGTGCCAGCGAGGCGATCAAACGCCACTCACGCCACGTGATGCCCAATTCGCCTTCACACAAGCGAATGATGTGGCTGCCTGCCGTGGCCAAGAGGCGGCTCAAACGGAACAACAACAAATCATCCAGAGTCTGAGGGTTGGTAAGCGCAAGAGACATAGCAAGGGTTTTTACGAGGAGTAGTTGATTTGATCAATCCATTGTGGGCGCAATACAGTGGCCCGAACTCGGCAGCCCATGCGGCTAACACCCCACTTAGGAGAAAACCATGGCCCACTTTACTAAACGCGCATGGCTAGCCAGCGCCATTGCCCTTGCAAGCCTTGGTTCCAGCATGGCGCAAGCCCAGGCTGACGGCCCCTTGCACATCGTGGTGGGCTACCCACCCGGCGGCTCTACCGACCGTGTGGCGCGCATCGTGGCCGATAAGCTCCAAGCCAAGCTCGCCACTCCAGTCGTAGTAGATAACAAGCCCGGCGCGGGTGGGCGCTTGGCCGCCCAACAGGTCAAAGCGACTCCCAGCAACCAGCTCACCCTGATGATTGCCAACCCCGCCGTCATGGTGGTGGCACCCCTGGTGTTCAAAGACAACGGCTACGACGCAGAGCGCGACTTTGTGCCTGTGTCATACGTCAACAGCTACGAGTTTGCCTTGGCGGTGGGTGCGGCCGTGCCCGTGCGCGAGCTGAGTCACTTGGTAGCATGGTTGCGCGCTAACCCAGAGAAAGCCAACTTTGGGGTACCCGCCACCGGCAGCCTACCGCATTTCTTTGGCTTGATGATGGGCGACAAGGCCAAGGTGCAAGCCCAAATCGTGGGCTACAAAGGCTCGGCCCCTTTGCTCACCGACCTCATAGGCGGGCAAGTGCCGGTAGCCTTTGACACACTCGACAGCGTGCTGCCCCAGCATGAGTCGGGCAAGCTGCGGATATTGGCCGTATCTGGCGACAAGCGTTCGGCGCTTGCCCCCGGCATTCCCACCTTCAAAGAAGCGGGCCTTAACCTCAGCGGCGTGGGCTGGAATACCTTTTTCGCCCCCAGCAGCATGCCCAAGGCCAAGGTAGAAATGCTCAGCAAAGCCATTACCGAGGTCATGAAAGACCCCGACACCCAGCGCAAGTTCAATGATGCCAAACTCACACCCGTGGTAAGCACGCAAGCCCAAACCCAAGCCATGCTCACCGCCTTCAAAGCGCAGTGGGCCCCCACCGTTCAAAGCTCGGGCTTTCAACCTTGACGGCCACCCGGGCCCAGCGCCCCAACATCATCTTCATCGTTGCGGACGACCTCGGCTATGCAGACTTAGGCTGCTACGGTGGCCGCAACGCGCAATTTGGCCCGGTTTCCCCCGTGCTAGACCGCTTGGCTGCAGGCGGCTTGCGGTTTACGCAGGGATATTCCAACTCGCCCGTGTGCTCACCCACGCGCTTCGCCTTGATGACCGGGCGCTACCAATACCGCTTGCGTGGCGCAGCCGAAGAGCCCATCAACAGCAAAAGCCGCTACAGCACCGCGCTGGGTTTGCCACCTGAGCACCCCACGCTGCCCTCGCTGCTGCGTGACAGCGGCTACCGCACTGCCTTGGTCGGCAAGTGGCACCTGGGCTACCCACCGGCGTTTGGCCCCTTGCGCTCAGGCTACGACGAGTTTTTTGGCCCCATGGCAGGCGGGGTGGACTACTTCACGCACTGCGCCTCTACAGGCGCGCACGACCTGTGGGCTGGCGAAGCAGAGCAAGCCACCGAAGGCTATTTAACCGACCTGCTGTCTGAGCGCGCGGTGGACTATGTGCAGCGCATGGCACCCGGTGCTGCGGCAGGCACACCGTTTTTTTTGAGCTTGCACTACACCGCCCCACACTGGCCATGGGAAACGCGTGATGATGCAGCGCTGGCGCCTAGCCTTGCAGGAAAAATCGTGCACCTGGATGGCGGCAACATCCACACCTACCAGCGCATGATCCACCACATGGACGAAGGCATTGGCAAACTGGTAGCCACATTGGATGCCACGGGGCAGTTGCACAACACCCTCATCGTTTTTACCAGCGACAACGGCGGCGAGCGCTTCTCAGACAACTGGCCCCTGGTGGGCGGCAAGATGGACCTGACCGAAGGCGGCATCCGCGTGCCGTGGATTGCCTATTGGCCAGCAGGCATTGCACCTGGGGGCACTAGCGCGCAACACTGCCTCACCATGGACTGGACCGCCACCATGCTAGACCTTGGCGGAGCCACTGCCGCACCGCAATACCCGCTAGACGGCCAAAGCCTGGTGGCGGTGTTGCGTAACCCCCATGCCCAGTTTGACCGCACCATGCACTGGCGCATGAACCACCGTGGCCAACGCGCACTGCGCGACGGCCCCTGGAAATACCTGCGCGTGGACGGGCACGACTACCTCTTTCACATCCCCAGTGACGAGCGTGAGCGTGCCAACCTGGCGCAGCAACAGCCCGAGCGGCTCCTACAAATGCGTGCGCAGTGGGAAGCGTGGGATGCCACCATGCCACCTGTGCCTGCGGACGCCACCGTGAGCTTGGCCTACACCGCGAAAGACATGCCGCAGCGTTAGTGTGGAGTGGCGGGCGGGACAAACTCAGCGCCTCACTGCCTAAAAGCAGGTCCATATCGCCGTGGGCACATGGCTTGGGCAAAATCCCGCCCATTCAACGCGACAATGGCGCACCCATTATTCTGTTAGCCGCCCTCAATCGCCACTCAGCACGGCCCTTGGGCCCTGCGCATGTATGCAAGCTTTTTACAGCGACCACTTTGTTTTGCCCCTGCCTGAAGGGCACCGCTTTCCCATGGCCAAGTACCGCATGCTGCGCGATGCTTTGGCGCAGCAACTGCCCGCAGTGCGCTTGATGGAAGCCCCCCGTGCTAGCGATGGCGAGCTAGCCTTTGCCCACACCCCGGACTACATAGATGGCATCACCCACGGCACGGTAGATCCCAAAATCACCCGCGAAATCGGCTTTCCATGGAGCGAAGCCATGGCAGAGCGGGCCCGCCGCTCAGTAGGCGCCACCGTAGCCGCAGCACGCGCTGCACTGCTTGAAGGTTATGCAGCGAATTTGGCCGGTGGCACGCACCACGCCTACGCCGACAAAGGCGGTGGCTTTTGCGTGTTTAACGACATCGCCGTGGCAGCACGCGTCATGCAAGCCGAATGGGGCCGCACCCCAGCCGGGCGCCGCGCGCCTTTGCAGGTGGCAGTGATTGACCTAGACGTACACCAAGGCAACGGCACGGCCCACCTGTTTCGCAACGACAGCAGCGTGTTCACCCTCTCCCTGCATGGCGATAAAAACTTCCCGTTTCGCAAAGAAGCCAGCGACCTCGACGTACCCCTGCCCGACGGCTGCACCGATGCCCCTTACCTAGAAGCCCTAGATAGTGCTCTGCAAACACTGGGCGATCAATTCGACCCTGGTTTTGTGATTTACCTCGCTGGCGCCGACCCGCACGAAGGCGACCGCCTAGGCCGCCTCAAACTCACCGACGACGGCATGCAAACCCGCGACCGCCGCGTATTCGACTGGTGCCACAGCCGCAACATCCCTGTAGTGTTTGTGATGGGCGGTGGATACGGCATGCAGATAGAGCGCACAGTGCAAGTGCAGCTCAACACCTACCGGATAGCACTGGAGTATTGGGAACGCGGGCTTGTGAGGGCCAAGCACCACACGCACACACTTTCGCCCGGGTGACGCCGCGCGTTACGCGAATTCAATGCTATTGACTCTCGCGTGCTCTAGAAGCGAGACGACTTTGGGGTCCCATTTATGTGCATCAGCCCACGCTTCATACAGGTGCAAGTCAATGAACAAAGTCTTTTGTGGAGCATTGGTTTGCTCAGTTATAAATCAGGGACCAACGCACACAGGGAGCGAAACTATGGCCTGCATCGACCTTGTTCACAAGACAGGTTTCACACATCGATCAAGTTCGGCCACACGAGGACGTAGCAAGGAGGAAGCATGCCAACGCTAAGGAATGTGCGAAGCGTATTGGCCGTGCAGGACCTTCAAGCTTCCGTTGCCTTCTACCGCGACAACCTGGGCTTTTCGACCGACTTCGAGTTTGACGGCTGGAGCTTTCTTTCCAGAGACGGAGTTCAGCTGATGTTGGGGCACTGCCCTGACCAGGCCCCCCGCTGGTGAGATTGGCGATCATTCCTACTTCGCATACATCGAGGTCGACGACATCGACCAACTGTATGGCGAGTTTCTGGCATCAGGATTGGCGTCCCTTTCTGTACCAGAGAGCAAGCCCTGGGGTATGCGAGAGTTGATGGTTACCACGCCAGACGGGCATCGCATCATGTTTGGGCAAGACCTTGCCTCTTAATGCACAAGATATCGCATCCAGTGGCTGCTGAATGGGGACCTGATTCATGCACACCACATCTCCATTTCTCCGCTTCACACCGCTCTAGTGCGTGGCCCGTGCTACTGGGTGCTGGCGAGCGCCTGTTTGAGGGGATAAACCTGCCTGCGCTAGGCTATACGTGCGTTCAGCATGTGGCCACCGAGCGGGCCACCCATTGGGTTTTGGCCAAGCAGAGCAGTTTTTGACGAAGCCCATGCTGCGCTAACGCCCCAGGTAGCCTCTGCGTAACGGCTTGACCGCGCAAGCCTTGGGGGCACAGATGCTTGCGCTAAACTCGGCCGGATGCGTCGATGGCTGCTCGTTTTCTTGTTGATTTTCGTTCCGTTGCAGCTCACCTGGGCTGCAGCAAATGGGCATTGCCAGCATGTAGATCGTGGAGACAACACGGCTTTGGACAATGCGGCAGCCACGATTTCTCACGCACATTCCAGCACACATGCCGACCATGAATGTCCTCCTGGCGGCCAGACCTTAGCGCTTGACGACGACTGTGGCGTGTGCCACGCCAATTGCACTCTGGCGCTGCTTGCACCACTGGCAATGGCCCACCTGGATGCATCCGGCATCCGGATACACAGTGATCTGTTGTTTCCAACATCGCACTACCTAGACTTACCTGATCGCCCGCAATGGGCCGCCCTGGCCTAGCCGGGGCATGTAGTCACGACGCCCACTCGTTTGCTTGACGGGTTGGAGACCGGTCGCCATGCATCCCCTGGATTTTTCATCCGGCGCTACGCCGGTTTTGATGCAAACCGTTGGAGCTTGTTTTGGTTCTTCCTTCTTTTTTCAAGACGTACCCGCGTGCGCTATGGCTTGCGTTGGTCCTAGGCCTACTGGCTGCTGACCAAGTCACCAAGGCGCACTTTTCATCGACCATTGCGTTGAACACAGCGGTTGAAGTTACCGCGTGGTTCAACCTTGTCCATGTGCTGAACCCTGGGGCAGCGTTCTCCTTTTTGGCCGATGCCGGTGGCTGGCAGCGTTGGTTCTTTATCGCCCTCAGTGTGGTGGTGCTACTGCCCATCGCTGTTTGGTGTTTGTTGCTGCGTACCGAGCCCGCCGAGCACTGGCTGGGTGCCGGTGTGGTGGCCGGTGGCGCGGGCAACTTGATAGACCGTGTACGGACGGGCGCAGTGGTGGACTTCTTGGACTTCCACTGGAATACATGGCACTGGCCCGCGTTCAATTTGGCCGATGTCTACATCGTCGGCTGCTTGTTGCTGTGGATGGCACTGTCGTTCACTGCGCAGCCCAACGCCGCTAAGGTGCGCCCATGAAGTCAGGCTGGATGCTGCTCTTGGCCGCTTGGGCTATCGCCACTATGGCTACCGCAGGCGCGCTGTTTCTTGGGGAAGTCATGCTGATGACGCCCTGCACGCTGTGCTGGTACCAGCGCATTGCGATGTTTCCCATGGTGCTGATTTTGGGCATGGCCTGCTACAGCAACCACCGCTCAGGTGCTGTATATGCCCTGCCCTTTGCCTGCATAGGCCTTGTGTTTGCGGGCTATCACACGCTGTTACTGGCAGGCTGGGTGCCTAGCGCTTGGGTTCCGTGCGGTGCTGGCGTGTCGTGTGCCAAGCAATCGCTGGAACTGTTTGGCGGAGTCCAGATCCCATGGCTGTCCTTCGCGGCGTTTGGCCTCATCACTGTTTTGCTTGTCTGTTATCTCAAAAAAACGTCTCTATGCAATCCCAAAAACTAACTGTCGCGGTCTTCTTGGGGGCTGTCATTGCCTTTTTTGCGCTGGGTGTCTACACCTACCAGCAACGCAACCAGAGTGCCGTGGCAGACACCCTTACGCAAGAAGCCAGTCGCCTGGTGCGTCCAAGCTCCACCGTGCTGGGCCCAATGAATGCGCCGGTCACCATCGTTGAGTTTTTTGACCCCGCATGTGAAACCTGCCGGGCCTTCTACCCCTTAGTCAAAGATTTGATGCGTAAACACCCTGCCGACATTCGGCTGGTGATGCGGTATGCCCCATTTCACCAAGGCTCAGACCACGTGGTGAAGCTGCTCGAAGCCGCCAAACTGCAAGACAAGTATGTACCGGTGCTAGAGATGGTTTTGGCCGCGCAACCTCTGTGGGCCGAGCACCATCAACCTAAGATCGAACTGGCCTACCAAGCGGCTGCACAAGCGGGCCTCGATGTTCCCAAAGCGCTAGAAGATGCCAAGGCGCCAGCGATCCAAGCACTGTTGGCGCAAGACATGGAGGACATCGTCGCCCTTAAGGTCACCAAGACCCCGACTTTCTTTGTCAACGGTCGCGCGCTCCCAAGCTTTGGCGCCGAAGAGCTGCAAGCCTTGGTCTCCCAAGAGTTGGCCAAGGTCAAGCGTTAAGGCGAAGCCGTATGCCACGTGTTCTCACACTTTGTGTTTTGGCGGTGATGGTGGGTGTCAGCATGGGCTTGCCAGAGTGGGCGCAAGCGCGCCCTCGCACCGTGCCAGAAAGCCCTGCCCCTGCCAGCAGCCAAGACGGCCGAGCAGAAGCGCAGCTGATTCAGATCTACCGCTTGATTGGCGCAGGCCGACACCGTGACGCCCTTCGCCAAGCGCAAGCACTGGTGGAGGCGTACCCCCACTTTCAACTGGCCCAACTGGTGTACGGCGACTTGTTGGCCACTCAGGTGCGGCCCGTACAACGCTTGGGCGATGTGTCGGCTGAACTTGAACAGGCCGGAGCAGCCAACCTTCAGGCTCTGAGGCAAGAGTCGCAGTTGCGCATCGCTGCTTTGCAGCAGCGCCCACCTGCCGATGCCTTGCCAGCCCAGTTCATTGGCTTGTCCAAACGCAACAAACACGCGATTGCTGTGGACACCGCAAAAGCCCGGCTGTATCTGTTTGAGAACACGAACCGTGGCACCAAGCTCATTGCCGACTACTACATCTCCGTCGGTAAAGCCGGTGTGGGAAAAAATGTAGAAGGTGACCAGCGCACGCCCCTGGGCGTGTACTTTATTACCAGTAACCTCGATCCCAAAAGCCTGCAAGACCTGTACGGCACAGGTGCCCTGCCTATCAACTACCCCAATGTGTTAGACCTGCGGCGCGGCAAAACGGGCAGTGGCATTTGGCTGCACGGGACGCCGTCGGCTCAGTTTTCAAGAGCGCCGCTGGCGACCGATGGCTGCGTTGCCATCGCCAACCCTGACTTAGACCGCATCATCCAAACCGTAGAGATTCGCACGACGCCAGTGCTGATTGGCAAAAACTTCACTTGGACAACGCCCGCACAAGTGCAGCGCGAGCGCCAGCAGTGGGAAGAGACCTTGCGCCAATGGGCCAGCGCCAAGAGCACGGGGCGCTTGAACGAAGTGCTGAACTATTACGCCGCTGACTTCAATGCCGCCGGCAAAGACCGTGTGGCGTTTGCGCGCGCCATGCAAGCGGCTTTGGGCAAAGACAAGGGCAAACCCATTGAGCTCAACGACGTGTCGCTGATCCGCTGGAGCGACGAGGCTGAAATCATGGTCGCCACCTTTGGTGAGCTAAAGCAAGGCGCGCGTACCGGCAAAACCGTGCGCCAATACTGGCAAAAGCGCGCCGACACCTGGAGAATCATTTATGAAGGCGCGCAGGGCTAGCGCAAAGCCTTGCGCAGCTCTGCCCCCAGCTCAGGCTTGTGCGCAAAGGGGTCCGACGGATTGCGGATTTGCATGATGTCTTCCAAGCGCGTTTGCACCGAACCAATGGTCTTGGGGTGGCTGTAGATATAGAACTGGCGGGCGGCTACGGCGTCAAACACCATCTGCGCCACTTCGGCGGCGCTCACTTTGCCGCTGCCTACGGCCTTGTCGCTCATGGCTTGGCCAATGCGCTGGCTCTGGGTCAAGGGCGCGTCAGCGGCGTCTGCCGGGCGGTTGCGATGGCTTTGGTTGATGCCCGTGGGCACAAAGAAGGGGCACAGCACGCTGGCGCTGATTTGGTCGGTCACCAAAGAGAGGTCTTGGTACAGCGTCTCGCTCAGAGACACCACCGCGTGCTTGCTCACGTTGTACACGCCCATATTGGGCATGTTGACCATGCCGGCCATGCTGGCGGTGTTCACAATGTGGCCACGGTAAGCAGGGTCTTTGGCTGCGGCGGCCAGCATCATGGGGGTGAACACGCGCACACCATGGGCCACACCCATGACGTTCACGCCCAGCACCCACTCCCAGTCTTTGACGCTGTGCTCCCAGATCAGACCAGCGGTACCCACCCCTGCGTTGTTAAACACCAAATGCGGTGCGCCAAACCGGGCCAAGGTGGCGGCACCCAGCGCCTCTACATCGGCTGCTTTGGACACGTCTACCCGCATCGCCAGTGTGGGAGCACCCAAAGCGCTGACCTCGGCGGCAGCCTTATCTAGCGCGTCTTGCTGCACATCGGCCAGCACGAGGTTCATGCCCAGCTTGGCGCCTAGGCGTGCGCACTCCAGGCCGAAGCCCGAGCCTGCGCCGGTGAGTACCGCAGTGGTGTTGGTAAATGGATGTGGCATGGTGGTTTGTCTCCGGGAGTGTGGTTATTGCTTGATTTCTAGGCAGGCGAATTAAGGCGTCCACACCATCTCTAGGTGGGGGATGCCGTCTTCCATGTACGGCTTGTTGTCATTCACAAAGCCGTGGTCGGTGTAAAACTTTTCTAGGCGAGCTTGCGCGCCTATGCGCACAGGCTGCGGGCCCCACAGGGTGCTGACAGATAGCTTGGCTTGCTCAATAAGCAAGTGGCCAAGGCCCGTGCCGCGCGCCGAGGGGCGCGTCACCACGCGGCCAATGCTGGCTTCAGCGTACTTGCCATGCGCGGCAAAGCAACGGGCGTAGGCCACCAGTTGCGGGCCCACATAGCCCATGAGGTGGTGGGCAATTTGGTCGTAGCCGTCTACGTCTTGGAATAGGCAGTTTTGCTCCAGGCCAAAGACTTCGCTGCGCAGTTGCAAAAAGTCGTACAGCTCGTGCACGTTCAGGCTGTCAAAGGCACTGAGCTTCCAGTGGAGTTGGGGTTCTTTGGTCATACAGGTTTGGCTTTCTTTAAAACATAGCCCACCCGAGGGAAGTGCACATGCACCACACCGGCGCGCGCGTCGGTGCGACGCAGCGTGTACCGGGTGCGGGTGGCGGCCACCAACTCGCCCTCGGTGAGCTCAGACCCAAACGATTCTGCCTGCACCGTGACCTGGCTACCCAATGCGATGCCGTGCTCATCCTGAAAAACTGAAGCTTTTTCAGTGCTAGCACCCATGGACTGAGCGCATACTGCTATGGCTTCTGTAGCACTCATGCGCCCAGCCTGCCCATGGCCGATAGCCGCCATACGGTCCATCCACGCCAACACGGAGGGTGTTGCGTCCAGAATGGCGCGCAAAGCACCTACCGCATGGCGGGTAAACCAGAGCGCGTGGTAGGCCGAGAAGTCGGCAATGCACGGCGCACTGCCCATCAAAAATGGGCTGTCTTCCAGCATGCTGGCCATGCGGCGCAAATACGACTTGTAGGCGGCGGTGGCATCTGCGGGGCGAATGCGGTTCATGCCGGTGCTCATAGCCGCACGGTCGCCCGCGAAGGCTTGTGCAGCTTCTGGCGGGGCACCGGCAAACATGGCGGCCACTCCCTGGGGCTGCAGGTTGTAGGGCATGGCTGTCCAAAACAAGGTGGTGTCAGCCCACTGGGCAAACACACGGGCCATGCCTTTGTGCCCTTCGGGGTACAGGGTGGGCGTGGGCTGCACATGCTCCAGCACATCGCAAATCAAGGCCGTGTCGCAATACACATCGCAGCCGATTTGCAGCACGGGGGTCTTGCGGTAGCCACCGGTGAGCGCCACCAGGTCGGGCTTGGGCATCACCACGGGGATGAACACGGACTTCCACGCCAGCTGCTTGTAGCCCAGCACGAGGCGCACTTTTTCGGCAAAGGGGGACTGTGGGTAGTGGTGAAGAATGAGTTCGGCCATGCGTGTCTTCTCTGGTAGGTAGTTTGCTTAGGCGTGCGTGCGTGTGGCAGTGGGCATGGCACGGGCCAAGATGGTGTCAAAGTCCACGCCGTCGCCCAGCGTGCCAAAGGTGTAACCCCAGTTGCCCCCCAAGCGCGAGTCGCAAAAGGCTTGGAACACAGCGGCAGGTGCGCTTTGGTACAGCAGCGCGGCCTGCACGGCCAGCGCGACGTCTTGGGCCAAGCGGCGGGCCTCGGTTTCATGGGCCATGAGTTCAACACGCGCGGGCAAGGCGGCGGCCAAACGGTCAAGCGCGGGGTGCGCACCGCGTGCCGGTGCCAGCTCGCGCGCGAGCGCGTGGGCCACATCGCCCTTGCGCAAAGCGCGCAGCAGGTCCAGCGCCATGATGTTGCCTGCGCCCTCCCAAATGGAGTTGAGCGGCATCTCGCGGTAGATGCGGGCCATGGTGCCCTCGCCGCCCTCTTCCACATAGCCGTTGCCGCCCAGGCATTCCATGGCTTCTTGGGCAAAGGCGCTGCCGCGCTTGCAGATCCAGTACTTGGCAATGGGCGTGAGCAAGCGGCCCATCAGGCGCTCATGCGCATCGTCAGCATGGTCAAAAGAGCGTGCAAGGCGCATAGATAGTGCGCATGCAGCTTCACTTTCAATAGCAAGGTCGGCAAGCACATTGCGCATCAGCGGCTGCTCGATCAGGCGTTTGCCAAAGGCGTTGCGCTGGGCCGTGTGGTGCAGCGCGATGCTGAGCGCTTGGCGCATCAGGCCGCTGGTGCCCAAGGCACAGTCCAGCCGGGTCATGGTGCCCATTTCCAAAATCTGGGCCACGCCACGCCCTTCTTCGCCCACCAGCCACGCGGTGGCCCCCAAGAACTCAACCTCAGAGCTGGCGTTGGCTTTGTTACCCAGCTTGTCTTTGAGCCGCTGGATGCGGATGGCGTTGAGCGTGCCCGCGCTGCCGGGGTCGGCAAAGTCGGGCAGTACGCGGGGGATGAAAAAGCAGCTCAGGCCTGCCGGGGTTTGTGCCAGCACCAAAAAAGCATCGCACATGGGGGCCGAGAAAAACCATTTGTGCCCCACCAAGCTGTAGCGCTGGCCCCAAGCGTCGGAGCCTTGCAGCGTAGCTTGCGTGGTGTTGGCGCGCACGTCTGAGCCGCCCTGCTTTTCGGTCATGCCCATGCCCATGGTGAGGCCAGACTTGCGCGAATACAAGCTGAGCTGTGGGTCGTAGTTGGGGGCCAAGAGGCCTGGCGACCACGCTGCGTAAATGGCGGCATTGGCCTTGAGTGCGGGCATGACCGCATAGGTCATGGAAATGGGGCACAGGATGGAAGGCTCGGCCTCGGTAAACAGCATGAAGGCGGCAGCGCGGCGTGTGTGGCTAAAGGCTTGGCCGGGTGCCCATGGGCTGGCGTGCAAGCCCGCCGCTGTAGCGGCCGCCATGAGCGCGTGGTAGCTGGGGTGAAACTCCACCTGGTCAATGCGCCTGCCGGTGCGGTCGTGGGCGCGTAGCTGCGGGGTGTGCACATTGGCCAAGCGGGCGTGCTCTTGCATGGCCGCACTGCCCCACTGCGCGCCCAGGGTATGCAAGGCTTGCACATCCAAGCTCGGAGCGTTGAAGGCCAGCGCGGCTTGCAGCGCTTGGTTGTGGGCAAAAAGGTTGTAGTCCACCAAGGTCTCGGCCTGGTTGGTGACCTCGTGCGTGCTGTGCGGGCCGGTGGGTGCGCTCAGGCGTGGGGCGGGCTGCGTTGGCAAGGGCTGGCTGTGCATGGTGTGTCTCCTCAATCGGTTGCAAGGCTTGGGGTGCTTAGGCACCCTCTTGGTCTGGCTGAAACTCAAACGCTATACAAACAATAGCTGTCCGCGCAATACAGATGCGCGCTAAGCCGTGTTTTCTTCCATATTTTGTGCTTTGCGTGGACGTGGCAACAGCGCGCGCACAAACTTGAAGGTGCCAGTGGCATGCGCGCAGGCTTTGCCTTTGGCATCAAACACGGTGGCCTGGGTGAAGGCCAGCGTGGCGGTTTGGTGCAGCACGCTGCCCTTGGCCGTGAGCGGCCCCACAGCGCCGCGCATGAAGCTGGTTTTCATCTCGACCGTGACCACGCCCATCGTGGGCTGCAGCGTGCGGGCTGCGGTGGCCATGGTGACGTCTAGCAAGGTCATGACAGCGCCGCCATGGGCCACTTCATACGAATTCAAATGTTCAGGACCGGGTGCAAACGCCAGCTCGGAGTGGCCGCCCTCGTGGCTCACAAAGCGAATGCCCAGGTGCTGCACAAAAGGTGTGCCTACGCCCAAGCCCGGGACTGCGCCCGTGACATCCACGCTGGCTACATCCGCTTGCGCTTTCATGCCCTGATCCGCCATGCCTAGCCGCCAGTGACGACGCTCACGCCACCGTCCACCGCCAGCCATTGGCCGGTGATGTGCTTGCCAGCGGCAGAGGCGTACAACACAGCCAAGCCTTTGAGGTCTTCGTCATCGCCCAAGCGCTTGAGCGGTGCGCCTGCGGCCAAGCGCTCTTCGCCCATGGCTTTGAGGGTGCCCATGGTCATCTTGCTGGGGAAGAAGCCGGGGCAAATGGCGTTGACATTGATGTTGTACTTGCCCCATTCGGCGGCCAAGGCGCGGGTGAAGTTGAGCACCGCGCCTTTGGAGGTGTTGTAGGCAATGGTGTTCATGCCTTCGGGGTTGCCGTTCAGGCCGGCAATGGACGCCACGTTGATGATGCGCCCACTCTTGCGGCCAATCATGCTTTTCTTGGCGATGGCTTGGCTGAGCAAAAAGTAGCCCCGCACGTTGAGGTTCATCACCTTGTCCCAGGCCTCGGCGCTGTGGTCTTCAGCGGGCGCACCCCAGGCGGCACCTGCGTTGTTGACCAAAATATCGACATCGCCCATGCGCTGCAAGGTCTCGTCGGCCAGGCGGGTGATTTCCGTGTCTTTGGCGCAGTCAGCGGCAACCCAGCGTGCATCAATGCCAGCGCCTTGCAGCTCAGCCACCGCTACTTCCAGGTCTTCGGCCTTGCGCGAACTGATCATCACTTTGGCCCCCGCCTCGCCCAAGGCGTGGGCAATTTGCAGGCCTAGGCCGCGTGAGCCGCCAGTGACCAAGGCGGTTTTGCCGGTGAGGTCAAACAGTTGTTGAATAGTGCGTGCAGTCATGGTGTTCCTCAAATAGTTGTGTTGTGTGTTTGCGCCTTGCCACTCAGACCAGGCCGGTGTTTATGTGTCGTCGCGCAGGCGGGAGCGAATCAAAATCAGCATCACACCCGCCACCACGGCAGCGCCGCCGCCCAGGTAAAACTCGGTGGCGTCAGAGGCTTGGGTGCGCTCGGCAAAGTTGCCCAGCACCATCAGCATCAAGCCGCCATAAATCAGCACCCAGGTGAGGCGCTCCATACGCACCAAACGCTTGTTGGTGCTGCCGTTGTATTTCTTGAAAAAGCCCATTTAAAAAGCCTCGCTAGGGAATGTGGCACAGGTCATATCCCGTGATTGCACCACAGCCAGCCAGGCTTTTGTCTTGGGAAGTTCGTAATGGAAAAAGTAGCGCGCGCAACCCACATGGCCTTGGGTAGACACCTCGCTTTGCGCAGGGTCGTTGTCCAGCGCACACGCGGCAACGTCCAGCCAAATCCAGGCCAGCACCGTGTGGCCAAAGGCCTGCATATAAGGCACCGCATTGGCCAGAGCGTCCGTGGGCACGCCGGTAGACCAGGCTTGTTGGGTGGCCTCGCCCACGTCTTGCAGCGTGCGGCCCAAGGCTTTGGCGTGCAATGCCAAGGCGGGTATGCCACTGGCACGGTGTACGGTGGCCATGATGCGGTGAGACAGCAGTTTGAGACCCTTGCCTTCGTCCATCAACACTTTGCGGCCTAGCAGATCCATGGCTTGGATGCCGTGGGTGCCTTCATGGATCATGTTCAGGCGGTTGTCGCGCCAGTATTGCTCCACCGGAAAATCGCGCGTGTAGCCATAGCCGCCATGCACTTGAATGGCCAGTGAGTTGGCCTCCAAACACCATTCGCTAGGCCAGCTTTTGGCAATGGGCAGCAGCACTTCGAGCAGGAGGCGCGCGTCTGCCACTTCCGCCGGGTTGCCAGTGTGTTGCTCGTCCACCAAGCGGGCGCAGTACAGCTCTAGCGCCAAGGCGCCCTCGCAGTAGGCCTTTTGCGCCAGCAGCATGCGCTTGACATCGGCGTGTTCAATGATGCGGGTTTGAGGCTGCGCAGGGTCTTTGCCGTTGCCCGTGATAGGCCGACCTTGAGGGCGGTTTTGGGCGTAGTCCAAGGCAGCGTAGTAGCCTGCCATGCCCAGCATGGTGGCCGCCATGCCCACGCCAATGCGGGCCTCGTTCATCATGTGGAACATGCACTGCAAGCCCTTGCCAGGTTGGCCTACCAGGTAGCCAATGGCCCCTGCCCCGCCACCCCAAGGGCCGCCAGCTTGCGCATCCACCGAGAACTTGCCTTCACCAAAATTGAGCAAGCAGTTGGTAGTGCCGCGCCAGCCCAGCTTGTGGTTGAGGCCAGCCAAGGCCACATCGTTGCGCACACCCGTGAGTTGGCCTTGCGTGTCCACCAGTTTCTTGGGCACGATGAAGAGTGAAATGCCTTTGGTGCCGGGCACGAGCTTACCGTCAGCGTCCGGGATTTTGGCCAAGACCAAATGCACGATGTTCTCCGTCAGCTCATGGTCGCCAGCCGAGATCCACATCTTGTTGCCCTTGAGGCGGTAGCGCGCACCCAAGGGGTCTTGCTCCCACGGCGTGCTGCTACCCGTGTCGGGCACCGCGCGGGTGGTAATGTCAGACAGGCTGGAGCCCGCTTGGGGCTCAGACAAGCACATGGTGCCCGCCCAGCGGCCAGCAAATTCGTTTTTGGCAAAGACTTCTTTTTGCAGCTCAGTGCCATGGGCCATGAGCAAATTGGCATTGCCCCCTGTGAGCAATGCCGCGCTAATGCCCACCGAGGCGCAGGAGAAAAATGCATTGGCCGCCAACTCCACGGTGTACGGCAGTTGCATGCCGCCTAGCGCGTAGTCTTGCGCGGCGCTAAGCATGCCCGAGGCCACAAACGCGTCATGCGCGTCTTGCGTGGCTTGCGGCAAGACCACTTTATCACCGTCAAAGTGCGGCTCTTGCACATCAATCAAGCGGTTGAACGGGGCGTACTTCTCACGGGCAATGCGCTCGCAAGTGTCCAGCACCGCGTCAAACGTTTCGCGGTTGTGATCAGTAAAACGCTCGCGGCTGGTGAGCGACAGCGTGTCCAGCCAGTCGTGCAGCAAGAAATCGAGGGTGGTGCGAAGGGTCATCCGAAAACTCCGAGAAATTAGCTAGTGCAAAGACCCGCAGGCCTTGGCCTAAGTGTCTAACAGGGCAACAAGGTCGCAACAGCGTGAGCGCAAGCGGCCCAAGGTCTAGGCTTTGGTGACCGCCATCGTGCCCGAGGTTTTGACGACCAACTGGCGTTGACGGCGTAGACCTCTGCCTCGGTGAACATGATGTGACGGCCGGGCTTGAGCACCCAGGCTTCGCACACCAGCTTGTCACGTTTGGCCGCACGCAAGAGATTGACTTTGAACTCTGCCGTGAGCACCCAATGGCCATCCGGTGCCATGGTTTGTGCCGCAGCACCCATGGAGTGGTCGGCCAAGGATGCCAACACACCGGCATGCACGACGCCGGTGTGTTGCAGGTGCTTGGTCTGCAGCACGAGCTCTGTGCTGACCTTGCCGTCTGACACCGCTACGGGTTCTACGCCCAGGTCCGCCATGAAGGGCGCACTCTGGAAAAAACGACGCAAAGTAGGCAAATCAATGGTCATGGGCGTATCCCTTTCAAATCAAGGTAGCGGTGGCAGAAGCCCTAGAGCTTTACAACACCTCAAACACGCCGGCAGCGCCCATGCCACCACCGATACACATGGTGACGCAGACGCGCTTGGCTCCACGGCGCTTGCCTTCGATCAGCGCGTGGCCGGTCAGGCGTTGGCCAGACACACCGTAAGGGTGGCCCACCGCAATAGCACCGCCGTTAACATTCAAGCGATCAGCCGGAATGCCCAGCTTGTCGCGGCAGTAAATCACTTGCACGGCAAAGGCTTCGTTCAGTTCCCACAGGTCGATGTCGCTCACCGAGAGACCCAAACGCTTGAGCACCTTAGGAATCGCATAGACAGGGCCAATGCCCATTTCATCGGGTTCGCAGCCTGCCACCGCAAAGCCCAAGAAACGGCCCAGGGGTTTCAAGCCCTTTTGCTCGGCCAGCTTTTCATGCATGACCACCACTGCGCCGCCACCGTCTGAGAACTGGCTGGCGTTGCCCGCTGTGACCAAGCCGCCGGGCACAGCAGAGCGCAAGCCTTTGATGCCGTCATACGTGGTGCCAGCGCGAATGCCTTCGTCATCGCTCACGGTCACTTGCTTGGTCATCAGGCCCATGACCTTGTCGGCCACACCCATGGTGACGGTGATGGGGGCGATTTCGGCTTTGAACAAACCAGCCTCCAAGGCGGCGGTCGCCTTTTGTTGGCTGGCTGCGCCGTACTCGTCCATCACCTCGCGGCTGATGTTGTAGCGCTTGGCCACGTTTTCAGCGGTTTGCAGCATGTTCCAGTAGATCTCTGGCTTGTTCTTCACCAGCCAAGGGTCGGACAGCATGTGTTGGTTCATTTCTTGTTGCACACAAGAAATGGCTTCTACGCCGCCTGCCACATAGATGTCGCCCTCATTGGCGATGATGCGCTGCGCCGCGGTGGCAATGGTTTGCAAACCAGAGGAGCAAAAACGGTTGATGGTCATGCCCGACACGGTGACGGGGCAGCCAGCGCGCAAGGCGATTTGGCGGGCGATGTTGGCACCGGTTGCGCCCTCGGGGGTGGCGCAACCCATGATGACGTCGTCCACCTCACCAGCCTCAATGCCGGCGCGTGCGATGGCATGTTCCACCGCATGGCCGCCCAGTGTGGCCCCGTGGGTCATGTTGAAAGAACCCTTCCAGCTCTTGGCCAGGGGGGTACGGGCGGTAGAAACGATTACAGCTGAAGTCATGGTAAGTCCTTGATCTGGATATGAACGGGGCGCTTAGTTGAAGGTCTTGCCTTCAGCTGCCAAACGGGCCAACAGGGGCGCGGGCTGCCAGAACTTGGCGTCGTCCAAGGGGTTTTGGGCGAAGCGGTGCATGGCTTGCACCACGTTGAACAGGCCAACCTGGTCGGCATAGTTCATGGGCCCACCGCGGTGTGCGGGGAAGCCATAGCCAAAGATGTAGACGATGTCGATATCGCTGGCTTTGGCCGCAATGCCCTCTTCCAAAATGTGGGCGGCTTCGTTGACCAAGCTAAACACCAGGCGTTGCACAATTTCTTCGTCCGAGATCTTGCGCGCTGTGATGCCCAAGGACTCACGGTGCGCGGCAATCATGGCCTCTACCTCTGCGTTGGGGATGGCGTCACGTTTGCCGGGCACATAGTCGTACCAGCCCGCACCGGTTTTTTGGCCGAAGCGACCTTTTTCGCACAGCAAGTCGGCGGTTTTGCTGTACTTCATGTCGGGCTGCTCGGTGTAGCGGCGCTTGCGGATGGCCCAGCCAATGTCGTTGCCCGCCAAGTCACCCATGCGGAACGGCCCCATAGCAAAGCCAAATTTCTCAATGGCGCGGTCCACTTGTGCCGGTGTGCAGCCTTCGTCGAGCAAGAAGCCGCCTTGGCGACCGTACTGCTCAATCATGCGGTTGCCAATAAAACCGTCGCACACGCCAGACACCACGGCGGTTTTGCGGATCTTCTTGGCCACAGACATGACAGTGGCCATGACATCGATGGCGGTCTTTTCGCCGCGCACCACTTCCAGCAACTTCATCACGTTGGCGGGGCTGAAGAAATGCAGACCGACCACATCTTCGGGGCGCTTGGTGAAGCTGGCGATTTTGTTGACATCCAAGGTGGACGTGTTGGACGCCAAGATGGCACCCGGCTTCATCACGCGGTCCAGCTCTTTGAACACCGCTTCTTTGACGCCAATTTCTTCGAACACGGCTTCAATCACCATGTCGGTGCCAGTCAGCTCGTCATAGCTCAGGGTCGTGCTGAGCAAGCCCATGCGCTGGTCGTACTTGTCTTGTTTGAGCTTGCCTTTTTTGACTTGGGCTTCGTAATTCTTGCGGATGGTTGCAATGCCGCGATCCAGCGCTTCTTGCTTCATTTCCAGCATCTTGACGGGGATGCCTGCGTTCAAGAAGTTCATGGCAATGCCGCCACCCATGGTGCCAGCACCAATGACCGCTACGGAGTTGATAGCGCGCAGCGCTGTATCCGAGGGCACATCGGCTATTTTTGAGGCAGCGCGCTCGGCCAGGAACAGGTGGCGCAGCGATTTGCTCTCGGCTGTCCACATCAGGTTGATGAAGATCTCGCGCTCCACCGCCATGCCTTCGTCAAACTTCTTCTTGGTGGCGGCTTCCACGGCGTCTACGCATTTGGCAGGCGCAGGGAAATGCTTGCTCATGCCCTTGACCATGTTGCGTGCGAACTGGAAGTAGGCGTCGCCTTGTGGGTGCTTGCATTTGAGGTCACGCACCAAGGGCAACGGGCGCACGCTGGCCACGCTGCGCGCGAACGCCAAGGCCTCTTCTGCCAAGCTTTCGGCAGAGGCAGCCACTTTGTCAAACAGCTTTTGACCGGGCAACATGGCCAGCATTTCTGCTTTGATGGGCTCGCCACTCACAATCATGTTCAGCGCGGGTTCCACACCCAGCACGCGGGGCAAACGCTGTGTGCCACCGGCGCCGGGCAGCAGCCCCAGTTTCACTTCAGGCAAGGCCACGCTGGTGCCGGGAGCCACCACACGGTAGTGGGCACCTAAGGCCAGTTCCAAGCCACCGCCCATGACCACGGTGTGGATGGCAGCGATGACGGGTTTGCTGGAGTTTTCCAACACCCCAATCACGCTATTGAGGTTGGGTTCTTGCATGGCTTTGGGGGAGCCGAATTCTTTGATATCTGCGCCACCCGAGAACGCTTTGCCTGCGCCGGTGATCACAATAGCCGCCACTGCTGGGTTGGCATTGGCTTGTGCCATGCCGTCTGCAATGCCTTGGCGGGTGGACAGACCCAAGCCGTTGACCGGTGGGTTGTTCAGCGTAATGATGGCGATGTCGCCTTGGACTTCATAGTGCGCGGTCATGATTGCATTCCTCGAATGTAAAAATAGAACGGTCGTTCTTTTTTAATTGTAGGAGCTTTTTATGACCGCTTGGCTAAGGGTTTGTCACGACTGGGACAAGGGCTTGCCACCCAGGGCAGCCCCCTTCAAACGTGGCCCCGGGCGCTAGGTCAGGTCCCCGTTATTGTGGGAACTGGTAGTCCCTGAGCAACTCACGCAACTTGGACTTTTGCATTTTTCCAGTGCCGCCTAGGGGGATGGACTCTACGAACACCACATCGTCCGGAACTTGCCACTTGGCGGTTTTGCCTTCGTAAAACGCAAGCAACTCTTCCCGTGTGACGGTGTGGTCAGGCTTCTTCACCACGGCAATGATGGGACGCTCGTCCCACTTGGGGTGCTTCATGCCGATGCAGGCGGCCATGGCCACCGCGGGGTGTGCCATCGCTACGTTTTCTACATCAATGGAGCTGATCCACTCACCGCCCGACTTAATCACATCTTTGCTACGGTCGGTGATCTGCATATAGCCATCAGCGTCAATCGTCGCCACATCGCCGGTCGGGAACCAGCCATCAACCAAAGGTGCGGGGGCCTCGGCTTTGAAGTAATCGCTAATGACCCAAGGGCCTTTCACCAGCAAGTCCCCGTAGGCTTTGCCGTCCCACGGCAGGTCTTTGCCTGCCTCGTCTACGATTTTCATGTCCACGCCAAAGACGCCTCGGCCCTGCTTGAGGCGCACCTTCATTTTGTCGTCGGAGCTCAATGGCAAGTGCTTGTTTTTGAGCGTGCAAACAGTGCCCAAGGGCGACATTTCGGTCATGCCCCAAGCATGCAAGACCTCGACGCCGTACACATCGTTAAACGCCGTAATCATGGCGGGTGGGCAGGCAGAGCCACCGATGACAGTGCGTTTCAGGGTGCTAAACCGCAGTTGGTTGGTTTGCATATGAGCCAGCAGCATTTGCCACACCGTGGGCACACCGGCTGCAAAGGACACCTGTTCAGACTCAATCAACTCATAGATGGACTTTCCGTCCATGGCCGGACCAGGAAACACCAGCTTGGCCCCGGTCATGGCGGCGGAATATGGCAAGCCCCATGCGTTCACATGGAACATGGGGACCACGGGCAGCACGCAGTCCCGGGCGCTCATGCTTAAAGCGTCTGGCAGTGCGCCTGCCAAAGCGTGCAACATGGTGGACCGGTGGCTGTACA